>NC_017770.1:2601034-3901551 GCF_000242635.2 Solitalea canadensis DSM 3403
GAAGAAACTCTCATAACTTAGTACTGTTTCCTTTATCTTTTCATAAGCACCTGAAGCCGTCCTTCGGTATTCCAGCTGACTGCTTAGTTTGGGCTTATCCCAATACCGGTAACGGCTGGTATAGTGCGGGTAATCAAAGTATTTGCCTGACATGAAGAGATCCGCTACGGCATAACTGTTGGTACTAAATTGATAACCCAACTCATAATTATAAACGGTCTTACCTGCTGTTACACCCTCTGTAGCGGAACTAATGTATTCCGTTACCTGAGGATAAACCACCGGGCTTGAAATAAAGCCTCCCGGATCCACATCTCCTTGTACACTACTGGAATAGCTTACCACCCGCTGGGCTAACCAGTCGTCCCCGGCATGCAACTGAATCAATGGCGTTTGGCTTGCAAAATGCTTGTAGCTTAACAATAATGTAGCAACGCCGCTGCCGCTTTCATTCAATCCATATACATAGTCCCGAATGATCGACTGACCGGTGACACCGTCAGAACTCTTTATTTGTTTGATCCGTAAGCCTCCGCCATTCATGTCCTTCTCTGCAAGTTCACGGTAACGGTTAGACTCGTAAGTATACTGGGTCGTACCTCCTGTGGGATAGGTAATACTTTTTAGCGAATACATTGTTGGAGGAAAGTAACTATAAAGATCATCCCGCTGGGTGCCTGAGATAAAATGACTCATCGACACCAACCCAGTAGGTGGTTCTTGAGACAATAACCACATTTGATCATCCTCGAACTCCTTATGAAATACGTTATTAGAATTGACTGCCTGGTGGTAGTAACCCCATTGGTCGGCCACAAATGGGGAACCTGCAAGAATCTGATCTTTGTAATAACTGAATTTATACACTTCCACCTTTTTCCCCAGCTGATCACAGATGCTGACAGAGTCCAACAAGCCTCCATTGGAGTGGAACAAGATTTTTTTGTAAAGCTCATTACTTTTATTATAAATGGCAATCGAGGCGATAGATCCATTTGAATGTGAAATCTTTACGGTCTCATTCGGACCGGTGATTTGGTCTATGGCAAAAGAGATATAGGAACCGTCCGCACCTTCATCATTCAAATTGTAGAAAGAACTAAAATAATATATATCATTAAAGGATCTTTCTTCAGCAATGGTAAAGCTTCTGGCCTGAGACTTCCAGCCTCCGACATTGATCTGGGAATAATCAAAGTGAACCAACTCCTGCAAAGGTGAAATAATATCTGTCAGGGCCCATGCTGTATTTACCCTGCCGTTATATGGTGAAGAGGTTGTTTCACACACATAGTTACCCTTTAACGACATGGACTCACCGAAATGATAATTATTACCTGTCCCATCAGTCATCTTAAAGCCCAATATGCCGGGGGCAAAATTGTTGATGCTTGTGCCAGTGGAATAGGAGGTCAGTAGCAGTGAGCTTTCATCCAGGTTTTGAATCAGTTTGTTCTTGCGATCCTTGATGATAAAACTACCGGATTCTGCCGGTAGCGAGTAACTGAACTGATCATATTCTCCGTCCAATTGCATGTCGTAACTGCAACTCGGTCGATCGCTCTCATTGGGTGGCATAAAACGGGCCACGTATTTATCCAGTTCGGTTCCTTCATTTACCCGGCTAATGGCATCACTGAAATCATCCGGCATCGTTTCCCGCTCATCAGCATAACCATACATCGTGCGGGAGATACGATACCCGGGATTAACCACCCAGCCAAGTCCCACCTGTCCCCGTTCCTGGCCCACTTTAATGCCTGAGCCGTGATAAGAAAGACTTATAGGAATGGTAAGACCTCCTTTAAGCTGAATCGTGTACAATGGGATGGAAACATCGGCAAGACCATTATACATATTCACCGGATGAGTAATGTATTTGGTAAATTCCGCTGTTACTGGAGAAGGGGGCAATACTCCAGGAGATTTTTGGCCGTAAACAGTCCTTATAGTTGCTCCCGCAACCATTAAAAGAATAATTAACCTTTTCATAAGAATCACTTTCAGCTTACTTTTCTGCTTAATTCTTTATTCTCCTGTTGCAGACTGATCACCTTCTCGAGGGAATATAACCTCGTACTTAACAAAGTCCTTTCTTTGATGGTATCAGTCGTGACACTGGTACTGTATTCTTTTACAGATGCTGATAGGTTTTGTGAAAAAACTGCGCATAGCAGTATAATCAAAAGTAGAGTAGAGTATTTCATGTATTATTAATTAAAATAAGAGCTTACAATAGTTTCATAGGTATTCAGAGCTAATTTCCAGATGTTTTCTGTTTAAGCACCTTTGAAGATTAGATCTTTATTTTTTTAAGATATTTAACCTTCATAATGATTTTGATTGCTTGAAAACAAAGGTGTTATTAGTATTGCTGATGAAACATGTTTTTGATCATGTTACCATATCTGTCAAGTTAATTAGCTGTATTATTCTCTTTTTGCGGTGTGGTTATTCTTAAGGCACGACACCTTACGGAAGAACAGTCAAAGAAATGGGTTCAAAGTAAAGGAAGAGCGTCAAATAGTTTCCTGGGAAGATATTGAAGCTTGGGATGCCGTACAGTTGCTCCTACTTGTACCTTTCAATGTGAAAATGTTACTATTCAAGGTCCTGCAGAGTTTTGTGTAAATGCACAATATTCAATTGCAAATCTGCCAAGTGATGTTAATGTTTATTGGTCTACCAACGGAAGTGTAGATGTAAAGGGAACTTCCAATCAACCGACTGTAACTCTTGAAAAAAGCTAGTGACGGTCCGGGGACTTTATTTGCATTCTTATCTAAAGCAGGATGCTCAACAACAACCTATGTTACAAAAATGTTTTAGTGCCAACATTAAATCCAACTTTAAGGTCAAATACTTTAGAGGTTGGTCAAGAGTGTTGGATTTCTATAAATAACCCAAGGCCTGATGAGGGAAATTTACATGTAACCGTTACGATTACCGATGCTTGTGGGATTACGACTACAATTAACAATACATATTACATAACTGGTCTTAATCTGACTATGTACCCAAATCCTGCTAACGAACAGATTACAATTTCTTTAATGGATGAAAACATATAATCCACCGGCATAACTTTCATAAGAAAGCATTCCAGTTGGAGCATTTCTAACATCGCTTGTCAATGTTGTTGTAATAGGAATTAACCAAAGAAGTTTTTTGGTGTAGGTCACTTTGTTATAATATACTTGGTTGCCTCCACCATCTGCGGTGGCATACAATTGCATATCCGCTTTTATTTCACTCCTTCCCGGCAGTACACCTAATACTAATGAGGGTTGCCCTGTAAGAAATCCAATAGCCGGAAATAATGGAGGTACTACTGTTCCTATTAAATCACTTAAAAAAGTAGTGTTTGCTTTCCCTGCATAGTAGACTAAGGAACTTCCTGGTACTGATGCTTGAGGCGTTGCACATTCTGCACCATTGCTAACAGCAATCATTTTGAATGGAATCCCTGTTACTCCGGCAGGATAACCATAGTTTTTTAATTCTAATTGGCCAAGCATCATGAAATGAGTTATCAACTACACCTTTAAAATCAACATAGTTGATCAACATTTGTCTTGCAGCCGGAGTACTTGCAATCTCCATTTTTTGCTTTAACCCAGGTCTACCTGCCAACCAAAGAATACTTTCGACTGCTATAGCGATAGGGGTTCTTATATACAGACTTTTTGCATGATTGGCTAAATATTGGTAAGCCAATGGAACGCTTGCACCCTGGTGTGGAGAATCAAAACTAATGTACAATTTGGTTTGATGATTCTCCCCACTATTTTCCATTCCTTTTAATGCATACCTTGCTACTAATCCACCCATACTAATACCTAGAACTATGTTTGGATTTGTACTTCCTGATTGTGCTTTTCGAAGATTCACCTCCCTAATTGCCTGTTTTAAAACAATTGCGTTATTTTTAATATCATCAGTACCATTTATCCAATCAATATAAACAATATCATACTTCTGTATATCTACTAAATCGGTCTTAAGGTTACTAGCTGGTATACCGTCTTTGAATGTAACAATATTTGTTATGCCGTATTTTTTATTGGGCATCAGAATATTCGCTGGATCAAATCCTTCAGCAACTATAAGAGGTTTTTGCAATCCAAGAGCAGGAGAAGCATATGCAATTGTCATATATCCACTATATGTTTTCCCTGATTCGGTTACATTAATTGGAAGTGTAACACTTGATGGATAAGATTCAACTACAGAGATTTGTATTTCAATTTTTGATCTTGAATACAATGTTGTCCCATCGGTTAAGTTTAATTTAAATTTGATCTCCTTTACACCAAAATTTGAGTATGTAACCGAAATATTTTGGCCTATGGTTACAGTTCGATATCCAAGGCCATCACCTGCATCAAATTGTAAATTATTCACCAGTGAAGCTACATTTGTGAACCAGAGATTTGATGGCATTGTAAATATTTGTGCTTTACCCTCAAACCCATCACTTACAGTGCTAATAGCAAAAACCTTCTGTTTGTCATAAGGATCCTGCCATGTACCTGAAACATACTTATCATAAACTTGATTATTTATCACTTGCACTTTACCACTTTGCAAAGCATCATCTTTAAATTTTGAATACCCGTAAAACAATCCGTTTAAAATAATTTTACCCGGCTGTGATAAAGACATGCCTTGGTCGTATACACTAGAAAGATCAGTAAAAGTTGGCGCACTTGAGCTGATTTTGGCAGAAACCAATGTATTATAAATTGAGCCAAAGACACTTCCGTCGACATAATTACTGTCGGTTAGAGCAACACCATTATAGTTTTGAAGATCTGTTTGTTCTAGGGCAATATCTTTGAGTAGACCATATGGCACCCTGCTTACTTCAAGATGAGAAAAAACCTGTTGCATCTGTAAAGCAAAATCTGTATTTACTGAATCAACAGTTGCCTTTATTGCACTTAAAGAAGTAGTAATATTGCCATAATTTGAGCCATTACCCTCAGAAACAACATAGTAATCACCGGCTGGAAGTTCCTTTTGTAAAGAGGCTGCTTGTCCGGAACAAAGAGGCCCATTATCATTATTAGAGCTTATTAATGTTCCTGAAGAATTTAATAAATAAACATAAGTGTCGAAAGTGGTACCGCAATGACTAATTTTTACTAAAGCATTGCTGGGTATTGTAAATTTATAATAAATATCATCACTTAGTTGACCAAAATCATTTGCATAGCCATTTGTGGGATTATTGTTTTTAGTATCGGAATATGAAGCTCCTAATATTAGAGTTCCGACATTAATTGGGTTACTTAAGTTTTTGCCTTGCCCAAATGCGTTAAATGATTGAACAAATAGAATAAAGCAAACTAAAAAATAGGTAGGTATTTTTCTTTTCATATGGTTTTTTAATAACTATTTCACATATTTCATATCAAATCTTCCATCTCTTATTTCAACCTTTTCTCCTTCAGATGAAATTGCGTCAAACCAAAATGTTCCAGAAACTATTTGTTTCTCCTTATCCATCTTAATAATCTTTAATTCGCCTGTAACAGTTGAGTTTGTTGAATATGAAATCTCTTTTTCTAAGCATCCTGGATAATGAACATATTCGGCATTCATTTTTCCATCTTCATTTGTATCAAGTTTATAGGTTTTATTTTCTTCCACTTGGATTAAATTGCCATTGATATCAATTGAAGTAATCTCGCATTCCTTATCGGACTCTCTTGAAGCAGACACATTAAAAAAGAAACCAAAACTGTCTGGATTAGATATAAATTGATAAGTTGCCGTGGTGGCTGGACTGCCCGCAAAAGGGTTTTTCTTAGGTAAAAAAATCCTACCGTTGACAAGACAGCCGAATGTTCCTTTTCCTTCTTGGGTTATAGGAGGAAGTGTTGATACATCCTGCTTTTCCTTTTTACAGGATATAAAGGTAAATAGTAGAAGGATGATTGATAGATGTTTTCTCATTGTTAAATTAAATAATTAATAGTTTACAAAGAATATAAAAGCCTATTACGTGTTAGTAAACTAAATGTTAACTAAAAGTAAATTTGACAAAAAGCCTAATCAATGCCTAAATTGACTAGGCCTCATATCTATGCCGTATTTAGTGGCATTAAAAATTTAAAAATTATTGGCTCTCTTTCTATTTATTATATACTTAGTAATTGAAGGGCTAAAGGAAAGCCTGTAACATATTTCTCTTTAGTTGAAGGTCTTATCTTAACCCCAAAGTCTTAAACCTGAACGCTTCTTATAAACTCAAATGACTTGAACCACCCTTTATTGACCCTGTAATTATTAAAATTCCTTTCAAGTGTTCAAACAATTTCTCATCAGGGCTATAACTTCAGCATTTGACCAATATCAATTTTACTATAAAAAATTGATCCTCCTATCTTCTTATAAGGTAGCTTCCTTGTTTTGCGTAGAGTTTGCAATATACCTGGAGATATCTTCAATAATTTACAAACCTCCCAGCTTTTTAAATACTCGGATTGTAAAATCGTGCCACTGGACAATAATTTCCTCACTTCTTCCAACAGTTCTTTTTTGAATTCATTTAGATCTTCTTTTGTGATTATTTCTATTTGCATATCTAGATTTTTTCTTTACAATCTATCAGTTAGTAAGCATTCTGGTTATATATGTCTACCCTTGTATTGCATTATTATCGCAACACTCGAAGTATTGAGTTATTGTTAGGCTCGAATTTCTTTTGCAAGTTTTTCATATCTCTTTTAATCTTCATCTCTTTCACCTTAGAATAGGATTGAGTTGTACGTATTGACTTATGCCCAAGCATATCACTCACTGTTTCAATTGGAACATCATTATTTAATGTTACTGTTGTTGCAAACGTATGTCTTGCTATATGAGTTGTAAGTCCAAACGAGAAGTCAAGAAACTCTGTGATTTTCTTTAGGCTTCGATTATATACCTGATTGGAAGGAACCGGAAGACAAACCTTCTTTCTTATACATTTAGGGTAATCTTTATATAGTTTAAGTATGGCAATTGCTTTAGGAAGCATTAAGATAGACATTCTTTTTTCTGAATACCGCTTAGTTTTCTTTCGAACAATTTTAAGCCATTGATCATTGTCAGAATCAAATTCAATATGAGAAGGTGTTAAGGCTTTAATTTCCATATAGGCAAGACCAGTATAACAACTAAAAACAAATAGATCACGAATCGTATTAAGTTGTTCATTTTTGAAATCAGTATTCTCTAATTTAGAAAGCTCTTTTTCATCTAAACACTGATGTTCTCGCATTATAATATTCTTTTCATAAAAAGAACATGGATTAATAATTAACCATTGCTTCTTAAGAGCTAGCCCTAAAATCCGGTTAAATCTATCAATATGTTTAATTACTGTATTGTTACTACATCTCCGCTGCTTGGGATCAGGTTTCCTTTTTAACAGGTAACTTTCAAATTGAGCTATGAAATTAAAATCAATGGAGGTTAACCGAATATCATCCGTTTTAAGTTTTAATGTCATAAACTCTTTGAGATACCGATCTGTTGTCCTGTAATTTTTTAAAGAGCCTTCTTCTAGTTTAGAGGTAAATAGTTCAAAGAAGTCATTCAACAGTTCCAAAAGCATTGGTTCACCATTGATAGTTCCAAGAATACGACCTTTTAATATATCAGCATTAAACGGCTTCTTGTTGTCCAATATTTCCTTATGAATTGCAGCTGCATCAAATTTGACTTTATCGATATAGGAATTTATATCAATTGCTTGTTGAGAACTACCTTTAACATAACCTACCTTCTGATCCCATTTCGATATATCAATCTCTCTTTTTAGCGAAAATTCCTTTCTTACACTCCCTACTGAGATACGGCAATAGATCAATCCTTTGTTGACGCTATTAACAGAAGAACGGATCAAAAATTTTAAAGAATAGTTTCTCATCACAAATCACATTAAAATGAAACAATTCGCTTTAAAAGGCGATTTAACTCACTGATTTTCAAATAAAATGAGACAAATGGATACAAGTTTAATTAATTGATTAACAATTACTTAAATATATCATTTAATCAATTTATTAAACATAAATCAACTCACCAATAGCTCACCAGAAATTTGATTTGTTTTGATTTTAGATGATAGGAGAAAAAGAAAAAACCCTCTAAATCATATAATTTAGAGGGTTTTGACTTTGCTTGTTAAGCTTGTGGTCGGGGTGGTAGAATTCGAATCTAAGTCCACATATCCTGTTCAACATTATATAAGTAAAAAATCAAAAACTTTTCGTTGTTTTAGGATTTCTTATTATAATTCTAATTGTTTAAAGCATGTAATAAGTATATAATTAAAAAACAACCCGAGTATACAACTCGTTGTGATATCACCAACAACTTATGCCTCAAATTAACCCCATAAGAAGCTTATATTATGGGCAATACTACCGCTAAAAATATAACACCAGAACTAGCTGTTCAAATTCTAAAAAAATACGGCACTGAAATAACAATTGAAGAAGCCAAATTAGTTTTGCATATCCTAAATAAATTAGCAAACTTAGCTATAAATCAAATATCTATTTATGAAAACGGCTGATTTATATATTAGAGTAAGCACAGATGAACAAGCTGATAAAGGTTATTCGCTTCGCAGCCAGGAAGACACTTTACTGAAATACTGTGAACTCAATTCTATAAAAATTCGTAATATAATTTCTGAAGACCATTCAGCAAAAACGTTCATTCGCCCGGAGTGGACCAAACTTTTAGTCAATCTCAAAAAAAATAAAGGCAAAACTGATTTGATATTATTTACAAAATGGGATCGCTTTAGCCGAAATGCAAGTGATGCTTATCTTATGATTAGTGCACTTCGCAAATTAGGAGTGGAACCTATGGCAATTGAACAACCATTGGATACAACAATTCCTGAAAACAAAATGATGCTTGCCGTTTACTTAACTGCACCTGAAATTGAAAATGACCGTAGGGCCTTAAATACCTTTTATGGAATAAGACAGGCAAAAAAAGAAGGTCGCTGGATGGGAATTGCACCGATAGGTTACGTGAACAAAACTTATGAAAATGGAAAAAAATATATTGCATTAATTGAACCTCAAGCTTCAATAATGCGATGGGTATTTGAAGAAATTGCACAAGGGATATATTCTTCAGAACAAATCTTAAAAATGGCAAGAGAAAAAGGATTAATCTGTAGTAAAAATAATTTTTATACAGCAATCAAAAACCCTTGCTACTGTGGAAAGATAACCTTAGCAAAATTTAAAGATGAGGAGGCTCGTTTAATCCAAGGTCAGCATGAATCATTGATTTCGGAGTCCCTATTTTATAAAGTACAGGATATACTAATGGGGAGAAAAAAACAATATGGCACTCCAGTTGTGTCACCTGAAATGTTACCTCTAAGAGGATTTCTTAAATGCCCTAAATGTACAAGGATGTTAACAGGGAGTGCTTCAAAAGGTAGGAATAAATATTTCTATTACTACCATTGTACTTCTAGTTGCGGCTGTCGATTTAGAGCTGATTTAGTCAACCAGTCATTTATTGATAATCTTAAAAATTTTATTCCAAGACCTGGAATGATTGAACTATATAAGGGAGTCATTATTGATCAATTCAATAATAAAACCAAGTTTTCTAAGGATGAGCGCAGGAAAATTGTTGTACTTATTGAGGCTCAAAACAATCGTTTAAGTAAAGCCAGAGAATTGTTGTTAGTTAATGATATTGATCCAACGGATTACCGATTAATAAAAAAGGAATGTGAAGAGAAAATCATTAGACTAGAAGCTCAATTAAATAATCTGACATTAGATCCACTGCACAAAAATGATTTAAACTTATTATTGGAGAAAGTCGCCCTAAATCTATCCAAACTGGATATTATCTATACAAACTCAAATTCGGAGGCTAAAAGAATGATCATTGGTTCGATCTACCCTGAAAAATTGACTTTTGACGGATTTCAACATCGAACCACTTATGTCAACGAAGCAATCTCGGAACAGGAACAAAAGTTGTGGAGTTTAGGATAAAAGCTGATTTTTGTGGATCAAAAAAAGAATAATGCACGATTCCTTTCAAGCCCTTCTTCACTTGGTTATTCCCGAAGGTGTTTCAGATTATTTCAAACTGGTTGACCATAAAGCTGAAGCCAACTCCATTCATATTTACCTGGAAGAACTCAATAGCATTCCCCTGGAGTACCAGTCCAACCGGCTGCAATCCAAAGGTTTTTTCGATGAAGTGATTTTACAGGATTTTCCCCTCCGTGGCCGGGAGGTGTTCTTGCACGTGAAGCGTCGCCGATGGCTGAATTTAGATAGCAATAAAGTGGTTTTCCGTAACTGGGAGGTAGTGGCCAAGGGAACGCGAATCACCCAGGATTTTGCCGCTTTTTTAAAAGCTATCAGCCGATACCAAGGCACATAGCCTGCAAACGATCGGTTCATTTTATGGTGTTAACGGAAAGAAACTACAGCGCTATTATCGGGATAAACTCAGTGACTACTCCCTTTGGGAACACAAAGAGAATGCTCGCAAGGGACTTGTTTTTGAACAGAATATGGGACCTTTTCTATCGATTGATGAAACCTCGCTGTCTCACGGAGAACTCTATACGGTGGTGACCAACAAGCAAGCAAAAGGGAAGGCAGGAACTTTAGTGGCCATTATGGAAGGCACCAAGTCGGAAACGATCATCCCTTTGCTGCAAAAGCTATCGCTGAAACAACGCAATAAGGTACAGGAAATAACCCTGGACCTGGCGGGCAACATGAGCCTGATTGCCAAGAAGTGTTTTCCCAATGCCACCCGGGTGATCGATCGGTTTCATGTGCAGCAGTTGGCCACAGAAGCCTTGCAGGAGATAAGAATTAAATACCGCTGGCAAGCAATCGATGCAGAAAATCAAGCAATAGAAGATGCTAAAACAGCCCAAGTAACCTACTGCCCTCCGGTTCTCTCCAATGGAGATACGCTCAAGCAGCTGCTGGCCAGAAGCAGGTACCTCTTGTATAAAAAAGAGGATAACTGGACTGCCGAACAGGCCCAGAGGGCCGGCCTGTTATTTGAAAAATACCCCGATCTAAGAAAAGCCTATGAACTCACTCAAAAACTATCCTGGATCTTTAGTACTACCACAGATAAATTATATGCTTTTGCAAGATTGGCCAAATGGAACGAACTGGTGGAACAATCGGGATTCAAGTCTTTCAATACCCTCTCCAGAACAATTATTAATCACCATCAACACATTCTTAACTACTTTGATAACAAAAGCACCAATGCTTCTGCCGAATCGTTCAATGCCAAGATCAAAGCGTTCAGAGCTCAATACAGGGGTGTGGGAAATGTGAATTTTTTCCTTTTCAGGCTGGCTAAATTATATGCTTAGTCCACAGATTTTGGACCTGATCCGCAATCTCACTTATCTATCAGATTAACAAGGAGTTATATCACAAAATAAATGGGACAAATTCGAATAATCTCGATTTGTCCCATCAAGGGTGGAATATGGGGCTCGAACCCACGACCTCCTGAACCACAATCAGGCGCTCTAACCAACTGAGCTAAAACCACCGTTTATTTCCCGTTTGGGATTGCAAAAGTAACACTAGTTTCTATTTCTGCAAAATATTAAACCAATATTTTTTCAATTAATCTCTAATTTACACAAAATGAATGTATTAATTTTTATGTGTTTTATTAAATCGGGGTTTTAGCATTAATCCTGCTATTTTTGCAGCACACTAATTAAACATGATTGAAATTTTTACCGATGGCGCTTCAAGCGGCAACCCGGGGCCCGGTGGCTATGGTGCTATTTTGCGCGCAGGGAAACATTATAAAGAATTGTCGGCTGGCTTTAGGAAAACAACCAATAATCGCATGGAGTTATTGGCTGTTATTGTTGCACTTGAGGCCCTAAAAGCCGATAACCAACAAGTGTTGGTTTATTCAGACTCAAAATATGTGGTAGATGCAGTTGAAAAAGGATGGGTTTTCGGTTGGCAGAAAAAAGGCTATAAAGACAAAAAAAATCCTGATCTGTGGGAGCGGTTCTTAAAAATATACCGCAAACACCAGGTAAAGTTTCAATGGGTAAAAGGGCACGCTGGCCATCCGGAGAATGAACGTTGCGATGAACTTGCAGTTCTTGCCGCCAAAACTCCCCCATTACAAGTCGATATTGCTTTTGAACGCGAAGAAAACAAATAAGTGAGTACTACATTAACTGCTGCTGCCGATAAAATAAGTTTCAGAGAAATTAATCGTTTGGCTATTCCTGCGTTATTGGCAGGTGTAGTAGAGCCGATCATTTCACTTACCGATCTGGTAATTGTTGGGAGAATTCCTTTTGATAAAACTGAAATTATTGCAGCAGTAGGTATTGCCAGCTCGTTAATATCTGCACTTACGTGGATCCTTGCCCAAACCAGTTCTGCTATTTCGTCGATAGTAGCTCGTTACCTGGGCAATAAACGTCTGTTTGAACTCGACAGCCTTGTAGTGCAAACATTCATTTTTAGCCTATTGATGAGTGCTGTAGTAACATTGACCACTAAATATTTCTCTGTCGAGATCTTTAAACTCTATAATGCGAATGGAAAGATTCTGAGCTATGCCGTTGAGTATTTCAATATCCGTGTTTGGGGATTTCCATTAAGTTTGATCACCTTTACGCTGTACGGCGTATTCAGGGGACTACAAAACACTGTTTGGTCGATGTACATTGGACTTGCAGGCGGATTTTTACATATTTTCCTCGACATATTTTTAGTATTTGGCGTAAAAGGACTCATCCCTCCTATGAACATTGAAGGTGCAGCCTATGCAAGTTTATTTACTCAAATACTCATGTTTTTGGTGGCCTTGTATTTCTTTATCACCAAAACACCATTCAAACTTCGTCCAGGCAAGTATATACATGCCGAGCTTTTCAACCTGATTAAATTAAGCATTAATCTATTTTTCAGAGCTGCCGCATTAAATTTTGCCTTTTACCTTGCCAACCGTTACGCTACCGGTTACGGAAAAGAACAAATTGCAGCACATGCTATTATTGCTAATATCTTCTTGTTCGTTGCTTTTGTAATCGATGGATATGGAAACGCAGGAAATGCTATTTCCGGTAAATTATTAGGCTCAAAGGATTTTAGGAAATTATGGTTATTGGGTATCGACCTTAATAAAATCGTTATTGCTATTGCGGTTGGAATAATGGTCATTTGTGGTGTTTGTTATTCTTTTATTGGCAAATTGTTTACCAGTGATCCTCATGTACTAAAACTCTTTTATCAAACCTTTTGGATATTACTGTTAATGCTTCCTATCAATGCAGTAGCATTTACTTTTGATGCAATCTATAAAGGATTAGGCGAAGCTGTTTTTCTCCGGAACTTATTAATTGGAGCCACCTTTATCGGTTTCATCCCTGCTTTATGGTTGTTTGACAAGCTAAACATGCAATTATACGGTATCTGGACAGCCTTCACCATTTTTATGCTTTACCGGGCAATCGGTTCTTATTGGAAATTCAAAGCGAAGTATCTTGTGAGTTAGATTTGAGATGTTAGATTTGAGATGTGAGACTTCTTAACTATTTCAGTTCCCTTTCTTGTTTTAGAATTTTCTTTAGATGTGGGATCTGGGATAGCAGAGAATCTCCAGTAAAAAATACCATTCATTTCTCACATCGCATACCTAACATCTCAATCTAAAACTATTCTGCTCTCAAATCCCATGTCTCAAATTTCACGTCTCAATTAAAAAAACACCCAGCTCTCAAATCTCAAATCCCATATTTCAAATCTAACACCAATCTAAAACCACCCAGTTCTCAAATCCCATATCTCAAATCGCATATCTAACATTCCGTATCTCAAATATAATTTTTAGACAAGTCTAAAATTATATTTAAATATAACTAATAAAATATTTACATTTGCGTAAACCTAACATAAATGAAACAGTACATTTACTACATCGTGCTTATGCTCTCTTTATGCAGTTTGCAGACTGCTGCTCAAAATGGCTCGATTAAAGGAGTTATAAAATCCAAAGGAAAACCCATTGAAAATGTTCAAATCAGCATTGAAGGCAGACCCAATGCTTTTTTTTCAGATCAAAAAGGTTTTTATCAACTTACCGATGTTCCGCCTGGAAAGTTGAAACTTTATTTTACTGCTTACGATTTTGAGAATGAAAATCGTAGTGTACAACTAAAACCAGGAGACACGCTTACGGTTAATATTGAATTAGCTCCCGTAAACACCAAAATGCTGGATGAAGTAGTAGTAAGCGGTACTATGAAAGAAGTTTCCAAGCTAAAATCTCCCATTCCGGTTGAAGTATATACGCCTACCCTTTTTAAGAAAAACCCATCTCCAAGTATTTTCGAATCGCTAGGAATGATTAATGGTGTACAGCCTCAGTTAAATTGCAATGTTTGTAATACTGGCGACATTCACATTAACGGTATGGAAGGCCCTTATACCATGATATTAATTGACGGAATGCCCATTGTAAGTAGCCTGGCTACTGTTTATGGACTGTCAGGTATTCCTAATAGCATGGTAAAACGAATTGAAGTGGTAAAAGGTCCGGCCTCTACTCTTTACGGCTCCGAAGCTGTTGGCGGACTGGTAAATATCATCACTAAAGATCCGGGATCTTCTCCCCGCTTTAATACCGATTTATCCGCAACAGGGTATGGAGAATACAATGCAGATGTTGCTGCTAAATTCAAAGCAGGAAGAGCTAATGCGTTAGTTGGTGTTAATTATTTCAACTATTCGGGTTTACATGATAGTAATAGCGATTACTTTACAGATGTTACGCTGCAAAACCGTGCTTCCGTCTTTAATAAATGGAGTCTTGGGCTGGCAAGCGGACGATCTGCCAATCTTGCTGTGCGTTATGTATATGAGAATCGATGGGGCGGACAATTAAACTGGACGCCGGATTTCCGTGGTAGCGATAGCATTTACGGCGAATCCGTTAAAACCAACCGTTTTGAACTTTTGGGAAATATAGATCTACCCAACCAGTTCGTGGTTGATTATTCCTACAATTACCATTTACAGGATTCGTACTACGGAATCAATAAATTTTATGCGACTCAACAAGTGGCTTTTGCACAACTTCGATGGTCGAAAAATATTGGCCAGCATGAATTGTTAGCCGGATTGCCCTTACGATATACTATTTATGATGACAACACATCCGGAACGAAAGCGATAAATGGAGTTAATGCTCCTTCAAAAACATTTTTGCCGGGTATTTTTGTTCAGGATGAATGGAAAACCTCTGAGAAGCTTAGTATTTTAGCCGGTATCCGTTATGATCACCATAATGAACATGGCAACATTTTTACACCTCGGTTAAGCTTTAAATACGCTCCCAACACTACTAATACGATACGCTTGAGCGCAGGAAATGGATACCGTGTTGTTAATTTATTTACGGAAGACCATGCTGCTTTAACGGGTGCACGTGAAGTGGTTATTAAAAACGACCTGCTGCCCGAACGATCGTGGAATGTCAACCTTAATTATTCAACGATTATTAGTCATAGTGCCGGATTTATTGGCTTAGACGGAAGTGTGTTCTATACTTATTTTACGAATAAAATTACGGGTGACTTCCTTACGGATCCTTCAAAGATCATTTATGACAACCTGAATGGTTACGCAATATCAAAAGGTCTTACACTTAACACCGATTTTAGCTTTACTAATGGCTTAAAAATTATGTTAGGGGCTACTTATATGGACGTTTATCAAAAGGATGATATAAACGGACAAATGATTACTACGCCACAGCTATTTGCTCCCAAAATTTCGGGAACTTATGCGGTTAGTTACACCATTCAACCTTGGAAATTGTTGATTGACCTAACAGGGAAAGTGAACGGACCAATGCATTTACCTACTGTTCCAAATGATTTCAGGCCGGCAAAATCACCTTATTACAACCTGATGAATATCCAGTTAACTAAGCGTTTCAATAAGGATATTGAAATATATGGAGGATGTAAAAACTTATTGAATTTTGTCCCTCAAAATCCATTGTTTAAGCCGGAAGATCCATTCGGACCTGAGTTTGATACCACTTACAATTATGCCCCGATCCAAGGTATCAAAGGTTTCCTTGGCATTAGGTATACTGTAAAGTAATAATTGGTAAAATGTTGATTTTTAAGGATACAAAAGCTTAGAAATAATATTACTTCAAACAAAAAGGCTTCCTATAGGAAGCCTTTTTGTTTGACCATTATAAAAGTCTAAAGATCATTAATAACTTTTATGACTGCGAAGTATTAAACACACCCCTAAAGGGGAATCCATACTGCTTGAAAAAATCACTCTCTACATTAATCAGAGTTAATAATTGATGTTAACTCTGACATATGTTCAATTCCACCTTGTACAGTTCGGAAGAGTTGAATTTGGTTTCGACAGAAACTGCGGGAGAACTGTACGCAGTCTCGGCTTAGCCGAGAGCGTTTTTTTGCTTACTTTTTTTCGCTGCAGAAAAACATGCGAAGCATTCTTGAATACCATTGAAATGAAACACTGCATGAAAAAAGTAAGTCCCGCGGAAAGCGACTAAGTGAAATAAAGCATAGTCGAATCTAAAATGAGGCATTTTGGACACCACTGTCAATAGCAAATAACCTCAGGATGGAAAAGGATATCCGGATCCTGTTGAAGTACCCTATTTCACTATGGCTATCTTGTAATTCTTCTTTAATTCTGAATTTAATTTATCCTGCTGACTTTCAGGAATTGTAATAGTTGCCGGATCACCATCACTGATAAAGCGTGAATTATTCTTAAGCTGACTTTTTACCATTGCTCCCGGCCCCCAAAACTCGTCACCTGCCTGAACTCGTTGCATAGCTAATGAAGAAAATGTTTTATCATAAGGTGAAACACTTGATGATGAACCAACCAACAATACTACTTTATGATCATAATTAGTTCCTTCGAAGGAGCCTTTTGATTCATATGTTTTATTTTTAGCACGTTCTCCTAACGGTAGAGCAAGGCTCTGTACCTCGTAATCCGGAATAAATGCCTTGATTTCTTTAACAAACATACTCAGGTGTTTTTGCACATCAGCATCACTTAGCTTACTTAACGGCGCATGATACCAACTATGGCTACCGATTTCATACCCATGCTTAATTAACCATTCAAGTTTTTGCTTTTTATACTCAGGTTGTGCGAATAAACGTAAACTAGGTTTTATTGCAGGTAATACATAGAAAGTTGCAGTGAGAGGAAAATCAACGTGTTTCTTCTTAAAGGCTTCCATAATGCCAACAGCACATTTAGGATCTACAACGGGTTGTCCATTTTCGTCAATAAAACGAAACTGTCCGGCGCTTGAATCGTCAAATGTGATGGCAAATGGAGTTTTACCGGCAGGAACATTTAAATTACCTGACGCTAAATCCAATACCGATACCGGATAGTAACCATTGTCATACAACATCTGTAAATCCTTTTCAAAGTTTTCAGGAGTTCGTCGCCACCTATCTTCAGGATAACCAATTAAGTGGTACTCTAAAACCATAACCTTTCCCAGTTCATTTGCATTGGCAACTTTTGCAGGTACTATGTTAATTGCTGAATCCGCCTTTTTTACCTCACTTGAGTCTGATGCTTTAGTGGTTGATTTTTGCTCGTTCTTTGTTGTGCATGAGGCTACCATTAGGGCAGCGCCTATCATCGACAGTAATTTATTCTTGTTCATGGTTTGGTTTGGAAAATTGAAAACTGAGGGCCGAATATAGAAATTGTTTTGAGGAAGATTGCAGCAACTAGCGCTATTTCTTCAACAAATTTTTGGGTAGTCTGTATCCTTTGGCAATGTAATCGATTGCGGTGGCAATGCGTTCGATCTGAGCTTCTTCAATATCCGTTGAAAAAATCCAGTCCGTATACTGTTGTTGCTCTTCATCCGTAAAACTTTTGAATTGTTTTAATGCCTCAGGCTCATCTTCCAAGCATTCAATAAACATCTCAGGCACCACAAATGATGTTTCAAATTTATAAAGTGTGATCTTAACCCAATCACCAACTTCTTTCTTTAGTTGTTTCCGAATCCCTGCATTTATTGGAATAAACAGTTTCCCATTTCCCATGGGCATCAAATGCGCTTCGGCAAAATCATAATTGTCGATATTGCCTTTAACTTTTACCTGGCCAAAAGTCTTATTGACTTCTTTTTCGATATCAATCCGGGCGATTGTCCACCCACCTTTGCCGCCGATTTTTTCAAGTAGTACCTCTTTGTCAAATAAAAGCTCCATTGTTTAGTAAAACTATCTTTTTACCTCTCCTCCAACACTATAAGCTTTCTTGTACCAAGGTTGGTTAAAATCACTGATCATAACTCCTTTGCTGGTTGAAGCATGAAAAAAACGTCCGTTACGAAGATAGATACCAACGTGAGAGTTTTTCTTGCCATCGTAATTCATAAACACAATATCACCTTCGTTTAAATTGGTGTAAGGTTTTGTGGAGATTTTATTATAAATCTGACTGGTAGTACGAGGAATAGCAACCTGGTAAACATTCCTGTACAACAAATTAGTTAATCCGGAACAATCTATTCCTGATTTACTATTGCCTCCTATCCGGTAAGGAACTCCCATCCATTCGTCAATAAATCGATACAAGGAAATATCTTTCAGATCCTTCTCATTTATTCCCAGTTCCTGCGCATAAAAACCAAGGATATATTTGTCCTTGACAGTTGCATAAGTTTTCGCGTTAAGTTCTGTAACATAACCTGATGATCCCGGATAACCTGTACTTGCTATTTTTTTAGTACCACAGGCTGAAAAAGAAATCAACAAGATTAATACGTATAGTTTTGGTTTAACGTTCTTCATTAATAATATCAATTAATATTTTTGAAGCATGAGCAAAATTAATGTCAAAATAACACAGTTCGGTTTAATTTCTTGCCTTTTAATTTCAACATTTCAACTTAAGGCTCAAAAATCAGCACCAAAAACATTGGTTGATGTTCCATTAGAAAGTAATATCTCCCTGTTTTACAGCACAAATAAGACAGGTACTTATCAGATCTATAAAAAATCTGCTGATGGTGAAAAACAACTGACCGAAGATGTAAATTTTAATTTTTGGGGATTAAAAGTTTCTCCCGACAAGAAAAAATTCATTTGCTACCGCTCTCCCAAAGGTCTAATTGTGAAAGATAATAATTCTAAAAATGCTGAATTATGGTTATTCGATATCGATGGAAGTAACGGAGAAAAACTAATCAGTTTAGCTGATTATAAATGGAGGTCACACAATTCTGCCAGCTGGTCGCCGGATGGCAAACAATTGTTGATGGCTGCAGAGGTAAGCGATAAAAATGATTTCAATAAGTTTCATTGGCATTTATTCCTCACCGACTCGTTAGGAAAAGACCCGGTACAGATTAGTAGCCGTTCAACAATGTTTGCAGAGCCTGTATTTTCCCCAAATGGGCAATACATTGCTTACTCAGCATTGTCAGAAGGAACACCTTACAGTTTATGTCCATCTAAATACATGGAAATTTACGTAGCCCAGCTTGATTCAACAGCGCAAAAACTTAAAAACGAACGAAAATTAACATCAAATGATTTTTGGGATGGAAATCCATGTTTTACAGCAGACGGTCAGGATATTGTTTATAGTATTGCTCCAGGCTGCTTAAACCAGGTTGAGTATATGGATTTGCAATTGGTGAGTTTAACTGGGAAAGTTTACGATGTAAAAACAGATAAATCCGTTAAGATGAACGCAACAACGATAGCTGACGGAACTGTTTATTTTCAATATCGCCCGGGCTTAACAGGTAATTCCTGCATAGCAAGAGTAGAAACAGGTGGTGATAATTTTACCATTATATACCAGGGAAGTAATTTTAGTATTATTAACCCTCAGGTAGTTGAATACTAAGACATTAATACTCCTTTGTAAAAAAGGCATGATCAATGAGATCATGCCTTTTTTAATTCCATTTATCTTCCTATGTTTAAGATACTATGAATATGAAGAAAATTTTTACACTAAGCATTTCCCTGCTGGCAGTCGGGTTATCCACCGTTTTTGCGCAGGAAGAAAAGGTCGACCTTGAAGCCGTCGATAAAATCAGGAACGAAGGGATGAACAATTCCAAAGTCATGGACATTGCTTTTTACCTGACTGATGTTTCTGGACCGCGCTTGTCGAACACTACAGGATTAAAAAATGCTCAGAACTGGGCCATCCAACAGTTTACTCTATGGGGATTGAAAAATGCCCATAAAGAAGCATGGGGAGATTTTGGCCGGGGGTGGGAAATCGAACGCTCGTACATCGCCATGACGGAGCCTTACTACCAGGTTTTAATTGGATCTCCCAAAGCGTGGACCAACGGTACCAATAAGCTAACTAAAAACAATGTGATGCTGGTTAAAATTAAGTCGGATAGTGATTTCGTGAAGTATGCGGGACTACTAAAAGGCAAAATTGTATTAATGGACATGCCAAGTACCATTAAAACAGGTTTTGAACCTGATGCAAAACGTTATACCGATGAAGAATTAGCGAAAATGGCCTCTTATTCGGAGGAAAATCCGGCTGAAACCTATTCGCCAAAAATGATACAAGAATTTCGTGCGCGAGCCACGATGATGAACAAATTCCGTGAATTTTGTCTGAATGAAAAAGCAGCCATGATCATCAATTATGGTCGCGGCAATAACGGAACTTACTTTACCAGCAATGGAGCTCCTTATGCGATTGATGCGAAACCTGTATTACCTGAAATGGAGCTATCAGCTGAACACTATCTGAGAATAGTTCGTTTGCTAAATGCGGATATCCCGGTAGAATTAGAGGTTGATACCAAAACCAAATTTTTACAAGATGACTTAAAAGGGTATAATGTAATTGCTGAAATTCCGGGAACAGACCCAACTCTAAAAAATGAAATCGTAATGCTTGGCGCCCACCTTGATTCGTGGTTCGCTGCCACCGGAGCTACCGATAATGCAGCAGGAAGCGCCGTTGTAATGGAAGCCGTACGTATCTTAAAAGCAGCTAATCTAAAGCCAAAAAGAACGATCCGAATTGCATTATGGTCATCTGAAGAACAAGGATTATTCGGTTCACGAGGTTACGTAAAAGATCATTTTGCAGATAAAGCCACCATGACACTTTTGCCTGAACATGAAAAATTATCGGCTTATTATAACCTTGATAATGGAACCGGAAAAATAAGAGGTATTTACACGCAGGGAAATAAAGAAGTGATGCCCATTTTTGAGAAATGGCTTGAGCCATTTGCAAACCTTGGCGCAAGTACAGTAACACTAAGTAATACCGGAGGAACTGATCACCTTGCTTATGATGGTGTAGGTACCCGGTTTCCAGTTTATACAGGATGAACTAGATTACTCAACCCGTACCCATCATACCAACATGGATACCTATGATCGATTGCAGCCTGAAGATCTAAAACAAGCTTCGGTGATCATGGCTACTTTTGTTTATAACACGGCGGTAAGAGAAGCAAAAATTCCAAGAAAAGAATTACCGAAAGTAAGCACTACAACCGGACGATAACGATAAAATGTTAACAAAAACCTGATAACTAGACTATCAGGTTTTTTTATGGCTATTCTGCAATAAACATTCATTTTTAATTAAGTTAGCATTTCAAAAAATACATCAAATATTCTCTTAAGTAACTAATATTAACTATTAAGATGTTTGTGCAATAATAATTTTTAGTTTTGCACCTCACTTAAAACTTAATATGAAAAAATTCTACGTACTAATGGCTGCCTTATTAATGGCTGCTGCTGCGACGGCACAAGACGGACCCAAAAATGCGATTAAGGTAAATCCTCTATCTTTGGGAGTTTCAACTATTAACGTTTCTTACGAAAGAGTTGTTACTGCCCGATCAACTTTTCAGTTAGGCGTTTACTATACTGGTTACAAATTTACCGATACTAAATGGACTGGTTTTGGAATTACTCCTGAATATCGAATTCACATGGGTCAGGAAGAATCTGCAATCGAGGGTTTTTACATAGCTCCTTTCTTACGTTACCAAAATCTAAAAATGACAAGCCCTTCTTTTAGCAACGATGTAAACGCTGAAAACAAATCTACGTTAACTACTTTTGGTGGCGGTGGTGTATTAGGTCGCCAATGGGTTTGGGGTAAATTCGCTTTGGATATCTTTGGCGGTCCCGCATATAATGCTGGTAACATAAGCTATGAAGACACCAGTGACTCTGAGGTAGAAGGAGTTAACAGGTTCAAAGGATTCACTCTTCGTTTCGGTGTATCACTTGGTTTAGGTTTCTAAGAAATCAACATATTCTTTTGAGGGACCGGCCATAGTTGTCGGCTCTTTTTTTGTACATTCCTAATCATATATTTAACTATTAATACCTTTTAGTAGCCTCCATTTAAAGTATGTTAATTATGGCATAGCTTTTTCAGCCGTATTGGTAATTTAGCGCGCTCATCCATGAAAAACATGCTCAAAGAGTTTCTGTATGCACTTCTCTTCATTGCAGTATCCTCCCCTGTTGAAGCTCAAAAAGATGTTCGTGATTTAAAAAATCGTTGGTGGATTTCAGCAGGCATTGGACCAGGTTTTTTAAAAACTACTTTTACCCAAGACACATTAAACCGCTCAGGAAAATTTGGAATTAATGTAAAAGGGGGCCATACCTTCACTAAATATTTGTTAACCGGAATTGAAATAAACGGATGGAATTTAACCAATAAGTCTTTTTTGAGTTTTGACGGAAGCCGACTATCCTCCGCATCAGTTAACGATTTACTGTTGAACACTGCTTTTTTAATGCAAACCTACCCTACCCGCGTTCCCGTGCTTTTTAAAGCAAGTATTGGTTGGAGCTTTTACATGCCTTCTGCAAATAATTATAAAGGTTCCGGAATTGGAGTTTCTCTCGGTACAGGCTATGAACATACAATGAACAAGCACTTCGGATTAGGTTTATATCTCAATTATGATTTCGGAAAATTGACAGATCGTGTTATTACAAATAATGAATTTCTGATAAACAGAAAATATAGCGTTATTAATATGGGTTTAAATTTCATCATTTATTAAACCATAACTCATGTTAATCAAGGCCCTTGAAATGCTAACCTAACGGCTTTGTTGCATGGCAGAAGCTGGTAATAACTTATTTTTATGTCTTCACAATTTTATCTGTAAAAAAATTAAAACCCGCATAGGGGTATACATCTTTTCAAATGTCATATATACAGATTATTTAAACCGAGATATTAATCTATTTAAAACAACCTGGTGGATCTTTACGATAATCAAACTATAAAACTGCTCGCCGACGGTGATGAACTGAGCAACGAAGTGACTTTTGAGCGCCTATTTAAAAGTCATTTTAAGGCTTTACATGCGTATGCTTATACCATAGTGAATGATGAAATAACAGCGGAGGAAATGGTACAAACCGTGTTTCTTAAAATATGGGAGAAAAAAGAACAATTACAAGTGGAAACATCGATAAAAGCTTATTTGTATCGGGCGGTCCACAATTGTTGCATGAATTATATAAAACATCAAAAGATAAAATCCTCTTATCAGGAGCATATAACGTATAGCATGAAGAATGAATTTGATGATGCCTCAAAAAAAGTTCAGTTAAGCGAGCTTGAAACCCGTCTTCGGGCTGCATTAAATGAATTGCCTGAACAATGCAGAACCATCTTTCAGCTAAGTCGTTTTGATGAACTGAAGTACAGGGAGATTGCTGCACAGCTTGGATTATCGCCCAAAACTGTTGAAAATCAAATGGGGAAAGCGTTGAAAATTCTACGGCTTAAACTAGCTGATTTTTTACCGGTTGCGTTTTGGTTTTTTGTTAATCTTTTATCACGTTAATTTTGAATACAGATTTACATAATATGAATGACGAGTTATTGATCAAATTTCTGCTCAGGGAAACTGATTCTCACGAGAATGAGTTGGTAGATAAATGGCTCGCTATCGACGCTGCAAATGTTAAGCATTTTGATCAGCTAAAGTTTCTCTGGGATAGTAGTAAACGATTGGCTTCTGAAAGTTCAGTAGACGAAAATGCTGCTTGGGCTCGCTTTAAGGAAAAGGTATCTGAAAAAAAAAGTATTGAGGTAATTCCGCTCAGAAAAACCAATTGGTTAAAAATTGCAGCTATTTTATGTGTTATTACAGGTGCTGGGTGGCTAAGCTATCGTTTCCTGATCAGGCCGAATATGTTTCCATTAGACCTAGCATTACAAACCCAAACAGGCACACGAATAGATACATTGCCTGATGGTTCTGTAATTACGCTAAACAAGTTTTCGGAATTAAAATACCCTGAAAAATTCGTTGGAAACTCAAGGAATATCAGCCTCGAACAAGGAGAAGCTTTTTTTGATGTAGCAAAAAACAGGAACAAACCATTCATCATCCAAGTGAAGGATATAACGGTAAAAGTAGTGGGAACATCTTTTAACATTAAAATATCAGACAAAAACACAGAAGTAATCGTAGAAACAGGCATTGTTCAGGTGAGCAAAAATGGTAAAACAGTAGACCTTTTACCATCAGAGAAAGTAACAGTAAGCAGTAGTAATTCTTCATTAATAAAAGAAAACAGCACTGATCATTTATATAACTATTACAGAAGCAAGGAGTTTGAAGCAAACGAGACTCCACTAAAGCGTGTAATCGAAGTGCTGAATGAAGCTTATGGCGCTCACATTATTTTAGAAAGAGAGGAACTGGGAGAACTAACCCTCACCACTACTTTCAAAAATGAATCGCTTGATGACATTCTGGACGTAATCAGCAAAACATTCAATCTGAAAGTGGAAAAGAAAAACAAGACGATTATTATCAAGTAAGCTCTTTTAAAATTCAATGAACAACCACAACCTATTAAAAAGAACATTACTTGTGTTTATGGTAATGTTCTTTTACCAGGCAGCATTCGCCCAAAATAACCTTAATAAAAAAATCACTATTACGATTGAAAACCAGAACCTATCTGATGCCTTAACAATTATCAGCAAAAAAGGTGGTTTCTATTTCTCCTATAGTAGTAATATTATCCCTAACGACAGTCTGATAACATTCAGGGCTACTAATAAATCTGTTAAAGAAATCCTTGACCAGTTATTAAAGGGACATTACGAATACAAAGAGTCAAAAAACTATATCATCATTAACAAAAAATTACTTAAAGGACTTTCGATGATTGATTATGATATAAAAGCTAGTGGAAATCAGTATACCATCAGCGGTTATGTTATTGATGCTCAAAGCGGTGAAAAGATTTACAATGCTTCCGTTTTTGAGCGGCAAATGCTCTCATCAACTTTAACCAATAAGGACGGTTATTTCTCGCTCCGCTTAAAGAATGTCCAAAAGAAAACCATTGACCTGACGGCGAGCAAAAGTTTATACCGGGATACAACGGTTATGATTTTGCATGAAATAACCGTCAGACCCGGAGGTTACAAGGAAAGCGATAACAGGATGTATGACGAGGATTCGAGTCAGGTTGAACGAACCTTTATGGGACGCATCCTCCTCTCCTCCAAACAATCTATACAAAGTTTAAACTTGGCCGGTTTCTTCGCAGACCGGCCTTTTCAGGCTTCCGTAGTTCCCGGATTGAGCTCGCATGGAATGATGAGTTCACAAGTGGTAAATAAATTCTCCTTTAATATCTTGGGTGGATATACCGCCGGTGTAGATGGTTTTGAGATGGCAGGTATCTTCAATATCAACAAGAAAAATTCGCAATATGTTCAGCTAGCCGGTGTGTTTAATGTGGTGGGCGGCAGTGTTAAAGGGGTACAACTTTCGGGCATTACTAATACTATTTTAGATAATGTAAATGGAGTACAGCTTACCGGTATTTATAATTTTGTAAATCATAGCATGAATGGTGTACAACTCTCAGGTATTTTTAATAACGGCCAATCCGTGGCAGGCGTTCAATTAACCGGTATCGCCAATCATGTAAGCACCAATGCAAGAGGATTCCAACTGGCCGGAATTACTAATATTGTTGAAAAAGATGCAGATGGTGTGCAGTTGGCTGGCATTTTAAATTACTCGCGAAAATTCTCAGGTTTTCAATTAGCCGTTATCAATATTGCAGATTCTTCTTCAGGATGTAGCCTGGGGCTACTAAACTTTATTAAAAACGGATATTTTAAAGTCGGCGTAACAGTCAATGAATTAACTAATACCAATGTTTACCTTAAAACAGGCAATTCAAAGCTTTATACGATGTTGATGGCCGGAACTAACCTTTCTGACCAGGAGAAAATATTCACCTTCGGATTGGGTATTGGTCACGATTTTATTTTTAGCCATCGGTTCTCTGTGTCAACAGAAGCCTCATCTCAGTCTGTGTTTATCGGTGAATGGGCTAATACAGGAATACTAGCCAAAGGTAATTTAAACATCAACTTTAAACTGGCAAAGGGAATCGCTATAACAGCTGGACCAACATTCAGTATGTACACTAATGGAAATGCTGTTCCTGTGGAAGGTTACAGAACTCAGATCCCTCCTGCCAATTACCGTACTTACACAATTAACAAGAATACAGTGGGTTGGATCGGGTGGAACGCAGGATTAATTGTATTTTAATTTCTTAGTGCAGGTGCATAGGGGTAAAAAGCACTTTCGTTGTCATACTTATAAAGAAAACAAATGAAAGTAAATATTACTATGCACCCAATTTTTAAACTTAAATCACTCGTCGTACTTGCTATCGCTCTGTTTTTAACTACTACTGTATCTGTTGCTCAGGATAAAGAGAATAAAGAAGAAAAGAAAGAAAGTATTTTTCACATCGGATTTATTTACCCGGTCAGCAATCATGGATCAAATGCAGGAGAATACGTAAATAAAGTATCTTTTCATGTTTTAGGTGGATTGTCTGCCGGTGAAACCGGATTTGCATTATCAGGACTTGCAACTGTAGTTAACGGAAATGCTGAAGGCGCACAGATTGCAGGGCTTTCAAACCTTGTGAAGGGACATGTTCAGGGATTCCAATTAGCCGGATTAGCCAATTTATACGGAAGTTCAAGAGGCGGACAAGTTGCCGGGTTAGCCAACTTCGCCCGTGAGAACGTAGATGGTTTTCAACTGGCCGGATTGGCAAACTTGTATGGAAATTCAAAAGGTGCTCAGATAGCCGGATTAAGTAATATTGCCCGTCAGAACGTAGATGGCTTTCAATTCGCCGGATTATTTAACAAAGCCCGCAACGTTAACGGATCTCAGTTTGCAGGTTTAGTGAATGTGGCTAAAAAAGTTCGTGGTGTGCAATTCGCTGGCCTAATTAATATTGCGGATAGCAGTGATTGCCCAATCGCTTTGATCAATATTATTAAAAAAGGAGAAAAAACAATCGGCCTTAGCACAGACGAAACGCTTACAACACTGGCTTCGTTCCGTTCAGGTGGCAGAGTGATGTACGGAATTTTAGGGTTAGGTTATAACTTCAAAAATGATGACCAGGTTTTCGCGGCCGAAGCCGGATTAGGTGCTCATTTCTTCCAGGGCAATAAATTCAGGTTAAACACCGAGCTAACAAGTTTAACCCTTACCGATTTTGATTCCGGAAATTACTTTAAATCATCGTTACGCCTTTTACCTTCATTTAAACTTTCTAAGAGAATTGAGATTTATGCAGGACCAACTCTAAACTTTGTAAACACCAATACTGAAGAAGGGAAAAAGCTGGTTGATCACTATTTCTGGAGCGATGATTCAAGCAATGATTTCAAAGGTTTGTACATTGGATACACCGGAGGTATTCAGTTCATTTTGTAAAAATTTCGCAGCACAAACCTTAAAAATCCCGGTTATTTACCGGGATTTTTGTTTTATGACCTGCATCAGTTTTTGTAGTTATGCCATTATCTACTTTTACATCCATGGAACCTATAAATGAATCTCTCGCTGCTTTTATAGCTGAACAAACAGTCCTTACGATTGCGACAACTGTTAATGACGAACCACATTGTACGCCGGTTTATTTTGCTTTTGACCCCAATAATAATTGGCTGATATTTAAATCATCAAGTGATACAAAACATGTAGAAGAAATGTCTGTCAACCCATTTGTTGCAGGCTCCATTTTGCCTGATCATTCAACAGTTGGAACAACAATCGGTGTACAGTTTAAAGGGAAAGTACATGTATGTAATGAAACACATGCTGCCGCAAAGGATATTTTCTATAAAAAGTATCCGTTTGCAATTGCCATTACTGGAAATATCTGGGTAATACAGGTCACATTCTTCAAATTCACTAATAATAAATTAGGATTTGGGAAAAAGATCGTCTGGAGCAGGACAAAATAATTATGACAAGTAACAATAGGGTCTGAATGTTGTTATAGATCATATTGTTTTGCCATGGCAAAGATATACTCGTTAAAATCTGTTCAACGATTACCAATAACGGTTGAAAAAGCTTGGGATTTTTTTAGCACGCCTGATAATTTGAGTGCTATTACACCCTCTCATTTGGGATTTAAGCTGATTAGCCATCATCATGGTAGCAAAATATATCCGGGACAGCTAATTCAATACCGTATAAAACCGGTTTTGGGAATACCTATCCGATGGTTAACAGAAATAACTCAAGTAAAAGAGAAGGAGTTCTTTATTGATGTACAGCGTTATGGACCATATGATTTTTGGCATCATCAACATATTTTCAAACCCATAACAAATGGCGTTGAAATGATTGATATTGTACATTACCGGCCACCGTTTATGTTCATTGGAACCCTGGCAGACAAGCTGTTCATTAAAAGACAGTTAAAAGAAATTTTCGCTTTCCGTTACAAGGTCATTGAAAATCGTTTCGGAAAATGGGAAGATCAACAACCCTTGATTAATTTTTTTGATTAATAAAACAACATAACTTCACTTAAAAATCGGGCGCCGTTCCATTATGGGGGAACGGCGTCTTTTTTTTGCCCACTACTATTATCAAACTTAACAACTTTGTTAAGGGCGATTCTATCAATTTAAAATAACTTACAGGGTTAATTACAGCAAACTGTAAAGTTCCATCTTAAGGATTCCTCCCTCTCAATGGAAATCATTTTTTTAATCACTTCCGAAACACAATAATTGATTATGAGAGCCTAGAAAAAAATTATCATAATTAATTAAAAACTAGTAAATTAAGTGTAGACAAGAAGTGATATCTCATTATCAAAAGCTACACCATGAAAAAATTAAAATTTACGCTCGTTGTACTGTTGGTTTTGACCGCGGCATTTTTTGCCACACACTGTCAACACGAAGATTCGGAAGCAATTCCAGTCGTTGGACCTGATCCGGTTGAACGTGGAGACCAAATTATAACCTGTACGGATTGTAATACTGTTCCGGCAGCGTCTGGTGTTTGGTATCATGATAAAGCCCACTCCAACGTTGAATGGGAGACGCAGTATAAAGAATTTGGTTCATTGCTTACGGGCAGGTTCGATTCCTTCTTTATGACTAGTCTAAACTTTGATGAAGCAAACCCATCTAACATTTCATTTGAAGGTTACGTGTGGTTAAACTCAGTAAATACGAGTGAGCCTGCCAGGGATGATGGTTGTTTGCTGGTATCATTTGGAACAACTAACGATTTAACTGATGAGGCCCAAAATAGAGCGACACTTAAAACAAAGGCAGGCACAGGAAGATACAGTACCACAGATGCCGGTTTTTTGATAGATGCTGATATAACATTTCTGGGTATCACAAAACCAATTACGGTTAAAATGTTTTTTGCCCCAAAATATGATATTGGTACCTCCTTCGCTGCTGGTTTTAATTCAGAATTTGAAATAAAAAAGGCCGATTTTCTACCGAACGATACCAATATTGGTGATGTTATCCGTATTAAAATCAATAGCCTGATGAAGGCCAAAAAGTAAATATTTGTTTTATGAAAAAGAAACTTATTTATCTGGCGATTGCACTTATATGTGCTTCGGGCGGTCTTCATGCGTGCTATTATGATACTGTTGCTTCAATTGACGGACTTCCTACCAATGTGAGTCTGAAAAATGACGTTCAACCTATTTTTGACCGAGATTGTAACATGTCGGGTTGTCATGACAGTAAACCAACACATGCGCCTGGTTTAACCCCCGAAAAAGCCTATGAAGATCTAACTTCTGGTGGCTATATAAATACAACAGATCCCGCAAATAGCGTATTATACCTGGCTATCAATGGTGGTGGAATGCCAGCAGGACGTCCTCCATTAAGTGATAGGGATAAGAAATTAATTCTAGGATGGATAACAGACGGAGCTAAGAATAACTAAAGCTTTTAAATAGATCAATATGAAAAATTTAAAAACTATAAATAGCTTCCGTATGATATTCATAACGGGGCTTTTGCTTGCATCGCTATCTACTTTTGCTCAGGTGGATTCTGTTAAAGTACAAGAAGATTCTGTTAATGTAGAAGAGTCAGATAAGGCACAAGATAGTGGAAACAAACCGGTGCGTTCTGCATTTGAAAGCACCTGGATTATAGACAACCAAACGACAGTTGTACCTCAAAAAGGTTCATTAGAATTTATGATTAATCACCGGTTTGGAACAATATACAACGGTGTTAGTGATCTCTACGGTATGTACGGTGCAGGTGCAAACATCAGGCTTGGTTTAAATTATTCCTTGTTTGATAACGTTGGCTTTGGAATATTCAAAGGTACTGTTGCTACCGGAATTGGTGTTACGAAAGCAGGCATGGTTTCAGACATCAACCTGAAATATGGCTTTCTTCAACAAACCAGAAACGGAAGAATACCAATAAGTGTGACCTACTATATGGATTTTGGCATATCTACCCAAAATAAGGTAGAAGATCTTCCAAATGGTAACGCATCTGACCGGCTTTCATTCTTTCATCAGATCATTATTTCCCGGAAGTTTAATGATCAGTTTTCCCTCATGGTGGCGCCGAGTCTTTCACACTTCAATGTGGTGGATCCTACCATGCAAAACGATTTTTTTGCAGTCGCTGTAGCTGGTAGGTATAAAATCTCTGAACAATCATCGATCCTCCTAAACTACGATCAACCGATTACCAAATTTACAGACAGCAATCCCCAGTTTAATTTGAGTACCGGTATAGAGATAGCCACAAGCGCTCACCAGTTCCAGATTTTTATATCGAATTTTCCGCTGATCGTACCTCAATACAACAATGTTTACAATCAGCCAAATTCTCAGCATAAGTGGTATCAGGATTTGTACATAGGGTTCAATATTACCCGGCTTTGGAGCTTTTAAAACTAAAAGCATATGAATAATCTAAGCAGAAAAAAATTTTTGTTCTCAGGCTTAAGCCTTGCAGCAGTAATCACTTTTTTTAAATGGAAGAGTATACCGGAAAAAAAGAAAACTGCAACCGCGAAATTTTTAACGCAAGATGGAAAGCTAGTGGAAATCGATATTGAAAAGTTGCCACTTTCTAAGAAAGTTATTGCCTCTAAGGAGGATGTGCAGAATTGGGTTAAAAAATAAAAACGATATCTATGATCGATTTATCCAAAATAATTCCAATAAAACAAATCCAACGCAGGGATTTTCTTAAAGGAGCCCTACTGGCTGGCCTAGCTGGTTGTACGTCAAAAGATCCCTTTACTTCACAGGCTAAACAAGAAAATGTGAAGCCCTCGGGTCAAATGGTGAAGCTCCTTTCTACTTCTGGAGAGATCATTGAAGTGGATAAAGCTTATCTTAAACCTACCGAAGAGATCCCTTCCATTAACAATATGGCTGAGCGTATGGGCATTGAGGGTAAGAAATTTGTGATGGTAATTGACCTATCCCGCTGCCGTAATCTTAAAAAATGCCAGGAAGCTTGTAACCATGCTCATTTTGTGAGTGATCATCAAAACTGGGTCAAAATATATCCAATGCAGGACGCTGAGAATACATCCCCATTTTGGCAACCTACAATATGTCTGCATTGTGATGACCCTCCATGCGTAAAAGTTTGCCCGGTAGACGCCACCTTTAAACGTCAGGATGGTATAGTAGGTATTGATGCAGAAAGGTGTATTGGCTGCCGTTTTTGTATGGCTGCTTGTCCCTACTCTACCCGCGTATTCAACTGGGATAAACCAATAATTCCTAAGGCGGTTGAAGGTCTTCCATATTCTATCGAAACAAGCTGCCCTCCTAAGGTTGGAACAGTTTCGAAATGTGATTTCTGTCCGGATATGGCACGAAAAGGAGAACTGCCACATTGTGTTTCCGCATGTCCAAACGGGGTATTTTTCTTTGGAGATTTAAATGAAGATACGGTAACCAATGGTTCAGAGACGGTTCGCTTTAGTGAGTTAATTCGCGATCGTGCAGGCTATAGATTAATGGAAGAGCTTGGTACCAAACCAAGCGTTTATTATTTACCGCCGGTAGATCGATTGTTCCCTTTTAAAAATGAATCAGGCACATGAACTCCTCTAAAATAACCTCGGATCTATTACCCAAAAAGTTTGGAAAAGCTGGGTTTGTTTGGACAGCCCTGCTAGTAGTGCTTTGTCTGATCGGATTATATGGTTATTATCGGCAAGTCACTTTAGGTTTAGGTGTAACCGGTATGCGTGATTATGCCTCTTGGGGAATTTATATTTCCAATTTTGTTTTTTTTGTAGCAATAAGTTTAGTGGGTTCACTCATCACCGCTATTTTTCGTCTTGCTGGCGCAGAATGGCGCACCCCTATAACACGCATTTCAGAAATTATTGCCGTATCGTCAATCTTATTTGCTTCTATCATCATTATCGTTGATATGGGGCGACCTGAACGATTCTATCATCTCTTTTTTTATGGCAGATTACAATCTCCTATTATGTGGGATGTTATTGTTATCACTACTTATCTTACTATCAGTGTATTATTCCTTTATTTTCCATTGTTGCCTGATATTCCTATTCTAATTAAGAATAGTAAACCAGGAAGTTTCGTTCAAAAAATTTACAAATTTCTGGGGTCGTTTTGGATAGGCACTGCTGCACAATTTAAAATAAGCGAGAATGCAATTAAGATAATTTCAGTGATGATCATTCCCATTGCTTTGGCCATTCACACAGTTACTTCATGGCTATTTGCGACCACCTATCGCCCGGGATGGGACAGTACCAACTTTGGCGCCTATTTTGTTTCCGGGGCATTTTTGGTTGGGGCCGGTGGAGTGGTTGTAGCGATGTATGTATTCAGAAAAGCTTATCAGCTTGAGGCATACATCACTGATAAACATTTTAACAATATGAGTAAGATCGTAGTAATGCTTGCTCTGTTGTATTTGTATTTCAATATTAATGAATACCTGGTTCCTGCTTTTAAAATGAAAAAGGCAGAAGAACATCATCTTCATAGTTTGTTTATGGGTGACTTCGCCCTCTTATTTTGGTCGGCCATTATATTAGGTATGATTGTTCCGATAATTGTATTATTATTTCCTAAAGGAAGAAAACCAGTCCCAGCCTTTTTAATGGGTGTGTTAGTAGTGGTAGGTGCATGGTTTAAGCGATTTCTTATTGTTACCCCAACTATGCTAAGTCCGTTTCTTCCTATGTATGATGTGCCGGAATCTTACAAACATTACATGCCAACCTGGGAAGAATGGGCCATCACCATTGGTTCACTAGCAGGCACTTTACTCATCATTACCATTTTTACAAGATTGTTTCCCATTATACCTATTCATGAAACGATAGAAGAAATGGAACACAGTAAACAGGAAACAGTATGAAGCAAGTAATTTCAATAGGATTCATTTTACTGGCACTCTGCCTGATAACTTTTTCGGTTCAAAGTCAAAGTAAAGCGGCGAAAGGCACTATTCAAATATATCTTGCCTATTCACAATTCAATAATGATCTGCCAGTCATTAAAGTTTCAACAAAAACTAAAAAGGATCAAAAGTTTATGCCTGTAGATGGAGTTGAAGTTAACCTTTTCTTCAATTCAGAAACCGCATCTAATTTTATGGGCCGGGTAAAAACAGACATTCATGGAAATGGGTCATTATCCTTACCTGTTCGGTTTAAAACTCAATGGGATTCAATGGCCAATTTTAAATTTATTGGTACAGTTACTCAGAATAGCCGCTTTGATGATCAATCCTCTGAACTGGAAATCACAAAAGCAAAGATTGAACTTAAGCTTGATGTGGTAGATAGTACGCGTAATATTCATGCAAAAGTATTGGCTTTTCATCCGGATAGCGGATGGGTTGCACAACCCGAAATCGAAATTAAACTGATAGTAAGAAGAATGTTAAGTGACTTAAAGGCTACTGAAGAAGAATCATATACTACTGATGCCAATGGTGAAGTATCCGGTGAATATAATCTCAGTAACATTCCCGGAGATATGCAAGGAAATATTCTTGTTGGAGCGAAAATGGATGAAAATGAGCTGTATGGAACTTTGGTTGCGGCAAAACCTGTAAAATGGGGAATACGAGTTGAACCTGACAATAGCTTTGCAAAAAGAAGTTTGTGGGCAACTCGGGATAAAACACCTCTGTGGTTACTTATTTTCCCTAACATCATCATTATCAGTGTTTGGGGAATTATATTTTATCTGATCTATCAGATCATAAAACTTAAAAAACTTGGAAAACGCGATACTATATAATTGAATTTCTAACTCTATAAAAATCCATATTATGAAAACAAATTTGATTGGAGTAGTAATGGTTGGCGGTCTCCTTTTATCATTCACTTATTATCAGACTAAACCTTGGGTTGTACCTGAAAAAAATGCAAAAATGGCCAATCCTGTGAAAGCCGATGCCGCTTCGCTAAAAACTGGTAAAGAAATGTGGACTAAACATTGTGCTTCATGTCACGGCAAAACCGGGTTAGGTGACGGAACCAAAGCGGCCTCATTAAAAACAGCCATGGAGGATTTGACCACAGCAGCAGTGCAAAAACAATCCGACGGAGCATTATATTATAAGGTTTCAGAAGGACGTGAGGAAATGCCTTCTTTCAAAAAGAAAATTCCTGATAGCGAAGACCTGTGGTCAATCGTAAATTATATGAGGACGTTCAAAAAATAAGGATATATCAGGTACTGAAAAAATGATACTGATTTTACTACCAGCAGCAAATCCTAAGAACTGGTTGTAAAAAAGTAAAAACAAGGGACTCCACCACAAATGTTTTATTATAATGGAAGGAGTACGTAGTTTAAGAATTTTCGATTGTCAGCAGAAGTATAAAGGTAGTAGTGTCTTTACGGACACTACTATTTTATCAATTTTTGTATCTCATTTATTTTCAATAACGCCTCTACAGGAGTAAGTACGTTAACATCCAGGTCTGTTAAAGAGTCACGTATTTTAATTAGGATAGGATCATCCAGTGAAAAGATGTTCAGCTGCATTTGATCGGATTTCTTTAGCTTCTTAACACCGTTCTTTATAGCTGCACCTGTACCACTTTCTGAACTACGCTCCTCTTCCAGTTTTCGTAAAACTTCTTCCGCTTTCTTTACCACTTTTGGAGGCATCCCAGCCATACGGGCCACATGAATACCGAAACTATGTTCACTTCCGCCCGCAACTAATTTGCGTAGGAAAATGACTTTATTGTCAACTTCTTTAATAGAAACGTTGAAGTTCTTGATTCGCTCAAACTCATTCTCCATTTCGTTAAGCTCATGGTAGTGAGTGGCAAACAATGTTTTAGCTTTCGATTTAGGATCATTATGGATGTATTCCGCGATTGACCAGGCGATTGAAATACCATCGTAAGTACTGGTACCCCTACCGATCTCGTCCAGTAATACTAAACTCCGGTTCGATAAGTTATTCAGGATACTAGCCGTTTCGTTCATTTCGACCATGAAAGTCGACTCACCGGAAGAAAGGTTGTCGGATGCTCCTACCCTTGTAAAAATCTTATCAGTTATACCCAAACGGGCAGCTTTCGCAGGAACAAAACTTCCGACTTGCGCCATCAGTACAATAAGTGCCGTTTGTCTTAACAAAGCGGACTTACCCGCCATGTTTGGCCCCGTTATCATGATGATCTGCTGTGTTTCATCATCCAAGAACACATCGTTCGGAATATACTCCTCGCCTAAAGGCAAACTTTTTTCAATAACCGGATGTCGGCCCGCCTTAATGTCGATCACATTATCATCCACAATTTCAGGCTTACTGTAATGATTTTTTACAGCAACCTGCGCGAAACTCAGTTGCACATCCAGTTGGGCAACTAACAAGGCATTCAGCTGAATTGGACGGATATACTCCAACATACCCATCAACAAATCATTATAGAGCTTATTTTCAAGAGCAAAGATCTTTTCTTCAGCACCCAAAATTTTCTCTTCATATTCCTTCAGTTCAGGGGTAATATAACGCTCGGCATTTACCAGCGTTTGTTTACGGATCCATTCCTCCGGGACTTTATCTTTATGAGCGTTGGTTACTTCAAGGTAATAACCAAAAACATTATTAAAAGCGATTTTAAGGGAAGGAATTCCAGTTGCATCACTTTCACGACGCTGCATATCCAGCAAGTAATCTTTTCCACTGAACGCAATCTTGCGTAACTGATCCAGTTCCTCACATATGCCGTCAGCAATTACACCACCCTTTTGCACTAAAACCGGAGGTTCAGGATTCAGCTGATTTTCTATTTTTTCACGAATAAGCTTACATGGATTCAGCTGATCAGCGATTTTCTGCAGACTTTCCTGTTTGGTATTCTCTGTTACCGATTTAATTTCAGCAATAGCCGCCAACGCTCTTCCCAACTGAACCAATTCACGTGGATTAGCTTTTTGCAATGCCACTTTAGAAATCAGACGTTCCAGATCACCGATAGGTTTTAGTTTGGCTTGAATATCTGACGCAAGCTCCTGTTGTTCAAAGAAATGCTGAACAACACTTAAACGTTCTACAATTAACACCTTTTCTTTCAATGGCATCACCATCCATTTTCGGAGCAAACGTGCCCCCATCGGCGTTGCTGTTTGATCCAAAATAGAAATTAACGGAGTTGCTCCCTCATTTGGAGAAAAAATAAGCTCGAGATTACGAATAGTAAAACGATCCAGCCAAACATAGCGATCTTCTTCAATACGCGAAATTTGGGCAATATGTTGAACATTGCGATGCTCGGCTTCAAAAATGTAGTGTAAACATGCTCCTGCAGCAACAATACCATGATGTAGGTTTTCAATACCGAATCCTTTCAAAGAAACAGTACCAAAATGTTTTAATAGGGTTTCATTCGCATAATCATAACCGAAAACCCAATCGTCAACAGCGTAAGTATAGAATTTATCCCCAAACTGACTTACAAAATCGCGGCTTTTGCTTTTTGAAAAAATAACTTCCGTAGGTCTGAAACTTTGGAGCAATTTATCAATATAATCAGCTTCACCTTGAGCAGTTAAAAACTCACCGGTAGAAATATCCAACAGTGCAATGCCTAACGCATCTTTATCAAAATAGACAGCAGCTAGGTAGTTATTAGCTTTATTATTAAGAATATTTTCATTGTAAGCAACACCGGGAGAAACTAATTCAGTTACCCCACGCTTAACAATTGTTTTAACCGTTTTAGGATCTTCTAACTGGTCACAAATGGCAACACGCTGTCCCGCCCGAACCAGTTTCGGTAAATAAGTATCTAATGAATGATGAGGAAATCCTGCTAATTCAATATGAGAGGCTGAACCATTGGCCCTTTTTGTAAGCGTTATACCCAGTATATTGGCCGATTTTACCGCATCATCTCCAAACGTCTCATAAAAATCGCCTACCCTGAACAACAGAATTGCTCCCGGATATTTTGTCTTTATCTGGTTATACTGCGCCATTAGAGGCGTTTCTTTTCCGTCTTTACCTTTAGCCAATGTTCAATTTGTTTTAAATGGCGAAAATAAGCAGGATGAACTAATAAGACAATGCAGAGTTTTGAACAATTTGAGATTTAAGTGAATAAGTGCATTGAATATCAAAACTTTTCTATTTTTGGCCCATGAATTTTTGTCGCTTAATATTAATCGCCCTCTCCTTTATTGCCGTTGCCTGTTCAACTAAGAATGTGGAAAAGGAAACCGATTACCGGAGAAAACTTAATAATAACTGGATTGAGATTAAAAGAAGTAACCCTTCGGGAGGATTATATAGCACTTATGGAGAGCGCTATAAAGCAGATTGGCTGATGTTTGTGGATGACAAAGGATTTGCAACCATCAAAACTCCCCAAAACTATTACCGCAACATTTTCGTTCGTCCCGACTCGATCATCAAATGGGAAAAATATAAATACCGTATCGTTAAGCTTAAAACTGACACTATGGTGTTAGAATTTATCCCCAACAAAAATGACAATGTAAATAAACCGCATCATTTGATGTTCGTTACTGAAAAGGTTTATAAAAAGATAAATAAAACCACGTTAGAGCAACTACAAACATTAAGTAAGAAAGACACCTTATTCCTGGAGAAGTTATTAGACTCCTGCAAGAAATCGCCTGATTATTATTTTTCAGCAGAAAAAATGCCTTTTGCTAAGCCGCTTCAACCTTATATAAAAATCGATACGCTTACTTCCAATGATGGACGTTTGGAGTTTAAAATTATTGAACAAGGGGCCGAAGTTAAATACGACCATCTTTATTCGGGCAAATTCATCGTGAGAGAAAATGGCAAGATCAGCAATTTTGATGTAGGATTAATGACCTGGGGTGGAGAAGAAATTCACCCGGATACTTATAAATACATCAAGCAATTTATAGAAAATAAAATCCGGTTTGAGGCTGGAACTACTCTAGGGGTAAAACACAATTCATTTGTTTACTTCACCTTTATGAGGACAAACGAGATAAAAGGTTAAAATATTTAAAAGATTCCCGCAGGCCGCTAAGGAATATTACTATACAAAACCCTAAAGAGATTCAAAAGAAGTGAAAGCACTGTCTTGATTCCCCTCTTGAGAGGGGTTAGGGGTGTGTTCTAAAACTATAAATCGCATTAGAAAAATACACGCAAAGCCGCCAATACGCTAAGAATATGCCTTTGCGTCTTCGCGGCATTGCGAGCATTCTCCTTTAACTAAACATCACCGAACGCATGGATATTGAACCCAGATCCATACCTTCTACTGGAAACGACGTATTTTCATTTTCCTGTTTTAAACCCATAGTATAGATTAACGGAATATAATGTTCAGTAGTTGGAATTGATAGCAACGCACCTTTCCCAAGCTTCTCAAAATTAACAAGCTCTTGCAATCGGTCACCTAAAAGGTATTCTTTCACACGTTCATCAAAATCAATTGCCCAATCATAACCGCCTTTTTCATTAAAGTTTACCATTCTCAGGTTATGCACTACGTTTCCACTTCCCATAACCAACACTCCTTTTGAGCGTAAAAAAGCCAGTTCTTTTGCTAATTCAAAATGCCAACTTAGTGGTTTGGTATAATCAATGCTTAATTGATATACAGGAATATCAGCTTTAGGGAACATCTTTATTAAAACAGACCAGGTACCATGATCCAAGCCCCATTCATGGTCTAACTCAATGTTAGCCAACGTTATTTGCTGTTTGGTAAGCTGAGCAAACTCTGGACTCCCTGGAGCCGGATATTCAGTTTCAAACAATTGTCTTGGAAAACCACCGAAATCATGAATTGTGCGTGGCTTTTCCATCGCCGTCACAAATGTTCCGCGGGTAAGCCAATGAGCAGAAACCACCAAAATGGCTTTGGGTCGCTCGACAGCATCCCCTATCGTTTTCCAGGCCCTGGTATAATTGTTTTCTTCTATGGCATTCATCGGACTACCATGACCAACAAATAAAGTTGGCATGATATCTTTATTATCATCAGCTAAAAATGGTTTAGCCCACTCTTTTAAGCTTTCCATATTGATTTCATTTTTAATTTATACAAAAGTACAAAAAATAAATGTTAAAACATATAATGTTGTTGCATTACATTTTACTGCAAAGGCGCGAAGACACAAAGTACTACTGATAAGGTATTAAGTTTTGCCTATACAACTTAAAATCTTAGCGTCTTCGCGCCTTTGCGGTTATCTCTTATCTTTGTGATCTTAATCAATTAAAGATGCGTAAATTAAAGCTCGACGAACTGAATCGTGTAAGCGTTGAAGAATTCAAAGAACAGGAAAAGTTACCGATTGTAATTGTGTTAGACAATGTGAGAAGCATGAATAATATAGGCTCGATTTTCAGAACGTCTGATGCATTTGCCCTGGAAGGTATTTATTTATGTGGTATCAGCGCCCAACCTCCGCATCGTGAAATAGAAAAAACGGCTTTAGGAGCTACACAGTCGGTTGATTGGTTTTATTTTGAGTCAACTCAGGAAGCGGTAAAAGACTTGCATGAAGAAGGTTATGAGGTACTGGCTATTGAACAGGCTGAAAACAGCATGATGTTGCAAAATTTCAGGCCTGAAAAAGATAAAAAATACGCACTGATATTTGGTAATGAGGTAAATGGTGTAGATGATGAAGTGATGAAAATGGTAGATGGTTGCATCGAAATCCCTCAGTTTGGCACCAAACATTCATTTAACATTGTAGTGAGCATGGGAATTGTTGGATGGGATTTTTATAGTAAAATGAAGTTGTATTAGGGTGATAGTTAATGGTTCATAGCTCTTAGTAATTGAAATCATGTCTGAAAATATTCTTCATAGCCGGCTAAAAATCAAGGTCGGACAACGATTATTGGTTTTAAATGCTTCTGCAGATTATTTAAAACAGTTACAGCCTCTACCGGAGAACTGTATACTCGAAAACGAGATTTCAGATGGCCTCTATGACCTGGTACATTTATTTGCCAAAACAACGGCTGAACTTAACGATTTGGTTAAAGCTGTTCTTAATCAGCTAAGTAATGACACTGTTTTTTGGATTAGCTTTCCAAAGAAAAGTTCCGGTTTTCAAAGTGATCTTACCATGTACACTGGCTGGGAAGTGCTGGATCAATCGAATTACAATGGTATTTCAATGGTTTCTTTAGATGATAACTGGTCGGCTTGCAGGTTTAAACCAAGAGGAACTTCTAAGAAAACAGATCTGTGTAATGATTCGATTCAGAAGCAGGATAAATACAGTACTTATATTGATGTAGAAAATAAAGTCATCAAGCTGCTGCCGGAAGATCTTGCTAAAGAATTAAAGGGAAATACAACTGCAGAGAATTTCTTTCATACCCTGTCGTACACCAACCGGAAAGAATATTTAATGTGGATATTAACAGCAAAACAAGACAATACCCGGACAGATCGGATTCAAAAAACGCTTGCAAAGCTAATGGCACAAAAGAAAAATCCTACTGAAAAGTGATTTTAAACAAAATAGTCATCTAAGCGTCAGACTATTACAACTTTTTTATTTTTTATTAGCAGAATTAATAAAAAAACGTACTTTTGTGACGGGTAAGTCTTATACGACCAGCTCCCGTTGAACTCCCCCAGGTTCGGAAGGAAGCAAGGGTAGATGGTTGTAGCGGTGCGATATAAGGTGCTTGCCCATTTTTTATTTGATGGCAATGCCCCGAATCCCCAATCAATTTTCTTCGATTACAATTCACAAATTTTATATTTAAAATAATAAAATGAAGTTCTTCATCGATACGGCCAATCTGGCTCAAATTAAAGAAGCACAAGACTTAGGAGTGTTAGACGGTGTTACCACTAATCCATCTTTAATGGCTAAAGAAGGTATTACCGGCGACGATAACGTATTAGCTCATTACAAAGCTATTTGCGATTTAGTTGACGATAATGTAAGTGCTGAAGTAATCTCAACTGATTTTGAAGGTATGATTGCCGAAGGCGAGCGTTTAGCTGCTATCGACAAAAAGATCGTGGTTAAGGTTCCTATGATTGCTGACGGTGTTAAAGCCCTTAAGTATTTCTCTAAAAAAGGTATCCGCACTAACTGTACATTGGTATTTTCGGCTGGTCAGGCTTTATTAGCTGCTAAAGCTGGTGCTAGTTATGTTTCTCCTTTTGTTGGTCGTTTAGATGATATCTCAACTGATGGTTTACAATTGATCGAAGATATCCGTTTGATCTATGATAACTACGGTTACGAAACTGAAATCTTAGCAGCATCTGTGCGTCACCCAATGCACATCATCGAATGCGCTAAAATTGGTGCAGATGTTATGACTGGACCTCTTTCAGCTATCAAGGCGTTATTAAAACACCCATTAACTGATATCGGTTTACAACAATTCTTAGCTGACCACGCGAAAGCAGCTGCAGCTACTAAGTAATAATATTTCATCGCGCAAAGCCGCTAAGACGCAAAGTAGTTTTATAATGCGTTTTAGTGGCTTTGTCATTTGAAATGCACATCGCTATCTTGAGGAACGAAGGATCTGTTAGTTATTGAGTTGTGAAGTATACAGGTTAATACCCCTAACCCCTAAAGGGGAATCCATATCGCTTGAAAAAACCACTCTCTGCATTAGTCAGCATTATTAATTGACAGTTAAGCCTGACAAATGCTCAATCCCGCCTTGTACAGTTCGGCAGAGATAAATTTAAGTTCTTGCAGAAACTGGGGGAGAACTGTACGCAGCGGCGGCGTTTTTTGCTTACTTTTTTTCGCTGCAGAAAAAAAGTAAGTCTCGCGGAAAGCGACTAAGTGAAATAAAGCACGATTAAATACTAAAATGAGGCATTTCTGACACTACTGTGAATAGCTAACCTTTATCCTCTAGATGGGAACTTAGACGATCCTTAAATCTTTAGCGGCTTTGCGTGTATTAAAAATCACTGCGACTTCACCGTTATCAATCCTTTTTTCTCATAATAGCCCACCAGTAAATTCACAAACTCATTATAGCTGCGGATACCTTTAGGCTGATTATTGGACTTCAGAAACAAATCATAATACCATTCAAAATACGGTTCAATCGCATTTTCGTATTTTCTCCAAAACTGACGATACTCTTTTATGTCTGCCTTAACACCTCTGTTTAAACTCAGGTAATAATGCTTTCGCGCAAGCGTATCCATTCTTCCTAACTCCGACACCGTATACATAAATGCTTCCAGTTCAGCAGAGTACTTAAAGAACTTATCTTGTGTATTCAATGCGGTAATATATCCAACAAAGTTGGCTTCTTCCTCCGCCGAAATCCCACTCTGATGCGCCATCTCATGACAAATGGTAAAAGGCAAAGAAAATTTAGGTGGATCTGTGTTTACTTGCGACTCGCCTGAAAAAGGATTGTAATAACCCCCTATTCCGCCATAATTCATCAATAATTTGTAAAGCGAGGTCTTGGTTGATCGTATCTTAAAATTAAAATCAACAGATTTGTCGTATCCTACTGAAGCAATTTTATAAAGCGAGTCACTATGAATGGGATTCCTGTATTGCACTAAAGAATCATTGGTTAATTCCAAATGCGCAGTGTTTACCCGTTGGGTTAGAATAGCTGCAAGTCGCATTAATTGCTCCTTATCTGCACGCTCCGAATTTAACATCAACCGCTCTGAAAGTGGTTGACGGAAATAATTAAGCCCCCAGCAAAACTGAAAAACCAGGTATGCACAAAGAAAAATAATAGTGCCTTTTAATAAACCATTCAGGGCAAAGCTCCCTCTATTTTCTTTTGCTTTAACAATACCCCTAATGTATTGGAATATTCCAAGCAATATCAACAGAATCACGACAGCATACACCACGTCGCCTAAACTAAATGGCAACCATCCAGTTATCGATCGTTGCAAAATCGAAATCAGTTTATAAATACCATTTGCATATACATTCTCAATAAAAGAAGGCCAGTTAGCAAAAAAGCGAAAAAGGAAGATGACGAAAATTAATACAAGTAGTAGGTAGAGCTTTTTGCGAAGCTGTTTGTTCATAGAAGTAAGATTAAAGAAATTTCACGCAAAGCCGTAAAGTCGCCAAGGTATTATTTCTTTACGGCATTGCGTGTCATTTATTATTTTATTAAATGCATAACTTCAGCAATGGGTTGATCGCTATCGATAAGAATCCCGGTAACCCCAGCCTTCTCTCCTGCCTCAATATCGCGCTCACGGTCGCCGATAAAATATGATTTTGCCTTATCAATGTTAAATCGGGCAATAGCCTTTTCTAATAATAAAGACCCCGGTTTACGGCAAAAACAAGCACTATTATATTCAGGATGGTGATTGCAGTAATAGATTTCTTTGAATTCAACCCCATGTTCAGCATATTGTCGACGCATTTCACTATGCATACGCTGTAGTGTAGCTTCAGTATACCACCCTTTGGCTAATCCTCCCTGGTTGGTTACAACAATTAACAAATAACCACGGTCCTGAAGTTCTTTTAGCGGTTTAAAATTATGGGCTAATACCTGAAAATCTTCGAGTGTACACACATAATCACCTAATTCTTTATTCAAAACCCCATCTCGATCTAGAAAAACCGCTTTATTCATTTTACAATTACTTTTTATAAACTATTTTAAATCAATTAATTTCAGAACCGAACAGAAAGTTTATACGTATAAATATCAACCGGCACCTGTGAACTCTGAGATTACTCTTTATATTAGACACAAATATGATGATTAAAAACCTTTACTAATACTAAAACCCGTAATTAATAAAATCAATAACCTATTAGCTACTTTGTAAACATATAGTACATGCAAGATTCTACACCTCATTTCAAACCTTATGTTTCTCCCGACACCAGGATGGCTGAGTTTACCCTTAAGTCCGTTCTATTGGGAGGCTTTTTCGGAATTGTTTTTGGAGCAGCCAACGTTTACCTGGCTTTAAAAGCCGGATTAACTGTATCGGCCTCCATTCCTATCTCAGTAATGGCAATTTCTTTAGGCCGGAAGCTCTTCAAAACAACCATTTTAGAAAACAATATTATTCAAACAGCAGGTTCTGCCGGTGAATCCATTGCTTCAGGTGTTGCCTTTACATTGCCAGCCTTCCTCTTTTTATCGATTACGGAAACAGGTGGAAGTGTGGGAGCCGAATATTTCAACTACCTGACTATTTTTACATTAGCAGCAATGGGAGGTGTTTTAGGAACATTAATGATGATTCCGCTTCGCCGCTCATTAATAGTTAAGGAGCACGGAAACCTTCCTTATCCAGAAGGTACAGCCTGTGCATCCGTATTAATTGCAGGAGAAAAAGGCGGCGACTTTTCAAAAACCGCTTATCAGGGCTTAGGCTTTGCTATCATTTATGCCATTTTCCAAAAGATATTTAACCTGATTGCAGCAGTTCCTACTTTGGTAACCCAGCAAACAAACAAATATTTCCCATCAGCAACTGTTAACGGAGAAATTACGCCGGAATATTTAGGTGTTGGTTATATCATCGGCCCTCGAATAGCGGGTGTGTTGGTAGCCGGAGGTGTGTTGGCCTGGTTAGGATTAATTCCATTATTAGCAACATTGGTTCCTGGTGAAGTAATTGCTGCTCAATTAGTAAAACTAGGTTATTTAAAAGATGTAGCTGTAGCGGGTGGCGATTTAGGATGGAATCCTCTAACAAAAACCTTTGAAGACACAGCATCCGCTATTTACTTCGCTTATGTACGTCAGATTGGTGCAGGTGCGGTAGCGGTTGGGGGCTTAATGACGCTTATCAAAACAATTCCAACAATTGTCCGCTCATTTAAAGAAAGCATTGGGTCATTAAAGGATCGTCAGTCTGATGAAAGTGTTTTACGTACCGAACGTGACCTATCATTCAAAGTGGTAATAGTAGGTAGTATTGCCCTGGTGTTATTGATTTTGTTTATGCCACAAATTCCAAGCAGCACCTTAATTGGCAAATTACTGATCGGAATTTTGGTGGTGGTATTCGGTTTCTTCTTTGTTACTGTATCCAGCCGCATTGTGGGTTTAATCGGATCGAGCTCCAACCCTATTTCAGGTATGACGATCGCTACCTTAATGGGTACTTGTTTAATTTTTATCAGTGTTGGATGGACCGGAAAGTTATTTGAACCAATGGCCCTAGTTGTCGGTGCAATTATTTGTATTGCCGCAGCCAACGCCGGTGCTACCTCTCAGGATTTAAAAACTGGCTACATAATCGGTGCAACTCCTAAATATCAGCAATTAGCTTTATTTATTGGGGCTATTGTATCATCGGTTGTAATTGGAGCCACTATTAAAATGTTGGACACTCCTACTGAAGCTGCTATTCAGCAAGGTATCACCCATACAATTGGTACTAAAGCTTTCCCTGCTCCTCAGGGTACGTTAATGGCTACCTTAATTCGCGGTTTATTATCTTTTAACCTGGATTGGCAGTATGTTTTAGTAGGTGCATTTTTATCTATTACCATTGAGCTTTGCGGAGTAAATGCTCTTTCATTTGCTGTAGGAGCTTATTTACCGTTATCAACTACACTGCCGATTTTTGTCGGAGGAGCTATCAAAGGTGTTGTTGATCGCAAAATGAAAAAACAAAACCGCCATGAAGATGATGAACTTGGTAAAGGCAGTTTATTTGCTACTGGTTTGGTTGCTGGTGGTGCTGTTGCTGGAGTATTAATTGCATTCGGACAAGTTTTGTTCGAAGAACAGTTGAAAGCCATTAGCTGGCAAGCATCCCTTGAAAAGGCTTTAGGCTCAGGTGGCTATCAATTACTTGGTACAGCTTTGTTTGCCTTTATGGGCTTTGTTCTTTATAGAATTGCCATGAAAAAAGAGTAATTTTCTCTCTTTGCACACTAATAATGAAAATGCACAAGGAAATACCTCCTTGTGCATTTTCATTACCAGACATGTTACAAATAACTCTTCGCAAAAACTGTAAATTAGCCCCTCTTCCCAAAAACTAAACGTAAAATCATATAGATAAAAGTAATGAGAGAAACGACCATGAAAAAAATCGGCCTGGTAGGTGGCATTAGCTGGGTATCGACAATAGACTATTACAGATTCATTAATGAGGGAATTAATGAAAAATTGGGTGGACTTAATTTCGCTGAATGCATTATTTATTCGTTAAACTTTGATGATTTTCAACGAAATAATACAGCCGGCAACTGGGATGCTACATTCCTGTTAATTGCTGAGGCATGCGAATCTTTGAAAAAAAGTGGTGCAGAAGCTATTGTTTTATGTGCAAATACGGCACATGCAGTTGCAGAAAGAATAGAACGACAAATACAACTACCAATTATTCATATTGCCACTGTAACAGCGAATGAAATAACCAAGCAGGGTATCAAAAAAGTAGGTTTGATCGGAACAAAATTCACAATGGAAATGGATTTTTATAAGGACAAACTAAAAGAAAATAATATAGAGTCTATTGTACCTGCTCACCAAGATGTACGTGATTTCATCCAAAAAACAGTAAAAGAAGAATTGGGCAGAGGCATTGTAAATACTGAAACGAAAAAGGCTTATATTTCAATTATAAATGAATTAATTGCCAACGGAGCGGAAGGTATTATTTTGGGTTGTACTGAAATACCCATGATCATTAATCAGGAAGATGTTTCTGTGCCGGTTTTTGATACAACGAAAATTCATGCAAATGCAGCAATTTCGTTTGCTCTTTCTTAAAAAAATTTGAGCTTAAAGCCTGTAAATATCGATCTAGTAAAAAAACCAAACTAACTTTTTCAATTCAATTTGCATGGCATTACAAAAATACTTTACTTTGCGCCAGTAAAAGTTCTTTAAAATTCTTATCCAGAAAGACGGAGGGACAGGCCCGATGAAGTCTTAGCAACCTTAATGATCTCGCATTAAAAGGTGCTAATTCCTGTGACGCAATATATTGTGTCATGAAGATAAGCAAGTAGCAATTTTTAGATTCCATTCTATCTGATTCCGCCATTTTCTTCCTGACATCATTAAAAGCGCTCTTCCTTTCGGATAGTTTTTTGTCGTTTCCACGAAAAAGATCTCTTGCTTTAATTAACAAATTACCAGTTAAAATAAATTTTCAGCAAGCTATATGAGCTCAAAAACTAAACTTGGATTATTCGGATTTGGCTGTGTTGGCCAGGGTTTGTACAATGTTTTACACCAAACGGAAGGTATTAAAGCTGAAATCCTAAAAATCTGCATTAAAAATCCTAACAAAAAACGCAGTTTACCCAACGAATACTTCACATTAGATAAAAATGACATCTTATTTAATGAAGATATAAATGTGGTGGTTGAAATGATCGATGATCCGGAAGCGGCTTTTGAGATCGTTAAAATAGCTTTACAAAATGGTAAAGCAGTAGTAACTGCTAACAAAAAGATGATTGCTGATCATTTTGTTGAATTATATGAACTGCAGCAACAATACAATGTACCGTTATTGTATGAAGCTTCAGCCTGCGCAAGTATTCCGATCATCAGAAATTTAGAAGAATACTATGACAATGATTTGTTAGGAGCAGTTGAGGGAATTTTCAATGGTTCTACAAACTACATCTTAACCAAAATCTTTAAAGATAATATCGATTTTGATACTGCACTTAAACAAGCGCAGGAAATTGGTTTTGCAGAAACCGATCCAACCCTAGATGTTGAAGCGTACGATCCTAAATATAAATTATGTATTATCCTTGCCCACACCTTTGGTTTATTTGTTAAACCAGAAGAAGTATTTAATTATGGGATTCAAAACCTGTCGACTTTCGACATTCAATATGCCAACGAGAAAGGGTATAAAATTAAGCTGGTAGCCTTCTGTCGCAAAGTAGATAATAAAATTGTTGCTGGTGTATTGCCTCGTTTTGTTAAACCCGAAAATAAATTATATACTATTGAAAATGAGTACAATGGTATTTTAGTGGAAAGTGCATTTACTGAATATCAGTTCTTTGCAGGAAAAGGTGCCGGAAGCAACCCAACTGGCTCGGCTGTGCTGTCTGATATTTCGGCGCTAACTTACAACTATAAATACGAGTACAAGAAACACAACCGTGGTGCAAAGGTTGAATTAACCAATAACTTCACTGTTGATCTGTATGTTCGTTATTCCACTTCAAACCCAATTGATACTTCTTTATTCTCAAATATTAAAGAATCTTACTCAAATGCTGATTCAGCATACATCGTTGGTACTATAAATTTCAATGATCTGCGTAACTCAGATTTATTAAAAAGAAAAGATGTTAACATAATTGTTTCCGCAGATAATAAATTTGACGTAGTTGCAAATACGGCTAAAACAGCTGCTGAACAAGTGGAAGTGATCTAATTTAGAAAGCTTTATAAATAACAAAATGCCTGTTAAACTTTTTTGTTCAACAGGCATTTTTATTTATATTCATCTCTCCAACAAGCAATTACAATGGAAGCAACAGCAGAATTTATAAAAGCCATTGAAGCTAATGAAACCACAATTGTTGAACAATTGATCTCTTCACAACCCGAATTAGCAAGTGCTAAATTATCATCCGGGTTATCCACGCTCCTACTTGCCTCCTATTACAGGCATCGGGAGTTGATCGATATTTTATTAAGAAACCGAAACCAAATCGATTTGCACGAAGCATCTGCTTTAGGGCAAACCGCATTAGTAGATGAATTGCTATACAGTGAACCTTTCTCTGTCAATTCTTTTTCTGTAGATGGTTTTACTCCATTAGGATATGCTTGTTATTTCGGACATTACGATACTGCCAAATTACTGATCTACTGCGGAGCCAGTGTTAACCTGCCTTCCAATAATGAATTTAAAGTTTCCCCTATTCATTCAGCTGTCGCCAATCAGAGTGAATCAATCACTCAATTACTGATTGACCATAAAGCAAATGTAAATGCTACCCAGGTAAGAGGAATTACGGCATTACATACAGCAGCTCATAATGGCAATAAGCGACTTATTGAACTCCTATTAAATGCAGGGGCCAATAAAAATGCAAAAATGGAAGACGGAAGAACCCCATGGGAAATGGCCGAAAAAAACCATGAAGAATTAGTAGAATTACTTTGCTGAATACAAGTGCCTTCTTTCTAAATAACGCCAATAAATAATAAACCCATACAATTACTTACTGTATGGGTTTATTATTTTATATGGAAATAATTTTTACAGCTCCCAGATATTGGTACCTCTTCGTTGTTTAAAATACATGCGAACGTTTAGCAACAATACTCCTACTAAGTAAAATATTACGGGAAATCCTACAGCAATAAATGAAGAGTAAATAAAAAACAGACGTAATTTCGAAGTGGAAATATTAAACCGGTCGGCAATGTAATTGCACACTCCAAAAGACTGACGTTCAAAAAAACAGATTATTCGTTGTAACATTTCTTTAAGATATTTACTCCAATACTGCAATTTAAACAATATTTTTTATCGCAGTAGTTATTTTTTAATTGGACCAATGCTTGTGATTGTGCAGCATTTTCACATTTTACTCCAAAGGTCGAAAAAAGTTTCGTTATCACATTATTCTCACTTGGTATAGTTTCTAACAAACTTAGTGCCTGTCGACTTACATCTTCATTGTGATGCTGTTTGCCATAGAAAAATATAAACGGAATAACTACATTAATAAGTATGTTATAGATTGATTCCCTACCTAAAATTTTCTCATCTTCTCTATCGGTAGCTTTATCAAAGCTAAAATGAGTGTTCCAATACGATGAAGCCTTTATATCAAACAAAGGTATTAATTGCTTTACTTCTGCTTTTTCCAGTATCCTATTTAATAAATGATTGGATTTAAAAACTAAATCAGCGAACTGTGCGATTCTAAGTGTGGGGAAGTTTGAAGGCCTCAACCGCAAATATTTCCACAAATGAGCATCCACTGGTTGTAAACGATGCTTTATCGCTAAAAACTCGTATTCTTTCCTTAATTTCTGAGGATATTCATCGTTAAAATCTTCTATTAATAATCCGGACTGCCCAAATAAAAGCGACTCAAGTTGAAAAAGGCTGTTTTTATGTTTGGCTAAAATTAAAGACGGTAGTGACCTGGCTAAAAGTAAAAATGGTTCAGCATTTATATTAAAACCGAATCCTCTGGCGATCATTCTATAAAAGGTTTCTTCCCAATTATTAACAGTATTCTTCAATTCATACTCAATGAGTTGAATTTTATCTTCCAATCGCTCTACAAGCAACCGCTCTAACCAATTGGTAATTGCTAAAGAGTTAACAGTTGATAAAAACGACTGGCAAGGAAGTCCCTGACTTGCTTTCAATAATGCATGATAGTTTTGAAGTACCTTTTCATGAAGCCTGTTGCCTAACGACAAAGTCGGGATAGCGATACCCAAAGTGTTTATGATTAGCTGATCAGCATTTAAAACAACGTGTAAAATAACGTTATCATAAGTTTTGTCATTAAAATGTTTGTGTTTATACCAATCAGAGGCGTTCTTATGAATCTCCACATTCCCGGCCCAAACGGTTTGCCCTATTTTAATACGGGCATTGAAGAAATCAGGTCCGGCGTGTTTATTATGAGTTCCTGCATTAATAATCGTAATTAACTCACCATCTGTTGTGTACAAATTAAGTACATCCATTAATTTGTACTTCCATACAAAATGTAAAAAATCCTCATTCATAAATAGCTGCTAATTGGAACCGATTAAGTTTGGCACAAAATCGGCATCCTTTTATCAGTAATTTAACGACGATCAACGGAATTAGTTGATATGTTTTTTACCTAATTATAAAGCGAATCAATTAGCTCAGGATGCAGTGAAAACAAATCACTCTGTGCGGAAAACTCCGGCGTTGGACCTACAGCTCCGGTTTTCTTTAAGATGGCCGGCTGCTACACATACAACGAGATGTAAATAAAATTTAGTATCGAACGAAAATATATAAATAAGACGTTCTTCAAACAGTATCTTTATCAGCTCAAAGAACAATCACCTTATCCTTTTTATTATGCAGAAACCATCAAAAGACGAGTACAATCCTTATTATCAACATTATATTGATCTGGTTCCGGACGGAAACTTTGAAACTGTTTTTACGGATAATTCAATTCAAACCATCCACTTTTTTGAAAATATTACGACAGAAAAGCATGATTTTCGCTATCAGCCGGGCAAATGGTCTGTAAAGGAAGTATTGATGCATATTATCGATACAGAACGGGTAATGTCTTACAGAACGTTGGTAGCCGCAAGAGGTGATAGTAATACCCCACTACCAAGTTTTGATGAAGACGGTTATGCAAATAATGTGGATGTAAGCCATAGGACTATGAATGATCTGCTTGATGAATTTAAGGCAGTACGGAGCGCGACCGAAAAGCTTGTAAAAAATTTAACAGCAGCTCAGGTAAAATTTAAGGCAAATGCCGTCACCCACCCAATAACAGCATGTGCCTTAAGCTATATAATGATCGGGCATATTAACCACCACATCAATGTTCTTAAAGAACGCTATCTATAGCACCCGAATCATTTGGTTAACCTGCTGATTTTCCTAATCTCGGCAGGTTTATTTCTTTGATACTTTTTTTACGGAAGATCAACGTTCCAACACAAAGTCCGATCGCAAGAGAGAAAAGCAGTGAACCCGTCAGAATAAAATAATGGGCCGTTTCTGTTAATAAATGCGGTGAGCTAAAAGCGAGATCCTTATCGGTTAGTTTTGCCACCCCTAACATAGTACGATAAGCGTACAATCCCGGAATCATTGTGATACATGCCGGCATTGAAAACACAATTGGCGGAGTATGAACAATATGCGCAACAAAAATACTGGCAAAGCCTATTAACAATGATGCAGATAAAGTTGATACAATAATACTTTGTCCGCATTCTTCCCTTAAAATAAACCGAAGCATGTGACCGGCAGCGCCCAACAAACCTGCTGTAATTAATGCTTTCTTGGGAGTATTAAATAATAAAGCGAAGCCGATTCCTACAAAAAAAGCCAGTATACCGTCTCTTAAAATGAGTACTAAATTCGATTCCAAATTCATAGCTATGCTGTATTAATAATTGTTAAATCCTATAATTAACATGCTTAGTATCATACCAATAGCGATACTAAGTACTATGCAGGCTCCATAAATTCCACGGGCAATTGCTGTTGGGATATGCCCTTCAACAAGGTCCATAATGGCATTCAATAGCGGAACGCCGGGTACCAAGTACAAAACACTGGTAGCTAAAGTTGATTCAGGAGTTTTTCCTATATGCATTAAAACGTCCAAGCCTGCAATAATACTGGTAACAAAAGAAGCTGCCAGTACAGATATAAGTACGTTGAATCGTCTCTTAGTGAGTAATTGCCTGCAATAAAGTCCGGCAACAGAAGCGATAAAAGCAATGCCTGCGTTTTTATAATCGCCATTCATCAATAAGCACAAGCTTGCACAAGCTAATCCGATACCCAAAAAAAGTACCCAGCGAGGGTAATGAGGTATTTCCCTGATCTTTTCTACTTTGGCTTCCACTTCTTCTATTTCCATTTGTTCATTATGAACATCCCAGGATAGAATGCTGATGCTACTCACAATGGCAAAATTGACTCCATGCATTGGTACCCGTTGAAATCGGGTTACAGTATCCAGTGGATTTTCCTTATCAGTTAGCGTTATCATTATGCCGGTAAAGGATGAAAACAGCTCAAGGTTGTATCCCCATGCATTTGCTATACGAAGCATATTTACACTAATACGTCGGCTATTACTACCCGATGTGAGCAGCAATGCTCCTATCTTAAGCAACAGATTGGCAACCCGGCTGGTGCTACCGCTTGGTGATTGGCTCACTTCTGTGTTCATTCTAAAAATTTTAATATTATTTTTATGTATTCGTGTTAAATTGATCTCCTTAAGAATACTGATTAATTATCATTTTATGCCAAACAGTACTAATCAAGGAATTAAATCTAGTTAAGTCGCATGAGATTTAATAGGTTCAATAGCAGTAACCACTAAACAATGGCAAAATTCATTCGATTTACTATTAAATTATATGAATATTATCAGTTTAAAACATGTTTTTAAACATGTTTTATATCATAAAATCTAAATAAAAATCAATTTTCATTAACTTGCCTTAGATTTTTAACAGATCATCTGAAATTTAACTTTTTATTCCTGTTTATGTTAATTCGTACCGATTCTCAACACCCTGATTTCATATACCTTGTATCATTGCTAGACGGAGACCTAGCCATTCGTGACGGTGAAGATCATGCATTCTATGACCAGTTTAATAAAATTGATTCAATTAAACATGCAGTTGTAGCTTATTTAGATGAAATTCCGGTTGGCTGTGGCGCTATTAAACAATATGAAGATGGCGTAGCTGAATTAAAAAGAATGTATGTTAAGGATGATTGCCGAAGAAAAGGTATTGCCAGTGCTGTTTTAGCGGAATTAGAGAAATGGGCAAAGGAACTCAATTATTCTTCATTAATATTGGAAACCGGGAAAGCGCAGCCAGAAGCAATTGCTCTTTATCAGGGAAAAGCATTTTCAATCATTCCTAATTACGGACAATATGCCGGCGTCGATAATAGTGTTTGCATGAAAAAGCCTATTTAATAAATACGTAACAATTAGGAAACAACAATTCAACCGTACATCCGTTAAATAGGAAATATATCTCTTACTATTATGAAATGTCCAAATTGTAGTGAAACATTGGTAATGACCGATAGAAATGGTGTGGAAATCGATTATTGTCCTCAATGCAGAGGAATCTGGTTGGATAAAGGTGAACTGGATAAAATTATTGAACGTACAGGAAATCACTACTCAAGTCGCGAAAACTATGATAATGATTTTAAACGTTATGGATATGATGAACATGACAAAAAGAATTATCATCCCAAAAAGAAAAAATCATTCTTAAGTGATTTTCTTGATTTTGACTAAGATACATGCATAAAAAAAGCGACAATCAGCTGATTGTCGCTTTTTCATTATAAATATTTATCTAGTAAAATATCCATTTCGTCTCGCAGTTTTTTAGCTTCTTCTCTCGCCTTTTCAGCAAAATCTTCTCCTTTTGAAGCATATATAATAGCCCTTGAGGAGTTTACCAATAAACCGCATTTATCATTCATGCCAAACTGAGCAACTTCTTGTAAGCTGCCGCCTTGTGCCCCTACACCCGGAACCAGTAAAAAATTATCAGGAGCAATCTTTCTAAAATCACTTAGTTCACTTGCTCTTGTTGCTCCAACTACAAACATAATTTGTTCAGGCGATCCCCAGGTATGAGCAGTTTTAACAACTTTTTCAAACAGCTTTTCTTCAGATTTAAGTTCAGAGAACTGGAAATCCTTTCCACCTTCATTTGAAGTAAGTGCCAAAAGAATTACCCATTTATTATCAAAACCTAAAAACGGACTAACACTATCAACTCCCATGTATGGAGCTACAGTTACCGAATCAAAATCAAAACCAGATTCTTCTTTATTAAAGAAGGCTCTTGCATACATGGCTGAAGTATTTCCTATATCACCACGTTTTGCATCAGCAATAGTAAATATATTTTCAGGCACAAGATTCATTGTTTCCTGAAGATTTTGCCACCCTTTCACACCCATACTTTCATAAAAAGCTGTATTGGGTTTATACGCAACACAGAACTCCGCAGTAGCTTCAATAATTTGACGATTAAACTCAACTACTGGATTTTCTTCTTTTAATAAATGTGGCGGGATTTTTGTTATATCGGTATCAAGGCCTACACACAAAAAGGAACGTTTTTCTAAAATAGTATCAAATAACTGCTGTCTGGTCATAGCATAAAATCAGGTCGACAAAGGTAATTTAATTTTCAACATCTCAACACAGAACAAAAGAACCTTTGCTTTTTTAAATACTTAAATCTTTAAAATTTTATGAAAAACAATTGTAAAAAAATTTGATTAATTAAAATTAATAACTACTATTGCAATGTTATCTCTTTCTAAAACTCTTTTGTGAGAGAAAAAATCAACAACTTTTCTATATCAAATTTCGAAACTATATTATACTACTATTACCATTAGTTATATTCTCTTTATCATTAAGAAACATTCTTTACTGATTCCAAAAAAAATTTTTATTTTAATTGATGTACGACATTATTGAACTGAACGACAAGCTCGTCTCGGAGCTTAGAGAGATTGCAAAGGGACTTGAAATTCCTGATTTTGACGAATTACGGAAGCAGGAACTCATCTACAAAATCCTTGATACTCAAGCAATTTCAAGTATCAGCAATCAGGCTGCTATTGAAACGGATATTATTAATGAGGCAGATACCGACTTTGAAGAACCAACCTTCGATGACGACTCATTAAAGGAAGCATCTAAACGCAAAAGAATTACGCGAAAAGTACCTAAAGAAGCTGAAAAAGTGGTTTATGCAAGTAAACCTGCTGCGGAAACAGAAGAAACGCCTGCAGCTCCACCGGAAGCTCCTGTAACTGAAAAAAGAGAATTCACACCTACAGAAAACCGCCCGCAACGTCGTCGTACAGAATATACAAACGACAAAAACACAAAACAACCAACTTATCAAACCCCATCAAACCAACATACGGATCCTAAGACACGTACAAGCTTAGAATCAAATGCATTGGCTACGGTTGATTTTGAAAATGTTATTGTTAATGAAGGTGTTTTAGAGATCATGCCTGACGGTTATGGTTTCTTACGTTCGGCTGATTATAACTATTTAACTTCCCCTGATGATATTTATGTATCACAGTCGCAGATAAAATTATTTGGTTTAAAAACCGGAGATACTGTTCGCGGTAGCATTCGCCCTCCTAAAGAAGGTGAGAAATACTTCCCATTGGTGCGTGTTGAATCAATCAACGGACGCGTACCCGCAGAAGTTCGTGACCGCGTTCCATTTGATTACCTTACTCCTCTTTTCCCTTATGAGCGCTTAAACCTGTTTACAGATAACAGCACTAACCAATCTACACGTATCATGGATATGTTTACACCAATTGGTAAAGGACAACGTGGAATGATCGTGGCTCAACCTAAAACCGGTAAGACTTCTTTATTAAAAGATGTTGCCAATGCAATTGCAGCTAACCACCCTGAAGTTTATTTGATCATACTTTTGATCGATGAGCGTCCTGAAGAGGTGACAGATATGGCTCGCAGTGTACGTGCCGAAGTAATTTCATCAACTTTTGATGAGCCTGCTGAACGTCACGTTAAAATTGCCAATATCGTTTTGGAAAAAGCAAAACGTATGGTAGAATGCGGACATGATGTAGTTATCTTGTTAGACTCGATCACTCGTTTAGCACGTGCATACAACACTGTTCAACCTGCTTCAGGTAAAATTTTATCTGGAGGTGTTGACGCCAATGCATTACATAAACCAAAACGTTTCTTCGGTGCTGCCCGTAAAATAGAAAATGGTGGTTCATTAACCATTTTGGCAACAGCATTGATTGATACAGGCTCTAAAATGGACGAGGTTATCTTTGAAGAATTTAAAGGTACCGGTAACATGGAGCTACAGCTGGATCGCAAACTTTCTAACAAACGTATCTACCCTGCTATCGACCTTACTGCATCAAGTACTCGTCGTGAAGATCTGTTACTGGACAAAGAAATGCTACAACGCATCTGGATCTTACGTAACCACTTGGCAGATATGAACTCTCAGGAAGCGATGGAATTCTTGCTATCGCGAATCAGAGGAACAAAATCAAACGAAGAGTTCTTAGTTTCAATGAACGGATAAAAATATCGATGTGAATTATGAGATGTGAGATATGAGTTTAGGGTATGAGATTGATTTCGATTGATCTCATATCAACAATCTCACATCTCAAATCTAATATCAATGAAAAAACATATACCAAACTTTATTACTTGTTTAAACCTGTTTTCAGGTTGTATTGCTGCTGTTTATGGCATAAATGCGGTTGAAATCAGTGATCTGAAAGTGGTAACCTACTTAATGTTGTTAGCCGCTTTTTTTGATTTTATAGACGGTTTTGCTGCCCGCTTGTTAAATGCTCCATCAATAATCGGAAAAGAGCTCGACTCATTGGCTGATATGGTAAGCTTTGGGTTTGTACCCGGCGTTATATTGTTCACCATTTTAAAGCATTCTCTAGCTCCTGATTATCAATATTTAGCTTATTCAGGGTTTATTGTAACTATATTTTCGGCTTTACGCTTAGCCAAATTTAATGTAGATGAACGTCAGACTGATCGTTTTATAGGCGTTCCAACCCCTATTAATGCTTTATTTATAGGTTCTTTTGCTTTTATTTTAGATAGCTACCCTATTATTAACTGGGTTTTGGAGCATCCGCCATTTTTTATTTTCTTGTTAATCATCATTCAGAGCTATTTACTGGTTTGTGAATTGCCTCTTATTGCACTCAAATTCAAGTCATTCGACTGGCAATCCAATAAACTTCGGTATATTTTAATCATCTCTTCGATGGTATTCATCATTTTGTTTAAATTTGCCGCAGTTCCGCTGATCCTGTTGATTTATATTCTATTATCATTGGTTGAATATAAAGTATCACCGGAATAGTAGAGTTTAATTAGCATTAATTGAAACCTGTTGGAAGTGTCAGCTGCCAATAGCAACTAAAAAAATAAAACTAAAAAACATGAAATTTATTGCTGAAATTGATGTAATGCCGTTAAAGGAAATTCTTGATCCACAGGGAAAAGCTGTAACCGGAAGTATGAAAAACTTAGGTTTAAGTGAAATTCATAATGTGCGTATCGGAAAACACATTACTTTAGAAGTTGAAGCTGAAAACGAAGCAGTTGCTACTGAAAAAGTTGATACTGCCTGCAAAAAATTACTTGCCAATTTAATTATGGAGCAATACCATTTTACTTTGCACCAGGCTTAATTTTAAGAAAATCAGACGATCAAAACGTTTGATCACATTATAAAACAAACCGGTAATAATCTTACCGGTTTGTTTTTTTTATTCTTATTGAATAATTTTGCGTACTTCAAGTTTATCAGGACATTCTTCTAGTAGAGTGGCTATCGTTTTCTGATAAACCGGATGAATTACTGATGCAGCAATTTCATTAAGCGGTATCAAAGCAAAAAGCCTGTTTTGTAGCTCAGGGTGCGGTATTGTTAGACGTTGTGTATTAATCACCGATTGACCCAATAACAAAATATCAATATCAATCAATCGTTCTCCCCACCTTTCAAAACGTTCTCGACCCAACTCATGTTCAATTTGCAGTATATCAGCTAATATTTCATGGGCATTGTCTTTAAATGGATTGATTTTAACCGCTTGATTTAAAAAATCAGGCTGATCGGTTTTTCCCCATGCATCCGTTTCATACAGTGACGAACACCCGTTAATCTCCCCCACTCTTTCTTCCAATAACTTAATAGCTTGGGCCAAATTTTGTTCCCTATTACCTAAGTTTCCTCCTAATAATACATATAGCTCATTCATTAAAAAATAGCGTAGATTATGATTTACGAGCAATTTTAATAATAATTTATTTAGTATACTTGTGTAAGATTTATTAGTTTTAAACATCATCGAAAAACATTCACAAGTTTTTTAAATTAAATAGCTATTCAACATAAAAAATTCTTCATGGCTCAATTTTTCAAATTTGTATTTGCTTCCATGTTGGGTACGTTTATTACCCTCATTATTGGTACAATACTTTTCTTCGCGATCATTGCCGGAATTATAAGTTCTGCAAGTAAAGAGAAAAATGTTCAGATTAAAGATAACTCAGTACTCGTATTGAATTTTGATTACGATATTCCGGAACGCACTCCTTCTGATCCTTTCTCTGACTATAATTACAATGACTTGCAGAGTAAAAATACAGTAGGATTAAACGATATTTTGAGTGGCATTAAAAAAGCAAAAGACGACCCGAAAATCAAAGGTATCTATATCAATTCGACTTCCGTTGGAGCAGGCTTTGCTACAGTTGAAGAAATCCGTAATGCCCTGATCGATTTTAAAACTTCAAAAAAATTCATTGTTGCCTATAGCGAGTACCTTACTCAAAAAGGATATTATGTAGCTACTGCAGCTGATAAAATTTACCTAAATCCTGTAGGAGGACTTGAATTTAAAGGTTTTGGCAGTGAAATCATGTTTTTAAAAGGTGCCTTGGATAAACTGGAAATTGAAGCGCAGGTAATCAAGGTTGGCACTTATAAAAGTGCTGTAGAACCTTTTATCCTTGATAAAATGAGTGACGCTAACCGTACTCAAACCATGTCTTTTTTAGGTTCGATGTATAACCATTTTTTAGCCAAAATTGGTAAATCACGGAAAATAACAACCGATTCCTTGAGACTCATTGCTAATCAGTTATTAGCACAGTCGCCTGAAGATGCATTAAAATTGAGACTTGTTGATGGTTTAAAATATAAGGACGAGATCATTCATCATTTAAAAGCACAAACTAAAACCAAGTCTGAAGACGATGTTAATGTTGTGAGCTTAAAGAAATACAGAAGTTCTATTGATGAAACCGGAGAATTGCCATCTGACCGTATTGCTGTTGTTTATGCATCAGGTGAAATTACAGGAGGCGAAGGTAACGACAATGTTATTGGTTCTGAACGTATTTCACGTGCCATTCGCGAAGTGCGTGAAAATGACAAAGTTAAAGCTATTGTTTTCCGAGTAAATTCACCAGGAGGAAGCGCTCTTGCTTCCGACGTAATATGGAGAGAAGTTGAGTTAGCTAAAAAAGTAAAACCTGTTGTTGTTTCGATGGGCGATTATGCTGCTTCCGGAGGATATTACATTTCATGCGCCGCAAATAAGATTTTTGCTCAACCAAATACTATTACCGGCTCTATCGGAGTTTTCGGTATCATTCCAAATGCACAGAAATTCTTTAATAATAAGCTGGGCGTAACTTTCGACGGGGTAAAAACTGGCGAACATGCAGATATGGGAACCATCAGCAGACCTTTATCTGATTCTGAAAAACTGATTTTACAACGTGAAGTAAATCAAACCTATAACACCTTTACTAAAAAAGTAGCCTCTGGCCGCAGCAAATCGCAGTCTAATGTGGATAGCATTGGCCAGGGAAGAGTATGGAGCGGTACAGAAGCGCTAAGTATTGGTTTAGTTGATAAAATTGGCGGATTAAATGATGCGATTGAAGAAGCCGCTAAACTAGCTAAGATTACCAGCTATAGAACGGTGCCTTATCCTTCTCAAAAATCAATCTTTGAAAGTTTCTTTGGTAATGTGACGGATGATATCCAGACTTCGATTCTTAAAAAAGAGTTAGGTCCGGAATACAAGATCTACGAACAAATTAAAAAAGTTTCACAGTTAAAAGGCGTTCAAGCACGCATGCCGTTTGAGTTTTCAGTAAATTAAGCTTATAACTTCATCCAAATAAACTAAAATCCCTATATGAAACGATCAGCCACCGCAATCTGGAAAGGTTCAGGAAAAGAAGGAACCGGAACCCTTTCTACTCAAAGTACAGTTTTAAATAATACACAGTATTCATTTAACAGCCGTTTTGCTGAAGGTATTGGAACCAATCCGGAAGAGCTAATTGCTGCTGCTCATTCAGGTTGTTTTACGATGAAGCTGAGCTTTTCATTAAATGAAGCAGGCTTTACTGCCGATGAAATCAACACTCAATGTGCTATAACATTTGAAAATGGTGCATTAGTTGAAAGCCATTTAACAGTAAAAGCTAAAGTTCCGGGCATTGATGCCGCAATATTTCAGGAATGCGCAAAAGATGCAGAACTTAACTGCCCGATTTCAAAAGTTTTAAATACAAAGATTACGATGGAAGCTGAATTGATTTCATAATTTGTATCAATTCTGATTCTTTAAAAAATAAAAACGACTGAGTTTTTCAGTCGTTTTTTTATTTTCATGCTATCAACAAGATTGGATAAAATTATAGCACCGGTTTCTGATAACTGGTAACTTATAGCTAATATTGCAGTAATGGAAAACAAGATGATTGCCCGCACATTGCGTTTATTATCGCAATTAATGGAGTTACAGGAAGAAAATCCGTTTAAAATAAAATCAGTAGCCAATGCAGCTTTTAAAATAGACAAGTCTGCGGTTAAAATCAGCACCCTCCCGCTTGAACAACTTGAAAAAGTGGATGGTATTGGTAAAAGTATCGCACTTAAAGTTGATGAGCTTAATCAAACCGGATCTATTGAAGAGCTCACGCAATTATTGCAAATAACTCCTTCCGGAATTGTTGAAATGCTGACAATAAAAGGATTAGGACCTAAAAAAGTGCAGATCATCTGGAAACAACTTGGTATTGAGAGCATTGGTGAACTTTATTACGCTTGCAATGAAAATCGATTAGTTGAGGCTAAAGGGTTTGGATTGAGGACCCAGGAAGATATTAAACGCATCATTGAGTTTACCATGTCGAATATTGGTAAATTATTATACGCGCGAGCTGAAGAAGTTGCAGATAAACTTATTGACCTATTAAACTCACTTTCAGGAGTTTTCGAAGTTAAAGTTGCCGGACAAATGGCCAGAAAATGTGAGATTATTGATATTTTCAGCTTTGTTATTGCTACTGAGAATCCTTCATTAGTTATCGAACAATTAAATACGACAGAACATTTTACAGGAACTTCAATACAAGAGAATACCTGGAATGGCTCTTTCGACAATTTTCAACTTGAATTAGTGCTTTCTGCACCCGCTGAACTTACGTGGAATGCATTTGTTGCAACAGGAAGCAGCTCACATGTTCAGTTAATCTCCGCTTCCGACAGTCTTGACGAGCTTAAGTTATTAACATCTGAACAATCAATTTATGAATCTGTTAACTGGCCTTACATCATACCTGAATTAAGAGAGGATTGGGACGAAAATAAGCTAAAATCTATAGATCATGGTAATATTATAGTTCTAGAAGACCTAAAAGGAACAATACATAATCACAGTACTTACAGTGATGGAATTCATACTTTGCGAGAGATGGCATTGTACTGCAAGGACTTAGGTTATGAATATTTAGGTATTTGTGATCACTCTAAGTCTGCATTCTATGCAAATGGATTATTTGAAGACCGGGTTGCAAAACAGCATGCAGAAATTGATCAATTAAATATTGAGCTTGCTCCTTTCCGCATTTTTAAGGGAATTGAGTCTGATATTTTGTATGATGGCGCTCTTGATTATGCTGACAATGTACTTGCAAGTTTCGATTTAGTAGTTGCTTCGGTGCATTCACAATTAAAAATGACTCAAGAAAAAGCAACTGAACGTTTACTAAAAGCTATTGAAAATCCGTACACAACGGTACTGGGCCACCCTACCGGACGTTTATTATTGGCTCGTGAAGGTTATTCAATTGACCATAAATTAATCATAGATGCTTGTGCTGCAAATAATGTAGTTATCGAACTAAATTCAAATCCTTTGCGTTTAGATATGGATTGGAAATGGATCGATTATGCATTAAGCAAAAATGTAATGATCTCTATCAATCCTGATGCCCACCGTAAAGAAGGTATTCATGATATGAAATATGGCGTACATGTTGCACGAAAAGCTGGATTAACTAAAAATATGTGCTTTAATGCATTGTCGGCAGTGGAAATTGCTGCTAAATTTGCGACAAAAAAGTCAAAATAGATTTTCAGCATCTATATTAGCTTATTGAACCATACAAATGACTCCAAAAACTAAAATTTTAATCATACGTTTCTCTTCTATCGGTGATATAGTTTGGACTACCCCCGTAATAAGGGCAGTAAAAGAGCAATTGCCAAATGTTGAACTGCATTTTGCAGTAAAATCTGTTTTTAAGGATGTTGTTAAAGCAAACCCCTATATCGATAAACTGCATTTACTTACGAATGACAATTTAAATCAGTTAATCGAATCTTGGAAAGATGAAAAATTTGATTACGTTATTGATCTTCATAAAAATCTGCGAACGGCAAAAATAAAATGGAAGTTAAAGGCTAAAACTTATACTTATACCAAGCTTAGCCTTCAACGATTTTTCTTCACACGTTTTCAATGGAAAATAATGCCCGATTGGCACATTGTTGACCGGTATATGAAAACAGTTGAGCCATTAGGTGTTGAGAATGATGGAAAAGGACTGGATTATTTCTTTCTACCGGAAGATGAAATTGCTACGGCGAATTTACCGGCACCATTGCAAAACGGATTTGACGTTTTTGTAATTGGAGGAAGTGCATTTACTAAACTACTCCCATTTAATAAGATGACCGAATTATGCGATAAAATCGCCCGACCGGTAATTTTAGTTGGAGGTAAAGAGGATATTGAAACCGGAGATTTACTTGAAGAACATTACAAACAAAAAGCGATTGAAAACCCGGAAAGCAATGTACCTGCAGTAATTAATTATTCTGGCAAACTAACTATCAGTCAATCAGCATGGTTGGTTAAGCAGGCAGGGCGAGTTTTTGGGCATGATACAGGGTTAACGCATATTGGAGCTGCTTTTCACGAAACAGTGTATTCAATTTGGGGAACAACCTCTCCTGTCGGTTTCCGTCCATATTGCAAAAATCCTGTAATTTTTGAGAATAATAACCTTAATTGCCGTCCATGTTCTAAAGCAGGCAGAAATTCTTGTCCCAAAAATCACTTTAAATGCATGAAAGAGATTGAATTTAATTTCTAACCAATTACAATGAAAACATTATACCTTGTCAGACATGCAAAATCAGATAAAACGATAACCGGTATCTCTGATTTTGAAAGACCCTTGAATGATCGTGGATTGAGAGACGCTCCTGCTATGGCAAAAATCTTAGCAAAAAAAGTAAACTCGCCCGATTTGATCTTATCAAGCCCTGCGGTAAGAGCATTAACAACGGCTCAGCTTTTTGCCGAACCCTTAAATTATAAGGCAGAAAAAATACAGCAATGTGCAGAAATTTATGAAGCCGGAGTTTCAACGTTATTGAAAACCATCAATGAAATTGACGACAGGAACAACTGTGTAGTTATGTTTGGACATAATCCAGGGTTAACAGATCTATTTAATTACTTAACTGACAACGACTTGATCAACCTACCTACCTCAGGAATCGTGAAGATAGATTTTGATCTGGATAGCTGGAAACTCGTTAGTCACGGAATAGGAATTTCAACTTATATTGACTATCCGAAGAAGGTTTGAGATGGTTTTGGGATATGAGATGTGAGATGCGAGATAACTAAACTTAATATTTTATGAGATAACTATATATTTTGAGATTTAAGATAACTGAACTTAAGATTTTAGAGATCGCTATATGATTGTTCAATGAATATAGAGATGTGAGATAAAGTATCAACAACACATGTCTCACATCTCAAATCCCATATCTCATATCTAAACAAAAAAAGAGCCCTGATCCGCCGGGCGACGGCATCAGGGCTCGGGACCAATTTATCAATAAACCTTATGATTGAGGTACATACACATTACGACGACTAGAATAAGTTTCGTCGTGTTGGCTCAGATCAAGACCAATGTTTTCATTCTCTTCGTCTACCCGTAATCCGATTAAAGCATTAGCAATCTTGAAAATTACCCATGAAACACAGAAGCTATAAGCTACTACAATTAATAAAGCGATCAGGTGCTTGTTAAACAAATCTATTCCTCCATAAAACAATCCATCTGCTCCGGCAGGATTAATTGTTTTATTAGCAAAAACACCAGTCAACAACATTCCTATAATTCCACCTAACCCGTGACAAGGGAAAACATCCAACGTATCATCAATAGATGTTTTTGATTTCCAGTGAACAGCCAGGTTAGAAATAATACTTGTTACAGCACCGATAAATATACTCGGACCGATTGCTACAAAGCCGGCTCCCGGTGTAATGGCAACCAAACCAACTACAGCACCGATGCAAGCACCCAAAGCAGAAGGTTTTCTGCCTCGGGCAGCATCGAAGAAAATCCAGCTTAACGCAGCAGAAGCAGAAGCTACTGCGGTAGTGGCAAATGCATACACAGCCAGTGAAGATGCAGATAACGCCGAACCAGCATTAAACCCAAACCATCCAAACCACAACATACCGGTTCCAAGAATTACATAAGGGATATTAGCGGGAAAAATACTATTACCTTTTAAAAGATCCTGACGAGGCTTAAGCACCAGAGCTCCGGCAAGTGCTGCACAACCTGCCGAAATGTGTACAACCGTTCCACCAGCAAAATCCAGAACACCCATTTTAAACAAGAACCCTTCCGGATGCCAGGTCCAGTGAGCAAGTGGAGTATAAACAAATAATGTAAACAAGATCATTACCAGTAAATAACCGGCAAATTTTATGCGTTCAGCTACCGCACCAACTACAATTGCCGGTGTTATAATAGCGAACTTTAATTGAAAAATTGCAAAAAGCATCAATGGTATTGTGGGAGCCAGCTTCCATGGAGCACCACTAAACACATGATTAAACATAAAAAATGTTTTAGGACTTCCAATAAAACCACCAACATCATCACCAAAAGCCAAACTAAATCCTACTACCACCCATAATACTGTAATAACACCTAAAGCGATAAAACTTGACAGCATGGTTGAAATAATATTCTTTTTATTAACCATTCCACCATAAAAAAAGGCTAAACCTGGCGTCATAAAGAAAACCATAGCCGAAGCAGTTAAAATCCATGCTATATCCGCAGGAACAATTGCTGAATTATCAGCATTCCCGCCCGAAACTGGAGCGAAAAGACCAACAACAGAAATCAACAGCAAAATAAACAGAAAAAAATGCCACTTTTTAGCCATAACTTGAAATATTATTTTCTTTATGGCTCAAAAATAAGATTAAATTTTATTTATCCATATAAAATTGAATAAAAAATAATCTTTTATTAGAATTTCAAGAAATAACTGTATAATATTTACCAGGTAACTGCTTAATAAGACTATTAAACTCTAATTGAAGAAGTATTTTTGAAACAAAACTACACGAAAACCCACATTTAAAGATTAAATCATCTATATAAATAGACTTTTCAGCAGAAATTATATCAAAAACAAACTTTTCATCCTTTGATAACTCAACAAATAACGAAATCGTCTTAATATTAGACTTTACTTTATCTTCCCACAGCATAAAACTGACAAAATCTTTGGCAGAAGTGATTATTTGTGCTTTGTTATCTCTGATGAGATTATTGCATCCAATAGAGTAATCATCATTAACTCTACCCGGAACTGCAAATACATCCTTATTATAACTATTGGCAATATCCGCAGTTATTAACGCCCCACCCGATTCTCCTGCTTCAATAACAATAGTAGCATCAGCTATTCCAGCTACAATCCTGTTGCGTTTAGGGAAGTTTTCACGATCTGCATTGGTTTCAGAAGGAAATTCACTTAGCAATCCACCTGTTTCCAACATTTTCTCAGCAATACTTCTATGTGTTCCCGGGTAAATTTTATCCAAACCATGAGCTAATACTCCTATTGTAGATAAATTATTTCTAAGCGCTTCCTTATGAGCCGCTATATCTATTCCATAAGCCAAACCACTAACAATAATTGGATTGTACTGACAAATACCTTCAACAAAACGACGGGTAAATTCCTTTCCATACTCCGTTGCTTTTCGGGAACCAACAATATTGATGATCCGTTGCCTGTTTAAATCACAATTTCCTTTAAAATAGATCAATATTGGAGCATCATTACAGTTTTTCAACCTTTTAGGATACTGAGGATCCGCATAAAAATAGGTTTCGATACCGTACCGCTCAATAAATCTAATTTCTTTTTCAGCCCTTAAGAGTACTGCTCTATCCTTAATAGCTTCAACTATTTTAGGTCCGATACCAGGAATTTTTAAAAGACTGATTTTTTTAGTGGTAAAAACAGCTTCAGCGGAACCGCAATAGCTAATTAGATTGCGTGCAAGGATGTCGCCAACCCCAGAAATCTGAGTTAACGCAATTTGATGTAATAAAGACAAGGTAGAATAAATTAATAAAGTACATAATTGTATACCTGTCCGTAAAAAACAGCAACAGGTATCAATTAGAAAAATTAAATAGCAGCTAACAATTATAATATTCCTTTATCTATACATAAGGAATGTGCAATACATATTTTGTTTCAAAGAAATCTTCTTTAAAGAAATCGCCTAATGGATACATAACAACCTGCTTGTTAATTTCAGCAATCTCTTCTTCTAAATCACCTCCTTTTAAATATAAAATTCCATTCGCAAGTTTATTTTTGCTTTCAGTAAGAAATTTACCTTTTACCCACGGACAAAAATTGTTTAACCGGGTAACAGCCCTCGAAACTACAAAGTCATATTTTTCATTTATTGTCTCAGCACGTGCATGTTCAGTTTTAACATTGGTAAGTCCTAATCCTTTGGCAACTTCTTCAACTACTTTTATTTTTTTCCCGATCGAATCAACTAAATGAAAAGAAACCTCAGGAAACAAAATAGCCAACGGAATACCCGGAAACCCACCACCAGTACCAATATCCAATATTTTTGTTCCAGCAGAAAACGTAATAACTTTTGCTATACCCAATGAATGCAATACATGGCGTTCATAAAGTTCTTCAATATCTTTTCTGGATACCACATTGATTTTTTCATTCCACTCAGCATATAAATTAAACAGTTTACTAAATTGTTCCTTTTGAGTAGTTGTAAGATCAGGAAAGTATTTTAGAATGATATCCATTATGAAAAGCGATTTATAGCTTACATTGTTACCCAATGTAACTATATATTATTTTTTGTATTTCGGAGTGTATTAAATAAGAGATCACGGGCACGGAACAACTGCGCTTTTACTGTTCCCAAAGGCAGATCAAGTTCTTTTGCTATTTCTTCGTATGAGTATTCTTCAAAATAGCGCAAGATCACCAAACGCTTATAACGGATAGGCAAGCCTTCAACAACATTTTTTAATAATGCAGCTTTTTGTTTACGGATAATACTTTCTTCAGGAGTTGGAGTATACCCGGCAACATCAAAGCTTTTTCCCGACTCTTCATCATCATCCATTGGTTCATCAATCGATAATGTTGCAATACGTTTCTTTTTAAGAAAATCAATACAGTTATTGGTTGCTATCTTAAACAACCAGGTACTAAAGGCAAATGTTGGTTGATACTTATCCAGATTTCTGAATGCTTTCGCAAATGTTTCAATCGTAAGGTCGTTGGCATCTTCCTTATTATTGACCATTTTCAGCAACATAAAATAAATCGAATCTCTGTAACGCGACATCAAAGCCCCATAGGCTTTTTGGTCACCTTCAATTGCTTGCTTAACGAGGTTTAAGTCGTTTACTGCATTGGTGGAGAAATTAGGATTTATTTCCATCGAACTTTACTTGCAGAAGGTTTAACCAAAGTCATTAACACTAAGTATAAGTTATAAACAAAATCATACAAAAACGAGAAGAACCAAAGATCTTGTACCTGAAGTTTTTGCATGGCTTTTCTATAAGTTATAGTTAAAAATATTAAATGTAAACCAAATATAGTAAGTACAACTTCGTAATTAATCTTCAAAATTAACGCTGCAATAAATACACCGTAAAATAATAATGCATTAATTGTTCTGATCGACAACATACATTTGTGATAAGGCTTATAAAATTTACCAACGCTCATATGTCTGCGCTTTTGTTGCCAGAACTCACTAAATGTATTTTTAGGTTCACTTAGCATCGCAGCCTCTTTAGAAACCTCAATGCGAGTGTTTAAAGCCGTTGCGTGAGCGTTTACGAACAAATCATCATCACCAGAAGGTAAATGCATATGACTTGCAAAACCTTTATTTCTGAAAAATAAGTCTTTTCTGTATGACAGGTTACGACCTACTCCCATATAAGGTTTTCCGGCATTGGCAAAAGATAAATAATTTAATGCCGTCATAAAGGTTTCGAAACGAATGAACTTATTTAAAAAACCCGATTGTTTACTATATGGTGAGTAACCTAAAACAATTTCCGTGTCATTATTATAATTCTCCACCATTTTAGCTACCCATAGGTTGCTTAGCGGTAAACAATCAGCATCCGTTAATAATAATAAGTCATATTTTGAAGCCTTAATTCCTAAGGTTAAAGCGAATTTTTTACCGTGTCTGTATTTGTCATTTTCTTCCAGTTGAACAATGCGCAGGTTTTTATATTTGGCCGCGATAGCATCCAACACATCTTTTGAGTCATCGTAAGAACAATCGTTTACAACAATAACTTCAAACTCCGGATAATCCTGTTCTAAAATAGCAGGAAGGTTTTTTTCCAGATTCGCGGATTCATTACGGGCACAAATAACAATGCTTACCGGCTCGTTTTTAACAAGGCGACTTTCCTCCTGTTTTTTAAATGCAAACTTGTTATACAATAAAAACAAATAGGCACAGTTAATAAGAAAAGTTGCCGTTAAAACAGCCAATAATGTTATGGATAAAGGCGTAAGTTCTATAGGCATGGTTTGATAAAAAAATATGGGCAAAGAAAACATTTTAATTCTAATGTTCATGAGTTGTTGATAAATTAATTGCACAAAAGTGTGCAATATCAGCCCCTAATTGCTGATTTATAAGTGATTGCCACAACAAGACAAAGTTCTCTTTTTACACTTTCCTACCTCCCTTTTTGTCTTCAAAAGCCTTACTCATAACTAAACACTATATTTGCGGGTTGAAAATTTTAGCAAAAAGCATTTCATGAAGTTTGATTTAGTAGTAACTGATAATAGTTCAAGTGCCAGAGCCGGTTTAATGCAAACCGACCACGGTACAATTGAAACCCCGATTTTTATGCCTGTAGGTACGGCAGGAACGGTTAAAGCCGTTCATCAACGCGAATTAAAAGATGATATAGAGGCACAGATTATTTTAGGTAATACCTACCACTTATACCTGCGTCCGGGTTTGGACACCATACAAAAGGCAGGTGGTTTACATAAATTTAATGGATGGGAACACCCGATACTAACTGATAGCGGTGGTTACCAGGTATACTCCTTATCTGATATCAGAAAGATCAAAGAAGAAGGCGCTACATTTCAATCGCATATCGACGGATCAAAGCATTTGTTCACTCCTGAAAATGTAATGGATATACAGCGTGTGATTGGAGCTGATATTATAATGGCATTTGATGAATGTACTCCTTATCCATGCGAATATACCTATGCACGCAAATCAATGGAAATGACTCATCGGTGGCTTAAGCGCTGCTGCGATCGTTTTGATAGTACAGAAGGTTTATATGGATATAATCAGACACTTTTCCCGATTGTTCAAGGAAGTACCTTTAAAGATCTCCGTAAACAATCTGCAGAAACGATTGCTTCTTTTGAACGTGAAGGAAATGCGATCGGTGGTTTATCAGTAGGTGAACCGGCTCCGGAGATGTATGAAATGACAGAACTGGTATGTAATATTTTACCAAAGGCCAAACCTCGTTACTTAATGGGTGTGGGTACGCCAATGAATATTTTAGAGTGTATAGCATTAGGTGTTGACATGTTTGATTGTGTGATGCCTACTCGTAATGCCCGTAATGGTATGTTGTTTACCCAACACGGTATCATCAATATTAAGAATGAAAAGTGGAAGAACGATTTTTCGCCGATAGATGAAACCAGCGACCTGTATGCTGACCAGGTTTATACAAAAGCTTATTTAAGGCATTTATTGCAATCTAAGGAGATTTTAGGTGCGCAAATCGCAACCTTACATAATTTGCATTTTTATTTGTGGTTAGTAAAAGAAGCTAGAAAACATATTATTCAAGGAGATTTTATTCAATGGAAGAATAAAATGGTTGTTGATATGGGAAAAAGATTATAAATTTGAATATTCATTTATTGAATCTGTTTTCAATATTTGAATATTCAAATTATGAATACAGATTTTGAATTTAGCCATTTAAGGGTTGCCCGGGAGCAATTAGGTTTAACACAAAAAGAGGCTGCTAATGCCTCTGGAATTAGCCAAAGGGACATTTCACAGCTGGAATCGGGGCTTAAGAAGTTCTTTCCGCTTGAATACATCCTATTTTTGAATATTAATAACGTAAATTTGAATATTCTGTTTTCGAATAATTTGAATATTCAAAATTTGATTCAAGATAGATTAGGTAGTATTCGCTCCATTGATCCTGTTTCTATTCAATTTGACTATTCAATATTCAAAAAAGCTAGAGAAAAGGCCGGTTTTACCCAAAAACAGGCTTCAGATAGATCCGGCCTCTCCCAACGTGATATTTCACAGTTAGAGGCCGGTTTAAAGAAGTTTATTCCATTCCAATTCATTAGCTACCTTATTCTTATCAAGGCTGATTTGAATGAAATATTCAAGTATTCAACGAATATTGCTTCTACTCCTGTTTCCAGTACGATTAACGACCAATCTTTACCCAAAAAGCCTGATTTTCCGGTTAAAAACAAAGCCCCTGAGAATAGCTTATTTGACAGTACTCCTGCCATTGGTAAGGAATATTCTACGCATAAAGCCTCTGAAAATTCACCTGAATCAACCATTGAAATATCGGAAAGTAAGGTCCAACCAGTCAATATTTTAACCACTGAAAATATACAGGTAAAAGAACCGGAAATTACTCCTGAAATTCCAGTAAAAGCGGCTACTGTTAAATCCAGTATTGCCGACACTCCTCCTGCTATTAAAAAGAGTAAAACTGCGAATGGAATTGCTGTGGTAAATAAACATGTAGTCAAAGGCTATATCCAACAATTGGATAAAAGAGATTTTATCGGTTCTCTACCTGAATTATCAATTCCGGGACTAGAAGCTGGCGATTTTAGAGCTTTTGAAATTACTGGCCGTGAAATGGAACCTTTATTTTTTGAAGGCGACCTTGTAATAGGAGTTAAATTGGATGACTTTAACGAGATTAAGAACAATCACTTATACATCATCGTAAACGACAAAAGAATCATTATTCGCCGGATTATCAATTGTATTAAGGCTTCGGCTGAACTAATATTGCTCACCGATAACGAAACCGTTGCAAATGAGGTGCAGAAAATAGCTGCAGTGAAGGAAGTTTGGGAATTTAACTTAAAAATTACGGCTTCAGTTGATCAGTTGAAAAACAGCTTTAATGAGCTCTATTTCCAACTTTTAAAGATTCAAAAAGATCTGGATATCATAAAAAGCAAGCTTTAGCCTAAATCAATTAGCGTTAAATCATTAACCTTTGTGAAATGCATCGGTATAATTCATGATTAACTATTAAATTTGCCACTTGCCAAAATTTTGATCTCTTTTGAAAAGTATTATCAATAAATTCAAGAAACTGCTGAATATCACTAAACTGGATGAGCATATCATCAAAAAGTTTTTGGGTACATTCTTTTTCGGCCTTGCCATTTTTATCATCATTATTGTAATTTTCGATATTTCGGAAAAGCTTGACGACTTTTTAAAGGGAAGTGCAACTTTCAAACAAATCGTGCTCGACTATTATGTGAACTTCGTTTTGTTTTATGTGAGTGTATTAAGTCCTGTGGTTATTTTTCTCGCGGTGATCTTCTTTACGGCTAAAATGGCTAATAACACAGAAATTGTTCCTATTCTGAGCAGTGGAGTTAGTTATTTCCGCTTTTTGTATCCCTATTTTATTACGGCTGCATTTCTTGCTGTTGTCAGCTTTATTGCCAATGCTTACATTATTCCACCTTCTACTCGCACAAAACTAGATTTTGAACACACCTATATTCATACAAAATATGAATACAAAGGTCAAAACAGGCATTTTAAGCTGGATGAGCACAGTTACGCATATATCCAGAGTTATAACATTAAGGATAACAGCGGTTATAAATTCACTTTAGAAAAGTTTAAAGGCGATACACTTTATTACAAGCTTGTTGCCAACCGAATTGCCTGGGATACTACCAAAAAAGAATGGAAAATTGAAAATTACTCCATCAGACACAATAATGGCTTAAAAGAAAGAATGGAAGGCGGAGACAAGCTTTTCATGAAATTAAACCTAAGTACCCGCGATTTCGAAAAACAAGATGATACACGCGGCTCTATGACATTGCCTCAATTAAACCGTCAGATTGAATTAGAGGAACTCAGAGGCACAGGAAACGTATCCAAATACGAAATGGACCGCTGGAGAATACTTACAACACCTGTTTCAATTTTTATTTTAGTGGTGATGGCTGTAACCCTATCGTCGAAAAAAGTAAGAGGGGGTGTTGGTTTACCATTAGGAATTGGCATTGGCTGTTCTTTTGCCTATATCATTTTGATGCAGTTTGCTGAAATATTCTCTACCAAGGGAGATTTGCCTACATATATCGCGGCTTGGGTACCGCACATTATTTTCGGTTCATTAGCTATATATCTTTACAAAATTGCTCCTAAATAACAATTTATTCAAACTCCATTTTACGGTGTTAATTTGGGGTTTCACTGCCATTTTAGGCAAGCTGATATCAGTTTCTGCGTTATCATTGGTTTGGTATCGGGTAATTATTGCTGCTGTAGCGCTGTTAATTTTCATTGTACTAAAGAAAAAAAGCTTTAAGGTAAAAAGAAGCGATCTGTTTCAGTTAGTTTCTGTAGGAATTCTGGTTACCCTCCATTGGATTATGTTTTTTCATTCCATTAAAATCTCCACAGTTTCTGTAGCCTTGGTCTGTTTATCTTCTCAAACGCTGTTCACAGGTATTCTGGAGCCAATTTTCATGAAAACTAAAATCTCTGCATTGGATATTATCACCGGTATTCTGATCGTTGTAGGGATTACATTTATTTTCCATTTTGAAGGTCAATACACATGGGGAATCATTTACGGCTTATTGGCTTCATTATTGGCCTGTATTTTTAATATTCTGAATGCAAAACTGGTAAAACGTGAAGATCCGGTGGTGATTAGCTTTTATGAATTAGGTGGAGGCTGGATCGGATTAAGTATATTTTTATTAGCTACTGGTCATTTTACTAATCCCGCAAATTTAGCATTGTCAAATGCTGATATTATTTACTTGTTGTTGCTAGGCATTGTTTGTACCGCATTTGCCTATGTTGTAGGTATTGCTGTTATGAAAGAACTTACTGCTTATACGGTTGCACTGGTAACTAATCTGGAGCCTGTATACGGCGTGATCCTGGCTTTACTCATCTTTAAAGACAAGGAAACGATGACTATGGGCTTTTATATTGGGGCCGCTATCGTAATTGCTGCGGTTGTGCTCTACCCTTTTGCCAAACGACGTATAGACGCTTATAAGGAAGCTAAACTGGGGATTAACGTTTAAAGTATAACCGCTAAGGTGCTAAGACGCAAAGTTTTATAGAAAGGCTGTCCACTTGAAGGATGGCCTTTTTTTGTGGATATATATGAGGGAAAAGGTATAACCGCTAAGGCGCAAAGTTTTATAGTAAGGCTGTCCATTATGGGATAGCTTTTTTGTGGGTGAATAGGTAAGAAAACGGGTAAAGATCGACGGAGATAATTCAAGACTGTCAGAGAAAATGTTGAAGAAAATAAATAGTCCCCGAATGGATTAGATTAATTTGAATTCGTTAGAATGATTAAAGAACGTACCCGTAAATATCTAATAATTAGATCGCTGGCTTGTAAAAAAGCTATCCCCCTAGTGGACAACCTTCTATAAAACTTTGCGTCTTGGTGCCTTTGTGTGCTACTAACTTTATTTCTCAGCACGCTTATACCCTGCCTTAAAAATGAAATCATCTTCTGCTTTCAAAAATCTTTGCGACTCAGCGCCTTTGCGGTTATATTCAAAAAAAATACAGTATTTTAGGTTTCGAAAATTGAATTTATATCAAAAAATATTTGATAATAAAAATCAATAAATCAACTACTTAAGTATATTATTTACCGTAATACTTTACATAAAAAAGCGATCGAAACTAACATATTTAGCAAAACACTGAAAATGAGGCATTTATACAGGTTTAAATATTTATTTATCAGCATATTAACAACACTTATATTAACAAATGCTTCACTTGCTGTTTTTGGGCAAGTTTTTGACAATGGTCAGAACCCTCCCAGCCTAAAATGGAAACAAATCAAAACAGAAAACTACCAGGTGATCTTCCCTTCCGGGTTTGAGAAGGAAGCTGAACGGACTGCAAATGTGTTAGAACATTTATATAATTATGTCGGACGATCGCTAAAAACCAAAAGCCGTAAAATTTCAATCATTCTTCAAAACCAATCGGTATCTAGCAATGGTTTTGTAACACTAGCTCCCCGACACTCCGAGTTTTACACTACACCACCACAAGATTTAGAACCTAACGACTGGATTAATAGTCTGGCTGTACATGAACTTCGACATGTGGTTCAAATTGATAAAACTACATCCGGTATTAATATTCCTTTAATTGAAGAAATTCAGTTTGCCGTTTTTGGAGGAGTATTTCCGATTTGGTTCATTGAAGGAGATGCCGTAGTTACCGAAACCGTATTGAGTAGCTCGGGTCGTGGTCGCTTGCCCGATTGGGAAAAAGAATTCAGGGCAAACACATTATCAGGTGCTAAATACAGTTATTCTAAATATTATTTCGGGTCGTTAAAAGATAATATTCCTGACTACTATAGACTAGGCTATTTTATGTCGGCAAAAATGCGTCGGGATTACGGAGATTCTGTGTATAATGCTTTATTTACCAGGGCTAAAAACAAATTTTATATTCCCTGGCCATTTTCCAATTCATTACGTCATTTTACAGGATACAGTACTAATCAATTTTTTCATCAAGCGGTTGCTGACCTAAAAAACAACTGGCAAAAGCAGTTAACTGATACCAAATCGATCACTTACAATCCGATTAATATCCGAAAAAACTCCGTTTCTACAGATTATGAACTGCCGAAGGCGCTTGATTCCAATGAAATCATTTGTCTAAAAAAGGGCTTGGCGGATGTTGCATCTTTTGTAAAAATTGATAAAAACGGACATGAAAAGAAGATGCTAACAATAGGCCCGCAGTTAACACCTCACTTTGATTTAAAAAATAATACACTTGTTTGGGATGAAATCAGGTATGACCCGCGCTTTCAGTACCACACTTACTCGGTTATTTGTACCTACAATCTTACTTCGAAAACCTTTAAGCAACTCACCAAACAGTCGAAATATTTTTCTCCTGCACTATCCTCAAATGGCAAAACTATAGCTGCTGTAAAAATTTCTGAAGCCAACAATTTCAATATTGTGCTACTAAATGCGGAGACTGGTGAAGAGATAAAAACACTGGAAAACGCTGCTAACTACTTTCTGCAAACGCCCTCTTTTAATGCAAATGGGGATCAATTAGTTTACGCAGTTTCTTCTAACCTTGGGAGAAATATTGCTGTTTATGACCTTACTGAAAATAGAGAAAAGCTATTGTTAACATGGGATTTCAAGCAGTCGTTGCGCCCTGTTTTCTTTGGAGAAAAGATTATTTATCATTCTTCCTATAACGGTATCGATAATATTTATTGTTTCGATACTGCTTCAAAAACGAATAGTCAGCTTACCAATGCAGGCATCGGTGTTTACAATCCATCAATTGACCAATACAATCAGCGTATACTATTTAATGATTTTGTAAAAACCGGACTTAACATTTCTGCTATACCTACGGGTGAAACTACAGCCATTAATCCGGAAAAGACGCCATCTGAATTTATTCAATATTACAAGCCCATGATTGCCAGAGAACAGGGTAAATCCATTCTGGACAGCTTTCCGTCATTATCTTATAAAATAACACCCTATAAAGAAGCCTCACATTTAATTAACTTTCACAGCTTAAGTCCATACACCCAAGCGGGCGAAAACGACAACTACACGGCTGGAATTAGCCTTAAATCCAACAACCTGTTAAATACAATGGGAATTACCCTTGGCTACTCTTATGATCAGTCGGTTAAATCAGGTGAATACAATGCCAGCATTGCTTACAAAAAGTTCTTCCCGATCTTCTCATTAAATTATAATAATCGTAAAAGGACTGCTGTTTTTGACACCCTGATCAATAACAAGGAGACATTCCGGGAGTTTTCATTCAGAGAAAACAAGTTCGATTTTAGTGTTTCAATTCCACTGTCATTCTATAAATCGAATTACAATTACAGTGTTGGATTCACCTCGGAGATTAGTTATATATCCAGATATGATATTAATGGAGGACCTAAAAATTTAGTTAAAACCATCAATTTTCCTATTGATAATACACTCTATTTTTACAGGACTGCCCGCAGAAGTGCACGTGATATTAATCCGAAATGGGGTGAGCAAATTAGCATAAGGTATAATTCGTTACCCTTCGACGACCAGTTAGATGGATCGATATTTACTGTAGAAAGTAGCTTTTTCTTTCCCGGATTATTTAAGCATCATTCATTTTTAGCTTCGTTTAACTATCAGCATAACACTGGCATTTATCAAAGTGCCGTAGAAATTCCTGAAGTATCTGGCGCCGGTAATATCAGCAGAACTTCTCCATTAGAGAGTACTTTACTGTTAAGATACCGGTTTCCGTTATTTTATCCAGACTGGGAGCTGAGTCGTTTTGCCTACATAAAACGTTTTAAAGGAGGATTCTTTGCTGATGCAGAAAACATCACCTCTTCAGGAGAATTTAAGTCATATGGAGTGGAATTGCGTGCAGATTGTAACCTATTGCGCTATTATCTGCCAAATTATGATATCGGCACCAAGGTGATTTTCTTTACAGATAAGGGTATTAATTCACCTGTTTTTCAGTTAATATTTAACTTTACACTATAATAATGAGAATAGCGATTGGAAAGTTGAGCATTTATACTTGAATATTTTTGAATGAATCTTAACTCTTATGCCTAAATCTCAATTGTAACTAATAAATTAGCCTATATAATAACTACCACATGAGCTTTAAAACGATCTTTATTATTGTTGTAACGATTTTACTGACAGTAATCTTTATGCAGAATACTAGTGATGTCAACGTCAGAATTTTAATGTGGGACGTTAGAGTATCCTTTATTTTGTTGATGGCGTCAATGGCAATTCTGTGTTTTTTGATGGGATATTTTGCGGCTTACCGCCAAAGAAAAATCACCAACACAACGTTGAACGCTCCAAATAATGAGAAAAATTTGAGCGACGAAGATAAAAGCTATCTTCAATAGACATAATTATTTAGCAGTATTAGCAAACAGAAGGGGCTTCATTTATCTAAAATGAAGCCCCTTAATATCTAGATTATTTTTCCACTTTAGCGTGGTCTGCTAAATCGGATTCTCTTTTAATAATATCTGCAATACTGGTTTCGAGTAAGATTTTCAATGTAGCGTCCCTTACATCTTTTGCCACATCCCTGATACCACAGGTAATCTCGTCTTTACATTCCTCACAACGCTCATAAAAATTTAAGCTCACGCAAGGAAGCATCGCAATTGGCCCGTCAACGATACGAATAATAGCAGAAAGGCTTATTTCTTCGGCTGGCTTTAACATATAATAGCCACCTCCCGCGCCTTTTTTGCTGCTTACAAAACCATTATGCTTTAACTCCAAAAGAATTGCCTCAAGGAATTTTTTGGGCAGCTGCTCGTTTTTAGCGATATCAGCAATAAGCATAGGGTTATTCGTTTCATTCTTAGCCAGAGCCACCAATGCTTTAATAGCGTATTTAGTCTTTTTGGATAACAATTTATTCTTAGTTAAGTAAGTTAAAAGTGCAAATTAACCAAATGTAACCCAAAATTGAAAAAATACCAAACCTATTAATTTAGTAGCCTGTTTTTAAATGATTTAATGAAATGAACTATTTTAAGGTGGAGTTAACCTTTCGGGTTGCTTGGGAAGGATAGGATTGAAAGGGATTTTCTATTCTGAGGATTTTCTATAGTACTTATAGGTATGAACTGGTGTTAATCAGTTCATACCTATTAAGCCTGTAATTTCATTAAATATATTTACCTACCATCATAATGATAATGCGTAGTGAAACGAGAATTACGATAATTCCCACTGCCAGCATAATAGTTTTAACAGGTAATTTACTTGATAAACGAGCCGCAATTGGTGCTGCAATTGAACCACCTATAATTAATCCGGCAATAACCTGGAAGTGATTTAAGCCTAAAACAAGAATAAAAGTAACTGAACTCGCGAATGATACAAAAAACTCTGTAAGATTAACAGATCCAATCGTATAACGCGCATGACGACCACTTGCAATAAGTGTTGAAGTAACAATAGGTCCCCAGCCGCCACCGCCAACAGAATCCAGAAAACCTCCAATACCGGCTAACCAACCTATTCTTTTCAGCTTCTTCTTAACGATGCGTTTCTTAATCACTTTACGGATAATCACAATACCTAAAATAAGCGTATAAGTAGCCACTAAAGGTTTCATATAGTCTGCATATTCTTGCAATGAAGACAAAATATACGCTCCCATAATAGCACCTAATACCCCTGGAATTACCAGTGTTTTAAACAGTTTCGTATTTACGTTACCAAATTTAAGGTGACTGATACCGGAAACTCCGGTTGTAAAGATCTCGGATGCATGCACACTGGCACTTGCAGCTGCCGGAGTAATTCCGAACGACATTAAGAACGTAGTTGCGCTAACCCCATAGGCCATTCCTAGGGCCCCATCGATCATTTGTGCGATAAAACCTCCAATAATGAAAATGAAAATTTCGGAAGTTACATGGCTGCTTAACCAGCCTTCTGCCACAGTATAATTATCAATAGTGGCATATTTTCCAGCAAGAAAACCTAAAATTGTTAAGCCAACTGCAGAAAAAATATACGTTAAAAGATTAACAATTTTACGGCGTTTCTTAGTTTCAGGTTCAGTTTTAACTGCTAAAACTGACGTAATATCGTTTAACTGACGCACTTTATCCGCAAAATCTCCATCGAGTTTCTTCCGGATAACTTCCATATTATTAAGTACATCGTCAATTTCATATGGAAACGCATCATTAAGCACTTCTTTTACACGTTTTGCAATGGTTGGTGATTTACCATTCGTGGAAATTGCTAATTTCAGATTACCTTTTTGAACTACTGAACTCAGGTAGAAATCACAAATATCAGGAGTATCAGCAACGTTTACCAGGATATGGCGTTCAGTACAAATCTTCTGAATTTCGGCGCTTGCGTTCCGATCATTCACCGAAACAATAACTAAATCAATATCCTCCAAATCAGTGGCATCAAACGCTTTTTGCTCATAACTAATCTCGTATTCATCCAAAAATTCTTTCACTTCAGGATTAAACTCTTTAGCTACAACCTCAATATTAGCATCGGGACTATTGCTGATCACTGCACGCAGCTTTTCAAGTGCAACATTTCCGCCGCCAACGATTAGCGTATTCAGCTTTTCCAACTTCAAAAAGACTGGAAAAAGATTATTTCTTTCACGGTCGTGACCTAAATACGGATGGTGCACAACCGTTGAATCGGGTTGGTCGTTTTTCTCAAGCTCTACTAATTCTTCCATCAATTTTCTTTCTTAAGTGACGCTAGTTGTTCAAATAAATATGAATTGCGACCCAACCGAACCACCTCGCCTATAACGATAATGGCCGGATTAGCCAGATTCTGATCTTTTGCCATATCAACCATTGTTTCAACAGTTGCGTAACCTGCCTTCTCTTCCGGAAGTGACCCATTCTGAATAATAGCAACAGGTGTTTCACTTTTGCCATTCACCAAAAAAGCATGCGCAATTTCCGCCAATTTATTCATTCCCATCAGAATAATAACCGTGGCTGAAGATTGAGCAGCATGGTGAATATCTTTAGAAAGTTCGCCGGATGCAGTTGTTCCGGTAACTACCCAAAAACTTTCATTGGTTCCTCGGGCAGTAACTGGTATCTTTTGTAATTCAGGAACTGAATAAAAAGAAGAAATACCAGGAACAACAGCTGTTTCAACACCGAATGCTTCAGCATAATCGATTTCTTCGTATCCACGTCCAAAAATAAACGGATCCCCACCTTTTAAGCGAACAACATGACCTTTTTGTAGCGCTTTTTTAACAATTAGCTGATTTATTTCTTCTTGCTTCATTGAATGCTTACCAGCACGTTTTCCTACAGAGATCAATTCAGCTTGTTTTGAAGCATATTTTAATAACTCTTCATTCGCTAAAGCGTCAAACAACACTACATCAGCATCAGCCAAAGCTTTTAACCCCTTGATGGTTAACAGATCCGGATCACCAGGACCTGCACCTACCAAGGTAAGTTTAGGTTGTATATGTTTATTGTTAATCTGCATTTTATTGTCCTTTAAAACGTAGAACCATTAAGCTAAAGCAGCTTCTCTGTAAGTTTTAATCAATTGAGTAAAACCACGAGCCTGATCCAAATAATAGGCTGCAAAATCTGCCGTAGGTTCATCTTTATTGATTTGGTAAACCAATTCCTCAAACGAAACAGGCAATTTTACTTTTTCACTCTGAACAAAATTCAAATCAAAGTCCTTGATAATTCCACTTTGAGTATTTGTTTTGATGCCTTCTGAAGTCAAAATAGCCTTAGCCGTGTTAATGAATGAAGTATATGCATAGTAAATACTATCTGCATACTCTGCTTTTTCAAAAGCCTCCTGCGCATTGGCTGTTTTTTCCTCCGACTCAAGCAGCAATGTAGCTACTAAGTCAATCGTAACACCCGCACATTCACCGACACCTATTGCCTGAACATAAGGAGCTGTTTGTCCCCAGTCGATAAAATCATCATCAGTGATCTTATCCATATCCGTCAGCGGATTTAACAAATCATAGAAATAAATTTTACCCTGACGCTGATAATAGCTAAGGAAATACTCACCTTCGTTTCTATTCTCCTGATAATCATTCAACAGCAATCTCAATACATCCGGACCACGTTTGCTAGGCACTTTAATCACTTTATCTGCAACAGCACCTGCTCCGTCACCTAAAACACCGCCACCGATAAGTACCTGTAATGCAGGTAAAACCAGTTTATCTTTTTTCATGCTAGAACCGTGGAAACCAATAGCTGCCATCGCATGTTGTCCACATGAATTGATACAGCCAGAAATTTTAATGGAAATATCATTACCGTAGATAAACTCCGGATATTCATCATAAATCACTTTTTCCAACTCACGGGTAATATCTGTGGAGTTAGAAATTCCCAAGTTACAGGTATCTGTACCAGGGCAAGAAGTAATATCAGCTGTACTTTCAAAGCCGATTTCGGCTAAACCGATTTCATTCAGTTTTTGAAACAAATAAGGAAGATGAACAGCAGGTACATACTTCAAAAGTATCCCCTGTGTATTCGTCAATCTTATTTCATCGGCTGTTAATTCGTTAATTATTTGAATAAGCTGACGTGCGACAGGAGTTTTGATATCTCCATTCGCAATTTTCAACCCTACAGAAAAATAGCCTGTCTGTTTTTGCTGAAACACATTGGTAGTTAACCATTTGTCATACTTCTGCCAATCAGAAAGCTCAAAATCAGGCAATTCAATAATTGCGGGAGGTTGAAGTTCTGAGGTTACAGTACCATCGATTTCATACACTTTATATTTTAAAGCAAGACGCTCTTCTTCAACTAATTTTAAAAACCCGTCTAAACCTACATCTTGTAGCAAATATTTCATCCTTGCTTTATGACGTTTAGTACGTTCGCCATAACGATCAAAAACACGTAATACCGCTTCAGAAAAAGGAATAATCTGATTAATAGGCAAAAATTCAAATGCTACTTCAGCTAAATAAGGTTGCGAACCCAATCCTCCTGCAAGCATCACTTTAAAACCTCTTTCCTCTTTACCATTTACCACTCTTATTTTAGGAATGAAACCCAAATCGTGCATAAAAGTGTAAGCAGTATCTGATTCAGAAGATGAAAAGGCAATTTTTACCTTTCTGCCCATCTCCTGGCACACAGGATTGCGTAAGAAATATTCAAATGCAGCCTGTGCATATGGAGAAACATCGAACAATTCTTTAGGATCAATTCCTGCCGTTGCAGAAGCTGTAACATTACGTACGGTATTACCACATGCTTCACGCAAAGTAATATCATCCCGTTCTAGCTCAGCCCATAATTCGGGTGTACGATCCAGGCTCACATAGTGGATCTGTATATCCTGACGTGTAGTAATGTGCAGATTACCACGAGAATATTCATCCGAAACCTGACAAATGCGCTCCAATTGTTGCGTAGTAACCTTACCATACGGTAATTTAATACGCACCATTTGCACACCTTGTTGACGCTGGCCGTATATGCCGCGTGCAAGTCGCAGACTACGAAACTTTTCCTCGTCAATTTTCCCGTCGCGATATAATCGGATCTTACGTTCCAATTCAATTATATCACGCTCTACGACTGGGTTCTCAAGTTCTGTCCTGAAGCTTTGCATATTGTATTTATATAGTCTATGGATTTACTGGATTATTATGCAATTATAAGACCTTTATTTTAAGAATCAAAACAAAATGTAGCAATGTTACAGTAAAATGATGTAAAAAATATCAATTTATCAAATAACAATCATATTTATTGCCATTTAAGCAACAAATGAGTATTATTCTTCTTTTAATTAGTAATATCAATAAAAAGAAATTTTCAGAAAATTTTGTAGCAAAAAGAGTTCAGCAGTAAAAAATACTGTGCATTTAGGAAGGAAAGATGTGAGAATATTTTTATAGCGTCAGTAGATTAACCACTACAATTGTTAGAATTCCGCCTAATAAAAGGAGATGACGTTCATCAAATGTAAACTTAAATTCTATTACAATCTCTTCGCCTTTTTTAAAAGCCTCAACAGCTTCTTTAATCTTTTTCATACCTCCTTTTACGATGGTGAAAAGGAAAAGTTGTCATTTTATTGTAACATAAACAACTGTAATACAATACAGTGTAAAATCCATTGAGTGAAAGAAGGCGTAATGGAAATCTCTTTCTTCATTACGCCTATTATCAACCAATCGTAATTAATTACGCTCTAAGTAATTAAGAACATCTTTTAGTTAGCTAACTGCTAATAGCTATCAGCTATATTTTTTTTATTTATTCAGTAGTCCATCAAACGTTATCGCAACATAATACACTCCACCCAAAGTAGGTCCTCCGGCATATTGAATATAGTTTCTGTTGAACAAGTTAGTTCCCCCAACTTTCACACTGGCTTTTGCCTGAGGAATTGCCAATGATACCTGTGCATCGAATGTATGAATAGCATCAACAGTTCCGGTTACAAGCGGACTTTCCCACAAGAATGATTGTTGCCATTTATAGATAATACTAAAACCCACATTTTTAACCACTTCCCTATTACCAAATGAAACATTTCCAGACCATTCAGGCGTATTAAAGCCGGTTACAAAAATGTCTGAAGTTTCATTAGCCTTCATTTTATTGAAGCTTACATTACCGCCAACAGTGTAGCGTTTGTAGAAGTTGTAGGTAATTCCAAGCGCAGAACCATAGTTGCGGTAGGTATTTTTAGCATTGGTATAAACACGGTAACGATCTTGTCCCTTGCTTGCTGCGTTCCCTCCTGTTCCCGGATTTGGATCGCGATTACGGTCAACCATCGCAATTACAGCAGCATCAGAACCAACAGTTTCTCCTTTTGGAACGTAAACCTGTACTTGCCCTAAAAAGCCAGTGTAATCATTGGTATAAGCATCCACATCAACAACCAGTTTATTATTGAACAAGATGCTTTTATAACCAACTTCAAATGAATTGATACGCTCAGGGCCCGCATCAGGAAGGTTTGCCACCTTTAATAAATCTCTGTTAGCTAATGCAGCAGCATCCGTATTGCCAGCAGCTTTAACGGCTGCGTTAAAATTAACAACTGAAGCTTGTGTATAGCTGTTATCCAGGTATCCAAGTCCTTCGTTAATGTACGGAAGACTACCAACACGTTTTACACGACCGTTATTTACATAAGAAAGTGCCTCAAACAATGCAGGGAAACGATAACCTTGCTGGAAGGTTACACGGAAATTATGTTTTTCAGAAAGCGTATAAACCGCTGCAATACGAGGAGTTAATTTTGGATCGAATTCAGGATTATAATCCATACGAACAGAACCAAATAATTTCAGTTTTTCCTGAAAGAAAGTCTTGGTAACCTGTGCGAAACCACCAAACTTCTTGTAAGAAACATCATTACCAAAGGTTCCGTCAGCTAATGGCTTATTACGATCTTCAATTGGTCTTGAAAAATCCACAAAATTGTTTCCATCTGGAATAATGTCATAAATACGGGCATCAGCACCAATCAACAAATCAAAATATTTAACTTGTTTTGAAAGATCCCATTGGCCTTCAACATTATACAAACGGCTTTTTTGAACCAAAGCAGCACCACCTGTTTCCGGAGCATCCGGAATAGTTGCAGATTTAATGTCCCAGTTATTGATACCAATGATAGTGTTTTTCAAATCCTGAAAGGCTTGTGTTCCAGGTTGCACACGACTTGCATCTGCTGCCTGCCGAGCGAATTGTGTAGCAGCCGCAAGATTTTCTGAGGTAAGTGCACCACCATGATCAATACCATAAGTGTTTAAAGCCGTTTTAAATTTCGCGGCCCATGCTGTACCGCTACCTCCACTATACAAATCCATATTATCAGCTAATGGCTTCACATTAAATGAATCTCCGGTATCTTCTAACGACATATAACCACGGATCAGGAAATTACTTCCTTTTAATTCTACTTTATGATTCTGAACAATCACATTATCTAATTGAATTTTATTTCCGCGCTGAAAAACTCCGTCCATCTTTCCAAAACGATAAGAATATGAGGCTTCCAGATTATCTGTAATACGATAATGTAATGCTGCGTCAAATTTTAAGTTATCAACGTTAGGGCTTACCAAGTCTTTTTCCCAGTAACCAGTGCGGGCAACAGTAAGTGTTTGATTAGGTTTACCATCAATAGTTAATCCTGTTAATGACACTGTATTACTTCCAGCCAAAGCATCATCTCCATACTTATTCCAGCCATCAAATACAGCATTATTAGCACCATCAAGAGCAGGATAAGCGGGATTGGCCGTTTTTAAGTTATTAGGATTTTGATCAAGGCGAGTATCTGAAAGCCAATCCGTGCCTTTCATGTAGCTAAAGTTCACTTTAAACGCCCATTTATTATTAAACGCTTTAGCATAACGAAGAGCAGTTTCCGTAAGATTGCTTACATCCCTTCCTGTTCCCTCAATATGATTGATACCATTTCTACTATAAACACTTAATCCCTGGTAAACAAACGGACTTTTAGTCAATAGGTTAGACATACCATTAATGGCATTCATGCCGTATAATGCAGAAGCTGCACCGGGAGTGATTTCAACGCTTGCAATATCTAACTCTGTTGGACCGATAGCATTACCAAGCGGAACACCTAATGTAGCTGCTTGCATATCAACACCGTCCACCAGTTGCATAAAGCGAAAGTTATTAGGAATGTTAAATCCGCGTGTATTGGGCACTTTGAATGTTAAGCTAGAAGTGGTCATTTGTACTCCTTTAACGTTTTCTAAGGCATCGTAAAAAGTAGGAGCCGGAGATTGTTTGATCGCTCTTATATCCAGTTTTTCAATTGCCACAGGCGATTTTAAAATACTTTCTTCTACTCTGGAAGCAGTAACCACCACCTCATTTGCCTGTATATTAATGCTTGAAAGGTTTAAAGCGATGGATTGATTAATATCCTTCACCTCAAACTCCTGGCTCTGAAAACCCACTAAAAACACTTGCAACACAAAAGGAAGTTTCTGACGTGTTTTTAATTCAAATCGTCCGTCGTTATTAGTTGACGTACCTGAATTGGTTCCCTTTACCCTTACTGATACACCACTTAATGCTTCGTGGGAATCTTTATCTTTAATGGTACCACTTATCAATATTGCATCTTGTGCTAGTAACCTCAACGAAAAGGTCAAAAGGATAGCTATTAGTAATGATTTTTTCATTCTATTAAGTATTAGTTGGTTGAATAATAAATAGTTGTAATTAGTAATACCTGAAATAGGTATTACCTTTTATCGCTTGTTTTAGCAACAACAATCATAGAGCTGTAGTGCTGTCGATTTGCTTTTCATTTGTATTCTATTAGGTTGATTTGGAAGAAAGATTGAGCGTAGCTTTCTTCTTAATTAAAAGTTAACAAGACAAATATATATAAATCCTACAGATTAAGTAGATTATTTTAAAAAAAATTTAGGGTATTTAATAAAACACCCTAAAAAACGCTTTTTTAGCCTTTATGGCGATTATTTTATTTATTATTTAAGAGGTTCATTACTTTAAGTTTATCGGCAATTAAAAGTAAAACGAATATTGTAAGGGAAAGTACGAGTGAAATAAATACAATAATTGCAAAGTATTTAATTGTCCACTCTAATGACACTTTCACTCTGTGAAACAGGCCGATTTTCTTTTCAGTTGCTCCTTCATAGAGTGAGAGTTTGACTGTACAAAATTCATTTTCAGAATCAAAATTACCTAACTCAACCCCAAGTTCCTGAAGCTTCTCTTCTGTTTCTAATATCTTATCATTCAACGCTATAAAATCAGTTATTTCTCCCCCTCTGGATTTCAGCTCATTTAATGATTGTAACGTTTTCTCAATTGAAACTTTCTTTGCATTTAGTTGCCTGTACTCGTTTGTTTTATCGACTTTGGTAATTTCCTTTGTCTTAACAAGTCCAATTTTCTGAATATCAACATAAAAACTATCAAATTTTGCTGGATTAACTCCAATGACTAAATGAAGTTGCCTGTTCCCCTGCTGCCCCACATTCTGTTCGTATTGAATAACAGCACTGTACGATTTGGTTTTGCCTTTAATTAGTTTATCATCTTTTTCAAATTCAGAAGATTTTGTTTTTATAGAGGCCGTTTTTTCAAACTTTTGATTGGTCGATAAAGATGGAACTGCCTGATAATTAGCCCCTTTAATTAAAATCTTTTCTGAAGCATAGTTCTTTCTAAGGTTTTCAATGCTGCTAAAAAAATCTTCACTGTAATTATTGTTATAATTAACAGATCCCCCTGCAACATATCCATAAATCAACCTAAAAATAAAAAGGAGAATAAAAACAGCTCCAAACCATTTACTTATTCTCCAAAATTGCGTTTTAAAATTGGGCATAATGTTTTAATGCTTTAAATATTAACTATCAAACATAACAATTACTTATTATGTATAAAAGTTATTTAAAGCTTCGAAACTTCTAATGCTTGTTTAATATCTTTCAGAATATCGTCGATATGCTCTAAACCAATAGACACCCTAACAGTTCCCTGATTGATGCCAACCTGTTGACGTTCAGCTTCGGTTAACTTTGAATGCGTACTTGATGCCGGATGCGTTGCAATTGAGCGCGTATCTCCTAAGTTTGCTGAGATAGAAAACATTTTTAATGCATCCATAAACTTACTTGCGCGATCATAACCTCCTTTAACCACAAAGGTTACAATGCCCCCTCCCGCTCTCATTTGTTTTTTAGCAATTTCATATTGAGGGTGAGATTTTAATAATGGATATTTAACCAACTCAATCTCCGGGTTAGCTTCCAAAAACTCGGCTACCTTAAGTGCATTATCACAGTGGCGGTCCATGCGGACAGCTAATGTTTCAAGGCTTTTCGAAAGCATCCATGCATTGAACGGCGACATAGCCGGACCTGAATGGCGGGCGAATCCCTCTATTTCAGCAATCAATTTTTGACTTCCCAGTATTAAACCGCCTAAGGTGCGACCCTGACCGTCGATATATTTTGTAGCAGAGTGAATAGAAAGATCTGCTCCATATTTGATAGGTTGTTGCAGATAAGGTGTTGCAAAACAATTATCTACCACTAAAATAGCATTGTGTTTTTTCGCAAATTTACCCAACCATTCCAAGTCGATAATATCGATTCCCGGATTAGAGGGTGTCTCCACAAAAATCATTTTCGTAGTTGGCTGAATAAGGTTTTCCCATTCTTCCGGTTTATCCAAATCAGCATAGGTTGATGTTACCCCCCATTTAGGAAATACATTTACCAATAACTGATGAGTTGAACCAAACACCGAACGGCTCGACAAAACATGGTCGCCGGACTTTAAGAAAGCAGCGAAAGTGGTGAAAATAGCTGCCATACCTGTTGAAGTTGCCCATCCTGTTTCAGAACCTTCCAAAATGGCCATTTTTTCAATCAATTCAGAAGTATTTGGATTTGAATAACGACTGTAGATATTTCCTTCCCGTTCATTTGCAAAAAGCGCGCGCATATCTTCCGCGTCATCAAATTTATAGCTTGAAGTTAGGTAGATAGGTGCTGAATGCTCTTTTGCCCCTGAGCGTTCTGTTTGAATACGAATAGCGTTGGTTTCGAAATTTGACATTCTGTTAGATTAAATTTTAGAATTTGAAATATAGGATGAGAGATTTGAGACATCACGGTAGGTAACATCGCCAAAATTCCTTAATAAATTTAATTGTAAATTCATGATCCTGTAATTTTTATAGTTCCCAATAAACTCAATTATTTGGGCAGGATTTGGCACCTTTCCGTATGCGGCGGTTGCCAGAGGGTCTTAGAGCCTGTTCTCTCGCCTCTTCTTTATAAGAACTACAGTAACTTAGTGGAATGCTAAGGAGTAATTCAAAGTGGCTGCAAATATAGGATTTAGATTTGAGATGTGAGATATTAGATTTGAGAAAAATTTCAATCTAAATTTGAGATTTGAGATATGGTATCTGAGAAAATCCATCTGACATAACCTCGTATTTGAATATAAATATGGGATTTGGAAAATCTATCTTATTAAGAAATCTCAAATTCCATATCCCATATCTCACATCTAATTAAGCTTATAAGTATAGCTTAATTTAGCTGTTTTACCTAAAATCTGAGCTACTGAGCAGTATTTATCGTAGGTAAGAGCCAAAGCTCTTTCGATCTTTTCTGTATTTAAGTCTCCGAAGAAATGATATTCAACATTGATCACTTCAAACAATGAAGGAATTTCTCCATCTACACGTTTGGCGTCAATGCTGATTTTAAGGTCTTTTAACGGTTCTTTTTGCTTTGTAAGTATCGAGATAACATCAATAGCGCTACATCCTCCTAAACCCGCTAAAAGCGTTTCCATCGGACGAAAACCTTTGTTCTCTCCTCCTATTGACGGATTTGCATCTATATTTACAACATTTCCCTGCTCGTTTACAGCTTCGAAATGGTAAGCGTTGTTTTTACGTTCCAGTTTAATATTCATTCTTTGATCCTGATTTAAGTTCTACAGCTTTGAAATTCGAGGCACCTAAATTATCAATAATATTAGATTTGAGATGTGGGATTTGAGACTCTTATCTATTAATAGCTTATCCTATCTCTATCTAATTGTTAATATGAGCTGAAGGATTAGTACATACTTAAAGTCTATCTCATATCTAATATCTCAAATCTACCCCTTTACAAAATTACTCCGGCAGCAACTGTATTTTTTGTGCCTTCATCTATAATAATAAAGGAACCGTTCGCTTTGTTTTGTTCGTAAGCATCAAAAAATAACGGTTGTGCAGTTTTGATCTGAACTTGTGCAATATCATTCAGCTTCAACTGCTTACGTTCAGTATCTTTTTCCAATGTACTTGTATTTACTATGAAGTCGACATCGCGAAGCATTGATTTTACACGATTATTACTGTGCTGAATAATATATTTTCCTCCCTGAACTGAAGGTGTTGTATCCATCCAACAAACCTGGGCTGTAAATTCTTTGTCGGCTTTTGGCTGATTACCAACCTTGGCAATTAAATTCCCACGGGTAATATCAATCTCGTCTTCAAGCAAAAATGTTACTGCATTTTTAACCTCTGCAGTTTGCAGATCGCCATCAAATGTGGTGATTTGCTTGATTTTCGATGTTAATCCCGACGGGAATGCAATTACTTCATCACCCACACTGAATTTTCCACTCGCCACACGACCTGCATATCCTCTGAAATCGTGATATTCTTCTGAATGCGGACGAATTACATACTGAACAGGGAAACGAGCATCGTTCGTATTTTCATCTTTGTTAACTTCAACATTTTCAAGGTATTCAAGCAATGTCGGGCCTGTATACCAATTCATTGTTTCTGAACGATTCACAATGTTATCTCCCTTAAGCGACGAGGCCGGAATAAAGGTTAGGTTTTGATGTAAACGGTCAAACCCTTTTACGAATTGTTCAAATTCAATGCGGATATTATTGAATGCATCTTCTGAATAATCAACCAAATCCATTTTGTTTACACAAACCACCACTTCAGGGATTTGCAATAGATTGGCAATAAAGAAATGGCGGTGCGTTTGTTCAATTACACCTTTCCGAGCGTCAATAAGTATGATAGAAAGCTGAGAATTGGATGAACCGGTAACCATATTTCGGGTATACTCAACGTGTCCTGGGGTATCAGCAATGATGAATTTGCGTTTATCTGTATTGAAATAGATATGTGCTACATCAATGGTAATTCCCTGCTCACGTTCAGCACTTAGTCCATCTGTAAGTAATGATAAATCTAAATAATCAAAACCTTTGCGTTTACTAGCCGCCTCAACCGCCTGAATTTGGTCGGTAGTAAGCGAGTTTGTATCATATAATAAACGACCGATTAAGGTACTTTTACCATCATCTACACTTCCTGCGGTCGAAAATTTGAGTAGTTCCATGTTGTTTTTTGGGATTACACTGATTGTTGAAAAGATTTACTCCGATTTTTTTAAAGGTCGATAGACCATAGTCCATAGACCATAGTTTTTTGTCGCTATAAAAGCAAATCTATTGACCATAGTCTATTGTCCATGGACTAAAAATACCCCGCCAATTTGCGTTTCTCCATAGCTGCTTCGGAGCGTTTATCGTCGAAACGGGCTCCGCGTTCAGATATGGTTGAGGCTTTGATTTCTGTGATGATATCGTCTACGTTATCAGCTGTTGATAATACAGCTGCTGTACAGCTCATATCGCCTACTGTGCGGAAGCGAACATCCGTTTCGTATACTTCTTCTCCATCCATATTGATGTAAGGAGAGTGAGGAAATATTAAGCCATCGCGTTCAAACACTTCACGCTTATGAGTGAAATAGATGCTTGGCAAATCCATATTTTCTTGTTTGATGTAACTCCAAACGTCTAATTCGGTCCAGTTGCTGATGGGGAAAACACGAACATTTTCTCCAAAATTGATCATACCATTTAAATGATTCCAGATTTCCGGACGCTGACGTTTAGGATCCCATTGTCCGAAGTCGTCACGAACAGAGAATATACGTTCTTTAGCACGTGCTTTTTCTTCATCACGACGAGCACCACCTATACATGCATCAAACTTATTTTTTTCAATAGTTTCGAGCAAAGTAACCGTTTGCAAAGCATTTCTGCTGGCATATTTACCGGTTTCTTCCGCTACTTTCTTCTGATCGATACTATCCTGAACAGAGCCTACGATTAACTGAGCACCAACTTTGTTGACTAACCAATCGCGAAAATCAATCGTCTCCTGGAAGTTATGACCAGTATCAATATGAACCAATGGAAAAGGGAATTTAGCCGGAAAGAAAGCTTTACGAGCCAAATGCACCAATGTGATAGAATCTTTTCCACCTGAAAACAATAAAGCAGGACGTTCAAACTGCGCCGCAACCTCACGTAAAATGTAAATCGACTCTTCTTCTAATGTTTTTAAATGGTTGTTCATAACTGAAAGTTATTTGTTAATAGATCATGGTTCATAGTTCATAGAACAATACACCATGAAAAGTTATTATAAGTTATTGGCTATGAACAATTATCTATTGGCAACGTTATTTGTTAATAGATCATGGTTCACAGAACAATACCTGAAAAATTACTATAAGTTATTGGCCATGAACCATTAACTATGAACTAATCGCATCTTAGCTACTATGCAATCCGCATTCTTTTTTCGACTCTTCCCACCACCAACGACCGGCCCGAGGGTCTTCTCCCGGTTCTATCGCACGTGTACAAGGGGCGCAGCCAATACTTACAAAACCCTTATCGTGCATAAAGTTGTAAGGAACACTGTTTTTCTTGATGTATTCACGAACGTCATCTTCTGTCCACAATAAAATCGGATTAAACTTTATTAAATTAAAGCTTGCATCGTATTCAAACAGATTAAAACCTTTACGATTCTCTGATTGGTCGGCCCGAATACCTGTTATCCAGAGTTCAGCACCCGCTAACGCTTTTTTTAAGGGCTCAATTTTTCTGATTCGGCAACATTCCTTGCGGTTCTCTACAGATTCATAAAAAGAATTAATACCCTTTGTTTTTACAAATTCCTGAATCTCATCCTGATTTGGATAAAAGGGAGTAATTGGAAATTTGTACCTTGCTACTGTTCTGGAATACACTTCGTACGTTTCATTGAACAAGCGTCCAGTATCTAGCGTAAAAACCTTTATATCAGATTTTGCACGAAAAATTGCATCGGTAATCACCTGATCTTCCATGCCAAAAGAGGTAGAGAACACAGCTTTTTGCGGAAAACGCTCGGCCACAAATGCCAGCGATTCTGCTAAACCTAACCCTTCTACTTCTTTCTGAAGCTGTTCTGTTAACTCGTTATGCATATATCCTATCGGCTTAGTAGTTTAATTGCAAAAGTATTAAAAAAATCATTCCAAACAACATCTGTTTACAATAATAGTCACTCATATTTAAAAAAATACTACAAAAACACCTATTTACTGCACTATTAACAACAATAATTACTTAAAAATGAAAATTTAATAATAGAATTTATTCCGATTCAGGACTATAGTGTACCAAATAAAACACAAAAGCGTCCCGGCTTTCGCCGGAACGCAGACACACTAACAATTGAGGTAGATGATTTAACGATATTTTTAATTCAACGTGAATTTTATAGGCAAGCTAAACTGCACTTTTACAGGGCGACCATTTTGTTTACCGGGAGTGAATTTTAACAACCTTACAACACGCATAGCTTCTTCATCACATCCTACGCCTATGCCTCTTAAAATTGACACTTTATTCACACTTCCATCCCGATCAACCACAAACTGTACAATTACAGAACCTTGAACATTATTTTCAACGGCTTGTGATGGATAACGCAAGTTGCGACCAATAAACTTGAACATCTTTTGCATTCCACCTTCATATTCAGGCATTTGTTCTACACTAACAAATTCCTTGTCGGCCGTTCCTTCAACAGCTCCTTCCGATCCTCCATTACCATTGCTATTATTATCTGCAATTGGCAATGATTTAGCATTAGGATCTCCATCCGGATTTTCAACTGTTTCGCTACCCCCTACTTTATCCTTCATCTCATCACGAGTTTGCACCACATCCTTCTCGGTTACCTTATTATCCTCCACAATTCGCATCTCAGTATCTTTGACAGTAGATATAGGAGGTAATTCCTCTGCCTTTTTAGGTGTTTCTAACTTTTCAGGCTCATCAGGCACAATCATAATTTTTTCACCATCTGTTAGGTCGGTTACAATTGTGATCACATCAGGAGCTTCATCAGCTTTCGAACTAAACACTAGTGCCGACAATCCTAAAACCACTAAAGTACCCACGGAAACAAATAATGACTTTCGCATGGTTTTGTCGTAGCGAGCCCTCAATTGATAAGCTCCATACTCCTTGTGGCGGTTCTCAAATACAATTTCGGTTAAATCGTTGTTGTTGATAAATGGGTTCTTCATGGCTATAAGAATTTAAATTTCTATTAAGATGCGGCCATGAATAAAATTCCATAAGGCAGAAGAAAAATATTTTACATTTAGGAATAAAAACAGATTAATATATTGTAAATCAGTCAGAAATAAATCGATTATTTTTTTTCAGAAGCGAATTTGAAATGAAAAATTGGATCAACTGGAAAAGTTGGGAAGACAAAAGGAGAGAATTTCATCCTTAAGAAGAAAACTTCATAGAGGTCTAACCTTAAATAGAAATAAAAAGATTTGAAAAGTTAACTCCGGATGGAGTGAAACTAAACAAAGAATTAGTTTCACTCCATCCGGAGCTTATGTTTCAGACAAGATGTACAAATAACTACTTATAGAGAAGTGTATTGCTAAAATCAATAAGAAAGAAATAAGTATTGATATATGACAAATTATAACACACCCCTAACCCGTCGCAAGATGAAAAACTGGAAACAGATAGTTTTTTCGAACAAATTATTAAACCCCATAAAAAACTTTATGCTCCATTTCAAGGTGTGGTAAGACAACTTCCTTATCAAATATTCCGAATACAGAAGAACCGCTACCGCTCATTGATGCATACATTGCACCAGCCCTATAAAGTTCTTCTTTTATCTTTTGAATGGGAGGGTACTTTTTGAATACTGTTTTTTCGAAATCGTTTTTGATAGTGTTTTTCCATTCAGAAACAGGCAGATGAGCTAATAACTGCAAGGATGTATCCGGTTTTTCAGGTTTACAGCCTCCATATGCATCTACTGTTGAAACATGAATGTCGGGCTTAATGAGCACAAGGAAATATTTTTCGAGATTTAATTCCTGAGAAAAGAATTCATCTCCTTTTCCAACTGCAAAAACAGGCGTATTTTCGATAAAAAAAGCACAGTCGCTTCCAAGTCGTCTCGCATATTGCTGCATTTGCTCCACACTTAAACCAAGCTCGAATTTTTGATTCAGCAATCTGATCATATAGGCTCCATCTGCCGATCCTCCACCTAATCCTGCTCCAACAGGAATATTTTTAAGTAAATGAATATGAATTGGAGGAATATCTATATTTTCCTTCACCATTTGATAGGCTTTCAGGCAAATGTTATCATTGGTATTTCCGGGAATATCAATTCCATGAGCAAAAAATTGGGTTTCTAAAGATTCAATGATCTCCAATGAATCATAAATTTTTACTGGATAAAAAATAGTTTCGATGTTATGGAAACCATCGGTACGTTTTTCAACAATATTTAACCCGATATTAATTTTTGCATTAGGAAAAATGATCATGCTACGAAAGTAAAAAGTTTCTTTTATAATGGAAAAAGCCTATTCCGGTTTAAAGGAAAGCTTCAATTAAGAACAGACTAAAATAAATTTATTTAGCAAGTGAAATAAAAGTGTTATAATACAAAGGAGGTTTTTACTTTTGCAAAAGGGACACAATATGAAACAGTATCACGATTTAATGCAGCATGTGCTGGACACTGGAGCCGAGAAGCACGACCGTACCGGAACTGGCACTATCAGTGTTTTTGGCTACCAGATGCGCTTTAACTTAAGCGAAGGCTTTCCTTTGGTGACTACCAAAAAGGTTCATTTAAAGTCTATCATCCATGAATTGATATGGTTTTTGAAAGGTGAAACCAATATTGCTTACTTAAAGGAAAATGGTGTTAGTATCTGGGATGAGTGGGCTGATGAAAGTGGTGAACTCGGGCCTGTATATGGTTCTCAGTGGCGCTCATGGCCAACTCCTGACGGAGGAAAAATAGACCAGATAACACAGGTGGTGAATCAAATAAAGAACAACCCCGACTCCAGAAGAATCATTGTAAGCGCCTGGAATGTAGCTGAAATTGAACACATGGCCTTACCTCCTTGTCATAGTTTCTTCCAGTTTTATGTAGCGAACGGAAAACTTTCTTGTCAGCTTTATCAACGCAGTGCAGATATTTTCCTTGGTGTTCCTTTTAATATAGCATCTTACGCGTTATTAACGATGATGATGGCACAGGTATGTGATCTTGAGCCAGGAGATTTTGTGCATACTTTTGGAGATGCTCACCTGTACCTTAACCATATTGAACAGGCAAAACTACAGTTAAGTCGCGATTTCCGTCCATTACCTAAGCTGGAGATCAACCCATCAATTAAGAATATTTTTGATTTTAAGTATGAAGATTTTACCCTCACGGGATACGATCCTCATCCACATATTAAGGCAGCAGTAGCTGTTTAATCTAAAAAGTTCATTGCTATATTAGAATATGAACTATTAACTTTCCTATGAACTCTGAAAAAATGAACATAAGCATCATAGTAGCGCAGGCTGAAAATAACGTTATCGGCAAGAGCAATCAATTAATTTGGCATTTACCTGCTGACTTAAAGCATTTTAAAAAATTAACAACAGGTAACACCATTATTATGGGGCGTAAAACCTATGATTCAATAGGCCGACCATTGCCTAACCGCAGGAATGTTATTATCAGTCGAAATAAAGATTTAAAGATCGAAGGTTGTGATCTGGTTAATTCACTGGAAGAAGCTCTGGAGCTAACAAGAAATGATGAAAAGGTTTTTATTATCGGTGGTGCACAGATCTATAATCAGGCGATGAACATTGCAGATACACTCTTTATCACTGAAGTAAAACAAGTATTTGAAGGAGATGCTTTCTTTCCGGACATTGCAAGCGATAAATGGATCGAAATTGCACGTGAAGATCATAAAGCTGACGAAAAAAATAGGCTCGATTATTCATTCGTTACTTATAAACGCAGGAATTAATCAGTAACCTTTATTTCAAAATCCTTTGTATCAATCGGTGGTGAGGTTTTTTCCCAAGGGCGTCGCTGCTCAAAGTGAATTTTAGTTGTCCCTACTTTAGTGCCAATTACTTTAAACACTTCGGGGATGGATGATCCCACCGCGGGTTGAGGAGTGCCTTTAAAAAGATCTTCTGCATAATCTACCCTTTCAATCGTAACAATACCCTCATTCTCTGTTTTGTATTCCCATAAAAGCCCCGATGTACCCTTTCCCGGAAGGGAAATAAAGAGGCTATCATTTATTTTTAAGTCTTTGGATTCCATATTTTTTTCTTGCTGAAGTGATTTGCAGCCATAAAGGGAAGCAATCAAGAAGACAATATTCACAAGATAAACCCTATTCAAATTAGGGTTGAAGATCGTTTTCTTCAACCCCAAATTACGAAATAAATCAGCCTTCATACCATTTATGGTAAAGCTGAGAATTGGTACCCATCACAAAACAATCGAGTCTGTTTGCAGCCCAAGATGAGACACCCACTCCAGAACTTAATACACCTCCAAGGTCTTCTACTCCACTCCATTGTCCGTTCCACCACTTATGCATCATATGGTTATTTTGTCCCGGGAAGAAGACATCAATTCGATTTGGGCCCCAGGAAACAGCTCCCGGATTATCAAATAATTGTGCATTTAAATCTTCCCAATTAGACCATTGGCCTTCATACCATTTATGGAACAAACTATTATTGGTTCCTCTTGCAAAAATATCCAACCTGCCACTAGCCCAAGAACATACAGTTGGAGCTGAGGTTAAGACTCCACCCAAACTTTCCCAACCATACCAGGCCCCATCCCACCACTTATGCCAAAGAGCAGAGTCCGTTCCCCTTGCAAAAATATCAATACGATTATTTCCCCAACTAACACACGATGGATCAGAAGAAAGCAATCCTCCCAGATCTTCCCATCCACTCCAACCTCCCTGATACCATTTGTGATATAAATGATGATTTAAGCCAACTGCAAAAATATCCAACCTGCCGTTAGCCCATGAGCAGATAGACGGAGCACCTTGTATACCTCCTCCTAACGACTCCCAACCAAACCAAGCCGTACCATTCCACCAACGATGCCAAACAGCAGAGTCTAATCCTCGAGCAACCACATCAATTCGATTATTATCCCATGAAACGGCATCTGGCTTTGAAGTTATACCACCTCCAAGGCTTTCCCATCCTTGCCAACCCTTTTGGGCAGGTAAAACAACTCCTTGTGCTCCATAAAACGGATACGTGGTATCGATACCACATTGACCATAGGCTATTTTGAAGAACCCTGCATTTCCCCAAGCAGTATTCCATGAATTCTTACAGATCCAGCATTGTTCTGCTTCAGAGTAACCAATAACTGAAACGCAATGCAAACCAGCCAATCCTCCCGAAACATGATGATAAACACCGTTTGTATAACTAAAAAAGTCTTGATAAACCTCAATAACCGCCGAGCACGGCCCAATGTTTGTCAGGTGATTTTTACGATCAATTTCACTTACAAGTGCCGTATAACTGGTTATTTTCACTGCGTTAGAAGCCCTGTCGGTCACATTTGTACAATGCGGCGGACTTTGCCATATATCATTATTAGGAAATGCCGAAGCATACGGGAAGGACACATCATCCACAATGCCTCTTGCTTTAACTTCGTCCAATGCGTATTGTGGCCACCAACCTCCACAGTTTGCTCCATGATTAGAACAAAAGTGCAAATCGGCCTCTGATAAATTTAATAGTTGACCTTTTTCAATAGAGGTCATTGATTCTACAACGCTTGTAATACAGAACGATACGCATGAGCCGCAACCACCCTGATCTTTTACGGAGGTCACGTGATTTCCATTTCGATTTCGCCAATCTACTGCAGGTGCGAAGCTTGGTGTAGTTGCTTTAGGAGGAACAGCCATAATGGCTTGTAATGCAGCAGGATCAATCTCAACTCCTAATAAAGCACGTTGTTGATTTTCAGGAAGCTTCGAAACTTCAGTTTCACTCGCTTGCCATCGCGCTTGCGTTTTAGCCAGGTCAGACACCAACGCTTTGATTTTTAATTGTGCCATGATAGATATTTATTAATAGGTTTCAGATGTATAATATAGCCCGGATGTTATCAGGCTTTAAAGTTTCCAGTATTAATCCAGGCATTTTTCAGAACGACCCACCAATCAACAGCAAGCCCATTCAACACATAATCATAAGGTAACCAACCATATCCCTTATCACCCCAACCCTTACCCCAGGAATTTCTTATTAATAATGCTCCTTTTGTTTTAGTGGTGCCAGAAGCATCAGGAATTTCAAGCTTATCATCATAGCCAACAGTCATAACGGCATGTCCGCCCACCATTGGATCATTAGCTGATGGATAAGGTATAGTTCCATCATTGGTTGAATAAATAGAATTATAAACAGAGAAGCCAAACATACTTGGCAGACCTGAATTCAGGTGAGATTTTATAGACATTAATAGATCGGTTGTTTTGGTACCGGAAGGATCAAGCCGGTAATAAGTTATTGCTTTATAATTTTGACCAAAAGCATAACAGAAAGCACTAGGTTCGATATCATAATTACCTATTATGTATGGCCAATATTCTTCTGGTGGAACACCAAACAGCGTCATTGCACCTATTGTTGAACGTAGATAGGCTCCTGTATCACCATTCCATTTTAGCAGGTTTCGGGTAACCTTATATAAAAATAGTCTGGATGCGTCAATATGTTTTCCAAAAGCCCTTTTTTCAAAATATTCAATTATCCCAACTCCTGCATTCGCCGTGCAAGAACCTATTGATTCCTGATTTTCAATTGGAGAGCACCAAGTCCTAAGATCCTTTTTAGTAGGTAATGCAGGCTTTGTGGCTGTAGTTACACCAGCCGTTTTCAACATGTTTTTAATCGACTCTGTTTCACCCGCAACATGCAATGAATCAGAAACATTTTTTGTATCAGCTGTGTAGTCTTTAAAGCTAGGAAGATCTCTTAACCAACCTAACGCATAAATGTTAGAATTTTCCATATAGATATTTAGGTGATAAATGTTTACATAAATTTACAAAAAATGCATACAAATTAATCTATTTAATTTATTGAAAATCAAAATATTACACTACTATTCTGTTGATTATTTAATCTATTGCTAACTGTAAAAAAATGACTAATAAGAAAGAGATTTTCATATAACTTTTTATTAAACACACAGATATTATGGAAGATAAACTTGCGTAGAATCAAAATTTATTTAGATTTGCGACTTCGTAAAAAAACCAACAAAACTTAAGAAACAACGCTTTAATTAAAATTTAACCGCATTATGCAAGGAAAAGGTGTCATCAGGTTTGTGGCTATCGCACTGGCACTTGCTTGTCTATACCACATCTCATTTACGTGGATAGTAAGCAGTGTCGAAAAAAAGGCAAAAGAATATGCCAATGGCAATGCAGCCAAAGAGAGTTATTATTTGGATTCAATTGCTACCGAACCGGTTTATAACCTGGGTGTGGCAAAATTTACTTACAAAGAGTGTAAAGAAAAACAGTTAAATCTGGGTCTTGACCTTAAAGGCGGTATGAACGTTACCATGGAAGTATCTGTGGTTGACCTAATCCGTTCAATGTCAGGAAACAGCACTGATCCTGCTTTCAATAAAGCTATGGATTTAGCTAAAGAAAGATCAACAAGATCGTCTGAAGATTTCGTTTCATTATTCGAGAAAGCTTATAATGAAGTAGCTCCTAACGGTAAATTAGCTTCCATTTTTGCTACAGCTGAAAATAAAGGCCGTATCAACTATGACACTCCTAATAAAGAAGTTATCAAACTTTTAAAAACAGAGTCTGAAAGCGCTTTTAATCGTTCATTTGAAATTCTCCGTACCCGTATCGATAAATTCGGTGTTACTCAGCCAAATATTCAGAAAATTGGCGGAAACCGAATTTTAATTGAGTTACCGGGCGTTGATGATCCTGAGCGTGTGCGTAAACTGTTACAAGGTTCTGCAAAACTTGAGTTTTGGGAAACTTATGATAACCGTGAAGTATATGGAGGTTTAGAAGCAGCTAACAAAGCATTAGCAACCAAGTTAGCTTTAACTGATAAAGCGGCTCCTGCAACTACTTCAGCAACAACTGATACAACTAAGAAAAAATCTGATTTGGCTCTTTTAAACAAGATTAAATCAGACTCTTCTAAAAATGATACTTCTGCAATGCGCGCAATGATGGCTAAACAAAACCCATTATTTGCCGTAATGATGCCTAGTACTTATCAGGAAGCTAACGGACAACAAATGTTGGCTCCGGGTTCTGTGGTTGGTTATTCAGCATTAAAAGATACTGCAAAAGTTAACGAATATCTTTCTTCTCCTGAAGTTAGAGCAAGCTTCCCAGCTAACATCAAATTTGCATGGAGCGTTAAAGCTATTAACGACAAGAATATTTTTGCTTTAAACGCATTAAGAGCATCCGGTCGTGATGGTAAAGCAGCATTAAGTGGTAACGTTATTTCAACTGCACGTTCAGATATCAGAGATGGTAAACCTGAAGTAGAGATGGTAATGAATGCTGATGGTGCTAAAGAATGGAGAAGAATTACTGCTGAAGCTGCTGCTGCAAATCACCGTGCAATTGCTATCGTTCTTGATGATGCTGTTTATTCAGCACCAAGTGTTCAAAACGAAATCTCTGGCGGTGTTTCATCCATCTCTGGTAACTTCAAAGTGGAAGAAACCCAAGACTTAGCTAACATTTTAAAAGCGGGTAAATTACCTGCTCCTGCTAAGATTGTTGAAGAAGCAACTGTTGGTCCTACTTTAGGTCAAGAGGCTATCAATGCAGGTTTAATTTCTTGTTTGGCTGGTTTAGCTGTTGTGTTCGTTTTCATGGCGATTTACTACAATAAAGCAGGTATTGCTGCTGACGTTGCTTTAATTGTGAACTTATTCTTCATGATTGGTGTATTAGCGTCATTCGGAGCAGTATTAACCTTACCAGGTATTGCAGGTATCGTTCTAAACATCGGTATGGCGGTTGACGCAAACGTACTGATCTATGAACGTATCAAAGAAGAACTTGATCATGGCAAGAGCTTGCGTATGGCTGTTACTGACGGCTTTAAACACGCTTACTCAGCGATCATCGATGCGAACGTTACCATCTTGTTATTAGGTATCATTCTTTACGTGTTCTCTTCTGGTTTGATCCAAGGTTTCGCAACTACTCTTGTTATTGGTATTTTCACTTCATTGTTCTCAGCTATCTTTATCACTCGCTTGATTTTCGAAGCACAGTTAGCTAAAAACAAAGTGATTAAATTTACCAATGAGTTTTCTAAAAACTGGTTTAAAGACACTGATTTCGACTTCGTTTCTAAACGTAAAATATTCTACTTTATCTCGGGTGCTATTATTTTAGCAGGTGCTATTTCAATTGCTACCAAAGGTTTAAGTTTAGGTGTTGACTTCCAAGGTGGTCGTACTTATACTGTTCGTTTCGAGAAAGATGTTAAAGTTGGTGATGTAAGAGCAGCAATTACTCCTGAATTAGGTGGTAAAGAGCCTGAAGTAAAAACTTTCGGTGGTGCTAATCAGGTTCGTATCACTACTTCTTACGAAATCGATAATCAGTCAGAAAGCATTGATAAAGAAGTTGAAACTAAACTTCAAGCAGGATTAGCTAAGATCAAAGATAATAAGGCTGAAATCATGAATACCCGTAAAGTGGGTCCTACAATTGCAAACGATATTAAAATATCTGCATTGTATTCAATTGGTTTAGCGTTGGTAATTATCTATATCTACATTATCATTCGTTTCCGCCGCTGGCAGTTTGGTATCGGTGCTACCGTTGCCCTACTTCACGACGTATTGGTAATTATTGCGATCTATTCGATATTCAATGGTTTATTACCTTTCTCATTGGAAGTTGATCAAACCTTCATTGCAGCAATTCTGACTATTATGGGTTACTCAATGAACGATACGGTGGTAGTATTTGACCGTGTTCGTGAATACTTAGGTTTACATCATAGCAAAAATGAATCAATGGGCACTGTAATCAACAGCGCGTTGAACAGTACTCTTAACCGTACCGTTGTTACAGGTTTATGTACAATGTTAGTATTGGTAATATTATTCATATTTGGTGGTGCGGTATTGCGTGGTTTCTCCTTCTCTTTGTTGGTTGGTATTGTTGTAGGTACATACTCTTCATTGTTTGTAGCTACGCCAATTGTAGTTGACTTTATCCGCAAAAAGAACTAATCTGATTGCAAATTCAATAAACGAAAGGCGCGTAACAACTGTTACGCGCCTTTTTCGTTTAATACTTTTTCTCTTGACATCGAAGGTCTTACCTAGCGCTGACAACAACTATGGATCTTTTTTGTTAATATTGAAAAACTCTTCTTATTAAGTTATGTCGATAGATATTCCAGAAACAAATTTCCCAAGGGTTGTTATTATCGGAGGCGGATTTGGAGGCATCCAGGCTGCTAAAAAGTTAAAGAATAAAGAAGTTCAGGTGATCATGATCGATCGCCACAACTACCACACCTTTCAGCCGTTGCTTTATCAAGTGGCAACGGGGGGCTTAGAACCCGATTCAATTGCACACCCTCTTCGCAAGATTTTTAAAAATCAGAAAAATTTTATTTTCAGAGTGGCCGAAGCTCGCTTTATTGACGGTGAAAAGAAAACAATTATCACCAATATTGGCGACATTCATTATGATTACCTCATCATAGCGACAGGTTCTAATTCCAATTTCTTCGGTATGAAGGATATTGAAGAACACGCTATGCCAATGAAAACTATTCCTGAAGCATTGGATATGCGCAGCTTGGTACTTCAGAATTTTGAAAGTGCCTTACTTACTGATAGCTTAAGTGAGCAGGAAGCTTTCATGAATTTTGTGGTAATTGGTGGAGGTCCAACCGGAGTTGAAACAGCAGGTGCTTTGGCTGAGCTAAAAAATCATGTGCTTCCACACGATTATCCGGAACTTGATATTCGTCGGATGCAGATTAACCTGATTGAAGGCGGACCAAGGCTTCTTGGAGCAATGTCGGAACAGGCTTCCGAAAAATCGGAGAATTTCCTGAAACGTATGGGTGTAAATATCCGCACTAACGAAAGGGTTTTGGGATATGACGGTGAAAAAGTAGAGCTTGGTAGTGGTAAAGCATTGGAGAGTAAAGTAGTGATTTGGTCTGCTGGTGTAAGAGGTGAAACGCTACCTGGAATCAACAAAGATGTTGTTGTAGGAGGAAACCGCTTCAAAGTAAATACATTTAATCAGATTGAAGGTTACGATGATATTTTCGCTATTGGCGACGTTGCTGCAATGATCACGGAAGATTTTCCTCGCGGACATCCGGGAGTTGCTCCAGCAGCTATGCAACAGGGTGTTTTAGTGGCCAAAAATATCGTCAAAAAAATAAACGATATTCCAATGGAACCATTTAAGTATTTTGATAAAGGCTCAATGGCAACTGTTGGACGCAATCGTGCTGTTGTAGATTTAGGATTTATACGTTTCCAGGGAATGTTTGCATGGTTTGTATGGATGTTCGTTCACCTTATGACTCTTGTTGGCTTCAGAAATCGTGTGGTAGTGTTTGTTAACTGGGTTTGGAGTTACTTCAGCTACGACAGGGGAACTCGTTTAATTATCCGGAGGTTTGAAAAACAAGCAGATAAGAAATTAGATCCAATAGAAGTATAGATTGGCCTATAGTTGATGGTTCATAGATCATAGTTTAAGTCTCTATGAACCATCAACTATGAACTATGAACATTCAATGAGCACCCATCCCTTAAAACTAATCGAATGCCCGCGTGATGCCATGCAGGGAATTCATGAATTTATTCCTACTGATCTTAAGGCTGAATATATTAATAAGCTTTTGCAGGTTGGTTTTGATACGATTGATTTTGGCAGTTTTGTTTCGCCAAAAGCCATTCCCCAGATGAGTGACACAAGGGAGGTTTTAAAACGATTAGACCTTTCATCCAGCAAATCAAAACTACTTGCCATTATAGCCAATTTAAGAGGCGCAGAAGAAGCTGTTGCATTCAATGAGATATCTTATCTTGGATTCCCTTTCTCTGTCTCTGAGACGTTCCAACAGCGTAATACAAATAGTTCTATCACTGAGTCTTTTGATACGGTTCAAAAGATTCAATCACTTTGTGTAAAAAACAATAAGCAACTAGTTATTTATATCTCAATGGGGTTTGGAAATCCTTATGGAGATGAGTGGAGTGCCGAAATTGTTTCCAAATGGGTAAATGAGATGAATAAGATCGGTGTAAACATCATTTCTTTATCTGATACAATAGGGGTTTCAAACCCAGAAAACATTATTTACATCTATAGCAACTTAAGTAAAGATCATCCTGCTATTGAGTTTGGAGTACACTTACACTCAACCCCTTCTACACGAGTAGAAAAAATAGATGCTGCCTGGAAAGCTGGCTGTCGCCGATTTGACTCAGCGCTAAAAGGATTCGGCGGCTGCCCAATGGCCAAAGATGACCTTACAGGCAACATTGCCACTGAAGGCATATTATCTTACCTCGAACAAAATAACATCAATACAGGGCTTAATATGCGGGCTTGGGAAGAAGCAATGATTTTGTCGAGCAGGGTTTTTCTGTGATTCTCTTACCGTTGGTTGAAACCAACGGCAATGAAGTCTTGTCCTATTAGATAATCTACTCCATAAATTTTCTCAATATAGTTCTGTGATTCTTTTCTTACCCGTTGGTTAAAACCAACGGTAATGAAGTCCTTGTCCTATTTTCACAATATAGTTGCTTCATTGCCGTCTGCTTTAGCTGACGGAGGCTTGATGTGTGATTGATTGATTTTTATTTTAATATGCAGGCTTGAGAAGAAGCAATGATTTTGTCGAGCAGGGTTTTTCTGTGATTCTCTTACCGTTGGTTGAAACCAACGGCAATGAAGTCTTGTCCTATTAGATAATCTACTCCATAAATTTTCTCAATATAGTTCTGTGATTCTTTTCTTACCCGTTGGTTAAAACCAACGGTAATGAAGTTCTTGTCCTATTTTCACAATATAGTTGCTTCATTGCCGTCTGCTTTAGCTGACGGAGGCTTGATGAGTAATTGATTGATTTAATTTTAATATGCAGGCTTGGGAAGTGGCAATGATTTTGAATCTTGATGAATGAATATATTTTAATCCTAAAAAGCTATAATTGCGCAATTATTATTGGCTATCAGATTGATAATGAATTTTTCATTATCAATAAAAGAATTTCATCTATGTCACATGTAAAGATTTGGGTACACCTTGTTTTTTCTACCAAAAACAGAATACCTTTTTTAAAAAGAAACATTCGATTTGAGCTAAGGCTGCATATCATGGAAAACTGTAAAAAGAACAATATTTTTTTGCAAGCTATCAATGGATATGAGGATCATTTACACTGCCTGATTTCTATTGGAAAAGATCAGACCATCTCAAAAATTGCTCATATGATAAAAGGAGAATCAGCCTTTTGGTTAAATAAATCAAGAATGCTTAATGATTTTTTTAGCTGGCAAGATGATTATTTTGCAGTCTCTGTAAGTGAATCTCAGCTCTCCAAAGTGATTAATTATATCCATAACCAGGAAAAGCATCCATACCTCAAAATCTTTTGCTCAGGAGGTTGATGCATTTATGAAAAATTTTAAATTTGAAATAAAATAATAATGCTTAAGATGTAAAGATCACTCTCTCCCACCTTTGTCGAAACTTATTTAGTAACAATTCATAATGATCATTTTTACACAATATAGTTATGCCACAGAGTAGAAACAGACAAAAGCATCATACCCATCAACAAGCTCATCATCAACAACACTCAGCTGTACAGTCACATCCTGTTCCTTATAAGAAGAATAAAACCTCATGGTTCTTTGCAATCTTTGTAGGAATTATCGGAGCCGTTGTTGCATTTTTCCTTTATAAAATGAATTGGATTTCAGCTGTGAGCGGAGCCGTTATTGGAGGAATATTTGGCTATTTAATAGGTAATTTCATCAGCAAGGCAAGTAAAACCAGATAATTCGTTTTATTTTTTCATTTTAAGAGAGCCGGTACATACATCGCCTCTAACTCTTATTGCTTATATAGTTGGAGGCAAATTAATAGGAAAAGTGGGGGATTGAATTGTATACTCAAAACTTATGACTTTTAGATTATTTAAATCTCCGGAGGAGGATAACCTTAGTAGATATACATCAGTCTAATACATAAGCCCCGGATGGAGCGAAACTAATTCTCTGTTAAGTTTCACTCCATCCGGAGTTAACTTTTCTAATCTTTTATTTCTATTAAGGCTAGACTTCCCCGAATTTTTCTCCTTAAAGATGAAATTATCTCCTTTTGTCCCATCAACTTTTCCACTAAGTTTGAGAAGACTCTTAAATGGTCTTCCTTAATTGCTTTTTAAATAACAATTATTTGGGAAGCGTACTGTCATCCACATTTCATTAATTGTTTCTGCATAAAATAACCATTTGGCTATTTTACTAAGCTTTTCCATTTAAGGAATTTATTCTCAAAAAGGAATTTGGATAAATAAGAAACGCCGATTACTCCAACCGAGATAATTCCATAAAATACCAAAGTTGACATTAACGGGGATAATTGTTGCAAGTGATTCTTAAAAATCAAAATAACCCCGAATATCACCAGCATTTGGTACATGTATATACCGTAAGAAACATCACCCAAAGAATTTAACCATTTCTTATCCAAGTTAATCCATGATTTAGGATTTAAGGAAATAGACAGAATCAGCCAAAGAAACAACACGTACAAAATCAGATTCGAAATAACCGGGGTATTAAACAATACCTTTGAAACTTCACCCAACGCAATATTAGAAGCAACCAACTCGCCATGGAAAACCAATCGCCATATTAATAAAGTAAAACCTGTAAGTTGTACCACAGGCGAGAATATTTTCCAGTTATCAAAAGATTTGGTTCCGTGGAAAACATAATAAGCCCCAATCCCTCCTATTGCCATGGCTTCAAACTTTAGGGTGTCTACCACTTGTCTGGTTACATCTAAAAAAGAACCAGGCTGCGGGTCCATCAACATTAATAAGGTTATTAAACTGGTTTTGATAACAATGATCAACCAAAACAGTAATAACATATGCTGACGGAAAAATTTCATTAGTGGTGCCCAAATAATGTAAAACCACTCTTCTACCCCTATAGACCATAATGGCTCCAGTAAACTGCTGCCAAATAAGGTATTCACCAAAAACGGTAAAAACAAAAGGTACATCCACCATACTTCACCACCTGAATAAGGCATTTGATACTCAAACCCGATTGTTTTTAGTGCAAAAGGTACCAACCAAACTCCAATTATTACAAGCAAAAAATACAAAGGCCATATACGTACCACTCTTCTCCAATAAAAACCCTTTACACTTATGTCGCCGCTCTCTTTATCTTCTTTCAGTAAAAGATAACTAATCAGAAAACCACTTAACACAAAAAAGAAGGATACTGCAGTACTTCCGTTTCTAAACAATGTATATGCTTCAAGGTTGAATAAGCCATATTTTTGCCTGATGGTTTCGGTATGATGCATCAGAACCAGGTAAGCGGCAAAAAAACGTAAAGCACTTAGGCCCGGGAAATATTTAATGGTTTTAGACATAGTTTCAGTCGGCAAAGATGTTAATTGTAATTGCTTCATACAATCTTTTCCAATAAAAAAGCCTTTAGCGAAATGCTAAAGGCTGAGCTAAACTTTTAATAACACTGCTTAATCAATTATACACACTATTTTTTACTCAGTATGTAGTATTGATACGGTTGTAATTTTAAAGAAGACTGCAAAGTAAAGTCTTTATTATCCATAGCGTTTTTCCAAGAAACATTTACTAGTTCTGACGAAGCCGCAAATGTACTTTCGCTATTATTCGTATTTACAATAACTAACACTTCCTGATTATTGGATACACGTTTAAACACAACTAAATCGGAACTGTTAACCTTAATAATCTCTCCTTCTTTAACAGCCTCACTGCCCATTTTAAAAGCAATGAGCTTTTTATACTCGGCTACCATATCAGGGTTTTCAGTCCAGTCGATCGGATCACGATCAAAGAAGGATAGCTTTTTAGTACTACCCACCTCCTGACCATTATACAGCAAGGTGCTTCCGCCCATGTACGAGGCGAGCACAAATGCTGCCATAGAGCCACGCTTACCACTAAACAATCCAACCGGTGTATCATCCCAAGCCGTTTCATCGTGGTTGGTGGTAAATCTGAGTTTAGTAGAACCAGAAGGAATATTTGTCATTTCTTGCGAACTGGTGGTAAATAATGATGCATCCGGTTGAGTTCCCTTAAATACTTCCTTAAGCGTTTTGTAATAATCCCAACCGTAATTTAACTGAAAACCAGCATTAAAATGATTGGTGCGACTACCTTCTGCCAATAAAACCAATTTTCGGTCTTTAAAAGTTTTAAGCGTGTCGATGGCTTGTTTCCAGAAATCATATGGAATAAAATCAGCTGCATCGCAACGGAATCCATCAATATTTGCAGCTAGCACCCAATACTTCATAGAACGAATCATTTCTTTTCGCATATCCTGATTATTATAATCAAGGGCAGCAACATCATTCCAGTTTGTATTAGGTGGAATTATGATATTTCCGTTGGCATCCTGCTTATACCATGCTTTATTACTGATCCATGGGTTATCCCAGGCGGTATGATTAGCCACCCAGTCGATCACCACCGCCATATCACGTTTATGGGCTTCTTTAACCAGCGTTCTGAAATCTTCTAACGTTCCGAATTCGGGATTTACTTCTTTATAATTTTTAACTGCATATGGAGACCCTAATCCTCCAGCAGACCTGATTTGTCCGACTGGATTAATAGGCATCAACCAAATAACATTCACACCTAAAGCCTTAATCGAATCCAGGCGATTTTGTACACCTTTAAAGTTTCCTTCTTTACTAAAGCCTCTTAGATTCACTTCGTACATTACCACATCTTTTGTAGCAGGAACATTTGCAAAAGGTGCTGCATATACAGGTGGGTCAACGGGTTTTACAACAGGAGGAACAGGTGTTACCGGGTCATCTCCTTTCTTACAATCTAAAAAAGAGAAGGACAACGCGAGTAGCGCGTAAACAACATTCATTTTAAATGGTATGGTTACATATTTCATATAAACGAGATGGCTAAAACGTTAAAATAATCTATTTATAAGAAATAGTTGGGTTTAACAATAGATTAAAAAAGGGCGGGTCACAGCCAGCGAAACCGCCCCTACAATACATTAGTTTTTGCGAACTGTGTACGTGTATTTGTAAGGCTGATTAGCTTTGCTTAAGCTAATGGTAACCGTATAATTTCCGCTTTCAGTTATGTTGATTGCGTCATTTGTTTGTACAAGTTCACCTTCTAACTCAGCACTTGCTGCAGGACCGAAATTAATATCCCAACCATCATTAGCACGGAATTTTAATGCTCCAGCTACCAGGTTGATCGTTTTTGTCCACACATCTTTACTAGCATCATACGTTAGAGGTGTAGAGGCATCCCAACTACCTGGCGTTGCAGTACCAACCATTCCCCAAGTGCTAATATGTGTAATTTTATAAGTAAGGTCACTGATATTAGCTTCAATCTTATAAACACCAGCTTTATCAACCGACATACTGCCGGCCTGTCCATCTGTTGTTAATTTGCCATCAGAAGCATAGCCATAATTGATATGATCCCAATCAGGAGCTGAGGTAAACTTAAGATCAGTACCTGAGTTGAAATAGATATAACCTTCAAATTTTCCATCATCAATAGCGGTTAGTTTAGGTGCTGACGCTGGCTTATAGCCTTGATAGCCACCTGGCACCCATAAACGTACAGGTTCAGGTATAGTCGGAGGTTCAACAATTTCCTTAAACGGCGTAATGGTCATTTTAATGACTTGAGAAATAACTGTATCTAAATTATTGATAGATGCACCTAATCTTAATTCTATTACTGAAGATTTGTTGGCAGGTAAATGCAACTGGTCTAATAATTTTTTATTCAGATCGGTCATTACTATTGATAATTCATCTGAATTACTTGAACCGATAGAAACCGGATGAGCAAATTGTTTAGTTGCCGAATCAGCTTGTAAAAAATAACTTACTGATGTGGTTACCCCATAATCTGCCTTTTTCCATTTAACTTTAACCGTATCAGTTAGGTTTAGTGCTGTTATTTCAATAGTTGATCCGCTTGACGGAGTTGTTATTTCAGGTGCAATAATTTTTTCACCTATCATTGGACCAACCTCATCTTTCTGACAAGCAAACAAGGTTAAACCAAGAAACAATAGTGTATAAAAATGTTTTTTCATGTTGTTTAATCTTAATAACCTTTGTTTTGAACCAGATTAGTATTGATTGATAGATCGGAAGCCGGAATTGGGAACAGATCCATGTGGGCCGGAGTTGCTGCGCCTGCTTTAACATTTCCTTTCCAATCCCATAAATACTCACCACCGGAAAATTTGCCAAAACGGATCAAATCTGTTCTGCGGTGGCACTCCCAATAGAGTTCGCGAGCTCTTTCGTCCAAAATGAAATCAAGTGTCAGATTGGCAGCAGCAATATTTCCGGATGTATTTCCATAGGCCCTCTCGCGGATTTTATTGATATAAGAAACGGCAGTTGCTTCAGTACCACCTGTTCCCCCTCTTTTTACTGCTTCTGCATACATCAGGTAAACATCAGCCAAACGGAATAAAGGAAAATCTGTGTCGACAAATGTTCCATGCTTTCCAGCTGAGCCATCTGCGTTCACATTTCTATATTTAGTACTTAGGTATCCCTCTTTAAACTGATTAGGAACATCTATATCCAGTTTCTGGCCATCGGTAAAGAACATTGCTCTTTTATCAGTGGCACCGGTTTTATCGGCAAATTTGTTTACAAACGTATTCGTAAATCTGTTACCGGCCCAAGGCCCACTAGGTATGCCATAATCTTTTACATAATCCATATTTCCACCCACCTGAGCATGGATAATATAGGTTACACCTCCATAACCACGGGTATTCATTCCATCTTCGGCAATCGGCAATATGATTTCTTCATTCCACTTATGGTTATCAGCTAAAAAGAGTTCATTATATTTAGGGTGAAGAGTATAACCTGCATTAATGATTTTATTGCAATAGGTTAAACAGTCGGTATATCGGGCATTCCCTTTACCTAAGTACACTTCCGCATTCAAGTACATTTTAGCTAGCAACATCCATGCAGCAGCCTGATCTGCACGACCATATTCATTGGTACGAGCTTCTGCTAATGAAGGAAGCACGTCAACTAACTCTGATTCGATATAAGCGAAAAGGTCTTTTCTATTAATTTGCTTAGGAATAAATGCACCTGTTTTATCTTTTTCAGTGGTAAATGGCACATTTCCCCACAGATCCATAGCATAGTAATAATACAACGCTCTCATAAAACGAGCTTCAGCAAGGTATTTGGTAACGTCTCCTTTTAACGGCTCCGACAGCCCCCCTACTCTTTCCTGTACCGAACGGATATATTCATTACAATAAGAAATATTGATGAAAATGCGCTGGTACATCAGGTTAACATAACCGTTAGCATCCGACCATACCATTCCATGATATTCTACTAATCCTCCATCGCCCCAGGCATTAATACATTCATCCGTAGTAACCTCCTGAATATTGAAATATCCTCGTAAAAATGAAGTGGTACCTTCATCAGAAGCAGAAAGCTCAGGCGAACCAAATTCCCCTTTTTGTCCGGTAAGGGTTAAGCTACCGTAAAGTTTTGCAAGCATTTGTTTGTAGGCCTGCGGATCATTAAAAACAGATGCCGAAGTAATAATCCTTTTATCCGTAGGAACGGTATCCAGATCGTTAATGCAAGACGACATGCTAAGTCCTGCTGCCACTAAAGCGATCGTGAAAAATTTATATTTTTTCATAATTGATAAGCTTATTGATGATTAAAAATCACAGTTAACACCTAATTGGAATGTCCTTGAACGTGGGTAGAAGTTATTATCCAAACCTCCACTGATCTCAGGATCCAAGCCGTCATAATTAGTGATCACGAATACATTCTGCACATTGGCATTAATTCTCAGGTTCACTTTGTTATTCCATAAAGCTGGCAGGCGGTAACCCAAGCTGATATTGTCCAAACGGAAGTAAGAGGCATCCTGGATATAATAATCTGATGTATTGGTTTTCAATGCAGTCATGAAACGGGTATCTGAGGCCGACATAGTCTGGTTGCTTAAATAACCCAGTGTTGAATAAAATCCTCTGTAGGTGCTGTTAGCCGCTACGTTATTGTAATTGTAGTTACCCAAGCTTAATCTTCCGAATGCTGAGAAATCCCAACGTTTGTAAGATAAATTGGTTCCGATACCCATCAATACTGTTGCGTCCGGCTTTTTGAATACATACAGATCGCTGCTGTTGATGATACCATCATTGTTACGGTCTACATACACATCTTCCATAGGTTTTCCATCACGATCGTACACTTGTTCATACACAAAGTAGGAGTTAACAGGATAGCCTACTTTCTGTACCTGAATTGTTCCGGAAGTGGTTCCGGCAATTCCTCCTACCAATACTTGATAGTTTGGATCACCTGTTAAACTCAGGTTGGTGATTTCGTTCTTATTGTAAGAAATGTTATAATTCACATTCCATTTCAAAGCAGATTTTGTAAGTATTTTTGCATTTAAAGTGAATTCAACTCCTTTGTTTTCCATGTCCCCAACATTGGTAAGCACACGGGCTGAGAAGTTGGTTCCTGCTGGCACATCCACAATGCTTAGCAGATCGTTCGTTTTTTTCTGATAGAAATCTAAAGTACCGGTGATGCGGTTATCAAGGAATCCATAATCTAAACCGATGTTGGCTGTATTGGTAGATTCCCATTTAATGTTTGCATCATAACCATCCGGACGTAAGGTGTTGTAAAATGAATTCCCGAACTGGTAACGTGAGGTATTATCACTGATCGTGTATTTAGCCAAATAAGGATAATTATTGCCGTTATTTAAATCTTGTTGTCCGGTTGTACCGTACCCAACACGCAGCTTAAGGTCTGAGATGGTTTTGTTATTTTTAAAGAAATCATCATTGATCTTCCAGGCAACAGCAACTGATGGGAACAAGCCCCAACGGTTATCTGCATCAAAACGAGAAGTCGCATCATCACGCAAGGTAAAGGTTACCAAATATTTATCTTTAAACGTATAGTTTAAACGGCCGAAGAAAGAAACCAGGTAATACTCAGAACTGTAGATATTAGGCTCGCCCTTAGCGGTTTTAGTAACGTTCATGCTCGAATCTGCACCTTCTCTATAAAAGTGCGACCACGAATAACCGCCCATCACGTCAATCTTACTTTGGATACTCTTTACCTCTTTTGAGTAATTAAGGTAGAAATCCAATAACTGATTGCGGCGTCTTTCTTCATATGGATTAATTCTACCTCCTGAAACGGCAGGAGAATTTACCCATTGTGTACTGTCCTTAACGTTATTATGACCTTGAGATATCGTATAGTCATAACCTAAGTTAAGGTTAGCACGTAATTCCTTTAAGAATGGAAACTGGTAATCTGCTTGGGCATTTCCAATACTTCTTTTAACAGTTGATGTATTATCTGTTAATTCTAACTGTGCAACAGGGTTTGGTGTTGCCAAAGGAACAGGGTTGCCATTCAAGGTATTATCCTGCGTCCAGGTGGTGAAACCTCTCCAACGTTCATTGCCATTGTATACAGGCTTTGTTGGATCGTAGTATACAGCATTACCAATTGCTCCCTGATCAGCGAAATTGTTATTGTTATACATTCCCTTTACGTTGAAATTGAGTTTCAAGGAGTTTTTAAGGAATGTTGGATTTGCATTAATTGCTAAAGTTGTTCTTTCAAAATTGTACGTTTTCAGCGTTCCATCGGTATTATTATAACCTAATGAAACACGATAAGGCATTTTCTTCCAGGTTCCTGAAACGCCTACGTTATGATCCTGACCAAACGCATTTTGATAAATAGCATCTTGCCAATCGGTATTGGCAGTTCCTAAAAGTGACAATACAGGCTGCTGACCAGCATAAATTTTATTAACCAAAGCTCTAAATTCATCTCCTGTATAAACTGCCACTTTATTTGGAACAGTTGCCAATGATGTTGTTAATCCGTAAGTAACTTTAAATTTTTCGCCACCTTTTTTAGTGGTGATCAAGATAACACCGTTTGATGCTCGTGAACCGTAAATAGCTGTAGCAGAAGCATCTTTAAGAACGGTTACATTTTCCACATCGTTAGGATTTATGGATGATAAAATGTTAGGAGAACCTCCGATCGGAGTGTTATCAACCGGAACGTTATCAATAATGATCAGCGGATCATTGCTAGCATTTAAAGAAGCTCCACCTCGAATACGGATAGTTGATGTATTACCAGGTGCTCCACTGATTGAGGTTACGGTAACACCCGCAATACGTCCAGAAATCGCCTCCTGAACAGAATTTACTGCACCAGCATTAAACTCTTTATTAGAAAGCGTCCCTACCGCTCCGGTAAGGTCATCTTTTTTCTTTGTTCCATAACCAATAACAACTACCTCATTCAATGAAGTTGCAGAGGCTTTTAAATAAAGTGTGATATTGGTATTAGCCGTTACATTGATTGTTTTTTCTAAAACTTCAAATCCCATTGAATTAACCACTACCGTGTGTTGCCCAAGTGGTAATCCTGTAAATTTAAAAATACCGTCTACATTGGTTCCCGTAGATAATTTGGTGCCTTTTATGGTTACCCCGGCAAAAGGCATTGGCAGATTCGTGTCGTCAAAAACACGACCGGTGAGTGTTCCTGTCTGTGCAAATGTTATCAGCGAAACTAATAACATACACAAGGTAGCACCGTACTTAAGTAAGTAGAGTTTTCTCATTGGTTGTAATACATTAAAAATTGGTCGTAACTTTTTTTTGCCCGCACATTTGGTTGTGCTAAGCAGAATCAAAAGAAATGAGGAAACGGATTGAATACAATCAGTATAGAGGGCAATATAGATTAATATAGTTTATACAAAATATAAACTATTGATCTTCAGAAAACTACACCAAGTTCATATCAGTGAAATATCGATTTTTAAAACAAAAATATTGATGATAGCTGGTAGCTTTTAGCCGTTAGCTATTAGTTTTTAGTTAGGATTATGACTAAAAGCTAAGCTCACACCGACTGGATCTTCATAAGGTATTCTTCAAAATCATCATTGGAGACCAGCGATTTTTTCTTGATACGGGTTTTGTAGGCGTAAATGGTATTGACTGAATAATCCAATATTTTTGCGATTCGGTCATTATCCGTAATACCAATTCTAATGAGGGCAAAAATTCGGAGTTCTGGATTCATTAACTGACCGTCTTCGATTTTCATCCGGTCTTCTTCTTTAAACAATGAATTAAATCCCTGAACAAAGTTGGGGAACAATTTCAGAAACACTTTATCGAAGCTCAAGAAAAGTCCTTCTCGTTCTTTATGCAGATCGACCTTTGCTAATGTAGTTTTAAGGTCGTCACCCCTACCCATTAGCAGCTTTTGCTCAATTGATTTCTTCAATCGCTCCAGCTTGTCTATATATTCAGAACATACATTAAAGTAATACACAATGTACTCATCCTTAATTTTGTTGGCCTCTTTCAGCAAATCATTTGTATGCTGTAAATTTTCATTCGCCAGTTTGATGATCTTATCAGCAACTTTTAATTTTTTAAGTTGTTTAAAGATGATTACAATAAACGTAACCACCATCAAGAACAAAACGGTAGCCAGGATAGAATATCCAAGTAATAACTTACGTTGATGCTCAACCGTACTCAATTGTTGTCCTTCAATGATAGGTAAAATGGCCCCAATTTGAATTTCACGGTGACGGGCACCGTAATAGGTTGCATCTTCCAGCGCCTGCTTTATATAATCATAAGCCGTTTGTGTATTTCCCTTTTTATATAAGATATCGGCCAGATTTAAGATCGCCACCGTTTCTTTAGTGGCTGATTTTACATCGGCAATTGCAGCTTTAACCAACAGATCAACCGACTCTTTTTCATGTCCAGAATAAGCATAAATAAAACTTAGGCTACTTGCATTAATAGCAAACTGGTGTGGTGTTAAGTTTTTAAAGCTCATGATCTGCTCATAGCTTTTTGTTGCCGCTTTCATATCGCCATTACGAAGGTTTTTAAGACCTTGAAGCGATAAATAATCATACGAGGCAGGATCTGATAAAGCCATCGCTGAATCAGCAAAATCATTTCCTTTTTGATTGTACGCTGCGGTAAAGTATTTGTCTTTATGAAAATCGGCTAAATCAAAGTAATAGCGGGCTTGCAACGAGAAAAATTCGACTCTCTCTTTTTTATTTAATGATGAAGGGATGATAGACTGCAATACATCATAGGTTTCCTTAAACATTCCTGATGAAAGCAGGATAAAACCTATTTTCAGTTTTACCTCTTCAATTTTGGCTTTATCGTTTAATTGTGGCGCAACCTTTTCCAATTGCTTGGCGCAATAGAATGCAGAATCGTAATTAAAGGTTTTGTACTCTTCATAAAGCGAAGAGTAGCCATTATAAAGTTGTTGCGCAGTCGGATTTTGCTCTTTTCTGAGCGATTGTTTTAGTTCATCAATCCGTTTAAGCTTTATAGCCTCGTATTCTTTCTTTTTAACTAACGCCGCATTCAACTCATTAAATAAGCTGTCTGTTGAGGTTGCAAATGTGGAGAGCGCGCATAATAATCCAATAATAGTGGCTAAAAAATGCTTCATGAGGAAATCAAACTTAAATTGGCTGTGTACAGCCGACTAAGTTAAAATCCTTTTAACAAATCCATCAATATTTTTTTACGTTGTTCAATACTAAGGTTTCGTTGGTAGTTATATAAAGCATTTTCCCACTCACCGTAAAATGCATTCGGTAACACAATGTACCGATGCCCCCATTGTTCTTTAGCCTTATCTGTCTCAGCAAAACGCTCATCAACTGGCTTCTTTTCGAATACTTCAGCATGATCATTCAGGTTATCACCCATCAACATCACAATTTTATGGTTTTCAGCAACTTTATGACGACGATCTTCCTTATTCGATTTATTGGAGCGGAATAAACAATGAGCTGCATCCGCATTAGGTAATTGCAGTTTATTCAGATTTATTACGGTGGTAGTAACTTCACTTGTATCTCTATTACTGATATAGAATATTTCAATTCCTTTAGATGCTGCCCATTGTAAAAACTCAACACCACCAGGTACAGCAGTTGCAGCTGAAAGGTTTGTCCATTGTTTCCATTTTGCTTCCGTAAAATCAACACCCTCCTTAATCAACTGTGCATTGAAATAGCTGTTATCGATAATTGTTTCGTCCAAATCGGTAATTATCGCCCATTTCTCTTTTCTTTTTTTATGCTTCAGATCCTTTTCTAATGTCCATTTGGCCGAATTAAATGCCTGGTAACACAAAGCCCGGTATTCTGCTGCTTTCTGAGTATATAACACTGAAAACGTTTTTAATTCTTCGACAGAGACCTGATGCATTACCGGAGCGGTAGTTTCCTGGGCAAAGGCAAAATTTCCCAAAGAAATGGCAAAAAGGAGAACAAAAATCTTTTTCATTAATCACAGTTTTAGCCGGCAAATTTAAGGTTCTAATACAGAATTACCGATAATAGCCAATTTATTAATACCAATTCCATTTTACACTCCGTTTCGTTAAGCACCTCAAAAAATGATAACTTTCTCAGGATTCCAAACGACAACCATCTATGTCCAAAATAACATCTCTGCCCATTGCAGATAAAGGATTAAGTGAACCTGAGGTTATTATTTCTAGAAAAAAACACGGCAGCAATGACTCTAACCATGAAGAATCAGGGGGATTTTTACATGCATTAAAAGACGCGGTACTGGAGCCTATGTTCCTTATTTTAGTTGCCGCATCTATATTATATTTTGTGATGGGAGAAATGCAGGAAGGTTTTTTCCTGTTAGGTGCCATTGTACTTGTTGCCACAATCTCCATCTGGCAAGACTCAAAAAGTCGAAAAGCCTTAGATGCCTTAAAGAAACTCACCTCACCCCAATCAAAGGTTATCCGCGACGGAAAGCTTCAGCCTATCGCAACAGAAGATATAGTAGTAGACGACTTACTAATTGCTGAAGAAGGTGATATGGTTGCAGCTGATGGGAGAATTATTCACTCCAACGATTTTTCGGTTAATGAATCTATTTTAACAGGAGAATCATTTTCATTACAAAAAAATAGCGATACAGATAATAATGAACTTTTCCAGGGAAGTACCGTTGTATCGGGCTTGGCTATTTTAAGAGTTACGGCAGTAGGAAGTAATACGCAGTTAGGGAAAATCGGTAAATCACTTGCCGAGATTAAACCTGAGGCCACTCCTTTACAATTACAGATCAGAAATTTTGTAAAGAAAATGGCCATTGGGGGCATAATTGTATTTCTGTTGGTGTGGCTTATCAATTTTCTGAACGGATTAAGCTTACCCGAAAGTTTATTAAAAGGCCTTACGCTGGCCATGTCAATACTGCCTGAAGAAATTCCTGTTGCCTTTACCACCTTTATGGCCCTAGGTGCCTGGCGCTTAAGCAATATGGGCATTGTGGTTAAACAAACCCAAACTGTTGAAAGCTTAGGATCTGCTACCGTTATATGTACCGATAAAACAGGAACGATTACAGAAAACCGAATGGAATTGTCCCGGATTTATGCCATTACCAATCACCATGTTTATTTGCCTGAACAATTTAATACCCTCGAAGCTGAAAAAGTAATAGAAATAGCCATGTGGGCAAGCGAGCCGATTCCTTTCGACCCAATGGAAAAATCATTACATGCAGCTTATGGGAATGTGACTTCTGTAGATAAACGAAGTGCTTTCAGTATGTACCATGAATATCCGCTGTCTGGAAAACCGCCCATGATGACGCATATCTTTGAGGATGCAGAGAAACATCGGATCATTGCCGCAAAAGGAGCTGTTGAAGGTGTGTTACCGTCATGCGATCTTTCTCCGGATGAAATCCAAAAGGTTCTTCGAATAGCACGTGGATTAGCGGCTCAGGGATATCGTGTACTGGCAGTTGCTGAAGCTTCGTTTGAGGGTGATAATTTTCCGCAGCAACAACAGGCGTTTAAGTTTAATTTTATAGGGTTGGTGGCATTTTTTGATCCGCCGAAAGAAAATATTGAGCAAACATTTGAGGGCTTCTATAAGGCGGGTATTAAGGTTAAAATCATTACAGGTGATAATGCCGAAACGACAGGTGCCATTGCTCGATTAGCAGGTTTTCAGGGTATTGAAAATTCGTTAAATGGAAAAGAGCTGATGGATTTAAGTGATGAAGAACTTCGTGAACGTGTAAAAACCACTAATCTTTTTACCAGAATGTTTCCGGAAGCGAAGCTTCGCATCATTAACGCTTTAAAGTCCAATGGAGAAATTGTAGCAATGACCGGAGATGGAGTAAATGACGGTCCGGCCTTAAAGGCTGCTCACATTGGTATTGCAATGGGAAAACGAGGTTCCGAAATTGCTAAGAATGCATCCTCGCTCATTTTAACCAATGACGATTTGGGTAGCATGGTTAACGCAGTTGCTATGGGACGTAAAATCTATAGTAACCTCAAAAAAGCCATCCAATACATTATTTCCATTCATATACCTATCATCCTTACTGTTGCCCTTCCCTTATTTTTGGGCTGGTTGTACCCCAATATCTTTAGTCCGATACACGTTATTTTTATGGAGTTGGTAATGGGACCAACCTGTTCTGTCATATATGAGAATGAACCTATTGAGAAAAACTTAATGGTTTCAAAGCCAAGAAATATGACGGAAACATTTTTATCCTTTAAGGAACTAAACATTAGCATATTTCAGGGACTGGCAATAACATTGGGCTGTTTGTATCTGTATCAGTTCAGTGTTGCAAATGGTTTCAGTGAGAATTTAACACGTACATTGGTTTTCGTAACTCTGATCCTGTCTAACGTGTTTCTGACGTTGGCAAATCGTTCCTTCTATTATTCATTTATTTACACACTTCGTTATAAGAATAATCTTATCCCTGTAATAATAGGAGTTACAGTTCTGGCCTTAATTGCCATGGTGCAAATTCCGTTTTTATTGAATCTTTTTGCATTCGAAAAACCAGAATGGATATTATTGTTAAGATGTGTTATTGTGGCTGCTGCATCAATTATTCCGTTTGAGGCTTATAAGCTCGTTAAAAGGATACAGGCAAGATGAGATAGCACTCAAAGACGCAAAGTCTTTTCAAAAGATTTCTTGCAAGTCTACATAATCCTTAGCGGCTTTGCGAGATAATCTTAATTCATCAAAAAATAATTCTTGGCACCTTTGCGGCTTTGCGAGATATGTACTAACTTAAGTTATCAATCAATTTAACTTTATACTATGTCTCTCCAAACTCTTAATGAAGTTTTAGGCGATAATGCCGAATTTTTGTTAAATCATCAGCCCAAAGTTTCAAAGGAAACGCTGCACTTGCCCGGACCTGATTTTGTTGACCGAATGTTTAGTGGAAGTAACCGATCGAACCAGGTATTAAGAAATATTCAAACACTTTATGGGCACGGAAGATTAGCCGATACTGGCTACTTATCTATTTTACCAGTCGATCAGGGAATTGAACACACTGCAGGGGCGTCTTTTGCTCCAAACCCGATTTATTTTGATCCGGAAAACATTGTAAAGCTGGCCATTGAAAGTGGTTGTAATGCAGTTGCTTCCACATTTGGAGTTTTAGCTTCCGTTTCAAGGAAATATGCACACAAAATTCCTTTCCTAGTAAAGATCAATCACAATGAATTGCTTACTTATCCGAACAAATTCGATCAGATTTTATTTGGAAGTGTAGAAGACGCGTGGAACATGGGAGCTGTTGCCGTTGGTGCTACTATTTACTTTGGCTCTGAAGAATCATCACGTCAGATCATTGAAATTGCCGCAGCATTTGAACGTGCACATGAATTGGGAATGGCTACCGTATTATGGTGCTATGCCCGAAACAATGCCTTCAAAAAAGATGGAGTTGACTACCATGTTTCGGCTGATATTACCTCACAAGCTAACCACTTAGGTGTAACCATCCAGGCTGATATCATTAAACAAAAGTTACCTGAAAACAACGGTGGTTTTACAGCAGTAAATTTTTCGAAGAGTAATCCTAAAATGTATTCCGAATTAAGTTCAGACCATCCGATCGACCTTTGTCGCTACCAGGTGCTTAACTGCTATTCAGGACGAATTGGATTGATTAACTCCGGCGGGGAATCCAAAGGAGCCAGCGACAAGGCTGAAGCCATTACAACTGCCATAATCAACAAAAGAGCAGGCGGACAAGGTTTAATTATGGGACGAAAAGCATTTCAACGCCCAATGAAGGAAGGTATTTCGTTATTAAATGCCGTGCAAGATGTCTACCTGTCAGAAGAGATTACGATAGCTTAATTGATTACGAGTTACGGATTGCGTGTTACGGATTATGAGTTGCGTGTTATGGGTTAATTGATTATTGATTATTGATTATTGATTATTGATTATTGATTGCGAATTATGTAGTGCATAAAAAACATATAATTTGAAAATTAATCAATTTCGCATAAACTGCTAACCCGAAACTCGCAACCCGAAACCCGAAACTCGTAACCCGTAACAAGTTAATCTATAACCCCATACAATACACCAATGCCACAACTGAAATAAATACCCACGTTAGGATACCTTGCAGTAAAGGCTTCAGACCTACATGTTTCAGGGCTTCTTTTGACAATCCGGTCCCTACAAGGAATAAGGTTCCGCTGAATCCTAATTTTGACACTTTTGAAATTTCTGTTGATATCTCATGCAATTGAGGTAAATAGGTACTTAACAACATGGCAACTATGTAACCTATAATAAAGTAAGGGATAGTAACCTTTTTCTTATCGCCACCGAACAAGTAAGAAAAAATAAGTGAAACCGGGATGATCCATAAAGCACGACAAAGCTTTACTGTTGTGGCAATCTGCAATGCTTCATTCCCATATTTTGATGCAGCTCCAACCACCGAACTGGTATCATGTATTGTAATGGCTGCCCAAAGACCAAATTGTTCTTGAGAGAGTTTAAAATAATGCCCTATGGCAGGAAAAATAAACAGAGCAACACAATTCAATAAAAAGACCACACCCAAAGCCATTGAAATTTGTTTAGAGTCGGCTTTAATTACCGGTGAAATGGCCGCTATGGCGCTGCCTCCGCAAATAGCAGTACCACTTGAAATCATTAAGGAAGTTTTCTTTTCAGTTTTAAAAAAACGCCCCAGAAGCAAACCTAAACTGATAGTTATAAAAATAGAAAATATGGTTACTACTAAACCACTTTCTCCTGCTTTGATCGCTTCATGAAAGTTCACACCAAATCCCAATCCAATAACAGAAAGCTTTAATAACTGATGCATTAATGAAGCTGTTTTTTCTTCAAAGGGATTACCAATAATATTTACGATTACTATTCCTGCTAATAGAGCGATAGAGGAATCAACAAAGGGAGTTACACAGACTAAACCACAACAAATGAAAATGATTTTTTTAAGACGTAAGGAAGATTTTTGCATTAAATTATTGATTGATTACAGTTGCGAAAGTAGAACCTTATCATAACTGCATCAAATCATCAATTACTATAACCCATTACTTAAAGTTATAATAATTCATTAAAAACCGCTGAAATCGCTCAGAAAGCCGATCTGTTTGACCTATCAACGTTATTAGTTGAAAACTTCTGGTTATTTGTAAATCTTTGACACCTATGTATTTAAACACTCCGTTCGCCAATTCCTGCTCAACGGTTAGTTTTGATAAAAAGGCAAAACAGGAAGAATGTGAGAGAAATGACTTTATACTTTCTGGACTGCCTAATTTCATGACAATGGAAAGATCTGAGGTTTTTACTTTCTTCTCTTCCAATGCATATTCGATCACTTCAAATGTTCCGGAACCCGGCTCCCGAACTACCAAAGGCAAGGATTTAAGATCGCTTATGCTTATTTCTTTTTGAGGAGCTTTCGTGTTATTACGATGGCATACAAGGATTAACTCATCTTTGAGCAATGTTCTATAATGAAGTTCCGTTCGGTGAGATACTCCTTCAACCACTCCTACATCTATTTCTCCTTTGATCAAAAGCTCTTCAATATATTGCGTATTACCACTCAACAGATTAATCTTTATATCCGGAAAACGCTCATGATAAGCAGCTAAAACCGGCGGTAAAACATACTGTGCTATTGTGGTACTGGCACCAACCCTAATTGACCCACTTACTTTCTCTTTCAATAAGCCTAGATCATAAGAAAGTTGTTTGTCAATCGCTAAAACCGATTTGCAATAATCGACCAATATTTTTCCACCATCAGTTAAATTGATCCTTGTGCCGGTTCGCTCAAATAACCTGAGCTCTAAAATCGACTCCAGTTCTTTAATGTGCTTGGTGACAGCAGGCTGCGTTATGAATAGTTCATGAGCCGCTTTGGTAAAGCTTAAATTACGGGCAACTGCATAAAAAACCTTGTATCTGAAATCGAGCATATTAAAAAATCAACCCTGAAAGTTTATAATTACTTCCCTGTTTCCTGCTTCATCCACTTGCCAATTAGTTTTAATGCTTTGGGAGAAATGGTTTCTTTGATAAAAGCATATTCGTCAACAGTACCTTTCTGAGCAGTCTGAAACAAGTGATTCAGGTTTTCCATGGCAGCAAATGTAACACGTTGATTGCCTCCTTTTTCTAAAGCGGATTGGATCGCAGATAAATTCGATTTATATTCTACCTGCAAATCCTTAGTACCATTTATAGCTAATACAGGACATTTAACTTTTTCAAGATAAGGTTTTGGATCGAATTTTACGAACTCTGAAAACCATGATGATTGCCAGATCTTTACGCGGCTATTTACAAACCCTTCAGAATAAGCCTGATTGCTTTTATCTGATTCAGGAATCTTTGTCCAGTAGTCTTCAAAAATGGTCTTAAGTTCATGAGCTTGAGCTATTGAGTCCTTATCCGAAAATATTACTGCAGAAGCCTTTCTGATCGTATTCTCTTCCGTTTTTATCCTACTCTCTTCTGCCCCACCGGCCTCCATAAGTATACGGGTTTGTGTCAACAAAACTTCCTTTCCTGTTGTTCCCGGACCAGCCAACAAAACAATAAAGGCAATTTCTTTATTATCAGCAGCAATCATTGAAGCAATATAACCTCCCTCACTGTGACCAATTAAACCAATTTTAGTAGCATCAACATCAGCACGACTTTTCAGGTAAGCAAAAGCAGCTCTCGCATCATCAGCAAAACCGTAAAGAGATGAAGTTGAAAAAGTCCCTGATGATTTTCCAAATCCGCGATCGTCATATCTTAATACCGCAAAACCCTGTTTGGTAAGGTAATCCGAAAGAACAAAAAATGGCTTATGTCCGGAAATGGTCTCATCACGATCTTGGGGACCGGAACCGGAAATTAAAACAACTGCCGGATATTTTCCTGATCCTTTAGGGCGAGTAAAAGAACCTGAGAAATCGATCTTATCTTTTTTATTTCTGAACACAATCTCCTCCTTATAATAAGGAAGTTCTTGTGCTTTATCTTGAGCATCTTCAGCCTTTAAAACAGCCTGAATTTCTTCTCTACCGAAGCTCAACTCTTTCACAAATCCCGATTGCATAAACTGACCGACAATAGTTTGGCGTGCAATATTATAGATTCCCTTGTAGGAAAAACCAATACGGTGTATTTTAATGGTAAGTGTATCCGTATTTAAGGTGATCTCATCAACCGGAATTCCAAACACTTTTTGGTCAGGACTATCCATGTTTGCCCTTAACTTATCATTCTCACGCGAGATATACAGATTTAATCGAAGCTGATTTCCGATATTAGCCACTCCATACCAACCACCTACGATATCAAGTGATTGGGATGATACTGATAATGAAGCAAATAATAATATAATTAGAGACGGTATTCTTTTAAGCATAGAAGTTTGGTAATTGGGCATAACTATTAACTATTTCAAACTCCTACTTTTTACTCATTTTGTAATGACCAATACCAGCTTCCTCAAAACGATCGCCTTCTATTACAAAGCCATGTTTTAAGTATAAACCAGTTGCAGATTCTTGTGAATGAAGGTAGATTTTCTTTCCATCAGCAGGAATATCCTCCAATACTTTCATTAGTAATGCAGAACCAACTCCACTTCCTCTAGCCTCCGGTAGAACAGCAAAACGTTGTAATTTATAGCCTTCATCGGTCACTATCCATCGTGCCGCTCCTACTGTTTTACCATCTAAATCTGCCAGGTAATGAGTAGCTCCTTCATCATCAAACTCGTCGTATTCAAGATCGGCAGGCACCTTTTGTTCATCAACAAATACTTTCCTTCTAATAGCAAAAACAGCATCAAGGTCGGTTCGAGAATGGGCTTGTTTAACTGTTATCATTTGAGAATCGCTTGTAATATTAAACGTCTAAAAATAGCCATTTAGAATATATCGACACAGTTTTTATCGATGTTTAGACATTAACTTTTTGTAAAAATTTTGCAATAACCGATTATAGGTTAATTATCAGCAGTGTAGAGTAATTAATTTAAGCATACTAATTGGTTGCTAGAATAATTATCGAACCGATCAATTAGTGTGGGCTACTAATGGGGAATTACTTTTCGGATAGCGTATTTAGAAAGCGAGCAGTTTCGATTTTACCTGAAACTGCTCGCTTTTTTTTATTTATTCTCTTAGTTATTTACGCTGAAGAGTTATTTTTACTTTGTTATTAGTTTTAGATACCACTTTAACATCATTTTGAGTTACATTTTGAGTATCATTAATAATCATATCCAAAATAATTTTATCACCTTCGTATCTCAGTTTAGCACCCGTGGGCCTTGCCTTAGGATTGTTACTACTCATAAAAATTGAACCTGATTCAAAATAAATAGAATCGGTCCCTATCATTTTAAATTTCGCTTCAGAACTTGCAAGCGGCATAGTTAAATCCACAGTCTCTTGCGTGGTGTCCACTAATTCACCATCAACATAGCCTTCTCCATACAACGTTGTTTTTATATGATATGAAATACCTCTTGCTACCACTCTTGCTCCTACAAAATTGATAGAACCACTGTTTTTATCGGATACATAAGCCATTTTTGCCACTGCTTTTTGCATAGCTCCCTCAACATTCATTTCATTTGAACTATACATATCAGCAGTTACACCAATAAACTTATACTCCCCTTCTAATGGAGTTGTGTCATCTTCGTCTTTGCTACAAGAAATCAGAGAAATAGAGAATAAGAATAGAATTAGGGTAGAGTAGAATTTCATTAAAATATTGCTAGTTAATTTTTGTGCAAATAAATAAAATGAAAGGAATATTTAAGCGAGATCAGATCTGTATTTTTTAACAATTATCTACAAAAAAGAAAACCGCCTCAAAAGGGCGGCTTCCTACCATTAATCAATAAACCTTATGGAAGATTCATTATCTTGATTCATCATTCACTCTCAAAACACTGAGAGCTCCTAATAACATACAAACTCCCGCAATTACAATAGCATAAATTGCCTGTCCATTGTATAAATGTTTTACAATAAATCCACCAAAAAAGCCATTTACTATTTGTGGAAAAGTAATGAAAAAATTAAAAATGCCCATATATACCCCCATTTTTTTTGCAGGTAGTGATCCGGACAAAATAGCGTAAGGCATTGCTAAAATACTTCCCCATGCAAATCCAACACCAATCATGGATATAATTAACAACTTAGGATCCTTAAATATAAAAATAGATAGTAATCCTAGCCCTCCGGTGATCAATGAAAATGCGTGTGTCTTTTTAAGCCCTATTCTTTTTGATATATATGGCAAACATAGTGCATATACAGCAGAAACACCATTATATACACTAAATAAAACACCTACCCAATTACTTGCATTAGCATAATCATCCGATTTGGTATCAGTAACAGGCAGATTATAAATATGCTGAGCTACAGCAGGTGTTGTAAATACCCACATTGAAAATAAAGCGAACCACGAGAAAAACTGAACTAAACCTAGTTGCTTCATGGCTTTGGGCATATTTGCAAAGTCTGTAAAAATATCAAAGAAACTTCCTTTTTCTTTTTCACTTTCATCCATTTCAAAGGAAGCACGTTCTTCAGGTGAATATTCTTTTGTGGAAATAATCGTCCAAATAATAGAAATCACTAGAATTGCTGCTCCTATATAAAACGACCATTTTACATTTTGTGGGATAATGCCTTGTGCATCCGTTTTAGCAAAGCCAAACCAATTGGAAAGAATATAAGGTAAAGCAGAACCTATAATGGCCCCTACTCCAATTAGGAATGTCTGAATGGAGAAACCAATGCTTCGCTGACTATTAGGTAGGTTGTCTGCAACTAAAGCTCTAAAAGGCTCCATGGCTACATTTATAGATGCATCCATGATCATCAAAAGCCCGGCACCTATCATAATTGGAGGCAAAACAGTAGCCAATGCAGGTGAATTAGGCATTAGTACTAAGGCCAAAGCCGTTAAAATGGCACCTACCAGAAAATAGGGACGTCTTCGTCCGAGTTTATTCCAGGTGTGATCACTGTAGTGTCCAATTATGGGCTGCACTATCATTCCTGTTAATGGTGCAGCTAACCAAAATAATGAAAGATGCTCTACATCAGCTCCAAATGTTTGTAAAATACGAGATGCATTTCCATTCTGCAGTGCAAATCCAAATTGAATGCCCAAAAAACCAAAACTCATATTGAAGATTTGCCAAAATGAAAGATGAGGTTTTTCTTTTACTATTTTAATATCTGTTAAACTCATATACTTGGTTGTTTTTATTGCTAGGTTAGCTAATAATATTCATAATTTCAGGTGCTACCCACTGACTATTAGCAGTATTATGGCTAATTACTAATAGCCGGTGGCTATTAGCTACAATTCTATTTTCAAAATCATACTATTTAAAAACGGCATTTTAACCGGTACTCCTTTGTTATTTTCCTCACTGATTAAATCAACGCCTTTTACTTTTACTTTATAACCCGAACCTAAAAGGTCTGTGAAGGTGTATTCTTTGTTTTCATCCAATTTCATCAACTGGAAAACATCTTTGCTGAATTTAATAACAGCATTCATATTTACCGACTGATCAAATGAATTGACCACCATTACACGTTCCTTGTCTGTAAATCGTAAATAGGAATAATTCAGGTAAGGATTATAACCGCTGCTTTTGCCGTTATCATTTGCCGATTGTAATTCGTAAAACTGACCTTCACGAATGGCTTTTTCATTGCTGCTAACATTTAATAATTTGCTGTAGAAAGCTCGTAATTTTTTCTGATCGGGGCTTAGGTTTCCACCATCAAACTTTCCGTTATTTACCCATTTCTGATGTTCCGGAACTCCCCAATAATCAAAAATAGTGGTTCGACCGTCTTCTCCTCCAAAGCCCTCTACACCTAACCCTGGCTCTCCTACTTCTTGTCCAAAGTAAATCATTACCGGACCGCTTGAGATGGTAGAGCTAATGGTCATCATCGGAATGCCTTTTTTAGCATCTCCGGCAAAACCCTTGCTTGCAATGCGTTGCTCGTCATGATTTTCCAGGAAGTTAAGCATATACGAGGTTATACCATTGATATCTTTTACTCTCGCCTGACTTATAGCCTCTACATTCGATTTATGCTGAATCACATATTTTAATGTATCATACAAACCTACCTTATCATATAAATAATCAAACTTCCCTTGTTCAATATATTTACGATAAACCTTAGGATCATAAGCCTCGCCAATAAATTTGATAGTAGGCTTAGTGGTTTTCACTTCGCTGATTGCATAATTCCAAAACTGAACCGGAACCATTTCGCACATATCGCACCTAAATCCGTCTACGCCTTTGGCCGTCCAATACAACAAAATATCCTTCATTTGTTTCCATGTATTGGGAACTGGATCAAAATGTTCAGCACGGTTATTCTGATAATCAACACCGTAGTTCAACTTTACTGTTTCAAACCAATCATTAATGGATGGAGTTGCAGAAAAGACATCATTTCCTGTTGCCTTAGCCGGAGTTTCATTAAACTTTCCGTCTTTTAACGAATGTTTAAAATCAGTGCCGCCGGCATTATAGCCATCAGGGACAATCAGTGATTGTCCAGGCAAATAATAAAAGTTATTATTAGGGTCGAACGCTTTCGATTTGTCATCCTTTTCTCCCAAATCAATAACTCCTGAAGGCTTTACATCCGAATAATAAGTGCGAGCTACATGATTTGGAACAAAATCGATAATCACTTTCATTCCTGCAGCATGAGTTCTGGCAATTAACGCCTCAAACTCCTTCATTCTATCGGCTGTATTTACAGCCAGATCGGGATTAACGTCATAATAATCTTTAATAGCATATGGTGATCCTGCGCGACCTTTTACCACGTCAGGATCGTCCATTTTTATTCCCTTTGCTGAGTAATCGGTCATTGTTGCTTGTTCGATCACTCCTGTGTACCAAACATGCGAAACACCCATCTTCCTCAATTCGGCAAGGGCCTTTGCTGAAATATCATTAAACTTACCTACACCATTTTCGTCTTTAGAACCGTAAAACTTATTGGTGGTATTGGTATTCCCAAACAAGCGCGTCATCATCTGATAAATGATCAGTTTATTATCAGTTATCTTTTCTGATGATGTATTTGCATTCATTGTTTGCGCATTTGTAAGTTGACTACCAAACACTGTAATAAGAACGGCAATTATAAACTTATACATTGCATCGATCTAAATAATAATAGAATCAGAGAATGTGCCGAAACGAGTTGGCAAACATTCTCCATTAATATTCCTGCGACATCGGGTGGATCATCAATTCATCAATTACAACATGTTTTGGAGCTGTAGCCACATAAGCGATAGCATCTGCAATATCCTGAGGCATCAGCCATGTTTTACCCTCATCGGTACCCGGACCATTTGCGTGAAAATAAGTATCTACCAAGCCTGGATAAATTACACTTACTTTGATGCCATATCGGCGGACTTCCTTACGTAAACCCGAACAGAAAGCATCCTGTGCATATTTACTTGCACAATACAGAGACCCGGTTTCAAACGTGCGTTTTGACACATCTGAAGCAATGGAGATAATATGACCGCTTTTATTGGCTTTCATGTATGGAACTACGGCCTTACTCATTAAAAAAGTGCCTTTAACATTGGTATCCATAACAGTATCCCAATCCGTTGTTTCCAATTGATCGGCAGGCAAGAAAACTCCAATCCCCGCATTGTTTACTAACAAACTGATCTCGTCAAATTCAGCAAGCGTCCTCTCTACAACCATTAGCGCATCAGCCTCTTGCGAAACATCCGCTTTAATTGGCAAGGCACTCAAACCTTCATTAGCCAGTTCATTAGCAAGCACATCTAAATCTGCAGAAGTTCTGCCAACTAATACCACGTTAAACCCTTTACGGGCAAGAGTAAACGCTGTACTGCGTCCAATTCCTCTTGTTGCACCCGTTATTATAGCAGCTTTTTTTGTCATATATTGATAAATAAAATAATCTTTCGATCAGGCGTGAACTTCGGTTTTCTTTACCTCAACTTCACTGCCGGCCGCAACCGTATATTCTTGTCCGTAAACAAACAGCGTTACTGCTTTATCACTTTGATTTTGAATAGTTACACCTGCTTTATGTGCTTTAATCTTTAATAAGGCACCACGGAAACCCACTTTGAATGAAAACGAAGCCCATTTACCCGGAATAAACGGAGCAAAATACATTTGTCCATCTTTCACTCGCATTCCACCAAACCCCTGTACAACAGCCATCCATGTACCGGCCATGCTGGTAGTATGACAACCATCTTCCGTATCATTATTGTAATCGTCGAGGTCTAAGCGTGAAGTACGCAGGTAAAATTCATAGGCACGTTTTTCATCACCTAACTTCGCAGCTAAAATAGCATGCACACATGGCGACAATGACGACTCATGCACGGTACGGGGTTCATAAAAATCAAAATTCCTACGTAATGTTTCGGTATCAAAACGATCTTCAAAGAAGAACAAGCCTTGCAATACATCCGCTTGTTTAATAAAGCATGAACGCAAGATACGGTCCCATGACCATTTTTGATTTAAAGGACGGTCAGACGCAGGGAGATCCTGTACAAGAATCTGCTCTTTGTCCATATAACCATCTTGCTGCAAGAATACACCTAGTTCTTTATCTTCAGGAAAATACATATTATCAATAATATGTTCCCATTTCTCCGCTTCTTTAGGTGTGAAGTTGATTTTTGAAATCAACGCATTGTAAGTATCCGGAGCATGTTCACTTACATATTTCAATGCATACGAAGCATACTCCATACACCATGATGCAATGTAGTTGGTATACCAGTTATTATTAACGTTATTTTCATACTCGTTAGGTCCGGTTACACCTAACATAACATATTTATGACGAGCTTCCGACCAGTTTACACGCTGCGACCAAAAACGAGCAATGCCTGTTAATACTTCTGCACCTGCTTCAGCTAAATAAGCTTCATCACCAGTATACCTAATGTAATCGTAAATTGCATAAGCAATAGCCCCATTACGGTGAATTTCTTCAAAAGTGATTTCCCATTCATTATGGCATTCTTCACCGTTCATGGTTACCATCGGATACAATGCCGCGCCATCTTTAAACCCTAATTTTTCGGCATTTTCAATGGCTCTGTCGAGTTGTTTGTAACGGTATAACAACAAGTTACGCGCTACACGCTGATCGGCAGTAGCAAGATAGAAAGGCACACAATATGCTTCTGTGTCCCAATAAGTACTACCTCCGTATTTTTCTCCGGTGAAACCTTTCGGACCGATATTTAAACGTTCATCCTCGCCTGTATACGTTTGGTTTAATTGAAATATATTAAAACGAATACCTTGCTGAGCTGCAGCATCGCCCTCGATCACAATATCCGATTCGTCCCATTTGGCAACCCAAGCATCAGCCTGTTCTTTCAGTAATTGATCAAACCCTTTTTCAACGGCAACTGCTATTGCTTTTTTGCAGGCAGAAACCAGGTCTGTCGATGAATAATTTAAAGAAGACACATTGGCTGCATACTTGTACAGCACCGTTTCTTCATTTTGTTTACCATTAACAACAACCTCATTAGCTACAAATTTTTCCCGCTCTATAGGTTGAATTGAAGCATTAACAGGAATACTATTTTGTGTAAGATGAAAGTGCATACCTGTACACACTTCAAATCCCGTTTTCTTGGTTTTTAAAGTAATGTAAGCATTGCCTTCACCTGTTTCCTTGCTTATTTGCTCCCAAAACTTCTCATCATAGTTTGCATCCTGATTTTTAATATCACCATCCAAATAAGGAGTGAATTTTACCGTTCCGGAAAAGTTTATTGGTGTGATAGCGTAACGGATAGCACCTAAGTCATCATTTACAATACTGCAAAAACGGAGGGTTGATACTTTTACTTCCTTACCATTTTTCAGTTTTGCATTGAAACTCCTTGCTAAGAATCCTTCGCGCATATTTAATTCACGACGAAAATTGGAGACTTCACAATGCTCCAGATCAAAATTTTCCCCTTCAATTTCAATTTTAATCCCAATCCAATTGGTGGCATTTAATACTTTGGCAAAATATTCCGGATAACCGTTTTTCCACCATCCCACTCTGGTTTTGTCTGGATAATAAACACCTGCAATGTAATTACCCAACATAGTTTCCCCTGTAAAGTCTTCCTCAAAGTTTGCGCGTTGCCCAAATCGGCCGTTACCCAAACTGAAAACACTTTCTGAAATCTTATTATGCTCACGGTGGAAACCGTTCTCAACGATGCTCCACTCGTTCACTTCAAGATACTGTTTCATAACTCTGATTGTTTTGGGTCAGTCGTCTGTATTTTAGATTTTTTATACTATTAACAGAAATTAAATAAAGCTGGCTGTTTTTTAAAATCTTTCCGTCTGTAGTTTTAGTTCTAAAACTGATCGCTGAGCTCCTGCATAATTGGCTGTTTTATATTTTACTAATTTATTTATTAAGATTTTGGCGTGTAAGCACTTAACGATCTTACCTCTTCTAAGGTAATTTCAGCTAAAGATGACACTACGGTATCTGCTTCTGTAAGAACAGCAGGCTGACCGATTCCTACGCAACGCATAGCAGCATTTTTAGCTGCTTCAATACCCGCAATGGCATCTTCAAATACCACACACTCTGTTGCGTTAACATTTAATTCTTTGGCTGCATTCAAGAAAACTTCCGGATCTGGTTTGGCCTTTGTCACTTTATTTCCATCCACAATCGCATCGAAATGTTTATCCATACCGATCTTCATCAAAATGGTCATTGTGTTTTTGCTGGCAGAACCAATGGCCGTTTTTAATCCGGCTTCACGAACCGATTCCACAAATGCCTTAGCGCCGGGCAAAATATCAGCCGGGGTCATCTGTGTAATTAACTCCAAGTACCAGTCATTTTTTTGAGCGGCCATTTTTTCTTTTTCCTCAGAAGTAGCTACATAGTTTCCAAGCGCTAAAATAATTTCTAATGATCTTACTCGGCTTACTCCTTTTAATTGCTCATTCTGGTGTTCAGAAAAATCAAATCCAAGCGAATTGGCCAGGCGTTTCCATGCTTTATAATGATGCACTGCTGTGTCGACGATCACTCCATCAAGATCAAATATGCAGGCGGATAATTTTGTCATATTTTTTTTAGATTTTAGATTTGAGACTTGAGATATGAGATTTGAGACTTGCTTATATAATACGTTATAGGTCTAATATCTCAAATCTGATAGCTCACATCTCTTTTTTAGATTTGAGATTTGAGATATGGGATTTGAGACTCGTTTATATATTATATCTCACATCTGATATCTCACATCTCATTCAATTATTTCCCCAACTCCAACACTAATGTGCTCGTTGCAGGTAGTTTAATTTCTTCTATTTTATTGTGTTGATTACCACTTACCACGTCTTTGGCTGTTGAAAAGCTATTTATGCGATCAGTAAAACGCTTAGTGTTTAGTGTCTGCGGAGTATCATTTGTATTAACGATAACCATCACAGTCTGACTATTTGTATATCGGAAGTAAACGTAAATACCATTCTCTGGTACATATTGCATTAACTTTCCATTCTGTAAAGCATCACTTGTTTTCCGGTAGTTAGCTAATGTTTTGAAAAATGTAAAAGCCTCATTTTCAAAAGCCGTACGACCAGCAGCGGTAAATTTATTTTGTTTATCACCAGGCCAGCCTCCTTGAAAATCTTCACGAACCCATCCATCCGGGTTAGAGAAGTTTTTCATTAAAATTTCAGTACCATAATATACTTGCGGAACACCTCTGGTTGTAAACAATATGGCTAACCCTGATTTATATTTATCAAAGTTTTGCCCTACCATCGAAAAATAACGGCTCATATCATGATTATCCATAAATATCACATTATTTTCAGGATTTTTATAGATAAAATCCTGTGAAAGAACATCATAAAGTCTGTTAACTCCATTGGTCCAACCAAATGATCCATTTAACGTTTCATAGATAGCGTTTTTAAGTGCAACATCCGTTACACCTTTTAGTTTCGTATCAACCTTTTGATTGACGGTGGCTCCTTCTGTGTAAAAAGCCTGACTTACCACGCTGTTTACCAGCGCTTCCCCAAAAATGCTAAATTTTGGATACTCTGCCCGAACAGCTTCCATCCAATTTGCCATAAACTGCAGATCGTTATAGGGAAATGTATCTATTCTGAAACCGTCGAGTCCTGTATATTCGATCCACCAGATATAATTCTGGGTAAGATAGTTTGCCACAAACGGATTACTCTCGTTCATATCTGGCATTGTAGGTACAAACCACCCATCCACCTGTAGTTTCCAATCCATATCATTGCGGTATGGATCCATTGCAGGTTGATCTTTGTAAGTAGTTTGTGTGAATTTAGGCCATTCATGCACCCAACTCTTCATAGGAAGATCATGCATAAACCAAGCTTCACTTCCACAATGATTTGGAACCACATCCTTAATTACTTTTAATCCTTTTTCATGGCATTTTTCTACATATGATTTATACAATTCATTAGTACCGTAACGAGGGTCAATTTTGTAGAAATCAGTTGCAGCGTAACCATGATAAGAGGCACTTTTTTGATCGTTCTCCACCTCTGGAGTCATCCAAATAGCTGTTATTCCAAGGTCTTTCAGGTAATCAAGATTATTGATGACACCTTGCAAATCGCCTCCGTGACGAGTATATAAAGAATCACGGCTAAGAGACATATCTCGCATACCGTTTACCTTGTCATTGCTAACGTCTCCATTGGCAAAGCGATCAGGCATTAAAAGGTAAATAAGATCTTTTGATGTAACTCCCTGGGCTTTTTTACCGTCATTTGCTCGCTGTTTCAACTCATAAGCATAAGTTGTTTTAGCTCCACCAGGAAAACTTAAAATAATATCAAACTTTCCAGGTTTTGCAGCTGCAGTTTCAAAATCGACAAAAAGATAGTTGGGGTTTTCAACTTTGCTTACTTTCTTCAGGGTTAATCCGGGATACTTTGCTGTAACGGTTGCTGAGGCAATATTATCCCCATACAATAAAACCTGAAGTTTGGAATTTTTCATTCCCGACCACCAAAAGGCCGGTTCTACGCGCTTTAGTGGAGCGGTTTGGGCATACGCATTCATTGTCACTCCTGCCAATAGGCACAGGAGTAATCGTTCAAAATACTTCATACTGGCTGTTTATAAAGTGTTAAAAGGACACTAATATATAAATATATTTCAAGCAGTATACGTATTTTATTAAAAATGAAAAAAGAGTAAAAGCTCAAGTAGCTGTAAATGAGTTGATTATTTTTACTATTGGGAGCAAATTTTCTGATATTTTTATTCAGTTCAGGGTTTAAATACCTTTTTTCAATCCACCTAACTTCTTAATAATCAACTATGATTTATTTGTTCAAATTATAGTTCTAAACACATGAGCTCTAGTCCTAAATTATGCAATGCTGTTTCAATTTTTCTCTTTTGTTCTGAACGTGGTTTCTTTAATCCCGATGAATAATGTTGCAATTGTCGTTGATTAATACCTGTTATTTTCTCCAATCCTGCTTTTGTAAATATGCCATTGTAATAATTAAAGAAACTTTCAATGTCCATCTTAAAAATGACTTCATATGGCCCTTTTAATATTTCTGGTACATTTTCAGAATCATTATACTCCTTTAATAATTTAATACCATTCAGGGCAGATTCTTTTGCTTCGGATACAGTGTCTCCCATTCCATATACACCGTCAATATTTTGGGCATAAGCAGAAAAACTATCTGCACTTCTTTCTATAATAACAGTTATTTTTTTCATGTTAAAACGATTAATACAGTATCAGCTTCATTTCTTTTTTAATTTTCATCTCCAATCCTTTACCTACCTCTTTGGAACCATGAAATGGCACAGGGTAATTTCGATCATCTTTTTGATAAATGTAATGGCTGCCTTCGGATCGTATGCAAATCCAACCATTTCGCTTTATTAAGCGATGCAACTCAGATGATTTCATTAGAAAGAACGGATAATACAAAGGTAGTATTTTTACTACTTATTAAAAATATTTTCATACGTAAAGTTTTGTATTAATAGAATTATACAATTCAAAAAATCGTGTAAACTATTTAACTATGATACTGAATAAATGTTACCTGCCTAAAGAATCACCTCATCCCCGGCCCTTCTCCTTAAGGAGAAGGGAGCGCTCGGAATGTAAAATGGAGTTGCTCTGTCTTAATGACCTTCTCTTTAATAAGAGCTGAGTGCTTGGTATGTATAACTTGGGGAAATGGTTACTAACAAAGAAGGCTTTCCGTTTCTGGAAAGCCTTCTTTGTTGTAATCTTGGTATAAATTTAAACGCGACCGTGTACGTCTTTTGCATTTAAATCTTCAAATGCCTGGATTAAACGTTTAACGAAAGTTTCTTCGCCTTTGCGTAACCAAACACGTGGATCATAATATTTTTTGTTAGGAGCGTCTTCACCTGTTGGGTTACCGATCTGTCCTTGTAAGTAATCTTTTTTGTCGTTATAGAAATTCAAGATTCCTTCCCAGAATGCCCATTGCAAATCGGTATCAATGTTCATTTTGATTGCTCCGTAAGAAATTGCTTCACGAATTTCTGCTTGCGATGAACCTGATCCACCATGGAATACAAAGTTAACAGGTTTTTCAGCTGTTAAATTGTGCTTTGCTTTGATGAAATCCTGAGAGTTTTTAAGAATAACCGGAGAAAGCTTAACGTTACCTGGTTTATAAACGCCGTGAACGTTACCAAATGCAGCTGCAATAGTAAAGCGGTGGCTGATTTTGCTTAACTCAGTGTAAGCGAAGTCAACTTCTTCAGGTTGCGTGTATAGTTTAGAACTATCAACATCCGAGTTATCAACACCGTCTTCTTCTCCACCTGTAACACCTAATTCAATCTCTAAAGTCATACCCATTTTGCTCATGCGCTCTAGGTAAGTTTTACAGATTTCAATGTTCTCATGTAATGGCTCTTCAGAAAGATCGATCATGTGCGACGAGAACAATGGTTTGCCATGTTGAGCATAGAATTTTTCACCTGCAACCAACATGCCATCGATCCAAGGCAATAATTTTTTAGCTGCGTGGTCTGTGTGAAGTATTACAGATACACCGTACATTTCAGCTAACAAGTGAACATGCTGAGCTGCAGAAACGGCTCCTGCAACACAAGCTTGCAAATTGTCGTTATTTAGTGATTTACCGGCATAAAATTGAGCTCCACCGTTTGAAAGCTGAATAATAACTGGAGAATTTACAGCTTTAGCAGCTTCCATTACACCATTAATAGTATCAGTTCCGATAGTGTTCACTGCAGGTAAAGCAAACTGATGTTGTTTTGCTAATTCAAATAATTCCTGAACCGCATCACCATGTAAAACGCCTTTTGCAATAGCGGTCTGTGTCTGGTTTGACATACGAGAATAGTTTTGTTAATAGAGAATTATAAAAAAATTGAGTTGCTAAATATAGGAATTTAGAAATAAAATATTGTATGATTTTAAACATGCAATTTTTAATTTCACTGATTAACAATGCAATAGGCTTACTATTTTATATCATTTTAATAGTGTATTTTGTACACAAACATCAATTTATAGAAATTAACATGTCATTGAAAAATAGGGCCGAAATGATTTATTAAAAGTGGCTGTTTCTGTATTATATATTTTTGCTATTTTGCAGCCCTTTTTATTAAAATATTTTTTCGCTTTCCGGGCTTTTAAAAGGGTTTTATTAAACAGTATCGATAAATATCGGTTTTACAATTAACGAGAACAAACATATTCCAATACTAATACTAAACTATGAGTTGGTTTAAACGAGCAAAAGAAGGTATTACCACTAAAACCGAAGAAAAGAAGGAAACTCCTGACGGTCTTTGGAACAAATGTCCTTCTTGCAAAAAGGTTTTACATAATTCTGAGCAGATAGAAAACAAATATGTGTGTCACCATTGCGGTTACCATATTCGTATCGGCTCGAAAGAATATTTTGAAGTTTTATTTGATGATAACCAATTTGAGGAACTTTTTTCAAATCTTACTTCCGGCGACCCGCTAAATTTTGTTGACAGTAAAAAATATACTGATCGTATCATAGAAACGATGGCAAAAACGGGATTGAAAGACGCTATTCGTGCCGGACATGGAAAGATTGAAGGTCAGGATTTGGTGATTGCCTGTATGGACTTCGATTTTATTGGGGGATCAATGGGTTCTGTTGTAGGTGAGAAAATTGCCCGTTCAATTGATTACTCCCTAAAAAACAAAATCCCTTTCCTAATGATCTCTAAATCAGGTGGAGCACGTATGATGGAAGCTGCATTTTCATTGATGCAAATGGCTAAAACATCAGCTAAACTTGCTTTGTTAGCAGAAGCTAAAATTCCTTATGTTTCTTTATTAACCGATCCTACAACCGGGGGTGTTACTGCATCTTACGCTATGTTGGGAGATATCAACATCTCTGAACCTGGCGCAATGATCGGCTTTGCAGGACCTCGTGTAATTAAAGAAACCATCAAGAAAGATCTTCCTAAAGGTTTCCAAAGTGCTGAATTTGTATTGGAGCACGGCTTCTTAGACTTTATTGTGGATCGCCGTCAGATGAAAGCTAAAATAGCTTCATTCTTAAGGATGGTGACTAAAAAATAAGATGTTATCAATTGATAAAACAAAAAACGGATGAAGTGATCACTTCATCCGTTTTTTGTTTCTTAAAGAAGTAATAGGGTGATAATTTTATATAAAAGACATAGCGTAAAATTTATCATCCATTAAAACTAAAAACGGATGAAAAATTAATTCCATTCGTTTCTCTAGTTCTTACAAAATGTTATTTACACCGTTACCGGAATAATCTGTTTTAACTTTTCAATCACAAAATCGATTTCTTCTTTCGTGTTATACTTACAGAAAGAGAAACGAACCGATGGACGATTAGGGTTTGTACCAATTGCCGTAAGTACATGTGAACCAATATTTGATCCGGAAGAACAAGCACTTCCTCCTGATGCCGAAATTCCGTTTATATCCAAATTAAACAACATCATATCTCCCATATCCGATTCGGGGAAAGACACATTTAAAACGGTATATAAGCTTTTGGCAGGATCAGTTTCACCATTGAATTGTACATCGGTAAAATTTTGCGTCAATTGATCCTTCATATAGTTTTTCAAACCCTGAACATATTGAGCATGTTCATCCATTTCATGATAGGCAATTTCCAATGCCTTTGCTAAACCTGCAATTCCATAAACGTTCTCAGTGCCACCCCTCATGTTGCGTTCCTGAGCTCCACCGTAAATAAAAGGTTTAATTTTCACATGATAGTTTACATATAAAAAACCAACCCCTTTCGGTCCGTGTAATTTATGCGCAGCGCAAGCTATAAAATGAACTTTCAGTTTACTGAGGTCATGCACGTAATGCCCCATTGTTTGTACGGTATCGCAGTGAAATAAAGCGTTGTATTGCTCGCAAAGATTTCCTACGCGTTCTACATCCAACAGTGTCCCAATTTCATTATTGGCATGCATTAAGGAAACAAAGCTGCGTTCGTTATTCTTTAACAACTCTTCAAGGTGATCATAATCGACAGTACCTTTTGAGTCGATATTAACATAACTTAATTTAATAACACCTTTCTTTTCCAACTCTTCAAGTGTATGCCCAACTGCGTGGTGCTCAATTTTTGAAGTAATTGCGTGAGTAATACCATGGTCGTGGATACCACAACGAATAGCTGTATTATCAGCTTCGGTACCTCCCGAAGTAAAGAAAATTTCTGCCGGTGATGTATTTAGCAACTTTGCCACAGTTTTACGAGCCGTCTCAACAATTGAACGCACCTCGCGGCCGTGAGCATGAATGGAAGAAGGGTTCCCATATTGATTCTCCATTATGCCAAACATCACCGCCAACACCTCTTTATCAATAGGTGTAGTAGCAGCGTTGTCTAAATAAACTCTCATATAAGTTAAATTTGTGATAAGAGATTTGAGATACGAGTTCAACTACATATTCAAATTTCAAATCGATTGGTTTAGGTTTTTCGGTTTAAATTTATTCAAGAAACCAGATAAGTGATTGGGAAATTATCTCAAATCACCTATCTAATATCTCAAATCTATATTATATCATTTCTTTAAAATCAGCTATAATTTTATTAGCCAATGCATCTGCAACTGTTTCAGAATCGCCTTCTGAGTAAATACGAATAATTGGTTCTGTATTAGAGCGACGTAAATGTACCCATTGTTTATCAAACTCAATGCGAACCCCATCGATTGTATTAATAGGTTGTTTATTATATTTCTCCTGAATCTTATCCATCAACGAATCGATATCCATATCGGCCGTTAATGTGATCTTGTTTTTAGAGATATGGTAAGATGGATAAGAATTTCTTAATACAGAAATGCTTTTTCCAAAGTTTGCCAAATGTGTTAAGAATAATGCGATACCTACTAAAGCATCTCTTCCGTAATGCAATTCAGGATAGATAATACCTCCATTACCTTCACCACCAATTACTGCATTAGTGGCTTTCATCATTTCCACTACATTCACTTCTCCCACTGCAGCTGCGCTATATTTACCACCATGACTTTCGGTAACATCCTGCAATGCACGTGTCGACGACAAATTAGAAACAGTATTTCCTTTATTATGTTTCAGAATGTAATCGCCAACAGCAACTAATGTATACTCTTCTCCAAACATACTTCCATCTTCACAAACAAAAACCAAACGGTCAACATCTGGGTCGACAGAGATACCTAAGCTTGCTCCTTTTGCCATTACCTGTTTCGACAATTCGATAAGGTTTTCAGCTAATGGTTCAGGGTTATGAGGGAATTTGCCATCAGGCGTACAGTATAGTTCATGCACTGTGTTAACACCCAAAGCTTTCAATAATCTAGGAACGAAGATTCCGCCAGTGGAATTCACAGCATCTACCACTACACTGAAATTAGCTTTCTTAATTGCTTCAACATCCACTAAAGGCAAAGCCAAAATCATTTCAATATGCTTATCAACATAAGAATTATCGATTTTGTAAGCGCCTAAAGCATCTACATCTGCATAATGAACAGCGCCTTTTTCAGCAATATCCAATACTTCTTGTCCGTCGGCGGCTGAGATAAACTCACCTTTACCGTTCAGTAATTTAAGAGCATTCCATTGTTTTGGATTATGGCTTGCCGTAAGGATAATACCACCTCCGGCATTTTCCATCGGAACCGCTACTTCAACAGTAGGCGTAGTTGAAAGATCCAGATCGACAACATCGATACCTAAACCTTGTAAGGTACCAACCACCAGATTACGAACCATTTCACCAGAGATACGTGCATCCCTGCCAATTACAATTTTCTTATTTCCTGATTTATTTATAACCCATTGGCCAAAAGCCGAGGTGAATTTTACCACATCTAAAGGTGTAAGAGCGTCTCCGGGAGTACCTCCAATGGTACCCCTGATACCTGAAATAGACTTAATAAGTGTCAATGTTGAGTGATTTTAGAATTAACAAAAACAAAATTATAAATTATATCAAAATAGGCAATGAGAATAAAGTCTTTAGCCTTGTATTTGACCTGCATTTTTAACAATAAATGACGGTAAAAAAACTCATATTGGTTTTATATATTTGTTGCTATGCCTGATAAACAACAGAAGTGGTACCAAAACTGGTTCAATTCACCTTATTATCATATACTTTACAACAAACGTGATGAGCGAGAAGCTGAGCATTTAATGGATAATTTATGCGAATATCTGACGCCGTCTACTCAGGAAAGGATGCTTGATGTCGGCTGCGGCAAAGGTCGTCATGCTATTTATCTGAACAAAAAAGGATATGATGTGACAGGGATCGATCTTTCGCAGGAAAATATAAAACATGCTTCTGCTTTTGAAAACGCTAAGCTGCACTTTTATGTGCACGACATGCGAAATTTATTTTTTATCAACTATTTTGACATCGTTTTTAACCTGTTTACCAGCTTTGGTTTCTTCGAAAAAGAACGTGATCATCAGCATGCGATAAACATGTTTGCTCATTCTCTGAAAAAAGACGGCGCGCTTGTGCTCGATTTCATGAATGCTGAAAAACTACAAAATAATTTGGTTTTCCGGGAGACTCAATTAGTCGGACTTATCGAATTTCACATTCAGCGTAAGCTCGAAAACGGTTTTATCGTAAAGAAAATAGACTTCGAAGATAAAGGACGTCATTTTGCTTTCAAAGAAGAAGTAAGAGCACTTATGCCTGATGATTTTAAACGCTTTTTTACCAAAGCCGGATTAGAGATCGAAGCCACTTTTGGTGATTACGATCTGAATGAATTTGACCCTAAAATCTCAGACAGATTAATCTTTGTTTGTAGAAAGAAATAAATAAACCTTCATAATTTTCGCACTAATAATAAATGCTTGAACAATTAAATTCCATTGACCAGAAAATTTTCTTCTTTATCAATAACGACCTTTCCAATCCATTTTTTGATTGGTTAATGCCGTTAATGCGAAATCAATATTTCTGGGCACCTTTATATGCGTTCCTCATCGTATTTTTTATCAAAGAATATAAGCTTAAAGGGCTATACCTCATCTTATTTTTACTGGTTGCTTTTGGCATCGCCGATTTTACAAGCGCGAGTATAATAAAACAGCATTTTCAGCGCCTTCGACCATGTAACGATCCGGCTTTATTGGGTTTAGTTAAGTTAAGAATTGCTCGTTGCGGTTCAGGATTTAGCTTTGTTTCTTCACATGCGGCAAACCATTTTGCTATTGCTCTGTTCTTGATTGGAACTTTCTACCAACGCTGGAAATGGGTGCTGCCTGCAGCTTTAGCCTGGGCTGTCATTATTTGCTTTGCACAAGTATATGTTGGCGTACACTATCCTTTTGATGTTACTTGTGGAGGGTTATTAGGAGCGTTTATCGGCTGGGGAGTTTCACAAATACGAAAAAATATTTTACCCTTAGATGGAGTTAATTAAGAGTCTTATTTTATTTGGAAGTGCATTCCTTGGTGGAATGGCAGTATTTTTTGTGACCAAAAGCAGCACAAAAAACCTGAAACTTATTTTATCGTTTAGTGGTGCTTACCTGTTTGCTATTTGTGCGCTACACTTAATGCCCGAAGTTTATAGCTCGCATAACCCGATGGTTGGTGTGTTTGTTTTAGTAGGATTTGCTTTTCAAATAATTTTAGAGCAGTTTTCGGAAGGAGTTGAACACGGGCATATTCATGTTCATCACCATGAACATGGCGCAGCCTTCCCATTTGGCTTAATGATAAGCTTATGTTTGCATGCATTTCTTGAGGCTTTACCTTTAGCCAGTTCAGAAGCTCAAAATGAGTTATTGTTTGGTATTGCTATTCACCATATTCCAGCGGCCTTTGCATTAGGAAGCATTTTGCTGCAAAGTAACATCAGCAAATCAACCACCATCATGATGCTTGCCTTGTTTGCTTTAATGTCGCCAGCGGGCTTTATTTTAAGCCAGAACTTAGGACCCAATGCATCCGGTGCGTTATCGCAGTATTTTGATTATATCATGGCGATTGTAATCGGTATTTTCCTGCATATCTCAACCACCATCTTGTTTGAAGCAAGTGAAGATCACAAATTCAATCTGTACAAAACAATTGCAATTTTCCTGGGAGCGGGTATTGCTATTACCATCTTCTTCTTGCAAGATAGTCATGGACATGTGCATTAGTCTTGAGTACTGAGTCTTGAGTCTTGAGTCGTGAGTCGTGAGTCGTGAATACTGGGTCTTGAGTCGTTTTGATCTTGAAAAGCTAACAACTAAAAGCTAATGACTCTAAACTCAATTAATAGTTTGGAGTCTTGAGTACTGAGTCTTGAGTCGGTTTTGATTTCGAAAAAGCTAAAAGCTAATGACTCAGAACTAAAACTAAAGACTAAGGACTCTGGACTAATGACTCTAGACTAAAAAACTATCCTCTTAATTTATCTAAAAGCTCGTTTAATTTTTCAAGTTCGTTGTCGGTAAGATTATTACCTACAAAACCTTGCATTTTTTCAATGGTGATATTAGACAACAGATCCAGGCCTTTCTGAGTAATTAAAAGATCAACCGCTCTTCTGTCGCTTTTACAAACTTTGCGCTCAATAATGTCTTTTTTTACTAATCGGTCTACGATTCTGGAAACATCCGACATCTTGTCTATAATGCGCTCTTTAACCAGGTTTAATGTAGCGGGTTTTGGATATTGGCCTCTTAAAATTCGTAAAACGTTAAATTGCTGAGGGGTAATATCATATGGCTCAAGAATCTGGCGCATATTTGACATCAACCAACTTTGCGTAAAAACGATGTTTATGATTGCCTTCTGGTAGCTATTTTCAAATTTACTTTGAACTATTTCTTTTTCTATTTCCATAATTCTTTGCTGATAATACGCAAATATACAAAGCAACAACAAATAATGTTGTTGCTTTGTATAAAAACTTTATTAAAAGCATTAATTTTTTGGTTGATGCTAATTCTGTTTATTCCACCAAACCCGACCATAAAGATCGTCCTTTCCTCCTAAAGCCTCTTTGGCTTTATCATAGTTTTGTCGGTTCAGGGTAAACTCACTCGACGGATAAGCCTGTCGTGTAGGAATTCCTGCCGTTCCGGATGCCGCAGTAAGTTGAGGATAACCCGTTCTTCTCCATTCGGCCCAAGCTTCATAACCATTCATGTATAAATGCACCCAACGCTGATAAGCAATCAGTTTAATGGCATTATTACTATCATAAGCAACCGCCGGATCGGCCAAGAAGGTTGTCAATCCTGTATTATCTCCATTCCATTGAATCAACGAATTCTCAATAGCCAGGTTATAATTTGCTTGCGCCTCCGCATCACCACCTGAAATAATTCCAGCTTTAGCAGCTTCAGCTTTGGCAAACAACAATTGAGCATAGGTAATTAGCTGAGTAGAGCTGGTTTTCTGGCGTAACTTATCCCCTACTGTTGAAATATTTTTAGATGGAATCTGAGAAGCTTCATCGTTCATTAATCCATATGGCATCCCCGCATAAACTGCAGGAGTTAGCTTATTCTTGTTAGCAAATGTTGTTAAGCGAGGATCATTGGTTGAAATCAAATAATCAACTAATGTTGCACTAGGGGCACAAGCGTCTTTACTTAATGCCGAAAACCAGAAGTTCTGATTAGCTGTTTCTTCCAGGTGGGGATAAACAAAGTTATCTGCATTTGAAGCAAAAACACCACTCGTTATAGCATCATTGAATTCTGTCTGAGCTTTTGTTTGATCAACTTTTGAAATACGAAGTGCCATTAAAGCACGCATTGTATTGGCCAATTTCTTCCATTTGCTCATGTTTTTATTATACAAGAAATCTGTTTTAACACCTTTTCCGCCATCAATTTGAGCAGCAGCCTCTTTCAGCTCTTTCATCAAATCATAATACACATCTTTTTGACTAGTATAAACCGGGGCAAAATTGGCAGAACCTTGCAAAGCTTGTGCATATGGAATATCTCCCCATCTATCTGTAAGATGCCAATAAAAATAAGCTCTTAAAATACGCGCTACAGCCTTTTGGTTATTGGCTGAGCCCTCTGTTGCTTCTGTTAATGGATTGATGGGTTGACTAATGATGTATTGAAGATTCATTAAAGGGTTAGCATAAAATACAGACCAATCAAACGCAACATTCGTGTATCGTGATGCATCTGTATACTGCGTTTCAGCCAATTGCTGAACATATAAAGCCCCTTGCGTTGCTTCTGAAGTATTTGAAACATAACGCATTGCATAGGTAAACAAATCGGAATTATAAGCCACCAACGGTTTATTCGGGCTCACATTAATATCATCATCAAACTTTGTACAGCTTGTTGCAATTAACAAACTCGTGAAAGCAATGGCGATTTTCGCTATTTTATATTTTTTCATTGTTGACAGTCGATTTTTAGAATGATACATTAAGATTTAAGCCAAATGAACGAACCGATTGCAATTCTCCTGATTCATTCCAGCTAAGGCCCGAACTTCCACTTGATAATTCTGAAGGATCAAGGCCTTTAGGCGCTTTTTGCCAAATCATCATTGGATTACGAATGGTAAATGCAAGATTTACTGAACTTGCTGGCAACTTCGTGTATTCTCTCTTATAAAAAGTATAGCCCAAACGAACCTCTCTTAACTTAATATAAGAAGCATCATAAAGGAATAAATTGTAAGCCTTTGTACCAATGGCTGTATAGTATTTTTGAGCATCAACAAAAGCCGTAACTTCTTGCCCTGTGGCTGCAGAAATACCATTTACTTTTACACCTCCACCTTCTGCCAATGGATCACGAACATTTTTGCCATTTTCATTTATAGCTGCTGTTTCTACTGCTAAACCAGTTTTAGCGGCCAATAATTTAGTACGGCTAAAAAATTGTCCTCCACCTTGAAAATCAATTGAAGCGGCCAAAGTAAAGTTTCGATAACTGAATGTATTCTGGAAACCACCTGTAAAATCAGGTGTCATACTCCCAAAATTTTGATTTGCTTCAAAAACAGGAAGATTATTGGCATCTAATAACATTTTACCAGTAGCAGGGTCATATTTAATCCCCGTGGTTATTAATGATCCGAAAGCTTTTCCTTCTTCTGCAAGTAATATTTGATCTATTTTAGAATAGGAGTTTGTTTCTAATGTATAGGCTTTAAACTGCGGATGAAGCTCAACGATCTGGCTTTTATTTCTTGAAATATTTGCTGATAGATCCCAGCTAAACTTATTAACCTTAACCGGGGTGGCACTTAAGCTAAGTTCAAAACCTTTATTTTTAATATTTCCTGAATTAGTTACGAGATTTACATACCCACTTTCTGAAGGAACACTTAGTGTTATTACCTGATTTTTATTTTGTTGATCATAGTAAGTAACATTAAGCCCTAACCTATTATTCAGGAATTTTAAGTCAGTACCAATTTCAAAGGCATTGGCATAGGCTGGCATCATTTCTTCTGAATAAAAAGTATTAGGTAATGATAATGCAACCATAGTTCCTGAAGTAGGGTCAACAGCAAAAGGATTTGAAGTCTGATAAGCTGAAATATCTGTGCCTGCTTGTGCATAACTTACCCGAAATTTACCATATGAAAGGGGTTCCCATTTCAATAAATCTCCAAACACAGTACTAAATGATACGGAAGGATAATAATAAGAATTATTGTTTTGAGGCAATGCTGAAGAAATATCATTACGTAAGGCAACATCCAGAAAATAGGTATCCTTATATCCAACTGATGCCGTTCCATAAAAGCTTCTTACTTGTTTTTTTGCATATGCATTAGAAATCAATGGTCGGTCAATTGAAGCTGAAATATTAAAGAAGTTAGGGGAACTTAAACCACCTACAGTACTTTGCGCTACACTTGAATAATCAATTGTAAAAAGATTTGCTCCGGCATTTGCACTGATATCAAAACTGCCAATCTGTTTCTTATAATGAGCTAAGAACTCATAGTTCATCTCTCGGTTTTCATATTTTGCAACAGCAAATGAATTGGAAATTGTTCCTGTACCACCTAAAGTTGTACGACTATCAAAGTTTTGAGTATAAGTATCTCCTCTAACGGTTCCTGTTAATTTCAACGTTGGAAGTACCTGATAAGCTATCCCTGCACTACCAAAAAAGCGGTTACGTGAATCGTGCGAAGGATTCTCATACATGGCAAAGAATGGGTTGTTCCAATAAAGTGCTTTTAAATAATTATTTCCGGCAGGATCATCCCAGTTTGAAATACTCCATTGTCCGTAAGTACCATCTGCATATTTATAGTTTCTCAACTTATTCATGTCCAATGAACGTTGAAACCATTGATTCATATAGCGTGAACCGTCTTCGGAACCTTGTCCCGGACGTTGACCTTTATTATTTGCAAAGTTGAGGTTTGCATTAAAGCTGATCTTTTCACTCGCTTTTACATCACCACTTAAACTCAGGTTATTTCTACGCAAATAGGTATTAGGCTCAATACCTTTAGTGTTGGTATTATTATAGGACATCCGGAAGTTTAGTTTTTCAGTACCTCCGGTAACCGAGATGTTATTATTGATGGTTGTTCCAGTGTTGTAATAATCTTGAATGTTATTAGGTTGTGGAACAAAAGGTGTTAACTTACCATAATCAGGGTCTTGAGGATAAAAACTATAAAATTGACGAACAGGTGTACCGTCCATTTTAGGGCCCCAGCTCATATCTTGTTTGGTATCCACCATTTTTTCTCCATTTTTAGTTAACGGGAAAGTTTGGCTGGCACCTCCACCATAAATATTCTGAACAGGCATAAAGTTGGTCGCTTTATCAACTGCAAATGAAGAACTAAAGTCAATCTTAGTTTTATCCTTTGCACCTTTTTTTGTGGTAATCATAATTACCCCATATTGACCACGCATACCATACAATGCACTTGCTGCCGGACCCTTTAGTACGTTAACTGATTCTATATCTTCGGGATTAATGTCTTGGCCGATGTTTCCATAATCTCGTCCGGTACGGCCTGAAAAATTATCGTTTGAAATCGGTGTTCCATCCACCACAATTAAAGCCTGGTCATTACCGCTAATTGAGTTGATACCACGTATTTTAATGCTTTGGGTTCCTCCCATGCTGGCTCCTGAAGATCCAACAACCTGAACGCCGCTAATTTTACCTGCTAATGAACCCAATACGTTCTGCTCCTTAGTAAGTGTCAGGTTTTCACCATTCACTTTTTGGGTAGAATAGCCTAATGAACGTTCTTTCCTGGAAATTCCAAGCGCAGTAACAACAACCTCCCCTAATTGCTTCTGATCTTCTTCCAGATGTACATTTATTTCTTTGGTTGATTTTACAGTAACCTCTTTGATCTTGAATCCTACGGAAGAAAATTGGAGTGTTTTTCCTTCCTCAACATTTATCACATAAGTGCCATCGCCATCAGTCTGCGTTCCATTTGTTGTTCCTTTTACAACCACTGAAACCCCTGGAATGGGTTGACCATCCGACTGAGTGACTTTTCCTTTAATTGATCGTTGCTGAGCCCACAAACTTGCAGAAAACAGCAAAGTAAATACAATAAAAAGTAACCTTCTTTTCATAAATTTTAAAATTAGTTTAGTTGATTAGATATAAATGGTTTTAAGCTTACTATGGATTAAAGTTGTAGTGTTTCAAAGGCATATTTTCAAACATTTTAAATGCGTGTTTATGCAATGTATAATTAAAATATTAATAAACATGCACTTGAAAATATTTTTTTTGGAGAAACAGCAATAAATCAAACAAAAAGCTGTTAAATCGGCTGATTTAACGCTTTTTATTTTGAACAAGAAGACATATGTGGAATTAAATTTAATACCTGTTAACTTCTGACCTTTTAAGACAGACAAATGGCTGGCTCTTGTGAATTGCTTATTTATTTAAAAAACAGGCAGATAGAAATTTTAAGAAAGAACTATTCCGTTCGGAGTAAATGATCGGCAGCATGGAAATTATATAAAATAGCGTTGCGCCATTAGGTGCAAAACCTATAGAGTGGTTAGCCCTTAACAGGGCTATAGGCTTAAAGGAAACAAGGTGTTGTTACCAACCTATTGTCCACGATGGGACATTATTGAACTAACAACTTGAGTTAATTAATAAATGATATGAGCAATCAAAGGGGGTTATTCTCCGGAGTTATGATCGGTTGTATTTTTTCTCACCTTACTTCTCAAGAGACTATCTTCTTTTAATCGAGTTACGTAATCCCAAGGGCAATTAAGGCACAAATTTTTACAGCAATACCCCCGTTTAAGGTGATACTCTCTGGTAAAAACTAACAATCCTTTTTCGTTAATTGTATAATCTTCCCCCTCTTTCATTTCAATCGGTTTATTCATTCAATATTTTAACTATATGCGAGGTCTGCAAATGTTCTTTCAATTCTCCACCATCACCATGTAACGTCCAGATCTCTTTTGCTTCGGTTTCTTTTACCAAAGTTAATATTTGTTGCCAATCGGCATGATCACTAATAAACAACTTTTCGTCACAATAATCCTGCAAATTTTCCCATCCTGAAGCAAACACTTTGAAAGCATCTCTGCTATGCCTGTAACTCGAAAAAGTTAATGGCGGCACTACATAGACATTATTGGAAGTGTGTTTCATGGTTCTACGATCATAAATTTGCCATTTCCCTAAATTTACCCCAAACTGCTCATATAACTTATGAATCGGTGCGATGGAATAGTGCACTAAGACATTAAAGCTTTGACAATGCTCATTAATGAGCTGAGTAACCCTTTGAGCTTTACCCAAAGCATATGCCCCAAAAATCACATTGCTGTTGGCAAACCGTCCCAATTTCTGAATCTCATTGATTGCCATTGGATGCTGCGTTGCCTTTGATGCAAAGGTAGTTTCGGTAATAAGTATATCAGCCTTAACAAACTCAAAAGGTTCCGCTGTTTTATCTTCTTCCAGTTTAAAATCACCAGTATATAAAATTCGGGCTCCATCGATTTCAACCAATATTTGGGCTGAGCCCAAAATATGTCCCGCCGGATAAAAAGTGATTATTGTCTCTCCTATTCTAAAAGGTTGATTATAAGAAACAATGTTAAAATACTTTCCGGCATTTTTCTTATAACGCAGCTCCATAACAGCTTGCGTTGCGGCGGTACAGTAGATGTTTTCAGAACCTGCCACGGCATGATCGCCATGTGCATGAGATATTACTGCATTTTTTACCGCTTTTTGAGGATCGAGATAAAAGTTATAACGCTGGCAATAAAGGCCTATTTCAGTGAGTTTAAAAAAATCTTCTGTCATGTTGTGCTAAAGAACTTTGTTCTTTAAATCTAAGTTATAAATAATGGAGAGCCGATCTATAAAGTGGAGTTATTGATCACTAATTTAGTGTGTAAAGATACTATTTGCGGAATTAATGCAGTTTGTTCATCGTTCACAATCATGTAATCGGCCATTTTAATTTTATCTTCTTCCGGCAGCTGATTTTTTATCCGACTCCTTACCTGCTCTTCGTTACTTTTATCACGTTTTATTACACGCGCAATACGCATTTCTTCGGGAGCGGTTACCAAAATATTAAGATCATTCTGTTTATAGGTGCCACTTTCAAACAAAATAGCAGCTTCTTTAAGTATGTATGGCTTGTTTTGGTACTTCTTACACCATTTGTCGAACGCACGAATTGTGGCAGGATGAACTAACCCGTTTAATTGCTTAAGCTTCTCAGGGCTATTAAAAACCAGCGATGCCAGTTTCTTTCTGTCCAGCTCCCCTTTAGCTGAATACACATCTTCGCCAAAGAATTGCTTTATATCGGCAATTAATTTTTCATCTGAATTCATCAATAGTTTTGCCTGGTCATCAGCAATAAAAACAGGCACACCAAGCTGCTCAAACACCTTTACGACTGTACTTTTGCCACTACCTATACCTCCTGTTATTCCTATCTTAAGCATACAATTACATTGATTATCAGTTTGATTACCCAGTTTTTTTTTAAAATTTGATTACACCGATGAAATTAGAGATTATTTGCTTACCAAAAAGTCAACCCATTGGGGCTCTATTTTAATAACTCGAATAAAATCTGGTGAACGAAGCAGCTTAACATCAAGTCGGCTTTTGCTTTGTATTTTCCATTGAAAAAGGTCGACCTGCGCATAGAACATATCACGGTCTATCAAGGGGTATTTACTTACCGGACATAAATATTTCACTTTTATTTTCCCTGGAAGCAGGTTTACATCAAATCGTTCCTGGTTATTGATTAATGTTAATGGAATATCAATTGAACCTTCAGTAAACTTTTCGACTGGTATTTTTAATCCAACTGCAGTTGGCGTTATATTAACATTTTGCGTACCCTTTGGAGCAAGGTTAATCACCGTTGAGATGCTATCACTCAGATTGTGCAATGTTATTTTAGGGGTTGATATGAATTTAATCTTTGAAACTTCGTCAATCGGACCACTAATTGTAACGCTGTCTGGGTCAAGAATTAAATCTGAAGCATAGAAATATTGTTTTTTAAAAGTAATATCGGCAAATATCTCCAAAGGTACTTTTTTTACGATCCGGCTCGAGAAATCAATATTGATAGAGGCAGGACTGATTCCAACTATTTTCAATCCTTCAGGCAACTGGTGATTAAGCAAATCTACATGCTCCATCAGTTGCACATTATCACCTTTAATTTGTGCCATATCAAGCTTTAAGGGTGATTTAAATATATCGATCTTAGAAAATAATAGCTGCCAACCGGTGCCTTCCACATCCATTGTTATTACTTCAACATTTTTTACGTTTAACGTTTTATCAGCGGGAATATTGGTTAATATCAACTCTGTTTTAACCGTAAATGAATATCGGTTTGCAAAAGAAGACACCACCCAGAAAGCGACTGCAACAAGTAAACACAACATAAACAGGCCTATTTTACGTCGGTCACGCTTACTTATTTCAAACCAGGAATTTCCGTTTTGCGACATACTAACTTTTTGGGTGCAATTGCTACATTAATTAACCAATGCAATATAATTGAAAAAAGCCATCCTCTGTAAAAAGAATGGCTTAAATAATAAGTTCGTTACTAACTATGATTGTGTAGCTTCAGTAGTATTTAACGCTTTAGAGTTTTCTAAAGAAATTGCTGATTTCTGAACTTTGATACGAACATTATGGTCAATCTCGATCATAAAGTAAGTATCACCAATTTCAACAAGTTTACCAAAGATACCTCCGATGGTAACTACTTTATCACCTTTCTTCAATTCTTCAATAAATTTCTTCTGATCTTTCATCTTCTTAGTTTGAGGACGGATCATAAAGAAATAAAATACTACAGCGATTAATGCCATCATAACAATTGATGACCAGTTATTTGCTGCGCCTGCTTGTAATAGAACGTTAGCTGTCATTTCTAAATATGGAATTATTGATTTATTCTACCTCGCCAAACAATCTAAGGCTTGAAGCCGACGGATTAGTATTGGCAATAATTGTAATATTCTTTTCTTGTAAACCTTGGCGACCTTCGCTGTTAAATTTAACATTGATACTTGCAGTAGCTCCAGGCATAACCGGTTCTTCAGGTTTACTTGGAACGGTACAGCCACAACTTGCAGTAGCACTTTTGATGATTAACGGATATTTTCCGGTATTGGTAAACTTAAATTCGTGTTCAACAACTTCTCCGGCTGCTACCTTTCCGAAATCGTATTTATCCTCATCAAATTTAATGGTAGTTACTTGAGATGAGTCTACCTGCATTGAAGCTGCATTGGCAGATGAAGAACTATTATTCTTACATGCTACTAATAATGCAGATGCAGCTAAAACTAAAAAGAGTTTATTAATCATAAGTGAAAGGCTTTTTTTCATTTTTCAGTTTATTTTTAAATCTAAACAAAAACTTAATGATTCCTATTCTACTAATCCTCTACCCGTTTTTATAATTTTGTTTTCAGCTTTCAAATCTACCAGAATCTTATCAAGTATCCCATTAATAAATACTTTACTTTTCGGCGTACTAAATTCTTTTGAAAGATCGATATACTCGTTGATGGTAACTTTAACAGGTATTTCCTTGAAATTCAACAACTCACAGATCGCCATTTTCATTAAAATCGTATCCATAAAAGCAATACGTTCAGGGTCCCAATTCTTGGTTTTTGAAGAAATATAGTCCTGGTATTCTCCATTATTACGGATCGTAAACTTAAACAGATCGAGCATAAAATCACGATCGTCCAGCCAATTTGCCGAAATAGGAGCTAATTTTTGTTTTGATTCTCCAAATTCTTTTAGCGTTTTTAACAGCATGCTCATTACTGAATCTTTATCGATTGGCCAGTTAATGAACTTATCTTCCATCATCTGTTCAAATAATACCGACTGTGGTAACACTTTTTTCGCAAAAAAGATCAGAATATCACGTTCTGCAGCCATTGCATGCTCCGGCTCTACACAATAGGCTTTATACTCAGGAGTGGCAATCAAATCTTTAAATATTGATCGTACTATTTCCTGATCATTTGCAAATTCAATTTTAAGTCTTTTGGTATCGTCAATAAGGGTAGGAAACGTTTCCAACATCTGTATCAATTTATTCGTAGCGATACGGGTGCTGGCATTCAAATCTTCTTCAGAAGGAATGTATTTTGACGCACGTTCCTGTGCATCTATAACTGCATACTTGGCAACTTCAATGGTAAGGTTTAATACTGTTAAATAAGCCTCATTTACTCTCGCCACGTTTTGCAGCAAACTTTTTTCGAAACCGGTAATATCTTTGGTTTCTGCCTGGTAAAAAGCATACAATGTTTGTAATGCTTTAATGCGCAAGTGCCTTCTGTTTAGCATCTAAAAGAACAATTTATAAAAATAAGGCCGCAAAGGTAACTAAAATTTGTGAATTTGAGAATATGAAGGAGGGAGAATGTACTTGAAATTGTCATTTCCTTATCTTCAAATTCTCAAACTCTGGGTTATACTAGCTGTTTGCTTTTAATGATCTGATATCAGCAATTCTTTTTTCAGCTATTTTCAGTGCTGCCTGATTGGGAGTTATTTGCTCGCGTTTAGACATACGGAAAATATCTAGTGTTACTTTATAAATGTTCTCGGCTTGTTGTAGTGCTCGTTTTTTTCCACCGCCGGAAATTTCTGAATAAACACTGATCAATCCGCCTGCATTGATCAGGAAATCCGGAGCATACAATATGCCCATATCCATTAATAACTGCCCGTGTACTTCTTCATCCTGCAATTGGTTATTGGCAGAACCGGCTATAATTGCACACTTCAATCGCTTAAGCGTTTCATTATTTACAGTAGCGCCCAAAGCACAAGGAGAATAAATGTCAACGTCTAAATCATATATTTGGTTATTAGGTACTATAATAGCATCATGTTTACGGGCAACTGCTGTAAGTCGGTCATCATCAAGATCACTTATATACACACGTGCATCTTCATCTCTTAATAATCTTACCAGATGTTCTCCTACATTACCGATACCTTGAACAGCTACAGATTTACCCGAAAGACTATCATTTCCCCATAATTCTTTTACACTTGCTTTAATACCCATGTAAACACCATAAGCTGAAATAGGTCCAGTTTGCCCACTGCCGCCAAGTGCCTCCGACAAACCTACCACATGAGGAGTTTCCATCCGGATGTATTCCATGTCTTTTAGCGTTGTGCCGACATCCTGCGCAGTAACAAACTCACCATTAAGGTTGTTAACAAACTTACCAAAGCGTCTCATCAACGCTTCTGATTTATCACGGTTATAATCACCGATAATCACGGCGTTTCCTCCTCCGAAATTCAGACCTGTAATAGCTGATTTATAGGTCATTCCTCGTGAAAGTCTTAGTACATCATCCAATGCATCTGCTTCCGAACGATAGTGCCACATACGTGTGCCTCCGATTGCGGGTCCGAGGGTTGTATCATGAATTGCAATAATAGCTTTTAGTCCGGTTGCTTTATCCATACAAAAAACCAGGTTTTTGTGCGAATTATCAACCATTTTGCTAAAAATAGGACTTGTTTCCACAGGAGTAAGTTGTTTAGTTTCTAACATATTTGAGAACGTTTTTAGAATTGTATACTTAACAAAACCCTTAATAGCAAATCTATATATTTTTTACCCATTTATATAACTGTTAATTAGTTATTGGTTAATCACGATAACTATCGGATAATTTATTTTTTCTAAGTTGGAACTCCGCCAAACAAAAGTTGCTCCAAAAGAGTTGTAAAAAAACAGTTATTAACGTTTGTTGATAATCTGTTGCTTGTAACAGAAATTTCAGCAAATTACCCTCGCAGTAACTGGTAAATTATATAAGTTTGTTGTAGTCAATGACCGGTCGGCAAAAAAAGCTGTCAACTGCTTACTTTTTCATAAGCAATAATAAAACACAAGTAACTGACTAATAACTAAAAAGACAAAATACCAACCCATGGGTGAATTAAAATACCTTAATAAATACCTATTCAGATACCGTTACAGATTAGCTTTAGGAGCTGTTTTTGTCATAATTTCTAATTATTTCGGAGTAATTCCGGCAAAAATTATCCGTAGGGCGTTTGATTTGGTAAATGAAAATATTACCTTATACAAACTGTTCTCAGGGTTTAGTAATCAGGACAGTATTTACCAGATTTTTGGTAAGACCATGCTCATTTTTGGAGCCTCGGTATTACTAATGGCAATCCTTAGAGGTATTTTCCTGTTTTTTATGCGTCAAACCATTATTGTTGTTTCACGTTATATTGAATATGATCTGAAAAACGACATTTACAATCACTACCAACACCTTTCTTTGTCATTTTATCGCCGAAATAATACCGGAGATTTAATGAATCGTATTTCCGAAGACGTTAGCCGTGTACGGATGTACGTAGGTCCAGCCATAATGTATACCATTAATACGGTAGTGCTATTCCTAATGGTAATCACCACTATGGCTAGCATTAACCTGAAATTAACAATTTTCGCTTTGCTTCCCCTACCGTTAATGGCTATCGTTATCTATTATGTAAACTCCATTATACACCGAAAAAGTGAAAACATTCAGGAGCAACTATCTAATCTTTCAACATTTACCCAAGAGACCTTTTCAGGAATAAGGGTGTTAAAAGCTTATGGTCGCGAACAACGCAGTCGAGAAGATTTTGAAGCTCAGAGTGAAGAATACAAAAAACGTTCGATGGGGTTAGCCCGCGTTCAGGCATTCTTCTATCCTACTGTATTGTTGTTAGCTGGAATGAGTGTTGTGTTAACTGTTTATATAGGTGGAGTAGAAGTAAAGAATGGTAATATTACCCCTGGAAATATTGCCGAATTCATTGTTTACATCAATCAGCTAACCTTCCCGATGATGTCGTTGGGATGGGTAACATCTTTAATTCAGCGAGGGGCAGCTTCTCAAAAACGCATTAATGAATTTATGCACACAGAGCCTGATATTAAATCAGGAACATTGAAAGAAGAACCGATACGAGGTAAGGTGGAATTCAGAAATGTAAGTTTCACTTATCCTGATACTGGTATTCAGGCGTTAAAAAATGTAAGTTTCGTGGCTGAGTCAGGTGATTTTATTGCCTTTATAGGAAGAACCGGTTCCGGAAAGTCTACCATAGCCAATTTACTAGCCAGAATGTACGATGTAAACGCTGGAGAGATATTAATTGATGATAGAAATATAAAGGATTATGACCTTCACCATCTCCGTGATGCAATGGGATATGTGCCGCAAGAAGTATTCCTCTTCTCCGATACCATTAGTAACAACATAGGGTTTGGCGTAAACAAGGTAATTGAAGAGCAGGTTTTTGCTGCAGCTAAGAATGCTGCCGTTTATGAAAATATTCAGGCATTCCCACATGGTTTTGAAACAACCATCGGTGAGCGGGGCATTACCTTATCGGGTGGGCAAAAACAACGCGTTTCAATTGCAAGGGCGATCATCAAGGAACCTAATATTATGGTGTTTGACGACTGTCTTTCGGCGGTTGATACCAAAACTGAAGAAGAGATTTTATCGAATCTTGGAAAAGTTATGGAAAATAAAACCAGCGTAATTATAAGTCACCGGGTGTCTTCCATAAAAAATGCAGATAAAATCTTTGTAATTGACAACGGAGTGATCATTGAAAGCGGATATCATGAAGCTTTACTGGAACAAAAAGGAGAATATTTCGAATTATACGAAAAGCAACTGTTGGAAGAGGAAGAAATCTCAGAATAATACAACTTTAAGAGAAAAAGCTTAACATTTTTTGAACCTGTTAGATATGATTAACGAATCCATTAAGTATGTTTGGTAATTATTGATTTATTGCATGTTGTGAATTTTGTTCTTTTTTTAATATTTGGAATTTTGAAAATTTATACTTTATATTTACGGCAAGCTAAACTTATTGACACGAACAATGGGAGATTTTGATAACAAAGAGCGCGAAGAGGTATTCTCAAAAAAAGTAAGAGCAGGAAAACGTACTTATTTTTTCGATGTTAAGTCGACTCGTGCGGGTGATTATTACATTACGGTTACCGAGAGTAAAAAACGCATGGAAGATGGCGTATTTGTAAAGCATAAGATTTTCCTTTACAAAGAAGATTTCGAAAAATTTGCTGAAGGCCTTACTGAGGTGGTTGATTATATCAAATCAAATCAGGATGTTGTTGAAAAACGTTATGAGGCTTACGAAAGCAATGGCGTACACGATAAAGTTGACGACGATTTTTCTTTCTAAACCAGAAAATATTTACAAATAAAAAAATGCATGATCAACCTCATGCATTTTTTTTGTTCCTTATTTCTTCACGCTTAACCAGCAAGATTCGATGATTTCGTCTAGATGAACGTCTTCATTTAAATTAATCTCATTCGTTTGATGAAACCTCACCAGCGCTATTACAGGCCCATAAAACAGGGATAGTAATGCTGTTAAGTGCATTGGTTTTATATACCCCTGGTCAATACCCTTTCCTAATATTTCATACACAGGAGCCAAAATCTTCTCCCCCTTACGTTTTGTTGATTCTACAATAAATGGTGAGCTTGAATACTGTTCGATGAATTTAAATACCTGATCGTTATTTAAGTAGTAATCATACAAAGAATGCCAGATATTGGAGAAATTGGTACGATAAGCCAAGGCCTCATCAAAGGCATTAACCACCACATCGTTGATCCTTCTTCTTATTTCAAGAAATAATTCGTTGATAAGTTCTTCTTTGTTGGTGAAATACAAATAAATGGTTCCGGCAGCTACTCCTGCTTTCTCAGAAATCATTTTCATGGATGAGCCATGGAATCCATGCTCGGTAATTATTGCTAATGATGAATTTAATATAGACTGACGTTTGTCAACTACAGGTTGTTTCATAAAGGGTTTATTGGTTATGGCTAAGATAAAAGATTTTTACACATAATGAATAAGTATTCATTTTTTTATAACCAATGTCATTTGATACTATTTTTTGTTTTTTTAGCGTAATATTAACGCACCCAAGCCCGAATGCATTAAGTCAATAATTTTCTTGTCAGAAAAAAAAATAACATGACTTGTCATCCTGACGCAGGAAGGATCTGTTAGTTCTATTGCTTAAAAGAAACAGATGCTTCGTTCCTCAGCATGACACAAATGAAGATCCCATCGCCTAATGACATTGGGGCTGTGTGCGTGTTAATATAGCTTTAAAACAAACTTTTTCCTTTTATCACCAGATCTTCATCAGCTGAACGAACTGAATAGGTAAAGCCTGGTTGCAGGCAGTAAGCGCCGTATTCACCTTGTTTATTCAAGGCAATAAAACCAATTTGTACTTCCTCAGCCTTTTTAGGGTCGCGCTTAGCAATACGTTCTACAGCTTCTTGACAGGCTTGCTGCGGAGACCGGCCCTGACGCATTAACTCAACCACTAAGAAAGAACCAACTATTTTAATCACCTCTTCTCCCACTCCGGTTGCCGCTGCACCTCCAATCTCATTATCAACAAACATACCTGCTCCAATAATAGGAGAGTCTCCAACACGTCCATGCATTTTAAAAGCCATACCACTGGTAGTACAAGCTCCTGACAGATTGCCACTTGCATCCAATGCAATCATCCCAATGGTATCATGATTATCCTTTCCTCCCGGAAGTTTCTTTGGTGCAGCCGCTTTATTTTCGATATTCATTATTGGCTCATACTTGGCAGTTTTCAACCATTCCTTCCATGCCTTTTCAGATTCAGGAGTTAGAAGATTTGTCTTACTAAATCCATTTTGCAAAGCAAACTGCAAAGCTCCTTCACCTACCAGCATCACATGTGGTGTTTTTTCCATTACCATACGTGCCACTGATATCGGATGTACAATATGTTCAAGAGCTGCTACAGAACCTGCATTTCCATGCTCGTCCATAATACATGCATCCAAGGTAACCCTACCATCGCGATCAGGAAAGCCACCGTATCCAACGGTTTGATTTTTAGGGTCTGCTTCGGGAACATGCACCCCTTTTTCAACTGCATCCAATGCTCTTCCACCACTTTGCAAAACCTGCCATGCAGCAGCATTCGCTGCTTGTCCGAAATCCCATGTAGAAATGACAATTGGCTTTTTTGCCATGCCATTAACCGAAGTTTTAGCTAATGCTTCAATTACTACGGTTGAAGAAATAGCCGCAAGGCCCGTTCCTTTTATAAATTTTCTTCTTGATATCATTTAATTATTTGGTTGTGTTACGATTTATACAATGGCTAAATTTAACCGCTAAGATGCTAAGGCGCAAAAGTTTTTTTTATAACTATTGGCTTGTTAGTTATTAGCTGTTAGGTTATGTGTATTAGCAGAATGTAACTACAATGCTAATGGCTAATAGCTAAAACTACAAGCCAATTGCTAACATAACTGCAAAATCATATCTTTGCGCCTGATTTAAAAACGCATAAGAAAAGAATATGGCTTTACAATGTGGTATTGTTGGACTACCAAACGTAGGAAAATCTACTCTATTTAACTCTCTTTCCAACGCAAAGGCACAAGCAGCAAATTTTCCATTTTGTACTATTGAGCCAAATGTGGGCGTAATTACCGTTCCTGACGAACGCTTAAATAAGTTAACTGAATTAGTGAAGCCTCAACGCGTTGTTCCTAACACTGTTGAGATTGTTGATATTGCAGGTTTAGTAAAAGGTGCGAGTAAAGGTGAAGGATTGGGTAACCAGTTCTTGGCTAATATCAGAAATACTAATGCAATCTTACATGTATTACGTTGTTTTGATGATCCTAACGTTGTACACGTTGATGGCTCAGTAGATCCTATCCGCGATAAAGAGATCATAGATACTGAACTTCAGTTAAAAGATCTTGAATCGGTTGAGAAAAAGCTTCAGAAGGTTGAAAAATCAGCAAAAACCGGAGATAAAGATGCCAAAAAAGCGGTTGAAGTATTAACAACAGTTCGTGATCTTTTACTTTCCGGTCAATCAGCTCGTGCTGCACAGTTGGAAGAAAAAGACCTGGAGCATTTAGAAGATATTCACTTATTGACGTTAAAACCAGTGATGTACGTTTGTAACGTTGATGAAGCATCTGTAAATACCGGCAACAAATATGTTGATATTATACGTGAAGCTGTAAAAAATGAAAACGCGGAGGTTTTGGTAATTTCTGCTAAAATCGAATCGGAAATAGCTGAACTGGAAAGCTACGAAGACAAACAATTGTTTTTGGCTGACTTAGGTTTGGAAGAATCTGGTGTAAATAAATTGATCCGTGCAGCATACCGATTATTGAACCTTGCTACTTATTTTACTGCCGGTGTGCAGGAAGTTCGTGCATGGACCATCACTTTGGGTATGTCGGCTCCTCAAGCTGCAGGTGTTATTCACACTGATTTTGAAAAAGGATTTATCCGTGCTGAAGTGATTAAGTATAATGACTTTGTAACCTTAGGATCGGAAAATGCCTGTAAAGAAGCAGGAAAGCTTGGTGTAGAAGGAAAAACTTATATAGTTGAAGATGGTGATATTATGCACTTCCGTTTTAACGTGTAAAGTGTAATTTCAGATAAAACAACAAGGCCGATTCATTAGAATCGGCCTTGTTTGTTTTTGATTAGTTGGCAACAACCTCTGCACGATATTTTGATGATTCTCCTTCCGGACTAAAATCTTCGATAATTTTTTTCATTTGATCAATCGAAAGTTTTGACTGATCAAAAACAACTTTAGCGACTCCGGTCTCAAAATTTACTTCGCTTTGCTTTACGCCTTTGTGTTTATACAAAGCCTTTTCAATTCCTTTGGCACATCCATCAGCACAGGTCATACCTGATACTTTAAAGAATACAGTTTGTACTTTCCCTTTTGGAGCCTCCTGACTTGTAACTTCTCTTGTATACTGACAGCATCCATGCAGCTTATCGTATGCTTTCGACGTTGCTTTCGTCCCTTCCGTATCATGTCCAGCCTCAGCAATAGCTTTCTGTATACTCAACAAACTTGCAGGCGATGTATAGCTTACTTTCAACTGTTTAGTAGCCTCATCCCATTCAGCTGATTGTACACCATCTATTTTTTTTGCAGCATTTTCAATCCTGTTTTCACACATTCCGCAGTTGCCACCAACCTTAAAGATTTCTGTTTTGATTTCCTGAGCTACTGAATATTGAGCAGCAAAACTCAGTAAAACAGCGGATAAGATAAATTTCAGTTTTTTCATTGTTTTTCTTCTTTATAAATTGTTTAGATTGTTCTAGTTGATTATCGATCTATTTTATACCTAAATCCGGCGTACATTCTCCTACCTTCAACCGGCCCCCAGATGTAGGAAGCATCAAAAAAGCCTGTATTCGGATTTGCTGAACCCACAATATAATTCTGTTGACGGAAATCAAGGAGATTTTCAGCACCCAGATAGAGCTCAAAATCTTTCCAATTACGCGTAAGCTGCAGATTTATGGTTGAATATGTTTTTGAATAGCTATTGTAATCACTAATCTCAGGTTGAAATACTTCATTTAGATAAGGCATTTTTTTGCTGCCAAACCATTGCCAGGTAAAATTGGCATTCCATTTACGATTGAACGACTCATAAAATAATGAAGCCACAGCACGATGCTTAGGCACAAATGGCTCTACAATTCGTTGACCATCCGTTTTACGAAATACATCAAGATATTTATATGCCACTTTCAACTCTACAGGTTTGAGAATGTAATAAGCAGCTTCTACTTGAATGTTGTTAGCATAGGATTTGCCATCCAAATTATTAAAAAACACCTTAGTTGGATCGGTATCATAATCAGGAATAATCTTGTTGGTGAACTGGGTTCTATACAAATCAACTCCTATACTTCCTTTTCTATAATCAATCTCAAATTTTCTATTGATGTTGAAACCATAATTAAGTGCTTTTTCAAACTTTAAAGGTCCCTGTATTACAATTTCCCGGTTACTAACTTTAATATTAGCGTTTTCAGCCAAAACATTTGCTGTTTTAAAACCTGTTCCAATTGAAAAACGCATGTCTGTGTTTTTATCAACTGACCATTTCACATTTCCCCTTGGAGTAAAAACAAGTTCTCCATTTGCCCAATCAGCACGTCCTCCAATTACTATTGACAATGGACGACTGCCCTCTCCTGAGAAGGTGTTTTCCACAAAAACACCGGGCATAGTCAAATCATTGTTCAACTGCAAATTGCCAAATTGTTCATTGATCTTATCCAGGCGATAACTAGCTCCCATATTAAGGGAATTTAGCCTGCCAATTGTCTGATTATAGATTAAGCGAAGGTTTATGCTTTGTTGATGTCCATTATTTGAACGTAGGCCATAAAAACCACTTAAATCATGTAAAACATAAGAGTATTGCAACCCCAGACTTTTATAACTACCGGAAGGAACTATAAAACCTGTACGGCCATAAAACTCAAACCTGTTAGTTTTTAATTGCTGTCCGTAAATTGAAGGATCGAATTGAGTATTATCGTTATAAAAATGCGATTGACCACCTTCTCTGTTTTCATTCAAATACTTTATAGAATTTTGAGAAAACCAGCCACTCCCTGATTCATATTTCCATTTACTCAACACATTAATATTTTGCAACATGGGCATGTCAAGAAATGAGTCATCGTTCTGATCCATCTTCAACTTAAACCGATCGATATGAAACGAAAATAAGGTACTCAGGTCCTTACTAAGTTTAAATGTTTTGTCAACATTTAATTCGGCACGGGCATAACCATCCAAATACCCATTAACAAACAGTTTATCTGCACGCATCGGATCCTTTAACTCCACATTGATCATTCCACTAATCGACTCCGGACCAAATACAACTGAACCCGGCCCTTTAACAATATGGATTTGATCAATTTGAGTACCCGGAATGCCATATATGCCATATGTAGTACCCAAACCGGTAATAACAGGGGCGTTTTCAGTCAATATTTGGGTATAAGCACCAGCCAAGCCAAGAACCTGTAATTCTTTGCTTCCGGTAACGCCATCCCTATAGGTAACATCCACTGTTGTATTAGTTTGAAAGCTTTCTCCCAAATTACAACAAGCTGCTTTTTTAAGTTCCTTCGATGTGAGTATTTCTGTTTTACGAGGCTGTACAGAAACCATGGTAGATTCCCGTTGCTGTGCAAACACTACTTCGTCAAGTTGTTTTCCGTTAGATTTTAATACAATCTTAAGGTGTTTATGATGATTCACAAGGATTGTGTCCGTTTTCAAACCAACAAATGAAACAATTAACCGACGATCAGTTACACCCTGTGAATTAATTGCAAATTCACCTTTGGCATTTGAGATTACCCCTATGGAGGTATTTATCCATGATATGCTTGCTCCCTCGAGCAATACTTCTTTATTACTGGTATTGAGTTCAAAAACGGTACCCGTTATCTGCTGGGCACGCGCCTTAAACCCAACTAAAAATGATAGTGTTAAGACTATTACTAATTGGCGTTTCATTAAAATAAAATCTGTTAGACAATACGATCCTGGGTGAATACGAATAACGTTTCACCAAAAAAGTCAACAGGGATTAATCAAATAAGAAATGTTTGGGTAAGGAGAATAATGGGGCAATTTCGAGGCGGTGAGCCCTTAAAGTTAACGGTAATCGGGTTATGAAGATCTGTTAACTTATTCTGAAAAGTAATATGATAGGCAAACAAAAATAATTCAACAGGAAACAATTTTGCCTGTTGAATCTTTGCTATTGAAAGAAAATCATCTTTAATTTTGATCGTTTCAACCTTGTTATGGCAACAATCGCTTTGAGTTTCATTGATTGAATCGTCATCGTCACAACAGCTATCTGCCGCAACCATTACACTCGCACTCTGTAATTCATTGCCACAATAATGAGCGTACACACTCAATCCTACTACATTTAGTAGAAAGAAAATGCTCATTACTATAGCGGTGATTTTTTTCATTTGTGACAAAACTAAAAAAATAAAATCAGGAAGGAGAAAAGTAAGCATTTAGTTACCTGATTGTTTAAAATTAAGCAGAGTAATAAACTCTGCTTAATTTCAGGAAAGTACTGCTTCCCTGTATTTCTCAATATCAAGGATTAATTCATCAATCTGACTTTCAGTTACATTTGGCATACAAATGATATGTGAAAGTCCTCTTTCTGATGCTAACTGCCATTTTTTACGAACTATTTCGTGGGGCTGCGGAAACACAACTGTTATAGCGTTTTGATTTCTCCATGCATCTAAACCGATTGATTTTAAGCGGTTTTCTGCATAAGCTGCTACCGACAGACTGTGATCAACACGTTTCTTAAAGCCTTCTAACCCTAGTGTTTTAATAGCATACCATAAAAACAGCGGGCTATGGCCATTTCTTGAACCGGTAATGGTTGTGTCTAAACTGCCAATATAGGCCACTGAACGGCCAATACGGTCACGGTGCGACTTCTTTACTAACAATACTCCTGAAGGGATTGGAGAACCTATAAACTTATGTCCGCTTATGGCAATACTATCTGCACCATCAGCAAAATCAAAAGCAGGTCGCGGATTCAGGAAAGGACTCATGGTTCCAGACAAGGCACCATCGCAATGAATGTAATAGTTTTGAATAGCTGCGTCATTCAGTATCGCTTTTATCTTCGTGATATCGTCTTTTGCTTCTGTCATTGTTGTACCGATGTTAGCCATAATAATTACAGGCATATGTCGGTTCATTCGAATGGTATTGCTTAAATCTTCATAATCAATTTCACCGTTTTTCTGTGCCCTGATAACAATGTTAGGCATATCAAGCAAATGAAGATTTTTATGAACACTATAATGGGTAGCTGCCGAGTAATAAACCATTCCTTTGGGATGAAGCTCACGTGCCATGTATAAACCATACATATTACCTTCAGAACCTCCATTGGTTACATACCCCCACCAGTCGTTCTTCTGCGCACGAAATACTTCTGCAAAGAACTCCAATACTTCACGCTCCATCTCTCTCGAATCCACCGAATAGGTGCAATCAGCAAATGGGTCTCCTATATTGTTTACCGGATATTTCAACAACTCAAACAATTCTGAGTAATCGAAATCCTTTGAAACAGGATACCCTAGAGAGTTTTGAGAGTTTTCTTTGATCTTTTGACGCAATGCTTCCAGCTTATGCTGGTCTTCAGCATTTAATTTATTCATACTACGGATTGATTGGTCTGCAAAGATGGGAAATCAATGGGAATTATGGAGAAGATTTCGTGTTGTTTTTCGGAAAATGAACACCCTTAACCCCTAAAGGGGAACTCTCATTGTATGAGAATTTCTACTTGAGAGGCTTAGCTATTGACAGTATTAATAATAGTGGAGGATAATTATCGAACACCCCAACCCCAATGTGTTAGATGGGTTCCCTTTAGGGGCAGGGGTCTATACAAGTAATAATTCCCCTTTAGGGGTTAGGGGTAAAAAATCAACGCATAATGAAAAACGCCTTTGCATTAAATCGTTTTATTCCTACCAGTTCATCATAACGCTTACCCACCGGACGGAAGTAGACATATATAGTGTAAGCATTATCCGTTTCGAAATGACAACCTTCAACCGGACAAACATCTGCTACAGATTGGCCTTTAGGTACAAATGCATAACAAAAGTCATAATAGCCTTGCTTGAATAATTGTTGTGTTTCCAATCGTTGAGTTACTTCATTAAAGGCAAGCTTATAGTCGTCTTTTATCTGGTAATCGGTAAGTTTACCAAACAAATAATAATCACCCACAGTAGTTGGTGGGGTATCTTTTAATGCGAAATGAGTTCTGGTATAGTCGGCGTCAACTTCAGCATCACCACCTCCATCCTGATTTCGGATGGCGTATCCACCGTTTAAATCAACTATTGTAGAATATGCAGTAGCACTGTAATTATCATCAGGGAATAAATATACATCCGTTTGTTTTTTCTCCTTTACAATGTCTTGGATACGCTGCGAGAAGAAACGTAAACTGCGTGTATCAAAATTCCTGAACTCACTTCCTCCTAAAAATGTACCCGAATCCATGTCATTATAAACCAACTCGTTATTGCGTATAAATGTGGGTTTCATATTATTCATGGCATTATCAGGACGATCGTTTTGTGTAAGAACCGTTTTTATCTCAGACATTGGATTAGAAACATTCAATGCAGGATGCTGAATGGTAAAGTTAACTTTCTGCGTTTGTGAGCGGTCTTTTATTACGGTTCCCCGTTTAACTTCCGTAAGAATATTTACGGACTGCCTGAGCACATAAAAACGACGAGTTAACACCAGGTCCATCGGGTCGTTATTCAAGTACACTTTTAGCAAATAATTACCAGAAATGGTAGGTTTCATGGTGCTTGTCGGAAAAGCAAGCGTGTAATGAGTATACTGCTGAATCGTATTAAATGAATATTTATATTGAATTATACGATCTTCTGTATAACCATCTAAATAATCTATAGTCGACAGGTTACTTGGTTTCCAATCGGCTGTACAATGTTCAATCGTATAAAAATAATCCTGAGTACTTCCGTTAAGATCGTCAAACTGCAACACTAATTCCTCTGCACTCGCCAAAGAGAACACGGGAATGGTGGCATAATCCTGATTGGTAATATTTTCAAACTGAACGGTTTTAATGTTAGGTCTGTATACCCAATCCTGATATTTTAGCTTTGAATCTTGTGCTCTTGCAGTTGAATTCAGAAAAAGAAAACAGATGGCAAACAGGTATAGAAGTTTAATTTTCATTAAGTGCGAAATTTTGCTCTAACCTAACAAAAAAAACCGTTATCTGCAGATAACGGTTTAAACGGTTTTGGTAATTGTAGTTATTTTTCCAGGATAGACACTCCGTTTTTCACGGTCATTTCGGTTTGCGATTTTAGTTTGGTTATATCGTTAAGCTTATTCTCTTTCATGTAATACCAATTGATCTTTGTTTCCTTCTTGGTAAAGTTCATGATCACAAATCCATGATCATTAAAATTGGCTGTTTTGATATGCGGATTTACAGCTTTATTTAAACATTTGGCTTCAGCACTACTCCCTGCATTACTATCTTGATCGATTAAATTAGATGCCGAAATTGAAGGAATTGCAACTTCCACAATAGCTGCAAGTCTTCCATTCTGAGGATCATAACTGCTTGCTGCATCAGCAACCTCCGCTCCTAATGAATTATGAAAACCACCGGTTACCATGACAATATTTTTAAGGCTGAATGACCGGATAAAGCCAAGCAGACTTTCTTTATCTTTTAGGTGATTATCCCACACATCGTAAGTCTTATTTGTAATTGGTTCGAAATCAGCATTTATTGTAGACATGAGATTTCGGTTAACAAGAATTTTCCAGTTAGCTGTTGAATAATTTAATTGATTGGTTAACCATTCACGATGAGGCTGTTCAAGAAATACAGCATCCTGTTCCAGTAGTGCATTAGTGCTAGCAATAAGTCCTGTATTTTGCGTGGTTTGAGTTTCTATCATCAGCATCTCGAGCATCTTACCATAAGATAATTTCCGTTGAAATTCACCTTTTGCCACTCTTACTGGCAACCACTCTACAAAAGCCTGCTCTGCTGCTTTGTTATTATCATTCCATTTTTCAGAAATAACTTCCTGTTTTTGCTTTTCCCAAACCACGATGAACGGATGAGATGCGTGTGCTTTCATCAAGTCCTTATCAAGGTGGTACTGAGCATAGCGATTTCGGTAATCCTGAAGCGTTTCCGTTTTTATTTTGGGTATGTGAGCTCGTATTTCGGTTGTGCCCGCATCTTCATCAATATAACCCGACACCACCACCACTGCATTCAAATCTTTCATTTCTGCAATTCGACCATAAGCATTAAAATACCCCGTAGTGTAGTTGTTTCCATCAGCAAATGCCAGTTTTACAGGCAATTCATCAATGGCGCCATAAGCCGTTCGAGTGGCACCAGTTAAAGATTTCTTTCCAAATGCTTCAAACTGATAGTAGTAGGTAGTATTAGGTTTTAAGCCCATTACATCAACTTTAACGGTAAAATCTTTAGTTTCATCGGTTGCAATATCACCATTACGTACAATGTCCGTAAAAGTGGTATCCGTAGCAACTTTCCAACTAACTGAAAAAGCTAATTTCCATTCACTGTTTGAAGCTTCTCTTTTGGGGGGCGTTACACGAGTCCAGATAACTACCCGATCGCTTAAAGGATCTCCTGAAGCCACTCCATGATAAAAAGGGGCAAGCTTATCATCAAGTGAAAATCCCAAAGATTTTAGATCTTCAACATAAGTTAAATAACCACCTGATTGACAAAAAGATGTATTTATTGAAAAAGTAAGGAGCGTAATTAGTATAAATAGCGTAAATCTTTGTTTCATACGAGAGTAAGTTGCTTTAGTTGATGTTACAAACTTCTAACTCGCATATTAAATCCAGTTACTTAATAGTTTATTATTTTATTAGCTTTTCGTTAAATCAGCGTCAATTGCTAAGTATTTTGTATATTCAATAACATACAGAATAAACATTTATGGCTCTATTTCATCTCAATAACTACCTTTCAAATTATTATCCTGTAAGTGTAGAAGCACGAAACGCCATTTTGAAGATTGCTGAGTTTAAGGAATGTCCACCCAAGACTATGCTCTTACAAGAAGGCCAGGTTCAAAAGTATCTTTATTATTTGAACAAAGGATTGGCCAGGGGTTATTACCACATGGCCGACAAAGAAATTACCTTATGGATTTGTTATGAGCCGGATACACTCGGCAATTCTGATAGTTTTTTTAACCAAGTTCCTTCGGATGTGGGCATAGAAACGATAGAAGCTTGCCAATTATTGATAGTACCTCGTGAGCCATGGCATGAGCTGTATGACAAATACCCCGAAATTGAGCGGGTAAGCCGTCTGGTTAGTCAATCAAACGTTCAGAAACTTTATCGTCGGATCAAAATATTGCATTATTCGTCGCCTGAAGAAAAATATCGCTACCTTATTGAAAATGAACCTCAGATAATACAGCGGACGCCTTTAAAATTTATTGCTTCTTATCTTAATATTACCCCCGAAACGCTGAGTCGCATTAGAGCTAAAATCTTCTAATCAAACAATAACTTGATTATAATCAATTTTTGTTTGCAGATTTGTTGCGATTTTTGCAGCTGAAAGGAGACCTGAGGATGAAGCACTTAAGAAGATTTCTCAACAATTATTCAGCATTGTTGCTTTGTATAATAATCATGTTATTTATTGGTTATAAAATGGCCACCAACGTTCGGTCGCTAAAACAATTAGGAAGTACCGTTACTGCTGTTATCAAGTAATTTGTATAGTAAAACACGAACTGTATTCTATAGCTGAGGTTTAATTAATCCTAAGAAATCAGGATTTTTTTATACTAAAACAGGGAACATCAAAATAATGTTCCCTGTTTTTTATAGTGGATAAGGACTTATTAAGCCTCTAATTCCATGATTTTTTCAGCAAGACTCTCCCATTCTTGTTGGGTTTTCTCAAGCTTTGATTTTATGGCTAAATAAGCATCATTTACCTCTTTAAGCTTTGATGCATTCGAAAACACTTCTTCTTTAGCCATTTCACCTTCATAGTTTTTCTGCTGATTTTCCAGATCGACTACTGCAGACTCAAGCCTATCCAACTCTTGATTGAGTTTTTTCAGCTCTTTTGATTTCTCTTTATTTTCTGAACGATTATCCTGCTTCATAATTTTAGGCTGCTCAACTACCTTCTTCGGTTCTTGAGCAACTTTACTTAATTCTTTCTGACGTTTCTCGTACCATTCATCGTATTCATGGTAGGAACCAGGATAATCCTTGATCTCTTTATTCTCAATGAACCAAATTTTATTGGCCACATTTTCAATTAAATAACGATCGTGAGAAACCAAAATAAATGTTCCTTCATACTGCTGTAAAGCCTGAATAAGAATATTAACCGATTGAATATCCAAGTGGTTGGTAGGCTCATCCAGAATCAGGAAGTTGGCGTCAGATGTTAACACCTTAGCTAATGCAACACGCGATTTTTCACCTCCGGATAATACTTTGATTTTCTTAAATACATCATCTCCGGTAAATAAGAAACATCCCAACAATGAGCGTAATTCAGTATCTGTACGTGTGGGAGCAAATGACTGAAGCTCTTCTAAAATGGTATTATCCAGATGTAGTGATTCTAACTGGTGCTGTGCAAAGAACGATTGTAATACATTATGTCCTTTATTCACCTCACCACTGGTAACATCCGAATTAGCAACAATGCGTAACAACGTCGACTTACCCTTACCGTTGGCACCAATTAGGGCAATTTTATCACCCTTTTCAATATCACCATCGGTATTTTTCAATAACTGTAAACCAGGATATTCTTTGGAGATATCACGTAATTGTACAACGCTACGACCAGATGGACGAGAAAATGAGAAACGGAATGATACGGAAGGATTATCATCATCCACATCCGAAACCCGTTCCATTTTCTCCAAAGCCTTAATACGCGATTGCGCCATTTTAGCTTTAGAAGCTTTTGCACGGAAACGTTCAATCAAACGTTCTTCTTCTTTGATCTTCTGTTGTTGGTTTTTAAACTGACCACGTTGAATTTCTTCACGCAAAGCCTTTTCTTCTATATAGAAGCTATAATTACCAGCATATTGAATTAATTGTCCACCTTTAGACTCCACAATTTTCTGAACAGTACGATCAAGGAAATAGCGATCGTGGGAAACAATAATATAGGCACCTTCAAAACTATTTAAGTAACCTTCCAGCCACTTAATTGATGGTAAGTCCAAGTGGTTGGTAGGCTCATCCAGCAATAAAAGGTCAGGTTTTTGAAGAAGAATCTTTGCCAACATCACACGCATGCGCCATCCACCAGAAAACTCTTTTAACGGACGCTTCGAATCTTCGGCACTAAATCCAAGACCTGCTAAAATTTGCTCAGCCTTATACTGGATATTATAACCATCTAAAGCCTCAAACTCATGCTGCTTATCACTTAATTTATGGAGTAAATCATCCGAATAATCTATTTCAAGTTTCTTTAGCAATGCTTCAATTTCATCATGCAGCTGATTTTGGCGTTCAAATGCCTCCATTGCCACGTGCAAAATGCTGAAATCAGATTGAACAGATAAAAGATCCTGGTTTAAATAACCGATCTTTAAATCTTTTGATTTTGAAATAATACCTTTTGTCGGTGTATAATCACCTACCAGCAACTTCAATAAAGTTGTTTTACCCGTTCCGTTGGCCCCAATCAGTCCGATTTTCTCTCCAGGTTTAATATGCCAATTAGCTTCGTCATATAAAGCTCTGGATCCAAATTCAAACGTAATGTCATTTAATGCAATCATCGGCGCAAAGATAACTCAATCCAATTTGAAAATCAGGATTTTTGCAAGTATCAAGCTGAAAAACTTTCATTTACAGTAAATCACCTGAGTCAAATTCAGTAAAAATTAAGCCTTCTCACCATTTTTAATCATTTTATCTATCCGTCAATCCTTTTATCTTTGTCGCATGTATAATCTCATCAAGCCACTTTTTTTCAAATACGATCCCGAAGTAATTCATCACAAAGTATTTAATTGGATTAAAAACGTTCAGGCAATTCCAGGTGCCAAGCAAATGATCAAGGCCACCTATTGTTTAGAAGATAACAGGTTAGCGCGTGAAGTTTTTGGTATTAAATTCAAAAATCCGGTAGGATTGGCCGCTGGCTTTGACAAGGATGCCAAACTTTTTGACGAGTTGGGCAATTTAGGATTTGGATTCATTGAAGTTGGAACAATAACACCGGTTGGACAGCCTGGTAATGACAAACCCAGAATGTTTCGACTGGTTGACGATGAAGCGTTAATTAACCGTATGGGTTTTAACAATGAAGGTGTTGATGAGATGGTAAAGCGACTGAAAAATCGTAAGGATCACTCATTAATTATCGGTGGCAATATTGGTAAAAACAAAGTAACACCCAATGATGTTGCAGACGAAGATTTTGTGATTTGTTTTGAAAAGTTGTTTGATGTGGTTGATTATTTTGTGGTAAATGTTAGCTCTCCCAATACTCCAGGGCTGCGCGATTTACAAGACAAAGAACCTCTAAAAAAGCTTTTATTCCGCTTACAGACATTAAACGAAACCAAACCAAAATCGAAACCTATTTTGTTAAAAATAGCTCCTGACTTAACTAACGAGCAGCTGGATGACATTATAGAAATTGTTCTTGAAACTAAGATTGCAGGAGTAATTGCAACGAATACCACTATTTCCAGAGAGGGGTTAAAGTCAAATCCTGACTTGGTTAATCAAATGGGAGGTTTAAGTGGTAAACCTGTAAAAGACCGTTCAACGGAAGTTATCCGTTATTTATCACAAAAATCAAATAAAGCTTTTCCGATTATTGGCGTGGGCGGGATTCACTCAGGTGATGATGCAATTGAAAAATTGAATGCAGGAGCTTCTCTTGTTCAGATATACACCGGATTTATTTATAAAGGCCCGGGATTAGTAAAAGAAATCAATAAAAAGATTCTTGAAAAAGGATTATAACGCTTAAGATAACTTATCAAAAAGCTTTAGTTCAAGCAAGACTAAAGCTTTTTTTATGGATATTAGAACTGATGTATATCTACTAAGGCTATTCTCCTCCAGAGATTTAAATAATTTAAGCGTAATAATTTTTGAGTATACAATTCAATCTCTCAACTTTTCCGACAATGAGTTATCCACCCACCCAAAACAAAAAATCCTGACCAATAATGATCAGGATTTAAAATATCTTTTATAAGAAAAGAATTACTTTGCTGCTTTTTCTAATTCAGCAATGATGTTTCTGTTTTTAACAACTTGGCTAGTAGCCTTTTCTTTTGAACGGCTACCTAACTCTAGGTTAGTAGCTAATTTCAAATGTTGAACTTCTAAACGTGAAACAGTTTTATTTTTTCTGTCTTTTCTTTTTAATCTTGTAACTGCCATGATTTCCCTGAACTTTATTGTTAATAGTTTATATACCTCTGTTAATCGTATTATAGCATGGTTTACTTCTATTAACATTAACCATTTTCGATTAACAAGTTGAGGTCGAGAGCGGATTCGAACCGCTGTACGAGGTTTTGCAGACCTCTGCCTAAGCCTCTCGGCCACTCGACCTTATTTCAACGAGGTTGCAAATTTAAGAATTAAAATTTGTTACACAACACATCTTTTTAAAATATTTTTTGCTACACTGATAATCAAGTCATTTAGTTTTTAAAACCTAAAGTTAACTATCAATTATTCCCTTCTACGCATTTCTGAACAGAATATAGCCGTTGCAATCCCAACGTTCAATGATTCCGCTTTGCCATATCCGGGTATCGACAATGGATACGATATAAATTTCCGCAATTTTTCTGAAATTCCTTTTGATTCATTTCCCATCAAAATAATTCCGGGCTGATTAAACGCTGCTTTGTAAAGGTTCTCCCCTTCTAACAATGCTCCGTATACCGGCGCTTTGATGGTATTCAACACTTTCTCAAGGTCTGTGCTTATCATATTGATCCGAAAGATAGAACCCATGGTCGATTGAACTACTTTCGGGTTATACACCTCCACAGAATTTAAGGAGGTTATTAGCGTTTTAATACCAAACCAGTCGGCAATACGAATAATGGTTCCCATATTGCCCGGATCCTGTACATCATCAAGCATAATAGACCAATGAGTAGTTAGACTCTCATTAAATTGCTGATTATCAATATTATTAATAGGCGTTTGCACTAAAGCAAATACTTCATTTGGCGTATGAAGGCAACTTATTTTTTGCAATTCACTTTCAGATACCTCATGAATAGCAGCTTTTTCAATATTCGGATTTATATTTGTGATGTTTTTTAGATAATTTTCAGTCGAAAATATTGAGTGGACTTTAAAAGAAGATTCCAGTAATTCATTCACCATTTTAACACCTTCTACAATGAACAAACCGTGCTCTTCACGGTATTTCTTATTGTGGAGAGATTTAACAAAACTTATTTGTGATTTTGAAATCATTTACATCGAGAATTTTAAACAAAACTATACTTATATTTTTAATCCCAATAATATTGTTGGGATCCTGCAAACCGAGTCGATACCTAAAACCTACTGAATCTCTAATAGATAAAGTTGAGGTTAAAGGAGTTGACAAAAAACTGGAAGAAGATGCCAAATCATTTATTCCTAAAGCTAACGCTAAATTTTTAGGCCAAAAATTTGGGTTAGGAATGTATAACACCTTCAACACTAAAAAAGGTGCTTACAAAGCAAAACCAAAAAAAATTGGGGAAGCACCTGCCATTTTTGATAGTACAAAAGCCTATTCGGCAATGCAGAAAATGAGTCGTTTTTTGCTGAATAAAGGTTATTTTAATAACAAAGTGCACTTACGGATAGATTCGATAGGCAAGAAAAAAATCAAATTAACCTACGAAGCATTTCAAGGACCGGTATATACCATTCGTAATTACAGCTTCAATATACTCGACACTGCTCTACTTCATTTATACACTAAGAATTACAAAAAGCCAATTGATTCAGGTAAAAACTATGATTATTATTTGCTTGAACGCGAGGTATCAGTAGCCAACAACCTTTTTAAGATGAATGGATACAAAGATTTCGAAAAATCTTATATCCGATATAAAGCTGATACGCTTATTAATGACTCTGTAAGAAAGAGCGGTGGAAAAGCTAGTCACCAAGTCGATATCATCACCATTATTAATAATCCAAAAGGCAAAGATCATCATCAGGCATTTACGATGAATGATACTTATGTAACAATTACCCCGGGTGTAAAAAGAAGGGAAATTGAACCGGACACTATTAGAAAAAATGACATTTATTTTTTAGATAAAGAAGGCCGTTTTAAACCTCATCGTTTTTCTGACTTGATCTTCTTCAAAAAAGGTGCACTTTTTAACAATGATGATTATCTGAAAACCTATACCAGGTTGGGTGATCTCAATCTTTTTAAATTTATCAATTTTGATTTTAGGAACGTTGAGGGCGATAGCTCCAAATTAAACACCTACATTGAACTAATCCCTTCCAAACGCAGAAGTGCAGCCGTTAATGGAGAGTTTACACTAAGCGGAAGTTATTTAGGAACTAACGCCGGAGTAACTTATATGAACAAAAACTTTTTTGGAGGAGGTGAGATTTTTGAATTTAAGCTTAAAGGAGGTCTTGAATTTCAACCGACGAACTTTAATGGTTTGGAACAACCCCGAATTAGAGAAAAGACAGTTGAAACAAGTGTAAGTATTTTATTTCCACGATTACTTTCTCCATTCAACTTTAATTTAAGCAGATACTCCTTACCTAAAACACGGATCACATTAGGTTATAACTATGAAGGCCGTCAACAATTCTCAACCGGAAACATTTTTACAAGCTTAAGTTATGAATGGAAAGAAAATATTAAAAAATCGCATTATTTAACACCAGTAACCATATCACTTGTAAACTCACATATAGATTCTGCACTTGCTGAACAATATATTTTATCAGGCAACCTATCTGCATTAAGCCGTTATGAACCCTATTTTGCATTAGGATCTCAATACACTTATTTATTAAATGATTATAAAATAAGATTTGGGGGAAGTTTCGTTTATTTTAAAGGAAATATTGATGTTGCAGGCAATCTTCTTTACTTAACTTATAAACTGGCTGGAGCCAAAATAAATACGGACGGTTATTATACAACTTTCAACAGACCATTTTATCAATATGCTAAACCTGATTTAGAAATCAGGTATTATAAATTGCTTAATAGAAATCAGTTCATTGCCCGATTTAATATTGGGGCTGGGTTTGCCTACGGAAACTCATCAGCAATGCCCTATTCTAAACTTTATGGTACAGGAGGGGCGAACTCATTACGCGCTTGGAGAGCCAGACAAGTTGGTCCTGGAGCATTTCCAAGAAATGACCTCAAACCTACGGGAGCTGATAGTGTTCGTTTGAACCTGGAACAATTGGGAGAAATGAAAATTGAAGCGAATCTTGAGTATCGTTTTAATATTACCAACAATTTTTTCGGATTTAAATTAAATGGTGCCACATTTTTAGATGCTGGTAATGTGTGGAATATTTCTGATTTTGAAGGAATTTACCCGAAAGGTCAATTTGAGTTTAATAACTTTTACAAGGAACTCGCAATTGGCACCGGACTTGGCGTCCGTTTAGATCTCAGTTTCCTCATTCTACGTCTGGATGCCGGCTTAAAACTCCACGATCCCCAATTTGAGAGTGATCGATGGGTTATTAAACACTTATGGGATAAAGATTTTAAAAACCAATACCCGAGTTTCAGGTTTATGAATTACTCAATTGGTATTGGGTACCCGTTTTAGGGGTTGGGAGTCTTGAGTTCTGAGTCGGGAGTCTTGAGTTCTGAGTCCATAGTTGATAGACTATAGTCCATAGCCAATAACTAATCGTTTATGATCCTATAATAAAGCTTTTTTTGAAAATTATTAAAAGTGATTTAATCAAATGCTTGAATTCAATACTCAGGACTTAGTACTCTCGACTATGATCTATGAACTATGATCTATGAACTAATCAAAACAACCCCTGCGCCCAATTTCCTATTATCTCAAAATAACTTCCTACGCTTAAGCCGGTGTTAAATAGGAAAAATGCCAGAACAATTCCTATGAATAGGAAAATCAACTTTTTAACGAAGTAGCCGATAATGAAAAACGCAACAGGGATTATTAACAATAATGCGATTGGAATTTTGATAGGCCAGTAAGATTCGCCTGTTTTTAGCAAATAGTATAACCTAACAGAAATAAGCGAGTTGGCTTCTGGATGAAAATATACAAATGTTGAGCCTGAAAAATTTTGTTTTACAATGGCCTCGCCCTTGTTAAATTTTAATGGAACATCTAATCCGTTCATTGAAAATGGATAGGCTCCGACAATTTTTTCGTCTGTTACATCACTACTTGCATCTGTTGCAACAATCTTTAAATTATTTTCATGTGACACCAGTTTAAAATCAGTTATGCTTTTTTTCTGATTTGACTGACCAAAAGCTTTCTGATTGAATGCAAGCAGCACTGCGAAAACTATAAATAGGAATGCTATTCTCATTCAAGCGATTTTTTATTGTACAATATATAACCCAAATGTAAAAGAACTCCCCATCTTTTCTGTGGATCGTCATAATAATTTACGCTCAAGCCAATGGGGCCAACAATGCTCCTGTATACTGCTCCAGCGGTGGCTGCAAGTCTGAAATATTGATTAGGTTCGGTAACAGCTGCCTGTTGATTGAAACCCTCTTGTAATTGATCGAAAGGAATAAAGCCATACCCCTCAACTCTGAAATCAAGATTTCTCTTAAAGGTGTAAACACTCCTCAATCCCACATTAATGAAATTATAAGCTCTGAAATTCGCCAAGAATAAAGAGCGTGAATCTTGTAATGGATACGCTGCCGGTTGCTCAACCAACGATGCTTTATAAGTGGCTAATGTGGGCTGATTAGAAATTAACGCCTCTGCTGCATATCCAAATGAGTAGTTTTTACTTATTGAAAAATACCGATCTGAAGTCACTCGAAAAGCAAGCCATTCACGACGTTCACCGTTTAAAGCCGGAACTATTGAAACCGATCCCGGATCATAATCTTCATTCCCATTGATGTAACTTAGTGACAATAATGTTAAGGAACCACTGCTAGCGTATTGCTTTCGGTTTAGGGTGTTTCTTTCAAGAATAAATGAAATTTTTTGTCCATTAAAAACAGTTTGATCCAATACATCAGACGCATTAAAATCATTGTATGGACTATATTTATCAAAGTTTCGAAAAAAACCGCCTTCAAACACTAATCGGGTATTCCCTTTGTAAGGAAATCCGAAACGCAGAGCAAGTAACTTATCCGATTGATTTAGCGGAACTGCATTCTTATTCTCGACAAAAATTTCTGAGTTTCTAAAATAGTCCCAATGGTTATAGGTATAATTTATCTCAATAAATGTTGGTGTTTTTGCACCAATATCAATTCGTGAACCTAAATTCATGGATTCATAAAAACGACCTGAATAAAAATTTGTGCAAAAAGTGTAGGATTCACGATTGACGAAATTGTACTGTAACCCAAGAAAAAAATTACTAATCGGCCTGGACGAAAGGTTCCCTCCAAGGTCTATTTTAAAGTTCCTATCGGGCTTAACATTTAAATCGAAGTTGTATGTTTTTTTAAGAGAGTCATTTTCAATACGAGGATAAACCGTTTCAAAATTATCATCAGCCATGAGTTTATAATATCCCTTCTTCAACTGCAACATATCTATTGCCCCAGATCGTTTTCCTAACACATCCTCAATGTAAGCCCTTTGTTTGCTGTTTGCTCCGGTTATCCTAACTTCTCTGATCGAATCTATTTTATTCTTCCGGATAAAGGCCAATCGTTTTGAATCCAACTCTTCAGGAACAGACCGTCCTTTAATGCGAGCTTTTATAGAATCCATGTTTTTCATTGCCGCTTCATAACCTCGCTTAATTAATGCCTCTACAGGCTCAAAATTGGTTACGCTAAAACCCTTTAAATCAGGCTGAACATATATACCATTCTTTCCTAATTTTGTGGAGTCGGATTTTGAAAGAAACAGAAAAACTGCAAATCTCGACATCAAACGTTCATCAATTTCTTTGGGGTAATCATTATAGATCTTAGAGGAGACATTACAACCGATCATTATGTCCGGATCAAAATCATCCTTCATTACATCGGCTGGAAAATTATTATAAACACCACCATCAAACACGTATTTATCGTTAATCTTTATTGGACGATATACAAAAGGAACCGTCATGGTTCCCCGTACAGCATCAGAAAGATTACCCTTGCTTAAATAGATAGGTTCCTGAGAAAACACATCAGAAACTACACAACGAAAAGGCACAAATAAACTGTCAAAATTATAGTTAGCACTTGCTGATGCTTGTGACAATAACTCGAGCAGGGCAAAATTTAATGGGATATCATTGATCAGGTTGGAACGAAGCTTAAATTGAAAAGAAGAATCAACCGCGATTCGCGCAGTAACAAAGGACGGATTATCGGGCTTATTTTTGTAGAAGAGTTTATAATCGCTTTTAAAACGACCGTTTACCCAATCCTGAAAATCTGCACTGGTTGCAATATATTCTATTTGTGAAGGAGAGTAACCTGCCGCATACATTGAAGCAACAATTCCTCCCATTGATGTTCCAGCTATATAATCGATCGGTATGTTATTCTCCTCTAACGCTTTTAACAAGCCTATATGAGCTAATCCTTTTGCTCCACCTCCACTTAAAACTACTCCAACTTTTTGGGCAACAACGGACGAGCTTAGAAACAATAAAATAAATAAAAGATAGTTCTTCATTAAAAAAAGGCAGCAACAGAATTTTTCAGATCTCAATTCAGCCTATGAATATCAACAAAAAAGATCAAACTTTATTGTTCGTAAGTATAAATCCATGGAAACTAGCAGCATTATTACTTAATTACCTAATTATTGTAAGTGCCCCTGCAAAACTTTGAATAGTATTATTTTCATCCCTGATCTTTAACACATAATAATAAGTTGCAGAAGGTAAAGACGATCCGTTCCAATCATTCTGATAGTTTCGTTTTACATAAATTTCATCACCGTATCTGTTATATATATGCAACTCACTATCCATTGACTCAATTCCTTTTATAACAAACAGATCATTCATACCGTCATCATTAGGCGTAAATGTGTTAGGAATTACAAAGCCCAATATTGTTTTACGAGCAGATGAGACATTGTTTTTAAGGTTCTTATCTTTACCCGGTGCCGAAATACTTACTGTGTTGGTAAAGGTTCCAATCTGTTTCACCTTTACTTTCAGCGTCAATAGTTGTCGTTCACCTGCCGTCATTTGACTCATTTGCCAAGTTAATGTATGGGTTGCAGGATCATACGCTAATGTTCCTTTAGAAGCAAAAGCATCAACGTATTCCAATCCTTCCGGTAACTCATCCTTCACTAAAACATCCGACACATCAATAGTAGAAAGATTATCTGCTGTAATTGTGTAAGTAAATTCATCATCAATTACCACTGATTTATTTTCTACAGTCTTTGTAATAGCCAGATCCATTTCAGTAACTACAATTTCTGTCACATTGATAGTTACTGTGGCTACATTGCTTGTTAATCTTCCATCAGATAGGGTGTAGGTAAATGAATCCGGACCTACATAATCTTTATCAGGCACATAGGTAAATGATCCATCCGAATTTAATACCAAATCACCGTGTTGAGGTTGTTGCACTATTGTTGCAACAATTGGATCTGCATTAGGATCGTTATCGTTTACCAGAATGCCATTAACAGTTGGAACAATAAGTGATACATTCTTTTGGGTGGTGTAACTATCATCTTTAGCAACCGGAGGCAAATTCTCGCGACTGATGGTGATATTAACACGAGCAGTATCTCGCAATCCGCAGTCGTCAGTAGCATAGTATTCAAAGAAATCGGTGCCACTGAAACCGGTTTTTGGTTGGTAAATAAATGCACCATTGGTATTTAAGCTAACAGTTCCATTTTGAGGATTGGTCAACACATCATTACGGACTATAGAACCATCGACATCAGCGTCATTTATACCCACATTTCCGGAGATAGCAATATCCGATAAACCTGCATACTGATCATCATTTGCCTTAGGGCGAAGTTCTATCACACCTACCATTGCCTGTAGGGTGGCATCACAATCGTTAGCATCCGTTACAACTACGCTATAAAGTCCAGCACTTAGGTCTTTAATATCTTCTGAAGTACTTCCATTCGACCAACTAAATTTGTAAGGAGGTCTTCCACCGCTAACATCGATGTTGATTTGTCCCGTTGGAATACCGCTGCAAGAAGTGTTTATAATAATAGATTTAACCTCTATCGAAGCAGATTCAACAACATTAACTTCCACAATCGATTCACATGATGCAGCATCCGTAATTTTAAGTTGATAAATACCCGCCTGAACATTTGAAATATCCTTATTAGTTGAGGAAAAAGCGTTTGGACCGCTCCATAGGTAAGCGTATGGACTAACACCTCCTGAAACAGTTATTGCTGCACCACCTTTAAATTCACCCTTACAACCTGCCGCAGTGATTTTCACTGTAGTTTCTATAGCAGACGATTCATTAATAGAAGTGTTTATAGTCGTACGACAATCATTAGCATCCTTAACAATGACAGTGTAATTATTAGCAGGTAAACCCGTAAAAATATTTGAAACCTGAAAATTGGTTCCGTTCAGTGAATAACTCAAAGGCGCTTTTCCCCCATTAGCAGTTACGGTTATTATTCCATCTGATGATCCATTACAAATGCTTGTAGCAACAGCTGATGCAGTTGGCCCTGCTTGATCAATCAAACCTACAGAAATGGTTGCTTCGCAATTATTTGCATCTTTAACGGTTACACTATAAGTTCCTGCAGGTAAGTAAACAATATCTTGGGTTATTTGTCCGGAACTCCAGACATAACTGTAAGGAGCAGTGCCACCATTGATATTCAGTTTTATGCTTCCAGATGGATTTCCGCAAGTTGGATTTATATGTGTCTCATTAACGATTAAAACCTGAGGTTCTGAAATTTGAATACTTAAACTTGCTATACAATTATTAGCATCTGTTACTATTAAATCATAGTTTCCGGCTACCAAGTCTTTAATATCCTTCACATCGGAATTAAAACCATTCGGGCCGGTCCATCGATAGGTTAATCCATTTCCTGATGCTGATATTTCAATTGCTCCGGTATTTTGCCCATTACAACTTGGATTTGTTTGATTTTTAACCGTTACAACAGGACCATTTAAATCAGTAATGTTCACGGTTAATGATTGACTACAACTATTGGCATCTGTAACAACAACAGAGTATATGCCCGCACTTATTGAACGAATATTTTGAGTAATCTCCCCTGTATTCCATCTAAAACTATATGGCGCAACTCCACCAGAAACATCAAGATCAATACTTCCTGAAGCAACTCCACAACTTGAGTTGGTATGTGTTTCAAGAATATTAATTGGTGAGGACTCAGTAATATTTACGGTTAAATTGGTTGAACAATTTTTACTATCTGTTACCACCAAGTTGTAACCACCTGCAGCAAGATCACTCAAATCCTCAGTAATAGCAGTGAAACCATTCGGACCTGTCCAGCTGTAACTTAACGGAGCTGCTCCGTTGGTAGTTACATTCACCGCCCCCGTTGTTCCCGCGTTACACATCACATTGCTTTGATTATCGACTGTAACGATTGGACCGTTCTGATCGCTCAGTACCACGGTTAAGGTCTGCTGACAGTTACCGGCATCGTTTACCGTTAATGTATAGGTGCCTGAAGCTATATTGATCAGGTCTTTGGTGCTCTCACCCGAATCCCAGCTGTACGTAAACGGTGCTGTGCCCCCCGTAACTGTTACGGTAATGCTACCATTAGCGTTTCCACAGCTTGGACTGTTGTGGGCTTCGGTAAGTGTTGCTGCTATTGGCGCTGCATTAATCGTTACTGCTAAAGCTGTCGATTCACAACCATCGGCATTGCGAACGGTCAGGCTATAAGTATTTGGCGTTAACCCTGTAAAGTCAGTGGAAGCCTGGTAATTGGTACCATCAATCGAGTATTCCAAGCCGGCTCCTGTTGGAGTGGTCACTGAAATGCTTCCGGTTGGAGCTAGACATGTTGGTTGAACGGTTGAAGCTGTTGGTGTGACTGGTGTTTCTGGTGCTGCATTAATGGTCACCACTAAAGCGCTTGACTCGCAACCATCGGCATTGCGAACTGTCAGGTTATAGGTATCAGGCGCCAGTCCTGTAAAGTCCGTTGAAGCCTGATAATTGGTGCCATCAATCGAATATTCCAAGCCTGTTCCTGTTGGAGTGGTCACTGAAATGCTTCCGGTTGGAGCTGTACATGTCGGTTGAACGGTGCTTGCGGTTGGTGTAGCAGGAGTATTTGGTGCGGCATTAATCGTCACCGCTAAAGCACTTGACACGCAACCATCAGCATTTCTTATCGTAAGATTATAGGTATCCGGTGCTAGCCCTGTAAAGTCCGTTGAAGCCTGAAAATTAGTGCCGTCAATCGAATATTCCAAGCCTGTTCCTGTTGGAGTGGTCACTGAAATGCTTCCGGTTGGAGCTGTACATGTCGGTTGAACGGTGCTTGCGGTTGGTGTGGCAATGGCCAGTGGTTCGGTAATGGTCACCGTTAATCCGGCTGTACAATTATTGACATCTTTTACTTCCAGGCTGTATACCCCTGCTGCAAGATTGCTCAAATCCTCAGTTGTAGCAGTGAAACCGTTAGGTCCCGTCCAGCTGTAACTTAACGGAGCTGCTCCACTGGTAGTTACATTCACTGCTCCTGTTGTTCCTGCGTTACACACTACATTACTCTGATTATCGACTGTGACGATTGGACCGTTCTGATCGCTCAGTACTACGGTTAAGGTCTGCTGGCAGTTACCCCCATCCGTTACTGTTAAGATATAAGTGCCTGAAGCTTTATTGGTCAGGTCTTGGGTGCTCTCCCCTGAATCCCAGCTGTACGTAAACGGTGCTGTGCCTCCGGTTACGGTGACGGTAATGCTACCGTTAGCGTTTCCGCAGCTTGGACTGTTGTGAGTTTCGGTAAGGGTTGCGGCTATTGGGGCTGCATTAATCGTCACCGCTAAAGCTGTCGACTCGCAACCATCCGTATTGCGAACGGTCAGGCTATAAGTATTTGGCGTTAACCCCGTAAAGTCAGCGGAAGCCTGGTAATTGGTACCATCAATCGAATATTCAAAGCCTGCTCCCGTTGGAGTGGTCACTGAAATGCTTCCGGTTGGAGCTGTACATGTTGGTTGAACGGTACTTGCGGTTGGTGTGGCAATGGCCAGTGGTTGAGTAATGGTCACCACTAATCCGGCTGTACAATTATTGACATCTTTTACTTCCAGGCTGTATACCCCTGCAGCAAGATCACTCAAGTCCTCAGTAATAGCAGTGAAACCATTCGGTCCTGTCCAGCTGTAACTTAACGGAGCTGCTCCGTTGGTAGTTACATTCACCGCCCCCGTTGTTCCCGCGTTACACATCACATTGCTTTGATTATCGACTGTAACGATTGGACCGTTCTGATCGCTCAGTACCACGGTTAAGGTCTGCTGACAGTTACCCCCATCGGTTACTGTTAACGTATAGGTGCCTGAAGCTTTATTGGTCAGGTCTTTGGTGCTCTCACCCGAATCCCAGCTATAAGTAAACGGTGCCGTGCCTCCGGTTACGGTGACGGTAATGCTACCATTAGCGTTTCCACAGCTTGGACTGTTGTGAGTTTCGGTAAGGGTTGCTGCTATTGGGGCTGCATTAATCGTCACCACTAAAGCGCTTGACTCGCAACCATCGGCATTGCGAACTGTCAGGTTATAGGTATCAGGCGCCAGTCCTGTAAAGTCCGTTGAAGCCTGGTAATTAACTCCATCAATCGAATATTCCAAGCCTGCTCCTGTTGGAGTGGTCACTGAAATGCTTCCGGTTGGAGCTAGACATGTTGGCTGAACAGTGGTCGCTGTTGGCGTGGCAGGTGTATTTGGTGCGGTATTAATCGTCACCACTAAAGCGCTTGACTCGCAACCATCGGCATTTCTTATCGTAAGATTATAGGTATCCGGTGCTAGCCCTGTAAAGTCCGTTGAAGCCTGGTAATTGGTACCATCGATCGAATATTCCAGGCCTGCTCCCGTTGGAGTGGTCACTGAAATGCTTCCGGTTGGAGCTGTACATGTCGGTTGAACGGTGCTTGCGGTTGGTGTAGCAGGAGTATTAGGTGCTGCATTAATCGTCACCACTAAAGCTGTCGACTCGCAACCTGCTGCGTTGCGAACCGTCAGGTTATAGCTATTTGGCGTTAACCCTGTAAAGTCCGTTGAAGCCTGGTAATTAACTCCATCAATCGAGTATTCCAAGCCTGCTCCCGTTGGTGCGGTCACTGAAATGCTTCCGGTTGGAGCTAGACAAGTCGGTTGAACGGTACTTGCTGTTGGTGTGGCAATGGCCAGTGGTTCGGTAATGGTCACCGTTAATCCGGCTGTACAATTATTGACATCTTTTACTTCCAGGCTGTATACCCCTGCTGCAAGATTGCTCAAATCCTCAGTTGTAGCAGTGAAACCGTTCGGTCCCGTCCAGCTGTAACTTAACGGAGCTGCGCCGCTGGTGGTTACATTCACCGCCCCTGTTGTTCCTGCGTTACACATCACATTACTCTGATTATCGACTGTGACGGTCGGACCGTTCTGATCGCTCAGTACCACGGTTAAGGTCTGCTGACAGTTACCCCCATCGGTTACTGTTAACGTATAGGTGCCTGAAGCTTTATTGGTCAGGTCTTTGGTACCTTCACCCGAATCCCAGCTGTACGTAAACGGTGCCGTGCCTCCGGTTACAGTGACCGTAATGCTACCATTAGCGTTTCCACAGCTTGGGCTGTTGTGAGTTTCGGTAAGTGTTGCAGCTACTGGCGCGGCATTAATCGTTACAACCAAAGCGGTTGACACGCAGCCATCCGCGTTTCTTATCGTTAGGCTATAAGTATTTGGCGTTAACCCTGTAAAGTCAGTGGAAGCCTGGTAATTGGTACCATCAATCGAGTATTCCAAACCTGCTCCTGTTGGAGTGGTCACTGAAATGCTTCCGGTTGGAGCTAGACATGTTGGCTGAACAGTGCTTGCTGTTGGCGTGGCTGGAGTATTTGGTGCGGCATTAATCGTCACTACTAAAGCGCTTGACTCGCAACCATCCGCATTGCGAACCGTCAGGTTATAGGTATCCGGTGCCAGCCCTGTAAAGTCAGCGGAAGCCTGAAAATTAGTTCCGTCGATCGAATATTCCAAGCCGGCTCCTGTTGGAGTGGTCACTGAAATGCTTCCGGTTGGAGCTGTACATGTTGGTTGAACGGTACTTGCTGTTGGCGTAGCTGGTGTTGCTGGTGCTGCATTAATCGTCACCGCTAAAGCACTTGACACGCAACCATCAGCATTTCTTACCGTCAGGTTATAGGTATCAGGCGCCAGTCCTGTAAAGTCAGCGGAAGCCTGGTAATTAGTGCCGTCGATCGAATATTCCAAGCCGGCTCCTGTTGGAGTGGTCACTGAAATGCTTCCGGTTGGAGCTATGCATGTTGGTTGAACAGTGGTTGCTGTTGGCGTAGCTGGTGTTGCTGGTGCTGCATTAATCGTCACCACCAAAGCTGTCGACTCGCAACCAGCGGCATTTCTTACCGTCAGGTTATAGGTATCAGGTGCCAGTCCTGTAAAGTCAGCGGAAGCCTGAAAATTAGTTCCGTCAATCGAATATTCCAAGCCGGCTCCCGTTGGAGTGGTCACTGAAATGCTTCCGGTTGGAGCTAGACATGTTGGCTGAACAGTGCTTGCTGTTGGCGTGGCTGGAGTATTTGGTGCGGCATTAATCGTCACTACTAAAGCTGTTGACACGCAACCATCAGCATTTCTTACCGTCAGGTTATAGGTATCAGGTGCAAGCCCGGTAAAGTCTGTGGAAGCCTGGTAATTGGTGCCATCAATCGAGTATTCCAAGCCGGCTCCTGTTGGCGTGCTGACTGAAATGCTTCCGGTTGGAGCTAAACATGTCGGTTGAACAGTGGTTGCTGTTGGCGTTGCTGGTGTATTAGGTGCTGCATTAATCGTCACCACTAAAGCTGTCGACTCGCAACCAGCGGCATTTCTTACCGTCAGGTTATAGGTATCAGGTGCCAGTCCTGTAAAGTCAGCGGAAGCCTGAAAATTAGTTCCGTCAATCGAATATTCCAAGCCGGCTCCTGTTGGAGTGGTCACTGAAATGCTTCCGGTTGGAGCTAGACATGTTGGCTGAACAGTGCTTGCTGTTGGCGTGGCAGGTGTGGCTGGTGCTGCGTTAATGATAACTGAAAGTGCAGTCGATTCGCAACCAGCTGCATTGCGCACAGTCAGGTTATAAGTATTTGGCGTTAACCCTGTAAAGTCAGTGGAAGATTGGTAATTGGTACCATCAATCGAGTATTCCAAGCCTGCTCCTATTGGAGTGGTCACTGAAATGCTTCCGGTTGGAGCTAGACATGTTGGCTGAACAGTGCTTGCTGTTGGCGTGGCTGGAGTATTTGGTGCTGTATTAATCGTCACTACTAAAGCGCTTGACTCGCAACCATCCGCATTGCGAACCGTCAGGTTATAGGTATCAGGCGCCAGTCCTGTGAAGTCCGTTGAAGCCTGAAAATTAGTGCCGTCAATCGAATATTCCAAGCCTGTTCCTGTTGGAGTGGTCACTGAAATGCTTCCGGTTGGAGCTAGACATGTTGGCTGAACAGTGCTTGCGGTTGGTGTAGCAGGAGTATTAGGTGCTGCATTAATCGTCACTGCTAAAGCGGTCGACTCGCAACCATCGGCATTGCGAACGGTCAGGTTATAGGTATCCGGTGCCAGTCCTGTAAAGTCCGTTGAAGCCTGGTAATTAACTCCATCAATCGAGTATTCCAAGCCTGCTCCCGTTGGTGCGGTCACTGAAATGCTTCCGGTTGGAGCTAGACAAGTCGGTTGAACGGTACTTGCTGTTGGTGTGGCAATGGCCAGTGGTTCGGTAATGGTCACCGTTAATCCGGCTGTACAATTATTGACATCTTTTACTTCCAGGCTGTATACCCCTGCTGCAAGATTGCTCAAATCCTCAGTTGTAGCAGTGAAACCGTTCGGTCCCGTCCAGCTGTAACTTAACGGAGCTGCGCCGCTGGTGGTTACATTCACCGCCCCTGTTGTTCCTGCGTTACACATCACATTACTCTGATTATCGACTGTGACGGTTGGACCGTTCTGATCGCTCAGTACCACGGTTAAGGTCTGCTGACAGTTACCCCCATCGGTTACTGTTAACGTATAGGTGCCTGAAGCTTTATTGGTCAGGTCTTTGGTACCTTCACCCGAATCCCAGCTGTACGTAAACGGTGCCGTGCCTCCGGTTACAGTGACCGTAATGCTACCATTAGCGTTTCCACAGCTTGGGCTGTTGTGAGTTTCGGTAAGTGTTGCAGCTACTGGCGCGGCATTAATCGTTACAACCAAAGCGGTTGACACGCAGCCATCCGCGTTTCTTATCGTTAGGCTATAAGTATTTGGCGTTAACCCTGTAAAGTCAGTGGAAGCCTGGTAATTGGTACCATCAATCGAGTATTCCAAGCCTGCTCCTGTTGGAGTGGTCACTGAAATGCTTCCGGTTGGAGCTAGACATGTTGGCTGAACAGTGCTTGCTGTTGGCGTGGCTGGAGTATTTGGTGCGGCATTAATCGTCACTACTAAAGCGCTTGACTCGCAACCATCCGCATTGCGAACCGTCAGGCTATAGGTATCCGGTGCTAGCCCTGTAAAGTCCGTGGAAGCCTGGTAATTGGTGCCATCAATCGAGTATTCCAAGCCGGCTCCTGTTGGCGTGCTGACTGAAATGCTTCCGGTTGGAGCTAAACATGTTGGTTGAACAGTGCTTGCGGTTGGTGTAGCAGGAGTATTAGGTGCTGCATTAATCGTCACTGCTAAAGCGGTCGACTCGCAACCATCGGCATTGCGAACGGTCAGGTTATAGGTATTTGGCGTTAACCCTGTAAAGTCCGTTGAAGCCTGGTAATTAACTCCATCAATCGAATATTCAAGCCCTGCTCCTGTTGGAGTGGTCACTGAAATGCTTCCGGTTGGAGCTGTACATGTCGGTTGAACGGTGCTTGCGGTTGGTGTAACAGGAGTATTTGGTGCGGCATTAATCGTCACCGCTAAAGCACTTGACACGCAACCATCAGCATTTCTTATCGTAAGATTATAGGTATCCGGTGCTAGCCCTGTAAAGTCCGTTGAAGCCTGAAAATTAGTGCCGTCAATCGAATATTCCAAGCCTGTTCCTGTTGGAGTGGTCACTGAAATGCTTCCGGTTGGAGCTATGCATGTTGGTTGAACGGTACTTGCTGTTGGCGTAGCTGGTGTTGCTGGTGCTGCATTAATCGTCACCACCAAAGCTGTCGACTCGCAACCAGCGGCATTTCTTACCGTCAGGTTATAGGTATCAGGTGCCAGTCCTGTAAAGTCAGCGGAAGCCTGGTAATTGGTACCATCGATCGAATATTCCAAGCCGGCTCCTGTTGGAGTGGTCACTGAAATGCTTCCGGTTGGAGCTAGACATGTTGGCTGAACAGTGCTTGCTGTTGGCGTGGCAGGTGTGGCTGGTGCGGTATTAATCGTCACCACTAAAGCGCTTGACTCGCAACCATCGGCATTTCTTATCGTAAGATTATAGGTATCCGGTGCTAGCCCTGTAAAGTCCGTTGAAGCCTGGTAATTGGTACCATCGATCGAATATTCCAGCCCTGCTCCTGTTGGAGTGGTCACTGAAATGCTTCCGGTTGGAGCTAGACATGTTGGCTGAACAGTGCTTGCTGTTGGCGTGGCTGGAGTATTAGGTGCTGCATTAATCGTCACCACTAAAGCTGTCGACTCGCAACCTGCTGCGTTGCGAACCGTCAGGTTATAGCTATTTGGCGTTAACCCTGTAAAGTCCGTTGAAGCCTGGTAATTAACTCCATCAATCGAGTATTCCAAGCCTGCTCCCGTTGGTGCGGTCACTGAAATGCTTCCGGTTGGAGCTAGACAAGTCGGTTGAACGGTACTTGCTGTTGGTGTGGCAATGGCCAGTGGTTCGGTAATGGTCACCGTTAATCCGGCTGTACAATTATTGACATCTTTTACTTCCAGGCTGTATACCCCTGCTGCAAGATTGCTCAAATCCTCAGTTGTAGCAGTGAAACCGTTCGGTCCCGTCCAGCTGTAACTTAACGGAGCTGCGCCGCTGGTGGTTACATTCACCGCCCCTGTTGTTCCTGCGTTACACATCACATTACTCTGATTATCGACTGTGACGGTTGGACCGTTCTGATCGCTCAGTACCACGGTTAAGGTCTGCTGACAGTTACCCCCATCGGTTACTGTTAACGTATAGGTGCCTGAAGCTTTATTGGTCAGGTCTTTGGTACCTTCACCCGAATCCCAGCTGTACGTAAACGGTGCCGTGCCTCCGGTTACAGTGACCGTAATGCTACCATTAGCGTTTCCACAGCTTGGGCTGTTGTGAGTTTCGGTAAGTGTTGCAGCTACTGGCGCGGCATTAATCGTTACAACCAAAGCGGTTGACACGCAGCCATCCGCGTTTCTTATCGTTAGGCTATAAGTATTTGGCGTTAACCCTGTAAAGTCAGTGGAAGCCTGGTAATTGGTACCATCAATCGAATATTCCAAGCCTGTTCCTGTTGGAGTGGTCACCGAAATGCTTCCGGTTGGAGCTAGACATGTTGGCTGAACAGTGCTTGCGGTTGGTGTAGCAGGAGTATTAGGTGCTGCATTAATCGTCACTGCTAAAGCGGTCGACTCGCAACCATCGGCATTGCGAACGGTCAGGTTATAGGTATTTGGCGTTAACCCTGTAAAGTCAGTGGAAGCCTGGTAATTGGTGCCATCAATCGAGTATTCCAGGCCTGCTCCTGTTGGAGTACTGACCGAAATGCTTCCGGTTGGAGCTGTACATGTCGGTTGAACGGTGCTTGCGGTTGGTGTAGCAGGAGTATTAGGTGCTGCATTAATCGTCACCACCAAAGCTGTCGACTCGCAACCATCCGCATTGCGAACTGTCAGGTTATAGGTATCAGGCGCCAGTCCTGTAAAGTCAGCGGAAGCCTGGTAATTGGTGCCATCAATCGAATATTCCAGGCCTGCTCCCGTTGGAGTGGTCACTGAAATGCTTCCGGTTGGTGCTAGACATGTCGGTTGAACAGTACTTGCTGTTGGTGTGGCTGGTGTGGCTGGTGCTGCATTAATGGTAATTGAAAGTGCAGTCGATTCGCAACCTGCTGCGTTTCTTACGGTCAGATTATAGGTATCTGGTGCAAGCCCTGTAAAATCCGTGGAAGCCTGATAATTGCCGTCAATCGAATATTCCAAGCCTGTTCCTGTTGGAGTGCTGACTGAAATGCTTCCGGTAGCAACTAAACAAGTTGGTTGGACGGTACTTGCTGTTGGTGTAGCTGGTGTTGCTGGTGCTGCATTAATCGTCACCACCAAAGCTGTCGACTCGCAACCATCGGCATTGCGAACCGTCAGGTTATAGGTATTTGGCGTTAACCCCGTAAAGTCAGCGGAAGCCTGAAAATTAGTGCCGTCAATCGAATATTCCAAGCCTGTTCCTGTTGGAGTGATCACTGAAATGCTTCCGGTTGGAGCTATGCATGTTGGTTGAACGGTACTTGCTGTTGGTGTAGCAGGAGTATTAGGTGCTGCATTAATCGTCACCACCAAAGCTGTCGACTCGCAACCTGCCGCATTTCTTACCGTCAGATTATAGGTATCTGGTGCAAGCCCTGTAAAATCCGTGGAAGTCTGATAATTGGTGCCGTCAATCGAATATTCCAAGCCTGTTCCTGTTGGAGTGCTGACTGAAATGCTTCCGGTAGCAACTAAACAAGTTGGTTGGACGGTACTTGCTGTTGGTGTAGCAGGTGTATTAGGCGCTGCATTAATTACAAATGCTGATGCCGTAGATTGACAGCCTATTAAATTTTCGGCAACAACTGTGTGATTGCCGGGTAAAACATTATTAAATATTGTTGATGATTGAAAACTTCCCCCATCCAATGAATAACTAATTCCAATACCGACCGGGTCGGATATTGTAATAATACCGGTTGAAACTACGCACGTTGGATGAGTTATCGTTGCTTGTGGTTGTGCAGGAGATGCTAAAGGAGGATCAATCGTTACAAACACTGTCTGTGATTCACACCCTGCAGCATTGCGAACGGTTAATGTGTGCGATCCGGATGCAACTCCAGTAAATGCTCCCAAGGATTGATAAGTTCCTCCATCTAATGAATATTCTTGCAATAATGGCGTAAGGATCGTTATTGTTCCGGTTGAAACTAAACAAGTTGGTTGTATAACTGTGAATGTTGCAGTAGGAACAGCATTAGGTTCTGTAATGGTATACGTTCCGGTTATCGTACAATTATTAGCATCTTTTACCTGAACTGTATAAGATTGGGCTGATAAATTATTAATATCTTGAGTTATGGCTCCGTTAGACCATGAGTAAGTGTACGGAGGTGTTCCTCCTGCTACATCTAAACTAATAGCCCCATCATTCCCATTAAAACATGTGACATCAGTTGTTGAGGATGGGCTGATGGTTAATTCCTGCGGACCAGTAATCGTAAAAGAATTAGATGTATTAACACAACCTAACTGATCCCTTACTGTCACTGAATATGTCCCAGGACTTACATTAAATGCATTAGAAGCTTGAAATGTAGTTCCATCCAAAGAATACTCTAATGCACCTGTTCCACCTGACGCAGTAGCTGTAAGCACAGTAGGAACACCAAAACAAGTAATTGGTGCATTAGCAATTGATACTAGTAACTCAACCGGTTGATCAATTATTAAAGAGGATGAAACAACAGTACAGCCATTCGCATCTCTGACTGTAGCCTGATATGTTCCAGCAGGTACATTAAACACGTTACTAGCCTGAAAATCAATTCCGTTTATAGAGTATTGGAGGGTCCCGGTTCCTCCGGATGCTGTTATGGTTAAATTTGTAGTTCCGTTATAACAATTAATCGCTCCCGAAGCAATACTTGCAGTTATAACCGTTGGCAGTGCAATAGTTAACGTTTCCTGTTTTACACAGTCATTATCATCTTTAACATATACTGTATGAGATCCGGCATCAACATTTGCGAAGACGTTTGATGATTGATACAAGCTTCCATCTAATGAATAAGATAAATCTCCGGTTCCACCGGATGCTGTTATGGTGATAGTTGATTTATCAGCATTACACAAAATCGTTAACGCAGTAGCATTTACTGTAATGTCTGCCGGATCAGTTAAGAGATAATCTACCGATTCTACACAATCTTCTGCATCTGTTATTGCTACCTGATAATTTCCACTCACAAGATTAGTGAAGTTTCCTACGGATTGGGGTGTTCCTCCATTCAATGTAAATTGATAAGGGGGTGTTCCTCCTGAAGCAGTAACGGTTATTAGTCCATTTACTGCGCCAAAACACAATGGATCGGTCTGTGAAACAAGTGTTTGCACTAATGGTTCTGATTTTATTATTGTTATACTATTCGAAACAGTAGCAATAGTAGCATTAGTTGGATTTGAAAGATTTAAAGTAAATGTTTCATTAGCTGCATCTGATACATCGGCAGGAAGTATGGTCAGCTGAATATTCTTTTGAGTTTCTCCGGGATTAAATGTAATGGTGCCTGAAGCACTTGTATAATCACTACCTGAAACGGCTGTTCCATTTGCGGTATTATAGTCTACTGATATCGTTTGTGCACTTGTATTATCAAGTTCGATCTGGACATTTAATACTACATTAGTACAGTTTCCTTCTGTAATCGAAGGCGAATTTTGGGAGAAACTAATAATTGGTAAGGCATCATTGTCTGCAATAATTTGACTTCCTACGTCAAATCCTGCAAGGATTGTTGTTCCATTTGTCGGGTTACTTAACGTGACAGTGAAATCCTCGTCACCTTCATATATATTATCCTCATTAATTGTGACGGTGATGTCTTTATAGTTATCCAAAACGTCAAAATTTAACGTTCCGGAAGTTGGACTTACTGTAAAATCACTTCCCAAAGTGGCAGTACCATTGGCAATAGTATAATTAACAGATGATGCTATATTTCCTGTTTTACCAACCTGGTAAGTTATTGTTCCTGCAGATTCATTAACCGAAACACCAACAATAAAAAACAAGGAACCATCATCATCAATTAAGGTAACCACTCCGGTTCCTGCGGTTGCGTCAATTGTTCCACCTGTTGGAGCGGTTAAAAGAACTGAAAACGTTTCGCTATTTTCAATTATATCGTCATTGCTGATGGTGATGTTAATTGTTTTTACAAATTCAGTAGGTAAAAAAGTCAATATTGTTTTTCCTACAGCTATAAAATCAACCGGACTACCAGCAGATCCGGCAGCTGTCTCATAGGTAACGGTTGAGTTAGCATAAGAAGATCCGGTTTTGGTAATTGTTAAGGTTGCAGTTCCCTGGTTTTCATTAACCACCATGTTATTAATAGAGAAAACAGGAAGACTATCGTCGTTTATAATTGTGCCCGTACCAATCCTTGCGGCACTGTTCATCGTGGCATTTAATGGTGATTGCAACGTAACAGTTAGCGTTTCATCGAGCTCAAATTTGGTGTCAGTATTGATTATTACTGAAATAGTTTTAGTTGTTTCAGTTGGTGCAAATGTGAGTTTTTGTACAGGAACATTTATGTAATCATTGTCTGCGGTGGTCGCCGTTCCATTTGATGTAAAATAGTCAATTGTGGCAATAAGGTCGGTTGCACCTGTTTTAGTCACAGTGAAAGTTAATGTGGTGGTTCCATTATTTCCTTCTACTGCCGACACTGAATTTATGCTGAATACCGGGGGAGGGTCAATTTCATTAATTCTTAAAATATATTCCGTTACGCCCAATTGAGCATTTGAACTTATATTTGATAAACTGGCAGAAAATTGCTCGTTACTGCCCTCATACGTCAAATCTCCTTTAGCATCAATGTTCAATGTGTTAGTGCTTTCAATAGCTCCGGCAGGTATTGTAAAAGTATAAGGCAATGAAATCGAATTATAATCTAACCCGTTTTGGGCCACCCCTGCTGATAAATTTAGCTGAACAGTGATGTCCTGTGAAGAAACGATATCCGGGTTATCCAGTTTGGCTCTTAATTTAGCTGTATTAGGTCCACCTATTCCAGGCTCTCTAATAATATTGAAATCAATAAAAAGACTAACAGTAGGAATTTCATCATCATCAATAATTTCACCTGTGGCGCGGTTATTTGGCGCTGTCGCAACCTGGTATCCCGCCCCGTTTTGCAAGGTTATAATTACCGTTTCTATCGTCGGCAGCTCACTAATATTATCTCCATTTACGGGCACTTGTATATATGTTACCGGTTGTCCACCTGCAAATGGTGAAAATGCAGGAATCAATAATTCTGTAACTGCATTATTGTAATCATTAGCAATTGCCGTTCCTCCAATAGCCGAACTTGCTCCATCAAATGAGTATTGCAATACAATATCCTGCGAGCTCATCCTGGTCATATAGACAGGATAATTGAGGTACTTAACTTCTCCTGTCGGGCCTTCAACCACGTCAGCTGCAGCACCAATACTTATAATTGGGATAGTTTGAAAATCAACAATTTCAATATTAAAACTACTTTGAGCAGCATTAATTGTAGCTCCTCCTCCGCGCACGTTAACAATACTTACATCTAAGAACTCATTTACCGTGCCTTCATAAATCGCATCATTAATGGCTGTTATTACGCTATAAGTTGCCGAAGTACTTCCAGCCGGAATTGTCACAAACGTGCCCCCTGTGCGAGTGTAATCGTCATCAATATTGGCAGTTCCATTTAACCCAACAGACATATCAACAACAACATCCTCAAAAGATTTATTTGAAAGGGAAACTGTAATGGTAGAAGCTCCAACAGGGTTTTCATTGATTTGCATGGAGGATGCATTCACAGATACCACCGGAGCGGTTTGTGCATCGGTAATAATCAGTACACCATTTGCTCCGGCTGCAACTCCCCCTTGTGTAACGGCAGTAATTGCAGCAACAACAGTTTCTGGTAAATTACCCTCATAAGTTCCGTCATCAATAGAAGTTAAGCTTACCAGGTTACTGGTTAATGAACCGGCAGGGATTGTTAACGTTATTGGCAACGAAGAGCTCATTGAGTAATCAGTGCCTGTTGTTGCTGTACCTGTTAAGGTATTTACGGTAACTATTACATCTACGGGCAAAGCATTTAAGATCCTAGCTCTCAGGTTTGCGTTCTGTCCTTCAGCAATAGACGACTGCGTAAATTCAAGAGAAACAACATTATCATCGTTTTGAATGGTTCCGTTTGCGGTTTGAGTTCCGGTTAAAATGCCCGATTCAGGAGTAATGGTTACAACAAAACTCTCATTAGGCTCAAGATCAGTATCATGTGCTACCGGAATAGTAATTATAACTGATGATTGTCCCGCCGGGATTGTTCCAGTTATATTTACCGGAAATGCTGCCCCGTCAAAATCATTTGCCTGAGCAGGATTTGTACTTCCTGCCGTTACCGAATATTGAAAATTTATAGCCTGATCAGTTGGGATTGCGGCATCTCTTTGCACCGAAAAGGCAAAATTTGTTGTACTGCCAGCGCTACCTTCTGCTTTTACAGCATCATAAGAAAATATACTTATCTGAGCATCATTATTGAGGATGGTAAGCGTATGCGTTTTAATGGTTCCAAGCGCTGCATTGGTCGGATTTCCTAAGGTGAATATCACTGTCTCATCCGGTTCAAGCAGGGCATCATCATTGATATTTACCGATATATCTATTGCTGTAACACCGTCAGACGTTGACGAAGCAGGTAAAAATACAATAGGCTGAACATTATCAGCATCAGGAGCATCAATGCTGTAAGTGTAATCATTTGCGGCTCCAATAGTAGCCGTTCCTGCCACTGTCACTGGAACGGTTACCGGAAATTCCGTTGTATTGCCCGTTAAGCGCACTCTTATTTTTGCGGTGCCTCCGTTTTCGTTAATACTCGAACTTAATAATCGAAAACTAACTTTTGGAGGAGTATCATTGTCGTTAATAGTAGTGGTTGCTCTTCGTGCTACTCCCGGTGCAAGTATGGCACCTCCTGTTGCACTTTGAAGGGTTATTATTATCGTTTCATTGGGTTCGTCTCTGTTGTCACTATAAACCATTACAGGTATAGAACCCACTGTAGCTCCAGCGGGAATAGTTAATGTAGTTATCGCATTATTGTAATCAATACCTTTGTCTTGTACTGCTCCTCCTGATGCTGATCCTGAATATACATAGGTAAGCACAATATCCTCTGAACTCGGATTTGTTAACGTTACCGGAATATTTACTGTAATATTTGCTTCTGTAACAGGCAATGGAGATGCAATGCTCACTGTTGGCGCATTATCGTCATCTGTAATTTGCCCACTTGCAGTGTTGCCTGGGGACGTTGCCAATGTAGCATTACCGGAGGTTACCGAGGTAAGATTAACCACGACCGATTCATTCGGTTCATCGATATTATCTCCTCTAACCGGAACTGAAATAGTGGCTGTTAACGTATTGGCAGGAATGGTTACTGTAGTTGTTGTGTTAACGAAATCAGTTCCAGGAATTGCTGTACTTCCAGTAAAATCATAGGTTATGTTAACAGGCGTGGCCGAAGTAACGTCTAAACTTATGGTAAAGCGTAGTGTATTGGGTGTACCCGTATTACCTTCATTAACCGCAACTGCATTAGCTATCGATACAGTTTGAGCTTTTGCGGCAATTGTGGTTGTCAAAAGCAATAAAAAGCAATAAAAGCCGAAACTATTGAGGTTGAAGCAATAGTTTCGGACTTTTACAGCAAAAGTTGAGAGCGTAAATCTTTTGACCATAAATTCACTAAAGAGAGCGTAAAGAGTCGGCCTTAAAACAAATAACTTGTATATCAACCAGCTTTACAGCAGGTTATCAAAAACAATTCCCCTAACGAATTTGAATGGCTTATTATGAATTTTTAATTTTTTTTTATGCTAAAATTTTAATTAGGAAGCTAGAGAAGTGCTTTTAATAAGGTATGAAATGGTTTAATTTAAGATGGAATTTTGATATCAAGGATGGACTGTGCGTTTAGTATTATATACACATTTGTTACATTATTAAATTTACTTATTTCTGTATACAATTTAAAAGAATACGATCAATTTCAACTTACTTGTCTATTAAAAAAGTTCATCCCGTTAACACAAGATGAACTCAGATAAATTGGCCGCAGCCAGGTTAAAAATATCTTGGGGTTAACATTCGGATTTTCTTAGGAATAATTGAATAACCTAATGAGATTTCATGTGTACCATAGTTATAATTTTTGAACTCACTTAATGAGAAGTCGTAGGCATAACCAATTCTGATTCGATCTGTAACGTATACTTCAGCCAATGCTGATATAGCATTATTCATATCCAGGTTATCTTGTAAATTATCGCTTCCAAGCAGCATTATACCACGACGGTAAGAAGCACCCAGCCATAAACGTTCGTAGAACAGAACAAATGCATTAATATCGAGTGTGGAAGGCGATTTTTCTTCTACTTTAAACATAAATGAGGGTTTCAACAAAATAGATTGCGATAAAGGCACCAATCCTCCTGCTGTTAAATAGAAATGAGGATATTTTTTCGGAATTAATATAGATGGATCTTTTGTATAGCTCATATATTGGCCAATCAGGTTATCGACAGAGAAACCTGCATATACCCGTTCGGTTGTATAATAAATACCCGCCCTTATGTCTGGAACTACAACACTCTGTTTTGTAATTGGAACCGACGGATCTATAGGATTATTGGGATTCAGTTTTGAACCATCAATTGCATACTGAGCCAAACCAACACCTAGCCCAAATGCTAATCGGCCTGTTTCACTAACTCTTAACCTATAAGCGTAATTTAAATAACCTGCCAAAGTACTTTCTGCTCCCAGTTTGTCACTGATTACATTCATGGCAAGCCCGACATTATTATTGTTGGCTATTGCATCGACCGCAAACGTGAAGGTTTCCGGATTGCCTTCCAAACCACCGGTCCATTGCGAGCGGTAAAACATATGTAAATTCAACTGTTCACGGTAACCGGCATAAGCAGGGTTAATATAAATACCGTTAAACATGTACTGACTAAATTGCGCATCTTGCTGAGCGTAAACACTAACGTCAATAATTAGAAAAAGGAATATTAGGAGAGAGCGTTTTTTCATAGTTGTGGGTTCAATAAGCGTTAATATCAATTTACTCAATTAATAAAAGATAAAAAAGAGGGTATCAGATCTAATCTAATACCCTCCTCTTACCACTAACTATTTATTTAACTGACGAACTACAGTTACATAACCTTTTTTAACCTGTAATTTCCCACTTGAATCTTTCATTTTAACTAGATAGAAATACGTTCCGTCTTCAACACCATTAGCATCCCAGTCGTTTTTGTAATTTTCTTTTTTAAACAACTGAACTCCCTGGCGATTCATTACAATCACTTCGTTTTCTTCATTTTCTATTCCAGCTATTTTAAACTGATCATTTATTCCATCACCGTTAGGGGTAAACACATTAGCTATCGGAGCGTTACTATTAAATTGAATATCATTTCCGGTAATTGGAGCAAACGAAGAACCTGCATCATCGTCATATATAGTTCCGGTAGCCTCATTATCACCCAATAAAACATTAACCGGATTGCTAAGGGTTACATTAAATGTTTCATTGGTTTCATCTGTTGCATCGCCTTGTATCTTCACTAAAACATATTGATAAGTTTGGTATGGATCAAATGTTAGCGTTCCGCTCGAAGCGGTGTAATCACTTGCTGAGGTAGCCGTACCATTTGCTGTAGCGTAATCAATTGTAATCGTTTGATCACTGTACTGATTCAGGTAAACACTAAAGTACATGTCGGTTTCACCCTCATTTCCTTCATATACATAACTATCGTAAACATTAGCGATAGGTGTGTTATCATCATCATTAATTGTACCCGTTCCGGTTCCATCGCCAATATTTGCATTTACTTGATTGCTCAATACTAAGTTCACATATTCAGTTGGCTCAAATACAAGATCCGGGTTTACAGGTACTTCAACCATATGACTTGTTACACCATCAAATGTTAATGTACCATCAGTTGCCGTATAGTCATCTGAGGTTGTAGTTACATCTTCTGTAGCATAATCAACGGTAATAACTTTATCCGTAAAAGTGTTCAGGTAAACGTAGAACGTTAAACTAGGACTACCATCATCACCCTCGGTTACTGCTGCATCAGAGACAAATAGGTATGGAGTAACATCATTATCGGTAATTTTCACATAGGAGTCTCCGTCTGCAATAATTGCATTCGTAGGTGAACTCAGCAAAATCCTTAAATATTCGTCAGGTTCAAATGTGTTATCTCCGTTTATAGTTACTGTAAATTCTTCATAACTATCACCGGCAGCAAATGTGACGGTTCCATCTGTAGCTACATAGTCAGAACCGGAAGTTGCTGTACCATTTTGGGTTTCATAATTTACTGTAACTGTTTGATCACTGTTTACTGGTGATAGGTACACACCCACTGTTGCTGTTTTATCATCACCTTCATTTCCTTCCGTGATGGTTACGTCGTAAACATTTATTACGGCAATGTTATCATCGTTATAAACATTACATATTGCTGAAGGATCAATAAACGTTGCATTAGTCGGGCTCGATAAAGTGATGCCGAACGTTTCGTCATATTCGAAGTTATTATCGCCGGTTACAGTTACCGGAATTGTTTTCGAATATTCGTCTGGTGAAAATGTTAATGTTCCGGAAAATGCAGTAAAATCTGATGGAGATACTGCCGAAATATTTCTTCCAGTATAATTAACTGTAACTTGGTTATTATTACCAGATCGAGTTAGATACACTGTAAAATCAAATGTTTTGGTGCCTGAATCACCTTCATAATCGCTTGTACCATAAACGCCCAAATAATTATAATCGATTCCACCACCATTGATATAAGCACTTCCGTCTATATCCTGAATAACGTAGCCTGTTTCCGCATTGCTTAATTGCATGAAGAAATATTCATACGGTTCATCAACTGCATCAGTTGCTATTGGAACGTCAACGGTTTTGTAGTATTCACCGTCTGAAAAAGTTAATGTTCCAGTTGTTGAAGTATAGTCGGCCGGAGCTGTAGCCTGTCCATTAACCGTAGCATAATCTATAGCGGCTGTACCCGTCGATATATTCCGGAAAATTGTAAATGTTGCGTTGCCTCCCTCTGTACCACTGGTATTGTTAATTGTAAAGTAAGGTATAGCATCGTCATCGTAAATGAGGACTACACTATTTACATCGTAAATGGTTGCATTGGTCGGGTTACTCAGCGTTACTTTAAATACTTCATTCGACTCTAAAGTTTGATCACCAAGCACTTCAATATCAACTGGTTTAAAATATTCACCCGGACTAAAGGTAAGCGAACCGCTTACGGCTGTGTAATCTGAGCCGCTGGTTGCATTTCCATTTGTTGTTGTGTAATCAACTGTTACCGTTTGATCCGAATATTGAGTAAGGTATGCATATACTGTTACTGTTTGACTTCCATCGTTACCTTCCGGATTAACATAACCATCAGTCATGTAAATTTGGACTGGTGCATCGTCGTCGTAAATGGTTATAATACCTTCTCCATCTCCAACCAAGGCATTTTCAGGATTGCTCAACACAATTCTAAAGAATTCATTAGGCTCGAAACTTTCGTCTCCATTAATCGTAATTTCTATTGCTTTAAAGTATTCATTAACAGCATAAGTAAGGGTTCCACTGGCAGCTACATAATCTGACTCGCTAACGGCTGTTCCGTTCAATAATTCATAATCAAGAGTGACCGCTTTACTTGGTAAATTATTCAGGTAAACATACAATGTAAGTGATTTGGTTCCACTGTCTCCTTCCGGATTGAAGTAATAATCACCTACATATGCAATAACAGCATTATCATCATTATAAATAATATAACTGCCCTGGCCATCATTAACAGTCGCATTTTCAACATCTGTGATATTGATCAGGAATTGTTCATTACCTTCAAAGTCTGCATCACCACTAATGGTTACCGTTATTGCTTTGTACGTTTCACCCGGACTAAAAGTAAGGTCGCCTGAAACTCCTGTATAGTCTTCACCTTCTGTTGCCGTAACATCAGCTGATGCGTAATGCAGCGTTACTGCTGTCGTCGGATTTTTATCCAGATAAACATAGAATGTTAGTTCACTTGTACCCGAATTACCTTCATACACATATGCATCGTAAATACGTACCGCCGGAACATCTACATCATCATCAATGATGGTACAGAAACCATATGGATCCGGAATTTGCGCATTAACTGCATTATCCAGGAAAAGATAAAAACCATGATTTCCTTCTGCGTCCACATCACCGACAACAGAAACATCAACGGTTTTAGTTAGCTCACCCGGAGCAAATGTTAATGTACCACTTGCAGCTGCATAGTCTTCTGGGTCGGTTGCTGCATTTTCTTGTGTTTCATAATCTACTGTAATATTTTCTGTTCCGGCTTTATCAAGAGTAACTGTAAATGTTGCTGTAACGGTTCCTGAGTTACCTTCATTTACTTCAATATCTTCTACAGAGAATGCTGGCAATGGTTCGTCATCGTCGGTAATGTACCCAACACCTGTATTATCAGAAATAGTAGCAGGTCCTGTAACGTTACTAAGCGATACAAAATAAGTTTCAACATTTGATTCATCTTCAGCATCACCGTTCACCGAAACGGTAACAGTTTTTGTGGTTTCACCGGCTGCAAAAGTTAACGTACCGTTGCCTGCAGTAAAATCGTCAGGGGCAACAGCGGCATTATCTTGTGTAGTCCAGTCAACTGTTATTGCTTCTTCAGCGGCAGCACTCAGTGTAATTGTAAATACGGCGTCAACAGTACCCGAATTACCTTCAGTTATAGTTACATCATCTATAGTAAAATTCGGAAGAGGAGCGTCGTCATCATCGATAGTCACAAATCCTTGGCTATCTGAAATTGTGGCTCCACCTGTTGCGTTGGTGAGATTGACCGTGAAAGACTCATTGCCTTCATCCTCTTCATCGCCGTTAACTGTTAGGGATACTGTTTTACTGCTTTCTCCCGGAGCAAAAGTAATAGTTCCGTTAGCTGCAACGTAATCATCAGGCTCTGTAGCCGTATTATCCTGAGTAGCCCAATCAACAGTAATTGTTTCTGAAGAAATTGTCGACAAACTTATCGTAATAGTTGCCGTTACGGTACCTGTATTTCCTTCAGAAACCGAAGTGTTATCAAGCGTTATTACTGGAGTTTCATCATTATCATTGATAGTTCCTTCGCCCTGTGCATTAACAATCGTTGCATTAACAGGATTGGTAAGGTTTACTAAGAAAGATTCCGATGTTTCATCAATTTCATCTTCTAAAATAGACACCGTAAAGGTTTGGGTGGTATTGGCCGAACCAGCAGGAAATGTTATGGTTCCGGAGGTTTCCGTATAATCGTCACCGGCAATTGCAGAACTATTGGCTGTTGCATAATCAACCGTCACTTCCTGATCTGTTTCACCATTAAACTGCACGGTGAATGTTATTGTTCCATCATCTTCATCGGCACTTGCATCCAAAATACTCACTGTTGGAGCTCCATCGTCATCTAAAATAACGTAAGAGCCTTGGTTATTTGGTAGGTTTGCATTTGTTGGATTACTGAAGTCGATCATAAAGTTCTCATTAGTTTCATCGATACCATCATCAGTTAAAGCAACCGTAATTGTTTTTGAAGTTTCGCCAGGGGCAAATGTTACTGTTCCAGAGGCAGCTGTAAAGTCTGTACCTGATGTTGCTGTTCCGGAAGCCGTCGCATAATCAACGGTAACTGTTTCGGTAGAAGCTTTAGTTAATGAAACTGTAACAGAGGCATCTCCTATTGCTTCATTAAAGGATGTTTCGGTAAAACTAATATTAGGTAACTCAACTTCCTGGTCATTATCCAGAATAGTTCCTTGTCCTTCCGCATCACTAATTGTGGCATTAGTTGCATTAGAAAGATTTACCAGAAATGTTTCCGTACTTTCCGTTTCACTGTCGTCAGTAATTGGAACATCAAGTGTTAACGATGTTTCTCCCGCAGGAAATGTTAATGTCCCTGTTCCTTCCGTATAATCGGCACCTGCCGTAGCAGTTCCATTAGCCGTGGCATAATCAACCGTTATACTACTTGAACCAGGAGCATCTAATGAAAGCGTAAATGTAACCTTTCCGTCGGCTTCGTTTGCACTCACATTATTGATGGATATCGCCGGAAGTTCTGTTGCTTCATCATCATTAATAATTACACCTTTGGCCTTATCTCTAATAATTTGTGCATTAACAGCATTGCTTATTGTGATAAAAAAGTCTTCGTCCTCTTCTTTATTTTGGTCCCCAATAATTGGAACCATTAACCATTTGTAGGTTTTTGTAGGGTCAATGGTCAATTTCCCTTTTTTCACTACAAAATCTTCATCTCCAGTTGCTGACCCACCAGAAACCTCATACTCAAATGTTATTGGATGGTCACTACAGTCCTTCAATTCAACCATAAAATAAGCATTTTTCTGTCCTGAGTTTCCTTCTGTTATTGATGTATCCCTGATTCTCATCTCAGGTAAAGGATCATCATCTTCGATTGTACCTTTGCCTTTGTCTTTACAAATTGTGGCATTTTTAGCTCCAGACAAGTGGATAAAAAACTCATGGTTTTCTTCATAAGTCTTGTCCCCTTTTATCGTTACATCTATGGTTTTACTTGTTTCTCCTGGGGCAAAAGTTAACGTACCACTCACTCCTGTAAAATCTTTTGGATCTGTTGCTGCAACTAAAATCGAAGGCGACTGGGCAGACCAGTATCCCACAATTACTGTTTGATTACAGGATTTATCCAACGTAACTTCGAATTTGGCAACTGAGCTGCCGGAGTTTCCTTCTTTAACTGAAATATCATTGATAGAAATACACGGTAATCCTTGCTGCAGGGCTATATTTTTTGAGGTCGGACTTGAAAAGCTGACAGCTATCGATACATAAGGTAACATTAGCAAAAGTATCATGGCGCTACCAATAGTACAAAGCTGGCTTTTATAAGTCGTTAATTTTTTGAATAGGTTTTCTGTAGGAAAACAAAATTGCATTTGTTTTCCACTCAAATAGTAGAGTGAAGCTTTCATAGTAACTCTTGTTTAAGTTTAACTTAAACCCGGCCTATATGAAAAGTATTTTCGAAAATGGTGGAACTAAGTAAGACGACGGGAGCCTTTTTATAAAGTTGGTTTGATACAATTATGTATGGCCTGATTTTCAACTTAAAATTATGCAAAATAAATACATGTAAACAACTTATTTTCAAATAATTAACAATTAAAAAAGATCAAACAAACAAACAATTGTATACTATTTTATCCAATTATTTGCTTTTAAATTTCATTATTAACACTTAAAGTTTGTAAATAAAAACATGTTTAAACAGATAGTTAAACTGCTTACTTACCGCAGATTCTCGAAAAAGCGCTTTTTTACCATTTTTTATTGAACGAAAAAGCAGCCCCAAAAAGAACTGCTTTTTACAAAACAAAACATACAAACGCTTATTTCTTATAGAATAAGGTATAAAAGGATTTTTTTAACATTAGTAGTGCATAAACATAATTTAAGGGTAGACAGATGGTTCCGTCCACCCTTAAACACTTATTTACTCTGCTGACGAAGTACAGTTATAAAACCTTTCTTAAGCTGCATTTTCCCATCATCACCTTGTATTTTGAGAAAATAGAAGTAAGTTCCATCCGGGGCGCCTGCGCCATCCCAATCATTTTTATAGTTTGTTTGCCTGTAAATCTGACGACCGTTTTTGCTCACCACCGTTATTTCATTAGGTATATTTTCAATGCCCTCAAGATAGAATAGGTCATTGATTCCATCTCCATTAGGTGTAAACACATTCGTTGTCTTTTTAGGAGCTTCAACTGAAATTGGTGCTGGAGCTGGATCTGTGGAAGCAGTGATAGTTGGTGAATCATCATCAATAATGGTGATGGTTGCAATTCTGGCCTGATACTCTTGCTCATCTTCCAGCCAATACTTAATAGTAAACGTTTCGACCTCTTCAGGTATAGTATCACCTTTTATCGGAATCAGCAACAATCGATTAGAATTTCCATACTCAAACATTATGGTTAAACCCAACGTTTCATAATAATCATTATCTCTCGTAGCCGTACCATTTGCGGTTTTGAAATTAAACCTGAATGGAGTTCTGGCAGGGTTTTTAAGCATTGCATTTACTTGTATATACCTCCCATTTATATCTCCTTCATTAATGGTAGTATCATTAATTACAAATCCCATCTCAGGATCATCATCAATTATATAATACTCTAATTGTGTTAACGGTAGGGCAACGTTTACAGGATTAGAAAACTGTATAAAGAAACTTTCCCGATTCTCAATAACATCGTCATTTATCAATGGAATCTCAAAAGATTTCACAAAAAAATCTGATGAACCACTTTCAAACTGTATTGTACCAGAAGTTGCTATGTAATCTGTACCGGCTATAGCTGTATTATTTACTGTTGAATAGTTAACCGATATAGGGCTTGTAGCCTTTCCAACCAACCTTACGTAAACAATTTTTTTTTGTGACTCCTCACTCTCAACAACTTCAAAATACAACCGGGGTTTCGGACCATCATTATCTACTATTGTATAGGTAAATACAGTATCGGAAAGCGTTGCATTCACCGGATTTGAAAGTTTAACAATAATAGTTTCGGGAGGTTCAACAACATTATCATCTATTACCTTAACTTGTAACATAGCATTTGAAGTCATTGCCCCTCTATTAAAATATACCGTCCCACTTGAGGATTCAAAATCGACTCCTTCAGTAGCTGTACCAGCTTCTAATTTATAGTCAAATTGAACAATTTCCGTGGAAGGAGCATCCATAGTTAGCTGAAATGAGCCTCCATACTCTTCGGATAAACTGTAATTCTTTGATATTATTTTTGGTGTAGGAAAAGGAAGATGATCATTATCTTTAATTATATATACGGCTTGTACATTTGGAACAGAATCAGAAAAGAACCCTCCCGTATATGGGTAAGGCTGAAATTCATTAAGGTCGAAAGTTGCATTAGTTATATTAGAGAAATTAATACTAAAAACTTCTTCATTTTCTTCAATATTATCATCAATCATAGTTACGATAATAGTTTTTCGCCATTCATATGGTTTAAATACAAGTGTACCACTAGTGGCAGTGTAATCGTCGCCAGCAATAGCAGTCCCATTTTCTGTAGTGAAATCAACAGTTACAGTACGATTAGTTCGATGATCCATTTCTACGTTTAGCCAATAAGGCCCTTTGTTTTCATCGAACTGAACAGCACTTGGAAAAAATTTAAGTTTGGGAGGCTTATTTTCCGGATCATTTTCAGGTATTTCACACAATCCACTATAATCTGCTATTGTTGCATTGACTGGATTAGTTAATTTGAGCGAAAAAAGCTCTTTAGTTTCAAATATTGTGTCATTTATAATTGGAACATCTATGTATTTTATAGTTTCGCCAGGAACAAAAGCTAATGTTCCGGCAACATTGTAATAATCTGAACCAGCTTTAGCTGAACTATCTGCTGTTGAATAATCAACTGAAACTGTTAAAGAGCTTTGGCTATAAATTCCTACTGTAAATCTTGCAGTTCCACTGTTTTCCTCCTTAACTATGTTATTAACATAAAATCGAACATTTGAATCTGTATTATCGTCATCCTGAATAACACCTCTAGCCGTATTCCGTCCAATTGTTGCATGATCTGCAGCAGAAATTGTCACAAAAAAATCTTCATGACTTTCTTTAACTGTATCAGAGTTAACATTAACAACAATCCACTTGTATGTTTTATTTGCAGGAAGAGTTAAGGTTCCGTTTATAGCATCATAATCATCGTTAGAAATGGCTGTTCCGGGAGATGTTGCACAATGGAATTTGATCGGATAATCTGTGCAATGTCCTTTTAACTTCACCAGAAAATACATTTTTACATCTCCCTGATTACCCTCTACTACTGTAGTATCAAGTATATTTAACTTAGGGGGCGCATCATCATTAATAATTGTGCAAGTCCCTCTCTTCTTGCAAACAATAACTCCCTGTCCTGGAGAAATTACACAATTAAAGCTTTGATCAGGTTCAAATTCAGGATCTCCGACAATAGAGACAGGTATATATTTAACGGTTTCACCAGGTTGAAATGTTACTGAACCTGCAATATTATCATAAGGAAGTGTTGCAGTGTAATCTGAGGGCCTAACAGCTCCATTAACATCATTTGTAGATTTTTCAAACCAATATACAATTCTGTTTGAGTCAGCAGAAGGAACATCTAAGGTTACCTTGAAGTAAATTGTTTTTTTTCCTGTGTTTCCTTCAATTACTGAAGTATCATGTATAGATACACATGCTAAAGCCACTTTTCTGGGAGGAATAATTTCTTTAGCAGATAGAAAAGATATTATGCATGTCTGTATTATTAGACTAATTATACAGCCCATTATTTTAATCAATATATTGAGGCGAAAACATTTACAAATTGTTAGGCCTACGCTAGTGTCAATCATAAACATAATAGTAGATATTAGTAGTTGACAAGTTTAAGGGTAGACAGATGGTTCCGTCCACCCTTAAACACTTATTTACTCTGCTGACGAAGTACAGTTATAAAACCTTTCTTAAGCTGCATTTTCCCATCATCACCTTGTATTTTGAGAAAATAGAAGTAAGTTCCATCCGGGGCGCCTGCGCCATCCCAATCATTTTTATAGTTTGTTTGCCTGTAAATCTGACGACCGTTTTTGCTCACCACCGTTATTTCATTAGGTATATTTTCAATGCCTTCAAGATAGAATAGGTCATTGATTCCATCTCCATTAGGTGTAAACACATTCGTTGTCTTTTTAGGAGCTTCAAATGAAATTGGTGCTGGAGCTGGTTCTGCAGAAGCAGTGAGAGTTGGGGAGTCATCATCAATGATGGTGATGGTTGCTTCATGATAAACATCTTCTCTATATTGATTTTTATACCTTATTTTAAATGTTTCATTCCCTTCCGCTACAAGATCTCCTACAATAGGCAAAGCAAAAACCACAACAGAATCCCTCAATCCAAAAAACCAGTCTGTAGCATAATCATTAGTAGATACCGGATAATAATCTGTTACCTCTCCAGCAGTTTCCGAAACAAGATGGAATTCCATTTTTTGCAAATTATCCGATATAAGATGAGAAGAAGCTGTAATCTTGATTGGAATATACTTGATAGAATCATTTCCCTCCTGAACTGTAACATCATCTATATGATAAATCATTGTAGGATCATCATCCCTTATAAAGATACTCACTGTATCAGGACCTGCATATGCAGCATTAATAGGATTTGAAATAACAATCTTAAAACTTTCAGTAGACTCAATCACATTGTCATTAAGAACATCAACAGCAATTTGGAAGGAAGCCGACTGATCAGGTAAAATAGTTACTGTGCCTGAAGTAGCAACATAATCTATACCGGCAATAGCTGTTCCATCAATGGTATGGTAATCTAAAGTAGCAGAGTAAGAATTTCTGTTTTCCAGATATCCCGAAATAAGAGCTCTCTTATTACCCTCTGGATTAAATCCAGGTCTGAAAACTACGAAATAAGGTTGACCATTAGCCTGGTACTTATCAATGATAATTCCAGTAGCAACAGAATCTTCCAATACTGCATTTATTGGATTGCTTAAATGTACCTGGAATGATTCTGCATCTTCAATTAAATTATCCGATAAAACTTCAAAAATAATGGCCCCTGAGTTGTTTCCTTTACGAATTGTGACCTGACCTGATGCCAACTTCACATCATTAGAGGTTGCAGTTCCCGGGGTTAAAGAATAGTTTAATATTACGTCTTTTGTTGTGGGTTCGCTCAATATAATTTTAAATACTCCGCCAACAGTAGTCTCATGTTCAGTTACTATTTCATCATTAATATTAACTTTCACTTTTTTGAATGGATAATCATCATCCCTAATAACAAGAGTGATCAGATCATCAGGTACTGCTACTGAACCTCCATTGTAATAAAAACTCTTTGTTGAAATCTTAGCATTAATAATATTTGATACTTTAACATAAAATATCTCCTGAGTTTCTCTTACAGCATCATCTATATACGGAATTGTTACTAGCTTTACTGTTTCGCCTGGCAGAAATGTTACTGTTCCTTCCGTTTGAATAAAATCACTTCCGGCAAGTGCAGTTCCGCTGACTGTTTTGAAATCAACTTTTACAGTATCACGTTCAATACGATCCAGATAAAATTCAAAAGTTATACTGTCCGATTCATAGACTTCCATTGCATTTCTATCGCGTACATAATAACTTAAAATTACAGGTCTATATTCATAATCATTGTTCGAAATTCTAACTAATGCAGTGCTATTAGCTAAAACGGCATTAACCGGATTACTTAATTTAACTTTAAAAGCCTCTAAAAATTCATAAGTAGAATCGTCAATAATTGGAACATTAATGTATTTAACTTTCTCTCCCGGAGCAAAGGTTAGTGTACCCGAGGTTATTTCATAATCCATACCTCCAGTAGCAGTACTATCAATAGTTGTATAATCAACTGTTACCGGTAATGATGCTGCTGAAAACAATTCAACTTTAAAAGTAATAGCTGTGTCTTGTTCAGGAGTAGTAACCACCGCATCCGAAATATTTAATCTGAGATCAGTGTCTACATTATCATCATCTTTAATTGTTCCCTTAGCTTTGTTTCTTACAATTGAGGCATTTTCTGCATTACTAATGGTCACATAAAAATCCTCATTGCTTTCTTTTGTGATATCTCCTTTTATATCCAATGAAACCCATTGATAAGTCTTTATCGGAGCAATTGATGTGTTTCCGGAAATTGCTACAAAATCACTACCTGCTTTCGCTGTTCCTGAAGTAATTTCATAATGAAATTTTATTGGATATTCACTACAGTGGCCTTTTAGCTTTACCAAAAAATAGATTCTTTTTTTGCCTTCATTCCCTTCTAAAATGCTTGTATCACGAATCTCCATCTGTGGCGGTACATCATCATTTATAATCGTGCATTTCCCAACTCTCTTACAAAAAGTATGGCTTCCAACGTAGGCTGATAATACCAAATCAAATTCTTGATTTGACTCGTACGTTTTGTCGCCTTTAATGGTAACAGGGATTTTTTTTTCGGTTTCTCCGGGTGCAAAAACTAAAAATTGATGAACAGTCGTATAATCAGTAGGTGAGGTTGCTGTAATGTCACGATTTGATGAATTTTGAGTCCACCAATTTAATTTTATCGTGTCTGTTGACGGCCTATTAAGTGTCACCTTAAAATAAACCGTTTTTGTCCCGGAGTTACCTTCTGTTACGGTAATGTTGTTGATAGATACACAAGGGAGAACGGACTTATCTCTTTTAATTTCCTTCGCACTGATACCCTCACCGATTAGCAATAAAAACATTAAAATTAAAAGTGATTGACCTGATAAAAGGCGTAACCGTGTGATAAAATTGTAAGTAACTGACAATTTTGTTTTTTCAATAGTAGAGTTGATAGCAGACATTTTAGTTTTTTTAAGATAAAACCATATAAATCGACCGGATGTATAGGTAAATGATGAAAAAATGCCGAAACGTTCAGAAAAAATGCTTAGATAGATGCTGCCGAAATAAAAGTTACTAACGGTCTTATACTAAAGTTAGGAAAAATATCATTTATAACAAACTTAGTTACAACAAATTACAAAAAAGCCACACCCACATTGTCGGCATGGCTCTAACTATGATAAAATTTATGTTTTAATAGCGTATGATGGCAAATTCTGTCCGGCGATTTAACTGAAACTCAGCATCACTACATTTTGTTCCGTTTACACAATGGTTTACAGGCTTTGTTTCACCATATCCTTTAGCAGTAATGCGTTTTTGATCTATTCCTTTGGAAACAATGTAAGCCACTGCTGATTCTGCACGCTTCTGACTTAATTGAAGATTATAGCTGTCGGAACCGCGTGAATCGGTATGAGAACCTAACTCGATTACCATTGTCGGATTATCATTCATCACCTGCACCAACCTGTTTAGTTCTTGTGTGGCATCTTTACGAATGCTCCATTTATCGAAGTCGTAATAAATATTATCAAGCCTGATGCCTTTATTTAATTCAATCGAATCAATATTTAAGGCCAGTTTTGCGTACAACGTTTTAGACTCTTCATATCCCTTGGTACTCAAACTGTCTTTGCGACTGGTGATAAAATTTGTTTTTTCTGCTGTTATCGAATAGTCAGTATTTTCATCCAAATTGAAAGCAAATGCTCCGATTTCATTGGTAGAGGCTTTTATATTGGTATTACTGTTTTGATTATACAAGGTTACAACTGCATTGCCAATCGGTTGACCAGTCTTTTTATTGACCACCGTACCTTCTAACCTAAATTTCAAATCTTTTTTAACAAACTGGTAAATATCATCCATACCCTTTCCTCCGGAACGGTTGCTTGATAAATAACCACTTTTACCATCTTCATTAAACACCAGGTTAAAATCATCTTGAGGAGTATTTACAGGATACCCAACATTTTTAGGTGCACTCCATTGGTCAGCTCCAACTTTGTATTGAGTTACATAGACATCAAGGCCTCCCATACCTCCTCTTCCGTTGCTTGCATAATACAGGTAATTGTTGTTGTCGAAGCTTGGAAAACGTTCATTACCTGCTGTATTTAGGGTGGTCATATTGATGGGTTTATCCCATGAACCATCGTTTAAACGCTTGCAATAATACAGGTCTGATTGTCCGGCACCTCCTGGCATGTCGGAAGCAAAATAGAGGAAATTACCATCCGGACTAAAACATGCATCACTTACTGAATATTCTAAAGGTGAATTATAGGCAAATGGCTGTGGATCTGACCAGCTATTGGTAGTTTCATCGTATTTTGAAAAATACAACTCTAATTTGATGGTATAATCCTTACGTTTTTTCTTATCGTCTGTATAGCTTTTACTGTTAGTAATACCGCGTGTGCGCGTAAAGAAGACCTCTTTCCCGTTTTTTGAAAACGTTGCCGGACCATTGTGAAACTCTCCGTTCAAATTACCTGAAAACAATTGTGGCTCTTTCCATCCATTCCCTTCTTTTTCTGCATAGAACAGCTTTAAATAGGGTAAACCTGTCCAACCGTAATAACTTTTTTTAAGGTTATTATTTGCATTGAAGAATAAGAAACGGTTCTCCTTCATGTAATTAGCGTTCAGTATCCTGTCGGAAGTAAACACAATTCCATTTTTATACGGAACCGCGCCCCAGTCGCTTTCTGCTGTATTTAAGGAGGTATCTAAACGAAAAGTAAAGTTCACTGGTTTTAACATCCAGTTATGTGCAGAATCGCAAGACGCAATCAATTTATTGGTATTTGGCAAAGCTTCTGTTCCTGCTTCCTGTTGATATTTCTGATACCACTCTTTTGCTTCGGTATATTTAGAATTATTTCTTAATGCTTCTGCATAATAAAAAACATCTATGGGCTCATGTCCGTCTATTTGAACAACTTTAGCATACCAGCTTTCGGCAAACTGATAATTATTCAATTGACGATAACTTTCGGCTAACCCTTTAGCTGCCAACAACGACTCTTTTTTCTCAAAAGCTTTTTCATATAAAGAAATAGCCTCATTGTAATTAAGTAGCTCTGTTTGACGTTGAGCCTCACGTAACGTAGCCTGTCCGAAAACCTGATGCATGCCAAAGGTTAACAGGATAATGAGCAAGTATATTATTCGATTCCTCATGGTAAATTTAGTTTTGTAGTTCTGTCACTATACAAGACATCACTTATTTTAGAAATAACGAGGCGACAACATTCTGACTTTCTTAGGAATAAAAGAATAGCCCAGCGAAATCTCATGCGTGCCATAATTAAAATCCTTGAACTTATTAAAAGAAAAATCATAAGCATAACCTATTCGTAAACGGTCAGTTGCATAAACCTCTATCAATGCAACAAATGCATCAGTGGTTGATAAATCCTCCTGAAGGTTATTCTTTTTCCATGCATTTATTCCTGTGCGATAAGACGCTCCAAGCCATAATCGTTCACCCAACAATACAAAAGAGTTGAGATCTAAATTAGCCGGCCCTTTTGCCTCATTTTTGAGCATAAATGATGGTTTTAACAATACCATTTTAGAAAGTGGAATTAGCGTTCCTGCTGTTAAATAAAAGTGAGGCATTTTAGTAGGAATCAGAATACTTGGATCTTTTGCATAATTCATGTACCGACTGATTAAATTATCGGCCGAGAATCCTGCATAAAAACGATCTGAAGAATAGTAAACGCCCGCTCTGATATCCGGTACAACAACTGATTGCATATCCACCGGCTTGCTCGGATCATTAGGATTATAAGATTCAAGCATCGTACCATCCAAACCATATTGAGCCACTCCAATACCCAAACCCAAAGCTAAACGTGATGTGGTCCCAACTTTTAATCGGTATGCATAGTTAGCATAAGCAGCTAATGTACTTTCGGCGCCCAACTGATCTTTTAACACTGTTAAGGCTAATCCTACGTTTCCATTATTTGCAATAGCATCTAATGCTAGGCTAAAGGTTTCCGGATGGCCATCCAACCCACCTGTCCACTGGCTACGATAAAAGGTATGTAAGTTCAGCTGTTCCTTATAACCGGCATAAGCAGGATTTATATAGATACCATTAAACATGTATTGAGAAAACTGGGCATCTTGCTGAGCAAAAACTTTAGCTGTAAAAAGCACTAGTGCGAAGGAAAGAAAGAGCTTTAATTTCATATGACAACCTGATAACGATCTTCCTTTTAAATAAACACTATAAAAAACTAAATAATAAACACTTAGGTATAAAATGTATACAATTTAAAGCTTTATGTAGCATTTTCTATTCAAAAAAGAAGCTCCACTTTTAATACTTAATTAATTTTCATGCATTTACGTAGTAAAATATCTACTATAAGGCAAGCAACAGATAGCAACATTCAATATTTATGCCTGAGATTTACTTTTTTCGTGTAAAAAAGTCCTCTACTCAACCTGATAAGATTTAACTTTTTAGTGAAAGAGGACCTGAAAAAAACTAACAAAAACACTCATTCTATTTTCTTAAAATGGCTACCCAACCTGTAAAAGATTGCTGGTCGGTAGTTTCATTTTTTACTGTTAAAACATAATAATAAGTGCCGGGCTGAAGCTGGCTACCGTCCCAGTCATTCATGTAGTTCTCTTTCTTGAATACATTTCCTCCCCACCTGTTCATAATAGAAATCTCATTATGTGACCATGTTTCCAAACCCTCAATTTGGAATGTGTCATTTACATTATCTCCATTAGGTGTAAAAACATTTGGGATACGAAGGCCAGTAATTTTGTTCATGTAAGTGCTGGTATTATTGGCCATTATCGGATCTTCAACAGCTGATTCAACAGTTGCCCGATTAACCACATCTCCAATTTTTGTGGCTATTACTCTAACACTAATTCTGATTTCTTTTCCGGGTGCAAGTTCATCCAATGTCCATAGAAAGGAATTGGAAAAATTATCGAAGGCAAATAAACCGTCTTCGGTTTTATAGTTATAAAATGCTGTTTTTTCATTCAACGTATCTTTTACTACAACTTGCCTTGCAGTATCAGGACCAGCATTCTTAATCAAAAAAACATATTCAAATTCCTTACTAACAGGCACGTATTGTTTGTCAGCAGATTTAACAATGCTCACGTCCGCCTTCTTAGGCACAATTTTTACATTGATCACCACATCTTCAGCGGTTGACACATTATTGCACTTGACAGGATCAGGAGTATCGGCCGTTACAACGGCGGTATTTGACGCTATACCTACTTTAACTGCTTTTACCTTTACAATCAGAAACTGCGATTGTCCGGCCTCTAAAACATTAAAATTCCAAGATAACTGGCGTGTGATGACATCATAGTCCACAGCGGCAACAGAAGCAGATTCAAAAGTCATATTCTCCGGCAGAATATCTTTTACTTTAATCATTTTAGCAGGAGAAGGTCCCTCATTGCTTACTTTGATCAAATAGCTCAAGGTATCGCCTTCATTTACTACTTTTTTAGAGGAGGTTTTAACAATACTAACATCAGCCGTGTCCTTTGCACTTACTATTGTCGACACGGACTTATCATTGCATTTACAATGATCAACCGTTTCAGACCTAACAAAGGCCGTATTTCTGAAATTGCCCTCCTTAACAACTGTAACGGTCAACTTCATAGACTCCGCTTTCTTCTTTAGCAGGTCTCCAACATTCCAACTTATGTATTTACCATCAACCTCCACATTTCCGCTACTCACGGTGGAGCTGGAATAAACTAACTCATTAGGAAGCGTATCTGTTACCACCACCTTTTTGGCGTCCGCAGGTCCTTTGTTGTTAATGTTAATGGAATAAATAATCGTTTTTCCTACGGCAACTGACTTAACATTTACAGTTTTGTTGATCACCAAGTCAGCACTGTCTGGCGGATGCTGAAGTTTTATTTTGAAACTTACAGGAAAGTTTTTTCTGATTCCTAAATCTTTAGAAACGGCAAAGGATGCCAGAAAAATTATACTTACGAAGAAGATAAAAACGGCAATCAACATACGTTGTCGCCGGTAATAGGACCTCCTATATCCGGAGCGATGAGAGCGATCATTCATAGAGCGTAAAATTTAGATAGATAAGCGTACAATTATTTACATAGAAATCTTTTAAACAGTATAAAAACAGCCTTAAAAGGCCAACAAAAGCCACTCTAAACAGCAAGAGCCATTTAGTTAAGTATATTTTTCTAATTGAAAAACAATAATTTACTTGCTGAAATTCAAACGTTATGCCACGCCGTTTTTACAAATATTATCGACCATCAAAACCTGTTTTATTGTATACACTTAAAGAAGCCCAAATCATAACTGAATTGCCTATTTTTGAGCATTGAAATATTAAAACAGAATTAACTGATGGTTAAATATTTACACCTGTTATCAAAATACAAATTGCCCTATAGACCACAGTTATCGTGTATTAATTTCAGGACAAACGTAACAGGCTAGCGATAGATGGAACTTGAACTATTGTTACCTCAATTCATCATAAAATGGTTAAACTTATTTTCCATGTCGCTTGCTTTTAATCAGTCTGGATTACATTATCTTTGCCGATTAATTTAACCCTTATGATGATGATGGGCACTTGAATTGCATGTGCCTCAACCTTTAACTGATGAAAGCAAAAACAGCAAAAGAATCGCTTACTATTATGAATGAATTGGTATTACCGAATGATACCAATCCGTTGAACAATTTAATGGGCGGTCGTTTATTACACATGATGGATATTGCCGCAGCCATCGCAGCGCAGAAACATAGCAATAGGGTGGTAGTAACAGCTTCAGTAGATAACGTTTCGTTCAGAAACCCAATTGGCTTAGGTGACGTGGTAACCATTAAATCACAAGTTACCCGTGCCTTTAACTCTTCAATGGAAGTACGATTGGAAGTATGGGCTGAAAATATCCCGAACGGAACAAAATTTAAAAGTAATGAGGCTTATTACACTTTTGTAGCTGTAGATCAAACCGGGAAAACCATTCCGGTTCCGGAAGTAATTGCAGAAACTGAGGAAGAAGTCAGGTTTTATGAAGGAGCTTTACGTCGCCGTCAGCTTCGTTTAATCCTGGGCGGAAAAATGAACCCGGATGAAGCTACCGAACTAAAAGCATTGTTCTTCCCTGAAGAATAATTATAAAACCGCGAAGGCGCTAAGACACAAAGAATACTACTTTACGACTTAGCGCCTTCGCGGTTATTTTTTTACCCATTGGCAATTTCCAAAATTCTGTCAAATTCGGCCGCTTTTAAAGGCATAACTGAAAGTCGCCCCTGACGAACTAAAGCAATATCTTTTAATCGCTCGTCTGCTTTTATAGTTTCTAAAGTAACCGGCTTTTTCAACGTTTCAACCGGAGAAAGATCCACCACTACCCAGTTTTTATCGTCAGTAGTTGGGTCCTGATAGGATTCTTTAACCACTTTTGCTACTCCCACTACTTCTTTCCCTTCATTGCTGTGATAAAACATCACTAAATCACCCTCTTTCATATCACGCAGGTTATTGCGAGCCTGGTAATTACGAACACCATCCCAAAAAGTACGTCCGTCTTCGTTAAATTTCTGCCAACTGTATTTATGTGGTTCTGATTTTACGAGCCAATGATTCATTGATTATATGCTTTTAAAGGGTTAATAAAGGCTTTTCAATTGATCACACTTATTGTGATAGCAATTGGCAACAAAGATAAATTAATCGGTTATATAAAAGGAAAAGCAAAATAAAATCAACCTCGATGTTAATTCATATATGGGAAGGTTATGAATTTTTCTCTAAAAAATGATTGTTGAGAAGAAAACTAAATAGAGTGAGCTTTTACTTTTTAAAAGTAATCTTCTGATAATCTTTCAAATAAAACAAATTGAGCAATTAATTGACCTATTCCAGCTATTTTAAAAACTTCTTTTATCTTGCAACCACATTTGCCTTGCGGATGCCTTAACGCAAGAAAAACATTTTAAGGACATTCTACATTTAACACAATTTTATGATTAAAAAGCTATTAGCCATTACGCTAGTAATCATCTTGTTTGCAGTCAGTTGTAAGAAGGATGAAAGTATTGAGTCTTCAAAATCAAAAGAACACTTTACTATTGATGAGGCCAAAAGCTGGTTTCAAAGCAGAGAATTAAATAGTTCGTCAAAACAAATTGAAGGGAAAAGCAAAAAGAAAAAAGTTAACATCCTATAAAACTAAATGGGAGAACGCTATTACGGAATCAGATTCCATTTATTCAATGTTTGAAGTTCCATTAGATTTTGAAAACAACCCCGGCTTTGAAGTTCAAAATTTAGCTGAAGATTCTGTTGCTATTAATGCTGATAGTCAAACACGGTTGTTACTCTTGAAAAACAAGAAAACAGATGTTATAGAATCTTATTTAGTGCATTTTATTTCGAAAAATAAGAATAATGCATCTAGTTCAAATTTAACCAAATCCAAAATAGTTTCTATTGACAAAGATTTTAATGGTATGTTGCTTTTAACAAATATGGATGGAGAATTTATCCGAGGTTCATACATTAAAAAAGGTAAACATTTTGGAAGGCTTAATAAAACGAAGGTAGATAGTAAAAGTATTGAAGGTCGTCCCGATCCGATTGAAGACCCTGGAGTTCCAGGTGATGGAGGCGGTGGTAGTGGCTGTACTTTATGGAAAACAGTATGGATGACTCAAATATGTACCACATGGAGTGATGGAATTGTAACCTGCGGTAGTTGGGAAGTCACATCAATAGAGTACTATAATGTTTGTGAGGATATTCCTCCTGGTGGCGGAAGCGGTACAGGTAATAACCCAACACCTGGAGAAGTGATTATTAGAGAAAGGATTGACATTCTTAATGAAATTACCACACCATGTCTTAAAAAAACATTAGACGGTGTTTTAGTAAGCAAATTAGAAAACAGCATCGCTAAGTCAATGAAAACTCTTTATGGTAAAAACACAGACGCTAACTTATTTTTTAGGGACGGTTTTAATTTAGAAACGAAGACAGATGGTATTTGCACTGCTGAATACAGATCCACATACGGTGATAAAATATTTATTGATTGTGTAATTAATCTTAACAATAATACATTAGAAAACAGCTCTAAAGAGTATGTTGTCGCTACCATATTACATGAAGGAATTCATGCAGTTATGCGCTATAATGGGCTTACTGATAAAATGGATCATTTCGACATGGCTTTATCTTATGTCGAAACTTTGGCTAGTGGAATACAAGAAATATATCCAAACGTTTCTAAGAATGATGCTATTGATCTTGCTTGGGGAGGTCTCCAAGAATCGGCTTCTTGGAATTATTTAAAAAATACCAATCCGGGATTAGCTAGCAGAATTATTGCTACTAATGATTACTATAAAAGAAATGTAGTTGGAACTTCAAATTGCCAATAATGAAAAAACTGCTATTGTTACTTTGTCTTTTAGTTATAGGATTAAAAGCATTTAGTCAAAAAGAAAAATTAAAGGTCGACATAACTAGACAAATTGCAAAAGGTGTTGCTTTAACAAGTAAACACAAGTGCAATTTTGATACGGTTAAAATTGTTTTACATGTTACTTCGACAAAGTCTAATATAAACGATACAGAAGTGTTTTCGTCAGATGAAGGGTATAAACGGCAGTATGTAGAGTTTTTTAAAGATGCAAATAATAAACATCTCAAACAATTACAAAGCTCCTTGTTGAAACTTTTAAAAGGCTATTATCCTAAAGTCAAATCTGTTAGTCTCATGATTTATGCGTTTAACACACCTGGTTATGATGATTGTGATGTAACGGTATCAACAAAAGATTTGCAAAATATTATTCGAAAAAGTTACCCTGAAAGTTCTCAAAGCAGTTTATCTCTTTTGCCAATTATAACTACAATTGGCCCTTCGGTAATTGAATGACATTGAGAAAAACAGTAGAAATCTTATTTCCTTTTTTTCTGTAAAAAATACCAAATAACCTTCTTACAAAGGGAAGTTGCAAAAGCTATAAAAAAATAGGAATTTACAAACTCGCAAAGCCTAACATTTTAAGTGTTGGGCTTTGTTTTTGAAGATCAAACTCAAAAAAATTTTTTTTATTCTGCGCGTCCATCCAGTACAGACATAAGCCCCCGCCTTCTCTTTGATGGAAAGTGTTTTCATTTGTGTGAAGATCACAAGGAGGTTCAAGCAGAAATCAAGAAGTCAGCTTTTTAAAAAGTAGGGCTGTGAACTTTTGAACACTTCTATAAATAGTGCCTCTGCATCTCAAAAAATCAACTTTCGCTGCTTAAATCCTGATTTTTTAAAAAGCAAAAGCTTCGTCACTCACTGTAATTTTCCACTTAAATTTCTTCACTTATAGTTTAATTCATAATTTGTTTCAATATGAAAACAATTATACAATCAAAAATAATAGCTTGTGGAATTAGCTTCATTATATGTTTGCTTTATTTAGTCCAACAAGCATCAGGACAATCTAAAATTCAAAGTGAAGAGGATTTTTATAAACAATTCTATAAAGGTGTAACAATTCCTCCTATAGATTCATGCGCTATAAGTTTTCTAAAATTGATTTTTGTCACAAACTCATCAGGTAAAGTAATAAAGACAGATGTAGTTGGAAAGTCAATAGTACAAAAAAAAGCTTTTTGGAAATTTATAAATAAAAAGGACTCGACAACTATAATAACGAGCGATACATCATTTAAGAAAATAATAAAATTAGATATCTCATGGCTAAATACATTGGCCAAAGAAAAAAAACTATACAATCATTCAATTGTATTACCTGTTTTTATATCTACTTACAGTGATTTTAATGATTGTCAACTGAATATAAGCTTAAATACTTTATCCAATGATTTAACTCTATTTGACGCATCTACAGGGTCAGAATACAGATTAAAACCATTGTTTTTCAGGCGTCTGAAATCTCAGAGATAGCGCCAAATTAGGAGTAACATGCTTGAATTGCAGATTTTAAATGACAACGAGGCAGCTTTTAAATTACCAGAAAAACTTAAAGAAGCAAATAAATCCATCGGAGTTTTTAAATTTAGTGCCTTATGAAGATGCAGTTAAGACTAACTAATAATATCGATAAGCTTGGTACAACTGGACTTTTCATTACTGCCATATTTTCTCCTTGTTGTTTCCCTCTTTTTGCCTTTGCAGCTTCAGCATTGGGCCTAGGTAGCTTTGAGTTTTTTGGAAGCTGGACAATGTTGTTTTTTCAATTAATGGTTTTAGTAGCTTTAATTGGGCTATATAAATCGTATCAGAAACATCAGTGCTTGTACCCACTATTACTTGCATTGTTGAGTGGGCTATCCATGTTTTACGCAATCCATTTTATTGACAACGAATCTTTCGTCTACACCCTTTACGCAGGAATGTTTGGATTATTAATAGCAACGATTTGGAATTATAAAAGAAACAAAATGAATAGAAATTGGGAAAATTGCACTACATACAATGGTAAGATAGTTGAACTAAATTCAACCATCTCTTGTCCAGAATGTGGATACAAGAAAAATGAGATTATGCCAACAGACTCTTGTGTTTATTTTTACGAATGTGAAAATTGTAAAGCTCAATTAAAACCTAAACAAGGCGATTGCTGTGTTTATTGTAGTTATGGAACGGTAAAATGTCCACCAATACAAGCTGGGGAAACCTGTTGCTAATAATATCACAAATCATCACTTAGTATTTTAACAGAGATAGCTGCATTTAATAGTTATAATTGGAAGAGCCCTGTAGGGACAGCATAAAAAAATGCTCAAATAATATTTTGAGCATTTTTTATTGAAGAAACTGCGAGACAGCCTCAATAATTAACTTCTATTGTAAAGTATTAGGGTAGCTTGGTCAAGGGCTGTTTAAATAAGCCCAATTCAGAAATAGTAGGATTTAAACGCGATTGTTCAATTCTTAACCTTACTTTTTTAGCGGTTATAGGTTCAAATTTAATCAACCGCTTATATCCAATTGTAGTACCCTCAGTTGCCTGTTTCCAATCTGTACCATCCCAATATTCGAATACAAATTTCTCAACACGCTGACCAATCGTAATGTTTTCCTGAAGAGATAGCACATCAAAAGTTTGTGCTGTTTTCCAATCCAGCTCAATTACAGCAGTGGTGTCATTCCCTTTTGTAGTCCAGTTTGTTTTGAAATGACCGTCAAGTAAAAATTTAGTATTTATTCCATTAGCAGATGTAATAACAGCCTCTTTGGCATAGTTCACCTTAAATGTTTCTTCTCTAAGTTTAGTCCACGCTTTTAAACTGTTCAGATCACTTTCATTAATCAATCCTTCCGTATCCGGTGGAATATTTAAAAGCAACACTCCATTTTTACCTACAGAATTGTAATAGATGTCGAGTAGCTTTTCTGGAGATTTAACTTTGTTGTCTTCATCAGGATGATAAAACCATCCCGGTCTGATGGATACATCAGTTTCTGCCGGGTACCAAATCAACCCTTTAGCATCTTTTATCTGCGCTCTTCCGCCAATATCTTGTCCCTCTAAATAGCCGGAGGGCTTAATGCTGATTTCTTTTTGTGAGTTTGCTGATATTTCAGCCTGGTCAAGGTTATCAACTGGAAGTACACTCCATTCTGTTTCTCTGCCGTAGCCTGTTTCAGTACCCACCCAACGTACGTCAGGCCCCATAATGGCGATCGTTGCTGTAGGTTGTAATTTACGGATAAGGGCATACCATCTATTAAAATCATACACCTGTTTTTTACCATTGGGGCCTTCGCCGTTTGCTCCATCAAACCATACCTCATCAACTCTCCCATATTGGGTAAGTAATTCGGTTAACTGAGCTATAAAAAAGTCGTTGTAAGCATCGGTTCCATAAGCAGCTGCGTTCATATCCCATGGAGAAAGGTAAATTCCAAAGCCTATGTCATACTTTTTACATGCATCTGCTACTTCTTTTACCACATCGCCGTTACCATTTTTCCATGGACTGCTTTTTACAGAATGGCTGGTAGTTTTTGTTGGCCATAGGCAAAAACCGTCATGATGTTTGGCTGTTAATATCACTTGTTTAAAACCTGCAGATTTAGTTGTTTTTACCCATTGTTCAGCATCCAGCTTTGTAGGGTTAAATATTTTAGGGTCTTCTTTTCCGGTTCCCCATTCTTTATTGGAGAAAGTGTTTACACCGAAATGAAAAAAAGCAGTTAGTTCAAGCTGCTGCCAGCGTAATTGCCTTGGAGTAGGTGTAATATTGGCGGCTTTTTTAATAATTTCTGTTGGTGTTTCGTTGGGTTTAATGATGGTATAGTTTTGCTGGGCCTGAGCCAAGCTGCTCATTAATATAGCCGGTAAAAGCAGTTGATATGACTTCATGTGAGTTCTTAATTTAATCGCTCAATATCAAAATTATCCAATTGATTTTTGCAGGAAAAGAAGTAAAACCTAATAATTACGAACGCCATCCCAAAAAGCACGTGAGTCTTCGAAAAATTCTGCTAGCTACGCTTAGGGGTTTCTGATTTTACGAATCAATGATTCATTGATTATATGTTTTTAAAGTCGATCCAAATCATGATTTGAAAATATCTGAATTGCGTTTATTTTAGTCAAAGCATACTTTTTAAAAATGATACGTTTTACGACAATATTGATTCTTTTGATAGCCTCTCTTTCTTGTAAAAACCAATCTATTAATGAGATAAGAATAAAGAAAATTGGGCAAGCGCTTATTCAAATTGACGCTACTACCGACAGATCTTCAATTCATGATATTACTTATGTCGGCGAAGGGCTCTTAAACGAAATTTCCCAATTAAAGATTCATTCAAATAATAGATATGAGCATAGCGTCCGTTCAGGAGACATTATCAAACCTTTTGGTGATAATACAGCCGACTGTATTTTAACAATAGACACTGACTATAAGGACATTGAGATACGTTTAGTATATAACCCAGACAACAACAAATACGATATATTAGGCTGGAGGGCTTTAGCTAAAAATAAATAACTGAAACATCTGCAAACTAAATTTTCTCTTTCATCGCCCATTTTTTACTAATAAAATTTAAAAGTTTCCGCTCAGACATTTTCACATCTCAAAAAACTTTATAGTTTTGATATATACAAAATGGCCATGCAACCCTATTTGCTCTAATTCGTCTTTACAGTACTATCTGCTATCAAAAATGATTCATCAATTTGACATACAAGCATTTATTAAAAACTGTATCGGTCTTATTAGTATTTCATTTATTTGTAGTGCACTTTCATCCATCAAAGGCGGTATCATCTTTACACCACTTATTTATGGTTTTTACCTATGTTTCACGTATCCTGAAAAACTTAGGTATAAAAATGTTTCTTTGATTTTACTCCCACTCCTATTTCTTGCATTATTCTTAACCGGAGGGGGAATGTTCTTTGTTATAGACCTTCATGTAAAGTCGCCGGATAAAGATCCTTTACTATTCGCCATCATTGGTATTTGGACCTCGCAAGTTTTACTGGTACTTATTTGGGCTTTATTAAAAATCAAACTAACCATTGGTGGGTTAATTCAGATGGCAATTTTGGTACTTCCCCCCTATCTACTAAAACTACATCCAGTTGAAACCGCAGATAATTCTATCTTCTTGTTTTATTTCCTCTGGCAATCGGGCTTTTCAATCGGATTGTCTACAATACTATCCTTGGCAACAAATAGTAAACAATCCCTAAATTCTAATCATTCTTAAACTATATACTCCCTAAACACTCAAATGAAGAAACAAATCATTCTAACTATCCTTTCTGTTTTAATTAGCAATTTTATAACAGCTCAACCTCAGCCATTTTGGAAATTTAAAACTGCCGGAAAAATTGCCGGATCTCCCTGCGTTTCTAACAATAAAATAATAATCGGCAGTGAAGATGGCTTTTTATATGCCATTGATAAAACTAATGGACAGCAACTTTGGAAATATCAGGGCGATGCTCCAATAAAATCAACTCCTGCGACGGTAAACGGTACAGTGTTTTTTAACAATGCCAATGGCAATATGTATGCTATTGATGCTACTTCTGGTAAAATGTTGTGGAAACAACAAATGCCGGGCGAAAAAATAGTGGATTTTTGGGATTATTATTTATCATCTCCTGTTCTGCATGATAATTTAGTTATCGTTGGAAGTGGCAATGGCGCAGTTTATGCGTTTGACCAAAAGACAGGAAAGCAAGTATGGACGTTTAAAACAGATGGCGTTGTACATGCTGATCCGTTGATTCAAAATAATACTGTGTATGTAGGCAGTTTTGACGGCAATTTTTACTCATTAAATGCTACTTCCGGTCAGTTGTTATGGAAATTTAAAACTGTTGGAGATATGTTTTTCCCTAAAGGAGAAATACAAAACGGTGCTTCATTTTTTAACAATACTGTTTACTTCGGTTCGAGGGATTTTAATATTTATGCTTTAAACGCCGAAAAAGGCACTGGCGCCTGGAATATGAAAGAGCGTGGCAGCTGGGTTATTGCAACACCCGCGATTGCAGATAGTTTAGCATTTTTCGGTACGTCAGATACTCATACTTTTTATTGCCTTGGTGCATTGTACAGTGAAGTAAAATGGAAAATTCCATTGAATATGCGTGTTTATGGAAAGGCCGCATTTTACGAAAATCTTGTTTTGTTTGGTTGCTTTAATGGTAAACTTTACGCAGCCGACAAGAAAACCGGAACAATTAAATGGGAATATCAAACGGAGGCCAGTAAACAAAATTGGCTGACGATATTTGATGAAACCGGACATATCAAAAAAGGGTTTGAGCTCTATGGAGATGATGTCCATATTGCTAACACTGAAAAGATAATTATGAACCTTGGAAGCATTCTTTCATCTCCAATTGTAGAACAAAATATGGTTTATTTTGGCAGTACTGACGGTTATGTATATGCGCTAAAAATGTAACTCTTTTTATGAAAGCATCCATTATAACCCAACCTGGCGGTCCTGAAGTTCTTGTGCTTCAGGAGCGGGAGAAACCTTCTATAAAAGCAACGGAAGTGTTAGTGAAGGTGATTGCCGCCGGAGTTAATCGTCCGGATGTAGCACAGCGAGCGGGACGGTATCCCGCTCCTCCTGGAGCTCCTGCTGATATACCAGGATTAGAGTTAGCAGGTATTATTGTTGAAACCGGAGCCGAAGTAACTACATTGAAGATCGGTGATGAGGTTTGCGCCTTGGTTGCCGGTGGTGCTTATGCTGAATTCTGTACTGTTCCTGCTGAACTTTGTTTACCTGTTCCAAAAGGACTTACAATGGTTGAAGCAGCCTCCCTTCCTGAAACCTTTTTTACGGTTTGGAGCAATGTGTTTGACAGGGGTTCCCTTAAATCGGAAGAATCTTTATTGCTTCATGGTGGCAGTAGTGGAATTGGAACAACAGCAATTCAAATGGCTAAAGCTTTAGGTAATACAGTTTATGCAACAGCAGGATCCGACGAAAAATGCTCTTATTGCGAATCCTTAGGAGCAGACAAATGCATCAATTATAAAACTGAAGATTTTGAAGAAGTAATCAAAACCATTACAAACAATAAGGGTGTCGATGTGATTCTGGATATGGTTGGAGGAAGTTACATTCCTAAAAACCTTAACATTTTAGCCGACGATGGGCGTTTGGTTTTTATAAACGCCATGAAAGGCTTTAAAACGGAAGTTGATTTCCTAAAAGTAATGCAAAAGCGCTTAACAATTACCGGAAGTACTCTTCGTCCTCGACCTAATTCTTTCAAAGCTCAAATTGCTCAAAATCTTATCAAACATGTGTGGCCACTAATTGAGCAAGGCCAAATTAAACCTACTATATACAAGACTTTCCCGCTCGAAAAAGCCAATGAAGCACATGCATTAATGGAAAGCAATGAGCATATGGGGAAGATTGTTTTGAAGGTATCTTAACCCCTAGCCCCTAAAAGGGAATCCATATCGCTAGAAAAAACTAATCTCTGCATTAATAAATGACAGGTAACTCTAACATATGAGAGCGAGCAGAATCCCCTTTAGGGGTTAGGGGTACCCTCCTACAAACTCATTACTTTCTTCATCTCAATGGTAATCCGATCTTGCTCGCGGAGGCGTTTGCAAAGTGTTCGCATAATTCCCTTTAAAATATCGGAGTTAGTGGCAATAACGTCGTAAAATGTCTCTTGTTCTATTTTCAGGAACGTGCAATCAGTAAGAGTGGTTACACTTGCCGATCGTGATTCGGTATCAAGAAGCGATAATTCGCCAAAGATTTCATTTTCAGATAAGGTTACTATTTCATGCTCTTCATCATGAATTAGCACCTTGCCGGAATAGATAAAATACATGCAATTTCCCCTATCCCCTTTATTAAACACTCTTACTCCCTTATCAACCAAATACTCCTGACAGATCGAAGCAATTTCCATTAAATCGGTTTCCCTGCAATTCTTAAAAATTTCCGAATTCTTTAATAATAAGACCTTTTCAATAATTAACATTTAAAATCAGGTTAAAGCGTTTAAAACATATGTGGTTGTTTCCTGCATAACATACGATTGAGAAGGTGTTTCATTTACAGAAAGCTTTCTAATAAAGTCATAATCCTTGTTTTTCCACAAGCTGTAAATAGAAACGGCTTTTGTCCATGGTGTAAACTCATTTGCATTAGTAAAAACGATCTTATCAAACAAATGATTAATCTCCTGTTTCTTATGGATTTTGCGCGTATCATCCGGATCAATAAAATGATCAAACAGCATATTCAATTCCCTTATTACCCGTTGAGGCAACACCATCTCAAGCATTTCCATAGCATTGTAAAGCTTAGAACTATCTTCGGTTTCAAACAATTCTAATATGCGGTTGATTTCCTGCTTATCATATAAAAGGCAGCAAAGCCGTAGACAAGTTTCCAGGTCATTTTGTATTTCGGATCGAAGAGAGTTTTTTACCAATACATGGTTTTTAAACGGCTGAATCGCATAAAAACAATCGATCTTATCCTTGGCACTTAAGAAGCGATCATCCAAAACATGATTAATTAAACCGCTTTCATTGGAGGTGGATGGTCGGTACTCTTTCCTCCATAAAGCATGCACAATTTTATTAATCCAATCAGGAGAGGTACTCAGATGCATTAACAGAAAATTAGTGGACTGCATTCCTTTCATTTTGCCAGCTAATCCAACCAGTTCTGAAGTGTGGTTATTGATAACGGATGGCTCTATATCATCAAACAAATCATCTCCATATTGCAATAGTCCTTGCAAGGCGATGTATTTTCCGGAAGAGTTGGACAGCATTCCCAATATGTCGGGCAAAATGCTCTTTATCTTTAACTTACAGGCCACCATAATAGCATTCCGCTTAACCGAAATATCCTCATCATTAATCAGTTGCTCTATTGCATCGGTAAAACGGACATTTTTAAGTTCACTGATGATATGAATGGCCAGATCACGCTCTTCCGGAACGGTTGACTGAATGAGATTATTCAGTTCATTTCCGGCCTTGAATAAATGGTTAAACTCATCTTGATTGAGTAAACTAATGATCACTACTTTTCGCACGGCATATTCAAGGTGCTCAATTTGTTCGGAAAGCATTTCGAGGTAACCTTTATCGTTACGACAAATTATGGAGGTAAGACTTTGTTTAATTTCACTGTCGCTTTCATGCGCAACCAGTTGCTTCAACAAATCAATATCGGGCTTTTTTATTTTGCTAATTTCAGAAAGCACATACAATTTAACCTCTTTATCCTCTTTATAGAGCTGCTGATAAAGCAGATTCATAATGTCGGGATGGTTTGCTTTTCCCAATAATTTCAGCGCATAGATGATCTCAGATTTCTTACCATTAGCGATTTTATTCAGCAGGATATCAATTGATTTTTGGTCATTCAGATAAACTTCGTCACTATTGAAAATCCCCTTGCTGATAGATCGATGGAGCGTTCGTAAATAGGCCCGTTTTACATACATAATCGCAGCAGCCCAGGCTACCAAATTGATCAACACAATTTTGATTGTTAACAGAATGGTGACCTCTATTCCCATTTTATTTAAAATGATCAGCGATAAACCGACCATGATTAATGATGGAGGCAACATGTATCCTTTCGTGATCAAATGTCCATGTAAACGAACTTTTTCTTTTAATGGCTGAAAAAGGATAAAGAAAATCGGTTCCTGCATGGCCGACCGCAATACTTCGGTTAGCAACACCATCATCCCGAAAACATAAAGAATATATTCGGATTGCTGATCCATTGCAAAAAACACCAAGCTAAACAAGAACAATATTACAGGGGTGATAAAAAGACAAATAACAATCCCCCATCGCTCTATCACTCTACTGGTAATCATCAGTTTAAACACCAGAGCAATGATTCTACCTACTGCAAAAAATGCTGCAATAAAAGCAGCCAGCGAGCCAATATCTTCATATTTTAATTTAACGTGTGATAGGAACGTAAAATCAATAAGATTGAACACATTATAACTAAGAATGGTGAGTATGGAAATGGCAAAAATCAACTCGTTTTTAAAGAGCGAATCCATCAATCCTTTTTTGCGCTTATCCTGCTGCAGATCAATTACCTGATGATCGGCATTATTGCTACGCTTAATGGCTTCCCAATTTGTTTTCTGGATAGCAACATGAAAAAACCATAATCCAATAAGCAGCGATATTACCGACATCCATAGTAAATTGATTAACCCGAAAAATGCAATTAATATAGGGGCAGAAAGGTAGCCGATAAGTTTTGCAGGAATATCTCCCGCGCCAACAATCGAAAACACCCTTTTGCTCTCCCGGATATTAAACAACAGTGATACAATACCCCAGTAAGCATATCCATTTAACATGTAAAAAAGCACTGACCATACCATTAGGGCGAAAATGAAATACTGTCGGTGCCCCCACGATAAACCCAACCATAAACAGATCAGAATTACCAAGGAGAAAAGGATAATATACTTTAACTGACGTAGCGGGGACGACCGATGCTCAAGCTTTTCGTAAGCCACATTCAGCAATAACAGAAACGGTGCAATTGTGAGGTAAGCATAGGGTAAAAGCTGTATGGAAAGCGCCTGCAGAAATAAGGTATAGGCAATAATATTTACATACGAAATTGCCAACCCAATAAATATTTGCACTCGTAGGAGATCAAAAATATAAGCCGATTCTGACGCCTTAATATTAAGAGCATTTAACACCCTGTTTTTCATTAAATTAAATATACAAAACAGAGTTGAGCAATTAATTTATTAACTGTGCTTTTTTGAGAGGTATTAGTGTGGATAAAATGGGAGATGGAAGGTTGAATGCTACAAGATTTATTATTTGATTAGGAGATAGTTGTAGATAGATAGACATCAATCAGCCTAATAAAAAGGAAGACTCTATCTGGCGAGAGCTTAAAAGAATGAATCATCATGCTTTCTGCCTCTGTATTATATTTACTCGAAAGTGACGCTTAACTCCATATCTATTCTTTTTTACTTTTTACCTTGTTCTTGAAGTGTTCATCTAACCGGTCACTTCAAAGCTTTAATAAAATGGTAGACTCTGTCTGGCCCAAAGCTTAAAAGAATCATTATGCTTTCTGCCGGACAGAGTCCTCTGTACTATATTTACTCGAAAGTGACGCTTCGCTTAACATTTTCGAGAACGGAGAACCACTCCACAAGACTTTTACTAACTAATTGTTTAACACCACTTTCTTGTAAGTAAATAAATACTTTGCTGAAACAACCGGAGATTCATTTCCGGAACCAATTGACACAGTAGTTTCTATTGGGTAGGAATCCTCATTGTATTTACTCTCAAAATAATAATTATATTCTGTAGGGACTGTTGCCCCTCCTAGTAAATTCATTATCTGCATTCTTGTTAAATCCTTTTGGAATACGCCTCCAAAAGGCAAAGAACCAGCTATAAAATATTGATTTTTAATATCTTTCATCCAATGATTTTTATCGTTATGAAAATAATGTTGATCTGTGTAGGTAGGACTATAACCATCGAACATATGACTCAGTAGCATATTAAACTCATCGTACTCGTAGTTATAACAATCACGGGTACTCTTTCTCTTAATAATCCAGTTACTATTCCATGTAAAACTAGATACATCATTTGTTACTAATTCCCATACTAAATCAGAGTCTTGATAGTGTCCATTCTGATCAGGTACAGCCCCGGGCTTTGGACTCGCTTCCCATTGCTTAGATATTGATCCAACAATTTTGTTATTTAAATAGGTATATGTTGCAAAGGCATCACCCAGTGTTGACTGATAATGATCCCAAGAGCTTTGAGTTTCACTCAATTTTCCATTAGTGTATGAAAAAATATGATCATAGGTTCTTGGAACGGTGGTTACTTTTTTCAAATCACCTTCATCATTTTCATATTCCAAATAGTACTTAATCGTACGACCTCCAGGGAACTGTATTTGATCAATTTGAATTGGCAAATAGATGGTTTTACTTATTTTATTTTCCTTTTTTATGTCTTCTTCGGTTGGAATATCTTTCTGACAACCATAGACAATCAAAGCCAATAAGGCTAATAGATAGAGAGAGAGCGTTTTCATAGATTTATATTTTAAATATTTGTATAACAGCTATTTAAATATAACTATTTAATTTTATAATGTATTTATGTAACGTACTTGATAACTTATAATCATGATAACCTTGTTCTTTTGAAGCGTTCGTCTAAGCAGTCTCTTCAAAGTTTTAATGAACTGGAAGACTACTAATGAACCGAATATTAAAAAGTAAATCGTCGGTTCATTTACTATTATTTTGGAAGATGTTTCATTGGTGGCTCTGTCTGGCCGAGAGCATAAAACAATCATTTTGCTTTCTGCCGGACAGAATCATCTGTATTATATTTACTCGAAAGTGACGTTACTGATCATTCCGAGAACGGGGAATTAAACAAAGTCGATCATTTGATTAAGTGATAGTTGTAGGCAGTGAACCTACCTAATGTCGGATCATAGAACCTGGCGCCGTAATCGTACCAACCAATTTCCGCTTGTAACTCCTTACCGTTGTAAAGATATTTATTTGTCGGATTAAATGACTTACCCGGTATCTGCATTCCAAAAGCATAATAACTGTCTTCCTGTAAAACTGCTCCTGCTTCACTAATTGTTACACGGGTGTTGCCCAAATGGTCTTTGAGATCATAGTGATAATAGTATGGACTAGTAGTTCCGTTCCAATTGGCTCTGCCTTCTTCTGTTGCCATGAACTTGATCGTAGTGGTAGTTCCAACAGTTTGCAGTTGTAAACCATCCACATAGTCGTCAGTGGTTGTACCTACGGTCTTACGCAGCTTCCTGCCACTTGCATCGTACAGGTAATTGATGGCAGTACCTTCTTTCACTACCATTTGCGGCAAATTCAGGTAATTATATAGGATATTGGTGGTAATGCCTGCATTCTTATCGATCAGCATATTTCCATTAACATCGTAACTGTATTCACCTACCTGTTGGATATCATTTACCTCTTTAAAGCCCTGACTTTTATACGGGATAGCCGCATTGGACTTTTCATCCACATGATCCAGTTGGTTGCTCAGGTTCGGTACCTTGTATAAGGCTGGCTTTATGCTTTCGGCCAGACACAGTCTTCCCTTTTATTTATACTCCGAGGAGACGCTGCGCTTAACTCCTCGGAGAACATCCGTCCGAACACCTACAACAACGGAGTGCTGTAATTGGTTTCTAACTTTTTGCAACTCCCCTTGTTGTTTCTTAATTTGACTTTGTATAAGGGGCAGACCTACAAAACTGTATTTGGTATTGATCACATCTGGGTTTATTAAATGCCTCAGATTCATATAAAGTATCCATTTTTAACATTTTGACTTTATTTAAACTATCAACCATATATAAACAGAAGTCTCTTTAATTGTTTTTGTATGCATGAAACCTCATAGCTCCGCTCCTAACATACTGTTTAAATTTCTTTGTGATTTTGGATTAATATAAAGTTTCTGTATAAAAAACATTAACAATGGAATGAACAACAGAGCTATTATTAGATAAAACTTTTTCATAAGACAGTTCAGATTGATATTCATAGCGATAAAGAAAGATATCAATTTGAAGGGAATTGAATTTTCATTTAATGAAAATTATTGGGAAATCAAGTAGAGTTTTTCAGACTGACTCAGATATTTTAGGTATTCAGCCTAATGTCATTTAGGACTACATACAATAAAGTCTCTGACTGGGTAAAAAGCGTAAAATCGTTATCTTGAATATACGATTCATTGATAATGCTTTATTCCAGTCAGAAACCTCTGTTTTATTTGAAGTTGAAGTCTCTCTTAGGCTAAGACTTTCAACAATAAATGGATTAAATCAAGCTCTTAATTACTTAAGTCAATATCTCTAACATTCCTCAATAAATCCTTTTCATCAAATAAATGTTTATTACTTGATTTAATATTATAAAGTATATTTTGAAAAATATCTGAATAATTAACTCTATCTCTTTCATTGACTTTTAATGTGATATCATAAATAAAACTATTATATGTAAGAAAAAATGAACGTGTAAAAAATGATCTTCCATGTTTTTTCGAAAAGAATTCTCCATAATATGCTTTTCTATTATTTTGAAATGTTAATTCTTTTAGCGTATAACCTTCACAAAGTTCAATCGTATCAGCTGTAAGTTGTCTGTATACCTCTTTTAAATAACCATTTACATCCATTTTTATTTCTTTTTCGTTCAATCTATTCACTACAAAAAATGTCTCGGAATCATTATTATTCAAATAAGAAAAGAAAAAAAACTTATCCTGATTTAATTCTTTCCAATTATTTGGATAACAAATAACATCAGTTGAAATTACTTTACATTTCCATTTAGTTGAATCTAAAGTAATACCTTTTTTGATAGTATGGTCAGTAACATTTCCTGATTGAGAATTTGGAGAATTATTACAACTTACTAAACTCATTATACCTACAGTTACTAAACTTAAATATTTATTACAACTCATTTCGTATTAGTTTTTTCTTCATAAACTTTAGCACCCGCTTTAATTCCGATTGAAAAACTAAATCCTCCAAGATCTAGATTAAAATCTGATTTTATTCCAATGTCAACTTTTGAACTTGTTGCAGTATTTTCATTAGACAAAAAGAATCCTATTTTCTTCTTTCCTACTGTCACTTCAGATGACTGAGAAGTTTGACTTGTTTGTAAATCTTTACTTTTGGTACCAGTTGCTTTAGTATCTACTAAGTTTATTTTTCCTGAAACTTCATATTCTGTTTCATTCGTAATTTTTGTTTCATTACTGAATTTAAAAAGCGGGCCCGCTGGTTTATTATCAACATTTTGCATAAACTCCTTAAAGTTAAACCGTGCCTCTGTTGTATTACTTATTTTCTCAGTATTTGTAACTGTACCTTCTGCTAATCCCAATGAGACTTTTACGTTCGAAATTACATGGGACCCCGTTAAAGTTACACTAGTATATAGATTATCAAGTAAACCAAGCCCCGCTTGCATATATTGTCTCACACCTTCAAGTACGGGATACATAGGGTTTCCTATGTTGGGAACAGGTCCTGGCCCACCAGTTGGTGACATTCCATCCGGATCAATAAACCTAATCGGATTATCGAAACAATAGTTATATGGTGAATGCCTGCGCATCTTTTCTGCAAGCGGATCAACTACACTCCACCTACCCAATGTTGGATCATAGAACCTAGCCCCATAATCATACCATCCTGTTTCCGCTTGTAACTCCTTACCGTTGTAAAGATATTTATTTGTCGGATTAAATGACTTACCCGGTATCTGCATTCCAAAAGCATAATAACTGTCTTCCTGCAATACTGCTCCAGCTTCACTAATTGTTACACGGGTGTTGCCCAAATGGTCTTTTAAGTCATAGTGATAATAATAAGCGCTCGTTGCTCCATTCCAATTGGCTCTTCCTTCTTCTGTCGATATGAACTTAATCGTAGTGGTAGTTCCAACGGTTTGCAGTTGTAATCCATCCACATAGTCATCAACCGTTGTGCCAACCGTTTTACGTAGTTTTCTGCCACTTGCATCGTACAGGTAATTGATGGCAGTACCTTCTTTCACTACCATTTGCGGCAAATTCAGGTAATTATATAGGATATTGGTGGTAATGCCTGCATTCTTATCGATCAGCATATTTCCATTAACATCGTAACTGTATTCACCTACCTGTTGGATATCATTTACCTCTTTAAAGCCCTGACTTTTATACGGGATAGCCGCATTGGACTTTTCATCCACATGATCCAGTTGGTTGCTTAAGTTTGGTACCTTATAGGTGTATATGAGCGAATCAATTAAATTGTTGTCATTCCAGCGTCTTAGCTTTAGGATATTACCCATTACATCATAGCTGTCCACTCGTTCTTCATAATTACCACCTTGCATACTTTGGGCTCTTAACAAACGATTCAGCTTGTCATAAGAAAAGGCATACTCCATCATCGGGGCGCTGAACTTGGTTCCACGCCATAGCATGTTGGAAATATTACCATTGAATTGTGGCGTGCTGCTATTATCGTACTTCAGCTCCATCCCGAATTTATCCGCTTTATCAGCAGATGTAGCCGATATCTGTGCCGGGTCATTGATCTTTTTCAGCCAGCCCCGAATCGTGTACTGGTAATCCAGCACCTGGGCATAGCTTTGTCCCTTATCAATTGAATGCAGCTTTTTAGCCGTCAATTGCCCCAATTCATTGTAGGCATAATCGGCAAGAATCACTGGTTGGGCGGCAGCATTCACCGTTCCGTTGATCACCTTGTGCAGGACTCTTGTTTTTCTTCCCATGTGATCATACTGATACCAGTACAAAAAGGTTTGGGTCCCTGTTCCCTTGTTATTGGTATGTACCCGTTTGACTACCAAAGGTTGTCCAACGAAGCTGTATTTGGTATTGATCACGTCCTTACCACCCACGTAATTCTGGTTATGTTGCTGGATCACCCTTCCTTCCTTATCGTAATAATTCACCGTCCAGAGGAAATCGGCACTACCCAACACATTTACCTTCGTTCCGGTTAACAGGCCGCGAACTATATCACTCCTGGTATTTAAGGTATCGGTCTGGGGTGGATAGGTACTGGCTTGAGGAAACGAATAATCATCGTAATAATTAACCGTATAGACCTGTGCTACGCCGCTGGTTGGGAAGGCAGCATTGGTATAATCGCTGCCAACAGGTCTGCTTTCCCATAGAGTGGTGCTGGCATTCACCGCTGTCACCATCTGGGGTTGGGTTACAACCGTTGCATGAACATATTTACCCGTACTGGTGATCCTGCCCAACGCATCGTACTTAGTATAGGTCCATTCCTTGGCTGCCCGCTGGTTACCATCCTGGGTTAGTACCAATTGATCCAGTTTGTTATACACTAGGTATTCCCAATCTTTGCCCGGGATCTTCTTTTCCACCACCCGCTGGCGGCTGTCATAATGATAACCGTACATCAGGTCTTTGAACAGAGCATCAGTCTCAATAAAGCTGCTAACCGTTACAGCCGGAGGAAGCACGTAACGCAGGTTGCCAAAATCATCGTAGACGTAATAAGTCGAGAGGGTTTCGGTGGTTCCGGCTGGATTCTTATTGAATGTTCGCTTTAATACTACTTTTCCTTCTTTGTCCTTGAATTCTTCTACTTTTCCGGGCAGTCCATCAGCAGGCCTCCAATTCTCATCCATCAGGATGGTTTTGTACAACTGATTAGCCGCGTAATTGGTCGTTCCGGTAGCTCCACTCGCGGTGACCGTCCAGAGTTTCACCTCCGTGGCGGTATTGGTGCCGTATTCAGTCTTTACAGTATTACCTAAAAGCGTACTGGCTCCTGAGGCATTTTTTAAAACCCTGAAAGCTTTGCCCGGAGCGCCTTGTTCGGTCGCCCGGTTTAAAGGTGAAGCTTCCAGCATGGTTTCTGCAAACGGGAAACTGGTCGTATCAATGCTTTGGGTGGCCAGTTTATAATGCGCCCATACGCCTTGACCCGCAGTTAAGGCATTGGTTTTATAACTGCCATCCTGTGATCCGGTGATATTAGAATAAGGCAGGTATTTCTTTACCTCCCGTCCAAAAGCATCGTATTCAAAGGGCTGTACGATATCCTTGGCATTGGTAGTTGCCTGTTTCTGTACTGTTTGTAGTGGTCGACCCAATCCATCATAATATTGGATGGAGGTTTGCTGCTGGGTATAGGTGAGTGCATTTTGCGCTGCTGCCGTGGTTACCGGAACCAGCGGCGTACGGGTTTGCACATAGTTCTGATTGCTGCTCTGGGCATAAAGTCCGAGGCTACAAAAGGTCAATAAAGCACTTAACGCACCTTTACTAGAAAAATGTTTTTTCATATGGCTGGTAGGTTTATTGTTTGTAGTTATAGGTATGGTCTTTTAAAATGAAGCCATCGGCATCCTTAATGTATTTCAACCGCCCAAATTCATCATATTCGTAAAAGGCTGTTTGTCCTTTGACATCCGTAGCACTGGTCATGCCCACCAACGGATCATAGGTATAGCTTGTCATTTGGGCATCAAACGGATACACACGTATATCATCCACATATTGGGTAGTCGTAAAAGCTTTGCTTCCGGTATAGGTTTCTTCTTTATATACCCATTTACTTCCGTCAAATTCAAACCAGCTGATCAGGTAGCTACGGGTATTGGGTTTTGTAAACGAAACTGTAAAATTGCGATTGTAATTACATTTCTTTCCGGTATGAAATTTTACTATTGAAGCGGCTGCATCTTCCTCGAAGCTTTCAAAATAAAACTCATTCTCTGCGGCATTTTTACACTCAGCAAGCAATGATTGATTGGCAGCAGACCATTGATAGCCTATTTTGGCTCCATCCGTAAGCGATTGATTTAATAAATTACCGTAAGTATTATAATTATTGAACTGAACCCGTTTCTCTAGTTCTGCACTTCCTGATTGGGCTTCTATAGTTTCTGGTAAACACAAATTGCTGCTAAATACTTTGTATGATGTTCTTATCTGTTCCAGTTTGGTAGCACCAACATATCTGCTACTTTCCATTAGTGCTGTAATATTGTTTTTAGCAACTAATTGTTGTCTTGCTGTTTCAGCAGTAGCTGATAGTCCGGTAAACGAATCCTGCGGGTATTTAAACTCTGTTGAATACTTAATTTTGTTACTCGCTAATACAGTCTGTTTTGTTTTAAGGAAATGTGCAGGATTTCCATATTCAAACAATTGGCTTGTACTTACGGAATCCGTACCATAATACTGGCGAGTTACAGTTGAATCCAGTCTTAACCATTTAGACTCCAAATGATAATCATTAAAACTAAATGTTGCCGGCGTAAATGATAAACCGGAAGTTCCCGGAGGATTTTTATAAATAATCCTAATGGCCCATCCTCGTAAATATTCATTTGCTTTTAAGCTTTGTGCTGAATAATGAGCATTCCAGAAGTCTTCTTCCTTTTTATCACTGTAATAATTGATCGTTTGACCGATCAATGAAAAATCGTTTGGCGAATTATACTTATACGACTTTTCATTGAGCAATAATCCATTATGCCAATCCTCATTTGAAGTAGGTACTAAAGGGAAGGAATTCTGTATGTTATACGGGGGAAAGAATGAATAATTATAAACTATTTTGCCATTCTCACCGTTTTCACCATTTAATACAGTTACTGTTGTATAGGCAACACTTCCACCTTTAATACTCCCTAATGGAAATATAGAGCTTGTTGCCTGTTTCCAATAATTTGTAAAAGAAATCACATCCTTCATATTGGCATGTGTATACAAATAAGTATACTGAGGCTGAAAATTAATCTTGCCAGTTGAAAGTCCTGTTTTTTCATCTTTGTACAGATATCTTGTCACTTTATTATTAGAAGTAATCGCATCATAATCTGTTTTTCTCTTTACTCTTAAGCCGCCTATTTCCCTGTTTTCAGTAACATTAGTGGATGTTCTTTCTACCACTGTAATGCTAAAATAACCGGACGGATAACTACCGGTAGTAGTTAAATCCATGGTATAAGTGCCTGCAGCAAGCCCTGTTAGCAACTCACCTTGACTAAGTGAACCCCCCTGAAAGCTACTAAAATAGCCATTCGGGCCGCTTAAAGAAATACTGCAAGGCGCATCCATCGGGATTTCATCTCCCGGATTCATCGCAACCGCATTATAAAAAGCCCGGACTGAAAGAACTTGCGCCGGAGCAGGAAGAGTAAACTGTTTAGTTACTGTTTGATCTGCCACACTGTACAGGTTGTTATATTTTTCAACATCAACATTCTTTACCCCCGAATAAACATAATCATTAGGCTCATATTCTAAGATGGTGTACCCTTTGGTAGGATAAATCACTTTCTTTAAAATGGCCATTTTTGCATAATTGAAATCAGGTGAACGATCTGCGCCAGTTGTAAAGCCATATTCAGTGTCTAAAGGCAGTAAGGTATTGTTGGATTTGTTATTATAATAACCCCAATGATCCTGAGAAAAAGACAGGCGTGACGGCAAGCTCACACTTGTTTCATACTCAAACTCATAAGTTTGATTGGTATTACAGATAACTTTATCCAGCTTTAAGCGACTCTCTGTTCCTGAAAAATAGGATTGTCTGAATTCATATGTTTCCTTAGTTTGTCCCTGGTACAAAACTGCGATAGAGGCTAAATTTTTCGTTCCGGGTAGATCCAAACGATCTGTTCCATAGTTGAATTGAACTGTAGTGCCTGTGCTTGACTCAATTTTTGTAATTACCCGTTCTCTGATGGTAATCGTATTAGCCATGTTGCTACATTCCAGAATGGTTGGGCCATACTGCCCGGCAGCTAGTTTGGTTCTGGTTTCAGGTTTCGCTGTTAGTAAAGAATATTGATTATTGACATAGGTAAATGTAATCCAGTTATTATCCGGTAATAGGATTTTTGTAAGTAAAAAATTACCTGTAACAGTTCCTACATTACATGTATTATCATAAACACTCTGATCAACATCTTCAAATGAATAGATAATACCTTTCTCATCCGTAATTTGATACTTACCATCAAAATGTTGAATTTTTAGTGCACTCATAGGAATTGTATGAGCCTGATCATATTGGTCAAAGTAGAATTTGCCTGAATTTCCAGGTATACTGTAATAATGTAGATCAGGTTCTGTATCAGTTGTTCCCTCAGCTGCGTCTACCGCAAATTTATAAAGATCCCCTCCCCCATCGGCGTACCAGTTATAAACATTGTTACTCGGGAAAGGCTGATCCGGAAGTCGCTTCAGTGGATCACTAATTACATTGCAGAAGCCATTCGACTCAAAGTCATTCAAACCATTGACTGAAACAGAAATGTTTCCGCCATAGCTGAGTGCCCACCCTAAACCCACATTAGTGGCTGTTTCTTCCACTTTAATTCCTCCAGTATGATAAGAAATTGCCACAGGGAGTGTGAAATCTTTAATTTTTAAACTATAAATTGGAATTGAAATATCAGCAGTACCTGTAAAGTTACCGACAGGTATGTCTCCATACTTTCCTAAAGCAGAAGCCTGTGGAGATGGCGGCGTTACCTGCCGCAATTTAACTTGTGATTCTTCAGGTTGTTGAGCCCTAAGTATGTATGGAATCAATACAATCAGGCTTACTAAGAAAAATTTATTCATAAAAATACTTTAATAATAAGTAGTGTTTGGATTAATGCTTTATAACTGCAGTTCAAACTCAGCTATAATTGCTGATTATCATTAGGATAGATATTGGCGAATAATTGTGTTGTATAATTACTACTATTTTGTTCAGATTAATTCTTTCATTTTAGTTATAGTCCATTTACTAAGGAAGGTATAAAAGGATCAAAAAAATACTCGAAAAAAACTAATAGGTATTTAATTAGTTTTTAGTTTCACTTTAAAAAAAGGAAATTATTTCAAAAACGGCATGAAAAAGTTAGGCACATGATGTCAAATAGTTATTTAATAATAAAAAAATAGGCTTTGATATTGTTTCATAGATAGATCCAAAGATGTCAAATATTATTTATAATTACTATTCGTAACATTTAATTAAGTACCTACTTTTTGTTTTTAAGAAAAAACTGAAAACAAAAACACAATACTGTATCCTAACAAATAAATACGCAACATTAATGGGGTATAATCGAAAATCCTTTAAACTTATTAATGTATAATAACCTTAAATCCTTGTTTCAACATTTTTTTGAACTTCCTATTTCATAAACTCCATAAAATTGTTAATTTAATATAGTTGTTACCATTTATATCCTTCTAACTACCATTACGTTACAAACGTTATATATTTTTCCTGATTTTCCCGAATTAGCTCTTACCTCCGTACCAATAAATAGACTAGACAAGAATCAAAAAGATTCTGTTAGCACACTTTTAATATTCAATTCTTATGAAAAATTCACCTGGAGGTAGTATTTTATTTAATGTAGGCGTTGTTTGTATTCATTTTTTGTTGTTAATACCCTTTAACCTATTGGGTCAACAACTTGAGGTTAAAAACTTTGTCGTATCGGGAGGTTTCAATCAAAGCTCTCCTCAAACTTATTCAGCTACTCCTTCCCATGCGGTTGTTATCGGAAAAGGCTCCAGTATAACTGGCGGCTCGATTGGTAGTGATCAACTCATTAAAGTACTTGGAAAAGCGTCGATATATAGCAATTTATACAGCAATGGCACTATCTATCTTGGTGATTACACGTTAGTAAAGGGGACAATTGCTGCAGCCAATTCAGGAAAAGAATCTGGAAACGTTTTAAAAACCGGAATTTCGCAGCAATTAAAGGGAAATATTGATGTTAAAGGTTCAGTATACATCCGAAGCGGAAGCGTATTGGGGACGGTAACTATACCGAAAGGAAGTTCATATTATGGCCCTTCACCTTCAGGAGGAAAGAGGTACGCGAGTCCTAAGCTTCCCATATTACCTCAGATGCCTGCAATTACTGAATTTCCAAAAGCAGGAGATAAAAAGATAACCGAAACCCAAGAACTTACTCCGAATTGTTACGGGCCCATGGAATTAACGGGAGGTAAAACCATTACTTTTTCAGGGACCGGAACCTATGTTTTCAGTTATATTAAGAATTCAGGCGCTAGTCCCAACAAGTTTATTTTTGATTTCAAAGGTGATAAAACCGGTGTTATTAAACTATACATTCATGGGGATGTTGACTTAAATATCAGCAATGTAGATATCATTAATGGAGGTGATGCGTCAAGAATTTATGCAGAAACACATGGAACCGGTAATAGTTGCAAACTAGGTAATTATGCATGGACCATGACCAATTATCTTGCAAATAATCGTTGTTCAGAGTGGTTTGGAACAATCTGGGCTCCGTACGGCGGCATTAATATTGGAAGTGGTTCCAGTTCTTCAAGTGTAAAAGGTGCATTACTAAGTGGTACAGTTGTTAATATTCAATGTGGAGTAAAAATAACCTATTGTCCTTTTACTGAATGTACTCCGCCAAAGGTAAATGCAGGTGATGATGTTGAATTTACGTGTCCACAAACTCAAGTTACCTTAAACGGATCCTGCACTACAGCTCCGGTACAAATTAAATGGACTGCATTAAACGGTGGACATATCGTTACGGGAGAAAACACTTTATCGCCAACGGTCAATTCAAAAGGAACATATGTATTAACAGCAACTAAAGATGGCTGTTCGGCTTCAGATACTGTAATCGTCACTTATAAATCTTGTATTTTACCATTCTATCCTCCTCCTGTAAATGGCAAAGATAGTAGTCTTATAGGTGCCGAACTGACGTCGCTGGCAGTATATGGCGACTCGATTCAGGATCCTGAACAGAAAATATTTGTACTTAGTGGTGATAGTGTTTGGGTAGAAGTAATTGCGATTGAGGGGCAGTTTCAACAACTACAGTCCTTATTGCAAACAAACGAATACGGCCTTACCAACCTTATTGACAATGGTGAGTCTCAATTCATTGTTTCGGGTCGCATACCGATTGATAATCTCACTAAATTAAATCAGTTACCGCAACTGATTAATTACTGTCGCCCGTTATTTCCTCCAGTAGGTAGTGCAGGAATTACCACTTCCCAAGGAGATATAGTGATGCGGACCAATTATCTCCGAAATGGATATGAGCTCGATGGAGATAGTATAAAAGTTGGTGTATTATCTGATAGCTATAATACTCGTCCGGGCAACCCGGCACAAACAGATGTAGCCAATGGCGATCTTCCTGGATTAAATAATTCAGCCTATCCTGTACCGGTACAAGTTTTAATGGAATTTCCTTTCGGACGCAGGGTGGATGAAGGAAGAGCTATGCTCCAGATTATCCATGATATTGCACCAAAGGCACAGCTGGCATTCAGAACCGGATTTATTAGTCCGGGAGATCTGGCGCAGGGAATACTTCAACTTGCAGCGACTAACTGTGATGTTATTGTTGATGATGTGACCTTCATCACCGAACCGTTTTTTCAGGATGGGGTGGTCTCCCAAGCAGTAGATCAGGTTAGTGCACAAGGGGTCGCCTATTTTACTTCAGCGGGTAATTTCGGCAACAAATCCTATCAAAGTGTTTTTGTTCCTGCTACCCCTCCGGCTGGGGTTTCGGGACAGGCACATAATTTTAGCGGAACTGGAGACGTGCTGCAAAACATCTCGTTGCAACCTGGAGATTATACGATTGTATTGCAATGGCAAGACGCATTTTATTCGCTTGGACAAACACAAACCGGAACCGTAAACGACCTGGATATTTACCTCACAGACGATAACGGCTCCACCTTATTTGGCTTTAACCGCAATAATCTTGGCGGTGATCCTATCGAAATACTGCCTTTTACCGTTATCTCTCCAACAACCACTAACATTCTGATTACTCGTCCGTCAGGCACGGGATCGGTTTCGTTTAAATACATAATATTTAGAGGTGATGGTACCATTAATGAGTATAATTCAGGCAATTCCACCATTGTCGGACAAGCAAATGCTGCCGGAGCTTTTAGCATTGGTGCGGTTCGTTATACTCAAACTCCTGCTGCAGGTGTAAACCCTCCTTTGATTGAAAGTTTCTCTTCTTGGGGAGGTACTCCTATTAATGGTCAAACCAGGCAAAAACCGGATTTTACTGCTCCCGATGGCATTAACACATCCATTAATTTTGATGCACCTGATCTTGAGAGCGACAGAATCCCAAATTTCTTCGGAACATCGGCCGCGGCTCCACATGCAGCTGCTGTTGCTGCACTCCTCAAACAGGCTCGTAAAAAATACTATAATCAACCCTATAACAACACTGAATTAAGAGAATTACTCAGCAGTACCGCTCTGGATATGAATACTCCCGGATTTGATTTTATAAGCGGTAATGGCTTTATACGAGCCGATGTAGCTATTCAATCTTTAGCGGCGGCTAAGCCAGAACTTATACGATTATTGGTTCCTGAAAATGTGGCTCCCGGAAATGAGCCTTTTACCCTAACGCTGAGGGCCAGTTATTTGAGCGCTACTACAAAGGTGTTGTTCAGAGATGATACGCTTGCCACCAATTATGTGAATGATAGTACCGCAACAGCTCCTATCCCTGAATTTACAGGCAACCCGTCCATCAGGGCGTATACTCCTTCCAAATCGCCAACGGGCAGAGATGGTGGTGTTTCCAATTCCATAACTTTCTTTGAGATTCAGAAAAAGAATGTCAAAATCAAAGCGGAAAACAAAATTATACGTTATGGTGAACAACTACCCGTATTTACGTCAATAATCACTGTGGATAATAAGCCACTGGACAGTTCAGGTTTAACACTTACTGACCTTGGTTTGGATAGTATTACCTACAACACTCCGGCAACAAGTACCAGTAATGTTAACAATTACATTGTAATACCACAGAGGATATTCGATCTCAATAATCCTGTAGATGCGGGGTTCACGGAGTTGTATACTTATACTTTTGAAAACGGTGTGCTCTCTATCGAAAAAATGCCTTTGACCATAACTGCAAGAGATACCACGCTTACCTACGGTGAGAAAATTGGCGATATCAGCTATACTTACCAACTGCCGGATTCAATTAATTTAGACGATTCAATTGATCTTCTCGACAGCATCTATACTTTTCATCATAATCAATTAGCAACAGATGTTATAGGATTGGTAAACGGAAAGGCTGTGACGATTGTAAATGGTAAAGCGGTACCTATCGTAAATGGTCAGGCGGTAACGATTGTAAATGGTCAGGCAGTAACCATTGTGAACGGAAAAGCTGTGCCAATAGTAAATGGACAAGCTATCACAATTGTGAACGGGAAAGCTGTTCCTATTGTTAATAACCTTTCTGAAAGCGAAGTACAAAGCCTAAGTTTTCTTGCTACAGAAAAAACATTACAGGGCGCACGACAAATAACCAATAAAAAGCTGGTAAATGGCAGTGTTATTACCCAAACCAGTAATGTTGTTGATATTACACAAGAGTCGGTGTTAGATTTTAATGTCAATTCGGCTCAAACTTCCATGTTAACCTCAATTACGGCTGTTAGTCCGCGGGGACTTATTGATGATGAGTCTTTCGCAAATAAACAGGCTGTGACGATTGTAAATGGAAAGGCCGTTGCAATTGTAAACGGAATAGAAATTACTCAAGTAAATGGCCAGGCCGTTACTATTGTGAACGGCAAGGCTGTGACGATTGTAAACGGTCAGGCAATTCCGATTGTGAATAGCCAGGAAAAAAATGCAGTTATAATTGATTCGACCGAAATCGGACAAGGATTAACAAGTCCGCTTAAATCATTAAATATGATAACCGGTTCAAGTATCGGCCTTAACTACATTATCCCTGGATCATTACAAAACGACAACTTTGACATTACTTACGAAGTCGGAAAGCTTACCATTTTACCTGCCGCACTCAGCATAAAGGCAAATGATACCAGCAAGGCTTATGGAGCAGCACTAAAACTGGATTCACTGGCCTTTACGATTAGCAGTGGAATCCTAATGTTTGAAGATTCGGTAAAATCAGTTACGCTGACCAGCAACGGCGCCTCTGCATCAGCCGGGGCCGGACAATATCCAATTGTTCCGAGCACTGCTATCGGAGGTGCAAATACGGATTTGAATAATTACCTGATAAACTATGAAAACGGAACATTGACGGTAGGTAAAGGATTGCTCACTGTAAAAGCCAATAATGTAACCAAAGTATATGGCGATCCAAATCCACCATTTACCGCCACATTTACCGGATTTTTAAACGGAGATACTTTTGAAACCAGCCAAATTTCAGGTCAACCGGATTTTACTACAACGGCCGATTTGCTTAGCGATGCTGGTAAATATCCAATCACGGTATCATTGGGATCATTATCGTCGCCTAATTATGATTTTACTTTTATTAATGAAAACTGTTTGCTTACTATCACACAAGCCCCTCTAACAGTTAAGGCACTTGATGAAACGATTACTCAAAAGGACCCTTTCCCTGAATTTAAAGCAGAATTCATCACCCTAAAAGCAAATGAAAGTCCGAAAGTAAAATTTACGGTTTACCCTTATTATAAAGGTAATCCTGGCGAATATGCTATTATTCCATTGCTGGTTGATTTCTACAATGCAAAGAACTATACCATTAATTATGAGAACGGAACACTTTATGTAAATCCGGATTGTCCTCAAACTAAAAAGTTAAGAATATACCTCGATTGTGTTGAAGAGGTAAAAGGTTCAACCTATAAATACATTGCACACTTCTCGTGTATCAACCCAAATAGTGAAACTGTTTACCTCGATAAAGGAGAAGACAATGTGCTGACATCAAGCGGTTCATTTGATGACACCCAGTTACCGGTTGTATTTGTATCAGGAACCACTCGCTTTAGTGTTCCATTTGATGGAAAAACACTGACATGGCAAATTAAAACCATAGAAAGTGGTAAGAAAACGGCTGTAGCTTCAAATGCAAGCGCTACTTCCGCTAGATGTACCAAAGTTTATAACAATACAACAGCTCAACAATCGAGCGGAGCTGACATCTTTAAAAATGATGTTTCAGCAGGGGAAAGCCTATCCGTTTTTCCAAATCCGGCTGCAAGAAATGTTACAGTAAAAGCAATAAACGGCACTTTAACCGTCAGCAGTTCTAATTGCTTATTGTATGATTTATACGGTCAGTTTTATCCTGTTAGAATTACAAAGAAAATATCTGATTCGGAGTTTGAACTGGATGTGTCGGATTTAAGGAATGGGTTGTATTATATTCTTGTAAAGAATACTGATGGTTACAAAACAGGAAGGATTATTAAGGAGTAACACACCTCATCCCCGGCCCTTCTCCTGAAGGAGAAGGGAGTCCTCGGAATAGTCCCTCTCCTGAAGGAGAGGGATTTAGGGTGAGGTATAACTAAACAACTTTGCACTGTCTAAAAGTCCCTCTTCTTAGAGGGATTTAGGATGAAGTATAACTGAAACAACTTTGCACTGGCCCAAAAGTCCCTCTCCTTGAGGAGAGGGATTTAGGGTGAGGTAGGTGAGGTAACTAAATATTATATGAAGTTTAACAAGATCATCATTTGCGCATTACTGATTAGTGTTCCTTACTATGGAATTTCACAAACTGAAAACACTAAAAATCTTGCTGACACCGTTCAGGTTAATAACTATTTGCAGCAAAGCAAGGAACGATTTAATGATAACCCTGCAAAAGCAATCAGTTTAGCCATTGAAGCAAAGAAACTGGCTGAGAAGATAAAATTCCCTAAGGGGCGGGCTTATGCGTTGAAAAACATCGGAATCGCCTATTATTTCCAGGGTAAATATGTGGAAGCATTGGACAACTATACCCAATCATTAAACCAGTTTAAAGAAATAAAAGACAATGTGGGTATTGCCAATTTGTATAATAACATAGGCGTTATTTATTATGATCAGGGGGATGATGCCAAAGCACTCGAAAATTATCTTCAATCATTAAAATATGCTGAACTATCAAAAGATAAACTACGGATTCTTTCTGCTTTAAATAACGTGGGAGGTGTTTATAATATTAAAGATGCTACTTACGATAAAGCATTGCATTATTATTTACTTGCTTTACCCTTATGTGAAGAGTTAAATCGTACGGAAGAGTTGGGGGCTATTAGCGTAAATATTGGCTCTATCTATTTTGATAAAAATGACGACACTAAAGCCTTACATTACTTTAACAAAGCATTAAAGGCTTATGGAAATTCCGAAGGCAGCCTAAATGCCTACAATGCGATGGGCAAGTTGTATAAGCGTGAAAAGAAATATGACCAAGCATTAGAAAATCACCAAAAAGCATTGGCGCTGGCCGAAAATCTGAATATTAAGATCTCCATCATTCAGTCATTAATAGGAATGGGAAATGTGTACCTTGATAAAGGTGATTTTAAAACGGCACTGTACTTTTTTAACCGTGCCAAAATTCCGGCGCTAGAAATCCAGGCCAAGCATGAGATAAAAGATATTTACCAGGTGCTTTCAAAAGTGTATGCAAAAACCAATAACTATGAGAAAGCATTTGAATACCAGTCTCTTTATGCCAACATTAAAGACACTCTTTATAATATTGAAAGTGATAAAAAATTAGGCAACCTGCAATTTGATTTCGATTTGCAAAAAAAACAAGGCGAGATCAATCTTCTTACCAAAGATAAGGCATTACAACAGCTAGCACTGGAACGACAAAAAATTGCTAAAAACTCGTTAATCGCTGTTCTAGGTCTGATCTGCATTATTGGTTTAATTTTGTACCGTGATTACCGCAATAAAATCCGTCTAAATAAGCTACTCGACCAGCAGAAGGTTGAAATTGAAAATCTGTTAGCTAATATTTTACCGGAAGAAGTAGCTAAAGAACTCAAGGAAAAGGGACAGGCAACACCTCGCTATTACGAGAGTGTTTCCGTGTTATTTACAGATTTCAAAAGCTTTACAGCCATTGCCGAAACATTATCTCCACAACAGGTGGTAGCTGAACTTAGTGAGTGTTTTACGATGTTCGATACGATCATTGAACGGAATAATCTTGAAAAGATAAAAACAATCGGAGATTCTTATATGTGCGCCGGCGGTATCCCTACAGTTAATTCAACGCACCCCATCAATATCATGAAGGCTGCTTTTGAAATACTTGGCTTCATGAACGAGATCAATAACAGACGAAAGTTAAATGGTGCCACACCATGGGAAATTCGCATTGGTATTCATACCGGACCGTTAGTAGCCGGTGTTGTTGGCAAGAAAAAGTATGCGTATGATATTTGGGGCAGTACGGTAAATATTGCCAGCCGGATGGAGAGTAATGGAGAACCCGGCCAGATCAATATTTCAGCAGCACACTATGAACTTATTAAACATGAATATGAATGTGAGTACCGGGGAAAAATTCTTGCTAAAAATGCTGGTGAAATAGATATGTATTTTGTTAAGCAGAAAGTCACAGTGCGAAACATTGAAGTTTCTGCCTAAAACCTATCCCAGTTGAAGCAAATACTGATGCTTAATGGGTTCCCGTAATTGCTGAGATGAAATTGTATGGTAATGATGATTTTGCAGAAATTTGATCTGTAATGTCTCCCATTCCTCATCCGAATTTACAATGGAGTAATGCAAAAACTCCTTTCGCAAAGTTTCCCCTATCTTATAAAAATCATCCCGGCCTAAGTAATCAAGATCGGCATCACAAATAATCTGTTCCAATAAATTATGGGGTTGCTGCGGAATTTTAGTCGCCATAATCAACGATGTTATCTGCTCCTTATCTTCCTTACTAAAACCAAAACGATCTGCATCCATTAAAAAAAGGCTACAGCTATAAGTCTCATGGTCTTTATAGGTATTTAAAAAACCAGAATCATGATACAAAGCGGCAACTTTTAGCAAATGAAGTTGATGCTTATCGGTTACACCTTCCCGTTTAGCGATCTGTTCACTTTGAGTTAATACATCGGTTGTGTGCTCTTTGCAGTGATAAGTTAAATGCTCGTCCAGTTTCGAAAGTTTATCAAAGACAAGCACTCGTAACTCCTCAAAAACTTGATCATACATAGCTGTTAGTACAGATTACCTACAATTTATTGATTTTTAATTGGATATTATCCATAATGGAGTAGAAATTATGGTTTTACTTAAATATACTTACATTTACTTTAATAAACATCCTGAAAACATCAATTTTAACACATCAATGAATAATCAACTTGCTGAAAAACTCCATGCTGAAGGCTTGATTAATGATGCGTCTTTTAGCAAGATTAATGAACGCAACAGTAATCCCCTATTTTCAGTTCACTGGGAATTAAAATCCTTATTGTATATCGGGGTAATGTTATTGAGCTCCGGACTTGGAGTTTTGGTTTACAAAAACATTGATACCATTGGTCACCAGGCCATTTTAGCTTTTATAGCGATGGTATGTGGTACTGGTTTTTGGTATTGCTTCAAAAAGAAAGCGCCATTCTCCACAGAAAAAGTTAACTCACCCAACTCCTTTTTTGATTACGTATTACTGCTATCATGTCTGACTTTTTTAACCTTTGTCGGCTATCTTCAATATGTATATACTGTATTCGGCACTAACTACGGAATGGCCACATTCATTCCGATGGTCGTATTGTTTTTTGTGGCTTATTACTTTGATCATTTAGGGGTTTTAAGTTTAGCCATAACCAACCTCGCTTTGTGGATGGGCCTATCCATCACTCCTACCCGTTTTTTGCAAGACAATGATTTTGATAGTGAACGTATTATTTATACTGCTTTACTTTTAGGGGTGATTTTACTATTTGCAGCCTATTTTTCTGAGCGGCAAAACATCAAAAAACACTTCAAATTTACCTATCAGAATTTTGGACTACATATCACTTTTATAGCCTTGCTGGCTGGTTACTTCTATTACTATTTATCAGTTTATGAAGTGGAACTTTCCTATTACCAACCTTTTGCTTTTGCCTGGCTGTTAATTTTAGGTGCTCTTGCTTACCTATATTATATAGATTCAGTAAAAAGCAAATCGTTTTATTTCTTATTGATTATTACCCTCTATAGCTATATTGCTATCAGTTGTTTAGCGGTGCGAGTATTTATGGCAATGGACGACATTGGAGCTGTGTACATGGCGTTTATGTACTTTATTGGATCAGCAGTAGGTATTGTTTTATTTCTAATTAACGTTAACAAAAAACTTAAATCAGCATGATCGTCTACAATAAAACCTGGCTTGATAACTTAAAAATACAGCAGGAAGCTGAACAAGCCAACGATAACGGATACATATCTGCTGAGGAACTAAAAAACATTCAACAGAAATATCCGGTTGGGTTTTACACTCCGAATTTATTTATCAGAATAGGCTTATTTATTCTGACCTGCATCATCATACTTTTTTCCTGCGGCCTGATCGGGTTGATACTGGCTGATGCCATTGACTCTGAAACTGGTTTTGCTGTGTTAGCTATTATTGGAGGTATAAGCATTTATGCAATTTTAGAAAGAGTAATGATAAAAGACAAACATCATTATCGCTCAGGGGTTGATGATGCTTTACTCTATTGCAGTGCGATACTAATTTCATCAGGTGTTTATATTTTGCTTTATAAAATGATGAATGATAATCTGGATGTATATCCGGAAATACCTGCCTTTTTGCTGTGTGTTTTTGCGGCACTTCTCACGCTCAGATTTGCCGATTCATTAATGTGTACGATCGCCTATTTATCTTTTTTCTTTTGCTGTTATAGCATTATCATAAAGAGTTCATCATGGGGAATAGCAATCGCTCCTTTCTTTTTAATGTTGATTTCGGCCTTGGTTTACCTTTGGGCTGCTAAAACAGATAAAAAACAAAAGGCAATGAATTACAGCATTTGTCTTATCATTTTACAAATTGCAAGTTTAACCACCTTATACCTTTCCGGAAACTATTTTATAGTCCGCGAATTAGGAAGCAGTATTTCCGGACTACCTGAAGAAGCTCCGTTACCATTAGGCTGGTTCTTTTGGTTATGGACAATCGCTATTCCTTTTGTTTATATCGGTTGGGGAATTAAGAAAAAGGATGTGGTTTTAATCAGGATGGGATTGTTATTAATAGCCATTGCAGCATTTACGTTCAGAAATTACTACCACGTTATGCCAATTGAAGTTACGTTAACCCTATGCGGAATAGCGGCCATAGGCATTGCATACAGTATTATAAAGTACTTAACACCGTCTAAAAATGGTTTTACTTACGAAGATTCAGATGAGAAGCATTTTATGGATAAGTTAAATGTGGAAGCAGTTGTTATCGCTCAAACGTTCGGTCCTGCCCAAACACAACCATCCGGTGAAACAGGCTTCGGCGGCGGCGATTTTGGCGGCGGCGGCGCCGGAGATAAATTCTAGAATCAACCGCAAAGACGCTAAGACACAAAGAAATAAACTTTGCGCCTTAGCGTCTTAGCGGTTATTTAAATTATTAATGTAGTATTTTCCAAACCAGTTCTTTCATCAGCTCACCTTCTTCCGTGTTGCCGGTACTTCCAACGCCTTTACTCTTTAAATCGTATTGACGTAAAAGACTGATAATCTGCATGGTTTTACCTTGTGGATAATTTCGGGCAGCAATTTCATAGTCGCCCACAAAAAAAGGATTTACTCCCAATGCCGAAGCTACAGCGGGTTTTGACTTATCTTTTAAACAATGGTAAACAAATATCTTACTGAAATATCCGGCTAACGTAGCAAATACCACCACTGCAGGATTTTCTTTTTTATTAGCCGCAAAGTAGTTAACAATGCGGTTTGCTTTAAGAACATCTCGTTTACCTAATGCATTCTGAAATTCGAAAACATTATATTCTTTACTGATACCAATATTTTCCTCGATCTCTTTTGTACCGATTTCAGTTCCTTTAGAAATGTTGATCATCAGTTTTTCCAATTCATTGGAAATCTTTAACAAATCATTTCCTAAATATTCTGCAAGTAAGGCGGTTGCCTGAGGACTTATTCGTACGCCTTGCTCCTGAACGTGTTCCGTGATCCACCCTGGAACCTGGTTGTCGTAAAGTTTTTTGGATTCAAACAGGATACCGTTTTTTTCAATGTTTTTAAACATTTTCAGACGACCGTCGATTTTACCGTGTTTGTAACAAAAAACCAAAACAGTAGATCGTAAAGGATTCTCAATATATGCCGCAAATGGGTCCTGATCCTTATCTCCTTTATCCTTCCCGAACTTTATATTTTGTGCCTCTTTTACAATTACCACCTGATGTTCGCTCATCATCGGATAACGTTTCGCATTATTCAAAATAGTAATGATATCAGTGTCTTTACCGTATAAAACAGTTTGATTAAAACCTTTTTCGGCCTCAGAAAGCACATTATTTTCAATATAATTACCGATTAGGTCGATATAATATTCTTCCTCCCCATGTAAAAAATAGATCGGACGGTATTTTTTGGCTTTTAATTCTTTTATGATTTCCGAAGCAGTCATTTCGTAAAAGTAAGATTTATAAGGATGCTCGCAAAGTCGCGAAGACGCAAAGAAAAAAGATTAAAAATTGCGTGTTTCGAGTTACGAATTATAACAAATTAAACTAATAAGATTCCCTGAAATGATCGGGAATAATCTTAGCGTTTTAGCGTCTCTGTGGTATAAACCGGCACTTCCTGTAAAAACTGGTAGGTTTTGTTTTCGTGATCAATTTCACAGCAATAATGCTCCAACCCATTTGTTAGTACAATGATTCTCGCCTTATGAGTGATATTATATTGCGCCAGTTGATCAAAGGCTTTCTGGGTCAATTTTACCGTATCGGCTTTACATTCTACCAATAAGTATTTTTCTCCTTGTGTGTTAAACAACAAAATATCAGAACGTTTTGCCAGTTCATTCACTTTTAAACCTCCTTCAATATTGATTAACCCCTTTGGATAATTACGTTCTTTAATTAAGTATTGAATAAAATGCTGACGCACCCATTCTTCCGGCGTAAGAATCAAATGTTTCTTGCGGATCTCATCAAATATGTACAGCTTCCCTCCTTCTTCTTTTAGCTGAAAAGGAAATGGAGGAAGATTCAATGCAGGTAATTGAGGCATGGCGCAAAGGTAGGTATTTGACATTTTTGATTTATATCAGTCCGTACTTTTAAATATCATCAAAACAAATATCTTTGCCCGACAACTAATCAGCTACACTAAATTAATGACGAGCTATAAGCCCGGCTTACACATTATTGCCGAATTTTCATCTGCCAAAAACAATCTGCTCTCTGACCATACTTTTTGTAAACCTTTTTTTGATGAACTGATCAACCGTTTTGAACTTTCAAAAGTGGGCGAAGTGTATCATAACTTCGAAAACGGAGGGTTTACAGCTGTAATTTGCTTAACTGAATCACATCTTTCAATCCACACATGGCCTGAGTTTAACCTGGCAACGTTTGATGTTTTTCTCTCCAATTTCAAACAGGTAAACAACCATAAGGTAAAGGCGATCTATGCTGAAACACTTGATTTTTTTGGTGGTTCTGAAATGAATAAACATGAAATTGCACGCTAATGGGAGATTTACTGAATCATAAGCATTTAACCAGCACCGGGTTTGTAAATTGTCCTGATTGCGGCACCCAGTTTAAGGTATTTGATTATACCAATAGCAATCATTTCGGATGTGCAAACTGCCATACCTTTTTCACTTTCCGTATGCAGATCAGATCCTTTAACATAAAGGATTTTGAGGCAAAACCTGCCATACCGATAGGCAGTATCGGAACATTTGAAGGCAATTCGTATACACTTGCCGGATTTATGGTAAAAAAGGAAAAAGGAAATAATTATAAATGGCGCGAATACCTCTTAATTAATGCCGAAAAAGGATATGCGTTTTTATCAGAATTTGACGGGCACTGGAACTTTATCGCTGGTACTAATCATTACCCTGATTTAACTTCAGTAAAAGGCAATAACTATTCGGTTACTTATCAGGACAAGGAATATAAGCTGTTTAATAAATATGAGCCACAGTTGCTTTATGCAGCAGGCGAGTTCGATTGGGATGTTGTTAATGAGCATATTAATGCACGAGAACTGATTGCGCCTCCTTGTATGCTTGTTCGCGAAAACCAGGGAAAGTCAGGCGACTGGTTCCTCGCAACTTATAATACTCCTTCAGAGGTGGCTGAGGCTTTCAAAATTAAGAGAAACGTACTCCCTACCCGTTTTGGTGTCGGAGCTAATCAACCTGCAGCATTTGAAAGACAATTCAACGGCTTAATGATGGTAACTACATTTACAGTTATTCTGATGTTTGCGATCTTATGGGCGTTCAATTTTAATAAGCCCGAAAAAGAGGTCTTTCATGAAAACTACATTCCTCAACGTGATTCTGCCGGTTGGGGAGGCGGAAGTTATAAGACCATTAATACAGGCAGCTTTAAAGTAGATGGCCCTACAGCTTTGAATGTTGAGTTACGTTCGGATGTGAGTAATGAATGGATGGAAGTTCCAATAACACTCATCAATGACAAAACCGGTCAGTTTTATGATTTCAGCAAAGCCATTGAATTTTATCATGGATATGAAGATGGCGAATCATGGACGGAAGGCAGCCGTGATGCCAATGCTGTACTAAGTAATATTCCTTCTGGCTATTATCACCTAAGCATTGAACCTGCATCCGATGGACGCGGAGATGAAGGACTAGAAGTGGTGATCACTCAAAACACCATACTGTGGTCTAACTTTTTCATTTTCTTACTCCTCATTGCAGTTTATCCTATTTTTCAATTTGTAAGAAGGGCCTATTTCGATCGTCAACGCTGGTCGAACAGTGATTATTCTCCTTATGATAGAGACAATTAGATTATGCTACAAAATTTAAAAGAACTAAAATATTACATCCTGCTGCTTATGATCGCATTGGGAGGCTATACGTGGTTAACACTTAACGGAATTAAGCTATTGGGCGACGATAACCAAAGCAAAGAAAACCGGAGTGGCTATACACGTAGTTATTATCACAAATAAAAAACTTAAACTACTACTAATATGACTTTATCTGAACTTATTAACGTAAAATATGTTGTGGCTTCCATTTTATATTCGGGCCTGGGTATCTTAATTTTATTAGTTTCATTCTGGATAATTGAAAAAATCACTCCAGAAAATCTTTGGAAAGAAATCCTTGAAAAAAGAAATATGGCGCTGGCTTTAATGGCTTCTGCCTACATGATCGCATTGGCAATTATCATTGCTTCGGCAATACACGGTTAAATTTTCATCGAAATGAAAAGAATACTAGTGCTCGGAATTCTATTAACAGGAGGTTTCTTTGCCAAAGCGCAGGAAACCGCTGTTCGAATAGCCGAAAATGCCTGTAAATGCATTGAATCGGTGCGCACAATTGAACCCGATTCTTTACAGGCTCAAATCAACCAATGCATTAGTAGCGCATCTGCTTCCGTAATTCTGAATGGACCTGATGAAGAACGAAAGAAATACACCACAGTTCAAGGGATACAATCCTTATTGCAGTCATCGATGGAGGTACTCTTTGAGCAGTGTCCAAATTATCGCAACGCCGTTATAAATATTAAAACGGTGGAGTATTATACCCTTTCAAAGGACGAAAATGCGAACAAGGCCTACTTGAAAGGAAATACATATGCCGAAGTAAAGGAATATGGAGCAGCTATTAAAGAGTACTTAAAAGCAATTGCGATAGATTCTCTGTTCATTTTTGCCCTTGACAATACAGCCATCTGCTATCGGAAAACTTCGGATTACACCAATGCAGAAAAGTATTACAAAAAATCACTGCAGGTTTTTCCACAGGGAGATGTGGCCTTGTTAAATATTGCAGGCATCTGTTTGTTTAAAAAACAGAATGAAAAAGCCCTGGAATATTTTAAACAGTTGCGATTTTATCATCCTCATAATGCTGAGGGTTATTTTGGCATTGCTAAAGTATCTTTTGAAGCTCAAGAATATGAAGAGGCTTTGGATAACGCATTCAGGGCTTACCGGATCTACAGTGAAAACAAATCACCTTATGTGGAAGATGGGAAAAAATTGATTGCCATAATCTACAATACACTTAAAGAGAAAAATAAACTCGACTTATTTAATCAAAAGGCCAAACAATACAATATTTCATTTGAAGGATCTAATTGATCTTTCTGTTAAGCATTAGTTAATACAGTGAACCAAAACCGATTTCACATTTTATTATTACTGTCTGTTTTTGTAGTTGCTACATGCGGCCTCATTTATGAGCTGGTGGCAGGTACATTGGCAAGTTATCTTTTGGGCGACTCCGTAACCCAGTTCTCAACAATTATCGGGGTTTACCTTTTCTCCATGGGAATTGGTTCATGGTTATCAAAACATTTTGAGAAGAATCTGCTATCATGGTTCATTCAAATTGAGTTATTGGTTGGGTTGGTTGGTGGCACCAGTTCTACCCTGTTGTTTTTTTTATTTGAACAAACCGAATCGTTCCGACTGTTATTGTACATGATGGTTATGCTTACCGGAACATTTGTAGGCTTAGAAATACCATTGCTGATGCGGATTCTCGAAAACAGGTTTGAATTTAAAGACCTGGTTTCTAAAGTATTCACATTTGACTATATCGGTGCTTTATTGGCATCAGTAATTTTTCCTTTACTGCTGATTCCCCATTTAGGAATTATCCGTACCTCTTATTTCTTCGGATTATTGAACATTGCTGTGGCAATAATTGTGTTGTGGCAGTTTAAGAAAGAAATTAGCTGGCAAAAACAACTTAAGGTGCAGGCCATTTTATGCATGGTTGTTTTGCTGGCTGGCTTTGTTTATGCGGATAAGATCATGAGCTTTACCGAATCGATGGCTTACCCAGATAAGATCATTTACTCAAAAACCACTCATTATCAGCGCATCATAATCACTAAAAACCAACGTGAATTACGACTTTTCCTGAACGGAAACTTACAGTTCAGTTCGGCAGACGAATATCGTTATCATGAAGCATTGGTTCACCCGGGATTGGCAGCGCTTCCCTACGCAAAAAAAGTATTGGTTTTAGGAGGTGGCGATGGACTTGCTGTACGTGAGATCCTGAAATATCCGAATGTTCAATCGGTAACTTTAGTTGACCTGGATAAAGAAATGACCTCCATGTTCACCAATAACAGCATGTTGTCGGCTTTGAATTTACATTCATTTTCTTCTCCTAAAGTTAAAGTAATCAATACTGATGCTTTTACCTGGGCGAAAAAACAACAAAACGAGCAATATGATTTTATAGTGATCGATTTCCCTGATCCTTCTAATTTCTCAATCGGAAAATTATACAGCAATCGATTTTATTCAGAAATCGAGAAGTTGCTTTCACCCGAAGGTATTGTGGTTATCCAGTCTACCTCACCGTATGTTGCACCAAAATCTTTCTGGTGTATCGATAAAACGTTACAATCGGTTGGATTAAATACAGTTCCTTACCATGTATATGTTCCCTCATTTGGAGAATGGGGATACGTAATGGGCATGAAAAAGCCTTCGTACAATTTACCGGGCCAGTTTCCGGCGGGATTAAAGTTTGTGAATCAGGAAAGCCTTAAACAGATGCTGTATTTTCCCGGAGACATGGCAAAGGTTCCTACAGAAATCAACAAACTGAATAATCAGGTATTAGTGCATTATTTTGAAGATGAGTGGGCAAAGTTCTTATAATAAACCTCGCAATTTGTTAAGTCAGTTAAACCGAAAAGCATTTTTATTAAGGGCCGGAATCGGTTTAACCGCGGCTATTGCCGGCGGATACTTTTATAAAAAAAAACGCTCAAAAAATACCAGATATATTACAGGAAGTATGGTTGGGGCTAATGCCAAAATCGGACATTTACTGCGCGACAAGCTTTCCATTCCTGAGCCATCTGTTAAAGAACAAATTGACTACCTGATTATCGGAGGTGGTATTTCGGGTCTTTCGGCTGCGCGTGAGTTAAAGAAGCACGGCATCTCTAATTTCAAACTTATCGAACTGGATAAGCATATAGGTGGCAATTCTTCAAAAGGGCAAAACGATGTTTCGGCTTATCCCTGGGGAGCCCATTATCTTCCGATTCCTGATCCCGAAGATGCTGAATTGATCCGTTTCTTACAAGAAATCGGAACGATTACAGGTTTTAATCCGGAAGGTCTTCCTGTATTCAATGAATATCAATTATGTTTCGATCCGGAGGAGCGTTTATACATCCGTGGCCAATGGCAAGAAGGAGTCATTCCCTCCATCGGAATAGATGAAAAGGAGAAACAGCAGATAGAACGCTTTTTAAAATTGATGGAAGCTTTTAGAACTGCCAAAGGGAATGATGGCAAATTTGCTTTTACGATTCCTCTTAAAAACAGTTCTCAGGATCAACAGTTTATCCAACTCGACAAAATCAATTTTGCCACTTATTTAGATCAGGAAGACTTTACATCCCCACATTTGCGCTGGTATTTAAATTATGGGTGCAAAGACGATTATGGAAGTACAATTGAGCAGACATCTGCATGGGCTGGGATTCATTACTTCGCCGCACGAAAAGGTAAAGCGGCAAACGCAAAAAATGGCGATCTGTTAACATGGCCCGAAGGCAATGCCTGGCTGGCCGAACAATTGCGCAAACAAGTCGCTGAACACATAATTGTTAATTCGCTGGCATATCATATTGATCATAATGAAAACAATGTAACGGTAAGTGTTTTTGATCCTGTGGCCAACACGAGTAAAGTCATTGAAGCAAAAAAAATCCTATTGGCTTGTCCCCAGTTTGTTAACCAACGTTTATTAAAAACCGTAAAAAGCAACCGGACAGCCGAATTGTACAATCACTTTAATTATGCACCATGGATGATTGCTAACATTACTGTTAATCAATTACCGGAAGCAAAAGGAATTGGTCTTTGTTGGGATAACGTATTATTTGAAAGTGAATCGGTTGGCTATGTAAATGCCAATCACCAACATATCAACCAAAACGAAAAGAAACGCGTACTGACGTATTATTTACCCTTAACTGGTCGTGAGCCTAAAGTACAGCGTTTAGCTGCCTTTATACGCAGTTATGATGATTGGGTACAAATGGTTTGTGATGACTTAGAACGGTCGCATAAGGGCATTACAGCCTTTATTGAGTCGATTGATATATGGATATGGGGACATGGGATGATCCGGCCTGAGCCGGGTTTTATTTGGGGTGAAGAAAGACAAAAAGCAGCCAAACCAATTAACGGACAAATCTTCTTTGCGCATACTGATCTAAGTGGCGTTTCTATTTTTGAAGAAGGATTTCATCAGGGAATAACCGCTGCACAGCAAATGATAGCTACTATATGAGTACAATAACTAATAAACAATCGTGGATATACTCAGCAAAGGCAGATCTGCTTTTTATCCTATCACCACCATTTGTTGCATTATTGGCTATCCTACTTTTCCCAGCTGTGTTTCAACAGGCTGGAAGTATTCCCCTGCTCTACTGGGTGTTTTTAATATTGCTGATTGATGTGGCCCATGTATACACCACCTTATATCAAACCTATTTTAATCCACAGCGATTAAAAAAACATTATTCACTATACATGGCCATACCGGTTGTTTGCTATGTAGTCGGAGTTTTACTGCACAGTATTGATGGAATGTTATTTTGGAGGATTTTGGCCTATCTGGCAGTTTTTCACTTTATCAGGCAGCAATATGGTTTCATGCGACTTTATTCACGTACTGAAAACCAGTCGCCTGATTGGTGTAAAACTATTGACGTAATTAGTATTTATACAGCAACACTTTATCCTTTAGTGTACTGGCATTTATCAGATGATCGTAATTTTAATTGGTTTATTGATGGAGAGTTTTTTCAATTTCATTCCGATCTTTTATTGAGTTTAGTCACGGTCTTGTACTTTCTTGTCCTATGCATTTACCTTATCAAGGAAACGTTCATCATTCTTAAGTATAAACAGTTTAACATTCCCCGCAACCTTATCATCGGTGGCACTTTTTTGTCATGGTATTTCGGAATTGTTTATTTCAATGGAGATATGGCCTTTACAACGCTAAATGTCGTTTCGCATGGCATTCCGTATATGTCCTTGGTTTGGTTTATGCAAAAGAAAGAACGTCCCGATTATAAAGGTTCATTATTAATCCATTTGAAGCGTTCTTATGGCATTCTCATCTTTCTGGGAATAATCGTCGTTCTGGCCTACCTTGAAGAGGGTCTATGGGACGGATTTATATGGAAAGAGCATCAACCCTTTTTTGGAATTTTCAAGCAGCTTCCGACTATTACAAGCAAGGAAACGCTGGCATTGATTGTTCCGTTGCTTTCCTTACCCCAATCAACTCATTATGTTTTAGATGGATTTATTTGGAAGAAAAGTCATGCATAAACATTTTTAAAGTAATTCCCTTTCTTCATCATTTCTTCATATCCTAACAAGATCTTAGTATCATCAAAAAAACAATAAGCATCATGAAAAAGCTATTATTATTTATTGCTGCTTTGGGATTAGGAACAGCAGTAAGTTTTGCTCAAACCGCTCCTGCAACAACTGTAAAAAAAGATACTAAAACGGTAACTGCTTCAGCTAAAAAAACAACATCAGCAACAAAAACAGCAGCTAAAGCTACTACCACAAAAGCCACCGAGACAACCACTAAAACTGCTGCCAAAGCGCAAAAAGATACAAAATCTACTGTTTCGGCAACCGCTCCCGTAAAAAAAGACGGTACTCCAGACATGCGCTACAAAACTAATCAGGAAGCTGCAAAAACTGCAGGACCTAAAAAGAAAGATGGCACTCCTGATATGCGCTATAAAACCAATCAGCCTGCGCCTAAAAAAGCAAACTAATACGTTTTTCTTATATATTTGGTTAGGTCAGAAGCCACTTCTTTTTCGGAGTGGCTTCCTTTTTTTCTACTTCTCACCTGATTAAAATAGCGCAAACGATTGCGTTTCTTTTGTTATTATTCATTCATTAAATAAAATATATCTTCGTCATACAACAACGTAAACTATTTGATGAAGAAGATTTTATTGTTGGGATTATCGCTTTTAGTAGCGGTTTCAACACAGGCACAAAAAACAAAACATACTTTTAAAATTGAAAACGGTGCATTTGTCTACGACGGAAAACCTGTTCAGATTCATTCCGGAGAAATGCATTTCGCACGGGTTCCACAAGAGTACTGGCGTCACCGTTTAAAAATGATGAAAGCAATGGGGCTTAACTCAGTGGCTACCTATGTTTTTTGGAATTACCATGAAACGGCACCTGGTGTTTGGGATTTTAAAACCGGCAATAAGAACATTTCTGAGTTCATTAAAATTGCCGGAGAAGAAGGTTTAATGGTCATTCTTCGTCCCGGTCCATACGCGTGTGCTGAATGGGAATACGGCGGTTACCCATGGTTTTTACAAAACGTAGAAGGCTTAGAAGTAAGGAGAAACAATCCTAAGTTTTTAGCTGCCTGTAAAGAATATATTGATCACCTGGCAAAAGAAGTAAAGAACCAGCAAATAACGAAAGGCGGCCCCATCATTATGGTGCAGGCTGAAAATGAGTTTGGTTCATATGTTGCACAACGCAAAGACATTCCGCTGGCTGAACATAAAGCATACAGTTCTGCCATTAAAGCTCAATTATTAGCAGCAGGTTTTGATGTTCCACTTTTTACTTCAGATGGAAGTTGGTTGTTTGAAGGAGGATCGATTGAGAACTGTTTGCCAACCGCTAATGGAGAAGACAATATTGAAAACCTTAAAAAAGTAGTAGACCAATATAACGGTGGCAAAGGACCGTATATGGTGGCCGAGTTCTATCCTGGATGGCTTGATCATTGGGCCGAACCTTTTCCTAAAGTTCCTACCGAAGATGTGGTAAAACAAACTGAAAAGTATCTTCAAAATAACGTTTCTTTCAATTATTACATGGTTCATGGTGGAACAAACTTTGGTTATACATCCGGAGCTAATTACGATAAGAATCATGATATTCAGCCGGATATGACCAGCTATGATTATGATGCCCCTATCAGTGAAGCAGGTTGGGCCACTCCAAAGTATATAGCGATCCGTGAGTTGATGAAGAAGCACGTTAGCTACAAAATTCCGGAAGTTCCTCAACCTTTACCTGTTATTGAAATTCCGGAAATCAAGTTAACTCAAACCGCTGCTCTATTGGATCTTAAAAATACGATTCAACCCGTTGTGAATGATAAACCATTAACATTCGAAGAATTAAATCAAGGACATGGTTATGTTTTATACAGCAGAAAGTTCAACCAACCAATCTCAGGAAAACTGGAACTAAATGGCTTACGTGATTATGCGCTCGTATACGTAAATGGAGAGAAAGTGGCTGAATTAAACCGCTATTACAAGAATTACTCTTGCGAAATTGATGTTCCTTTTAATGCGACGCTGGATATTTTTGTTGAAAACATGGGCCGTATCAATTATGGAGCAAAAATAACGGAGAACAATAAAGGCATTATTAGTCCGGTTGTGATTAATGGCACTGAAATTTCCGGCAACTGGAAAATGTATAAAATGCCACTCGAAAAGCAGGAAGAAGTGGCCAGCATTAAAGCGAAAGAAGTAAAAAGCCAACCAGTTGTTTTAAAAGGCACGTTCAATCTTACGGAAACAGGAGATACCTTTTTAGATATGGAGGCCTGGGGAAAAGGAATTGTATTTGTAAATGGATATCATTTGGGTCGCTATTGGAATGTGGGACCGCAACAAACATTATATTTACCGGGATGCTGGCTAAAAAAAGGTGCTAATGAAATAACAATCGTTGAATTCAACAAAGTTCCATCAGCAACAGTAAAAGGGGTAAAAACACCGGTTTTGGATAAACTGAAAAGTGCAGATTAAGCAATACAACTAACCATAAAAATAAACTCCCCGATAGCTATTCTATCGGGGAGTTTATTTTAACTATAGTTTATCTAACGAATAATTCAATTTTGATTCGATCATTTTCCGCTCTTTATCAAGCATCACCAACTTATTGCCCTTATTAGTAAATCGTACAAAATAACGTTCTTGTCCGGGTTTATCATAATTCAACACATAAACCGTAGCGTCGTTATCTTTATCATATCCACGTTCAGTATTAATCTTGCCAGTTGATTCAAATGGTTTTCCGTCACCCTTTCCCAAATAAGTTTCCTTTAGTACATAAGTATTGTCCAGATAGATAAATAACTCAGTTTTAATTCCTTCACAATCGGCACAAGGAAGGGTTCCTGAATAAGATCCCATCAGTTTCTTATCCATAACCTCTTCGGTATTTGACGAGTCTGACAAAGCAGAATCAATACTGGCAGCTATACTATCTGCGGCGCTTTCTGCTGCTTTTTGTTTCTGATTAGATTGGCAAGCTGCAAGTAGCATTATGGCTAGCCCTAAGTAAAATATCTTTTTCATAAAGTTTTCGTTAGACTATTATTTAGAAATATAACGAAATGGATATATATAATCATATTTCCATTCATTACATAGTTCTGAAAAATCGCACTAACAAACAGATTGTTACATAGTTACATCAAAAAGAATACCTAGTATCCATATTGATACATCTTCTACAATTGCATTGATACAGCAAAAAACAACTTATTTACAAGCTATTCTATAATTTTCCCTTACCAACAAAAGCTAAAAATTCAGTTCTGTCAAGCTCCTTTTCCTCGGTTATATTGCTGCTTTTGTTTCAACTATTTCCAGACAAATAACTAATTATTATAACCTAATTCTAACATCATGAAAAAGCAACTAATTTCTAAAATCTGCGGATGCATGATATCAGTATTTTTTGCAACTACCGCCACTGCACAAGTACAACTTCCTGAAATTACGGTTACGGAAAAAACTACCAGCACTGTAGTAAATCAAAAAGTTAATGTTGCTTTTGAAACTGCTTTTAAAGGTGCAACCGAAATGAGATGGGTGGAAGTGAACAAACGGTATATTGTCAATTTCATCCTGAATGATCAAAGAAATCACGCCCTGTATTCAAAAAATGGTAAACTACTTTATCATATTATTTACGGCAGTGAAAAACACCTACCAGCACCAATTAAAACACAGGTGATGAAGCAATACACTGATTACAGTATTACTCAGGCGATAAATATAAAGCAAAGTCAACGAGATATGTGGGTGGTAAACCTGGAAAATAAGAACGACTTTATATTGGTAAAAGTACTTGAAGGGGAAATGGAGCAAATGAAGATGCTTAAGAAAGCAAATGAGGCTTTGGTGAGACAGTAGATTAGTTGAGAGTCCGGAGTCTTGAGTTCTGAGTCTGTTTGTCCATATTTATTTGGACCATTGATTCCTTACTCAAGGCTTTGAACTCAAGAACTAAATAAAAAAATAGTCCACAGACCACGCAAATGCTATGGACTATGGACTATCGACCATGGACTCCCGATTCAGGACTCCGGACTAAAAACTTACACCAACGCCGCCAAACTCTCTTCTAACGCTTTGATTTTAGATTCGGCGTCGGCTTTTTTATTACGTTCGTTTTGGATGATCTCAGGTTTTGCATTCTGAACAAAACGCTCATTACTTAATTTCGCATCAACTGACTTTAAGAAACCTTTCAGGTATTCTAAATCTTTATTGATTCGTTCACGTTCAGCTTCAACATCAATATTTGATCCCAGGTCTACAAAAAATTCATCTGTACCAACATGGAATCCTGTTCCAGCTGCCTTTTCGGTTACAAAATCAATTGATGAGGTATTGGCTAATTTACTGATCAAGCCGGTAAACAATTGATAAGTAATTTCACTATTGATCTTAATTGCTAATGGTAATGCCTCTTTCGGACTAATTTGTTTTGAGTTGCGGATATTACGCATCTGTGAAATCACATTCAAAACAGCATCCATTGATTTTAACACTTTAGCATCAAAAGGAACCGATTGTGGATAGTGCGATACAATGATACAATCCATTTCCGAACGCTCTGCGATTTCATGCCATAGTTCTTCTGATAAGAATGGCATAAACGGATGAACCAACTTCAATAAACGCTCAAAAATATCGATGGTTGCATCATAGGTTTCTCTATCGATAGGTTCACCATAAACAGGCTTAATCATTTCGAGATACCACGCACAGAAATCATCCCAAACCAATTTATACGTTGCCATCAATGCATCCGACAAACGGAAAGCATTAAAGTGCTCTTCAATCTCTGCTAATGAAGCATTGAATTTATGCTCAAACCAGGCAATTGCTATCTCATTATTATCGTCGCCACCTTCTTTAATTTCCCAACCTTTTACTAATCGGAATGCGTTCCAGATTTTGTTAGCAAAGTTTCTTCCCTGCTCACAGTAGGCCTCATCAAACATCAGGTCGTTACCTGCCGGAGAAGAAAGTAACATCCCCACACGTACGCCATCGGCACCATATTTTTCAATGAGTTCTAACGGATCTGGCGAGTTACCTAATGATTTGGACATTTTTCGGCCCAATTTATCGCGAACAATTCCGGTTAAGTACACATTTTTAAATGGCACTTCTTTACGAAACTCATTACCCGCCATGATCATACGAGCTACCCAGAAAAACAAGATTTCCGGTGCTGTAACCAAATCATTTGTTGGATAATAATATTGAAGGTCGGCATTACCTTTACTTTCGGAATTTCCGAATACAGAAGGATCAAAAACCGAAATTGGCCATAACCATGACGAGAACCAGGTATCAACTACATCTTCATCTTGTACTACATTAGAAAATGCCTGATTAGCGGCTTTAAACTCAGCTTCTGCTTCTCCTTTTGTTTTAGCAACTACGTATTCCCCATTCTCATTATACCAAGCCGGGATTTGTTGTCCCCACCAAAGCTGACGTGAAATACACCAATCTTTTACATTCTCCATCCAGTGACGGTAGGTATTGATGAATTTATCAGGAATTAACTGAACTTCACCATTTAAAACTACTTCCAAAGCTGGTTGAGAAAGCTCACTCATTTTACAGAACCATTGTAATGAAAGTTTAGGTTCAATAACGGCATCGGTACGTTCCGAAAAACCTACCTGGCTTTTATATTCTTCAACTTTCTCTAGTTGTTCTGCTTCTTCTAATAATTTGGCGATCTTTTTACGAGCAATGAAACGATCTTCACCTACTAAAATTTCGGCTTTTTCGTTCAATGTTCCATCATCGTTCAAAATATCAATAACAGGCAATTTATGTTTAATACCTAACTCGTAATCATTTAAGTCGTGAGCCGGAGTAACTTTTAAACATCCTGTACCAAATTCCATATCCACATATTCATCCAAAATGATCGGAATCTCACGATTAATCAATGGAATGAATACTTTTTTACCATGAAGATGAGTAAAACGCTCATCATTAGGGTTGATACAAATTGCCGTATCTGCCATAATGGTTTCAGGACGAGTGGTTGCGATCATTACAAAACCATCTTCACCTGAAACTTTATACTTGATATAATATAATTTCTGGTTTACTTCTTTACGAATTACTTCTTCATCCGAAACCGCCGTTTTTCCTTGCGGATCCCAGTTTACCATACGCACGCCACGATAGATCCATCCTTTTTTATACAAATGAATGAATGTATCAATAACAGCCTCAGAAAGAGGAGCATCCATGGTAAAGCTAGTGCGATCCCAATCGCAGGAAGCTCCAAGTTTTTTCAACTGGTCAAGAATAATACCTCCGTATTTTTCTTTCCACTCCCAAGCGTATTTCAGAAAATCTTCGCGACTAAGGTCTTTTTTGTTGATGCCTTTTTCTTTTAACATAGCAACTACTTTGGCCTCAGTAGCAATAGAAGCGTGATCGGTACCGGGCACCCAGCATGCATTCTTATTTTGCATACGAGCACGGCGGACCAGCACATCCTGGATGGTGTTGTTTAACATGTGTCCCATGTGTAATACGCCAGTAACGTTTGGTGGCGGAATTACAACTGTGTAGGGTTCACGTTCATCTGGAACTGACTTAAAAAACTTTTTTTCCAGCCAATAGCTGTACCATTTGTCTTCTGTCTCGCGCGGGTTGTATGTTTTTGAAATACTCATTTTGGGATTACACCGATTTATTTAATATACTGATTACCACCGATTCTAAAATGATACAAAATCATTTAGTTCAGGTTTAATCAGAAGTTTGCAAAAATAGGAAATTTAGGGCAGAAATACACCTCATCCCCGGCCCTTCTCCTTGAGGAGAAGGGAGCGCTCGGATCGCTGTTATGTTACTTCAACTCTTTAAAACGTTCTGAGGTTAGCTCCCAACGATTTACTGGCTGCTCAAAATTCAGGAATCCGGGAGTGGTTATGTATTCATTTATAAACCTGAATCCTACTTTGCTTAGTGTTTTATTAGGTGCCAGATTAAGGGCATAAGGTTCACAATAGAGCGTCTTTAGCTTTAGATTTTTAAAGAAATAGGGCAAAGATTTTTTTACCAACTCCACTCCTGCACCATGTTTTCGGTCATGGTTATTCCATAAGTGCAAATGCATGAATGCTTCTTCTCCAAAAATGATCTTATTTACATTGGAATGGCCGACAGGCTTACCGTCGATCTGCCAAATCACACAGTAAGCTTTCTTTTCCTCATAGCTTTGACTCAGCTGTTCTGAAAGCATTCCTCTCCATTGTTCTTTAGTTGGTAGTTTGCTAAGCTCCACACCCATTCCTTTTAAAAAAGCTTCATCAGCTGTTGTCCAGTAGTTTATAATTAATTCAATATCATCGGAGCTTAATTCCCTAACCGATAAGATGTTTTCCATATGAATAAAATTTATACGGTCGAAGTTAGTTTTTTTACCACGAAGACGCTACGGTACAAAGCTTTTCATCCATAATTCTTTGCGTCTTGAAGCCTTAGCGGTTTTAAAAATGCTTAAATTCGCAGTCCAAACAGAAATTACATGCAATTCAGCAACGTTCAATTATTAAAAACCGCGGATGGAAGTTTTACCCTTTTGCAACAAGATCTGATGCAGACTTACCATTCTGTAAACGGGGCGTTGCAAGAAGCTAAGCATGTATTTTTAGAAACGGGCCTCAAGCATTTCAGGATGCAAAGTCAAGTGCAAAAACTAAGCATTCTGGAAGTTGGTTTTGGTACCGGTTTAAATTTTTTAGTTACAGCAGATTATTGTTCAAAAGAAAACATCCAATTGAATTATGTTGGGGTTGAAGCCTTTCCGGTTAAACCAGAAGTAATGCAAAAAATTGAGTTTGAAAATGTAATAAGTGCTGAAATATGGAAGAATTTCCTTACCAATTACCACTTACTCATCGAAGGCAACAACATTGAAATCAACAAAAATACCAGTCTCAGGATGGAGCAAAAAACGATACTTTCAACTTCCCTACCTCCCATCTTCGATATAATTTATTATGATGCCTTCGCTCCCGCCATTCAACCCGAAATGTGGTCGCAGGAAACGATACAGCATGTGGTTTCCTTTCTAAAACCGGGAGGTATATTTGTTACCTATAGCATTACCGGAAACTTAAAACGTATTTTAAAAGGATTAGGGTTTACTATCGAAAAACCTAAAGGAGCTGCAGGAAAACGAGAAATGTTACGAGCAACCTTAAAGCAAGAAGCCTAAATTTAACTAAACAACGTATTAAAAGCCTCCTATCTGCTGATTAAAGCGTTTTACTAAATCATGTTCCTCATTTAATCCATACAGATGCAAATAGATTTCACCAACAGCCTGTTTTAATAGTTCTGCAGAAATCTTAACTGGAGGAATCGTCATTAAAAGCATTTCTTTGGGCGCCCCCTCAGCCAGATTTGGTAAATAATAAATCAGTTTTTCTATTTTCTTAGCTCCATATCGTTCATAAAAAACTAACCTTTTTAAACGCTGTTCAGTATTAGTACCATAGTCAGGATGTTCAATCTCAAATAGAAGTATTTTGTTATGCTCAAGAACCCATTGATTAATAAACTCCATGAACTGCCCACCAATTCCTTGTCCCCGCGTAGAACTTGCAACGGCCAAATAATCTAAGACGATAAAATCAGTACCTTTTAAATCCCAAACCAACGCCATTAGTCCAACCGAATTATTTTCATCAACAGCAACAAAAAGCAGTTCTCTTCCACTTACAATCCGGTCTTCGATCACCTGTTGAGCATGCCTTTCATAGTCGGGAAAAGCCTCCCGGTAAATATCCATAGCTGCTAGAAATTCGCGGCTTCCTACATCCTTTATTTCATAAAATCTGTTCATAACTGTAAGATACATATTTGTATCTCCAAGATTAAAAACAACACAAATTTTAAACAAAACCGAACGAATAATTGTTAACATTATTACACATTACAGTATAATACTTTGACATTTTAAAAAACAATAGAATATTATTTTGAAAAAATATCAAAGTATTTATATTTGCAATGACAATTTAAAACAATCCGGAAAAAGATGGAAAAGCCTCAATTTGATTTAGAAAACAGCAGATATTTTCACCAACTATTGCTTCAATTACCATTGTTTTATTTTCAGGGGCAGTACTATTGTTTTGATGATATCCGTGACATTCCGAATGAGCCTGGACGTTTGCGTTTTGCAGACCCGGAAGAATAATTCTATATTTTCCATCTCCGCTATCATTCTCTCCAAAATCTCCCTTAAATTCTTAATCACGCAAGGTAAAAAGCTTACCTTTGCAGCATACCTGATTAACTAAGTATGCTCAACGATCGCAAAATTACCGCTAACAATCCACAGGAAGCTTTTCAACGTTTACTTAATATAATGGACGATTTACGTGCCGGTTGCCCATGGGATATGAAACAAACCCATGAAAGCCTCCGCCACTTAACCATTGAAGAAGTTTATGAATTAGCCGATGCCATCCTGGAAAAAGATACTGTAGAAATCAAGAAGGAACTTGGTGACATCATGCTTCATTTAGTATTTTATGCTAAAATAGCTTCAGAAACTAGTGACTTTACCATCATTGATGTATTAAACGGAGCTTGCGATAAAATCATTTCAAGGCATCCACACATTTATGGAGATGTTACAGTACAAGATGAAGCAGAAGTAAAGCGGAACTGGGAACAATTAAAACTAAAAGAAGGAAATAAGTCCGTTTTAGAAGGCGTACCTGTTTCTTTACCTGCGTTAGTAAAAGCTTCTCGCATACAAGAAAAAGCGCGTGGCGTAGGATTCGACTGGGAAGAAAAACATCAGGTTTGGGAAAAGGTGGAAGAAGAAATGGCTGAATTTCGTTCTGAGTTCAACGAAGAAGGACCTATCGATAAGGAAAAAGCAGAAGCCGAATTTGGTGATCTATTATTCTCATTAATCAACTATGCCCGTTTTCTGGACATAAACGCTGAAGATGCCCTTGAAAAAACAAATAAAAAATTCATAAAACGCTTCCAACACCTTGAAAAAAGAGCAAAAGAAAATGGTCAACAGCTAAAGGATATGTCATTAGCAGAGATGGACGTTTACTGGAACGAAGCAAAGAAATTATAATTAAATTTAATTAGGCTCATTACATCGAATGAGCCTAATTGCTAAATTAAAATCCTACAAATTCTGTAGATTTTATATTGTAACATAAAGTTTACATTAACTTCATTAAACCTTCACAATCGGTTGATATATAGTGAAATATATTGACAATTCCAATAGTAAATATCATCATATTCGTTACAATGTAATTTGTTTTGTAAAAATACAGATATATATTGCCCTCTCTTAAACACTGTTAAGAAAAGTTATATGAAGAAAAGTTTACTTAGTTTAATTGCTGTGTTGCTCATAGTAGCAAATTCAGCAATGGCGCAAACTCGTACCATAACCGGTACGGTTACTGCGAAAGAAGATGGGCTTCCAATCCCCGGAGTTAACATTCTTGTTAAAGGAAGTTCGTTAGGTGCTCAAACAGATGCATCCGGAAAATACTCCATTGCCCTTCCGGAAGGCAGCAAAATGTTAACCTTCAGTTTTATTGGTTATTATACCAAAGAAGTAACAGTAGGTTCTACTAGCACCGTTAACATTTCACTTGAAATGAACTCAAAACAACTTGGTGAAGTTGTTGTGGTTGGTTACGGTATTCAGAAACGTCAGGAATTCACAGGTTCAGCCGCCACTGTCAAAGGCGACCTATTCAAAGAAATGCCTGTACAAAGTTTCGGACAAGGTTTAACCGGTAAAGCTACCGGTGTTAGCATCGTTCAGCCAAACGGTTTATTGAACAACCCTCCGGTTATCCGTATCCGTGGTGTGAACTCTATTTCATTGAGTTCGTTCCCATTAGTTGTTGTTGATGGTATTCCTATTTCGACCAGTGATTTATCAGTCAACTCTTCAACCAACAATCCATTAGGTGACATAAATCCTTCAGATATTGAAACTGTCGACATCTTAAAAGATGCTGCATCCACCTCAATTTATGGTTCGAGAGCAGCTGCAGGTGTTTTGATCATTACTACAAAAAAAGGTAAACAAGGTAGTGTAAAAGTTAACTATGATGGTTGGTATGGTGTAAACAATGCCGTACGTTTACCAGAAGTATTAAATGCTCAACAATACATTGATCATAAAAATGCTGCTTTAGCAAGAGCTTTAGTATTAAATGCAAATGCGGTTCCTGCTGCTCAACGAGATGCTAATGGAAAAAGTTTTTTCCCTGCTTTTAATGCAGATGGATCACTAATCGATACTAAATGGTACGATCAAATTTATCGCACTGCTTATTCACAAAACCATAACGTTAACGTGTCTGGTGGAACTGATAAAACCACCTACTTTTTATCGGCTGGCTTTACAGATCAGGATGGTTTCTTAAAATCAAATGAATTTAACCGTAAAACCGGAAGGGTTACCTTATCTCATAAAGTTACAGACTGGTTAAAATTATCAACTGGTTTAAGCTATGCAAACAGTTATAATGCTTCACCTAACAGTGGTTCTTCTCCTGGTAGTTCAGCAACTTCTAGTTCTGCTTTTAACTCTTCAGGTTTAGGACGTATTGCTGTTGCAATGGCTCCAAACGTAGCTCCTTATAATGCAGATGGCAGCTATAGTGTGTCTAATAATACAATTGGAAAGGGCAACAACCTGGTGCCAATCACTTGGTCAAATCCATTGGTATTAATAGATAAAGACAAAAATAGCTCAGAATCAAATCGTTTCATTGGTAATTTAGCTGGTGAATTCAACATCTTAAAGGGATTAACATTTAAAACATCTTATTCATTAGATAGAGCTAGTATTGAAAACATTCAATTCTGGAATCCTTTAAACGGTGACGGTTATGCTTATAGTGGTCGTGCTTATAATAATACCGCTAACAGAAATAACTGGAACTGGGTTAACACCTTACAATACTTATTTGCTCTAGATGGCAAACATAATTTCAACATTTTAGTAGGTTCTGAGGCTCAAAAAACAAGAATTGAAAACTGGGGTGCTGCCCGAGAAGGTATTGCAGATCCTTTCTTTGATCAATTTCAAGGCACCTATTCTTCTAACGTATCAGCTGGTAATGACATCAATCAACGTATGCTAGAGGGTTACTTCAGTAGCGTTAGTTACAACTATGCAGGTAAATATTTTGTAAGCGCAAACTTACGAAGAGATGGTAGCTCTGCATTAGCTTCAAACAACCGTTGGGGTAACTTTGGCGGTGCTTCATTAGGATGGACATTATCTGAAGAAGATTTCTATAAAAACTCTTCATTATCGAAAGTTATGTCTTCCGCTCGTTTAAAAGCAAGTTGGGGTAAAGTGGGTAATGCTAATATCAGTAACGATTATGGTTCATATACTACTTATGCTGCAGGTAACTATGGAGGTAATTACACTTGGGCTTTCAACCAAGCAGGGAACAACGAGTTGAAATGGGAAACTAGTAACCAAACAAACATTGGTTTTGATCTAGGTTTCATGAATGATCGTGTAACTTTAGAAGCGAATTACTATTATAACAATGTTTCTAATTTGATTCTTGGAGTACCTCAATCTCCTTCAAAAGGGATTCCTGATAACAAAATCTTATTGAACGTAGGTTCAATGTATAATAAAGGTTTTGAATTTGGCATCAATGCTGTGCCAGTAAGAACCGCAAAATTCTCATGGACTGCCAATCTGAATGTTACACTAAACAAGAACGAAGTTACTGCATTAGTTGATGACAATACACCTATTACACAAGCTACTGGTAACTTAGAAACCTCAAGTATTACTAAAGTGGGTTATCCTGTTTCTAGTATCTATGCAGTTAAAACTGCTGGGGTAAACCCAGAAAACGGTCGTAGAATTTTCATCAATAAAGCCGGTGAAAAAGTACAATACTTACACCATGGTGGAGCTAATGCATGGACTTATTTAGATGGAACTAAAGCAAATCCGGTAAACAGCAATGATGCGCAAATATTAGGGGGAACTCTTCCTACCTGGTATGGAGGATTCAATAACACCTTCCAATATGGAAACTTTGATTTAGGTGTAAACTTCACTTTCTCTGGTGGTAATTACATTTACAATGGTTCGAGAGCAGGTTTATTGGATCAACGTCAGTGGAATAACTCTGTTGATGTGTTAAATGCTTGGTCAACTCCTGGACAGAACGCGGAAATTCCACTTGCTATTTATGGTGACAATGTTTCTAATGGTTCATCTTTCCCAATTGATGCTAACGTTGAAAAAGGAGATTTCTTGCGCTTACAAAATGCTGTATTAGGTTACCGCATTCCTCAAAATGTGTTTGGCAAAATCGGTATTAACTCATTAAGAGTTTATGCACAAGTATCTAATGCATTTATTCTAACTAAGTATTCAGGTGCCGACCCTGAAATTTCAACAAACGGTAACGATCAATTGGCTGCCGGTGTTGAAAGAAATACTATTCCACAAGGCAGATCCTTCACCTTTGGTTTAAACTTAGGTTTTTAATTAATTAATTGAAAAACGATGAAATTATTCAACAATAAACATACATCATATCTTTTGAAGGTGGCATTAATTGCTCTACCTTTAACGGGTACCCTTTCTTCTTGTAAAGAAGATTTCCTTGAAGCTAAGCCTGAGCTTAACTTACCTGCAGATCAAGCTTTTGATACTCCAGCTCGTATTTTATTACAGGTTAATGGCCTTTATAGCTCGGCAAAAAATGGCTCTTTGTTTGGTGGTCGTTACATGATTTATAATGATATCAGAGGTGAAGAATTTGTAAATAACAGAGCAAATGGTGTTACAGGTTACTCTGTATGGCAACAAACTCAAACTGCTGATGACAACTACATAACTAATATTTGGTCTCAAGGTTATCTAACCATTAACCGTGTTAATCAATTTTTAGAAGGCTTAGAGGCTAACTCTTCAAAAATAGAAGCAACTTTAGCTACCAACTACAAAGGAGAAGCAAAATTTATCAGAGCATTAACTTATTTTTCTTTAGTTCAAGTTTTTGCTAAGCCTTATCAATTAGATCAAGGGGCATCAAAAGGATTACCATTGCGACTAAAAGCAGAAACTACAACAGCCAACAATGCACTGAAAAGAAGTTCCGTTGCTGAAATCTATGCTCAAATCTTGAAAGATCTAGATGAAGCAGAAACTGAACTTCCTGACAACTATGGCACTGACGCGGAGAGAAGAACTACCAGAGCTCATAAGAATTCAGCAAGAGCATTAAAAACGCGTGTATACTTGGCTAAAGGAGATTATGCAAAAGTAATTACAGAAGCGAACAAAATCGTACCTGCAACTGCTCCATTTGTTTCTCCGATAGGAGTTTCTAATGCCTTAAACCCATCTGTAACCACAACGTATACTTCATACACTACATTGGAGTCTATTTTCTCATTTCCAATGGCTGTTACAAACGTACCTGGAACTCAAAACCAGTTAGGCTACTATTTTAATACCGGTGGAGGTGCTAATCTTGAATACTTTTTAAACAAAAGTAGTAATGGTATTTGGGGCAATGCTCAATTTAGAGCATCAGACGATAGAAGAACAAAGTTAATCGGTGGTACAGCAGCAAGTCCATGTTTAATTAAGTATTCTAACGTATCTCCGTTCCTTGATTATACCCCAATGATCAGATATGCAGAGGTGTTATTGAACCTTGCTGAGGCTGAGGCTGAAGTTGGAGATCAGGTTCGCGCACGTGCATTATTAGATGCCGTTCACAAACGTTCTGATCCAACTTACGATTTCGGAACCCTTGATAAAGACGCATTAATCATCTCGATCTTAACTGAAAGACGCATTGAGCTCTTAGGTGAAGGTTTCAGAGCTAACGATGCGGTAAGAAGATTACAACCTATTAAGTCACTTGGTGCTGGTGCTGACATTCCGCCTTCGGATGCACGATACAACTTTGCTATTCCGGCTCTTGAAGTACGCACTAACTCTGCTATAAACGACTAAGAAAACTTCTAATTCACTATCTATATTTTAAGAGGAAGGTCCCCCAACGGGGACTTTTCTTTTTTCATTTACCGCTATAATTCTATTAAACACCGCAATTAATTGGCTTTTTAATAAAGCCGTACCCAAAGCCGAACAAAACGTCCCTTACAAAACAGCTTTCGCAATTGGGTTATATATTAAGAACTTAAATGAAATTATTCCGGGCTTGGTTGATCGACAGGGAGATTCTCTTTATTTTAAAACGTACAAATTACAAATAATCGAATCTGACTTTAACCAACGAAATAAACATAAGATTGCGTTAATCTATACCACTGATACTCTTGCTTTAATCGATGCGATAGGCGATTACCTTATTCTTGCTACCACAACTAAAATAACCGCCGAGCCTATCCCTACTTTTATGCTGAAACTGCAACCCAACTTATCCTTTACAAGCTATATTGCAAATAAAAGTTAGGTAAGATAAGTGAAAGATTGATAGAATGCCTTATATTTAATTTTATCAATCTTACTCATTATGAAAACGTTAAAGACTTTTATTCCATTATTTATAGTGTTATTAGCACTCTTTAGTGCATGTGTAAAGCAGTCCAATACCGAAAAATCAACTTCATTAAACGCTGATTATTTTAAATCAACAGATACCGGAGTTCAGACAGGTGGCATTAAAGTAATTCCGATACAAACCAGTAAAGGAAAATTTAACATCTGGACCAAAAGGATTGGAAACAACCCTTCTATAAAGGTTTTGCTGTTAAATGGCGGTCCGGGTGCAACACATGAGTATTTTGAATGTTTTGAGAGCTTTTTTCCCGGACAAGGAATCGAATTTATTTATTATGATCAATTAGGTTGTGGTAATTCTGATAATCCGAAAGACACTACACTCTGGGACCTACCTCGCTTTGTTGAAGAAGTTGAACAGGTTCGTTCTGCTCTTCACCTCGATACAACTAATTTTTACCTATTAGGACATTCATGGGGAGGGATTCTAGCTATGGAATATGCCCTAAAGTATCAATCAAACTTAAAAGGACTGATTATTTCTAACATGATGTCTAGTTGTCCTGATTATGGAAAATATGCTGAAAGTGTTTTGGCCAAACAAATGGACCCAAAAGTGTTGAGTGAAATAAGAGCAATGGAGGCAAAAGGCGATTTTAGCAATTCTCGATACATGGAGTTATTAATGCCCAACTTTTATGCAAAACATATCTGCAGAATTCCATTGGATCAATGGCCGGAGCCGGTTAACCGCTCTTTCAGCAAGCTTAACCAATCACTATATGTAACGATGCAAGGACCAAGCGAATTCGGGCTTTCGGGTAAGCTGGAAAAATGGGATCGTAAGGCTGACCTCAAAACACTTACTGTTCCAACATTGGTAATTGGGGCCACTCATGACACTATGGACCCTGAGCATATGAAATGGATGGCAACCCAGGTACAGAACGGGAGCTTTCTTTTATGCCCAAATGGTAGCCATATGTGTATGTATGACGATCAGAAGACGTATGTGAATGGTGTAATCAAATTCCTTAAGGAAACGAATGAAGGCAAGAAAAAAGTTGAGTTATAGTAAACATCAGCTTACTTCATCAAGTATAATTTTACAAAGAGGTTGTGCGATTCCCACAACCTCTTTATTATTTTGCCAAACTAAAAAACAGGTTATATGAAGAAAAAATTACTTGTTATTGCTTTATTATTAGGAACTGCCCAGTTAAGTTTAGGGCAGACAAAAAAAGCCATAACACATGAAGATCTGTGGCTGATGAAGCGCGTTGCAGCGCCAGAAATTAGTCCGGATGGCAAATGGGTGGTATTTAATGTTACAGACCCTTCTTATGATGAAAAGGAGCAATCAACAGACTTATGGATAGTGGCGTCTGATGGCAGCACCAAACCTCGCAAATTAACTTCAAGCAAAGCAGGAGAATCTGGGTATAAATGGAATCCGGATGGATCAAGCATTGCCTTCTCAGCTAAAAGAGATGCAGATGAAACTGCCCAGATCTATATTTTGAATTTAAAATCAGGTGGTGAGGCACAACGTTTCACGAATCTTTCAACGGGTGCTTCAAATCCAAACTGGAGCCCTGATGGTAAGCAAATTGCATTCACCAGTCGTGTTTACGCCGAAGCACTTACCGATTCTGCTAACAAGAAAATCGCAGAAGAAAAGAAAAAACTTAAATATAAAGCCCGTGTTTACACCTCCTTCCCTATCCGTAGTTGGGATCAATGGGTAGATGAAAAACAAACGCACTTGTTTGTACAATCAACTGATGTCAATGCAAAGGCGAAAGACCTCTTTGCCGGTAAGGAACTGATCAAAAACAAAGGCTTTAATTTTGGAGGCGGTATTGCATGGACGCCGGAAGGAAATTCAATTGTTTTTGTGGCAACCACTAACAGAACTGCGGCTGCATACGAAGATGTGTATACAAACTTTTATAGGGTAACTATTAAAGGCGAAGAACCGGCTCAGATTACCACATCAAAAGATGAAATCGGAGACCCGCAATTCAGTCCGGATGGTAAATACTTGTATTGTACCTATACTAATTCAATCTCCACTTCGGGCAAAGTGTATAATCTTACCCGCCTGGCTCGTTATGATTGGCCATCAATGACTAACTTTAGTATCAGGACACCTGACTTTGACCGTCCCGTTGGAGCTTTCAGCTTTTCTTCAGATGGAAAAACTATTTACCTGAATGCACAGGATCAGGGACACGAACGGGTATTTAGTCTTTCTTCAACTGGAGGTACAGTAAAACCATTAATGGAAAACGCTAAGGGTTGTTATGGTAATGTAAGTGTTTCATCACAAGGAAAAGAGCCTGTAATTGTTGCTGCTTATGAAAGTGCCGTAATGCCAGCAGAAATTGTACGCATTCCGTTAAAAGGTAATCAACATCAACAATTAAGTTTCTTTAATACGGAAAAACTTACCTCACTTGATCTTCCTGAAGTTAAAACATTATGGATGACCAGCAGTCGTGGTAAGAAGATTCATAGTCTGATGGTATTGCCTCCTAACTTTGAAGCTAATAAAAAGTATCCATTGTTTGTGGTAATGCATGGTGGCCCGGCAAGTGCCTGGTTAGATAATTTCGGTTACCGCTGGAACTACCATCTATTAGCAAAGCCTGGCTATGTATTATTACTAACCAACTATACGGGATCAACAGGTTTTGGTGAAAAATTCGGACAGGAAATTGACGGTGATCCGTTCAAAGGCCCTGCTGATGAAATCAACGAAGCCGCAGCAGATGCTATTAAAAACTTCTTGTTTATCGATGGTAGTAAACAAGCTGCTGGAGGTGCAAGCTATGGAGGTCACCTTGCTAACTGGATGGAAGCTTCCACCACTCATTATAAATGCCTGATCAGCCACGCAGGTTTGGTAAACTCCGAATCACAGTGGGGAACCAGCGATGCGATTTATCACCGCGAAATAGGTGCCGGAGGCCCACCATGGTTGCAAGGAGATATATGGAAAACTCAAAACCCTATTCGTTACGCTGCACAGTTTAAAACGCCTATTTTGGTGACTGTAGGTGAACAGGATTTCCGTGTACCTTTAAACAATTCAATTGAGAACTGGTCAGTTTTACAACGCATGAAAATACCTTCGAAACTGATTGTTTTCCCGGAAGAAAATCACTGGATTTTAAAGGCCGAAAACAGCAAATTCTTTTACCAGGAAGTGCAGGATTGGTTGAAGACCTACCTTAATTAAATGGTTCACACAAAGCCACTAAAACGTAAAGGTTTCAAGGCTTAATAATAAAAAAGTAAAGGAGTGTTGAATTTTAGAATTCAACACTCCTTTTTACTTTTATGCCATGTAAAACTTATATTCTTTGCGTCTAAGCAGCTTTGCGTGATTATTTAATCCTTTGCTACTTATGCGCTTTCAAATTGATTTTATCGAGTGTTTCGGTGTATAATTTTTCAACCTGTCGAAGAATAACAACATCCGGTTTTATCTTTCTAAACTCTTCCACCAATTTTTCGGCTTCATTATTTTCATCCTCATACTCTATCACATCTTTAAACTTATCTTCAAGAATTGAAGCAAGTACAAGATCTCTTGTTTTACCTTCATAAGTGTTCAAGGCAATCTTAAATCGTTCTGTGAACGAAGCAAGCTTCGGATTTACATTTACAATTTCGACAAAATCACCAGACAATAGATTTATATACTGTACAAAATAATTACGATAGTTTTGTATAGGCAAACAAGCGTCTGAAGGCTGCAAGCTTTTTTCTTCAAACTGTTTATAATAATGCACATTAATATCCGACCAGGGCATTTCCAGCTCATGTGTAATTAAAGCATTTTGAGTAGGATACTTTAATAAAACCAAGGCCTTTGAAAAGCGACAATCTACCTTTTCCATCATGTCAAAATAACGGATAGAAATATCACCCGGGTCTATATTTTCCATGAAATAAGACCTGGCGTACTCTTTTCTCCTGTCGTAATACCTGAATACAGAATCGTCAAAACTGGCTTCGGGAAGTAATACAGCTTGCGTATAATTTAAATTATACATCTGTATTCTTCTATTTTCCTTCATAAACGGCTTTTGCCTTTCATTATAAGGCTTTATGATCGTAAAATCCTCAATATCAAATGTAAATCGCTTTTCACGCTCCAGTAAATAATTGTTTACTATAGATCCGCAGTTATAATACTTCAACGTGTTGGTGAGTCCTTTCTGAACATCACCGGTCATGTACAAACTATAATCAGGAAAAAGAAATGAACGGATATTCGTATTCTGCCATGCAGGTTCATTACTTATGCTGAAACGAGCCAATGTTGCTTCATGAACAGTTTTTAAGGTATCCTCAAAATGACCGTCATCATGCAGACAAATGCTGTCTCTAATAGGCTCCTTCCCAAAATAACTGTCCCTATCAATAATAAGAAAAGTTCCTGGTTTAGTATTTGAAAATTGACCGCTAATAATTACATATCTCTGTTGAGCATAAATATTTAGAGACAAGAGCGTCATTACAAAGCACAAAATCTTACTCATCATGGTATTTTGGAAACTGCTTCTTTTTACGAGATTACAGTTCAAAGGTTTAGGTTTTTTAAGTTAATCGAACAAAACTTATGCAAAAAGAATGTTATATACTTACGCTAAGCGCGTTTTGTTACTTAATAGTAATTAATATTTCATAATAGATTCGTATTGTAATTAACGATAAAATACAGGCACAAATTGTGGCATTAAAAAAATCTTTACACAAATGTTAATATCATCTCACTAACAATCATTTAACGTCTTAGTTCATCTGGGTAAAATGGATTTAAAACAAAAAAGCCGTATGAATTAAATCATAACGGCTCAGTTAAAACTATGAAGAAAGATTTTTAAATGCCCAGTGCCTTATTTAAAGCAGCTTCAATTGCTTGAGTAGCGCTGGGACGAGGAGCATTGGCATCAATAAATTTTCCATTTTTATCAATAATGACGAAACGAGGTATAGAATTAATACCGTATGATTTAGCAAATAACCCGCCAAATGCGCCCTCTACATACAGAGGCGTTCCTGCAGGATTATTTTTCTGCAAACCAGATTTCCAATCATCCGTTTTCTTATCAATGGAAACGGTAATGAAAATAATGTCTTTACGGTCTTTATATTTTTCTTCCAACGTTCTTCCAAATGGAATTTCACCCACACAAGGCTTACACCAACTTGCCCAAACATCCATGTATACCACTTTTCCTTTATAATCAGATAACTTTATCGGTTTACCATTAATATCGATAGCATTAAAATTATAAGCAACTTTTCCTGCTCCAAACTCATTTAGGTATTCACGCAAGGATAGTAATTGCTTTTTAACAGGCTCAAAAAGTGACGACTTAGTGGCAACTGCAAGGGATTTGCTTAGCAATGCTTCAACTTCAGCAAATTGTTCTTTGGTAATAGTACGTTTATAAGCTTCATTCTTTTCAAACAACGAAGAAGCTCTCACAATATCTCCACAAACTCCTGTCCATGTCGTTTCCGCGTTACTATCTTTTTTTCCAACCAGGTAATTATAATAATTGACCATAAACAAGCGATAGGGCTCTGCAGCAATTTCATTTGCTTCAGATCTTACTATTGCCGGGGTTAAAAATCCATACCAATCTTTGTCAACCTGCACTTCTTCAATTTTCATATGCTTAGCATAGTCATTGTGCTGGCTTTCATACATTAGTTTTGCATCAGCTTCACCATAATTTATTGCAGCTAATTCAGCTTTCTTAAAATCATCAAAATACTTTGCATCAGCCTTCTTAGCAAATTCATTAAGCATGACACGCTGTGCTGAGTAATACTTTGTTACAGTATCATTATAAACTTTGGGTTGTTGCAAAAAAGCCTGAGTATTACCTTTCTGAAGAAGAGAATAATTCTCTCCCTCTGCGTTTTTCCCCTTAAATCCGCCTAACATTGAAACAAAGCGAATTGAATAAAAATCTGTTGAGTTGAAGAAAAACTGCTGCTGTTTCTGCTGCAGATAGGTATTGGCATCAGCCCCAATTCCTGAAAACGAAACATTATCTAAATACAAAGTTCCAAATTTTGCTTTCCCTGTAATTTTAAGCTCATAGCCAGGAGCCAGGAAAAGTTGAGTTCTGGTAACTCCGAATTTACCTTTTTCTGTACTTGTAAGTGTACAATAGGCAGCTTCTGATAGAGAAATCGTTTTATTAAATGATCCATCGGCTAATACAGCAATTGTATCTACCGAAAAAGTCATTGTGCCAATAAGGTCTTTCCGGTAAAGAAATAGTTTGTTGTTTTTTAAACTATCAATTTTTCCACTAATGGTAGCTTGTTGTTGGGCATATGTAGTACATGTACCCAACAAAATAATTACTATTCCTAAAAGGAGCTTTCTCATAAATTGGTTCAGCATTAAATCTGACACTAATACAGAGAGACTGCCCAATTTACCCCAATACCAACCGTAATATAGCTGTTACAATAATTATTTAAATCGAAGGGCCTTTATTGGCGTGATACGGGTTACTAACATTGAAGGAATTAAAAGCATTAGCACACAAGCAATTAATGTTCCGGCATTTAATAGAATAACAACGCTCCAATGAAGTTCAATAGGAACAAAATTCATGTAATACGATTGCTGATCGAGTGTGATAATTCGAAAATGTTGCTGAATCAGACAAAAGCCAATCCCTAAAATATTCCCAATCAGCATACCACGTAAAATCAAGTAGGATGCTTTATATAAAAAGATTTTACGGATAGAAAGATTTTCAGCCCCCAACGCTTTTAACAAACCGATCATATTAGTTCGTTCAAGAATTAAGATTAATAGCGCTGATATCATATTGATTCCGGCAACGAGCAGCATTAGTACCAAAATGACAATTGCATTCACATCTAACAGTGCCAGCCAGTCGAAAATGGCCGGATAACGTTCACGAGCAGAATAAGCGGCCAGGTCTTCGCCGGCATTCTGGAAGATATAACTAGAGATCGTATCTATTTTCTTATAGTCATTAACCGCAATTTCGTACCCACCTACCTCATTCGCTTTCCAGTTGTTCAGTCGCTGAATTACTTTAAGATCACCTAAAACATACATTTTATCCAGCTCTTCGATACCAAGATCAAAAATACCGGAGATTTTGAATTTACGGCGGCGAAGTGGCTCCTGTACAAAATACATCAGAATATTGTCGCCGGTTTTTAACTTTAGTCGATCAGCTAAAAACTGAGAGATCATTACTTCATTGGCAATGCTGTCGTTATTTAAGGTTAGGGTTTTACCGGAAACAAGTTTATCCTTATAAAATTGCCAGTTAAAATCAGTTCCAACGCCTTTTAGTACCACCCCTTCAATTTCATCATTAGCAGAAATAATTCCAGTTTTGGTAGCAAATGATTGTATATGTCCTATTCCAGGAGTTTTGCTAAGCAGTTGAGCTGCATGATCATTTAACTGAATCGGATTGTTTTCAAGAGATGTATTGAGATCATATTTTACCAATTGAATAGCGCCCGAAAACCCGGTAATTTTACTTCTGATTTGTCCCTGAAAACCTGTTACGATAGCAAAAGCAGCGATCATTACGGCAAGGCCAAGTGCGATCCCTGTAATTGCAATAGTGACTATAACTTTTGAAAATGTTCGTTGTGCGGAGGAAGAAATGCGTTTAGCAATAAACAGTTCTAAGTTCAAAATGATCGTTTTTAGCTTTCTACAAATGTGCTTTAAATTGGCGGTTTGTGCAAGTAAATATGTTCAGACAACTTCAACATGTTGCTTTACAATTTCATTTTTTAGCAGTAATTTAACTTCTGCCATACTTATCTGAAGATCCGGAAGTTATCCGGCAAATTACCTTGAACATAAAATGATTTTAAGCTCGCTCTTATGGATTACAAAGATTATTACAAGATTTTAGGGGTTGATAAATCCGCAACTGAGGCCGAAATTAAAAAGGCTTACAGGAAACTTGCCATTAAATATCATCCTGATAAAAACCAAGGCGATAAAGCATCTGAAGAAAAATTTAAGGAAGTAAGTGAGGCTTATGAAGTGCTGGGTGATAAAGAAAAACGTACAAAGTATGACCAGTTCGGTGAAAACTGGAAATATTATGAACAGCAACAAGCTCAAGGTAAGGCTCAGGGTGGTTTCGACTGGTCTAAATGGCAAGCACAGAACCAGGGTGGTGCTTATTCGTACCAGGGCAATATGAATGATTTCTTTGGAGAGAGCGGACAAGAAGGGCATTTTTCTGATTTCTTCGAAAATTTATTTGGTGGCCGATTCACTGGCTCCCGACAACAGCGAACAAGGGCTAGAAAAGGCCAGGATCTGCAGGCAGAAATGGAAGTTAGTCTGGAAGATGCTTATAATGGTTGTGCGAAGCAAATTGAACTCAGCGGGACTAAACTTAATCTAAAACTAAAACCTGGATTATACGACGGACAAGTAATTCGTCTGAAAGGCAAAGGTGCTCCCGGCCTCAATGGTGGCGAACCCGGGCATTTGCTGATTACTTTACATATTACTCCTCACCCTAAGTTTGAATTAAAAGGCAGGGATATTTATACCGATATAGATATTGATTTATACACGGCTGTTCTTGGAGGAAAAGCAACGGTAAAAACTTTAGGTAATAATGTAAACATTACCATTGCTGAACATACCGATAGCGGCAAGGTCTTCCGCCTTAAAGGAATGGGAATGCCGGATTATGATCACCCTGAAACTAAAGGCGACCTGTATGTTAAAACGATTATAAGACTGCCGAAGCACTTTAGTGTTAAGGAAAAAGAACTGTTTCATCAATTATCCACACTAAAATCCGAAAACCATGCTAAAACTGTATAACTATCTGGATGAAGTTATTTTAACTCAGAAAATTACGCAACAAGCGCATCCTCCCTTACAGTATTCATTAAGTGAGCTAATGGAATTACTGGAAATTGAACAACCTAATGAACTTTTAGAACCATTAAAACGCGCCATTAATGTGTGCGTTTCATTACATATTTCGGTAGAAGACAATTTTAAAAAGGTGTACAAGTATGTAGATGGGGAGATGAAACCAGATTGGGAGCTTTCACCTCTGGCAGGTTATTTATTGATGATCAATTGTGATCCAAGTAATCCGATTATAGCTAAAGCACAATTACTGTTTATCCTTCAAAAAAAGATATGAGAAGTAGGCTATTAGCCGTTAGCTGTTGACTATTACTTAGCTAACGGCTAAATGCCAATAGCTAATTCCACCTATCCATATAGGCAGTTGAAAGGTCAACCCGATAACGATCAGGCATTTTATCATTTAACATCCCTCCGGGTTCAACATAAGGGAAGATATCTTCATACGTTCTGATCTCATTCATAAACACACGACGATAAATATGTGAACGAGTAAGATCCCTGTAGTTATCAATACCAGCTGCTCCTATCAATTCAACAAAGTTCTTAACTGTTTCTGCATGATAATTCGCTACACGTTGTTTTTTATCATCAACCACTAAACCAACAGTTAATGATGGATCTTGAGTAGCAACTCCTGTCGGACATTTATTCGTGTTACATTGTAATGCTTGAATACATCCTACAGCCATCATCATTGCACGTGCAGAGTTACAAGCATCTGCTCCAATTGCGATAGCTCTTACAATACTGAAACCAGATAATATTTTCCCTGAAGCAATAATCTTGATATGATGACGGATATTGTAACCCACCAGCATATTATGCACAAAAGCCAAACCATCTAATAATGGCGCTCCTACATAATTTGAAAACTCTTGCGGTGCAGCTCCTGTTCCACCTTCACCACCATCAACGGTAATAAAATCTGGATAACAGTCGAGCTCGATCATGGCTTTACAAATACCGATAAACTCGTTTCCGCGACCAATACACAATTTAAAACCAACCGGTTTTCCACCTGATAGGTCACGTAATTGCTGGATGAATTTTACCAGTTCGAGTGGATTATTAAATGCAGAGTGAAACGGTGGTGATGCCACGGTTGTTCCTGGCTTAATATGACGAATTGCTGCAATTTCAGGTGTATTCTTAGTTGCCGGTAAAATACCCCCGTGACCAGGTTTAGCACCTTGGGAAATTTTAAGCTCAATCATTTTTACTTCCGGACGAGTTGCGTTCAGTTTAAATCCTTCTGCAGAGAAATTACCATTCTCATCACGACAACCAAAATATCCGGTACCAATTTGCCAAATTAGATCGCCACCTTGTCTTAAGTGGTGTGGGCTAACTCCTCCTTCTCCCGTATTATGAGCAAACCCTCCTATTTTGGCACCGCCATTCAAGGCCTCAATCGCGTTTGAACTTAAGGCACCAAAACTCATCGCAGAAACGTTTAACAAGCTTGAAGCATAAGGATGTTTACAATCCTTATTACCAATTACAACTTTAGGATTACGATCTAACTTTGTAAAATCTTTTGGCGCAATTGAATGACTCATCCATTCGTAGCCTTCAGCATAAACATCCATTTGAGTACCAAATGCCATTGAATCAACCTCGTGTTTAGCACGCTGATAAATGGTAGAACGATCAATACGGTTTATCGGGCGTCCATCGATATCAGATTCAATAAAATATTGGTAAAGTTTTGGTCTGAGCGCCTCCATCCAATAACGCATACGGCCAAAAACCGGATAGGTACGCATGATTGAATGTTTAGTTTGGGACATATCATAGATACCAAGGATAGTAAGTGCCACTATCACAATTAATGGAATGTACCAATTTACGTTTACAAAGGCACCTAAGAGTGCACATACAATAATACCTGCTATTGAACTAACTATAAATCCCTTTCGCATATTATTTACTTTCTTTTTTAACAGTTTAGACAAATTGCACTAAGGCCGACGTTTGTTTATTTTTTCAAACGGCAAAATTAGCTTATTCTATATGGAAAGAAAGTTTTTGAATAGTGATTCAAAACGAATGCTTCTAAAAAAGAGTAAATTATCACCTAAACCTGATCAAAATCATGAATTATTCAATAAAAAAGCTTTTGCTTACATTATTTCTCATATTTGTATGGAAAATTTAGCAACCCCTCAAAAGCATGCTTAAACTCAATAAGATTCACCATATCGCTATAATTTGTTCCGATTATGAAAAATCTAAATCTTTTTATTGTGATGTTTTAGGCCTAAGCATTATTCAGGAAACTTTTAGAGCTGAAAGAGAGTCCTATAAATTGGATTTGGCGTTGGGGAGTAATTACGTAATTGAACTATTTTCCTTTCCCGACCCTCCGGTTCGTCGTTCTTTCCCCGAAGCTTGCGGATTGCGTCACCTTGCATTTGAAGTGGATGATATAAAAAGTGCAAAGGAAGAATTAATATCAAAAGGAGTAACTGTTCAGGAAATAAGGATGGATGAACTTACCGGAAAGCAGTTTGCTTTTTTCGATGATCCGGATGGGTTGCCACTTGAGATTTATCAAAAGTAGGCAAATAAAAGATCTGCCGGGTTTTACCCCGGCAGACCTGCAATCAATTATTACAACTATAACTATAGAACCCACTTACCAGCCAGAATAAGCAGGTTAACTAAATAGAATTATTTACAAGTGTAAATGTAGGAGGTTACAGAGGTGTCTGTTCCAACTTTTGAAGTTTCTTTGGTTACTTGTTTATCACCATTAATTTCGTAGGTGTATTCAATAGAATTAGAGCCACCCTCACTAGTGTGAGTTTCTTTTTTTACCAAATTTTTAGAGCCTTTACCCAGGAAGAATCTAATATTTGATCCTGAACCTCTGTTATCTTCTTTATCCGTATAGTACTCGTAGGTACTGTTAGAAACAGATGTGAATGGCATATCTCCAAGTATTTCATTGGTATTTTTTGAAGCAGTAAGATTACCCCCGGTGTACGTATTTTCGGTGGTTAAACGCGACTTAAAAGGTCCAGGGTTTTCAGGATCAGTACTTGTTACGGTTGTTTCCATTACTGATTTAGCCAAGTAACCTGCTCCATCGTATTGGTAAGTTACCACAATTACACCTGTGTAAGTAAAGCCATCTTCTTCGTAGGTTTCGGTCCACTCACCTTTAGAAGCATAACCATTAGCTCCAATGGTATAAGTAAATTCACCTTCTTTTGAATTATCGTCATCAAAATTGGTTACAACTACCTTATCTGTATTATACGCAATCGTTGAGTATTCATCTAATTTTCCGGCATCATCAAAATCTGAAACTTTAGTTAAGCGGTTCTTTGAGTCATACTCGTACTTAATTTCAACATGACCATCACCATCATTTTCCTGTGTAATCAAACAGGTTTTTCCTCCAGGATTTGGATTTGGATTTGGCCCATCACCATCATCATCATTTGAACATGAACCAGCTATCAATAAAAAGCTTAGAGTCAGTGCAGAGAGTGTAATTTTAGAAGTTTTCATTTTTGTGATTTATTTTATTTTAGTTATTAATGTTTCATATTATAATTCACGTAGATATCAGTTGACTGCGCTTAAATAGGTAGTCTGTTTTTGACGATAACAAAACTAAGTCAGCAAAAGCAGGTTCAATTAAGTATAAATACCTAATTTTCAAGATACTGATTAACAGTAATTACGCATCAATTGATAAAAATGCTACAAAAAGAAAATAAAATATTGATTACGTTCATTTAAACATTATCCGGCTTACTACCTTTGCAGTTCATTTATAATATATGAAGATCGTTTTTATGGGCACACCCGATTTTGCGGTAGCCTCACTTAATACATTAGTTGAAAATAATTACGAAATAGCAGCAGTGGTTACTGCACCTGATAAGCCGGCAGGGAGAGGTCAGCAATTGTCGCAATCGGCTGTAAAAAAATATGCAGTTGAAAAACAACTGAAAGTTTTACAACCCGAAAAACTTAAAAATGCAGATTTCCTTACCGAATTAAAGGCCTTAAATGCTGATCTGTTTATTGTTGTCGCATTCAGGATGTTACCTGAGGTAGTTTGGAATATGCCTCCAAAAGGTACTTTTAATCTTCATGGATCATTACTTCCGCAATACCGTGGCGCGGCTCCAATTAACTGGGCGGTAATCAACGGAGAAAAGGAAACGGGAGTCACCACTTTTTTCCTACAACACGAAATTGATACAGGGAACATTATTTTCAATGCTAAAACGGCAATTACAGATGAAGATAATGCAGGCTCAGTTCATGATAAATTAATGAAAATTGGGGCCAATCTTGTTCTGAAAACAGTTAGAGCGATTGAAAACAATGAAGTGAAACCAATTACGCAAGATTTGGTTATCGCTGATTTAGGTATATCTCCTGATGGACTTAAACACGCTCCGAAAATTTTTAAAGATGATTGTAAGGTTAACTGGAATCAGCCTACGGAGCAGATTTTTAACTTAATCAGAGGTTTGAGTCCCTACCCTACAGCTTTTACTGAGTTAGATGGACTCACTTTGAAACTTTTCACAATAGAAAAAGAGATCGTTCAACACAATGAAATGCCAGGAAAAGTGCTTTCCGACGGCAAGAAATTCCTAAAATTCACTACCCAGGATGGCTATATCAATGTTCTTGAATTACAGTTGCAAGGTAAAAAAAGAATGAAGGTGGATGAATTTTTAAGAGGCTATCGGTTGAGTTGAGTTTTTGAATTGCGGATTGCTTATTACGGGTTGCAGATTGCGGGTTACGGATTAAGGGTTGCGGATTACGGGTTGCGTGTTACGTGTTACGTGTTACGAATTCTTGAAAACCAAAGTTCTCTCAAAAAACCCGTAACACGTAACTCGGAACCCGAAATTTAATAATGCCCAAACAAAAACCCGTAACTCGAAACACGCAACTCGTAATCTCAAAAAAAAACTCGTAACACGTAACTCGGAACCCGAAATTTAATAATGCCCAAACAAAAACCCGTAACTCGAAACACGCAACTCGTAATCTCAAAAAAAAACTCGTAACACGTAACTCGAAACCCGAAATTTAATAATGCCCAAACAAAAACCCGTAACTCGAAACACGCAACTCGTAATCCCTAAAAAACTCGTAACACGTAACTCGAAACCCGAAATTTAATAATGCCCAAACAAAAACCCGTAACTCGAAACACGCAACTCGTAACCCCTAAATACGCAACTCGCAACCCGTAATTCAATTCGTAATCAATACTTATAAACTACGTTATTGATCTTAACTTCTGAGTAAGGCTCTTCAAAACCTAACCCTTTTCTGAAGGTAATCGTATGGTCTGCAATAGAACTATACTCCGGATAATCATATTGAAAGACCATAATATCATCTGTCTTTTCCAACACAAGAATCTTTAAATTATTGGGGCTATTAGGACTAGTGGTGCTATAAAATACATCTCCTTTTTTCTTATTGAAAGAAGCAATATGAATTTCTGAAACGAGAGCAAGTGGAGAATCAAAAGCTTGATAAAGGTTATTTTGATCATCAAGACGATAAAATTCACTCCAAGTAACATCACCTCCAACCAATCCATCAAAGTGGAAATATTCTTTTCCTCCTATGGTCACCTTTTCTTTTATATTATAAAAAGTGTGTTCACTAAACTTTTTGTAGTCTCCAATATGCATAGGAAAGAAACCCAAACTCTTATCAAAACTTGGAATAACTTTTTCATTACCCTTATCCTTTTTACAGGCAGATAAAGTGGTGATAGATAGAATAACCAGCGAATAAGCGATGATCTTTTTCATTGTAGTATTTTTAATGATAGATTAATCTTTTATCGCCTATACGTAGTTAGATTATCAATTGTTAATCAATTTCTTACTAAAAATGATCGTTCCTCTTTAATTGCCGATTCAACCAATCTATCTATATTTTGTATGGGTTCTTGCAATAAATAAACGCCAGTCCCTTTTTCTCTTGCGTAGGGATTGGTAACCTCTCCCATCTTCTTTACCGATTTAAATAGATGAAAAGCGTCTTCATCATTATTTCTAACGAAATCAATATAAATCATCGTTTTAAAGGTCGGGTTTGGTGGCATCCATAACATAAAACTGGCATTTAAACTATGAATCTCAGGTAAATTATATTGTTTGCGATAATGATGTAAGGCGCCTGCAAACCCATAATTGCCACAAAAAATGATTGTTTGTTTTTGTTCTTCAGGAGGTAATGAATGATAAACTTTTGCGGCTTTCTCTGCCATCTCATCCCAGCCAAACATATCTGCATAATCCTGTGGAAGTTCATGTACATTTCCATCTTCCCAACGAAACGGACTATCAATACCTTTGCTCACCATTTTATTCTTGTATTCGATCATTTTAGGTAGTGACAGATAGGGTACAGTTATGGGCAGTAACGGATACAACAGCAATAAAACACTAACAAGTAATGCCGGCCGGAACCAAAATGCAAGTTTCGATGAGGTAATTTTCTCAATAAATACTGCCCCACCAGCCATTACCATTGGATAAACCCCAATTGTATAATAACTTTTTCCGCTTGTAATAAGCAACAAAAGGATAACAAACAAAGCTGTAAGTCCAATTAGCTTATAACGTGACCGTGTAAAAATCAATGCATAAAAACCCAGAAGAACAACGGGTAGCGCCGTTATATTCATCAACAATTGATCAACAAAGAAATTGATCGGCTTAACATTTACCAATTGGGTTTCGCGCAGTTCCTTCATGTGATGGACCACCGGAAAATTATAAGAATATTGCCAAAATAAATTGGGAAGGAAAATCAGAAAAGCAATCAAAGCGGAAATCCAAAAGTACTTATTGATCAACAGCTTTCTTTCATTGGTAAACAACATCGCAACACCCATTGAAAAAATAAAAAATGCTGATGAATATTTGTTCATCATTCCTAAGCCAAAAGCTATTCCCAGGTAAATAAGCCATTTTGTTGTTCCTTCATTAATATAGCGGATCAATAAGTAGCCAAATAAAGTCCAGAAGAACACTTCAATAATCACGGGCTGGAATAACAAGCTTACCCTTAGAAATACTAAAGAGAATAAAACGGTAAAACATGCCAAAAATTCACCAAATCGCTTTGCTCCCATTTCGCGAGCCATTAAACCACTTAAGGCTACTATTGCAGCACCAAATAAAGTGGGAAATAACCTAACAGCCTCAATTGAGCTTCCCAATACATTGTTTACTATAAAGGCTAAAATTGATATAAACGGTGGTACTTCCAGATATCCCCAATCCAGGTGATCACCTTCAGCTAGGTATAGAAACTCATCTCTATGAAAACCATAATTATGATTAGTTAGCAAATGAATAAGCAGTTTAAGAACGACAAATGTTAGAATGATAGCATTTCGCTGTAGCCAGGTTGTTTGTTTGTTTTCCATTTTAATGATTGATCGATCACGAAAGATATTAATTTTTGCAGCAATATTATTAAGGCACATTACTTAAAATCGCGCTGGAAATAATCAAAAAAACAATGCTCTCAATAAATCGATAACGACACCCTTCCATTATGTCAATTACCCTGATACATCTACTCAATAACAGTTAACAAATTGATAATTATTAAATTAATCACTATATTAATTGTATACAATTTTTCTTACTATGAAAACATTTCTTCTATTTTTAGCCATGATATTTTTAACCGAGCCTATCTTACTTGCACAGATAGACACGCTTAGCAAATCTTCAAATTACGAATTGGGTGCTAAATACCTGAAGAAAAGCAAAAGTCAGAAGACCATCGGATGGGTTATGGTTGGAGCCGGAACTGCATTAATTATTGCAGGAGCTGCCACCAATTCCAGTTCTTCAGATACCGGTTGGGAAAGCTTAAATACAGATGTTAATCAAGGGATATTAATTACTTCAGGATGTCTTGTTGGTTTGGGAAGTATTCCATTATTTATAGCAGGAAGGAAGAACCGTAAAAAGGCAGAAATATATTTAAAACCTGCAACTGCACTTAATTACATACAACAGAAACCTGCGTACTCAGCCCAGTTAGGTTTAATTATTCGCTTATAAATAAAACTATAGGTAACTCGCAACACGAAACTCGTAGCCATAATCCACACTAAACAGAAAATCTGTTCAGCATTTCGGTAAGCATTTTTGAATAACTATTGAAGAAACGTTTCTCCTGAAAACCAACTACCCAACGGATTCCTTGAGTCGCATTAGTTAAAAATATTTCATCTGCATTGCGTAAAGCTTCTGGCTTAATCTTTACCTCATGCATTTTTAAGCCCGTATGCAAACCCATTTCCAAAATCACTTTGCGCATTACTCCCGCTACACAACCTTCTGTTAATGCAGGGGTGTAAAACTCTCCGTTCTTTACTAAAAACAAATTTGAACTTATGCCCTCTACCAAATACCCTTCATCATTCATCAGAATGCTATCGTCAATTCCCGAATTTTGTTTATGAATAGCTGCTAAAATATAAGGAAGACAATTGCTGGTCTTAATACCCGAAAGCGTATTGTAGTTTTTTCGAACATCCGGAAACACATCAATCAGTACCCCTTTTTTATTAGTTTCATAAACCGATTCGTCTGTTTTCTGCATTTCTACCACAAATAAACCATTATTGCTTTTGGGAGTATACAGACCCTCTCCTTCCCGAAAAACACTAAAACGGATCCGGGCATTGTCAAATATCTTATTGCTTTTGGCTAACTGATGAATTTGTTCATTTAAAAATTCAGCAGTGAAAGATTTATAGTTCTTGTAGCAAAGTGTTTTCATCCCTTCACGCAAACGCTCTGCGTGATAGCTTAAAAACTTCAACTCACCTTTTACCATTTTGATACTCTCAAAAAGACCGTCTCCATATCTGAAAGCACGGTTTTTTGTCGTAAATAAAGGCTCATTTTCAGTAAGTATATTCCCGTTATAATTAATAAAATGATTATGCATTTGTAGTTAAACAGCTTTAGTTCACGATAGTTACAGAGTAGTTATCATAATCAGTCTTCTAATTCTTCTTTTTGCGAAGCATACTTTCTCCATTTTTCTAAACCTTGCTGAAAATCTTCAGGAAGTTCAGTTTCAAAATGGATATATTCTTTTGTTGTCGGGTGAATAAAACCCAACGTTTTAGCATGTAAAGCCTGGCGAGGCAATAGTTCGAAACAGTTTTCGACAAACTGCTTATACTTTCCGAATACAGTTCCCTTTAGGATTTTGTCGCCGCCATAGGTCTCGTCATTAAATAACGGATGACCGATGCTTTTCATATGTGCACGTATCTGATGTGTTCGTCCGGTTTCAAGTTGACACTCAATCAACGTTACATAACCTAAACGCTCCAGCACTTTATAATGTGTTACACTCCATTTACCTTTTTCTTCAGTTTCATAAACATCTTGCACTCTGCGATCCTTCATACTGCGACCAATATAACCGGTTACGGTACCATCTTCCTTTAAATCACCCCACACCAATGCAGTATATTTTCGCGTAATGCTATGATCAAAAAACTGACGGGCAAGGTAGGTCATCGAACGCTCATTCTTTGAGATCAATAATAGTCCTGAAGTATCCTTATCTATCCGGTGAACTAAGCCTGGACGACCATCGTTTCCAGGTAAAGTTGGTAGTTGCTGAAAGTGAAACACCAATGCATTCACCAATGTTCCTGTATAATTCCCGTAACCCGGGTGAACTACCATTCCGGCAGCTTTATTCACTACCAAAAGGTCGTTATCCTCATAAACAATAGAAATCGGCAGATCTTCGGGATAAACTTCCGTATCGCGCGGCGGATGAGGCATCACGATGGAAATCACATCTGCAGGCTTTACTTTGTAGCTAGCCTTTATGGGTTTATCATTTACCAGTACATTATCTGCCTCAATTGCATTTTGAATACGGTTACGTGATGCATTTTCAATTTTATGCATCAAAAACTTATCAATACGCAGCAGCGACTGGCCTTTATCAACAACTATTCGCAGATGTTCATATAAGTCACTCGCGCCTTCGGGTTCATTGTACTCTTCTTCGCTAAATTGGTCGTTTTCCAACATGAGCGCAAAGATAATTGATTTAACATGTTGTGCGATTTAAAATAATTCAAAAAAAGCCTAACAGTGCATAATCAGTTTGATGAATTATTTTCTTCCGCCACTTTCAGCAGGACTCACTTTTTTCATGCAGTGTTTTATTTTAAAGGTATTCAAGAATGCTGCGCATGTTTTTCTTCAGCAAAAAAAGTAAGCAAAAAATGCTCTCGGCTCAGCCGAGAGACTGCGTACAGTTCTCCGACAGTTAATGCGAGTATTTAAATCATCTCTTCCGAACTGCACGAGGCGATTTTGGCTTATATGATAACTTAGGCTTTAAATTCACATATGTGTGGAATCAAATCGCACAACGGGTTGATTTAGCTATATAACTCATTCCTATCAGTAAAGAGCTTCTTCGCTTTTTACAATTAAGGAAAACTTAAAAACGGATAAGTCGTATACAATATACTAAACCAAAAACCATTAAAATTTCACCAAATCCTCAATGATTAATTTTTCATTTATGAACCAAACCCTTACTAAACTTTTCCTTTCTTCGTTACTATTTCTTTCAACATTCACAGCTGTTGCTCAAAGCGATATTGCTGAAATTGTTAAAGCCGGACCACAAAATGCCACAGCTTTAGCCAATGCCTATATTGAACCTGCCTACAAAGGTTTTGGGATGGGATTAAACAGTGGATGGTTTAACACCGCCAAGCCTCATAGTTTAGGTGGTTTTGACATAACCTTTACCGGAAATATTGCTTTTGTTCCTACTGATCAACATTCTTTTGATGTAAGAAGCTTAACATTAGATAACCGCTATATTCAGCCAACGGGGCCAAATTACACAGCTCAAACAGTTGTTGGTAAAGATGAAGAAGGAGCTCATTTTAACGTTTACAACCCTAATGATCCTATTACTGCCAGCAGAATACCGGTTGGCTCATTTAATATGCCGGGGGGAACTGGAATTGGTTTTGTTCCAACTCCTACAGCCCAAATCAATGTTGGTTTAATTAAAGGAACAGAAGTTTCGGTTCGCTTTATTCCTTCTTTCCGCTTTGATAGGGATGAGGGTAAAGTAAATTCATATGGATTCGGACTAAAACATGATATCAAACAATGGATCCCGGTTGTTAAAGATATTCCGTTTGACTTGTCAATTGCCGGATACTATTCATCCTTAAAATTAACCTATAACCAAGAGTTGAATCCTGATATGGGAACTACCCCCGAGAACAGCAATCTTCCAACCGACTTTTCCAATCAGCGTTTAGAAACCCGCTTTAATGCTTATAATATTAATGCTATTATATCTAAAAAGATCTCTGTGATTACTTTCTGGGGAAATGTTGGGTATAATCACATTCATTCAAAAATCGGTTTGTTTGGTAATTATCCAGTAACTACTCGTTTAGTTCCCACTCCGCAGTACACAGTTTATACCGATCCGGTTGTAATTGATAACACAAAAGGCAGTGGAGTTACTGCTCAGGCTGGTTTCAGACTAAAACTCGCATTCTTCACCCTACAAGGAAGCGGAAGCGTTGGTCAGTACCCGACTGTAAATGCAGGTTTCGGATTTAGTTTCAGGTAGAAAAATACTAATTTGCAGACTTTAAACAGCAGTGATAGTCTGTATATATACATAAACTTGTCATGTTGAGGAACGAAGCATCAGGTAGTTTTTAGTTAGTGCTGATGGAACAGATACTTCATTCGTCAACATGACAAACATTGATCTCAAAATTCAATCAATTTGCAACTCTCCATCCATAGTCCGGTTGAACCTATAGAAAATGAGCTATTTAGGCAGAAACAGATCGAAATTTTCATTAAACGTGATGATCTTATTCACCCGTTTATTTCGGGCAACAAATGGCGCAAACTGAAATACACCCTAGCAGACGCCCGAAGTTTGGATAAAACCCATTTAGTAAGTTTTGGCGGTGCATTTTCCAATCATTTACTTGCCTTTGCCTCCGCCGGGGCCAAATTTGGTTTCAAAACTACGGGTATCATCAGGGGCGATGAACCACGCGAATTAAACCATCAGCTTTTTCTTTGCAAACAATTTGGGATGAATTTCGTATTCGTTGCCAGAGATGCTTACAGAAATAAAGAACTGCTTTTTGAAGAATACTTTAAAAATGACCGCAATGCCTATTTTGTAAACGAAGGCGGTTCTGGCCCGTTAGCCCTGCCCGGATGTGCTGAATTACTGGATGAATTACATGAAACTTACGATCACATTTTTTTAGCCTGTGGTACCGGTTCAACCTTGGCAGGCATTGCTCAAGGCGCAATACAAAGAAATCTTAAAACTCAAATCAATGGCATTCCTGTTCTTAAAGGAGCTCATTTTTTAGAAAACGATATCAAAGCACTTATTGGCGATCAAGTTCCATTTACATTGCATTTTGATTACCACCAAGGAGGCTATGCGAAAACGAATCCTGAGTACCTTGAATGGCTTTCCAACTTTAACAGAACAGGCTTATTACTGGATCATGTATACACAGGAAAAATGATGAAAGCTGTTTTCGATCTGGCTGAAAATGATTATTTCCAACCCAACTCAAAAATCCTTACCATACATACCGGCGGACTCATCGGGTTGTTGGGATTGAATAAATGATTTCGGGTTTCGGATTAGATTATAAATTGAAGATTTAAAAGCAACCCTGAATTATTACGATCTTAACACTTCAAAACCAGTAATCTAAACTCAAGAATCCGTAACACGTAATCCGAAATCCACAATAAAACCCTACATACCAAAATTAATTGTAGTTCAAAAACCAACTTTAAACATTTTAAACCAATTTTTATTTCGGTACAAAAACCTTTAATAAAACATTATTTGGCGGTTTTCGAATTGTTTTTTAGATTTGAGAAAACCAATCTCTTATGTATCATTTGAAAATTACGCCTAATGATGTTCATGAAACATTAGGAAAACACATTTTGGCCGACGGCTTCGATTTGATCTTCGACATGCAGAAAAGTCACGGTTGCTACATCTATGATTCAAAATATGACCGTACGTTTCTCGATTTCTTTACTTGCTTTGCATCCGTTCCTTTAGGTTACAATCACCCTAAAATGGTAAACGACGAGGAGTTTAAGAAAAGTTTATTAATGGCTGCCATTACCAATCCTTCTAACTCCGATGTTTATACCCAACAATACGCTGAGTTTGTTGAAACGTTTAGCCGTGTGGGTATTCCATCTTATTTACCTCATGCATTTTTCATTTCGGGAGGTGCTTTAGCTGTTGAAAATGCATTAAAAACGGCAATGGATTGGAAAGTGCAGAAAAACTTTAAGAAAGGACATCGCGTTGAAAAAGGATTTAAAGTAATTCACTTTGAACAATCGTTTCACGGACGTTCAGGATATACATTAAGCTTAACCAATACACTTCCGGATAAAACCAAATGGTTTGCACAATTCGACTGGCCTCGAATAGTTAATCCAAAACTTACGTTCCCTTATACAGATGATCGTCATGAAGCCGTGATTGAAAGAGAATTGCTTGCCATTAATCAAATAAAACAAGCGTTTATTGATAATCCGGATGATATCTGCGCGATTATTATTGAGCCAATTCAATCGGAAGGTGGCGATAATCATTTTAGAAGAGAATTCTTAGAAAAACTACGTGAGTTGTGTGATGAAAATGATGCTTTACTCATATATGATGAAGTGCAAACGGGTGTTGGTTTAACCGGTAAATTCTGGGCTCACGAACATTTTGGTGAAAATGCTCGTCCTGATATTTTAGCTTTTGGTAAAAAAATGCAGGTATGTGGAATTTTGGCGGGAGGAAAAGTTGATGAAGTTGAAACCAATGTATTTAATGTTCCTTCGCGTATTAATTCTACCTGGGGTGGTAATTTAGCCGATATGGTTCGTTCAACTAAAGTGCTGCAAATCATTGAGGAGGATAATTTGCTTACCAATTCAACAATTGTAGGTAATTACCTGCACGAAAAGCTATTCAATATTGCTGAACATTCTGCTATTGTTTCAAACGTAAGAGGACGCGGCTTAATGAATGCGTTTGATTTTCCAACTAAAGAAATGCGTGATAAATTTATTAAACAGGGCATGGAATACAATACCATGTTCCTAGGCTGTGGCGATCGCTCTATACGCTTCCGTCCGGCATTAATGATGGAGCAAAAACATATTGATGAGGGAATGGAAACTGTTGTAACCATCCTTAACAACATGTAAACATACTTACTAAATGGTAACCCCGTTCCGATTAAACCGGATACGGGGCTTTGCTTTATTTAGGAAGAGAGAAGAGAATAATTCATTCTCTAAAGTTCTTAATTACGCTATTGCAGTTGTTGTTTTCCCTTTAGACCCTTCTTTTGATTTTTTCCTTCTACCCCACCAAATCATAAATCCGGTTATCGGCAGACTTGAGGCGACAAGTGACGCACAGAAAGCTAAAATTTTCCCGGGCAAACCCAAAACAGCTCCCACATGAATATCATAGTTCATCCGTTGTATTTTGTCGGCTATGGTTGCATTTTTGAACCGACCATACATATGCTTTACCTCCACCTCTTGTAAGGTATACTGATCGAAATAACGATAATCTCCCTTCCAGTAAGTTGAAGGATCAGGATTAGCCGTTGCGCCAATTGCTGTTGAATCATTTTCAGGAAAATGAACTTCAATAAGTTTTGCATCCTTGTGTTCGACATTCATTTTATGCCATATCAGATCGATTACGGGTGCATCAAGAGTTGATTGCTTTTGTTTTGCTGATAATGGTTCGTAAAAATCAACAGGTTGCTTTCCTCCTGATGAAACCCAGTAAACACTTTTAGCAAACCATTGGAAACCCCAAACTAAACCTGTAATGGCAATAAAAATAGCAATCCAAGTCATGTAAAAACCCAGCACATTATGAAGGTCGTAGTTAACCCGTCTCCATTTTGCATCCCATTTAACAGAAAAACGTTGCTTTCCTGCAGCTTTATTTTTAGGCCACCAAAGCACTAAACCGGAAATCATCATTACCAAAAAGATCAATGTAGCTGAAGCCACAATTGGCTGACCAATTGGTGGAGGTAACCATAAGTAAAAATGACCCATGATAATGATTCTGAAAAAATCACTATTCATATCCTTCACTTTTAATACCTCGCCTGAATACGGATTAATATAAGCGATATAGTAATACTCCGGATCTGCATTATAAAAAGCCACTTGCACTGCATCTGTAGCCGATTGATACGTAACACTATGCGGATGTTTATCGGGTAACGCCTTTTCTGCAATCTTCTGAATTGCAGAAGGCGTTAACACCGCTTTTTGTTCTGCCTGAACAAATCGATATGATTGGGTAAGATCTTCAATCTCACGCTGAAAAGCCAGTATACAGCCTGTAACCCCAAGAAATACAACCAGTAGCCCTGATACAAGCCCCAGCCAGAGATGAAATTTTCCGATCAGTTTTTTAAAGGTCATCTGTGATGATTAGAATTTATAACCAATGCTTAAACGGAAGTTAGTTCCCGGTTCTGTTTGCCAGTAATATTCAGATTTACCGTCAAAATTAACATCGTATGCGGCACCAGAATATAGGTAAGCGTTTAGCAGATTATTAACATTCAGGTTAACATTAAACTTAGTATTTTGCCAAGACAGACCACCGTCTAAACGGAAGTAATTAGGCAGCCCTTGTAAATCGTTGGCTCCCCAAGTCCAGGTTGAACGGTCAATTTGCCATTGGTAACCAGCTGAAGCTCCAAAACCTTTTAACAAACCGTTTATGAAGCGATACGACAACCATGTATTTGTCAAATGCTTTGCGTAACCAGGGATGCGCTGACCTACTAATTCAGGCGTAACATCTTCCGTAATCTCATTATTGGTAAATGCGTAGTTAAACACGAGGTTTAGACCTTTTACAACTTCACCTTTTACATCCAGCTCAACACCTTTTGCACGTGTTTGTCCTAGTTGCAAATAAGTTGGCTTGTTTGGATTTGCAGATGAAGGATCTGCTTGGGCAACTCCTTTTTTCGTAATCTGATATACAGATGCAGTAGTATTCCAACGGCCACCAAACCAGTCTCTCTTAATACCGAATTCAATATTATTACCAGTGTACGGAGTTACAGCTCCTCCATCAGTTTTTGTACCTGATTGAGGAACAAATGCTTCATCATATAAACCATAAACTGAAGTATTTTTATCAATAGATCCACTTAAACCAACACGAGGAGTAAATTTGTTATCATCAGTTGAATGAGGTCCGCTCCAGTCAGTAATATCTTGTTTTACGATTGTATATCTACCGGCAAGTGTTAAACGCAAAATATTATCAAAAAAGCCCACTTCATCTTGCGCATAAAAACCAGCATAACGTAGCAATTCATCGTCACCGGCACGGTCTTTCAAAGGTTTTGATCTATCGAAAGCCGGGAATTGAGCAGTAGTTCCGTACACCGGGTGGTAAATATTAAATATCTGTGAACTGGTTAACTCAAAACTTTGTCCCCAGTCGGCCATATAACTTTTACGACCTAAATCGACACCTCCTAAAAATCGGTGAGAAACCGAACCCGTTTTTACATCTCCATTTACAAAAAATTGCCCTACCGTATTATTTCCCTTAGCATCCCAAATACCAACACTTCTTGTTAAATCTCCATTGGCAGCTAAATTAGAAGGCCACATAGAGCTACCTTGCTGGCCAAAATTAAAATAGGCCAATTGCGTTGTAAACTTCCACTTCGGACTAAATTTATGCTCAAATGTTAAAAAGCTGCTGTGGTCATTAATAGAAGTTGTAGGCAAGTTCTTTTCTGTTGTTGTAAAATCACGAGGCAAATCACCGTAGGTATTCGGAGAGAATACATAAGCAGCACCAATCATTGCCATTTTAGAATACTGATAGGTATATTCAGCAGTGATTGATGTATTATCGTTGAATGAATATTTTAATACAGGGGCAACTGTGTAGCGATCGTTCCAATCAAACTGACGGTGCGATTCTTTTAACTGTCCCATTACATTTAAGCGATATTGTAATTTACCATTCTTGGTAAGATTGCCATCTAAGTCAACTGTTGCACGATAAGTATTAAAGCTACCCAAACTAATATTAGCTTCACCTTTGTTTACTCCAGTAGGTTTTTTGGTAACCACGTTGTAAAATCCACTTGGTTCGCCATTAGACATCATAAAGCCTGCAGGCCCTTTAACAAACTCAATACGATCTACAATACTCATATCCTCAGTTAACGGTCCCCATGGCATTTGTACATTCATACCATTACGAAAAGCGGCAATCTGAGAACCACGCATATTAATAAGAGCATAATTATCCCAATGTTCTAGTTTTAAAGCACCTGAAACGTTGCGGGTAACCCCTTCCAACATATCGAAAATCTGCTGGTCGGAAATTACTTTATTGGTTACAACCTGAATATTTTGTGGTAGTTCTTCTAATGGGGTTTCCAAACGTAATGAAGCCGAAGGATTTTTTACCTTATACTTGTTTTTGTTACCAGTTACCACTACTTCACGTAAAGCACTTGCGCTTTCTTTAAGTGTAAAGTTTAATGTCGCTGTTTCTCCTACTTTAATCGTTACTTCTTTCTCCTGAGTTTCCAAACCCACATAAGAAGCTATAATGGTGTATGTACCCGGTTGAACTCTTTTTAGCTCAAACCAGCCATTTTCATTGGTACTTGTTCCTTTTGTTGCTCCTTTAATTCCTATGCTTACGAAATCTGCAGGCTGACCGTCAGCGGTCTTTACATGTCCTTTGATTGATCCAAAGTTAGCTTGTGCCAGCGCTAATATCGGTAAGATCAGTAAAAGATTAAGTGCTAAAATCTTGTGTATAAGATATTTCATTTCGTTAGTTTATTTAGATTTATTAAAAATAGATCGCAAAAATACTATTATTTTAAATTATTCTAAATAAAAATAGGTTTTGTGATTAATTTTTAGTCAAGCTTAAAACAAGAGAGTTGTTTAGAATTAATCTAAATAAAATACTTAAGTTTGTGCCATTTCCCAAAAGCACACGTTTCGTTTGAAATCGCGCGCTTTCAGGTAGTCCATTAAAAACCTCTTCATAACTAACCTAACTGCCGCCTAACCTTTAATAGCCGGCAGTTTAAACACTTTATCCATGAGCAATAACAGAATGTGTGAAACAAGAAATCTTGCTAAAAGAGAAAATATACTGATTAATCAATGTATAGATTGCAAAACGGTATACCTGTGGTGTAACAACTTGGTTCTGACTTTTACGGAGGAGGAATTTATGGCTTTCGGAGAAGTTATCAACTCTTTTGATTTCAAAAGTCATTCAGTTTTATTTCCTGATAATATTACAAGGGCAATGATCTTCTCTCCTAATCCTGACATCAGCTTTACTTTTACGAGTGAAGAATTATCGGCCTTGAACTCATCCTTAGCAGAAGCTTTTTATATGCTGGAAGTTTATAAGCTGATAGAATGTTAATTTCTATCACTTAAGGACTGTTAGTAATTTATTCCTCAGCTTCTGAGTTTCTGTAAATCGATCAACAATGATTCCATTGGGATCTATAAGAACTTGTGTTGGCAAAGCTTTAACGTTATAACTTACAGCAATTTTGCCATCCTTATCTTTATAGAATGCATTGATTTGCGGCCAGTTCAATTTATCAGCTCTGACAGCTTGCAACCACTGATCAAGATCCTTATCTAACGACACACTGATAAACTCAACACCTTTATCTTTATAAGTATCATACATGGCTTTTAACTGCGAATTATCCGTTCTGCAAGGAGCGCACCAGGAGCTCCAAAAAGTAAGTACGACATATTTACCACGGTAGCCACTTAAATAAATATCCTTGCCATCTATTCCTTTGCGAACAAAATCAGGGGCTTTTACTCCATTTTTTTGCGTTTTATTAGCACTCACCTGCGTTCCCAGCTTTTTACCCCATGATGTTTGTTTTATTTCTGGCATTAATACATTATAACACTCTTCCTGGGCTGTTATTCTTTCTTTCAAAATGTTTCCGGCAAGCCATACACTTAACATATCACCCGGATTTTGCTTGATAAATCGTTCGGTTTGTTCTAGCAGTTTATTGTTAATTCTCTTTTGTTCTTCCTGCAATTCTTTCATTTGATTTGCATCTGCTAGTTTCATTTTATCAACCAATACTTCAAGTTGGTTATTTACAATTTGAATCGCGTTAAGATAGCGGGCATAATCTGCATTGATCATCCCTCCACTCACTTTTGCCTTATCAAGTGAGCCGTATCGACCATCGATGTTAATATTGTACCCATTTTCAATAAAGAATTGAAGGCGGGGTTGTTTTTTAAAGTTGGTGGAGCCAGGAGAATAGTATTCAGATTTAGCCAATAAGTAGGCCATAACAGGTTCAGCAACAACACTGGAAAACACAAAATCACCATTAACTGTATCGGTAGAATCGATCCTTAAATCGCCCGAACGACCTTTATCATAGAAATAAACATAAACTTTGCCATTTCCCACTCCATCTAAATGGCCTTTTATTTTATAGGGGTACACAACCGTTTGAGCAACGGAAAACAGGGACAATAAACAAGTGGTAAATAGAAATAAGAGACGTAAAAGCATAAATTTCTGTAAGAGATTATCTTACAGAAATTTACAATTTTATATTTAGTATAAGAAATAGCGATTAACTCAGATCGAAAAGATTGCTGACACCAATGAATTTTTCTGTCTCAAATCCTTCTCCGTACGCAGCTCCGATTGGTTTACCCAACTCTCTCCCTCTTCCGATTACTGATTCAAAAAATTCTGGTGTAGATATATAGGTTTGAGGTTCTCCTGATTGATCTTCAGGATTATAAAACTGGGTTTTAAATGCCTTTAATGAGGCTATTTTAATATCCATTTCTTCCTGTCCGAAACCAACCACTAAATCAGGTGTAAACAAACGATCCTGCATATAATGGTAAACGGCTTTAGGTCTCCATTCATGTTGAATTTCACCTTCCAAAGATGTATTTACCTTTCTTAAACCAGAATAAAAAATAGCATCACGAACCAGTTGTCCACCACGTCCATGATCGGGATGACGGTCCGCAAGCGCATTAGCTAAAACAATATCAGGACGATATTTACGAACCATTTTTATTATTTCGAGCTGATGTTCTTTATCATTCATAAAAAAACCATCTGCAAAACCCAAATTTTCACGAGCAGACAGACCCAATATTTCCGATGATACTTCTGCCTCAACCTTACGTGTTTCAGCAGTTCCACGAGTTCCCAACTCGCCTCGTGTAAGGTCAACCACACCTACAGTTTTACCCAGTCGAACATGTTTTGCAATTGTACCAGAGCAACAAAGCTCGGCATCATCCGGATGTGCAGCAAAAACTAATATATCAAGCTTCATATGTTGAATTAAGACCCCTAAATCCCCTAAAGGGGACTTTACTAATCTGTTAAATGTTTTTTATTTTTTCTTTATTTCTTCTAGAACTTACTCATGGGTTAAACCCCTAAATCCCCTAAAGGGGACTTTACTAATCTGTTAAATGTTCTTTATTTTTTCTTTATTTCTTCTAGAACTTACTCATGGGTTAAACCCCTAAATCCCCTAAAGGGGACTTTTATTGATCTGATAAATGTTTCTTTATCTCTTTTACAACCAGTTCAATATTTTCAAGTACCTGATTGTTTGAGAAACGAATTACTTTAAGATTACAAAATTCTATATCTTCTTGTCTTGCAACATCGTACTTTACATTTTCAGGCAGCTGATGTATTTCACCGTCTTTTCGACTACTAGTTTTGCTGAATGGCAATAGAAGTCAGCAATATAATTGGCAATTGGATGTTGACGTCGAAACTTTACCCCTAATTGTTTTTTTGAAATCTTCTCCCATATAATCTTCTCGGCAATAGTCATATGTTCCCTAAGATATTTTGCTCTTTCAAAAATTAATGGCCCTGCACCAAAAAACATATCATCTGCCAGTCCCCAGTATTCATTTTTCATAAGTTTTATTCAATACACACAGTCCTTAATGTCTCAAATGCATAGACCATTAAGACACTGCTCATTCAAATTTCTTTGCAATTCCCACGGTCCCAAAGTCCCCTTTAGGGGATTTAGGGGTTATCCTCTCAGAAACGCTCTAATCCCCATCTTAACCCTTGTGTTCAATGGAACGGCCATGTAGCAAAAAACATGTCATCTAATTTGGTTCAATTCCCATGGTCTCAAAAGTCCCCTTTAGGGGGATTTAGGGGTTATCCTCCCAGCAACGCCTTTATCCTCTTCTTCACCCTAGCATTCAATGGTTTTGTTACAGGTAGAAAATAATCTACTACAAACCCTTCTTTATTGACAAGGTATTTATGAAAGTTCCACAGTGGTTTAGAGCTTACTTTCCCATTTTTAGCTTTGTCGGAAAGGAATTTATATAATGGATGAGCATCTTCTCCCTTAACAGCAATTTTTGAAAACAAAGGAAAAGAAACACCATAGTTCACCTGACAAAACTCTTCGATCTGATCTTCAGAGCGAGGCTCTTGTCCGCCGAAATCATTGGATGGAAATCCTAAAATTTCAAAATCTTCCTGTTTAAATTCTTCATGCAATTGCTCCAGGTCACTGAGTTGAGAGGTTAAGCCACATTCGGTGGCGGTATTCACAATAAGCAAAACCTTGCCTTTGTATTTTTCCAGAGAGATCTCTTCACCTTTAATATTTGAGACCTTGTGATGATAGATATTTGTAATACTCATTATAAGCCTGCATATAATCGGGATCACCGACAGATTGAATAATATTTTCTATTTCCCAATCCTCCTTCGGATCATAGTTTTCTTTCAAACTATTGCCAAACACGCTTGCTATCGATTGCCAGAAGAAAGCGGTTAACCCATTTTTTAAGTCTTTCAATAACACATAACTGGTGCGTCCTGTTTCACGGTCAATCAATTTTATTAAAATAGCACCTTGTTTTATGGTCATATTGCGAATATCACGCTCAAAATTTCGCTTAATTTCATCTTCACACTGCTTCACCAACACCTTTCTTTCAGCATCATTCTTTGCCGACTTTAACTGCAATTCAAGTTGCTTATAACGGTACCCAGCATATTTTGCATAAGGCAACACTTTCAGCACGTCACGTTTAAGCTTGTTATATTTCTCTCGCTGACGGTCATTTTTCCAAATACGCAAGTCTGAAACCAGTACTTCTTTCAACCACATATGCGGAATAGTATCACCATTCATGATATAGGCCTGCATTACAATGGTATCATTCTTACTTTTTACCCACTGCTGTTGCGCATTCGCTGTTTTCACAGCGAAGAATAACAAGATCAATACCAGTGGTTTTAACAATTTCATTCGATTTAGAATATCAGCAAAGATAAGAGGATTGCCCTCTAACTTCAATCATAGATTACTTATACGATGTTTAATTCAACAAGTTCAATTATTCAGCCAAAAAACATTACAACGCATCGCCCATTAACTAAAGTATGTTAGGTTAATGATTGTGATTCACATTAAGGTTAAAAACAAGTTAAATTCCGTAAAAAATGAATAACTTTACCCATCCAACAACCCATGAGTTTAGTAACTTTTTTAGGATAAGTTTATCAACTAACCTCGGATCAATTTAAAACAAAAATCCGTTTAAAAACGTATAACTTATATAACTAATTACTAATAACTTACTTAGCCTGTGTTTACCACACACTGTTTAATTTTTTTATTCGATAACCATTGACAGGTTAATTCATTTATGAAGGAATTGGTAATAGACCTTGAAGCAGAGAAAACCGAGATTATTAAACGATACAGAGCTCTTTTACGCGCCTGCAAGCCCACTATGCAAAAAGGTGATAAAAGGGAAATTCGTAAAGCATTTGATATGGCATTGGAAAGCCATAAAGATATGCGACGAAAATCCGGAGAGCCTTATATTTATCATCCCATTGCCGTTGCCCAGATTTGCGCTGAAGAAATAGGTTTAGGTACTACTTCTATTGTTTGTGCTTTATTGCACGACACGGTAGAAGATACACACATGACGCTCGAAGATATTGAGCGTGAATTTGGCAAAAAAGTAGCTTCCATTATTGATGGACTTACAAAAATTGCCGGCGTTTTTGATCACACCAGTTCTATACAAGCAGAAAATTTCAGAAAAATGCTGCTTACCCTTGCTGATGATGTGAGGGTGATCTTAATAAAACTTGCCGATCGTTTGCATAATATGCGTACGATGGAGCATATGCCGCGCGACAAGCAATTAAAAATTTCTTCGGAAACAATTTATTTGTACGCTCCTCTTGCCCACCGTTTAGGTTTATATGCTATTAAATCTGAGCTGGAAGATCTGGCAATGAAATATACCGAAACGGCTACCTACAAATTTATTGCTCAAAAACTTGCGGAACGAAAAACCGAACGCAGCAAATACATAAAAGAATTCATCGACCCAATTAAAACAGCATTAACCGAACAGGGGCTGGTAGCTGATGTGGTGGGTCGCCCTAAGTCTATTCATTCCATTTGGAATAAAATGCGTTCAAAAGGCGTTCCTTTTGAAGAAGTGTATGACCTTTTTGCCATCAGAGTAATTCTTGATAGCACTCCTGAAGTAGAGAAAGCCGATTGCTGGAAAGCCTATTCAGTTATTACTGATCTGTACCTTCCTAACCCAGATCGATTGAAAGATTGGATCTCCAGTCCCAAAAGTAATGGTTATGAATCTCTTCATACCACAGTTATGGGCCCAAAAGGACGCTGGGTTGAGATTCAGATCCGTACGCAACGAATGAACGAAATTGCAGAGAAAGGATTTGCAGCTCATTGGAAATATAAAGAATCATCCAATGAAAGCGGGCTTGATCAATGGATTCAAAAGGTAAGAGAAACCTTGAATAGTACGGAGTCTAATGCGCTTGACTTCCTCGATGATTTCAAGATGAATTTATTTTCTGATGAAGTCTTTGCTTTTACTCCTAAAGGTTCGTTAATAAAACTTCCGAACGGGGCCACAGCATTAGACTTTGCTTTTGAAATTCACACCGACGTTGGCAGCAGATGTATAGGAGCCAAAGTAAATCACAAACTGGTTCCGCTGAGTTACAAGATCCAAAACGGTGATCAGGTAGAAATTCTGACTTCGGCAAAACAAAATCCTAAAGAAGATTGGCTGAATATTGTTATCACAGCTAAAGCCAAGTCAAAAATAAAATCACAATTAAAGGAAGAAAAAAGGAAGGTTGCTGAAGATGGAAAAGAGGTTTTAGAGCGAAAAATGAAATCGCTAAAAATTCCTTTCAATCATGACATGCTTCATAAAATCGCCAACCATTACCGCATACAAAGTATACAGGATCTTTATTACCAGGTTGCCGTTGGTAAATTCGATCAAAACAATCTAAAAGAATATTTAGAGTCCGAGCGAACTCCTGAGAACAAGCCAGTTGAAAAAATTGAACCTCAATCTCTTGAAAATTATGTAAAAAGTATCAAGAAAAAGGTTGATGACACGCTTGTGATCGGTGATGATTTGACAAAAATTGATTATAAACTAGCCCCATGCTGTAATCCGATTCCGGGTGATGATGTTTTTGGCTTTGTTACGGTTAGTGATGGTATTAAGATTCACCGCACTAATTGTCCGAATGCCGTAAAATTAATGTCGAAATTCGGTTACAGAATTGTAAAAGCACGGTGGACTAATCAACAGGAAATTGCATTCCTTGCCGGAATCCGGATCCGAGGAATTGATGATGTAGGTGTAATTAACAACATAACGAAGGTTATTTCTAGCGATTTCAAAGTAAACATTCGTTCAATTACTGTAGATAGTAATGATGGTGTTTTTGAGGGATCGATAATGGTGTATGTGAATGACACCGATCACTTAAATAATCTTATCAAACAACTAAGTGAAGCCAAAGGTGTTTTGAGTGTATATAGGTTTGATCATATGCAGTCATAAAACTTAGTAATCAATACACTGTTTTATAAGTAAAATTAGTATAAGATCGGCTCATTATGTGCCGACAAAAAAGTTATTTACAAGTAACAAATAGCAAGTAACTGATATTTAATTCATAAAAAATTAACTTTAATCAGATAAATACGATATTTTTGGACGCTTTTAAGGAGTATTATGCCATCAACAGCTGAAACAACGCAAACCGTAAGGAAAATTTTTGAAGGATATTTAGAAAAAAACAGCCTTCGTAAAACTCCTGAACGCTTTGCAATCCTCGAAGAGATCTATTCCCGAAACGATCACTTCGATGTGGAGTCTTTATATATCCACATGAAAAATAAAAAATACCGGGTTAGTCGCGCTACCGTTTATAATACATTAGAATTATTGGTTTCGTGCGATTTAGTAACCAAACACCAGTTTGGTAAAAACATGGCTCAGTTTGAGAAGTCATATGGTTACCGTCAACATGATCATATCATATGTTTGGACTGCGGAAAAGTGGTTGAATTTTGCGACCCTCGCGTACAACAAATTCAGGCTATGATGGGTGACCTTTTAAAATTTGAAATCAAACACCATTCATTGAATTTATACGGTGCTTGTACCCGCTTACATGAAGGCGGACAATGTGATTCTTATACAAACAAAACAGCTTAATTTTAGATTAGTTCATAGCTATACATCATTGTTCACGGAAAATCTGTGAGCAAGTACATTCATTGTTAGCTAAAGTAAAATGAACTATTAACCACGAACAATTAACTATTAAAATTTTCAAATAACTATGCGCGTAGATGTGTTATTGGGCCTACAATGGGGCGATGAAGGTAAGGGTAAAATTGTAGACGTACTAAGTCCTGAGTATGATTTGATCGCTCGTTTTCAAGGCGGTCCTAATGCCGGCCACACACTTGAATTTGATGGTAAAAAGTATGTATTAAATACCATTCCATCTGGAGTTTTCAATGAAAACACTTTAAATCTTATTGGTAACGGTGTTGTTATCGACCCTGTTATCTTTAAACGCGAAATTGAAAATTTGCAAAATAATGGCTACGATCCTATTAAAAATGGCAAATTAATGATCGCTAAAAAAGCACACTTGATCTTGCCTACTCACCAATTACTTGACGCTGCTTATGAAAGCAATATGGGCGACAAGAAAATCGGTTCAACATTAAAAGGTATCGGCCCAACTTATACTGATAAAATCGGTCGTAAAGGTTTACGTGTTGGAGACACAACCTTACCTGACTTTGATCAAAAATATCAACGCATTAAAGAACAACATATTAAAATTCTTGACCAGTATAAATACGATTATTCGGATTTAGCTGAGCGCGAAGCTAAATTCTTTGAAGCCGTTGAATTATTAAAAAATATGCCTCAGGTAGATGCTGAACACTTAGTTAACAACTACTTAAAATCGGGCAAAAAAGTACTTGCAGAAGGTGCACAAGGAACATTGTTAGATGTTGACTTTGGTTCTTATCCATTTGTAACTTCTTCAAATACCATTACCGCAGGTGCTTGTACAGGTTTAGGGGTTGCTCCAAACCGTATTGGTGAAGTAATTGGTATTTTCAAAGCATATTGTACCCGTGTTGGCGGAGGTCCTTTCCCTACAGAATTGGATAATGAAGTAGGTGAAGAATTGCGTAAAATCGGACATGAATTCGGTGCTACTACCGGTCGCGCACGTCGTACCGGATGGATCGATCTTCCAGCGTTGAAATATGCGATCATGCTAAACGGTGCTACTGAATTAGTAATGACTAAAGCAGATGTATTAAGTGGTTTTGAGAAGATCTATGTATGTACTCATTATGAATACATGGGAGAAAAGATTGACTATATGCCATATGATATTAATACAGTTGCAGCAAAACCAGTATTAAAAGAATTAGAAGGATGGCACGAAGATCTGACAGGAATTACTAAACCTGAACAAATTCCTGCTAAGCTGAAAACTTATATCGAATACCTGGAAAAAGAACTGGAAGTACCTATTAAATACTTATCTGTAGGTCCTGATCGTGTTCAGACTTTAATATTAAAATAGTTGTCAGATTTGAGATATGCGATTTGAGAAAATTTAATATCGATAACTTGAATTTGTTTAAAACTAAACATATAGAACTTTTTAAAGAAAAAGCCCTTCATTGGGCTTCTTCTTTTAGTACGTGTTGCTATTTGGATTCAAACGGTTATGCTGATCCATATGGTTCGTCCTATAATTGCATTATTGCCATTGATTCAATCGATGAATTAACGGTGACCCATGAAGATGCTTTCGAAGCGTTAAGAACTTTTCAGGAAAAGGTGAAGGGCACTATTTTTGGCTATCTCACCTACGATATTAAGAACCAGCTTGAAGAGTTGGAATCGAACAATCCAGATCATTGCCATTTTCCTTTACTTTTCTTTTTTCGCCCAAGAATAGAACTTTTGATTACAGATGCTACTGTTGAGATAATTTGCAATGACTCATTAATAGAGGCTTCATTCATTTTTGAATCAATCGAAAACCTGGTTATTCCCGCTACGAATCCTTTGCCTAAAACGGTTCACATTGAATCACGAATGGATAAGCAAACCTATCTTAGCAAGGTAGAAAAAGTAAAAGAACATATCCACAGGGGTGACATTTACGAATTAAACCTTTGCCAGGAATTTTATGCTGAAGATTGCAGTATTGATCCCGTACAAACGTGGGAGAAACTCAATATGATTTCTCCTACCCCATTTTCTTCTTTTTTTAAGCGCAAGGATCAATATATACTTTGTGCCTCACCAGAGCGCTACTTGCGTAAACAGGCGGCAGTTGTAATTTCTCAACCCATCAAAGGAACTATTAAAAGAAGCAGTGATGCTACTGAAGATGCCAACCTAAAGGAACAACTTTACAACGATCCTAAAGAACGGTCAGAAAATGTCATGATTGTAGATTTGGTAAGAAATGATCTTACCCGCTGTGCCAGTCCGGGAACTGTAAAAGTGGATGAATTATTTGGAGTTTACAGCTTTAAGCAAGTACATCAGCTTATTTCAACTGTTTCAGCTAGCTTAAATCCAAAATTTACCTATTTAGAGGCGATCAAAGACACGTTCCCCATGGGCTCAATGACAGGCGCCCCTAAAATAAAAGCAATGCAACTGATCGAACGATACGAAGAAAGTTTGAGAGGTGTTTATTCCGGTTGCATTGGATATATTACTTCAACTCAGGATTTCGATTTTAACGTAGTTATCCGAAGTATTGTTTACAATGCAGCTGAGCAGTACTTATCGTTTCAGGTTGGGGGGGCAATTACTACTAATTCTGATCCAGAGAAAGAATATGAAGAATGCTTACTCAAAGCACAGGCAATAAAACAGGTTTTATTAAACCAACGATAATACAACGTTCTTTATTGGTTTTTTATTTTAACTTTAAAGAACGTTGAAAATCTTTACTGCCATATTGCTTGTTACCCTTTTTTCCGTACAACTTACCGGAAGGATAGCTGCTTATATTTATTGTAGTATAAATGCTATTCAATATGTGCATACTACCAATAGCTTTTCTGTTAGGGATTGTGATTGTTCGAAGTACCTTATGGACAATTCTGATAACAAAACCATGGAAAGCCCATTGGCGTTATTGATCCATAAGGATAAAACGGAAGACCTAATAAGTTTCACATTCAAAAGCTACCAAGCACTGTTAACACTTCAATGCATAGCATTTAAAGAACTTAATACGCTCTACAATTACTGCGTATCCGGCTTCGTTTTCCAACCTCCACAGTAAGCCTTTCCTCTCAATTCTGTTTTAATTATTCAACGTTCGTTATCATTTAGATAATTGAACTGCTATTGGATTAACTATCCTATTCTTAACATCAATTTACAATCATTATGAAACTAAACATATCTTTTGCTTTAGCGTGTACCGCTATGCTTATTTCTTGTGCTTCAAATAAACCAGCTTTAAATAAATACAGCTCAACAAAAATGCTTTTGGGCGAATGCCACAGATCAGCCCTTGAAATGCAACCTTATAAAACCTGGTTCGACAGTATTTATGTCAATTATAAAGTTGATACAATCACAGCTAATGAAATCAGCCATAAATGGAAATCAGAGAAATTGGAAATATTTATGGGAACCTGGTGTGGTGACAGTCGCCGGGAAGTGCCGCGCATCTTCAAACTATTAGACTATTGCCGTATCGACCCATCCAAAATTAAGCTCATCATGGTAAGCAATACGGATTCATTATACAAACAAAGTCCGGAACATCAAGAACGAGGTAAGAATATTTTCAGAGTTCCTACATTTATTGTTTACGATAACGGAACAGAAAAGGGACGAATTATCGAATACCCTGTCATATCGCTTGAAAATGATTTAATAAGCATTCTTACCGATACTACCTATCAACCTAACTACAAAGCCGGAACTTATTTAATCAACACGTTAAACAAATCATCAGCATCACTTTCTGATGATAAATTGAATAGTCTTACTGAAAAGCTCAAACCAATGTGTAAAAACGGCGCTGAATTAAACTCATTAGGCAGAATGCTTGCTGCCAATAACGACTTTCCAAAGTCAATAACAACACTCAAGATCAACACAGCGCTGTATCCACAGGTTTCACCTCTATTTGAGACCCTGGCAGATGTATACCTTAAAAACAAGGAAACCGATAGGGCCATCAAAGTCTATCAACAGGCATTAAACCTTACGCCCGACAATACCCGGTTAAAAGATAAACTAAATGCACTGGTAACTACAAAATAGATTTTGATATATTAAACAAAGAAGGGCATCCAAATTGAATGCCCTTCTTTGTTTCTAAGAGATAAACTCTTTATTTTTTATAATACGACAATGCTTCAGGTAAATATTTTTGTATACCTGCAATACGAGTTTCATCACTAGGGTGCGTACTTAACCATTCAGGTGGACGTTGTTGACCCTGACTTGAAGCCGACATACGTTGCCAGAAATCTACAGCTTTACGTGGATCATAACCTGCAACAGCCATAAAGCTTAATCCTAAACGATCGGCTTCTGACTCTTGATTACGTCCGTATTTCAATAAAACAATAGGAGCTCCTACGCCATACAACTGGTTAAATACCTGTTGATTTTGTGTATTCTTAGATAATGCGGTGGAACCGATTGCTGCACCATACTCTACAGCCATTTGCTGCGACATACGCTCAGCTCCGTGGCGAGCAATAGCATGAGCAATTTCGTGACCCATTACTGTTGCCAATCCTGTTTCATCTTTTGTAACCGGGAGAATACCTGTATAAACAACGATTTTACCACCAGGCATACACCAGGCATTTAATTCCTTGCTTTCAACAAGATTTACTTCCCACTTATAATCCTTAATCTGATCGCCATAACCTTTTTCATTCATGAACTTTTTTACGGCTTCGATTAGGTTATTACCTACTTTCTTTACAAAAACTGCGTCTTTACTAGTGTTAGCCACCACCTTGTTCTCTTTTAAGAACTCCGTATAGCTACTTTGTGCTAAAGACAGCATTTGTCCTTCGTCTACTAAGCTGATTTGAGATCTGCCTGTAAGTGGTACCTGAGAGCAAGCTTCCAATATGGTAACCGCAACTACCACTGCAATGATTTTTAACTTCATGGTAAATTTAAACTAACTATTAATTCCGAACCTTTTTCCTAAAGAGATAAGATTTGCTTTCTTTTCCTTTTAATAAGCGTTCTATATTCTTTTGATGAGTAACTAATACCAGTACTGCAACACACACGCCAAATAGTATTACTGATTTGTTTCCTACGTGAAAAGCAAAAATCATTAATACCGGATAAGAAAAACTTGCAACCATTGATCCTAGGGATACATAATGACTGAAAATCAGGATCACCAGGAAAATTATGCAACAACAAAGTGCTGCCTGTAAATGTATGGCCAAAACCATTCCAAACAGTGTAGCAATACCTTTTCCGCCCCTGAACCCAGCAAAGACGGGGAAAATATGACCAACAATAGCAATTATACCCAGTGATAACTGAAAATTGGCAAACTGAATAGAATCAGGATTGTAATTAGAGAACCAATGTGCAAGATAACAGGCAAGCCATCCCTTAAATACATCGATGAGCATTACCGGAATACCTGCCTTCTTTCCTAAAATACGGAAAGTGTTAGTAGTACCTGCATTGCCGCTTCCATACTCCCTTACATCAATTCCGTAAAAAATTTGTCCGATCCACACCGCGGTGGGAATCGATCCAAGTAAGTAGGCGATAAGAAGAGCTATTAACGATTGAGTTGAAATCATCAGAATCGTTTTCTATACAAATTAACTTTAACTAAAATATTAAAAAACGTTGAGTACACAAATTACATTGCTTTTAAGCTCATGTCAAGACTTTTGACAGAATGTGTTAATGCACCCATCGAAATATAATCAACACCACACAAAGCATATTCACGGGCATTTTCCATAGTAATACCCCCTGAAGCTTCGGTTACAAAGTGCTCGTTGATTAGTTGTACAGCTTTGCGCAAATTATCAAAACTGAAATTATCGAGCATAATTCTGTCGACACCCCCAGTATCTAATACTTGCTGTACCTCCTCTAAATTACGTGTTTCAATTTCAATTTGAAGCTTTTTTCCTGTACGATTAAGGTAATCCTGTGCATTTTGAATGGCGTTTTTAATTCCTCCGGCATAATCAACATGATTATCCTTTATAAGAATCATATCATACAAGCCAATGCGATGATTTACTCCCCCTCCTATTCTAACTGCCCATTTTTCAAGGAATCGAATATTCGGTGTTGTTTTCCGTGTATCGAGTACTTGTGTACGAGTTCCTTTTAGCAACTCTGTAACCTGATTGGTTACCGTTGCAATGCCACTCATTCGCTGCATGGTGTTCAACACTAATCGTTCTGCTTTTAAGATAGCATGCACACTACCCGAAACAATTAAAACAATATCCCCATGTTTAACATGAGCACCATCATTAATAAAAACTTCGAGAGTTAAAGTGGGATCTACAGTGGCAAATATTTGTTTAGCAAGCTCAACACCTGCCAAAATTCCATTATCTTTTATAAGCAAACGTGCAGCGCCTTGAGTTCCCGCCGGAATACTTGAAAGTGAAGTATGGTCTCCATCGCCTACATCTTCGGCCAATGCACTAATTATAAACTGTTTAACTACGTCTTGTTCCAAAACCACGCACATTTTAATGCGCCAAGATAAAAAAATGTTCTCATAATTGAGGTAAAACTCATTTTTCTTGCTCTACCCTTAACTCATTTATAAGTGTGGAACCGCCGTTTTGTTTCATATAAAAAAACAGGCGATAGGTATTCGTGGAAGTTTTGTAAGAGCAGATTGCATATTGCATGCCTTCTGGAGAGGAACCAGTATGTTTTAATTTTACCTGAATTGGAGGGTACTTAGAAAAGAAGTTTTTCAAAATCATTTCCGACTGTGTTTTACTATATACATTCTCGTCATTTAAAATGGATAGTATTACCGTAGAGTTTAGGTATTTTGAAATTTCGCGGGTATTAGCTGATTCAATAGATTTTGTAATAGCCTCAACCGTATCGTCCTGATTGGCAGCACCACAAGGCAAAGCAAGGAAAAGAACAGATACTATTAGAAGTATTTTACTCACGAGGCTGACTGAATTTTATTTTTTGCTGTGCAGGAACACAAATAGTGCCAAATATTAACAAAAAAGGCTATTTTTTTGAAAATCATAACATAAATCATACTATTATTATTGCTAAAAAAATATATTTGCAAGGTGGAAAATAACAAAAAAATCGCCCTGATCATCCTGGATGGGTGGGGCTACGGTCGCCAAGACGACTCTAACGCCATTTTCAAAGCAAACACTCCTTTTTTTGATGAAATTATAAAGAAATATCCCAATTCAAAATTAGAGGCTTCTGGTGAGGCTGTAGGGTTACCAGAGGGTCAAATGGGAAATTCTGAGGTTGGCCACATGAACTTAGGGGCCGGACGTGTTGTATATCAAGAACTTGTGCGCATTAACAAAGCCGTTCGAGAGCATGAAATTGACAAAAATCCGGTTTTAGTGGAGGCTTTTAACTATGCCAAAGAAAAAAACAAAAGTGTTCACTTTATCGGACTAGTGTCTGACGGTGGTGTGCATTCACACATCAATCATCTTAAAGGATTGCTTTCAGTTGCTGCTGAACAGCAATTAAAAAATGTATTTGTTCATGCATTTTTAGATGGCCGTGATACCGATCCTAAAAGTGGATTAGGATTTATGAACGACCTTGAACAGCATATCGCTAAAACTACAGGAACTGTGGCAAGCGCTGTTGGACGTTATTATGCGATGGACCGCGATAACCGTTGGGAGCGCGTGAAATTAGCCTATGATGTAATGGTTAAAGGGGTTGGAAAACCTGTAAGTAATATTGAAGCAGCTATTCAGGAATCATATAGTAATGATGTAACTGATGAGTTTTTGAAACCGGTAGTTAAGGTTGATGCAAATGGACAACCCGTTGCAACAATCAAAGAAGGCGATGTGGTTATTTGCTTTAATTTCCGTACCGACCGTGGTCGCGAAATTACCAAAGCACTTACACAACAGGATTTCCCTGAACAGGACATGAAAAAACTTGACTTGTTCTATGTGACCATGACTACTTACGACGAAACTTTCAAAGGTGTTAAAGTGATCTTTACTAAAGATGATCTTGCAATGACCTTGGGTGAAGTTTTGGAGAAAGCCGGTAAAACTCAAATCCGTATTGCTGAAACCGAAAAATATCCTCACGTAACATTCTTTTTCTCGGGAGGTCGTGAAGCTCCTTTTGAAGGTGAAAAACGTTTACTTTGTCCTTCTCCTAAAGTGGCAACTTACGATTTGAAGCCAGAAATGAGTGCTAATGATATCAAAGATGCCATTATTCCGGAGTTACAAAGCAAATGGCCTGATTTTATCTGTCTGAACTTTGCAAACACGGATATGGTTGGACATACAGGTATTTTCAGCGCTGCTATTAAAGCTGCAGAAACAGTAGATGCATGTTTAAAAGCAGTTGTTGAAACTGGTATCGAAAACGGATATTCATTTATAATCATTGCAGATCATGGAAATGCTGATTATATGATCAATGAAGACGGAACTCCAAATACTGCACATACCACTAACCTTGTTCCATGTATTGTAATTGACAATGAGGTTACTGCTGTTAAAAATGGTAAACTGGGCGACATTGCTCCTACTATTTTAAAAATGATGCACGTTCAAAAGCCTGCTGAAATGACAGGTGATGAATTAGTATAGACCCTAACGGGACTTTTCCTGAAAATTATAATTGCGGTTGGTGAAAAATCATCAACCGCTTCTTATTTTTATGGCATGAACAAACTTTCTTATTTACTGATCACTGGTTTAATCCTCATTTCTTTTTCTTGTTCAAATACTGGCAATCGTCAAACCAGCCAAAATGCTTATTTCGACTTAAAGAGTTATTTTGAACAGGAAGCTCATCGTTTAAATGCTGAAAATCCTAAGCTTAGCAAAACAGTAAATGACAATGGTAAAACAGAAACTAAAACTGTTCGGGATACACTTTGGACAAAAGAATTAAGCGTTTTCATTAATTCGAATATCAATAAACCGGCATGGAGTAAAAGCTATAAGGTTGTTAAAACCGATACCTCAGAACTTTATACAGCCATTGACTCTGCATTAAAAACTAAAAGCATTGCTATTCTTCGAGACACTAATGGCCATATCCGCAACATTAAAATTGTAAACAGAACAAGCAATGAGTTGTATGATCTGGATGAATGGTTAACATATGACCCTAATCACTTCTATAAAATTGAAAGAAAACAAAAGGCGAAGCTATTGAAGGAAAGTCATTTTGAGATTGAGGGTAGATTTTTATAGAGGGATTACACCGATTTAATTGATTACATCGATTATTTTTTTGATTATAATTACACTGATTCATGTATAAAAGAAATCAGTGTAATCAAATCATCGGTGTAATCCCCTAAATATTTTATCGGGGTTCGAATTTGTAAACCGGGAAGCTATAGTTATTGTTTTCACTAAAGAAATTGGCACCACAATTCTCCGGTAACGAAGCTAATCCAAAAAGCATGGTTGAATAATCAATTCCCTGTACTTCGTTTGCACGCCATGATGTATTTGATAAGCTATATCTCCACAATATTTTATTTGATGAACCAGGAAGTGTATAAACCCCTTTATTAGCAACATATAAACTGATCAGGTCTTTTTTAGCGCCTTCATTTATCGGAATAAAACCTGCTACGATATGAGGTGAAACAATTTTGCCATTATTGTCGCTAATTCGATCTGCATGATACCCATCAATTGAACTACCTGCTCCTAATCCCCATTCGTATGGCGAAATACCCGGAGTTAAAGACCACCATTTTTTATCGGACTGCATTGAGTTGGTCATAAAGCCTTTATATTGTGAGCTAACAGCATATGGATGACATAAATAGTAACAAAACTGAGGAATAAAATCTGACAAGAATGAACCCGGATTATCTGTTAATACTGAATAACCCAAATAAGTAGACTGTGGTAAATTTGTCGGATTAGCATAAAATTTATTCCACAATGCTGTTGCCGGACCAGCAGTTCCATTTTCAGCTTTGTAAGCTAAGTATGCAACCAACATATATTCATTGTAAACAGCGGTTGTACTACTCCCTTTTCCATCAGCATCAAGAGACAAATAGATGGCGCCCGTTTCCGGATTCGCAATTGCTTTTGACCAGTCAATCGATTTAAACAACTGATCAGCAAGTGAGGCAATTGTTGTATTTTGTTTGAAATAATTCTTGCAGAAGAATGCCCCTGAAACCATCAAAGCAGCGTCTACTGTACTGTACTCAGAATTCCAAGCTCGTGCACCTGTCTCCATATCAACAAAATGGCGTGGGAAGCCTGCTGCATTTACATCCAATTGAAACGAGCCGCTTTTACCCAGCACAGAATTAAGTGTTGTTATTGCTTGCTGCTGGGCATCGGTTGTCCAACCCATTTTATCAGCAACACAAAGAGAAACTAATCCAATTCCTATATTGGCAACAGATGCAGGATGATAATCCGTACCGTTGAATACTTTCGAATCTCTGTAAATACCGTTTGTATTTCGTTGCATTTCATATACCCGAAAGGAATTTCTAAACAGATCAGAAATTATAAGCACTGTGTCAACTGGCTTAGGAGGCTCTGGTGTTGGCTTTACAGTAACTTGCGTAGGGTCATCATTCTTAGAACAAGAAGTAACAATAAGAAATAAGAAAGAAAAAATGATAAACGGGCTCAGTATTTTTTTCATGGTGCTCAATAAAATAATATATCAATGCGAATTAGTTACACTTTAATTCAGCATCAATTATTACTTGTATAATCGACTTAATTCAACCTCAATTAATAGTATTTAATAACCAGAAATGACAACAACAGAAAGTTACTACATAAACTGATTGGTTCAGGTTTGCCTCAAAAACAGAATATAAGGCTGCTAAAGGTATAATTTGTTTACTTCGAGAGCAAATATATTTGTAAAAAATACACTAAGTTAACTTAAGCAGTATTGCACAATAAAAAAAGCTTTAGTGAAGCAAATCACTAAAGCTTTTTTATTTTATTATTTTCAACTTACTTAGTTGAATAGTTTGGAGCTTCTTTCGTTACGGTAATATCGTGCGGATGGCTTTCGCGCATTCCGGCAGCGGTAATACGAACAAACTTTGCTTCTTGTAAATCTTCAATAGTACGCGCACCGCAATAGCCCATTCCTGCTTTTAAACCTCCTACGTATTGATACATTACTTCTGCCAATGTGCCTTTATAAGGAACACGTCCAACAATACCTTCAGGAACCAGTTTTTTGATATCATCTTCAACATCCTGGAAGTAACGGTCTTTTGAACCTTGTTCCATCGCCTCTACAGAACCCATTCCACGATAAGATTTGAACTTACGTCCTTCAAAAATAATAGTCTCACCTGGTGACTCCTCAACACCTGCGAACAATGAACCCGCCATAATAGAACTAGCACCAGCAGCAATCGCTTTTACAATATCTCCTGTTTGCTTAATACCACCATCGGCAATAACCGGGATACCTGTACCTTTTAATGCCTTCGCAACCTCGTAAATAGCTGTTAATTGAGGAACCCCAACACCAGCAATAATACGGGTAGTACAAATTGATCCTGGACCAATACCAACCTTTACTCCATCAACACCTGCATCTGCTAAAGCCAATGCAGCATCTGCTGTAGCAATATTACCTGCAATAACCTGAAGATTAGGGAAAGTAGTTTTTACTTTCTTAACCATATCGATAACACCTTTTGAGTGTCCATGTGCAGTATCAACAGTAATTACATCAACTCCGGCATTTACCAAAGCTGTAACACGCTCAATAGTATCGGCAGTAACGCCAACAGCAGCACCTACTCTTAAACGGCCATGCTCATCTTTACAAGCTGCAGGAAATGCTTTGAATTTCTGAATATCTTTAAAGGTGATCAGTCCGGCTAAAGTTCCATCAGCTTTAGTTACCGGAAGCTTTTCAATTTTATATTTCTGAAGAATTTCTTCCGCTTTTAACAGATCTGTTCCTTCTGGAGCTGTAATCAAATTTTGAGTGGTCATCACCTCTTCAACAGGTAATGTTACATCTTTTTGGAAGCGAAGGTCGCGGTTGGTTAAAATACCTACTAATTTATTCTGACCATTGATAATTGGAATACCACCAATTTTATTATCCTTCATCAGTTTTAAGGCATCGCTCAGTTTAGCCTCAACTGTTAACGTAACAGGATCGATGATCATTCCACTCTCTGAACGCTTAACTTTACGAACAGCAGCAGCCTGATTTTCAATGCTCATATTTTTATGGATCATACCTAAACCACCCGCTTGTGCAATAGCAATAGCCAAGTCAGCATCGGTAACGGTATCCATAGCCGCCGAAATAATAGGAACGTTAATTTTAATTTTGCGGGTTAAATAAGATTGGGTATTTACTTCACGAGGTAAAACTTCCGAATAGGCCGGAATCAACAACACGTCATCGTATGTAAGGCCTTCTAGAACAAATTTTGATGGATCTAAATGCATGGCAAATAATTTTAGGAGTGATTATTTGCCGGGCAAAGGTACTAAGATTTTCTTAAAGTAACAATAGAAATCTAAAAATTATCCTCTATCTTAGTTAGAAACAATATTTCATAGTCAAAAGCAGTATAAACACCGTCCGCATTTTGCTAATCCAATGTTAGCAATAGTTTATTTTTTTCGTCCGACAAACCTTATAACAGAGCCTTCTCCATTATGAAATAGCCCTTCTTTCAATTCGATTTCTTTTTCTTCCAATTCTATAATTTCATATTTATCAAAGTCTGATTTTATTTCATCAATTGAAAATAACATCTCTATATCTTTAGGTCCGCCTACTTTTTCGTTTTTGGAAATGTAGCTAAGGTGGTTTTTACTAAACGCTTCAAAAATAACTAGTCCGCCCTTTTTCAAATACTTGTCAAGCGTCTTGTGATAAAACGATTTAATATCTGCGGGAAAGTGTGCATAAATTAATGCAATTGCGTCAAATTGTTCAGTATTAAAATTCAACGTTTGTAATTCGCCAACTTGATAGTCAATTGACACGTTGTTACCTTCGGCAAGTCGAAAAGCTTTATTCTTTCCTTCAACGCTTATGTCAAAGGCTGAAACTGTCCAACCAAGCTTAGCAGCAAAAATGGCATTGCGTCCTTCACCTTCTGCCGGAAAAAGTATTGTCCCCACACTTAGCTTCTCCAGCTGTTCTTTTAAATAATTGTTAGGTTGTTCGCCATACGCAAATTCTTCTTTACTATATCTGTCATTCCATCTGTCTGTCCAAGCGTCATTCATATTTTTTTGTTTACTGTTAAATAGTCATTTACGGATTCTTTAAATAAAGTTTCAAGTTCATCAACTGAACCTTCTTCAAATACTACACCTCACCCTGTCCTCTTCTTGAAGAATGGACAGGGTGAGGTTACTCGCCTCCTTTAGAAGGGTTGGGGAGGTTACTTCTTCCCTACTACCACTTCAAAAAACTCATCAGCAAAGTACTTATTGGCTAATTGCTGAAGTTGTTGCGGGGTTATTGTTCTAACCGTTTCGAAGAAACGATCATAGTAATCGTAATCTAAACCATAGAATGAAATTCCTTTGAATTTATCGGCGTGCGAAAATGCATTTTCAAGACTTCCTAAAAATGAACCTAACATATAGTTTCTTACCAGACTTAGTTCTTCTTCTGGGATTAGTTCATTTTTTAAAATATTGATTTCTTTATAGATCTCTGTCAACGCATTGGCACAAACATCTGCACCTACTTCCGTGGCTACAAAGAAGTATCCGGCATCTTTCAAGGAAACGATAGCTGAACCAATTCCGTAGGTATATCCTTTATCTTCACGTATGTTCGACATTAACCGAGATCCAAAATATCCGCCTAAAACGGTATTCAATACCTGCATACCCTGAAAATCAGCATGAGTTTTATTGAACAATGGTTTCCCTAAACGAATTGCCGATTGTAATGCTTCCTTCTTTTCAATCAGGTGATTGTAGGATGTAGAAGCAACGAAATTTGGCTGAGATGCTTCAAGCAAGTCATTTTTTAACCAATCCTCACCCCCAAATAATTCAGCGATCAGTTTGCGTTCTTCTTCTTTTACTTTGCCTGAAATAATGATCGTACAATTGCTAGCTGTATATTGCAAATTACGAACAAGCTCCAGTTGACTACGCGTTAGGTTATCGTAATCTTTCACATTTACATTATAACCGTAATAGGCATTGCTGCCAAAGAGTATTTCATTAAATTTTTTACGCGCCGAAAAATCATTCTTTTGTTGATTTACCTGCAATTTCTGTTTGCTGTTTTGAATATAAGTCGAAAGCTCCTGGTCAGGAAAAGAGGCCTCTGTTATGATCTCTTTTATGATTGGCAATGTACTTTTTAAGTGCTTATTTAAGCTATACAGCGTAACACTTGAATGATCAAATCCCGCTTCATGCTGATAAAATGCGCCGTAAAAATCAATTTTATCAGCTAGTTGTGATGCAGTGTAATGAGTAGTACCCTCGTTTAGCATTGAATTGGTTGCACCGATTGCCAAAGGCTGGGAAGCATTCCATTGCGGATTCTTGAAAATGAATTCAACACGAACCAAATCGGCCTCTGACGCATCTATATAATGCAGGCTAATTCCGTTTGAAAGTTTTTCAGTATGTGGACGAATAAGGGTTATATTATCAACAGCCTTAAAATCAGGCTCATTTAATCGGTCTAAAATTTCCATATAAATAGTTAGGTAAACAGATAGTTTAGTATTATTCGCTTAAATAATACAGGGTAGAACAATTGGTGTCAGCAAAAATTGCATTGGCTTGTTCCTGGATCTGTAATGCTGTTACTGCCTGGTATTTCTCTTTCTCCTTATTGTAACTGGCAGCATCACCCATTAACTCATAGTAGGCAAGGTTCATTGCACGATCCAATAAGTTCAGTTCAGAAAATACCATTGTCGACTCAATTTTATTCTTCACTTTTGTTAATTCATCAGCCGGCAATAACTCTGCTTTCATTCTTTCAAGCTCTGTATCAATGGCTTTTTCAGCGGCTTCTATAGTAACACCCTCTACCAATTTACCCTCAACGATAAATAATCCCGGATCCATATCGCCCGATACATAGGCATTTACCTCACTGAACAGTTGCTGTTCTTTTACCAGTGAACGGTATAAACGTGAAGAATCTCCACGGGATAGTATATCCGAAATCAGATCAGTTGGATAGAAGGTATTGCTTTTTCTATCTCCAATATGAAAAGCTTTATAGATAGCATTTAATGGAACTTTGGCTTTTATCGTTTGTGAACGGCCTTCGGTTTGAGTTGGTTCCTGAGGCAAACTGCGTTGATACTTTTCGCCGGCCGGAATTGGGCCAAACCATTTTTCTGCCAGTCTTTTCACTTCATCCAACGTCACTTTTCCTGCTACTACTAAAATAGCGTTCTGCGGATTATAGTGTTTTGCAAAAAATGCCTTAACGTCTTCTAAAGTGGCATCCTCAATATGAGAAAGCTCTTTTCCGATGGTTGCCCACTGATAAGGGTGTTTTTTGAACGCCAAGGGACGAAGGTTTAACCATACATCTCCATAAGGCTGATTTAAATAACGTTGCTTAAACTCTTCACAAACTACATTACGCTGTACCTCAAGGCTTTTTTCTGAAAATGCAAGACTTAACATGCGATCCGACTCCAGCCAAAAAGCTGTTTCGATATTTACAGCCGGAACCTGTATGTAGTAATTGGTAATATCGTTGGTGGTAAAAGCATTATTCTCTCCTCCTACGCGCTGCAAAGGCTCATCGTACGATGGAATATTAACAGATCCACCAAACATCAGGTGCTCAAACAAGTGAGCAAAGCCGGTTTTGGAAGGGTCTTCATCTCTTGCTCCCACATCATACAATACATTTAATACCGCCATAGGCGTAGCCGGATCTTCGTGAACCAACACACGAAGTCCATTATTTAAAGTAAATCTTTCGAAATTTATCATCAGGGTTATGTTTAAACCGGGGGTACAAAAGTAAGATTATACCACTTTAATTTACTAAACAATATTTTAAAGTCTTTGTTGTTCAACAGAAAGAACGAAAAACTGCTAACAAAGCTGGCTTACCGATGGATTATTAGCTGCCTGATTCTTTCATTAGTGAGCTAAGGTTTATATTTGCAGCATTCTTGTCTAACGGTTGAAATTGAATTAACCGAAGTTTTTACCCGGTTGATCAATCGCTTCGTAAGAAGATTATTTTCATTGGAATGAATATCGAGAAATTATTAGAAAAGGCCTTAAATTTTGAATTTTTGACAGCTGAAGAAGGCTTGTTCTTATTCAAAAACGCTTCTACAGCACAATTAATGCATGTTGGCCATCAACTTCGCATGATCCAAAAACCGGATAATATCGTTACATGGATTATTGACCGAAACTTAAATACAACCAATGTTTGTATAGCCAACTGCAAATTCTGTAATTTCTTCCGTCGCCCAGGGCACGAAGAAAGCTATATAACCGATATTGAGACCTATAAAGTTAAGATCGAAGAAACGTTTAAATACGGTGGAGAACAGTTGTTGTTACAAGGTGGTCACCACCCTGATTTAGGCTTAAGTTATTATGTCGATCTTTTTAAAGAACTTAAACGCTTATACCCTACTTTAAAGCTTCATGCTTTAGGCCCGCCTGAAATTGCCCATATCGCTAAGCTTGACAAGCTATCTCATACAGAGGTTTTACAAGCATTAATTGAGGCTGGATTAGATTCATTACCTGGAGCCGGTGCAGAAATCCTGAACGATCGGGTTCGCCGGTTGATTTCTAAAGGAAAATGTAGCGGTCGCGAATGGTTGGATGTAATGCGTGCAGCCCATCAATTGGGGTTAACAACCTCTGCTACCATGATGTTCGGACATGTGGAAACTCTGGAAGAACGATTTGAACATTTGGTATGGTTGCGTGAAGTTCAGTCTGAAAAACCCGCAAATGCAAAAGGATTCTTAGCTTTCATCCCTTGGCCATTCCAGGATGATGGAACATTGCTTCGCAGAATCAGAAATGTAAGAAATACTGTTACAGGCGATGAATACGTACGCATGATTGCATTAAGTCGTATCATGTTGCCAAACGTTAAAAATATTCAAGCATCATGGTTAACCGTAGGTAAACAGGTTGCACAGCTATGCTTACATGCAGGAGCAAACGATTTCGGCTCAATTATGATTGAAGAGAATGTTGTTTCAGCAGCGGGTGCACCACACCGCTTTACTGCAAACGGCATACAGGAAGCTATCAAAGAAGCCGGCTACGAACCTCGCCTACGAAACCAGCAATACGAATTCAGGGAAATGCCTGAAATGGAAGAACAGGTGATTAACTATTAATAAAATCATAAGAAGCTTTTAATTGGTGTCATCCTGACGAAGAAGCATCTGTTTGTGTTGAGCTTTACCATAACAGATGCTTCGTACTCAGCATGACACTTTTTTTAAATTAGCTTTGCGTGATTTTATTCTTCTCTCCTTAACTTATTTATGAAAAAACGTGTTTCAATTATAGGTGGCGGACCCGCTTCATTAATGCTTGCTGCTGAGCTGGATGAACAGAAGTTTGATGTAACTATCTATGAGCGAAATTTTGCTGTTGGACGGAAGTTTTTGGTAGCCGGAAAAGGTGGTTTTAACCTTACCCATTCCGAGCCCGTTGATCAGTTTGTAACCAGATATACCCCTTCTGATTTTCTTGAAAAACACATCCGGACCTTCTCCAACGCTGATCTTATTAATTGGCTAGCGGAAATTGGTATTCCAACGTTTGTTGGTAGTAGCAAACGTGTTTATCCAATAAAAGGAATTACTCCTATTGAGGTTTTAAATGCTGTACTTTTCGTATTAAGAAAGAAACAGGTAAACATCCTAACCCGCCACTATTGGTCGGGGTGGAATGAAAACAATGAACTCATTTTCGAAACAAAAGAAGGGACTCAAACGGTTCAATCAGACCTTGTAGTTTTTGGTTTGGGAGGAAAAAGCTGGAAAAAAACAGGATCTGATGGTAGCTGGAGTACTCGTTTTGAAGAAAAAAGAGTTGAGATAAAACCTTTTCAGCCTTCAAACTGTGCTTATGAAATAAAATGGCCGCAAGCTTTGTTAGCACAAATTGAGGGCGAATCGGTAAAAAATATAGTTATCCGTTGTGCTGATAAAGAGGCTAAAGGTGAGGTGGTAATAACTACATTCGGTTTGGAAGGAGGTGCTATTTATGCTTTAAGTCCACAAATTCGTGAACAATTAAACCATAATCAACATTCCGAAATAGAAATCGATTTAAAACCTACTTTTTCGCTTGAAGAAATCAAACAAAAACTTTCGACAACTTGTAAAAGCTCATGGACAAAGCATATTGAGGGGCAATTAAAACTCAACAAAACCCAATTGTCTCTTTTAAAGAATTGTTTAGGCAAAGAGGAATTTACCAACCTTGAAGTCCTTGCAAAAAAGATTAAAGGGTTGCCTTTAACCGTTGTAAGTGCTGCACCAATTGACGAAGCTATTTCAACTGTTGGGGGAATTGCATTAACTGAAATTGATGATTGTTTTCAACTCAAAAAGTTGCCTAATCATTTTGTTATTGGCGAAATGCTTGACTGGGATGCACCTACAGGAGGTTATTTATTACAGGCCTGCTTTAGCATGGGAAAGTGCCTGGGAAGTTATTTGAATCAGATCTAATCGTAAAATAACGGCAACTATTTAAGCTTTGCTAAAAAACGTATCTTCATTTATTAAACTTTTATATTATGGCTGAATACACCGGAACCTTAACTATAACAGAAAATGCAGATAAAAAACGCTTTGAGACTGAAGTTAACGGTCATTTGGCGTTTGTAGAATACATCAGAACTCAAGATAGTATTTATCTAACCCATACCGAGGTTGCCAAAGCATTAGAAGGCCAAGGCATTGCAAAAAAATTAGTTGAGTCTGTTCTCGATATTATTGAGAGAGAAGGTAAAAAACTGGTTCCACTTTGTCCGTATGTAGCAGCTTACCTAAAGCGTCATCCTGATTGGAAACGCATTTTAGCTGCAGGATATAATGTATAACAAAAACCGCGGGATGTTTTAACTCCCGCGGTTTTTGATTTTATTTCTTTGGAGTGTTGTTGTAAGTATCAATGATTGACTATCAAGTGCAATTCAAGACTAAATCGATATATCTCCTTTTAATCTTTTTTTTCAAACCAAATCACAAAACCATTCCTTTCAATTGTTAAAGAATCAACAATTTTACGAAAGGCAATATCAAGATTTCCTTCAAATACTTCATCTATACGGTCGTAATCTGGTTCAAAAACTATAACCCATTTTTTTTTCAACTCCAGCCAGAGAAGAAAATAGATTAAACAAAATATTATTTTCCTGGAGAATATTTGAATCTATGGAAAGTTCATCTATCAAATTATCAACTCCATCAATTATCGCAACACATTGCCATTGTTCTTTTTGAAAATTATTCGGCAGTAATGAGATGATATGTTCAGGAACATTTGATTTAATTAGCTTAAAATAATTAAACCAAGCTTCTTCCGGACCTTGAGGAAATTTTTCTCCCTGCCCACTCATAAACGGCTGCTCAAACTTGATAGCTGATAGTTTTGACTCTATCGGCAATAAAAACTCAAAACCTACATCCATAGAACTATTCCCCCATTCGCCAATAATCAAGAACCACATCACTTATTTACAAGTTAGAGTTACTAACTTCTTCATTGGGAAAAACATAAAGATCTAAATCAAATTCTATGTTTAATTCTTTTATTAGTTCATTATATCTGGAATCCAAATGAACCCAAGGCGTACTTTCTTCATTACCCAAATACATAAATATTGCACAAGAAAATTCACAGTAATACATTTTACATAAAGCTCGAAAAATATCAATTTTAGATTCAATTATATCTAAGAGAGAATTCATTTGATCTTCAAACGAGGCATATTGACCTAATGGTGAATCTATCATCCATCCATTTTGCTTTATCAAAGGAGACTCTGGATTCTTAGGGTTTCTTCTTTGACCTTTGACACATATTTTTGTAGGATTTACATTCAACAATTGTGTGATTTCCTCAGGAGTAATATCGTTAAAGTCTAATAAAGAAAAGCTTAATATTATTTTATTTTTTTTCATTATTCTTTTGAATTTTAAATATAAAAGGTCGTTTAACATTATTAATATCCATCAACCTTATGGACTTTAATCCTTCCATCTTTGTAAAGAAAGCAATCTATTAATATACTAAACCTCAAAACAATTTTATTACTTAATAATTAAGGCAAAACTGAGGCTCCTGCTAATGAAGCACCTCCTGTTTCAGGCGCTAAAATAATAGCTGCACCCCATTTAAATACTTCATATACAACGACAGCTACTGTAACTCCTACAGCTGTCTTAACAACAGTACTTTTAAGGTCTTTTAGATTATATCCAATTGGTTCCCCAGGACCCTTATTACCTTTTGGTTTTTCGTATACATTTCCTTCTCCATCCTTCCATAAATCTAACCTTCCTCCTCTTTTACCATTCATGGATTTATCACGATGATTAAATCCATTTTTCTCAAGCAATTCAATTTCACCATCACTTAATGGTTTATCCTGAGCGGGATTTCTATCTTTTTCTACTTCTTTTCCTTTATCCTTCTTTCCTCCATCACCACCAGCTTTATAAATAACAGATTTATCATTATCAATCTTAGAAATAATGTCTGGGATAATAATATTCAGACCATTGTCATCGATTTGTGTTCTATCAAAAAATCTTCGATCATGCGGAGATAATCCACAGGAAATAGATCGATCATCATAGTCATTTCTTCTATCAAAAAAAGAACCTGGAGCCATACCATCAGGATCAAGAAACCTAACGGGGCTATCAAATCCGTAATTATATGGAGAATATCTCCTCATTAATTCAGCCAACGGATCTATTATATGCCACCTGCCCAGCACCGGATCATAAAACCTTGCACCATAATCATATTGATTCAGATCAAAGTCATCCTGCTGTTCCTTACCATTGTAAAGGTACTTATTTTTTGCTCCTGACACCCATTCCGACTGAGACATGCCAAATACATAATAACTGCTTTCCTGAATGGTTTCCACGCCCTGAGATCCTTTGATAATGGTGGCTCGGACATTACCCAGATGATCCGTCAGGTTATACTGATACTGATAACTGGATGTAAGGTTTCTTGCAATGCCTTCTTCTGTCTGAATAAACTCCAAAGCTCCGGCCTTATAATGGATACCTCCCACATAGTCAATCGTAACGCCACCACTAACCTTACGTAACTTTCTTCCGATTGCATCATAGGTGTAATCGATAGCCTGATTATTCACCTTAATTTGTTTCGGCAGATTCAGGTAATTATAGGTAATACTTAGATTCCTTGTCTGGTCAGTAGTATTGGAGCTTGCAATCAGGTTACCATTCGGGTCGCTGTAATCATAACTCGTCAGCCCTTTTCGTTGCCCAAAACTGTTAGCTGACTGGTCGTCTACACTTTCCAAGCGGTTCGATAGATTGCCGTTTTTATACGTATAGGTCAGATCATCGATTAAGGAAGTCGATCCTCCGTTACGTTTCAGGGTTTTGATATTCCCCATTACATCGTAGGTTAACACTTCATTAAAGTTACTGCCAATAGTGGAAGTAGCTAACAACAGCCGATTCAGTTTATCATAACCGAATTGATACGCTTTTTGGGTAGTAGCATTGGGATTACGGTTCTTCCAGGTCATTTCAGAAATATTACCATTATACTGAGATGCAGCACCGTTGCCATTATACTTCAACTCCAGACCAAACTGGTCAGTAATATCTGTTAAATTGGCATCATTGATTTTTGTCAGCCAGCCGCGGATATTATAGGCATAATCCACCGTTTGCAGGTAGGAGCTGCCGTTATTTTCGGAATGCAGTTGTTTTTTAATCTGTTGACCCAGTTCATTGTATTTATACGAAGCCAGTAATACTTCTTTGGTGGGGTCAGAACCTATCAGTTCATAAGTATTGATTCTGCGTCCCATGTGATCGTACTCATAACGAGTGGTGATCTCCAGTGGTGCTTTACCTGAAACGATATGGGTACGTTTAGATATTTTGAGCTGTCCAGGAAAATCATAAGTGTTATCCACCACATCTTGCCCCGAAAGGTAATTGGTACTCTTGCTTTGAATCACCCTGCCTTCCTTATCGTAGAAATTCACGGTCCATAAATAGGTAGTGCCGCCATCTAATACTTTTACCTTCGTTCCTGTCAACAGGGTTCTGGTCATCAAACTTTGCTCACCTGTTGGTGCACCAAATGGATTACCGGGAAAGGAATAGTTATCGTAATAGTTAACTATTAATATGTCCACTCTTGAATCACTTGTTAAAGGATAAGCTCTTTCCGTGTAGCCTAACGAGCTACCATCACGATCTTCCCATAGGTTCACTGTTTGACCGTCTACGGCCGGTTGCAAGGTGGCTCTGGTATGGCTACTGTTATTCACCAAGCCAGTCAGGATAACCCTCCCTATAGCATCATACTTGGAAAAGCTCCATTGATTTTTGCCACGTTGAACAGCATCCTGGACTAACACCACCCGGTCCAGTTTGTTGTATACAATGAATTCCCAGCCTTTGGCAGGAATTTTCTTTTCCACAACCCGCTGACGACCATCGTAATGATAGGCATAGACGAGTTCATTAAAAGTCGCATCGTTTTCAGTGATGGTAGTGGCTGTTACTGCCGGAGGAATAACATAACGCAAATTGCCAAAATCGTCGTACACATATTGCGTCGATAATACGGTACCTGCATCATCATAGGTGCGCTTAAGGACCACTCTACCTTCCTTATCCTTGAATTCTTCTGTTGTGCCTTTGGTTCCATTTGCATTTACCCAATTGTCTCTTTTAAAGAATTGTTTAAGCAAAGAGGAATTTACCAATCTTGAAGTCCTTGCTAAAAAGATTAAAGAGTTGCCTTTAACTGTTGTAAGTGCTGCCCCAATTGATGAAGCCATTTCAACTGTTGGGGGAATTGCATTAACTGAAATTGACGATTGTTTTCAACTCAAAAAGTTGCCTAATCACTTTATTATTGGCGAAATGCTTGACTGGGATGCACCTACAGGAGGTTATTTATTACAGGCCTGCTTTAGCATGGGAAAGTGCCTGGGAAATCATCTGAATCAGATCTATCCGTAAAACAGCGGCAACTATTTAAGCTTTGCTAAAAAACGTATCTTCATTTATTAAACATTTGATATATTATGGCTGAATATACCGGAACCTTAACTATAACAGAAAATGCAGATAAAAAACGTTTTGAAACAGAAGTGAATGGACATCTGGCATTTGTTGAATACATCAGGACACAAGACAGTATATATCTTACACATACCGAAGTTGCAAAGCAACTGGAAGGCCAAGGCATTGCAAAAAAATTAGTTGAATCTATTCTCGATATTATTGAGAGAGAAGGGAAAAAACTGGTTCCTCTTTGTCCGTATGTAGCAGCTTACCTAAAGCGTCACCCTGACTGGAAACGCATTTTAGCAGCAGGATATAATGTATAACAAAAACCGCAGGATGTTTTAACTCCCGCGGTTTTTGATTTTTATTTTTTTGGAATACCGTTGCAAGTATCAATCACACATTTATATTCTCCGTTGGGTTGCAACTTCTAAACGTTTACATATGTATGTACGCATATTCTATGCATTGTTTATTTAATTAACTTCCTTTCTCTAAGCAAATTAATATAAAATTCACCTATCAAAGAATCAGGTTCATATGTAATTATTTTAGGCGGAGGCACTCCCGTTAACTTTCTTAAAGCTATCATTTTTGCTTGATAAACGGATATTCCTTTAAATTCTAAGTTGTTTGTAACACGTGAATCATAAGGATCTTTAACCAGCTCTCTAATAAAGGAGGTATCTCTACTTTCTCCTATTAAATAGTAAGCTTTTATATTGTCGCCAACATATGTACTGTTAAGTAATTCTACAATTTTAACTCTATCATTTTTATGACTACAGTTACAAAATATGATTAAAGTTATGATTAACATTATTCTGCTTATTATTATAATATTTTTCATTGTCCAACGATAAAATTAGTCTTTTTTTCAATTAAATCATTGTTTAAAGGGTGACTTAAAATTAATTGAAGTTGATTAGGAGAAATACCTAAACCACTTCTAATAACATTTCATCCGTAGATACAGGTGCTTTAATAACAACACCTACATTTATCAAAGAATTATATTTTAACTCCCGCTTTTTGTTTTTTATTTATTGAAAGAAGCAATGTGAACACTTAAATAATCATAAAACTACTTACAGTACTTTCTCATCAAATTTTGAATTCGTTTTACCTTTTCAATTGGTAGGTTCGAATAAATTCTACATACATTTTTTTTATTTCTGATTATAATGTTTTCCAAATTATCAAAATAACCATCTGCATATTCACCGTCAACAAATTGATTAAGCATTAAATATTTAGGCAAAAAACCATACTTATTATCGGCAGCATTTTTCACTATGACACTATCAATAATTGAAAAATATTTATATGTAGAATCATTAAATGTCAAATTATAATATTCCAGCATTTCTTCACCTGTGGCAGGTATAATAGCTTCTATTGATCTAACAGAAATATTGGCATGACTACTGATACTATCAACAACTTTTGTTAGTTTTTGTAAATAAGTTGGGGGTGTTTCGCCAGAATATGACTTAACTATTAAACTATCTGAATGGTCAGAATATTTTGTCAACCTTGAGTCAGATTTTTGAGGTTGGCACACCAAGGAAAAGATCGATAATAAGAAGATTGTTAATTTGAAATTAATATTTAACATGGATTGATAATTTAAATCTTGCGCTGCCTTATCCATAATACTCAACATCGTCTTTATGCCATTGGCCAGAAAAAATTTTCTGTTTTATTTTGCAGTTAAAAATCCCACTTACGCAAAAATTTTCAACAACAAGCGCAAATTAATTAATGATAAAATATTATAGCCTTCAAATTGAAGGCTATAATACTCGAGATATTGAATCAATCTTGTTAATTTCCTCTATATTCTTTGGTAATAAAATATGAGGAATTTTCATTTACAAGTTCTTTCAGAAGTTCTTTATCTGTACTCAGGAAATCAAGACACAAATGACCTGATATTTTTATAATAAAATATAATTCACTGTGTGAAATATTCAAATCTTTATACAAAAACCATCTTTATTCAATACAGAATATGGATATGAAATTAAATCCTTTGAAAATTTCAACAAATCATCTTTCGTGAAAATTATAGCCCCTTTAAATGTATTTGGAATACCTCTTTCTTTGAATAAGGTTCGTAAACTGATTAAATTATCCTCGTTATTTGGAAGCCACTCTAGGTCTTTGTCCTCATGATTTACAATCCACAAAGAACCATTATCTAATTTTGAAACTACATTTTTAAGCAGACCTTCAAATATTTCAACACTCTTCGCCCTTTGATGCTTGAATGATATCCCATACCATTTTATTGTTGACTCAAAATCTTCATCAAAAAAATCAATATATTCCTGTCTATCATAAGGAAGTACTTTTTCAAATCTCTTTTTAACTCAATCATAATCTTTTACTAACACAATTCAGGGCTATTTCCATAAAAATCACCAAATACAATGAAAAAAAAGTACAAAAGGCAGTAGCCCCGAAATTCAGGGCTACACAAAATGAACTTCCGTCCGTTCTGTCGGTTAGAGTTTTCTTTCAGGTCTTATAAAATTAATCAGTTTTTCTTGCTTTTTAAGGCAGTAATCTTTCAACAACATAAATTACTCGTTCTTTATTTCACAATGCAAAGTTTAATTTGCTCTACCGCTTAAAATAATGGTTTATTTTATTAATCCTAGTGTAACAGAATAAAATGCAACTAAAGATGCAATGATATATAAAATAAAAAAAAACTTACCTTTTCTCCGTCTATCTTTTGAATATTGTTCAACAATCTGAAATATATCTTTTCTTCGATGATAAGTTATAAAATAATTTAGCGAAATAATAATAATTGCACCCAATATAGTCCACATTAAAACAAGATCTTTTGCAATTCTGAAATGAAAAATACAAAATAAAATACGCCCCAAAACAATGAGGTTAAGGTTTTGAAAAAACACTATCCCAAGAAAAGCGTCAACAGCAGGATTTTCATCTTTTCTTATCTTTTGTAAACCTTTATACATCCAATAATAGGCCTCTTTAATCATGTACTTTATAGTTCTTTATATTTGGTAAAATAATATTCGTATTATCAGCTAAATGTTTAATCGGCGTTTCTTGATGAGGCATGTCAGGTAATTCTGTTGTAATTAAAGACCAAAGAGATGCCATTAAAAAATTTGCTTTGGGTCCTAATCTCATTAAGTAAATCCCAATACCGGCAGTTACATTAGCAGCAGTTTTCTCTCCTGATTGATTTCCAGAGATGTACATGGCTCCATCAACCATAAATCCAGTAACTAAAACTCCTTTTCCAACATTTTCAATAACTGCAGTAACTTTGCTCAGAGGTATTGCTGTTATCACACCCTTTGCATTAGTGAAATATAACTCAGAACCTTTGTATGTCGCTAATATTAAAGTTGATCCATCTGCAGCCCAACCAAGTGCCGTCCCTGTTGAGGCTACAGCTTCTATTTGTGCTTTACTTTCTTTATCAGCATGTCGTTTTTTCCTTTTTCCATTTCCCCCATCAGTTGCTATCACATTGGTGGGAGGATAGATATAATTCTTGAGTTTTCTAAATTCGTCATTATTATCTCTTTTATCCATAAGAGACCTTAGAAATGGAGATGATCCAAAAAGAAGAGATTCTTCATCCGAATCATTTTTTCTATCAAAAAAAGGGCTAGGAGCCATACCATCAGGATCAAGAAACCTAACGGGACTATCAAACCCATAATTATATGGAGAATATCTCCTCATTAATTCAGCCAACGGATCTATTATATGCCACCGGCCCAGCACTGGATCATAGAACCGTGCCCCGTAATCATACTGATTCAAATCAAAATCTTCCTGCAGTTCCTTACCATTGTAAAGGTACTTATTTTTTGCACTGGATACCCATTCGGACTGAGTCATACCAAAAGCATAGTAACTGCTCTCCTGAATGGTCTCCACGCCCTGAGATCCTTTGATAATGGTGGCTCTGACATTACCCAGATGATCCGTCAGGTTATACTGATACTGATAGCTGGATGTAAGGTTTCTTGCAATGCCTTCTTCCGTTTGAATAAACTCCAAAGCTCCGGCCTTATAATGAATACCTCCCACATAGTCAACCGTAACGCCACTACTAACCTTACGTAACTTTCTTCCGATTGCATCATAGATGTAATCAATAGCCTGACTATTAACCTTAATTTGTTGTGGCAAATTCAGGTAATTATAGCTAATGTTGAGGTTCCTTGTCTGATCGCTAGTATTGGTACTTCCGAGTAGGTTCCCATTCGGGTCGCTGTAATCGTAACTCGTTAGCCCTTTTCGTTGTCCGAGACTGTTAGCAGACTGATCATCTACGCTTTCCAAGCGGTTCGATAGATTGCCGTTTTTATACGTATAGGTCAGATCATCGATTAAGGAAGCAGATCCTCCGTTACGTTTTAAGGTTTTAATATTCCCCATTACATCGTAGGTTAACACCTCATTAAAGTTACTGCCAATGGTGGAAGTAGCTGACAACAACCGGTTTAGTTTGTCATAACCGAATTGATAAGCTTTTTGGGTAGTTGCATTAGGATTACGGTTCTTCCAAGTCATTTCAGAAATATTACCATTATACTGAGATGCAGCACCGTTGCCTTCATATTTCAACTCCATACCAAACTGGTCAGTAATATCTGTTAAATTGGCATCATTAATTTTTGTCAGCCAGCCGCGGATGTTATAGGCATAATCCACCGCTTGCAGGTACGAGCCGCCATTGTTTTCCGAGTGCAGTTGTTTTTTAATCTGCTGACCCAGTTCATTGTATTTATACGAAGCCAGTAGTACTTCTTTGGTGGGGTCAGCACCTATCAGTTCATAAGTATTGATTCTGCGTCCCATGTGATCATATTCATAACGGGTAGTGATCTCCAGCGGTGCTTTACCTGAAACGGTATGGGTACGTTTAGATATTTTAAGCTGTCCGGGGAAATCGTAGGTGTTATCCACCACATCCTGACCTAAAAGGTAGTTTGTGCTCTTACTTTGAATTACTCTACCTTCATTATCGTAATAGTTTACCGTCCATAAATAAGTATTGCCACCATCCAATACTTTTACTTTGGTCCCGGTTAAAAGGCTTCTGGTCATTGGACTTTGATTTCCAGTTGGCACACCGAAGGGATTACCAGGAAATAAGTAATTATCATAATAGTTAACAGTTAAAACATCGATGGTCGCACCGTCTGTTTTAGGATATGAGCGAGTGGTATATCCCAATGTGTTACCGTCGCGGTCTTCCCATAAAAAATTTATTTGATCATCTACAGCTGTTTGTACTACAGTTCTAGTTTGATTGTCATTATTCACTAAACCTGTGATAATCAATCTACCCATGACATCATATTTGGAGAATATCCATTGTTTTTTATTACGTTGATTGGCATCCTGAGTTAACACTACCTGATCCAGCTTATTGTACACAATGAACTCCCAACCCTTAGCAGGGATCTTTTTTTCCACCACCCGCTGACGATCATCGTAATGATAGGCATAGATCAGCTCATTGAAGGTGGCATCGTTTTCAGTAATGGAAATAGCCGTAACAGCCGGAGGAATTACATAACGCAAATTGCCGAAATCATCGTACACGTACTGAGTCGATAACGCGATACCTGCATCATCGTAGGTACGCTTAAGTACCACTCTACCTTCCTTATCCGTGAATTCTTCTGTTGTGCCTTTGGTTCCAGTTGCATTTACCCAATTTTCATCTTTAATAATGGTTTTATACAACTGATTGGCTTCATAGAAAGTAGCCGTAGCTCCGGAGCCGTCCGCTTTAACCGTCCACAGTTTTACTTCATTGGCGACATTGGTGCCATATTCTGTTTTTATCGTATGGCCCGATTCGGTAATGGATGCATTTAATAACTGCCAGGCTTCGCCTGCAGCTCCCTGTTGCTCTACCCGATTTAATGGCGAGGCTTCAAACTGGGTTTCTGCAAAAGGATAACCAGTACGGGCAATATTGGCAGCTAAAGTGCTGGGATTCGTTGTAGCATAAAAGCTACTCACAGTTGTGCCCGGCACAATGTTTTTATAACTGCCGTTGCCTGTTGCATCCACGTAGGGTAAATACTTCTTCGCTTCCCGGCCAAAGGCATCGTATTCAAACGGCTGGACAATGTCGTTAAGCAAAGGGCTGCCCTTAGTTTGTACTGTTTGCAGCGGACGGCCTAGTCCATCAAAGTACTGGATCGTCTGGCTGATCTCACAGGTACTGCGGTTGGCCAGACCCGTTTCATCTATAATGCCCGGTACTTTAATCGTGTTGGTAAGAATGTAATTCTGATTGGCGCTCGGTGCTGCCGCCAGTGGCACACAGTAAGCAGCTGCTCCACTGATGTAAATCCTTACATTGCTGCTTGCCGGAATGTTCACTCCCGGTAGCAAAGTAACACTTTGGGTCGCCATAATCTCCGACTGACCAGAGTAAGTGGATAAACTCACGTTCGCCTGCTGGGCAAATGTGCTGATACAGGTTATGTTCAGGATAGCTACTAATAGTAGCGTCCTTTTGTTTAAAAATCGTATCATTCGTATTCTACTTGGTAAATGTTATTGGTTTTGGTAATGATAATCCGTTGTTTTCAGGATGTTGCCTTCCTGATCCTTGATCCATTTCAGTCGCTGAAAACCATCGTACACGTAATAGGTAGTCTGTCCCTTGGCATCGGTTGAACTGGTCATACCTACTAACGGCTCATAGGTATAGGTGGTTATTTGAGCATCAGATGGGAATATCCGAATGTCATCTACATAAGCACTTGCTAAGAAAGTCTTAGTACCCGTGTACGTTTCTTCTTTATACTTCCAAAGATTTCCCTCTAATTCAAACCATCCAATGGTGTAAGTACGGGAATTAGGTTTGGTAAATGACACCGTGAAGCTACGACCATAATTACATTTTAGCCCTGTATGAAATTTAACTATTGATGCCGCAGCGTCTTCTTCAAAACTCTCAAAATAAAACTCGTTCTCTGCTGCATTTTTGCATTCAGCAACTGGGTATTGCTGGTTATAACCCCATTTATAGGTGGTAGAAGGTCCCTTTTGTGGAGTAACTCCAAGTAAATTACTTTTAGTATCATACCCATTGAAATTATACACCTGACTGGGGGTTAAGCTACCGTTGTTAAACTTTTCTATGCTTAAAGGAGCAATGAGTGTATTGTTATTCCAAAAACCATAATTGTTCCTGACTTTTGTTAACTCCTTGGTGCTATTAAAGTTGGTTTGCTCAATTACAGAAGCAATTCGATGCTGCTGCGTCATCTTATCATACACCAAAATGCCTGCATAATCTTGCGGATATTTATATTGCTGAGAAATCGTTTCCTTTTTACTATTTATTGCTTCAGATTTGGACAACTGATAGTTTACAGGTGTTTTTTCATAGTAGTACTTTTCGGTCGTCACTGATTCACCGCCATTATCATCGTATAAAGTTGTTGTTTTGGACAATGGTTTATTAAAGCCGGTAAAACGTCTGATATTAGGAACTGTATTTCCATCAACATAATCAACACCATATAGAAAAGAAGCCCGAGTGCCTAGTTCAGGATAACTTTGAGAATAAAAGTCAGGGGGGAGTGTGTCATCAAACCACATAACACTCCTATCACTATAACCCTGCTCGCGCAAATCTTTCATATATAATGCCAACAGTATAGGGTTTGCATAACCCCAGGTAAGTGCCCCGAAACTGATTATATCCGTATTAATTTCATCAACCCAATCTTCTTTATTTATATCCGTTAACGCATGAGGTGACCGATAGTAGTAAGAATAATCTTCCTGCTTGATTATTTTTGAGCCCTTATAATAAGTTTTCTTCAATAGTTGACCTTGTAGCCACTCATCCGGTTCTTGCAATGAAAGTAGCATGTATTTATAAAAACTTGTAAAATAAGGCATGTTGTACCTAAACTGATAAGTGATTTTATGACGATCAGTTGTGTTGAGTACATTCTCATCATACTCAGTTACATATTCATAACCTACATATGAACCTTCTGTGGTTAACAGTGGTAACACGGAATTGGAAAAGTAATATCTATAATGTGTGTGTGGTCTGCTGATATAACCACCCTTCCACTTATTTTGAATATACAGCGGTAGAGCAGCTATTGTCCCCGAACTTTTACCATCAACCGGATTCGTATAATCGTAAGACTTTGCTTTAATTTTGGCCCCGTTATTATCAAAATAGTCAATTTTTTTGATCCGCAATCCTCCGGCATTAACAATATCATCCTCACCTATTTCACGCCAGCTTATTTTAAAATAAGTAAAGTGCGATTGTAAATTATACTCGTGATCGACAGGTATACCTTGATAAGTTATTTTTACTGTCATCTCATATTCTCCTGGAAGCAACTCTAAATATGTTTTATTTTCCTTTACTCTAATAGGGGCATTTTGTGCATTATTAAAGCCTTTTACAGTAACTCTTCCTTCAGGTTTTATTTGCTCTAGTAAAAATTCTACATTACATTGGCCATATGGAATATCATATTTTTTATCGATGTCTCCTTTCACGCCAAAATCAGAAGAACATTCCCATCCATAACCAGGATCAACATAACTATTATTACTAACGGTAAAACGTTTTTTATAACAACGTGCCTTGGTTACAGGATCAATATAATCGGGATCAGGAGCAAAACTACTACGAGGATAACCGCTGATCTGAATTTCTGCTTTCTTCAGCGCCAAATTATCATCAACTAACATATTTATCAGTTCTCTGGAACCTTGAGGGATGTTTTTAACTCTGAAGTTATTGTTCTCATAGGTATATTCAGTTTTTCCTCCTTCCGGCCAAACAATACTTTTCAAGGAGAAAACATTACTTTTTTCGGGTTTTACCGACCGATCTCCTCCATCATACAATGAAGGATCGACACCATCCTTTACAACTATAGATGGAATCATTGAATGGTTCATAATTCCATTAAAATACCCCCAATGATCTTGTGAAAATGAATATTTAGAGGGCATCATATCAAACGTATTGTAATCAAACTTATATTTGATTGGTGAGGTACTTGTTTGTCCCACAATACGCACGGAGTCTAAACGCAAACGTTTAAATCTATAATTATCAGCATAGTTCCAAATTACCGGTGCTGATCGTCCAAGATTTACATCATAATCTTTTCCAAGAAAATAACTGTAATCAAATATGATTTTTCTAATCAGTTGTTGCGCATTATTTAACACCTGAACCTCTTTTAATGCCTTACCTTGCATATCTTCTCTTTCCATGGTGATAAATTTGATTATTCCTTCCGGAAAGCTGATAGTGCTCACTAATGCTTCATCATAGGTATTATTTTCTGACACATAGGTACTTCCAGGATTGGTTAAATTTTCAGTATAAGCGCCTGTTGACTGGATATAATTTTGTCCTGAAATTTTAGGTATTTTGTACGAACTGTTAGTATAAGAATAATTAATCTCCTCATTACTGGTATTTTGTATTTTTTTTACTAACCAGCTATTTCGAGTAGCTCGCATAACGCCTGTTGGATCTGATTGAAAACTGGCTCCATCGGCTCCCAAATCAACAGCAACACCATTATCCAGTAAAAACGAAAAAAGATTTGTGTCTGATAACGAAATATTTATATCCTCTTTGGGAAAAGTCACAAATTTTTTTAGTTCCTGATTAAACATGAATTTTCCTGACTGCCCTACTACGGAATAGTAAAACTCATCCGGCATAAAATCTCTTTGTCCGTTGATTGCAAGTTTTGCCTCAAGCATATTTTGGGTCCTTTCCTGTAAACCTGGATCTTGCGAATAATGTGGTAATGCATTAAAATCTTTAATGGTAGTAAATCCAGTATTTCGGGTAACAGCAGGAATAAAATAATGCTCATCTGGTGCTCCTCTTACATTTCTGGTTACTTGTCCTCCGTAAGAAAGATTCCAGCCTAGACCCACCCAAGAGGCTTCCTGATCAACTCTTATCCCTCCTGCATGATAACTCAAAGTTATTGGAACCATAACATCCTTTATCTTAATCTCATATAAAGGAATACTTATTTGTGGAACGCCAGTAAAGTGTCCAACCGAAGTTTCTATAAAGCGATTAATTGCCGCAACCTGTGGTGAAGGTATATCAACTCTAGTTGGTATTGTTTGACTATGCACGGTGAAATGGCACAGGCATAATATCAATGATAAAAATTTAATTGTTTTCCTTTTCATAAGGCCCATAATCATTTATTATAAATATTGTTGCAATTCATTAAATGCAACAAGCATTTGAATGAGTTAACTTTTCTTTAAATACTTCTGTAGTATTCTGGGATAAGAGATTAAGTTGAATTAAAAACTCTATTTAAGTTTTTTCAATTCAGTTAATTGTGATTCTATTTTCTTGTAGTGCTCTCTTAATTCTATTATTTCATCTGTCTTAGTTTGCAACTGTTTATTCTGTTCTATCAAATGCAACGTCAACTCCTCAATTTTCTGAAGCAATTTTGCATTCATCTCCCCTAAATCAACTCCATTATTTTTAACCTCTTCTGCTGAAGGAATACCAGGGAGGTGTCCTTTTTCTTTGATGTGCTGTTCGGTTTCTTGCAGAGAAGGCAGATTGTAGTTTGGCATGAAAACGTAGTCTGGCCAAGGAGTAGCCTCTACTTTGATTTCTGTCGCACGAATTTTTCCTACAACTGCTAATTTGTAACCTTTGGGATCATTGGTTCCAATTCCAATATTTCCATCTTTCGTAGCAACCATTGATGTTCCGTGCACAGATTGATAGGATTTATAAATACTTACATCTGACAATTGAGTCTCGTAAACTAACTGTGGTTTTGTTCCGTCTATTGCATTCCACCAATCCCCTCTAAAAGTAACTCTTCCTCCTGATCCGGTGATTTCAGCAGTTTTAATGGCTAAGTATGCTTGATTATTATAAGTAACTTTATAAACATTTACGCTTACTGTATTATCTGTAAGCGGAACAACCGAAACATAATTATTTGAATATGCCGCCTGAATTATAACTCTATACTCGGCATTAATATTTCCGGCGGAAGTTGTCCCTCGGTATAACGACAAAGTCCCGCTTAAACCAGCTTGCGGATTAGCGACTCCACTTACAATCATAGGACTCAATAAAATATAGTGAGGAGTATAGCCCTGACCAATATCACTCGTCATCCCTAAGTTATAGGGAGTAACAAATGTTGAACTGGTTAAAATCATGTCAACACCAGATTTGACTTCCAATTTAGTTGCAGGTGTTGTTGTACCGATACCAACATTGCCATAACCTTCAGGAAGTAAATTCATATGCAATCCATCATATTCGAAAACTCGACCGGAAAGCGAAGTACCATCTCCTCGGCCTAAGCCTGAGTTGAATAAAGCAACTGAACGAGCACCTGAGTTCTGATTATCAAAAGAGGATCCTTTGGGTTTATAGGTTAATGCCAAGTGATTATATGTCAACCAGCCACTTCTTACGGACACAGCTTCCGTTCCGTTCCCAAATTTTAAATTTCCAGAAACTGTAAGAGATCCTGTGTTGATAGCGTTTGTAGTTGTATTTCCATTGTCCGTAACAGTTTGAAGAGTTTGAGCAAATGCTCCATTAAACCCAACCATGGCAACTAGTAGAAGTAATTGTTTTCTCATTATTTTAACTTTTGATTTTTTAATTGGTTAATAACATTCCATATTCAGTCAGCTATTCTCTCGATTAGCATCAACTTCATTCTTTCATTTTTTAAAGAATTACTTAGTTTTCTCTCATGTTTGATAGTTTTTACTCTTGGAATAGGTGCAACAGAATCCATAAATCACTGGAGTGGTTGAAAGTTGGTCGAATAAGGTGATGCATCAGCAAATAATTGCTGCACTTAAGAAAACAATCTAAACATAAGATTAATAGGCTTTTATTTAGTTACTTATAGATGCTCATTTATTGAAAAATACATACTATTAGTTATACATTTTTCCATCGGTAATGTTAGATTTAATGCATAGAAATTCTATGATTTTAATCACTTAAGGTAGATTTCAAAAAGTTCAAGCCAACTTTACTCAACAACCAACTGAAACCCTGTATCAAACGCAATCTTTCCGTCAACCTCTGCTTCACTAACTAGTAAGCCTTTGATTTTACCAGTTTTGCCTTTGGTGATTAAGTCAGTTAGGTGTTTGTCGGTTAGTTTTTTGCCGAATGCTTCAAAAGGTAATTTAAAACCACAAACCTGGAAATTGCTACATCCATAGGCTGAATTCCCTTTTTTAAGTGGGTGCTCCTTGCATTTCGGACAGCTCATTTCTGCTATGGAAAGAGTCTCTTTAGGGGCTTTTGGCTTTGGCTCTTTTTTAGGTTTTTCTTTTTCCTTAGGGGCTTCTTGTTCAATTGTAATAATTCGGCCGGTATTATGAATTACTTCGCGTGTAAGCTCCACCACCATTTGAATAAGCTCCTGCTTGAAAGTATCAAGCACGTACTCCCCTTTTTCGATCAGGCGAAGTTTACGCTCCCAATCACCGGTTAATTCGGCACTCTTTAATAATTCATTTTGAATGGTGTCGATTAAGTCGATGCCTGTTTGTGTGGCGAAGATGTTTTTCTTTTTCTTCTCGATGTATTTCCGTTTAAACAACGTTTCTATGATGTTAGCGCGAGTCGACGGTCGGCCGATACCGTTATCCTTCATCAATTCACGCATTTCTTCATCATCGACTTGCTTACCCGCAGTTTCCATAGCGCGCAACAAGGTTGCTTCTGTATATGGTTTTGGAGGTGATGTTTTCCCTTGATGAATGCGTGGTTCATGCGGACCACTCTCTCCTGCTTCAAAAACAGGCATTATTTTCTCTTCTTCCTCCCCTTCTTTTTTCTCTGTTTTATCGTTAGCGTAGAGTTCTTTCCACCCTGGTTCCAATATTTGTTTTCCGCTTGCTTTAAATTCTATCTGTCCAACCTTACCTAAAACTGTTGTGTTAGAAACCTTACATTCAGGATAAAACGCTGCAATAAAACGACGTGTTATTAGATCATAAATGCGCTTTTCATCCGTACTTAGTCCGACAGGCAAAACACCTGTTGGAATAATCGCATGGTGATCTGTTACTTTTTTATCATCAAAAACAGCCTTTAACTTGGGAATAGGTTTCGCCAGAATTGGTGCCGTAAACTGACTGTAATAGGTCAGTTGCTCCATTATTCCGGCTATTTTTGGATGCAAATCTTCCGAAAGATAAGTGGTGTCAACCCTTGGGTAGGTCACAAATTTCTTTTCGTAAAGGTTCTGAATGTATTTTAGCGTTTCATCGGCCGAATATCCATATTTTTTATTCGCATCCACCTGTAACGACGTTAAATCATATAGCCGGGGATTCCCTTCTTTTCCTTCCTTTTTCTCAAACGATGTTACTTCAAAAGGATATTGCTTTAAATATTCAAGCCCTTTTTCTGCTTTTTCAATATTCTTAAGTCGATCGATTGTTGCCGTAAATTCTGTCTCTCGATAAATGGTTTTTAGCTCCCAATATTCTTCAGAAACAAAAGCATTGATCTCTTTTTGTCGTTGAACGATCATCGCCAGGGTCGGAGTTTGAACCCTTCCGATCGATAAAACTACTTTTCCTTGGCCAAACTTCTTAGTGAACAAACGAGTAGCATTCATGCCCAACAGCCAATCGCCAATTGCCCTTGCACTCCCTGCGGCATATAAATTATTGAATTGTTCAGCGTTCTTAAGCTTTTGAAACCCTTCTCTAATCGCTTCTTCGGTTAATGATGAAATCCATAATCGTTTAACCGGAGCTACGCATTTTGCTTTCAAAAGTACCCAGCGCTGAATAAGTTCTCCTTCTTGTCCAGCATCACCGCAGTTAATCACTTCTTCACATTGCGAAATAAGATGCTCAATTACCTTAAATTGCTTTTGAACACCACCATTATCAATCAGCTTTATCCCGAAATTTTTAGGAATCATGGGCAGATCTTCCAATCGCCAGGCTTTCCAACGCTCAGTATAATCGTGAGGTTCTTTTAAGGTACAGAAGTGTCCAAAAGTCCAGGTTACCTGGTATCCATTGCCTTCATAGTAGCCATCTTTGCGCTGCTTAGCACCAATAACTTCTGCAATATCTTTAGCTACACTTGGTTTTTCGGCAATGCAAACTTTCATCTTACTGGATAACGCGTTTTTTTAATTAAGGGCAACAAAAATCGATATTTTTTTAATGTTTAATTAAATAAACAACAATACTCGGCAATAAACAACTAATTACCAGATTTATATGTTTACGACTAAACCTGAATTTAACGTCCATGCGGTTTTCGGTAATTGCTCACTAGTAACCGCTCAATCCTCTGTAAATTGCACATCAATGCATTTAGCTAAAATTCACTTAAACTTTTATTCTTAAAAAACAATACTCCTATCCCAGAACAACACACAATTAACTATAAATAAGCCAATTATAATAATTTCAGATTTTTTTTTGCTGCATAAAGAGATATTCTATTTTTGCGAAAGATGGAGCACATTCAACAACATATTGAAGCACTGATATTTGCCTCTGAACAAAGTATCACTTCTGCGGAAATTGTAGCCTGCTTAAGTTCTGTAGCCGGAACTGACATTGCAGAGAAAGCCGTAGATGAGGCTATTGAAACGATCAGCCAGAAATATGAAGGTGAAGAGCATTTCTTTGAATTAATTGCCCTTAGCGGTGGTTATCAATTTATGACAAAGAAAAGGTTTGCTCCCACTGTTAGTTCATTGATTCAACACCGTAACAAAAAGAAACTTTCTGCTGCTGCGATGGAAACATTGGCGATCATTGCTTATAAACAGCCCATTACTAAAACAGAGATTGAACAAATCAGAGGGGTAAACTGTGATTACAGTGTACAAAAGCTGTTAGAAAAAGAATTAATAACGATTGAAGGAAAAAGTGATGCTCCCGGAAGACCGCTACTGTACGCAACCAGTAAGCTCTTTATGGACTATTTTAGTCTGAATTCTTTAAATGACTTACCACAACTTAAAGACATTCAGACCACTAATGAGAATGAAATTGGAGAGCAAACAGAAAATTAATTTCAAGCTTTCTTTTTTGATTTTAAAAACTTTTTAATTTTGCATAACCAGATTATTTTAAAATAAGTATTCAAAATAATCGAAAAAACTTAGCAAATTCGATCTAAGAATCTATAAGTAGAAAATTTAAATTTGAAGAGGTAAATGAAAACGCCAAAAAAACCAATTAAAAAAACCAGTGGCAAAAGTGCTTCAGAAGATGCGAAGAAAGGCATGAAGCCTCTTAACCCAAAAGATGCGAAAAACGCAAAAAGCCGTTTTGTAGATGACGATGACGACGATGATCTGGGTCTGCCTATGGATGACTTCGGTTCATTTGATGATGTAGAAGATTTTGATGATGACGATAGATTTTAATCTTACTCTATAAAACAAGAAAACCTGCTTTGTATAAAGCAGGTTTTTTTATGTATTTTTCTTACTAAACCGATAATTCAATCCAAACCGGAGCATGATCGCTCGTTTTTTCCCAACCTCTTACATGTCGGTCTACTCCTGCCTTAATTAGTTTACTTTGTAACTGAGGACTTAAAAGAAAATGATCTATACGCAAACCTGCGTCGCGTCCATAAGCATTCCTAAAGTAATCCCAAAATGTATAGATCGTTTCCTCCGGATATAATTTTCGTATTGCATCCGTCCACCCCTGAGCCATTATTTGATGAAATGCATCTCTTGTTTCCGGACGAAACAATGCATCGTCCACCCAACGCTCTGGTTTATAAACATCGTTTTCTGTCGGGATAACATTATAATCACCCGCTAAAATAACCGGTAAATCTTGTTTCAACAGATCTGACGAATGTAAGGCAAAACGCTTCAACCAATTTAGTTTGTAATCAAACTTTGGTCCGGGAGCAGGATTACCATTGGGTAAATACAAGCACCCTATCCTAACATTGTGAACATTGGCTTCAATATAGCGGCTATGTTCATCTTCCGGGTCTCCGGGTAACACTCTGCATATCTCTGTTATTTCTGCATTCCTGGCCAGAATAGCTACTCCATTCCAACTTTTTTGACCATGCCAGATAACATTATAACCGGCATTTAAAATGGCTGTTTCCGGAAAATTTTCTTGTGGAGCCTTTAATTCTTGTAAACACACGACATCGGGCTGAGTTTCCTCCAACCACCGAAGTAATACCGGAAGTCGGCCATTTACACCATTGACATTATAGGTTGCTATTTTAATTGATGACTTATTGTTTAGCATGATTGCAGAAGATTTACAGAAAAGATACCATTTTAATTGAAATAGAAAAAGGTTGACAGTTATCCTATCAACCTTTCCAATCTTATTAACTGTTCAGATTAATTCCAAACCATATCACAACCAACCGGAGCCACTTCTGGATAATCTACATCAATGCCATCTAAAGCAGCTTCTATTGCGTCTTCAAGATATACACGAGTAACCATATTTTCATTCTCCCAGCTGTCGTCAATTGCACCTTTATAGACCAATTCACGTTTTGAGTTGAATAAAAATGCTTCTGGAACTTTGTTTGCTCCAAACGACTTAGCCATTTGTTGATCTTCGTCCATCAAATACAGATGCTCCAATTTTAGATCATCATACATTTTCTTCATTTCCTCAAGTGATTCTGATTCACTGTTTTTGGCCATTGAATTAATACGTACAATCCCTAAATTATCCTCTTCGTATCTCTTTAACAGATTTTTAATGCGATTACGGTAAGCTACCGCAACCGGACAAGAATTATTGGTAAATATTACCAGTAATGCGTAACGATCGGCATATGCATATTGGTTATACATTTCGCCGTCTATTCCTTTAAGGTTAAAAGCAGGAAGTTTATCACCTATGTTCATAAGATTATTGAATGGTTATTTTTGACAAATCTCTGTTTTTTTCACTTAGCCACAAGTCAAATTTTATATTTTTGGCAACACAAAAATTAACTATGCAAATTACAGAGGTAAAAGACACTAAAACAAGAAAAGAATTTTTAGCTGTTGCTCCTATTATCTATAAAAACGATCCTGTTTGGGTACAGCCATTAGACAATGATATTGAAAGCATTTTTGATCCAAAATTCAATAATTTTCATTCTTTTGGTGAAGCCACACGCTGGGTATTAAAAAACGACCAAGGCGAACTTATTGGTCGCGTTGCTGCTTTTATCAACAAAAAAAAGGCATACCACTATGAGCAACCAACCGGAGGCATGGGATTTTTTGAATGTATTGATGATGAAAAGGCTGCTTTTCTATTGTTCGATACCTGCAAAAAATGGTTATTTGAACGTGGAATGAAGGCCATGGATGGGCCTATTAATTTTGGTGAAAACGATGCATATTGGGGTTTATTGATCGAAGGGTTTATTCACCCGTCATTTGGAATGCAATACAACCCTCCATATTATCAAAAATTCTTTGAAAACTATGGTTTTAGTCAGGCGTATCAGCAATTAACAAATATGCTGGCAGTAAAAAATGACCTGCCAAAACGTGTTGAAAAAATTGCTGACTGGGTAATTAATAAACCTGGTTATTCATTTGAACATTTGTCGGTAGCAAAATTCGACAAATTCGCTGCTGATTTTGAAGAAATTTATAACGATGCTTGGTGTGACTTTGAAAACTTTGTTCCTATCACTAAAGAAATATTGTTAGACAGTTTTAGAAAAATGAAACCCATTATGGATGAACACCTGATATGGTTTGCATACATAAATGGAGAACCTGTTTCGTTTATCATTTGCCTTCCGGATGCCAACCAGATTATCAAATACTTGGGTGGTAAAATGAACTTATGGAGCAAATTAAAATTTGTTTATTATAAATGGCAAGGTAAAATGGATAGGATCCGTGTAGTTGTTATGGGTACTAAACAAGCTTATCAAAATCACGGTCTGGAATCTGCTTTATTCAGAAAACTTCAGCATTATGTAATGCCTCAGAATCATTACACGGCAGTTGAGCTTTCATGGGTTGGTGACTTTAACACCAAAATGCAGGCTGTTCATGCCGCTTTAGGGGCAACTAAAGGCAAAGTACATGCAACATACAGAATTATTTTTCCTGACTAACAGGCACTTAATTTAAATTTAAAAAAAGCTGAATATTTAGTTTGGATTAAAAAGTAAAGCCTGTATATTTGCAGTCCCAAAACAAACCGCTCCAAGCGCTTTAAAAGGGGAATGATTCCGTAGCTCAGCTGGTAGAGCAATACACTTTTAATGTATGGGTCCTGGGTTCGAATCCCAGCGGGATCACTAAAACTGAAGTTAAACAGTTCAAAAAAGTAACTAAGATTCCGTAGCTCAGCTGGTAGAGCAATACACTTTTAATGTATGGGTCCTGGGTTCGAATCCCAGCGGGATCACTAAAACTGAAGTTAAACAGTTCAAAAAAGTAACTAAGATTCCTTAGCTCAGTTTGTAGAGCATCCCGATTTATCGGGAGGGTCCTGGCGAAGAATAAGAATCATTGAAATACAAAAAATACTAGATTCCGTAGCTCAGCTGGTAGAGCAATACACTTTTAATGTATGGGTCCTGGGTTCGAATCCCAGCGGGATCACAATACAAGTGATCAAATTCACTAAAACCTCACTAAACGTATGATTAGTGAGGTTTTTATTTTTAAGTTAGCTCCCAAAAATACAGCTACTCGCAATGTTCAGGGGCGTAATTAGGGAGTCATTTTTGAACAGGTAAAAGACGCCCCTAATTTCAATTACCTCACTCCTAATACTTGTGTTAACTGCTAAACATCTTGATTTCAACAAGGGTCAATCTTAAATTAATTAAGGTTTAACCAGTAAAATTGATCTGTGATGAAGCAGCTATTTAATCAAATCTTACTGTTAAAGAAATCCAAGAACAAACAGAATTCGCTGGCTACTGTTTACCTGTTGACGGTAAGCGTACCGAGATTTCCACAGGAAGGCAGTGTGAGATTCAGAAATGGTCACCCAAATCTGGACGACTTTCCGACAAGACCGAAGAAGTTACCAAACATAAAAAACCCTGATCAGTTCGAAACTGAACAGGGCAATACTAACATAAACTATAACTTACTTAACTACAGTAGCTTTGTCAACCAAATAAACGATATAAGTACGGTGAGCTTTTGTCTGCTCATCAGGTGAAGCAGCGGTGGCCATACTTGTTTTAATTTTTTTCAATGTATTGAAAGCAGCAGCTCTTGATGCATTATCAAACCCTGCAGGATTATTTACCACATTGGTTAATCCTTTAACATATTCTGTTTGCAGATTTTGTCTGTATAAATTCACCGAGCTATGTAAATCAGCATTGAAGATAGATTTGGTAAGATCGTTCATTACCTCTGCAACAGAATAAGAATTTCCATATAAACCAGAGTTGTTAATACGACTTAATGTGGTAGGATGAAGGAATTGTCCTAATAAAGCCTGATGTAAAAGAAGCGTAGTATTTTGAGGCTTATAATCTTCGGTATTACCAAAGAAATTAAAACCACGACGCTGCAATTGCATATACGAAAACAAATAACTATCCGTTGCAAAAGCATTCGGAGCAAAAACGTTAGCCGCAATCACTTCCATAGCTTTTTTCTGTTTCTCTTTAGGAACCACAGTAAATGGTTTTGCCTTCGCTTCTTGTCCATAGAAACTTCTATCTACATAAACACCTCCCACATAACGGCTTAACGAAGAAGCCATGATCATACGCTGATTCATCAGTAAACCATAGCGGCTTCTCAACTCATTGAACGACTGATTAGGTTTACTATACCTGTCTTTCAATTTGCCCATCATGGTGTTTACCAGTTTAAAACGATCTTCGGCGTAGGTAACCATGTCATTACTCATATCATTGATCATCACACGAGGATCGATACCATTACCAGGCGAACGCATATCATCGGCATCATTACCAAAAGCCAATTGAGGATCGGTACTTCTGCTTAAGATTTTATCCAAACCCGCTTTCTCTTCAGATGGCGCAAACGGAGTATAGCCAAACTGAATTGCCCAAAGATCATAAGGGCCCGCTTTAGTGGTATAATAATCACCTTGTTTACTTCTGTCGCTTGCCACGTTAATAGCCGGATAATCCATCACCGAACCCTGTAAACCTATTTTGCGGGTAATTTCTTTATTATTTACTTCAGATGGGCTTAACATGATGCTTGCCTTCATGTTGTGATTCAGACCAAGCGTATGGCCCATTTCGTGTAAGATCAGGTAATACAAGAACTGCTTATGCATTTCCTTAATTTCTGAATTTCCGGCACCCATCATTTCAGCCATACTTGCACCAGCGCCCAACTGCATTTTCAACTCGTTAGCCATCGTACAGTGATTAGCACAGCCTTTTACATTTAGAGGTAACTGCTGAGCTTGTTCTGTTCCCGGTACTGAATTGAACAAATCATCGAAAACAGGAGTTGAACTACCTGAACGCCATTCAACAGTAATATCAGCACCAAGAATTTGCCCTGTTTTAGGATTTACGAAACTTGGACCAATAGCACCGTATTGCGGATATGCAGATGAAACCCAACGAATAACGTTATAGCGAATATCAGCAGGATCCCATTTAGCGTCATCTGGCATTATTTTCATTACCACAGCATTTTTGAAACCTGCTTTTTCAAAAGCTTCGTTCCATTTCTCACCTGCTTCAACAATAGTTTGACGATACTCAACCGGAGTAGTATTTTCTACCCACCAAACAATTGGTTCAACAGGTTCACTAATTGCCGCATTTGGATCTTTCTTTACCAGATTCCAACGGTTAATAACATCTTTAAAGTCAGCTACTTTTACAGAGGTAAGATTATCAACCTCTTGTGTAAAGTAACCAATACGTGGATCGTCATAACGTGGACGGTAATCGTTCTGAGGCATTGCAAGGAAGCTGTGCTGCATGCGGATGCGTGTGTAACGAGCATCGGTAATGTCTTTTCCACCTCCATTTAGCGGAGCCGGATTGTCATATGCAAGATCCACCACTACATCGGTATTATCAGGATATGAACGCAACTTCGAATACTTAGATTTGCCTGCATTAAAATTACCAAGGTTAAATATCGCACCCGGAGGAATAGTTGGAGGTAATACTGGTTTTACCTGATCCAATTTATCACTTAGGAATAAACCATCAACCGCAACCAAATAACCGTTGGCATCTTCGGCAACGATTTTATCCGAGAAGAAAACCGACTCAGCCACATCGACATTTTGAGCTTTGCTCACCGCATTATTTGGGTCGTACCAAAAGCTAGTGTTCACCTGTGAAAACTCTAGCTTGTCAAATGCTTTTTGTACTTTGAACACCCATGTGGTACGAATCATGTTTTGGTTAAGGAATAGCGAAGTGGGTCCGCCCATTGAAAAGCTTTGATAGATAAACTCTTTCCCTAACTGATCTTTACGGATATATAGCTGTACAGTACCTTTTGTTGTGTCCTGATAAAGCGTAAATAGTCCTTCGTTTTTTGAATTCCCCTTTACTTTATCATCAATACTGGCTTTAGGAGCTGCTTTTTTTACGGAGTCGGCAGACGCGACGGCACCTTTCTTATCTTTCTTGCTTTGTGCAGCGACATTAATGCTACAACAAGCCGACAATAAGATCAGTCCGACAAGACTTTTAGTAAGTTTCATAGTGGTTGAAGCTGATTGAATTAATAACTAATACTTATATTATAAAAATTTAAGTTAGATATTAGATTTAACAAAAAGAAGTAGTTAAGTAGATATAAACAACCTTGTTACAAGACTTATCTAATTTGCTAAATAAACAGGAGAATTTCCGAATATTATTTTGCTGCATAACATTAATGATCATATATCTTTTCACTAATCAACACTAAGCAAAATCTGAAAAACAATATAAAACCTTGCACGTAGATTAAAAAATTCCGTTCCTATTATCATACACCCAGCCATACTTAAGGCATGCCCCGATCAAAACCTTTACTCCTGCGGGGAGTAAGTCACAATATCAATCCCAACTCCGTTTGGATCCTGGATGGCGAAATGGCGGTCGCCCCAAGGCTCATTTCATATATTAATTTTAATATCCACTCCTTTTTCTTTTAAATCCTTATACACTTTGTCAACGTCGTCTACTTCAATGGTAAAGTACATCCCCTGACCCTGAAATGGCTTTTGAAATAAAGATTGCTGTGATGCATGCTCGGGCAGAAGAAAACTTATTTCCCTTGTTCTTTGAAGTGTTCGCCTAAGCGATCAATTCAAAGTTTTAATAAAATGAAAGACCCTATCTGGCCGAGAACATAAAAGAATCATTCTGCTTTCTGCCGGACAGAGTCATCTGTATTATATTCACTTGAAAGTGGCGTAACGCTGAACACTTTAAGTAACAGAAAGGCTTTATAATACAAGCTCCGCACTATTTAGCTGTGCTATTTTTTTTTCCTCTTTGTTTAGTTCTATTTGTTTTAAAAACTTGTCTCTGTTAGATATGAGTTCTTGTAATTCTTGACGCCACTTGTTTATATCTACATTACAGGCTTTAAAATGACTTATGTCCCAATCTCTTTTATTGATTTGTCCCAATACATTTTGCGCTTCTTCAACACTTTTAAATAGAGCTATTTTGAGTTTTACTTCTTGAATTACGGCCTGCAAATATGAATTAGGAGCTGCGCTCAAAGGTGGTTTTTTTGAATACTCATCTATTACGTTTAGTATTTTCGTTAAAGAAATATTACTATCAAAAGGCAATGGTGATTGCTTTTTCACACTTTCCACTACTTCCCTAAAAAAAGTACTATGTTTTGTATAAGGAATGTTATATTGAAAACCCTTTTTATTGGAATATTCTTGTAACAATATTGGACCAGCAAAACAAGCCTTGACATCATTGCCCATTTTATTTCCGAACAAAGGATAGATAACAAAATGAGGTCTATACTCATCCGTTCTCGGCAGTTTTATTAACTCTAAACCAATTATTATCGGACCAACTATCTTATATAGCCTGTCTTGTGCATACAAAGTCAACTGAGGAAAAGTATTTTGCCAGTCCTCAATCACTTTCTTTTTTATTTCTTTATCTATTGCCATATTAAATTAAGGACTAACTACGTAAGTATGCTTGTATGTTCGCAAAAGCCTTCCTTTTCCTCCTATTGCAGCTTCAGCTTTCTGTACAGCCCTTTGTCACCAACTGAAAATTGGGTAGCAGGAGCCATTGGAGTTCACCTAAGGTCACTTCAAAGTTTTAATAAAATGAAAGACTCCTAGCAATCAGAGCAGGTGACTTTCTTAATAAAAAATCTATATTTTTGCTTCTATACTTTGTTTAAAAAGCTTATTCATACAAGTTGATCAACTCCATACTTTTCTTATAATTAAATATTCTCAATGAAAAATAGCACCATAAGAAATTGATCTCTAAAATGAATAACTCTAGCACTCTTTATGGTTACATATATTGAACACGGAAACATCTTCGATTTATTTGAGATTTCAAATTATGCACACGGTTGTAATTGTGCGGGAGCTATGGGAAAAGGGATTGCATTACAATTCAAAGATAAATTCCCCAAAATGTATCTCGAATACAAAAGACGGTGTAAGGAAGGCCTTTTTTATTTAGGAGATGTTTTTATTTATAATTATAACAATGGCACAGTTTTTAATCTTGGAACTCAAACATCTTGGAAAACCAAGGCTGATATTGTCGCTATTGAAAGTGCTTTAATCAAAATGATGTCATATGCAAATCAAAACGGCATTTTAAAAATTGCATTACCAAAAATAGGAGCAGGCTTAGGTGGTCTAAATTGGAATGACGTAAAATGTGTAATTGATAAAGTTGCACAAAAATTTCCTGGTATTGATTTATTTGTTGTAGAAAATTATAAAAACATATCAATCTAAAAAGCCCTAAAATTAGGGCTTTTAGATTACCGTTCGTTCCAAATCTTATTAAAATGATCTTCCGTAATAAAATCTGTTTCTTCTAAGTCGAGTTCATCAATTGATTGATCATACAGCATTGAATTGTCCTTTTGAGGACTACTCGATGTTAGAAATAATTTTGCATTAGATGTTATTTCAATTTGTCTTATTGCTACACCATTTTGAAAATGTAAGTAAAACAACACATCTCCTTCCTTCCAGTATTTCTTTATAAAAACCTCTTTCATATTATTTAAAATCCTGTTTTTCCTCCTCCTAAAATCCTACCCTTTAAATTTAATGGGGTAGGGGAAGGGTTTAAAAAATTAAATGGTTTATTCTGAATTATATTTAACCCAGAAGTTTCTATTTTAATAAAGTGCGTTAAACGACTACCATTCCAAGGCACCCCAAAAAGTCTGTAAGAAGTTTGTCCTTTTGTAAACATGCCTGGAGCTATATCAGTAAAATACTGTCCTGAACCAAATCTTGCATTTTTTAGGCCAATTGAAGGATTGAGAACCTTTGTATCCATTATGGCATTATATCCAGCTTCACTTGTATAATGATATAATGGAGTACTAGTCTTAGCAATCGCATTTCCAAGCTTTTTAAACAAATACAACTCTACTACCTTTTCGAAAGCATATCCGGCACCATATTCATAATCCGCGGCTGTATAGTTAGGAATATTAGAAGCCAAATCAAATACTTTTTCCCCTAATTGAATGCTCCCATGTGTGCCAAACGTAAAAGTATTTGCAAGGCCATTCAAGTATCCGTTTAGAGTAAATTGGCTTTTTATTCCCTCCCAAGTTCCCAATGCTCCATCTCCAAATCCACTTGCAACATTTGAAGCAGCACTTTTTTCACCCTTTTTCTTTGGGTCATCACCCCCAGAGCCTCCTAAGCTATATTCTTGTTGAACTTGATCCCATTCTACATTTTTTTCCTTTTTACCTTGTTTTCCATCTCCATCTTTATCATCATAATATTGATTAGTAGCCCAATTATAGCGAGACATCATCCCATCCGGATCAATCATTAAGACCGGATTATTATTCCCATATACATACGGACTAAACCCACTTGACATTTCCGCCAAAGGATCCAGCACATGCCACCTGCCTAAAGTTGGATCAAAGAACCTTGCTCCGTAATCATACCAGCCAAGTTCCTTTTGTAACTCTTTGCCATTGTAAAGGTACTTATTATCTCCGCTCGGAGTATAGGATTTTCCCGGCATTTGTAGTCCAAAGGCATAGTAGCTGTCTTCCTGTTCCGATGTTCCGGATTCGTTAACCGTGGCCCTGACATTGCCCAAATGATCGGTCAGGTTATACCGGTAATAATATGGATTACTCGCACCGTTCCAGCTGGCGCGGCCTTCTTCGGTGGCAATAAAGTTTATTGTGGTGGTACCGTTAAAGGTTTGCAGCTGCAGACCGTCCACGTATTCTTCACTGGTGGTGCCGACCGTTTTACGAAGCTTACGACCTGTGGCATCGTACACATAATTGACCGTTGTTCCGTTTTTGGTAATGCTTTGGGGCAGGTTCAGGTAATTATAGCTTATGGCCGTTATCAATCCGTTTTTATCGGTCGAGAGGTTCCCATTGACATCGTAGGTATACTCCCCAGCCTGCTGCATACTTACCGGTTCACTAAAACCCAGATTTTTGTATATGGTGGCTGCATTGGAAAACTCATCCACCTGGTCCAGCTGGTTACTGTTATTACTATTTTTATAACTGTACACTAAAGAATCAATCAGTACATTCCGGCTTCTCCGGCTCAGCTTTTTAATATTTCCCATCAGATCATACTCGTCAATTCGCTCCTGGTAATTATTGCTTAAACCTCCCTGCATGCTTTGGGCTTTGAGCAGGCGATTCAGTTTGTCATACCCAAAGGAATATTCCTGCAAGGTATCCCGGTAGGAGCCTTTCCAGATTATATCGGAAATATTGCCGTTGAACTGGGGTACAGGTCCATTATCGTACTTCAGTTCCATCCCGAACTTATCGGCCGTTCCGGTCAATACACCTGTAACAGCGGCCGGATCATTGATCTTTTTCAGCCAGCCCCGGATGTTGTACTGATAGTCCACCGTTTGAGCATAAGTACTCGCCCCGCTGGCCTGATGCAGTTTCTTGGTGATGAGTTGCCCCAGCTCGTTATACACGTAATCTGCTAGCACGACGGGCTGGCCGCTGGCATTCACCGTTCCGTTAATGATCTTTTCCCGGGTGCGGGTTTTACGGCCCATATGGTCATAGGTGTACCAGGTAAGGAAAGTCTGGGTGCCTGTGCCTTTACTATTGGTATGGATCCGTTTGACGACTAAGGGCAGGCCGGTAAAACTGTACCGGGTGTTCACCAGGTCCTTTCCACCGATGTAATTCTGCCGGTGCACCTGTACCACCTGGCCTTTGGAATCGTAATAGTTCACCGTCCATAAGGAGTCATTGCTGTTGAGTACTTTGACCATGCTGGCGGTAAGCAGGCCTCGGGTCATCAGGCTTTGGGTGTTGAGTGAGTCAGCTACATACGTGTAACCTGTAGGCATGGCAAAGCTGTAATCATCGTAATAATTGGCAACCAGCACTTTCATGGCGGTGGTGGGCAAGGCCCCTTTGGTATAACCATAATGGGCACTTCCCTGGCCCTCCCATAAATTGGCCGTTTGGGCATTTACCTTGGCTTGAAGGGTCGAACGGCGGGCTGTATCGGTATAGATCCCTGTTAAGATCACCCGGCCCATGGCATCGTACTTGGTAAAGAGCCATTCCTTGTTTTTACGCTGGACAGAATCCTGGGTAAAGACCAGTTGATTGATCCTGTTGTACACCAGATGTACCCACCAGGCGCCTGGTATTTTCTTCTGAATCACTCGTTGACGATTGTCATAACGATAGGCGTATATAAAATTATTAAAGACATTATCGGTCACACTTTCGCTGAAACTGGTAGCACTGACGGCAGGTGGGATCACGTAGCGCAAATTGCCAAAGTCATCGTACACATAATAGGTGGACAATGTTTCGGTGGCACCCTGCTGATTTTTGTTAAAGGTGCGCTTCAGCACCACCCGGCCTGCTTTGTCCTTGAACTCTTCAACAGTACCATGCTGCAAGTCAGTCGCTTTCCAGTTTTCGTCCTTAGAGATGGTTTTATACAACTGGCCTGCATTGTAATTGGTAGTTCCCGTGGCACCGTTAGCAGTCAGTTTCCAGAGTTTTACCTCTGTTGCAGTATTGGTACTGTATTCAGTCTTTATGGTATTGCCCAAACTGGTTGTTTTACCTGTTGCATCTTTCAATACCCGAAAAGCTTTACCCGGAGCGCCTTGTTCGGTCATGCGGTTTAGCGGCGAAGCTTCCAGTATGGTTTCTGCAAACGGGAAACTGGTGGTGTCAATACTTTGGGTGGCCAGTTTATAATGGGCCCATACGCCTTGACCCGCAGTTAAGGCATTGGTTTTATAGCCGCCATCCTGTGATCCGGTAATATTAGAATAAGGCAGGTATTTCTTTACCTCCCGTCCAAGGGCATCGTATTCAAAGGGCTGTACGATATCCTTGGCATTGGTAGTTGCCTGTTTCTGTACCGTTTGAAGTGGACGGCCCAATCCATCATAATATTGAATGGTCGTTTGCTGTTGTGTATAAGGCAAACTACTAAGCGTAGCAGGGTCGGTAACAGCAACCATTGGCGTCCGTGTTTGAACGTAATTTTGGTTGCTACTTTGGGCATGCACGTAAATGCTCAACGGCATCAACATACCCAACAATACTATTTTCTTTAAAAATTGATTTTTCATGTTAACGATAGGTATCGATCAATAGCTGTTGTTTATGGCTTATAGTTATAGGTGGACTCTTTTAAAATATTTCCATCGGCATCTTTAATGTATTTCAATCGTTGAAAATCATCGTAGATATAATAAGAAGTATAACCTTTAACGTCTGTTGTACTGGTTATGCCTATTAATGGATCATAGGTGTAGGTGGCCATTTGTGCTTCTACCGGATACAACTTTACGTCATCTATGAATCCGGTACCAAAGAAATTAATAGTTGAAACGTTATTAATTGTTCGTTCGTATAAAGTCCATCCGTTAAGCATTTTCACGGTTACCGGAGTACCTAAAGTTGCTCCAGTAATTTGAAGTGATGTTCCGTTCTTTACCCAATACGAAATAATGTATTGTGCAGATGTGCTTAATGCTCCTTTGCTTATGTATTGAGTAGGAGTAGTACTAAGGGGATAACATTTTTTACCAACCGGCGAGGTTACATCAGTAACTGTTCTTGTAGCGTCAAATATCCAATTTCCTTTTCCGTTCGCCTCAAAACTACTATAAGCTATTGCCGTTGTGTCAGCATTTTTTACTTGAGCTATTGGATATTCATTGTTATAATCCCAGATATAACATACTTTTGGCCCTTTTTCTAACGATAAACAAATTGGATTTCCTTTTGTATCATATTTATAAAACTTTACCCGGGGTTCAAAAATTTCAACTCCATTTTTTACTTCAATAAATTGTGGTAAAAACAAATTCGGATAGGGTTCATAATAATTAACTCTTGTTTGAGCTAACTGTATTCCATTTTCAATTTGTGTTTCTTCAATTTTCAGCGCAATAATATTACGGGTGATCATTTTTTGATAAACACCGGAAGTATCCTTCCCTGTACTTACCATCTCATGAGGATAGGTATATTTCGTTTGTACTATTTTATTGTCACTAGTGCTGGTTTGAGTCAGCGACAACTGAAAATTTAAAGGATTTGAATAAATATATTGTGTTTGGCTCAACAATGGCGACAACCCATTTAAATCATATTCATAAGTACTGGTAGAATCTAAATACACCCATTTTGAATGAAAGCTATAGCTATTCACTTCATATCCTTGAAGCTTTAATGAAGGAAGACCTGTATCAGGGTAATCAAAGTTTTTACTTATAACATATCCTTTTAGTTCATCGCTTGCGGATGCATCAACTTTGTAATGATTAACAATTTCTTTAAGCTTGATGAACGATTCTCCATTTTTTCTAAAATACAACGTGTAGTTCTCTAACCCATTCAACCATCCCGTATTCGTTGCTTTGAGTCCTATCATCAAGTCTTCACCCATTAGCGGTCTTGAATAAGAATCTCTCTGAACAATGTAATTATGCTCAATACCTCCATTTTCAAAATTATCTCCTCCAAGACTTTCCACCACACTTTGATATGATATATTACTTTGTGAGAATTGGTAGGTATTTACTAATGAATTAGAATATGCATTTCTTTGTTTAAAAGAGGTATAATAATGAGTACCGGTAGGTCCTCCACATGCGATAGAATATTTTATATAGGTACTCTTAAACAAAACTGGCTGTAAAGCTATTGTGCCCGATGTTAGATTGAGATTATCTTTTGTGCTGTAATAAATCCTTTTAATTATAGTCTTGCCATTGCCATCATTGGTAATAAGTTTCTCTACACGTACTCCTCCGGTATTTTCATTTACTAAAGTTTGAGATGGAGGACCTGTTACATAAATTACTGAACCTGTGCATCTAACATCAGGATACAATGATTCAATCTGCAAATAATACAGCACTCCTTTGGTTAAACCTGTAATGGGAAAGTTTAGCAATGTTTCTGACAGCTTTAAATTTCTGGTATACATGACCTGATTATCACTTTGTCTTATTACACTTACTGTCATTAAATCTACACTAGGATCTACAGTAGTTGAGCCGTCACTTCCAGTGGCCCACTAAGGTGCCGGCATTTATTTTAATATCGGGTAAAGTTGAATAGTTATCTGAAAATGAAGCTGACGTTCTTATAACATTAATACTCGACTGAGGTAGAATCGATAATGATTTTGTTTGAGTCGGCGGAGGAATGGTTTGGTTTTTAAGGTATGTATTAAGCCCATAAATAATACTGTCGCTTCCTCCTGTAGGATAATTAATTTTAACTAGTATTCCTTTCTTAGTTCCAATTAAATCTACTGTTCTATCTGCATTTGCATCTTTAAAAAGTTGCTTATCTAGATCATTATCGGGAACAGGAACAATATTGGTATTGATTTTCCTGTTATAGTATCCATATAAATCTTGAGAAAAAGATAACCTCTGTGGAAGCCCATTAATATCTTCATATACAAAAGAATGTTTCCTCTGACTCAGTAAATTTGCATCTTTCTCTGTGATATCCATCAAGAATGGTCTTTTCTTTAATTCATCATATTTAATAAAAATATGCTCTAAAGAATTATCAGCAGTTGAGTAGGTGTAGTTAAAATCGATTTGACGAAGCTTCTTGTTATTATCAGTAATGATAATATTTGAAAGAAGTTGTTCAGAGATAACATCTAAACGATTGGTATAATTAAATGAAATAGACGAAGATTTATAAGTAATAGTTCTTAATACTTTTGCCCAAGAACTTAATTCTGTTTTGCACAATCTGTTATCATTCAGTGCTGGAGCAACGGGCATATCGCAAGATCCAGGATCATAAATGTAATTATAAGGCATTGTTAAAACCTGACTTACACCAGCATAGTAGCCTATATATATATCATCATAAGTAAATGAAATTATATCTGTACTAGGCAGCTGAATACTAGATAAATACCATGATGTTGGAATGCGGGATGCAACAGCTCCGTTAGGACTTCCAAAACAATACGCATTAGATGAGGTTAACTCAACTGTTGCAAAAGTGTAAATACTCCCATCAGGAGTGGTGATTGTAAAAGATGAAGTTTCTTGGTCAACAACATTGAACGCTATCTTTAACCCCGTCTTTTGAATTAAAACCGGATTTCTGTTTGCATCTAAAATAAATCTTCCTGAATATCCATTAAAGTTAAATGAAAACTCATCCGGCTCAGTATCCAGAGACTGAGATGCAATAGTATTATCTAGAAAAGTTAAAAAAGATTGATCCATTGCTTGCCAATTAGCCGGAAGACCAGTCCTTGTTGAGCGTTCATCAACCTTTCCATTTACACTTCTTGTAATAACTCCACCCGCGTTTAAAGTCCATCCCATTCCCACCCTTGATGCTATTTGGTCAACTTTTATTCCCGTGGTCGAATATTGTAATTCAATAGGAACGTTTGCCTTACCTGTCGAGAGGGAATAAAGAGGCACTTTAAAACTCAAGGTTCCAGTTTGTAAACCAACGTCTAGCCCTCCGTATTTACCCAATTCTGATGCATTGGGACTTGGTGGTAAAATTTCAGGTAACTTTAAACTAATTGGTTGTTGGGCATACACCCTTACCGTCATCAAACTAAAAAGTAAGATTAATTTTAAATGTTTCATAAATAGATAAATGCACTAAAAATATTTAATATAGAGTAGGCGAGGTATAGATTTTTTTATTAAAGAGCGAGGTAGACAGTTGTGATACTATTGATTTAGATGGCCTCAATATATGATTTTTATTATCACGTCGCAATTTTTTTTCACAAGAAATTCAGCGGTTATTTACAAACTCTACATAATAAATTAAATATCAGCTAATTATTTTTTTAATAGCAGATTCTTTACTTGGTGATTTATTATCCAAAAAATGAATTCATATTTAACCACAGACTCAGTGTTTCCATAAACTGCTGCTATCTTTGACATAATCTAATATTCCCACCGTATTTAATAGGACAAACAGTGGGAATATTTATATTTTATATCAACCATAACAAAAAAGAGCATACCCTCCCAGGCATGCTCTTAATCAGAGAAATAATGAAAAAATCTATCTTATAAATCACCAACCACCTCTTCAGTTAATCCAAATGACAAAGTCATTCCGGCACCTCCCGGGGCGTTAATGATGGTCACTCCTTGTTCCGGAGAATGAATGAACTCTGTTGCTCCATTCGTCATTTTCGCATAGATACCATTCCAGCTTTGCTGCAGGTTCCAGTTTTTAAAATCCGCAAAGGTTTTCAGGTAATCCATAATGTACTGATTGATTTGCGCGCTGTCGAAAGGATCAAAAGTTAATCCGTATTCATGGCTATCACCAATCGTCAATTCGCCTAAATGATTCTGAGAAACCATTACATGGATTCCCCATTTAACCATTTCGGGATACTGATTAGCAATCCGTTCTTTTAAAGCTGCTAATGACGGTGCTATTTTGAATGATTGGTAATGTGTTAAGCTAAGTGCTCCACACAGTGCCGGACCAATACGCCAGTTTTCATCCTGAGCCTCCAAACGCATCATTTGCAGTTTACATTTGGTAATTGGAGCCTGACTGAATGTTTCCGGGTAGAGTGTTTCAAAATCGACGCCGTTACAGATAAAAATATGATCAGCTGACCAGCTCTTTGTTCCACTTATTACTGTTGGGTAGGTAATTGAAGAGATTGCTGTATCCCAATAAAATTCAACATCAAATTTCTTCTGCAGGTAGGCCGCTACCTGATGAACAGCCACTCGCGACTCCACGATCATTTCATCAGCAGAAAATAAGCCACCTAACAATCCTTGCTGAACTGCTGCTGGAGAGTATGATTTAACCTCTTCGGGAGTAAGCATTTTTAACGGTCTATTGCCCTTTTCTGCAGAAACGAATTCTTCTATTACGGCCAATTCATCCTTTTGATAGGCTACGTGCATACTACCAACTTCATCGTACCATATACCGCCTTCTCCGGCAATTTCCTTCCAAATGCTTTTGGTACGAAGTGCACGTTCATAAAGGGTATCCTGAGGCTGACCGACAGGCCAGATCATCCCGAAGTTACGAACAGATGCCCCGGATGCAAATGATCCGCGTTCAAATACTTTTACTTTATATCCTTTTATTGCAAGCGCTCTTGCGGTTCCTAAACCAACAATACCCGCTCCAATTACAATAGCTGTTTTCATTTGTTAAATTAAGTTAAAGAAGCTCAGCCTCTACTTTAGCGTGATGCATATTATTAAATAAATCGGAATCTTCTTTCTTATTTCGTTGATACTTATGATTGAAATAACGCATGGACGCTAATCCCGCTATAAATCCGATTACACTGAATACAATTATGGCTTGTATAAAAAACTGCCCCCAATTGATCGATCCTGCGCCAAATTCTTTCCATGTTAAGACGGACACGCTTCCTAAATAGCCAACAGAATCTGCTATGTAAATCAGAAAACCAACATTGCCCTTTACTTTGAATGCGGCGATCAGGCGATCAAAAAATATAGCGTTATAAGGAATATAAGACAGAAATAATCCGAAACTCACCGTTATCATCCACCAGACCGGATTAGCTTCACCATTTAAGAAAAGCAAGGTGGATAGTCCGGTTAACAAACTACCTCCAATAACAAACAAATGGATAATATTAAGGGCTCGTAAGTTTTTCTTCACCAGGAATAGAAAAGCTACCAACAGCAAAACCGCTATCGTAATGCAGCCATCCACCCATACAAATATGTTGTAATTAGTTACACCGAGCCAATGCCAAATCTCGACTTCGAAATTGTCTCTTACGTCGCGAATTACAGTAAGGATCATGTAAACAAATACGGTTATTACTATACCGGGAAGGAATTCTTTTAAAAAGTCTTTTCGCTGTGTTTTATTCATCGGCCCTCTATCGCTTCTTAGCGCTTTGTCTTCTGCTGTTGGAGGAGGAAGCAGATTCAGCAGAAACAGCGAAATAATTAACGGAACAAAGAACAATGCTCCTACTAAAAATGGCATCCAAAACTCTGAAATAGGTAAGGAAAGCATCCATCTGCCTACCGATTTCACCAATCCCGAAGCAAAAATTAAGGATGAGGCTAAAATGGCTCCTAACACTTCGGTTGTTTTTCGTCCTTCGAGAAAACTAAAAACCAAACCCCAAACCATCCCCAGAGGAAATCCATTTATTAACAAAAATGGGATATTATAAGGAGCTGGAATCAGCGCAAAACCCAAAAGAGCAATCCAGGCTATAACAATACAGGCGATGATCTTTTTGATCCGGCTTTCAGGCTTTACTTCTGCAATATACCTGATTCCATAAAACTTACTGGCTGCATAACCAATTATTTGGGCGAACACCAACCAAACTTTATAATCAATATCCAGGAATTGTAAACCTTCAAAAGTGCCAGCTGTAAAGGATTTTCGGTAGGCATACATAAAAGTATAGGTGCCTAAAGCTCCTAATGCAGCAATGATCGATACCAGCCACGCCGGGGCATCCGGTTTTAACTTGAGCGTTCTCATCCTCACTCTTAATTAAAAAATATCTGCTCCAGCTCTTTCAGACTGTCGATAATATGGGTTGGCTTATAGGGTAAAAGTTCTTCCCTTGTAAAGGCACCCGTAGTTACGCCAATAACATACAAACAACCCGTATTAATTCCCTCATTAATATCAACCTCCGTATCACCAACTTTTGCTACTTCGTTTTCCTTAACACCAGCATTATCCATCATTTTCCGGATCATGTACGGATAAGGCCTCCCCTGTTCCACTTCATCACTAGCCACCAGGTAATCAAATAAATTACGCTCTTTCCACCCTAAACGTTCAACAATTACATCGGCTACTTTTCGAGAAAAACCAGTGTTTAATCCTGCCTTGATTCCCTTTCCTTTTAAGGTATTGAATAAATCTTCTGCGAAAGGGAGTGCATGCAAATCGGGAGTGGTTGCATAAAAATCAACCATGTACTTTTCAAAAGCCTCATGAATTGAATCGATCAATTCAACCGTGATTTTATCCGGATTTGTTTCGTGGATATTAAGCAACTGCAGGATGGCAGTCGTTTTTTTATAACCCATTAAAGGATTAACTTCAGCTAACGTAACGTTATAACCAAAGTCGGCCATCGCTTCTATGAAGGCGGCATGTACATTTTGCCTGTCGACTACTGTAGTCCCGGCCATATCAAAAACACAAAGCTTTAACGACATATTTAAATTTGTTTTAACCTGCCCTTATAAGGCAAAAAATAACATACTTATTGTTTAGCAATACTAAACAAAGTATGTTATTTATAAACAAACTTAGTATTAAGCTTTTGTTAAATAGCTGATAGATTAGACCTTACTCCTGAGGCGAGTAGGTGACGATGTCAATCCCAATACCATTTGGATCTTGTATCGCGAAGTGTCTGTCGCCCCAAGGTTCATTGCGGAGATCGATTTTGATTGCAATTCCTTTTTGCTTTAGTTCTTTATATACCTTGTCTACATCTTCTACTTCAATAGTAAGATACACTCCCTGACCCTGGAATGCTTGTTGAAATAATGGTTGCTGAGAGGCGTGTTCAGGTAGCAGGAAACTTATTTCTGCCTGCTTATTGGGTGTATGTAATAACAGGTAAAACTCATTTTCAAATGTTACCCCGAAGTCCAGAATACTGGTGTAAAAAGCCTTGTTTTCTGCCAGTTTTGTCGTTATTATTCCTGCGTTTAATTTCATGTTGAAGCTTTTGTTAGATGGATTTGATTGTGCGTAATTAGTTAACGATACACCTAGTATTGTTAAGATGATTAGTAATCGTTTCATGATTGTATTGATTTAACAATACAAAAATCGCACTGTTGAGGACCTTAAAATTGTAAAAATCGGACAACTTAATTCAGAAGGCTTTTCCTGGGGTAATGCCGTACAGGTTTTTAAACTCTTTAATAAAATGGGCCTGATCATAATAGCCATTTTCTAAGAACAGCTTATTACCTTTCAAACTTTGCTGGGAGGGTTTAGCTTGAAGAATTTGCTGAAATCTAACAATCTTATTAAATGTTTTAGCGGTATCGCCAATATAAAACTCAAAAAGTCGTCGCAACTGACGTGGACTGATCCCTGTATCCAGCTCCGTTTCTATATTTATTGCTCCTGATTTATTCAGTATAATTTCAATTGCTCCGTACAAGCGGATGTCATTATTGAAAGTTATCTCCGACAAACGTTTCAAAAAATAACGATCAAGTGTTTCTTTTATCTGCTTTGGAGATAATTTTTCCGTAAGGTTATTAGCAATAAATATAGAGGTGGAAGGAATAACCGATCTCAACTCTTCAAACCGGTCACTCAATTCAATTGCACTAATACCAAACAGCTGAGGAAACATGGTTGGCAGAAACCTCACTCCAACATAATTAAACGAATTTTCAAGTGGAAATTCGGTATACTGCTTACAAAATCCCATCACATAGCTGTTATGCGGATTATCCAGCTCAAAATAGATATCAATACAACCATCAGCCACTACCCTGTAAATAAACTCTTCGTTTAGTTTTTCGGTCGTTTTAAGCTGCCAATAGCAATAGATAAGTGGCTGTAATTTAGCATCCGGCAGAAACTCGACGTAACTCACATTGCTGGCTGTTTGCTTAACAGTTGGCTGAACAGGGGCATAAAGTGTCCGGATGTTTGTTATCACTTTCAGAGGTTGCGTTGTGGTAACAAAGGTAAGAGAAAATTAGGTTGATAGTTCATGGTTCATAGTTGAAAATGGTCCATGGTCCATAGTCCATGGTGATTGTATAGTTGCATTACTTAACTTTTTATCTGGATAGTCTCAAAAATAAAATTGATACTCTAGTCTATAGAAAAACTTCTATGGACTATGGACTATGGACTATGAACTATGAACTATGAACTATGGACTATGAACTATGGACTATGAACTATGAACCATGAACTAAAACCCATTCAACTCCCTCAATTTCTCCCGAATGTACTTCCCGGCATCTGTTAACTGATCTGTTGTCCAGTTTCCATTAACAGGGGCTCCCGGCATAAGCAAGGCTGTGGTTTCTTTTTTATCTGTAATGTTCCAGTTGGCCCAGCTGAGTTTATTCGACTCCATCCAATTAAGCCATTCGTTGGTTTTTACTCTGTTGAACTCACCATCGCCGTTTGCTTCGCCAACCCCCCATTCGGTTACAAATAAAGCCAGACCATTTTTAATAGCCAGATCGGCACGGGCCCTTAACATTTCATTATGATTTGGGTCAGAAGCATAAAAGTGAAATGAATAGGCAGTGTTATTAAAACTCGTTATAGGATCTTTGGAGGCAATATCCACATCCTGATCCCAACTCGAGCTTCCCACAACGATCAGCTTATTGGGATCGTTTTTCCTGATTGTTTTGATCACATCCACTGCATACGCTTTAATAGCAGGCCAGGTTTGACGTTCAGGCTCATTCCAAATCTCATAAATGATATTTGGTTTATCGGCGTAACGTTTCGCTACTTTATCAAAAAAGCCTTTAGACTCTTCCAGGTGCTGTTCGGCATTATGGTCATGCCAGTCGATCAATACGTAAATTCCTTTCGCTAAAGCATGATCAATCACTTTGGTTATCAAGGCATATTGTTGTTCGGGCTGCTGAAGATAGCCTCCATCATGCTGAATCGCCATTGATACTCTCAGTAATGATATTTTAAAGTCTTTGATCAACCAGTCGATCACTTCTGTGTTGTAATACTTCTGCCCCTGCCAAATGCTCCACGACAAGCTTATTCCTCTTAATTGAGACGGGACATTATTTACATCAACTATTTTTCCGTTTACAACTTTTAGTGCTCCGTGGTTCTTAACCGGAGCTACCCATTGTGCATTGGAACTACCTATTATGGAAATTAGAAGCAGCAAAGAAACCAATGCTTTTTTTGATATTGATTGAATTACCATTTTTTTAGTTTTTTAAGATAAGCTGTAAGTTCATTGGCGATTTGTAAGTGGTCCTCCAAATCCGGATGATCACCACAGCCGTTGTGATAGCGTTTAGAAAAGAAATAAGAATCGATATTCTCATCTCCGGATTTTTTCACCGCCGCAACAATACTTGTTAGTTGATTTTTAAGTACAGCTACCAGTTTTTCATCCGCCATAGGACTGGTCAGGCAAACGATTGTTGCTTTGGGATAATGAGAACGGAGCTGTGTTATAAATTTCACGTAAGCACTGCAAAATGTAGCTGAATCCTGAATACCATCATTCTGGCCCAGACAAACAGTAACTACATCAGGAACATAATTCTTGAAGTTCCATTTTATGCTATCCTCCCGCATATATATTTTGTCAAACACTTGCGGCATCTTAATAGTGAGGTTGCAACAGCTATGAATAAGTCCAATGCCTGAAACGGAACTTAATTGCCACTGTGCATTTAAAGACCGCGCTGTTATTGCTCCATAACTCAGGTAAGCATTATGCTGATCATACCACTCGCCTTTGTCGCATTTAATTACCGATTCGTCGCTACCCATACCACAGGTTATTGAATTTCCAATAAACTCAATTTTCCGTGAAGGAGCTGGTGCTAAAGGAAGCAACTTTTCACATTTTAAGCCTAAAAACTCCAGATAACCGATCCCAGATTCAGTGGTTTTACAAATAAGAATCTTGTGCGTTTTTTTATTCGTTTTTGCAGTAATAGTTAATGCATTTGTTTTTCCGGTTAGTTTAATCCGTTGTGGCTGCTCATCATCAATAACCACTGTGATGTAATTATGATACTTTCCGTAAAGCATTTCATCATTTAACTGTATTTCACAGCTTTTACCTTCAAAAGCTGCCTCAATATATACGCCGGACGCCCAGAAACGAGGTAGTTTTTCATTGGAAAAATCGATACGACCAGTATATCGGAATAATGAATTATCGGCGGGATAAAAATGTGGGGGTGTTGCCTTTGAACTAAAAGAAATCAACAGGCAAACAAGAATGGGTAGTATTCTTTTCACTGTTCGAGAAGGTTTAATTGTTTATACTTTAACCCAACCCTGTCCCCTCTCAAAAAGGGGAAACCTCATTTCAGAGCAGGGGATTAGGGTGAGTTACCTATTATTACATTACAAACTCGTTATTTTATTAATTCAAGCCTCAATACCACCACGTCACGTGCAGGTACTTTTGTGCTAAAAGGTTTCTTGGTTGTACCTGTTTTTTTCTTCGTCCATAAATTTTTTAGTGTATAGGTTGAAGTCTGCCCATTCAATTCCTTTCCAGAAAGTGAATCCTGAATAATCACTTTTTTCCAATCCAATGAAACTACTTTTTCACTTTTACTTCTGTTGAGAAAACAAATAGCCCAGTCCCCTCCTTTTAGCGGCTTTAACCATGTTTGCAGGCTATCTACAGAAGTATGCTTAAATCCTTGGATACCCAACGAATCTTGGTTAATGGCAATTATGTCTTTATTGGTTAATACTTCAACCGTTTCCTTATCCATGTTACGAATATCATTACCGGCAATCAGTGGAGCAGCCAGCATGGCCCACATGGTAAAGTGTGCCCGATCTTCCCTAGGGGTTAGTTTTCCGTTACCTACCTCCAACATATCAGGATCATTCCAATGGCCAGGCCCGGCATATTTACGGAGGCCATCCTGCATATCTAAAATTTGCATGGTTCCAAACGATTTCCAGGTTCCATGATCTTCGATGCAATCAAAACAGTTATAGATATCACCGGTGGTACGCCATAAATGCCCAACCGTTTTACCCCATTCCCATGGCTTATCATTACCCCACTCACAAATACTCAACACAATTGGACGGCCCGCACGACGCAATGCAGCTGTAATTGTTTTATAAGCACCTTCAGCTTTTAACCCTTCGGTATTACACCAATCGTATTTTAAATAATCAATTCCCCATGCAGCATAGGTCATTGCATCCTGAAATTCATAGCCACGGCTACCAGGTCGGCCTCCACAGGTCTGCGAGCCGGCATCTGAATAAATACCGATTTTTAACCCTTTGGAATGAATATAATCGGCCAGCGCTTTCATGCCCGAAGGAAAACGTTTAGGATCAGGGTGAATAAAGCCTAAACTATCACGATCACCATGCCAGCAGTCATCAATGTTAATGTAGGTATAACCCGCGTCTTTCATTCCCGAGCTTACCATAGCATCAGCGATTGATTTAATCAGGTTTTCATCCACATTACAAGCAAATTTGTTCCAACTGTTCCATCCCATAGGTGGAGTCAGCGCAAGGCCTTCATACTTGGTATAATTCTGAACGTAGTTATTGCCTTGTCCGAAAGCAAAACAGGTTAGGCTTAGCAAGCTGAAGAGTGTAAGAAGTTTTTTCATTATCTATTTATTTTTCTAATGATTATAAAGGGACACACCTCTAACCTCTCTCGATAGGAGAATCAGGTTGTAGTTTCCCCTCTTGAGAGGGGTTGGGGGTGTGTTCTCAACTGTTCTTTCAAATCAGTATCCTATTTCAATTTATACATGCTTCCTATCTTATCTCCAAACATGATATAGGCATCATTCTTAAACTTTATAAAGTCGGATTCAGAAGCATGGCCCTTGTATGGGGTCCAAAATGCATTAGGCGTGTTAGTCCACACCATTGCATAGGCAAGTTCCACCTTTTGTTCTTTTAGTGCCTTTAAAAGCGTTTGGGTATACCAATCCTTTTTTGTTAGGTTTTGCAACCCTGTTTCTGTTAAAGCCGCCAGCTTATTCTGTTTTTTGGCATAATCCGAAATGATTTTAAGCTTATTTGCTGCAATTGATACAGAACCGTCCACCTTCATATCTTCATAATTATCCATTCCGACAAGGTCTACGAAGGCATCACCAGGATAACGCTCCAGGTATTCAGCTTCAGTGGTAAAGTTTCTGTCGGGCGACCATGCATATAGGAAATTATGTACACCTAACTCATCCCGCAGGTAAGTTACCGTAAACTGATACAATGATTTATAATCAGCAGCAGTGCAATGTGCTTTCCCCCACCAGAACCAATCGCCGTCGAACTCATGAAATGGCCTGAAAATAATGGGGACAAGCTTGCCATCAGCTCCGATAAGCGTTTGGGCAAAATCAGCTATTTCTTTAAGGGATTTTTTATAAACTTCATGGTAGGCTCCACCTGGTAATATCTGACTTACTGCCTCTTGCGGCGAATCATTCCAGTAAAAGCTTCCCTTTGAAACCGGATTAGCATAATGCCAGCAAAACGTATTAACTCCGCCTCTGTTATAGGCCTGTACAGCACAATCACGGGCTATTTGCTTCTCATAATCGAACCAGACCCCATCCGCAAAATTGGCTATATGAATAAAATCATGACCATAAACTGCGGGATAGGCTCCGGTAACTTCTTTCACATCCGACCGCGAAAGATCATATGGCATGTTATCTTGTTCATTTTCCCAAGAGTATCCTCGTTTGGTATCATCCTGATGGCCAAATAATACCTTGGTTTTTGAGCTTACTTTCAATTTATAAAACAGTGCAGTAGTTTCTTCTGTAGCTGATTTATCAACCAACCACGTACGAACGGTTGTTAAATCAGGAATTTCTTCAGGTACAACAACCTCTCCTCCATCACCCTCTGGTTTTGGTGAATCTTTTTTACAAGCTCCTAAAACAGTAAAGATGATTAATGGCAGTATCACAATTGCTTTTATCCTCATGATCTTACTTTGGACTTACTGCAAATTGCTTGATTATATTCCAAGTACTTTTATCACTGTCGAAGACCGTATTAAGTCCTTGTTCTTCTTGTGGTGGATCACCCATAAAGTCATCTCCTTCTTTCCAAAATTCCTGATGCGGAACTGGACGGGCGGTACCTCCAAATGCCCAGAAATTACATCCGGCAATTGAATGGTTTTGGAGTACACTGTTTTTCCATTGTGTAAACACGACAGAGTAATAACCATCACGTGCCGCAGTGGTAGTAGTAGGGTCAAACGAATGTTGATCTCTTGGTAAGCCAAATTCCTCTATCACCAATGGCTTATTAAGCTTATCTGCAATTTGTTTTTGTGTTTGAATGTAGCGGACCGTTTTGGCAATTACAGAATCAAGTCCTTGTTCAATTTCTTTACCCTTAAACCAACTCCAGTTTTTTGGCCAGATATGTAGGGTGAGGTAATCAATCTGTGAAGGACGATGAACCTCTTCAAATAATTCGGCTGATTCTTCTGTTCCCATTATCCCTTCTGTACCCAAGGTTACGAGGTGATTTTTATCCAATGATTTAATAAAAACAGCCATTTCTGAGGTCCATTGCTTATAGGCATCTACAGCTGTTGGACGCATTGGACGAGGCTCATTTGCCAACTCCCAGGCCATAATAGCGGGGTCGTCTCTATAGGCTTTTTTAGTATAGCTATTAACCCGGTTCACAATCAATTGAACCTGTTTTTTATAATCTTCAATGCAAGGCTGACATGAGTAAAATTTGCTGGTGTTATCACGCAAATCATCCCAATTCAATTTTCTTTGCATGGTTGAGTCGGTAATAATCTTGTTCCAGCTTAAATATTGAAGAAAACCACCGCTCCACTCCCAATTATTACTCAGAAATAAAACAGCATGCATCTTTCTTTTTCCTATCTCGAACAGCAGAAAATCAAGTCCTTCTAATAATGACTCATCAAATTGTCCTTGCTCTGCTTGTAAAGTCGGTTTTACACGCTCCACTCCATTAACCAACCCTTTACCTTCAGATCCGGCTAAGACACGAAGATTGGTTACTCCATGTGCTTTCAGAAAGTCCAATTCTTTTCTCAGCCTGTCTTTGCCATGTTTTTTATCTTTTACCAACGCCAGCAATCCACCATACCAATAATTAGTACCTATATAATAGTAAGGTTTGTTATTAAGAATGAATTGATGGTTTTTTACGCTGACAAAATTGGATTGAGCCTCGGTTTTGGAACCAAATAATAGCAATGTAAAGAGAAGTATACCAGAAAGAGTTATTTTCATTACAATAGATCATAAAAAAGCCTGATCAATACAGCTGTTGGTAGTTGATCAGGCTTTTAGTTAGTTAATTATTTCACAAAAATCACATCATCAAAATAGAATGACTCGTTTTGTTTATCCGGACCTTCTATCCAGAAACCTAATTGTTTAAATGTATTTCCTTTAGCCCATAGTCCTAATGACGAAAGAGGAATCTTGAAATAAGTCCAAACGTTAGCAGGAATAACTATCGGAGCTGATCTGTCAGAGTTACCATATCCACCCGCACGTTGATCGCCAGTAATGTATAAAACATAGTCAGCTGAAGCGCCTTTTACCCAAAATGATAAGTACTTAAAGTCTGGTGAATAGGCACAACCGGCATTCCAATTAGCAAAACCGTCTGCACTCCAATTTCCTTTGTTATAGGTTGCTTTGAATGATTTGCTACCAGATTTTATGTATTCAGAAGATACCTCCGCAGGGCCCCATGAGCCATTTTCAAAACCATTTTCATAGTTATCGGCGAATATTTTGAATGCTTTATCAAGGTTAACAAATTCCTGAGTAGTGGTTATCGGACCTGTAGGATTGGTTATCACTAAGGAAACAGTGTTTGCGTTTGATGCAGGCATTTTAATTACCAATTGTTTCTTATTTTTTGAAACAATAGTGGCCTCATCACTGCTACCGTTTAAAACAACTGAACTAACATCTTCCAGGTTATTTCCTGAAAGTGTTATTTGAGTACCCTCAACAAAGTTGTAGTTAGACACTGTTGAAACTAATGGCAACGCAATTACATTGAAAGGTACTGAAAACTGCTTACCGATTTTATTGGTAATAATGATATTTTGTTCACCTCCATTAGCAGTATCCGGAACTCTGAAAATAAGTGATTTATCAGTATTGTAAACCGGATTAAACGGTGCAGGAACATCTCCTTTATCAAAAACAATACTGGTAATTTCACCCAAACCGCTACCGGTAAGTGTTAACACTTCATTTCCTTTTGCCGATCCCGGATCTAATTTGTCTGCCTTAGGATTAGCAGAAGCTTCTGCCGCCGGTTCTGCTTCCTGCGTACATGATTGCATAACTGACACACTCGCTATTACAATCAGCAGGTTTCTTAAATATTTCTCTATTTTTTTCATAATCGTACGTGATTAGAATAGTGTGATCAATTATTTATAATAAGGTACTGCAGGTTCCAACAACGCAGGGTCTGATACCGTTTCCGACTGAGGAATAGGCAAGAACAACTGCGATGGAGAAGAAATAGACGCTTTGAAGCTTGTCAATTTTCCGTCTCCGCCAAGTGTACCGCGCTCTTGAGCAGCAATCATCTGCTGTGCTTTCGCAAAACCCTGACGCTGAATATCAAACCAATAATCACCTTCAAAAGCAAACTCTACTTTTCGCTCATGCAAAATGTTGTCAATTGTTAATGAAGTTTTATCTGCTGACACTCCAAAGCCGGCGCGATGGCGTACCATATTGAAATATTTAAGTGCATTTGCATCAGAAGTTGAACCACCTCCTGCTAATATTGATTCAGCATAGATTAATAACACATCTGAATAACGAAGAATGTATGTACACATACTGTTATGGCTATCAGGTGTTACAACTTCACCACTTCTGTTTGGACCAACCACATACTTTTGGATATTGGTACGTGTTGGAGTGAAGATGAAATGGTCGTTGGTAACTTTTCCTGTGGTGTCATAAGTAAATCCTTCAGGGAAGTTTTCATTTACCCATTCAGACTTATGAAATCCATGTTCCATAATTGACCAGCTACGTCTTTTATCGCCAACTTCATAACCTGTTGAAGTATTCAACACATCAAATGAAGGTACTGCCGCCGAATAACCATTACCTCCGGTTGGAAGCGGCTTTAACAAAGGCTGAGGTGCAACGTATAACTGGTAACGGTTTCCACCGTTCCAACCCATTGCTGCTAACCACCTTAATGAGAATAAAGACTCTTTATTATTATAGTTACCAATTACAGATGAGGTGAACATACCGTTGTAATCAGTCAGCAACCCAATTCTTCCGGTAGCTTCAGCATAATCAATAACTTCTTTAGCTTTTGCTTTGGCGTTCTCATAGTCTTTACTGTATAAGTAAATTTTTGCCATCATACCTTTAGCAGAATACCTAGTCACACGACCATCCTGGTAAGCTACTTCAGGTAAGTTTGCTTCAGCATATTTAAGATCTTCCAGTGCAAAACGAAGAACATCTTTCTGAATATAACGAGGAACGTTTCCGTTGCCAGGTTTTGTCAAATCCAAGGGATTATCAACAATCGGAGCATCGCCGAATGTACGTGCGATGTAGAAGTAGGCAAAACCACGAATAAATCTTGCTTCAGCAATACCTAAATTGAGGTACCCTGCATCCACTGCGGTTTTCTTTTTCTCCTCAAACGCCTGAATTAATACAGATGCTTGTCCGGCAGCTTTGTAACATGACTTCCATGTATCCATTACCAAACCATCCGTACTTTGAATATTAAAATTGTAGAATGAGTTATACTGAGCATTACCCTGCATACCGGTAACCGTTCCTCCTAATACGTCACCTACCGATATAAAGGCTTTATCTGACCAATCATTCCATACTGAATTGTACAACAATCCGGTAGCTCCGTTTACTTCCTCAGCATTGGTATAGTAGGTATCAATAGTTGGGTTAGTGGTTGATGGATGATTCAGAAAATCGTCCTTACAAGCACTGCCCATGTATGCTATAACTCCTAAAAGGAATATGATTTTTGCTTTCATGTCTTAATTTTTTCTGATTACTAAAACTCAATATTAGCACCGATTGTATAGGTACGAGGTACCGGATAATGACCGTTATCAACATTTTGGAAAGTAACAGAAGTGTTTACCAAACCAAGCTCAGGGTCATAACCCGAGTAATTAGTGAATGTATACAAGTTCTGAGCAGAGAAGTATACCCTTGCAGATGCTACTTTAATCTTATTCAGCAAATTTGTTGGCAAATTATAGCCTAACGATACATTCTGAATTCTCAAATAAGAACCATCTTCTATAAAACGATCAGAAATCCTAAGGTTATTATTGTGCCATTGGTTATAGCGAGGTAAGGTTCCATTTGGATTAGAAGCAGAATATCTGTCAAGAACAGTAGCAACCTGATTATTCCATGGAGAGTTCATTGCCTCTGTTGAACGACGAGTATAGTTGAAGATGTCGGCTCCGTAACTTGCGTACAAGAATACTGACAAATCAAAACGTTTGTAGTTGAAATTATTGGTAAATCCGGCAGTGAATTTAGGATTTGGGTTACCAATTACAGTTACGTCTTTATCATCAATTTTACCATCATTGTTTAAGTCTTTAAACTTAACATCACCGTAGTATAAGCTACCAGGACCAACAGCTAAACCATAATCAAGTGCATGTAAATCCTCTTCCGTTCTGATCAGTCCATCAGTTACATAACCGTAGAATGCACCTACCGGTTGTCCGGCCTGGCTTAATGCAACCAGCGTTCTGGTTCCATACTCATCATACTCGCCTTTAATAGTAGCGGTTGGGTTATTCAAACGGTTAAGAACGTTTTTATAATGGCTAAATGTTAAAATAGATTTCCAGATAAAGTCTCTTTTTTGGATGTTGTAAGTGGTTAATCCAATATCAAAACCGGTGTTGGTCATTTGACCATCATTTGTTACTGGAGTTTTAATATCATTCCATGCGGTTCCCAAACCTGAGAAGGCCGGTAACTGAGTAGGAAGCAACATTTGAGTAGAAATCTTTTTGTATAAATCTACAGTCAGTTCCACTTTACTATTGAACAGGGTTGCATCAAAACCTCCGTTATAGGTTTCAATGGCTTCCCATGAAAGGTATGGATTGGCAACATTTGCAGGTAAACCACCTCCACCAAATGGAGCTGTCGCAATAAGGTTAATATTTGAAGTATATAAGTTATTACCCGTTACCTGCTGACCACCTACTTTACCATAACCGATACGTAATTTTAAGTAATCAAGGTATTTGATATCTTTCATGAATGCTTCATTGGTAGCGGTCCATGAAGCAGAAACTGCAGGGAATGTACCCCATCTGTTATCCGGACCAAAGGTTGATGAACCATCACGTCTTACTGTTGCGCTAATTGAGTATTTACCATCATAGGTATAACCCACACGACCAAAGAATGAGGCCATACTCCAAGCACCTGCACCGGCACCAATATCCTGAGCATCATCTTTTGCTCCTGCATTTAATGAAGGAAGATTTAATACCAGGTTATTTCTGTTGGCATTGATATAATCATAAGTTGACTCCTGCGCTTCGTAACCGGCAACTGCATTAACTGCATGCTTACCAAAAGTACCATCATAGTTCAGGTAGTTTTTCCATGCCCAGTAAATGCTGTTATTTCTTTGTTCCCTTAATTTACTCGGACTTAAGATAACTGCGCCTGTTTCTGAATTCTTAAGGAAAGGTTGATAAGCTTTACCACTTGTAAGGTTAAAGTTATAGTTACCTTCTGTTCTGAATGTAATTCCTTTATAAATCTTTAAGTCGGCGTATAATGAACCTAAAGCCTGAGTTGCTACCGACTCTACATTACGCATAGTAGTCAACATCACAGGGTTATTGGTTAACGCCACCGAGTTTACCCCAATATTGGTGGTTTGCACAAAGTTTCCGTATGCATCTCTAACCGGAGATACAGGCGTGTTATACAATACGGTACTTGTTACTGCGTCAAAAGCATCGGTTAAACCAACGGTTTGATTGCTACGCGATAAGTTAGCACTAAAACCGGCTTTGAACCAGCTTTTTACTTGCTGATCGATGTTTGCACGCAATGTATATCTTTTAAAGCCTGTTCCGATAAGTGTACCTTTTTGATCTAAAAAGCCACCCGAAAAGTAGTAAGAAGTTTTTTCAGCACCTCCAGAGAAAGCCAACTGATGGCTATTCATTGCACCACTTTGGTAGATTTCATCTTGCCAGTCGGTACCATGACCTAATAACGTCGGATTTCTAAACTCACCAACACTATCAATATAACTACCCGGAACAGCTCTTATCTCATCTACAATTGAATTTGAATATTGCGCATACTGATTCAGGTTCATCACATCTAACTTTTTAGGAATGGTTTGAATACCATAATAAGTATCGTAAGTAACCTTACCTTGGCCCTGACGGCCTTTTTTGGTATTGATTAAAACAACACCATAAGCACCTCTTGAACCATAAATAGCCTGAGCAGATGCGTCTTTTAAGATATCGATGGATGCAATATCCGCAGGGTTTATCGTAGCCAGCACACTTTGTCCGGTCTGACCACCACCACCGCCAAGGAAATCCTGAGAAAGGGTAGTTTTGCTGGTAGCGTCTACGGGAACACCGTCGATAACATATAACGGCTCATTACCATTTACGGTACTGATACCACGCACCCTTACCGAAACACCACCACCAGGTTGTCCACTGTTACTTGTAACTGTAACACCGGATACTTTACCCTGGATAGCCTGGTCGATACCGGCTACCGGTACGTTTTTAAGTTCTTTTTCGCTAACGGAAGCAATTGAAGATGTTACGTTAGCTCTTCTTAGCGTTCCGTAACCGATCACTACAACTTCATCCAGTTTTTTTGTTGCGGGGTTTAGGCTGATATTGATTGTTGTTTGACTACCTATTGTTACTTGTTTCTCTTCCATTCCAAGGAAAGTAAATACAAGTATTGAGTTAGGGGCAGCTTTGATTGTAAACCTACCGTTTACATCAGTTGCGGTAGCCGTTTTGGTATTTTTCACCAAAACTGTGGCACCCGGAAGTGGTAAGCCTTTTTCGTCAGAAACACTACCTGTTATAGTGAGGTTCTGAGCGAATATGAAAGACTGAAAACTCACAATCAGGGATGCGGTAAGCATGACTGCTAGTAGAAATTTTCGCATGTTAATAATAAATTGGTCTAATCAAATATAGAATGCTATCTATCTCTTTTTATAATACTTTTTTATCAATTACTTATATACAAATTTCAATTTACTATGAAATTATTACCTAATAAACTGTATATAAGTCAATAATGAGAGATTGTAAATTCAATATATTTTTTACCATAATTAGAATACTTAATTATCATTATAATTATGCTATTCTTCTCATGATTTCTATACAGGCCCTACTGTTATGATATGGACACTTCCAGAAACCTGCCTTATCCTCGTGTTGCATTAACGAATAATCGCTATGTACTCCCCAGTACCACTCGCCTTTGTCAACATCAAGAATGTATTTTTCAATAAAATCCCAGCTCTTCTCAAATCTTTCAAGAAAAACCTTATCTCCCGTAAGTTGAAATGCATTATAAAAACCCACCAATGCTTCTGCCTGCACCCACCAATGCTTTTCTTCAATGAGATGACCGTTTTCAAATTCATAATTTAACCCGCCATCACCTGACAATCCTTTGGCTGCAGCATTGGCCATTTGGACTGCTATTTCTTTGATTTTGGCGATTAACTCTTCATCATTCGTTACCTCTGCTGCTTCCAGCAGTAACCAGGACGCTTCAATATCATGACCATAAGAAATGATCGTTGATTTTGATTTCCAGTTTTCATCGAAGAACAACTGAAGATGTGCTGTTTCCTTATGAATGATGTGATTAATGAATACGTCGATGAGTTGCTTAATCTGTTTAAGTACCGAGCTTTCCGGCCAAACTCTGTACAAATTGGTATAAGCTTCCAGAATATGCAGGTGCGTGTTCATGGTCTTCTTCTCATTGGCATCTTTAGCACTCAACCTTAAGTCACCTGCAGATGACCAATCGCTGTTAAATGCTTCCAGGTAACCCAATTGAACAGGATCAAAACTGTGTTGCTCTATCAACATATATAAACCAATTGCCACATCAAGCGCTTTTTCTTCCTTACGAACCATGTAATACTCCGTAAGACCGTAAATCGCAAACGACAATGCATAAATCTGTTTTTTAGTATCAAGAGGCTCCCCATTCGAATCCAGCGACCAGTAAACACCTCCGTATTCTTTATCTAGAAACTTATCGATCAGGTATTCATAAGCTTTATCGGCAAACTGTAGATAATCTTCATTTTGGGTCGCTTTGTATCCCGCACAGAACGACCATAATATGCGGGAATACAAAACCGAACCTAACGACGCAAACACATCAACTTGATTTTCATTACCAATCTTACCATAAAACCGGTCGTTCGTTTTATCAAAGGCTACTGTACTCCAATAGCTTAGGATTCGTCCTAATTCTTTTTGATATTTTGCGGCATCAACCATCATTAACAATTAACTTTTACCGTTTTATTTTTATCAATCAACTGATAAATCTGCTGAACAGAAGCTGCAGAGCGAAGACCGTCTTGCGGAGTGTTCACTACATAATCAATCAGTTGATCGACAGTTGTTGTAGCTACATGCATACGTGTATCTGACGAGGCGTAATAAATAAATACATCACCATTATCATCAGCGATCCATCCATTACTAAACACCACATTTGAAACATCACCAACACGCTCTTCACCAACAGGAGCAATAAAGTAACCTGCCGGCTTGTGAATGATTTTGGTGATATCTTTTAAATCTGTCATGAACATGTATAAAACATAACGCAAGCCTGCAGCAGTATTCCGAACTCCATGAGCCAAATGCAGCCAACCTTTTTCCGTTTTTATCGGAGCTGGCCCTTGCCCGTTTTTAGACTCATAAACAGTGTGATACTGCTTTTTATCCAGCAGTTGATCTTCCAGGATTTCTGCATTTTCAATTGAATCAGATAAACCGAACCCAATCCCTCCTCCTTTGCCAGCTTCGATAAAACTATCTTGCGGACGGGTGTAGAAGGCATATTTCCCATTCACAAATTCAGGATGCAACACTACATTCCGTTGCTGTGGTGAACTTGTTTTTAAATCGGCCAGACGCTCCCATTTTACCAGATCCTTAGTCCGCGCAATACCGCATTGAGCTAATGCAGCCGACTGGTCACCCTCAGGAGCCGACGGATCACGACGTTCTGTACAGAATAATCCATAGATCCACCCATCTTCATGAGCAGTTAAACGAATATCATAAACATTGGTATCGGGATTCGCTGTTTCAGGCATATTTACCGGATACTCCCAAAACCGAAAATTATCGATGCCATTCGGACTTTCAGCAACAGCAAAAAATGATTTACGGTCAGCACCTTCTACACGGGCCACCAACACATACTTTCCATTCCATTTTATTGCACCTGCATTAAACGCTGCATTAATACAGATGCGCTCCATTAAATAGGGATTGGTGTCCTGATCCAGATCAAACCTCCAAACCAATGGAGCATGAGCAGCGGTAAGTACCGGATACCTGTACCGTACAAAGATTCCGTTACCCAACTCCTGCTGACTATTTGGCCGACTCACAAGAGCTTCGTGAGCTGCTTTTAACTCCTGTAATCTTGTTTCAAAATCTATCATTACTTTTATAAGTTCGGTTCTAAAAACATATCATTGATCATTGCTATTAATCTTCCAACTTATCCCACCAGGTTCTTTTCAGGATCAACACAATTACTGTAAGAATCAGAATGGTTACTAATAATGGAAGTTTCATCATTAACACGAGGTACATAGGCAAAATGGTTAAGCACAATTGTGCAGTTACGCCTAAAACCACGTTGAACATATCTCTGCCAAAGTTTTTATTGCCCACAAAAGAAGGATCATCGGCTACTACCAGATCATGAATAGGCTTCCAGAAACCCCATGGACGAACAGTGCGGTAAAATTTCTTTAACACTTCGATATCTGTAGGAGGAGCTGCCAGCGTGCCAACAATTGACCCGGTAAGTGACAATAAGAATAAAACAGGGAAGAAATAAAGGAATTCGATTCCTTCGAAGAAGCGGGTAAATACCAATGCGGAAACAATACCGGTTAACATTCCCCAGAAGAATCCGTTGGCATTAAATCGCCACCAGTACCATTTTAGTACGTTTGCAGCAATGTATCCACCATATAAAGCTGACACTATCCATTGAAGGATACTGTTTACATCCTTTGCAAAGAATCCTAAAAACACTCCAACAGCAACTACTAACACCCCTACCAGGTAGTTCATGGAGATTACCTTTTTGGTTGAAGCGTTTGGATTAATGTATTTCAGGTAAATATCATTTACGATGTAAGCTTGTGCTGCATTTAACGTACCGCTGAAGGTGCCCATAAATGCGCCTAACAAACCTGTTAACACCAAACCAATTAAACCGGTAGGTAAGAAATTATTGATGGTAGCGGGAAGAATACGTTCAAAATCAATTACTCCATCAACACCTTTTAAGTTCATTTGGTGGTAATGAAGCAAACCTAAAACGGTTAAACCAATTACCAACGAATAACGAATCGGCAATAAAATAATGGAAACAAAACCGCTCATTTTACTAGCCTCTCTTGGCGAGCGCGTTGACAGGATTTTTTGCATATCGTAATTCGGAGCAGGACCAGCTAGTGCGGCAAAAATCCCTTTGAAGGTCATCATCATAAAGAAAATACCGAACAATGAATAGCCGTCACTTTTTATTTTTTCATTCACATCGGCAATGATCTTCGACCAGTCCATGTCGAGGTGCGCTCCAAAGAATGGGCTATACCACTCTTGTGGTACGTTTAATTCGTTTCCTCTTAAATTGATAACGGCTATAATGGCAATTGAAAAACAAGCAACAGTCATAATTGCGTATTTTATCATATCACCCAACACAATGCTGTGCATACCTCCAAGAATGGAATAAAACATAGCAAAAAGGGTAAATACAATTCCATAAAAATGAGCGACATACTGCGGTGCTACTTCAAAAGGAACATAGGGTCTTACCATATCCCATGGAAGAAATATCTCCACAAACTTTCCTAATCCAACAAACCCGTAAGCAAGGAAACCCAGACAACTTAACAAGGCAAATGCGATTACCACCTTATGTGATAGGCCTACACCTTTGCCAACAGATCCAAAACGTGTTGCCAGCCATTCAGCACCCGTATTGGCATTTGATCTGCGTAGCCATTTTGATAAGAACATCATTAAAAACACCTGGTTAAACACCGGCCATAGCCAGGGAATCCAGATACTTTTCATACCGTACACAAAACAAAGGCTCACCATCCACATGGTACCGCTGATATCAAACATGTCTGAGGCATCGCTTAGCCCCAACTTGTACCATGGCAGCGACTTACCGCCCATTAAATAACTTTCTTTGTTTTCTCTCGCTTTTTTTCTGTACCACAGCCCGATAACCACCGTAGTAAGCAGATACACAACGATGATTGCTATGTCAATGAATTGAAGTTTCATAAAAATAAATTGGTCAATAGAGAGCGAGGGTTTATTTTAATTGTTACTTATAAATTTTTAACGGCGTTAGTTTATCCTGAAACATTATTTTGGGATGATTATAAAACCGAATAAAATCATCAGCACTTACCTGGCCGGGATAAGGTGCATAAAAATGCTCTTTACGGTCGTTCCTCCACATTAATGCATACGCCATATTGTATTTCGAAAGAACTGGCAACAAAGTTTCTGTCCACCAGTTTGCCATCGGAACACGTTCGTAACCGGTTTCTGTTAATGCCGGAATTTTATGATGTTCTTTTGCCACCTCCTGCAGAATCGCCAGTTGCTTGTCTAATTTTGCCTTAAAGAACTCCTGATTGTCGAAGCAATAGATATCAAAACCTACTACATCTATATATTCATCACCAGGATAATACTCCAGGAAATCTTCTTTGGAATTAAAATCAGCCGAAGAGTAGGAGAAAAGCAGGTTATTCAGCTTCTTTGTTTTCGTTAAATAGTCAACAGTAAATCTCCAGAGCGACTTAAACTCTTCGGGAGTACAAGTATTCTTACACCACCAAAACCAACTTCCGGTATGCTCGTGAAAAGGGCGGAAAATTACAGGAACCATCGTTCCGTCAGCAGTTTTTAGGCTGACTAGGAATTTGGCAACTTTATCAAGGCTATTTTTAAAAGCTGTATGTTTTGCTCCGCCAGGGATCAGTTGCTTAACCGAGTGCTCGGTAGTGTCCCAAGCTGATTTTCCATTTACCGGATTCGTTGAATGCCAGCTGATGGTATTAATACCGCCGCGTTCATAAACTTGAACCATAAATCTCCGGCTCATTTCAAAAGGAACACCATCCAGTTCTTTGAGACTATCCAGTTCTATATGTCCGATATCCCAGCCATAAACAGCTGGATAGGAACCTATGACACTTTTCACATCAGAGCGGCCATTTTCAAATTTCCATCCAACACCGTAAGCAAGATCATCCTGATGACCAAATAATGTATAAGTATCCGTCAATTTTTGAAGATTAGCATACAACGCTTGCGTTTTAGCACTTGCTTTTTTATCGGCCGTAACCACCTTTTGAGCTGTGCATGAAGCACTTAACACTGAAGCAGCAATTACAGATAAAGCTATTTTTTTTAGGTGTTTCATTAATACATAATTCGGATCTGTCCGATAAATTGGTTGCATCAAAACTAAATTAGTTTTCAAATAATAATTAATATTTTTTTAACATTTATTTGTATTGATATATCATTTTATGCTGATATTTAGTAGATAATCACAATATATAGGCTATACTATTTTTACCATGTACTATTCATATATTGACAAATAGTATTATATTTATTTACCTTTATACTATGAATAATAACATCATCAGAGAAATAACACCGTTAACGCAGAACGATTGCTTCACCATTTTCTCACGGACTAAGAAAGAATTCGACTTCCCGTTGCATTATCATGAGGAGTACGAGCTAAACTTAATATTAAATGCAAAAGGTGCAAAGCGAATAGTTGGCGATCACATTGATATTATTGATGATGCCGAACTGGTTTTTGTGGGATCAAACCTTTGTCATGCCTGGTTTACTCATCAATGTGAGAGTGAAGAAATTACGGAGGTAACCATTCAGTTCCATAAAGATCTGTTTGATGCTAAACTGATGAAACGTAACCAGCTTAGTTTAATACGAAATATGTTTGAACGTTCTCAAAAAGGCATTTTGTTTTCACCTGAAACTATTGAACGCTTAAAACCCCGAATTTTAACGCTTAATCAAAAAAGTGGATTCGACTCGGTGTTAGAGTTATTGTCTATCCTGCACGATCTTTCTTCATCAAGAAACATGCGCACATTATCGGATGCCAGTTTTAGTAATGAGCAGTTTAATTACAACAGCCGCCGAATTGAGAAAGTGTTTGAGTACATGAATAATAACTACAATAAGCAAATTACGCTTGCGGAGGTTTCAAAAATTGCAAGCATGCCGGAGGTTTCATTTAGCAGGTTTGTTAAAAAACGGACAGGGAATACCTTTATAGACAGTTTGAACGAAATCCGCCTGGGACATGCCACCCGTATGCTGATCGACAGTACCCAAACAGTTGCAGAAATTGCTTATAAATGCGGGTTCAATAACATATCAAACTTCAACCGTATCTTCAAGAAAAAGAAAAACTGCACCCCTAAAGAATTCAGGGATAGTTTTTCAGGAACCAGGATATTTATTTAGGTTCATTTCTGAAGCGATGTGCAAGACTAATTGTCTATCAATTAATAATTGGCAATGCTAAGAATAGGAGCTTTTATCTAAAGTTCCCCTTTAGGGGTTAGGGGTATTTTTCTCTATGCAAATTCCCCTCTTGAGAGGGGCTGGGGCTGTGTAACATAATTTTCTTAAGCACACCTATCACAAACTCCCGAAATCCAACAATTAACATTTTGCGCTGTATAACCAGCAGGCAGTTTAAAAATAACATGTTCGCTCATACATTCCACTTTATTGCATTTCAGGCACCTGAAGTGAAAATGATCATGATCGTGATGGCCTTCCTTGCATTCGGTACATAAGGCAAAGTAGTTTTTCCCTTCATCCGAAACGATTTTATGCACAATACCATCTTCACAAAAACTATTTAAAACCCGATAAATAGTAACCCTATCCACTGTTCCTTTCATTTGCTGCTCAATCATATCCTGACTTAATGCCGAATGGGCATCTTGAAGCATCAACAATATTTCTTGCTTAGCAGGTGTGTTTCTTCGTTGCATAATGATTTATTCTTTAAGCCCAACCAATCCCTGCAACAAAATTGCATTAATAAAATAATACTGACAAGTATTAGTGATTTGCCGAATTTCTTAATGCCAATATTAACTTTCTGTAACATATTTCTTAGGGGAGCGATTATGCTGTTTTTAAGCTCTATTTTTGAATATGACTATGAATAAACAAGAGGAAAACTATCTCGACAATCCGTTTATACATTTCCTGATTGGCTCAAAATGGCGTATAGTACGACATAGCTTATTGATACTTGTGCTGGCCAATATGTTTTTTCTGCAAAATGGAGGTATACAGGTAAAGGTCGGACTGTCTGAACAAGAGAGTTCAACCATCAATTTTTATCTTAATATCCTGTTTTTCATTTTCTTCACTTCCATTATTTACCTGAATATCTATGTGCTGGTTCCTAACTACCTGACCATGAATAAGTATGCTGCGTATCTTCTTGTTTTATCCGGAATCATACTTAGTTTTTTTTCACTTATTTATCTTTTCGACAGATTTTATGTTGCTACCACATTTTCTGAAGGAGACAATCTTAATTTATCTTTTTGGGATTTAATCGGCTTCAGTTTTTTTATTTGCTTGTTCCTTGCAGCTGTAAGCAGTATTAAATTATTTCAGCTGTGGATCGTTAACAATTACAGGATCGGTCAGCTGGAACGCAACAGCCTACGCTCTGAACTGGCTCATTTAAAGAGTCAGATTAACCCACATTTTTTGTTTAATACACTAAATAATATCCATGTACTCATTCGCCGGGATACCGAAAAAGCTTCAGATTTATTATTGAAACTTTCTGAGTTGCTGCGTTATCAACTCTACGATAATACACAGGATAAAGTATTTCTTTCAGCCGATATCAGATTTCTAAAGAATTTGCTTGAATTAGAAAAAACACGCCGCGATCAATTCAATTACTCGATAGAAATTGATGGAAATAGTAATGAAATAATGCTCCCTCCTTTTCTGTTTATTCCCTTTGTTGAAAACGCGATCAAGCATAATGTAACAACAAGTGAAATACCTTTTGTAGCTATTCGTTTTAGGGTAGAAAGTGACGAATTGCATTTCGAATGTATTAACCCGGTTGGAGCTTCAAACAATATAAAACAAACTGTTGGAGGTATTGGCCTTACCAATATAAAAAGGCGTTTAGAGCTTATTTATGCGGATAAGCACACCCTTCAATCAACGAACCAAACTAACCAGTACATTGTTAATCTTGAATTACCTTTATGAATTATATAATTGTTGACGACGAACCAATAGCTCGGGATGGCATACAAATGATGGCTGATAATTTTAATCAGCTCACGTTTTCCGGCTCCTTTAACAATCCGTTGGCGGCGGCAGAGTTTATCAAATCGCATAAAATAGACCTGGTATTTTTAGATATTAATATGCCAGAGCAAAACGGGCTGGATTTTGCAGCCTTGCTGTCTGATAATGTATTAATCATTTTTACAACCGCTTATGCACAGTATGCGGTTGACAGTTATGCGCTAGATGCGATCGACTATTTGGTAAAACCCATTGAACCCAAACGATTTGAAAAAGCTGTCCAGAAAGCTGTTTCTTATTTCGGACTGATTCAATCTAGTGAAAAGCAGAATAGCGTTCAATCCATTGAAGATGATTTTATGTTCGTAAGATCAGATCGGAAATTCTATAAGATCATTTTGAAGGATATTCTTTTTATTGAAGGACTCAAAGATTATGTAATTATCCATTTAGAGGGACAAAATATCATAACTGCGATGAATATCAAAACCATTGGACAGCAGCTACCTGCTAATTTTTACCGGATAGCCAAATCTTTCATTGTTAATGCTAATCAAATAACATCCCTTGATAATAATTTTGCCTATATCAATGAGCATGAAATACCAATTGGCAACAGTTACAGAGATGCCTTTTTTGAGGAATATTTCAAAGGCAAGGTACTACTAAAATAAAGGGCGCCTTAACCAGAAGGCACCCTACTAACAACATTGAAAAACCGAAACAATTAAATTACTTAGCAGAGATACCTCTCGATATCAACTCATCAAGGAGCGAAATAAGATCATCCATAGATTCCTGATTTTTGAAATCACTGTTAACCAAAATAATAGCTCCGACATTAGTTTCTGCATTATACCACATAAAGGCATTGCTTCCGAACATGCTGCCATTATAACCTCCGAGTTTATATTTACCCGGTTTAAAATACTCCCATAGCAAAGCGTGAGCGCTAAGGTCCTTATCCGGACTACTGGGGAATGGTATTTTTTTCATTTCGGCAATGGTAGAGGCTGCATAAAGCTGTTTACCATTAGCCTTTCCGTCCTGAATAACAAGGCTTAATATTTTCGATAGATCAACTACATTAGTATTTAATCCTCCGCTCGGCAAATCAACTAATGAATATATTCCGTAAGGCTTTAGATCCTCATCATAAGGCATGGCCAATCGTTTTTTATCGTAGGATGAAATATGCCATGATGTATTTTGCAAACCCAATGGCCTAAACAACACTTCTTTGCTATAAGTCTCAAAACTTTTACCGCTAACATGTTCAACAACACACCCAACCAGTGAAACAGCTACATTGCTGTAATTGAATGTGGTTCCTGGTTTGTTTGCATCAAAGCTTTTTGGATCATAATATGATCCGTTGACACTGAGCATTTCTTTGCAAAATTCGGTAAGTGGCAAAGGATGATCTTTATCCAACACTACAAAATCCTCTAATAAACGCTCTCTGTAAACCAGATCATTTATTCCTGAGGTATGCGTAAGAATATGACGAAGTGTTATTTTTTCGCTAGGAAAATGAGGGTTGTGAACAGTAAACGACAGATAGTTGTTAATATCCTCATCAAGGTTAACTTTTTTCTCTTCTACTAACTTCAGTAAAACCAATGCGGTTACCGGCTTAGCCACTGAAGCGACTTTAAAGACGGTTTGTTGATCTACGTTGGTATTGGTTTCGATGTTGGCTTTTCCAAACTGCTGACTCCACTGGAGTTTATCATTTTTCACTATCCCAACTGATAATCCCGGGAACTTGTTCTTGTCAACGATCTTTTGAATCATTGCCGGAAGATCCTTAAAGTTATCCTTAGGAGGTTCAATGTCTTTATCATTTTTCTTACAGGCGGTGCTTGTCAGCACTAAAAAAGCCGACAACAAGAGTGCATTTGATACTTTCATGATTTAAATTTTAACCAAAAGTATCGGCGCTCTTCTTAGCGTTTTTTGATTTTATACCAAGTGCATTCTTTCTTATACCAAACTGTAAAAATTAGGTCTGTTTCAAACGAGCTTAAGCTTATAATAAGGCATCTTTTGCCACTGACACCCATTTTGGTGCATCATCAATCTTTTGTCGCAATAACAAATTTAACTGTGCGGTATGATGCTGAATATGACGCATGTTATAAAGTATAACTTCTAGGATGCTGTAATCTCTGTACTCATTAACAAATCGTTTGGCTGCGATTTCATCCGTTAAACCGCTAATCAGTTGTCGTCCTTTTTGACGACCATAGTGGAGATAATCGAGTAATTCTTGTTTGCTATACACCCGCTCGGGCATGGCGCCTTCAGGATCAAACTCCGACAATGTATAGGGTTCGGGAGGGGAAAAATATTGTGGCTCTTCTGTTGAATAGTAATCAAGGTAAAAAATACAGTGATAGGCAATGTACCAAAACTGACTTTCATCATCCCAAACCGTCTCAGGACACATACTAATGGCATTTTCAAGCATATCAATGGCTGCACCTAGTTGCTGCCAGATTACTGTTTTAAAGGAAATATTCATCGTCATTAAAGTTGAATTTCATAAATGAACATTTTACCAGTTAGCGAATCGATATAATAAACGGAACCTTGGTCATCATCAGGTGATTTCCAAGCAATACAATTTCTGCCAGGTTTAAACCATTTAGGAGCATCGCTAGGGATATTTTCGCCTCCGTTACTTTTCTTCAATTTATTGTCGCTTACAAATTTTTTCCGCCATTGCTTTGTAGTTTGTAACTCAAGATAAACAATATACTCTTTTGACCAATGTGCTGATTCCCAAAAGCTACCTGCAATAACTTTTACATCAGTAGGAGGATGAGTTCCTGTCCAAAATTTATAAGCTTTAGCAGCATTATCAGTTTTACGTTCACTACAACCCGTTAATACAATAAACGGGATAAAGAAAATCGTTAGAAGCAAATAGAGAATACTTTTCACGAGCTAATAGATTTTATGCTGAATATAAAGATTAACGTTTTGCACTTGTGATGCAAGCTTTTGCATATCACAATTGATATTTTTCGGGTTTAGTAGAAAGCCAACGTTAGTAGCCATCGGAAAGTTTAGCCCCTAAAGGGGCTATAGATATTATTGAGGTCTTTTTTGTTACCGATCTTTTGTCCCGATGGGACATTAACTCTTCAAGATGTCGACTTATGGGGACATTAATTATTCTGGAACGACTAGCTAATCTTTAACACTGTTTTTATCAAACCCTTATCATTACACTGCCTGATAACTCATCATGAATTGCACGTCTTTCGTTATTACTAAAAACAGTAATAAATGACAGCCATCCCAACGATAATTTAATTATCTGACGAAGTATGGCTTTCACAAAACTTATTTTTTGTGTATTGTCGGCGTGCTGTCTTACTCTGATTTTCTTTACATAATTACCTAATGTACAGCCATTAGCAACACAAATGGGTTCGTAACCAATAATAAGGATAATGAAAAGCGTGCCGCGAATCCATCCTGGTGTATCTTCAAATTGCTCTAATAATGAGAACATACAGATCATTACGATCACAACAAAAATTGCATCAACAAAGGTTGATTGAAATCTGTCGATTAATCTTGGGTATTTGTCGGTCATACTTTTTTAATTAATAAACTTCGAAATTAGAGCTCCTGAAACTAAAAGTCAAATTAATATATTATTAGTTAAATAAATTTTGACCTTGTAATTAAATCTTTTACATGTTGACTTATCGCCTTAGTAGAACGAAGGGTATTCCCTTAAACCAAGGAAGGCAGAAGTTTCTAAACTTCTGCCTTCCTTGGTTTGCTATAAATTATAATACTCCCCGAATATTAACTTTGTGGTAATTGGCTCATGTCTGCGAACATAATTTCCCAATGGTGACCATCAAGGTCGTAAAAACCTCTTGCGTACATCCATCCGTGATCTTGAGGATCACCCGTAATTGCTCCACCTGCTGCTACTGCTTTATTGATCATTTCATCTACTTCTGCTTTTGTTTCAACAGAGATTGTCAGAATTGCCTCAGTGCTTTTTTTAGCGTCGCAGATTTCTTTTTTAGTAAATGTTTGGAAGAATTTCTCTACTAAAAGCATGAAGAAAATATTCTCGCCAACAATCATACATGTTGCTTTTTCATCGGTAAACTGTGCATTAAAAGTAAAGCCAAGTTTGGTAAAGAATTCAACTGTCGCGTCGAGATTCTTAATAGGTAAATTAACGAAAATTTGAGTTGCCATAAGTTTATCTGTTAAATTGTCTAATGCAAACTTACGTTCAAATAGTGAAAGCTGCATTGTATAAATCCGACAAACTCAGGGGTTATTTCCGACAAATTAGGTTGTTGACGAACGTGTTTTATGATAGGCAAGTACAGCTTTAATATCAGCATAAGAAAAATCGGCTCCTAACTTCTCTTTTAATACTCCTAACGAATTACTTCCGACTTCATTAATTGCATTTAATATGACGGGAAGCTTTTCTGCCGCCACCAATTCTTCTATGGTTATTTCTCCTGTTGCAATAAAAGAAGCAAGATGCCCTTCTATCGTGCTTTCAGCCATTTCGCGTTCTGAGGCTATTTCTGTTATTGCTTTTCCGTTTTTATACAGCTCCAGACTTATGCGATGTGAATCACCCTTTTTCTTTTTCTCAGGAGTTTCAGGCTCCGGCTCAACTTTAACCGGATGCTTCACTTGAGCCGCTTCAATCAACTCTTCAGTTTCCTCGCCTGAAGCTAAACCATGTGCAATGCGTTGGGCAGCTTTGATCAATTCAGCTTTTCTTATTAGAAACACCTCCAGCTCCTTTAGCGTTTTCACATACTTTGTCGTACGCTTTTTCTTCCGGGTAACATTAATATGATCTCCGAGTGTGGAGATGATCTCATCCAATGAAGTATTGAAATACTGTTCAGCCTTGTCAATTCGCTCTTTTAATCGCTCATAACCTGCCGATTGTGCTTCGGCAATCAAATTATTCAATTGGGCGATAAATTTATCCGCCGTATTTTTCTGTTCAACACTTATTCGGTACCACTTTTCGGCTAGGGATGCCGCCTCCGACTTATCTGGAACTAATCCCCTGGCAAAATCATTATAATGATATTCCAATCGATCAGTCACTTTTGCCCATTCAAAAGTCTTTACTAACAGACTATGAACAAACTGTTTCCGGTCTTCTTTAAATTGTTCTTCCAGCAATCTTTCTTCAACGCCACTTTTACAAAACTCCAATACCGAACGATCGGCAGTTATGGAACCAGGCTTTATAGGTGATAATAAAACCATTCCTTCCATATTGGTAAGCCTACTCAATGCAACATACACCTGGCCGGAAGCAAAAGAGGCGCCTGCATCAATAACTGCTTTTTCAAATGTTAATCCCTGACTCTTATGAATGGTAATTGCCCACGCTAACCGCACAGGGTATTGTTTAAACTCACCTATTATCTTTTCTTCAAAACTATCATCGTCATTATTGAACTGGTATTTAATATTCTTCCAACTCTCTTTCTCCAACTCAATATCCGTTCCGTCGGCAAACTGAACAACGATACTTTCTGCAGCAATACTTTTAACAGTTGCTAATTTCCCGTTGTAATATCGTCGATTATCTCCTTTATCATTTCTGATAAACATAATCTGCGCATTTTCTTTCAACTCCAGGGCTTCTTCAGCAGGAAATGACTTTTCTCCGAAATCGCCAATAATTTCAGCTTTGAAAGTCCGGATTTCTCCTGATAATTGCTCCAATTCAGTCCGGTTGATTGTATCTGCTTTGGCCGTATGAGAAGTTAACGTAATATAATTTTCTTCTCTGGGTGCTTTAAAATCAGGTTTGTAGTATTTGTGCAATAGATCCAGATCAGACTGCAATACAATACTATTTCGGATATTGTTCAGAATATCAATAAAAACATGATCCTTTTGACGGTAAATCTTGGTAAGCTCAAGATAAAGCGGGGCTGTTTGCTCAATTACCCTTGCGTCAAAAAAGAAGGGTGTTTTATAGTATTGTCTCAATGTTGCCCATTCACCGTCTTTTACCACCGGCGGAAGCTGAAATAAGTCACCAATGTACAATACCTGCACACCACCAAAGGGTTGAGGGTTCTTTCGGATATGACGTAAAGCAGCATCAATGGTATCAAGCAAATCAGCTCTAACCATACTTACCTCATCAATGATCAGTAATTCCATTTCCTGAATCAATTCCCTTCGCTCTCTGCTCACTTTTGCATTTTTCAAAAAGGAATGAATCGTATGAAACTGGCCATTCTCACTACCCCAAAAAGGTTTATTTACCGGAAGGAAAGCCCCAAATGGCAACTGAAAAAAAGAATGAATGGTTACACCACCGGCATTAATGGCAGCAACTCCTGTAGGTGCCACAATAATGGTTTTTTTGGATGTATGATCATGAATATAGCGCAGAAAGGTGGTTTTACCTGTCCCCGCCTTTCCCGTTAAAAATAAATGTCTGTTGGTTTGATTTACAAATTGAACAGCAAGTTTAAAAGTGGAATTCTGATGATCGTACATTGACTGTTATAACCCGTAAAATGTTTCTGATGGGGATGCTAAAATACGGCAATCGACTTACTTTTTTAGTGTTTCAAGATTATTTATACCCAACATAGTTGGATCACTGGCAAACTATCGTTGATCGTCTTGGCACCTGGTTTAAACGCTGTAAAAATAGGTGCAAGTTGAGCATGGACTGAAATTGCTATAAACTGAAAAAAGCATACGCCTATAATGACCTTATAGGTGATGCGCATGTAAATGACATAGGTTTAATAAACAGTAGAAATAGATAATTATAAGCCCCATTTAACGTAAGCCAATAGTTTATCGCATCTTAAGAAATGTAAAACTCTTGTATTGTAGGAGAAATAATTGCTCCAACAATAAGCAGTACATAAAATCAATTGACGTATTAAAAAGATCACAAATAACCCATAGGAGCATACCAATAATTACTGTAGATAATAGTGCTGGTGATAGAAAAAGAAAGAATGGTACGGTATTGTGCCTTCAGTTTTTCAAAATCAGTGCGTAGTGAACAGCCAACACCATAAAACATAACACACTTGCATTAGCGTTTTACCGAATCAATTTCACTTATCATCCCTTTTACCAGAGAAAACGTTTGAGTAAACACTGCGTGAGTAATAATCAATAGCAATGAAAAACAACCGAATATAAACATTAACCCAATCGCCTAAGGAAGCTTGAGGTACTTTACATTGATAAAAGCAAAAATCGCTGAGATGAGCAATAAGAAAGCGATGATGCTAAAAATATCCATAAGTGGTATATATATCCTTAAAATAGCATTTTAATCTATTCTTTTTTGAAGAAAATTGTAATTTCGCCCCCGCATTTATTTAATCGGCTCTCATGAAATCAGTTATTTCTATCACGACTCGAAACCTAATAAAGGCTCAACCGGAAAAAGTTCCAATTCAACTGATTGTTTTTTCAGATACGGAGCCAGTTGGGATGTCATTGGTGAAATTGTTTTTGGGGTATAATGGCATTTATCTTTAGGTGTTTCTAAAAAATTCTAATTCAAGGCTTTAACCTTTGTGAAACTTCTTTACAAAACGGTTAATTTTTGTTAATCACAACATCAATCAATAAACCCTTATTTTAGTTTTTAATTTTTTTTAAAAATATTTTCAAAAATATTTGGAGTTAGTGTATTATTTACACTATCTTTGAGACATATTCATAATACATAAATTGGTTGTGAGGAACTTCGCATCTCCCCGGTCGAAGTTCCTTGTTTTTTATACCTACCTGATCTATTTAAATTCCCATTAAATTATTTAATTCGATTTTTTACATATGCTATTGTATATTATTCAGTTTTTACATATATTTAATGAATAATATTCTGTTTTACTCATGTTTGAATTAGATGATATTGATTTAAAAATTCTCGCTCTTAAACAAGATAATGCATGCATGTCTAATGCAGATCTTGCAAAAAGTTTAGGAATGGCTCCTTCTGCCATGCTGGAACGGGTCCGTAAACTCGAAAAAAGGGGAATAATTCAATCCTACACTACACGGATAAACCCTTTAGCTCTCAATCAACGATTATTAGCCTTTGTATTTATTAAAACAAGTTCGGCACCATGCGACTGTAACCAAGATGAAGCTATTGTTCAGCTTCCAGGAATTCAAGAGGTGCATCATATTGCCGGCGACGACTGTTATTTAATAAAGATCAGGACTGAAAATTCGCAATCGCTGGTTAAATGGATGCGAGAAGAACTGGGCCGAGTCTCCGGTATTTTATCAACCCGGACCACCATCGTTCTGGAAACACTAAAAGAAACAACTCAACTAACAATACCAAATCTTCAAAATGAAAACGATCGACAACAACTATGAGCCATCGAAAGCGCTTGTTATAGCTGCCTTCGCTGCAATTTATATCATATGGGGATCAACCTATTTGGGAATTATGGTTGCCATACAAAGCATTCCTCCTATGTTAATGGGTGGCTTGCGCTTTCTAGTTGCGGGCCTGTTATTGCTTTCGTGGTGTATTTATAAGAAAGAAAAATTCCCCCCCAGATCTACCATTATTAAAAGCGGAATCACAGGCTTAATCCTCTTATTATGGGGTAATGGGGCTGTAATTTGGGCTGAACAATATATTCCAAGCAATATTACAGCAATTGTGGTAGCCGGTGCACCACTATGGATGACGTTATTAGATAAACGCGAATGGAAGAATTCATTCACCAATATGGCAATCGTAGCTGGATTGCTCGTTGGTTTTGCAGGGGTAATTCTTTTGGTTTCGAGTGGAGGTAAGGAAGCTCACTTTTCGTTAAGCGACCCTAAACAGTTTATGGGTTTACTCGTATTACTAAGTGGATCTATCGCATGGGTTGCAGGCTCTTTATTTACCAAATACTCACCTACAGAAGGCTCTACATTAATGAAAGTTAGCATTCAAATGCTGGTAGCAAGTGTAGCATTTTTACTTGTTGCCTTTTCCCGTGGCGAATTCCATACGTATGACTGGTCACAAACCACCACAAAATCATGGGTTGCATTGGGTTACTTAATTACCTTCGGATCATTAATAGGCTATTTATCTTATGTTTGGCTGCTTTCTGTAAAAACACCCGCACAAGTGGGTACCTATGCGTATGTAAACCCTTCTGTTGCTGTATTATTGGGATGGTTGATTATTGATGAACCGATCACAATGATTCAGATATTTGCACTAGTCATTATTTTATTTGGGGTGATGCTGGTAAATAAAGGTAACCAGGTTAGAGCAAAGAAAAATTTAGCAAAGGTGCAAGAACCTACAATAATGGAAAAAATTGAACATGAACGCTCCTTTGTTACGGCAGATAAAGGAATGTTATGTACTGAAGATAAAGCCTGATTAACTAAAAAATGCCTGAAATAATCAGGCATTTTTTTTATCCATTGAGTTTTACTGCTTGCAATCGTCTACCCAAATCATGAACAGCATCCTCTATTTTTTGAACCTGAATAGCTGTTGCCGTTTTTTCGCCTAAAGCGTATTGATGAACAAGTGTAGGATCCAAGCCCGTAATGTGGGCAATTTCTATTGTTTTCAATTCTTTAAACTCATCGAAAAATGCTTCCAGATCGTACTCTACATCAAATCTGACATGCTGATATTCCTGACCGTGAAAGTCGATGGCAAGATTGTGTATTTTAGTTTTTAACTCTTCTTTCGTGTCAGCATAATCTGTTAACAGGTCGTCTTCAATAATTGTACGCCCCCAAAATTGCCCCCCTTGACGCTCTATAACCAGGTTAATCGTTTTCATAGTTATTACAATAAGGTACTTAGCTGACTCCAGCCTGTTTTAATATTAAAAAGTGTACCCAAAGGAATGTCCCCCGAATGAACCGGAATGGTAATTTTTCCAATTTTGGCGGGATGTTTCAACTGTAAATAACTTCTTTTTTGTGTTATTTCTTCCCAACCATGAGCCTTTAGCGTTTCAAGTAATTCTTTACAAGTCATCGGATTACAATTAACAAACAAGGGCGGCAAAAATGCCACCCTTGCCAACTGTGTTTAATGATAAATTTTATCCAAAGGACAGGATTTTATCATATATCTTTTATGACCAAAATCATTTCACTGCTTTCCAAACGTTATTTTCTTTAAATTTATCCGGCGTATAAATATTTCCAACTTCTACAGACGCAATGCCCGAAGCGTATTTATCACTGATAACAAATTCTTTATTTCCTTTTGCCCATACTTCCGCGGTATAATGCTTCTCAATTTTCTTTCCGTCAGAAAGAACTATGGTCAAATAAATAGGAACTGGTAGTCCGCCTTTATTCTCAATAATTACTGAACTTTCAGCATTAGCAGTTGAAACATTCTTGATTGCCAGATCGGGATAATCCCAGCCAAAGAACCAAGCTTTCCAAAACCAGTTTAAATCCTTTCCGGTAGCTGCATTAAAACTATTAAAGAAATCATAAGGGATCGGATGTTTACCATTCCAGTTGTCCATATACTGATGTAACGCTTTAAAGAACAGTTTATCGCCCAACATATTCTGCAATGTATGATAACACAATGCCCCTTTACCATAAGAGTTAGTTATGTAAGCCCGTTCATCATAATATTTAGTATTGGTGATCAATGGCATATCTGCATCAGTACCGGATATATTTTCATATCGGGTTTTACTGTAAATCCCATCATCTTCAGCCTCTCCCATCATAGGAGATAATATCGATTCGCCAATTGTTGCCCAACCTTCATCCATCCATGCATAGGCTGTTTCATTAATTCCCATGTAAAAAGGAAAATAGGTGTGAAACACTTCATGAGAAACTAATTGAACCGCATCCTTACGTGTTTGAGTTGGGTTATCATTTACCATCATCGGATACTCCATCTGATCGGTTCCGTCAACAATAGTAATTTGAGGATAAGGGAATGGAATCGCCGGATAATGATGACTCATTAACTCCACGGATTTATTGGCAATATCCTGCACTTCAAAATAATCATGGTGTTTTTTATTATAAGCAGTATGCACCATTACCCTGCGCTTGGTTACCGAATCAGCAAGTACGCTACTTGCATCCCATAAATAATGATCGCTAAGCGCAAAGGCAAAGTCAGGTACATACTTAGCTTTGAACTTCCAGCTACCTGTTGGATTAGCCGCAAAAACGTTATTTTTTTTATAATCTGTTGAATCAATTACATGAACATTTTTATTAGTAATGGCTGCTGATTTTAAACGTTTTAAAACGGTTGCACTCAAATTATCTGTAGCATTTTGTAATTCGCCGGTGGCCCAAACCACATAGTTTTTAGATGCTGTAATTTCTACATCAAAATCGCCAAAATCATTATAAAACTCCTGGGTTCCTTTATAACTCCAATAATCCCAACCATTTACATCATCATAAACAGACACTCTCGGAAATGAATAAGCAATAAAATAAGAAGTTTCATCAACCGCCCCGGTTCTCATTTGCGAGCCTGTATTTACTGTATAATGCCATTTAATATAAATAGTTTGAACACTTTTTGCCTGAATTGCTTTTGCGGGTGTCAAATACATATTGGTTCCACTACGAACAATTTTCCGTGTATTATTAAATTCATTAATCTCCTCGTTACCAATCCTAACCGCCTCTATGGTAACACCATCATTTTCATCTTTTGGGTCGATAGTTACATTTCGCTCTACTCCTTTTTTATATAGATCAGAATACAAACGAATAGCAACATTATTTAGTGAATCCGGACTGTTATTGTAATAGGTGATGGTTTCTTCACCGCTTAACACCTTTGTTTGAGGATCAAAATTGATCTTCATTTTATAGTCAGCCTTGTTTTGCCAGTAGTTCGAACCCGGTTTTCCATTTTCTGACCGTGTGCCTTTTTCTATCGCAGCCTTCACATTGACCGATTTATAGAGTTCCTGACTATAGGAGTAAAAAGAGAAGAACGTACCCAGACTAAACAAACAGACTTTAATTAGCTTCATAAATTAGTATTGAAATGAATCGCTTAAATTAGCTAATAGCTTTTAGGTTTTAGCTATTAGGCTTTCGCTTTTAGTGAGTTTTTACTTGTAGTATTTTAAATGCAGTTAAATATGTACTATCAAACAAACAGCTACCAATGTGGGTATATCTATTAGGGCTAAGAGCTAATGGCTAAAAGCTAATGACTGATGAACATCAAAGAAGTACATATTTTAACTAACGATTTAAAGAAAACAGCGGCTTTTTATAGTGATTTGTTAGGTTTTACCATCATTGAAAAAGATCTGCAACATGTTTCATTTTCGGTTAACCAAACTATCCTTCGTTTTTCTCTTACGACATCAATTATCAATCCTGTTTATCACCTGGCCTTTGATATTCCTAACAACACTTTTGATGAGGCTTTTACGTGGTTAGCCCCAAAAGCTGAAATCCTAAATGTTACTCCGGAAAGTAAAATAGCGGATTTTGTACGTTGGAATGCCAAGTCGTTCTATTTTTTTGACAGCAATGGAAATATTCTTGAGTTTATTACCCGATACGATAATCATGTTGAAACCACAGCAGCATTTAACGCTTCGGCGGTGCTTTCTGTAAGCGAGGTTGGTATTGTAACAGATAACGTAAACGATACCAGTAACAAGCTTGTTGCTAAATATGATTTACAGTTTTTCTCTAAACAGCCTCCTCTGCCGGATTTTACAGTACTAGGCGACAATAACGGATTATTTATCATCGTTCAGAAAGATAGAGCCTGGTATCCTACCGATAAAAAGTCGTCAGTTTTCTATACAAAAGTTATTTTTGAGGATAAAGGACAACTACAGGAATTTGAATTAACATAGTATCATGATCTTACATGTAAAAAATATGGTTTGTAACCGCTGCATTAAAGTGGTTAATGATGAATTGAATAATCTTGGTTTAAACCCTAAAGAGGTTAAGTTAGGTGAAATTGAGTTTGAAGAAGAATTACAGCCTCAGGCTTTGCAAAAAATAAAATCTGCCCTAGAAGAAAATGGATTTGAACTTTTGGAAGACAAACAAACGCAGTTAATTGAGCGTATTAAAGCTTTAATCATTGAATTGGTACAGGATGAAAAAGGAATTAACCTTAAGACAAACCTTTCGGAATATCTTTCATCAGCTTTACACACGGATTACAGTGCATTAAGTAATTTATTTTCTTCTTTTGAAGGAATCACCATTGAGAAATACCTGATTCTTCAGCGCATCGAAAAAGCAAAGGAGCTTTTGTTATACGATGAGCTTACATTAAGTGAGATTTCATACCGCTTAAACTATAGTAGTGTTGCTCACCTTTCATCACAATTTAAGAAGGTAACTGGCTTAACACCCAGCGAATTCAAAAAGATGCTTGCTCCCAAGCGTTTGCCTTTGGATAGTGTTATCTGATTGTTGATCATATTCCCATTTATACATGTCCGTTGACTGAAGTCAACGGACATGAAGTCTCTGCTTACCGATAACTTTTATCAAGAGCTTCATTTCTCTGTTGACTGAAGTCAACGACAATGAAGTCTTTTTTTATCGATCGCTATTATCAATCATGACAAGAGCTTCATTTCTCTGTTGATTGAAGTCAACGGCAATGAAGTCTTTGCCAACTGATTATTACTATCAATCTTAAAAAGAGCTTCAATAAATTCATTATCAATCATAACAAGAGCTTCATTGCCGTTCCGCTTTAGCGAACGGAAAGAGTAGTTTAGTTTATTATAATTCCTTCCCTTTTAGGATTTTATTCATTTGGCTTTAGCCCCAATTTTCAAAGCTTATAAACCTTTTCCAAAATTATGTAAGTCCCAGGCATAGGAGTGATAGTACATTTGTAATGTAATAATTAATCATAAAGCAATGACAGCTATCACACATACATCAGGAACGAACAAACTTCTAAAACAGATTTTTCCAGTAGATGGGATGACCTGTGCGTCGTGCGCCGTAAGCGTCGAGAGCATGTTAAGGAATACTCCTGGAGTAGCCAAAGCAGATGTAAACTTTGCAGCAAGTTCTGTTACTGTTGAATACGATAACCATAAGACGAATCCTGATCTACTAAAAAAAACAGTACAGTCTATCGGATACGACATACTGATAACAGAAAAGGCTTCGGAAGAACAAGCCGAACAGCAGGAACTGAAATATGAACAGTTGAAAAAGCGAACCATCTGGGCCGGCATCTTTACATTTCCGGTTTTTGTAATCGGTATGTTCTTTATGCATTGGCAACCCGGCAACTGGATTATGATGGTACTTACCGGAATCGTACTGTTTGTTTTCGGAAAACAGTTCTTTATTAATGCTTACAAACAGGCAAAAATTGGCGCAGCTAATATGGACACCCTGGTAGCACTAAGTAGTGGTGTAGCTTACATTTTCAGTGCCATCAATACCCTGTTTCCACATTTATTACATCGTATAGGACAACATACACCGGTTTATTATGAATCCGCAGCCGTTGTGGTAACGTTTATCCTCGTTGGTAGATTACTGGAAGAACGCTCCAAATCAAAAACTTCTTCAGCTATTAAGAAATTAATGGGATTGCAAGCTAAAACGGTAACTATTGACGATAATGGAACGGAAAGAGAGATCTCTATTGATGATGTTCACCCGGACCAGATCATCATTGTAAAACCTGGTGAAAAGATTCCTGTTGACGGAACCCTGATTTCAGGATCGTCATTCATTAATGAAAGTACAATTACAGGAGAATCATTACCTGTAGCCAAAACCATTGATGATAAGGTTTTTGCCGGAACTATTAACCAGCAAGGCAGCTTTAAGTTCAAAGCAGAAAAAGTAGGAAAAGAAACGTTGCTGGGCCAAATTATCCGACATGTAGAAGAAACAATGGGTAGTAAAGCCCCTGTTCAAAAGCTGGTGGATAAAATATCCGGCATTTTTGTTCCTATTGTGATGTTGATTGCTATCACTTCATTTGCTGCATGGATGTTCTTTGGACAAAAAGACCCGTGGTACCATGCCATTACAGCCTTGGTGGCTGTATTAGCCATTGCTTGTCCTTGTGCTTTAGGTTTAGCAACCCCAACTGCACTAATGGTTGGTGTTGGTAAAGGTGCAGAAAATGGAATCTTGGTTAAGGATGCTGAAAGTCTTGAAATTGCCCGTAAGGTGAATGCAATTGTACTTGATAAAACAGGAACAATTACCCGAGGAATGCCTGAAGTAACCGACTTCATTTGGTTAAAAAAGGATGCTGAACAATATGCATCATTTGTTTTAAGCCTTGAGCAACGGTCAGAACACCCGCTGGGTAAATCAATTGTAGAATACTTAAAAGCAAAGGATGTTTCATCCATCGATCCCGATGACATTGAAAATATCTCAGGTAAAGGACTTAAAGGACTATTTAACGACAAAACAGTATTAGCAGGAAATAAGGCTTTGCTGGATCAGTTTTCAATTGCAATAACAGCTGAAGTATTGAATCAGGCTCAACAATTACAGCAACAGGCCAAAACCGTTTCTTACATCGCTGTAGATAAAGAGGTAGTAGCTCTTGTTGCCATTGCCGACCAGATAAAAGAAGGTTCAAAAGCAGCCATTAGTGAATTGCAGGCATTAGGTGTGGATGTTTATATGTTAACCGGTGACAATATGGAAACAGCCCAGGCTGTTGCTAAACAAACTGGCATTCAGCATGTAAAAGCAGGTTTATTGCCGACTGATAAAGCCGCGTTCGTAAAACAATTGCAGTCTGAGGGTAAAATTGTAGCCATGTCGGGTGACGGTATTAACGACTCTCCTGCCCTTGCTCAAGCCGACTTAAGTATAGCAATGGGTAAAGGTGCAGACATTGCCATGGATGTTGCTAAAATAACCTTAATCTCTTCTGACTTACGTCAGATTCCTAAGGCATTACACTTATCAACATTCACCGTTCGAACCATACGCCAAAACTTATTCTGGGCGTTCATCTATAACCTGGTTGGAATTCCATTAGCAGCCGGCTTGTTCTATCCAATTTTCGGATGGCAATTAGACCCAATGTTTGCCGGAGCAGCAATGGCTTTAAGCTCAGTGTCTGTGGTGACTAATAGTTTAAGATTGCAGCGGAAAAGGATTTAATCTTGTTAGGTGTGAGATTTGAGATTTAACTAACTATAATCGCATATTTCAAAATTTAAAATCAGCAGTCGAAGCCTAACATACGCTTATCATCCTGACGCAGGAAGGATCTGTAAGCTAAGTGCTTTAATCTACAGATGCTTCGTTCCTCAGCATGACACAAATCAAAAAAGTCAATCAATTAATAACAATACATATAACACGGGATATAAGAAGTCTCAAATCCCATATCTAAAATCTAAATAAAATGAACACGTTAAAATTTAAAACCAATATCAAATGCAGTGGTTGTATTGCAACCGTAACTCCAAAATTAAACGCATTAACAGCTGAAGAAAACTGGCAAGTTGACTTGACTAGTCCCGACAAAGTTTTATCGGTTGAAGGAGATGTAACTCCTGAACAAGTTGAAAAAGCACTTGCAGAAGTTGGCTACAAAGCAGAAATACTTTAATCTGCTTTAACCATACCAAAACGGCAATGATCTTTGTTTTTAAACAAATAAATCATTGCCGTTATTTGATTGATAACTAATAATCAACTATATTGTTACCAATACAAGGGTAGCAAGTATTGTTTTACCGAAAAGAAATTTTCTATTTTTGTAGTTATGACGAAACGAGTGCTCATATTATGCTTTACCTTCTTATTTCTGCTACTGAATGCAGGAATACCTGTGTATGCGCATTATTGTGGCAAAAAGGTAACGTCGACTGATTTTCAAGAACAAAAGAAATGCTGCTGCAATAAACCGGAAGAAAAACCGATGAAAGATTGCTGCAAGGATGAGGCTAAACTGGTAAAGGTAGAAGATAACTTCCTTAAAATTCATCATGAGTTTAAAGCACCTTTATTAAGTGTCCATTTTGCGATTTCTTTTGTAATTACTTCATTAGGGATACTGACAGATGCTAATGAGCAGTCTGTTTACCTGAACACCTCACCACCCGACCTCCCCGTCGCGCGGTTTATTCTGCTTCAAAACTTCCGTATTTAAATTAATTTCCCTTACTCAAATAAGGATACCTTCCTTATTGTGATTAATTAAGAATTTGGATCATTTCATATCCAAGTTTTCAAATTCTCCTATTCTAAAATTTTCAAATTTAATACATGATTTCAGCCATTATTTCGTGGTCTATGCGAAATCGGTTCATTGTAATCATTGCAACGATAGGATTAACCATTTTCGGTTGGTTCTCCATGCAGGATACACCGATTGATGCAATCCCTGACCTGTCGGAAAATCAGGTTATCGTTTATACAGAATGGATGGGCCGAAGCCCGCAAATTATGGAAGACCAGGTAACATTCCCCTTGGTCACCAATCTGCAAGGTATGCCCAAAGTAAAAGATGTGCGTGCTGCATCCATGTTTGGAATGAGCTTTATCTACGTAATTTTTGAAGACAACGTGGATATTTATTGGGCTCGTACACGTGTGATGGAGCGTCTTAATTCTGCTCAACGTTCACTTCCAGAGGGTGTAACTCCAACCCTTGGTCCCGACGGTACTGGTGTCGGCCATATTTTTTGGTATACATTAGACGCTCCAGGTTATGACTTGGGTGAGCTGCGTGCCTTACAAGACTGGTATGTGAAATTTGCGCTGCAAAACGTACCTGGTGTAAGTGAGGTAGCCTCTTATGGTGGCTTTCAAAAACAATATCAGGTAACTATCGACCCTAATAAAATAAACTACTACAAACTAACACTGATGGATGTGTTAAACACCATCAAAAACAACAATAATGATGTTGGAGGCCGTGTATTCGAAATGAATGGAACCGGCTACATCGTGCGCGGATTGGGTTATGTAAAAAACATCAGTGACATCGAAAACATGACCATTGCCACCAGAAACACTATTCCGGTAAGAGTAAAAGATATTGGCACTGTGCAAATGGGTGGTGATGCCCGTTTAGGAATTATTGAAGAAAACGGTAATGGTGAAGTTGTAGGTGGAATTGTTGTAATGCGCTACGGAGAAAATGCCGATGCCGTGATCAACAGAGTGAAAGAGAAAATGAAAGAGGTGGAGAAAGGACTTCCTAAAGGGGTGAAGTTTAAAGTAGCCTACGATCGTAGCGATTTGATTGAAGCAGCCATCAACAGCCTTAAAAACACCATGATCGAAGAGATCATACTGGTATGTATTGTCATTATCATTTTCTTGTTCCATTTCAGTAGTTCACTGGTGGTAATGATCAATATCCCAATCTCAATCTTATTAAGTTTTATTGCAATCAAATACTTCGGTATTACTTCAAATATTATGTCATTAAGCGGAATCGCAATTGCCATTGGGGTTATTGTAGATGATGGAATTGTAATGGTAGAAAATGCCTACCGTCATTTAACAGAGGAAGGAGGAGATGATCATGCGTGATGTTCGTAAACTTTCAACAGAAGAGCGTATCTCAATCATTGAAAAATCTGCCCGCCAGGTGGGTAAACCAGTGGTGTATTCAACCATTATTATTATTGTATCGTTCCTTCCGGTTTTCCTGTTAACCGGACAAGAAGGTAAACTGTTCCATCCGTTAGCATGGACCAAAACATTGGTAATGCTATCGTCTGTGGTGTTGGCTATTACTTTTGTTCCGGTAATGATGACGTTTTTCCTTAAAGGAAAAATGAGACCGGAAAGCCAAAACCCGATCAGTAATTTCTTTAACCGCATCTATGAGCCCATCTTAAAATGGTGTCTGGAGTGGAAAAAAACCGTTTTAGGAATTAACATTCTGGCGTTAGGCATCTCTGTTCCGATGATTATGGGATTGGGTCGAGAATTTATGCCTCCATTGGATGAAGGATCGTTGCTCTTTATGCCTGTTACACTTCCTGATGTTTCTAACTCGGAAGCTAAACGAATCTTACAGGTTCAGGACAAGATCATTATGTCTGTACCTGAAGTAAAAAATGTATTAGGAAAAGCTGGAAGAGCGAATACCGCTACTGATAATGCTCCTATGAGTATGATCGAAAGTATTATCCTGCTTAAACCACAAAGTGAGTGGCGCAAGGGCAAAACAAAAGATGATATTATTGCAGAGCTTAACGCCAAGCTTCAAATTCCGGGTGTAACCAACGGTTGGACTCAACCTATTATCAACCGCATTAACATGCTTTCTACCGGAATCAGAACGGATGTAGGTGTAAAAGTATACGGGCAAAACCTGGATACGATCTATACCATTTCGCGTGAAATCGAAAAAGCGTTGAAAGATGTTGAAGGTATAGCAGATCTGTACCCCGAGCAAGTTACAGGTGGTAAATTCCTCGATATAAAAATCAAGGAAGCTGAACTGGGACGCTATGGTTTGAGTGTTAATGATGTTAACATGATCGTTGAAAGCGCCTTGGGAGGAATGAATATTACCAATACCGTTGAAGGTCGAGAACGCTATAGTGTAAGCGTGCGTCTGGCTCAGGATTTCAGAAGCAGTATCGAAGATATTAAGCGTACACTAATTCAAACCGCTAACGGACCTATTCCACTTTCTTCGGTAGCTGATGTAGCCATTAAAAATGGCCCTGCCATGATCAATTCGGAAAATGCCATGCTGCGAGGAACGGTATTATTTAACGTTCGCGGTCGCGATTTGGGTAATACAGTTAACGATGCCATCCAAAAACTGAATGAAACCCTTACCCTTCCTAAAGGTTACTACATCGATTGGAGCGGACAATGGGAAAATCAGCTGAGAGCCACTAAAACATTATCGATAATTGTTCCGATCGTGTTAGTGATCATCTTCTTCATCCTGTACATGACCTATAACCAGATGAAAGAAGCCATAATCACCATGTTAAGCGTTCCTTTTGCTTTAATCGGAGGTGTTTTCCTGGTGTATTTCTGGGGAATGAATATTTCTGTGGCTGTTGCCGTTGGTTTCATTGCCTTGTTTGGCGTTGCCGTTGAAACGGGTATGCTGATGGTAGTTTACCTTGATGAGGCTATGCAGAAAATGGTAAAAGAAAAAGGCGCTTCGGTTTCAATTTCAGAACTACGTCATTATGTAATCGAAGGCTCTGCAAAACGTCTTCGTCCTAAATTAATGACTGTTTCGGTTACCTTATTCGGTCTTATTCCTATTCTTTGGAGTCATGGTACAGGTATCGACCTGATGCTCCCAATTGCTTTACCGATGATCGGTGGTATGATCACATCAACAATTCACGTGTTATTGGTTACTCCAATCATTTTTGAGATGACTAAAGAACATGAGTTAAAAAAACATGGAAAAGTGGAGGTGCTCAATGTTAAACATTAAATACAATCGCAAAGGCGCTAAGACGCAAAGAAATTTAATAATGCAGTGTCATCCTGAGAAACGAAGAATCTGTAAGTTCCCGGGCATTTTTGTTAAAGATGCTTCGTACCTCAGCATGACAAGCATATGGTTATTCATCATTTTAACAGGATTTGCTTTAACTGCAAATGCTCAATCGGTTGTACCGTTAAGAGCTGTGCTTGATAGTATTACGGCTAACAATCCCGGGTTACAGAAGTTTGAATATAGCACCAAGGCTAATATTGAAATGGGTAACATGTCAAAGGCTTGGGACGCTCCTACTATTGCAGTGGGATTAGATGAATTCCCATACCCTAGCGAAATGCAAATGGATGGCGCTGCACGAAAAATGTTTATGGTCAACGTCGATCAGATGTTGCCTAATTTCGCTAATCAAAAAGCTAAGTCTGAATATTATAAATCATTCAGAAATCAAAATCAGAACGATTACGAAACACTTAAAAACAAGCTTTTTGCTCAGGCTAAAGCAGCTTACTATACTGAATTAATTAGTGTTAAGCGCTTAAAAGTTATTGAGGAACAGTCTAAAATGTTGGAGTTGCTAATAAAAATTGCGGAGGCACGACTACAATATTCTCAATCAGATTTGCCAACGATTTATAATGCAAAAGCCAAAATAAGCAGTCTTGAATCCATGAAGATCAAGGAAGAAAGTATGATCAAACAATCTCGATCAACGTTGAATTATTTAATGGGCCGGCCATTAACTGATGATTTTAAGGTAGATACTTCGCTTGCATTAAACAGGTACACCGAGCAAATCAGTCAGTATGATACATCCTTTGTAATGCATAACCGAAGTGATATTCAACGTATGAGCAATGATATTGCCAGTATGCGTTTAAACCAAAAAGTGGCACAAACAATGGCTAAACCTATGTTTGGCTTTGGCTTCAAGAACATGCGTATGCAGGATGGCACTTACATGTATAGTGCTATGGCCAGCATGAAACTTCCAATAGTTCCATGGGCATCTAAAGGCTATAAATCAGAAGTAAAAGCCATCGATTATGAAATTAAAGCAATGGAACGAGAACGTACAAATATGGTTCGTGAAACCAGCAGTATGATTAAAAATACAATGCTCGATCTTCAGGCTCAATACAGAGAAGTTGATGTGTACGAAAAGCGTATTCTTCCTGATTATAAAAAGACTTTCGATGTTAACCTGAATGCTTTCGGCGAAAACAAAGGAGATATCTTCCGTACACTTATGGCTTGGGACGACCTGCTTATGAAGCGTATGGATTATTTAAATGTTTTGGATCAAACCTATAAAATGGAGGTGATGTATGAAGAAGCTATTCAGAAATAGGCTTGGTAACCACCAAAACGCAAAGGCGCAAAGAAATAACCTTAGTGTGATTGCGACTTTGCGTACCTCTTCTTTTCGTTGGTTATTCCTTGTGATTGTTGCGCTAGGACTCTTCTCATGTAATTCAAAAAAATCTACAGTAAGCGAAGCCGCTGCCGTTTATACCTGTCCGATGCACCCTCAGGTAGTTCAGGACCATCCGGGAACCTGTCCAATGTGCGGTATGGATCTCGAAAAAAAGGTGGAGGCTTCGGATGTAAGTGATAAGGAGAAGCAAGAATTAGCCGCTCTGGCTCAAGAAGTAAACGAAACAGTTGTAGGAAACTTTAAAACAATCTATCCACGTAAAAGGTCTGCAACTGACACCATCCGCTTGAAAGGATATTTAGGCTTAGATGATCGTGCCAAAAACAAGGTTTCTTCTCGTGTTAGTGGTCGCATTGAAAGGTTATACATAAAATATGAAAACCAAACGGTTAAGAAAGGACAAAAACTATTTGAGATTTATAGTCCGGAGTTATTAGCTGCGCAAAGAGACTTGCTGTATGTGATCAAGAATGATGACCAGCAGCTGGTTTCAGGTTTAAAAAACAGATTAATAAACCTTGGGATGACGTCAGCCGAAGTTAACCAGGTAATTAAAACAGGTAAGCCGATTCAATACATTAGCATATACAGTGCATATAATGGCATTTCACACCAAATTACATCAGGTACTTCAGGTGCTGCTGCCACATCCGGAGGTGCTGCGATGGGAATGGGTGGAGGTTCAGCTGGTGCTACTCCGGCTACCTCTTCTGCCCCATTAAGCAGTATCCGGGAAGGAATGTATGTTAATAAAGGTCAAACACTTTTTGAACTTATGGGACACGGACAAGCATGGGCGCTATTTTCTGCCTATGATAAGGACTTGCCTTTTATTAAAGAAGGAGACAACGTATTGATTACTATACCATCAGAAAAGGGCCACCAAATGAGCGGTAAAGTTGATTTTATACAACCTTACTATGGAGAAAATGAACAAACGGCAACAATCAGGGTATACCTTCCTAATCATCATGAATTAAAAATAGGAACATTGATAGAGGGTGAGATTAGTGGCAAAAATGCCGCTGATGGCTATTTTGTTCCGAAAACAGCTGTTTATAACCTGGGAAAAACAACCATTGTATGGGTTGCCGATAAAGCCGATAAGGTTTTTAAAGCCAGAAAAATAACTATCGGCGCTGCTGCTGGCGATTGGGTTGAAGTTAAAACAGGCCTAAACGCTAGTGAAAAAGTAGCTGTAAATGCAGCCTATCTGGTAGATAGTGATTCGTTTATTCAAGTAGAGGAAGGAGGAACAAAATGAGTAACTATAAAATCTCTCGCAAAGACGCAAGGACGCAAAGTAATTTAAACCTTGGCAGCTTGGCGACTTGGCGTGCAATTTCTTTTTCGCTCTTATTTTTTCTTGTCTCTTGTACTCAAGAGAAACCAAAGGAGCATGATCACGCTGCCGAAACCAAAAATAAAGCTGCTGAAGTATATTCATGCTCAATGCACCCTAATGTACGATCAGACAAACCGGGTAATTGTCCGATTTGCGGTATGCCATTAACAAAGATTGCAGGTTCAGAGGCTAAACATGAAGAACGAACACTTCACCTTGCTCCTGTTCAACTGGTAACTGCCAATATCAAAACCGATTCGATAAGAATGGGAAATCTGAATGCGAATATCACTCTAACGGCTAAAACCAACTACAATCGTCAGGCGCAAGATGTAATAAGTGCACGAGTAGCAGGTCGTATAGAACGAATGTTTGTCCGCAATCCGGGTGAGCAAATTTCCGCAGGTCAAAAATTATATGAGTTGTATAGTGAAGAATTGCAATCGACCCAACAGGAATACCTGATCAGTTTAAAACAGCAAAAAGCTTTTGAAGCTGTTTCAGTTGATATGAGTCGCGCCATTAATTCTCTCGAACGCAAAATGGAGTTATGGGGAATGAGTAAAAGTCAGATCCACCAAATTGCCACATCCGGAAAGGTAAGTCCAACCATTACTGTTTACAGTAAACAATCGGGTACGGTTACCGAAATCCTTAAAAACGAAGGTGAATACGTAGCAGAAGGTGATGCTGTACTTAACCTTGCAAAGCTTAATGAAATTTGGATTGAAGCAGAGGTATTTGACAATGAACTAGCCGTTTTAGCTAAAAAACCTAAAATAGAAGTTGAGCTAGAGGCATTTCCGGGTAAACTCTATCCTGCGAGTGTTGTTTTTGATAACCCTCACATGCGGGGTGTGTCAAATGTTAATTTGTTAACACTAAAAATCAACAATAACCTCGACCTAAAACCAGGGATGTTGGCAAGCGTTCACCTTTCCACAGGAGAAAATAATGAAATAACTGTTCCTAAAAGTGCAATCGCATTTGGAGAACACATGAACCATGCCTGGATAAGGCGCCCGGATGGCAGTTTTGAGCGACGTGAAGTTAAGCTTGGCAAAGAGAACAAACGCAGTGTTCAATTAATCAGTGGAGTGCATATTGGAGAAGTGATCGTTACCTCCGGAGTATACCTCCTAGACAGTGAATACACGTTAAAATTTGGAACAGCAATGGGTCATCAACACTAAAACTAAACTCAATCTCAACTTAAATCAACAATGTTCAATACATTTTTCAGACATATATTAACAGGGCTTTTTCTCCTGTCTCTGTTTTCATTACCGGCTCAGGCTCATAATGGAGAAGATCATGTAAAAGACACTTCAAAAAAAGAAGAAGTCATTAAAAATGACCACCAGCATCAGGGTGAATTGCATGCTAAACATGAGCACTCTCCGGCAGCAGCATCAGAAGCAGCTGCACCAGGCGAATTCCCTCATCTTCATCCATTATTTGTACACATACCGATTTCCTTTATATGCATAACCGCCTTAGTTGTGCTTGTAAACCTATTGTTACGAAAACGTGAGTTTGATTGGCTAATTTTAGGGTTTATAGCAATTGGGGTTATCAGTGCATATATAGCAGGTAAATGGTTCCACCCACACACACGTGGAATAAGTGAGCAGGCAAAACATTTGCTTACTGAACATGATTTTTGGGCCGACTGGACCATTTATCTTGGTTTCGTTGGATTGATCATCCAAATTGTTTATCTGTTCGTCCTTAAAGGAAAGCGATGGGTATCGGCAATTGCCTACTTGTTCATACTAGGTTCGGCTTATGCTATTTTCCATGCCGGACATTACGGAGCCGCATTAGTACATATTGAAGGTGTTGGCCCACAAGGGAAATACCTGGAACAGCACCACAATCATTAATTATAACTATCAATAGAAACCAAAAGAGAATATGAAAACCAAGTTTTATATCGCCGTAGCTCTTGTAGCAGGAGTATTGGCAGCTTGCGACGGACAAGCAAAGAAAGCTGAAAATCACGAAGGTCATGATCATTCGTCGCACGATGGACACAGTCATGAGGCAACTGTTCAAAACACATCTCCAACAGGTCCAAGCTTTAACAGTGATGCATTGAATAATGTATATGGTCATTACATTCACTTAAAAAACAATTTAGTGGCCTCTAATGAAGCTGAGTCAAAAACTGCCGCTGCAGCATTAAAAACTGCTATTGCTGATTTAAAAGATGCAGAAGTATTAAAAGCTGCTGAACAAACAGCCGCTGCTACCAACTTAGAAGGTATCAGAGCGTCATTCAACGATTTGAGCAAGCAAATTGAACGTGTAATAAAAAGCACCGGTGTTAAATCAGGCGAAGTATATGTAGAGTTTTGCCCAATGGCCAACAATGATAAAGGTGGCTTTTGGTTATCAAATAGCAGCGAAATTCAAAACCCATACTATGGTGATCAAATGATGAAATGTGGATCAGTTGAAGAAACATTGAAATAAGAAAATTTCACAAAAGAATGTAAAAAGGCTGCCTTCGGGCGGCCTTTTTTGTTGGTAATTATATTTTAGTATGTTTGAATGATTTTTAATACTGCAACTCACCTATTGATCTTAAAACGTAACAAAAGTTTTCCATTAGTAAACTTTTAGTATTATTTTTGTATGTTTAACATTATTACCAGAAGAACATTAATTGAATATTATAATTTATATCCAGAAGCAAAAAATGCTTTAATTGAATGGTATAACGAATTGATAAAGGCCGATTTTAATAATTTTAATGAGTTAAAGATAGTTTTTGGAAATGCTAGCATAGTAGCTGATAACAGGGTTATATTTAATATAATGGGAAATAAATATCGGCTGATAGTTCGAATCGCATTTGAATTTAGGGCAATTCAAATAAAATGGTTTGGAACGCATAAAGAATACAATGAAATTGATGTTGCAAAAGTTAACTATATACGAAAATGAGACTAAAACCTATTTCAAATGAGTCAGAATATGATTATTGGTTAAACTGGGTTGACGAAGCTTTTGACAAACAAATTAAACCTGGTACCATTGAGGGCGATAAACTCTCCGTTGTTTTACTGTTGATAAAGGATTATGAAGACAAGAATTATTCTATTCCTTCTGCAGATCCAATTGAGGTAATTAAATTAAAAATGGAAGAAAAAGGACTCAAAAACAAAGATCTTACACAAATTCTTGGGCTTGACAAAAGTTATATTTCAGCTATTCTTAATCGCAAAAAACCACTAACACTAACAATTGCTAAACAGTTACATAAACAATTGGGAGTTTCTGCCGAGGCTTTATTAGTTTAAAAACTGTTCTAAAAGCAAGCTATCAAAATCAGGTAGCTTATTTTTTGAAATAAATTTAATCAAATGATTAAATCTTTTGTTTAAATCATTTTTATTTACAACATTTGCCTTATCAAGCACTTAATCATAAAATGAGCAAAAAAAATTCAAAAGAATTAGATAATTCAACGGAAGAAAAAATTAAGGAGGCGGCTAAAAAGCTCTTTATGCAAAAGGGGTTTGCCGCAACCAAAACCCGCGATATTGCGATGGAATCCGGGATTAATTTGGCTTTGCTCAATTATTACTTCCGCAGTAAAGAGAAACTCTTTGAAATCATTATCAGAGAGCGTTTGCAACAGTTTATTCAAGGAATTAAGCTAGTGTTTAACGATGAGTCTACCACGTTCTATGAAAAAATTGAAACACTGGCAGCTCATTACATCGATATGCTTTCTGAACAACCCGATCTACCTTTATTCATTTTAAGTGAACTTAGAGCTCAACCTTTGCAGGTACTAAATAAACTGGGAGTCAAAGATTTTCTTATGAGTTCAGTTTTCATAAAGCAACTGTTTGAAGAAATGAAAACAGGCAATATAACACAGGTACATCCACTTCATTTCATGGCAAATCTTATGGGTTCACTCGTATTTCCATTTGTTGCCAGTCCGATTTTAAAAGGTATTACCGAAATGGATCAGGATACATTCAATAAATTGATGCAGGAGCGAAAAAAACTGGTTCCACAATGGATCATTAAAAGCTTTAGACCCTAATTAATCAGTGCAATCAAAAAATCAGTAAAAATCGGTGTAATCAAAAACTAATCCGTGTAATCCAAAAAAAATGAAAACAACCATCATATTTGCCTCATCCCTCCTTCTACTTGTTTCGTGCAAGCAAAAGGATAATATCTCTGATGCTTCCGGAACATTTGAAACTGAAGAAACGATTATATCAGCTGAGGCGACAGGCACATTAAAACAATTTGACATTCAGGAAGGTCAGACAATACCGGCGGGAACAATGATTGGCTATATCGACAGCCTTCAATTATATCTTAAGAAACGTCAGCTGGAAGCTCAAATAAAGGCCACATTAAGTAAAAAACCGGATATTTCAGCTCAACTTGCAGCTTTGCAGGAACAATTAAAAGCAGCTGAAAGAGACCAGGTAAGATATACCAACCTGTTAAAAGACGATGCAACTACAAGAAAGCAAGTGGATGACATCAATTCTCAGGTGGCCATCTTAAAAAGACAAATCGCTGCACAGCAATCTTCTTTAGCCATCTCAACAGGAAGTATTTCAGAAGAAACCAATCCGCTTAAAGTACAGATTGCACAAACAAATGATCAGCTTGAAAAATGCAGAATCATTAATCCAATTACAGGAACTGTGCTAACCAAATATGCTGAACGTAATGAAATGGCTTCACCGGGGAAAGCACTTTATAAAATTGCAGATCTTTCGTCACTTAATCTTCGCGCCTATGTAACAGGCGATCAGCTTCCTAAAATCAAGTTAAATCAAAAGGTTAAAGTATTAACGGATAACGGAAAAGACAGTTACAAAGAGCAGCAAGGTACTATCATCTGGATTAACGATAAAGCCGAATTTACTCCTAAAACCATTCAGACCAAAGATGAACGCGCTAACCTTGTCTATGCAGTAAAGATCAAAGTACCGAATGACGGTTCTCTTAAAATTGGAATGTATGGTGAGGTGAAGTTTTAGGGGAATTGCGGGTTGCGAGTTAAGGGTTGCGAGTTCTTATTAAATGTTACAATTATTTTATTAGAGATTAATAATGAAGTTTTGAACCCTAATGCATTATATATGAACCAGTAACGCGCAACACGAAACTCGTAATATCAATAAACAACCCGAAAATCGTAAATACAAAAAAATGGTAAACCTGAAAGAACTTACAAAAACATATAACAAAGGGAGCCTGACTGCGGTTGATAAGGTTTCGTTTGAGGTATCCAAAGGTGAGCTATTTGGATTAATAGGTCCGGATGGTGCCGGAAAAACCAGCATATTCCGCATGCTAACCACCCTGCTACTTCCGGATGGCGGATCAGCTACTGTAGATGGTTTTGATATAGTTAAGGATTATAAACAGATCAGGAATACAGTTGGTTATATGCCCGGACGGTTTTCACTGTACCAGGATCTAACTGTTGAGGAAAACCTGAAGTTTTTTGCTACCGTTTTTAATACCACAATTGAAGAGAATTACCATCTCATAAAAGATATTTACATTCAAATAGAGCCTTTTAAAACTCGAAGGGCAGGAAAATTATCCGGAGGGATGAAGCAAAAACTGGCGCTTTGCTGTGCCTTGGTCCATAAACCTACTGTTCTTTTTCTGGATGAGCCCACAACCGGTGTTGATGCTGTTTCAAGAAAAGAGTTTTGGGAAATGTTGAAAAAACTTAAGGAACAAGGCATTACCATTCTTGTTTCAACCCCTTATATGGATGAAGCTACCTTATGTGATCGGATTGCACTAATCCAATCAGGGAAAATTTTATCTATAGATACCCCAGAACAAATTATAGGTAGTTACAAAGGAAATTTATATGCTATTAAGTCGAATAAAATTTATCAACTATTAAAAGATGTTCATCAATATGCAGAAACATTAAGTTGCTATGCTTTTGGCGAATACCTTCATATTCAATTTAAAAACAACAATACTGAAAATGAGACGCTGTTGATAAATTACCTTAAACAGAAAGATCACCGTAATTTGACACTTAAGCAAACCATTCCTACAATTGAGGACTGCTTTATCAAGTTGATGACAAGTTAAATTAACTAGATCATGGATCATAGTTCATTGTTCATAGAATAAACAGCTGACTATCAGCTATGAACCAAGATCTATGATCTATAAACCATAAACTAAACATTATGCAAACAGTAATCCACGCAGAGAAACTAAGTAAGCATTTCGGCGACTTTAAAGCGGTAAGTGAGATTAGTTTTAATGTACAGACTGGTGAGATTTTTGGTTTTCTGGGTGCTAATGGAGCCGGAAAAACGACCGCCATGCGCATGCTTTGTGGCTTATCCATTCCAACTTCGGGAAAGGCTTCTGTGGCAGGTTTTGATGTTTTTAAACAAACCGAGCAAATCAAAAAGAACATCGGTTATATGAGTCAGAAGTTTTCTCTTTATGAAGACCTGACAGTAACGGAAAACATCAGATTCTTTGGAGGAATCTATGGACTTTCCAATGCTGAACTTAAGGAGAAAAGCGAACTTCTGATCAACCAATTAGGGCTACAAAATGAAACCAAAAAGTTAGTTGGTGCTTTACCATTAGGCTGGAAACAGAAACTATCGTTCTCAGTTGCTGTATTACATAATCCTAAAATCGTATTTCTCGATGAACCTACAGGCGGTGTTGACCCTGTAACTCGTCGGCAGTTTTGGGATTTAATATACGAAGCCGCAGAACGTGGAGTAACCATTTTTGTAACCACGCATTATATGGATGAAGCCGAATATTGCAACCGGGTTTCCATTATGGTCGACGGTAAAATTGAAGCATTGGACTCCCCTACTGGACTTAAAGAACAATTTAACGCCGATTCAATGAATGAAGTGTTCTTTGAATTGGCCCGGGGAGCAAAACGAAACGGAGATTAATGAATTGGCTATTAGGTTTTAGCTATTAGCTCCTAAAGATTTACTAATTGATGCTTTAACCTAGTTGCTAAGACTAATTGCTAATAGCTAAAAAACAAAAAAATGAACCAGTTTCTTTCATTCGTAAAAAAAGAGTTTCTGCACGTTTTCCGCGACAGGAAAACACTACTTATGTTATTTGGCTTACCAATAGTACAGATTGTACTCTTTGGGTTTGCTTTAACCAATGAAATCAAAAATTCTAAAATTACGGTGGTTGATTATGCAAAAGATTTAACCTCCCAGGAGCTGATTACCAAAATTGCAGCCAGCAATTATTTTGATATCGATAAATCAGTGCTAGGACCGAAGGAAATTGAAAAAGCGTTTCAGGAGGGGAGAATAAAACTGGTTGTCATTTTCCCTAATAACTTTGGCTCGGATTTACAGCATTTGAAAAAAACCCAGATACAGATTCTGGCAGATGCATCCGATCCCAATACGGCCACTACATTAACAAGCTACGTTTCAAACATTGTTGCAGATTATCAAAAGGAACAACAGGCTCTTCAAGCATTACCTTTAAGTATAACACCTCAAATCAGAATGTTATACAACCCGCAGCTAAAAGGAGCACCTAACTTTGTTCCGGGTGTAATGGCACTCGTTTTAATGTTGGTTTGTGTTATGATGACTTCGATTTCAATTGTTAGAGAAAAGGAATTGGGAACAATGGAGATCTTGTTAGTTTCCCCATTTAAACCCGTCTATGTTATTCTGTCTAAAGCAATTCCTTACTTAATACTTTCACTGGTTAACCTTACAGTTATTTTGCTTTTGAGCAGGTTTGTACTCGATGTTCCCGCAAATGGCAGTGTGTTTTTATTGGTAGCTATCAGTACTTTATTTATTATCACAGCACTTTCATTAGGTTTATTGATATCCACAAGTACTGCTTCACAGCAAACGGCTATGTTACTCTCCTTAATGGGAATGCTATTGCCAACAATGTTATTTACCGGCTTTATGTTTCCGATTGAAAATATGCCATTACCATTACAGATCCTATCTAATGCAGTTCCGGCTAAGTGGTATTATATCATAGTAAAGGCAATTATGATAAAAGGTTTAGGTTTCTCAGCGATCTGGAAAGAAACATTGATTTTATTGGGAATGACACTGTTTCTGCTGGCATTGAGTCTTAAAAAGTTTAATGTAAGATTAGGATAAACCGCTAAGACGCTAAGTCGCAAAGAAAAAAGGCGTACACCTGAGTGACTTTGCGGTAAAAAATACATTATGAGAACGATCTTATTTTTATTGCAAAAGGAATTTAAGCAGATATTCAGGAACAAGGCATTGTTACCTGTACTGTTTGCTGCTCCAATTATACAGTTGATCATTTTACCTTTGGCAGCCAATTATGAAGTAAAGAATATTTCAATTGCGGTTGTAGATCATGATCGTTCACCGTATTCACAAAAGCTGATCTCTAAAATAATAGCTTCCGGTTATTTCAAATTGACAGGATATAATTCATCATTTGCAGAAGCAGATGAATTAATTAAGGCAGATAAAGCCGACTTAATATTAGAAATTCCGGCAAGATTTGAACGCGATTTGGTGAGAAATAATCAACAACAGCTTTTTGTTGCCGTAAATGCCATTAACGGTACAAAAGCTAATTTAGGAGGGGCTTACCTGGGCCAGATCATTGCAGCTTTTAATAATGACATTCGTATCGACTGGATTCAACCATCAAGGGTTAGCCAACAACCAACGATTGAAATTGCAAGCTCCAACTGGTTTAATCCGTTATTAAATTACCGTTTTTTCATGGTTCCGGGCATTCTGGCTGTTTTGGTAACAATGATTGCCGGCTATATGTCGTCGCTAAATATTGTAAAAGAAAAAGAAATAGGAACCATCGAACAAATTAATGTTACCCCTATCCGCAAGCATCATTTTATCTTGGGTAAACTTATTCCATTTTGGGTTCTGGGAATGTTCATTTTTTCATTTGGACTATTTATTATCGCCCGCTTTATTTACGGCATTATTCCGGTCGGAAACATCTTGCTACTTTACGCATTTCTTGCTGTTTATTTGCTGGCATTGTTAGGCTTCGGATTATTAATATCCACTTATTGTGATACCCAACAACAAGCTATGTCAGTAGCCTTTTTCTTTGTAATGATCTTTATGCTAATGAGTGGATTATTTACTCCTATTGAAAGTATGCCCGAATGGGCAAAATGGATTAGCAGATTTAGTCCGGTTACTTATTTTATCGAAGTAATGCGTATGGTTGTTTTAAAAGGAAGTGGATTCAACGACATCAAGTTTCATTTTCTGAAAATTATCGGATTCGCTATTGTATTAAATAGTTGGGCAATATGGAATTATAGAAAAACATCGTAGACGACCTCATTACGGATTGTGAATTTCGTGTTACGAGTTTTAAATTAATGATAACGGATCGATCGGAAAAAGTTGGGAAGGATCGAATTGTATACTCAGAATTTATGACGCTTAAATTATTTAAATCTCTGGAGGAGAATAGCCTTAGTAGATATACATCAGTCTAATACATAAGCCCCGAATGGGCGAAACTAATTCTCGGTTTAGTTTCACTCCATCCGGAGTTAACTTTTCTAATCTTTTATTTTAAAGATGATATTATGGTAACTCATAACACGAAACATGTAATCACCAATTATAAATTTTCAATTCTTTTTTAGCTTATATTCATAAATGGTACTTCCTCCATCATATTTTACCTCTTTTTTAAGGTTCAGATTCTTTCCATCAAATGAATACTCATACTCTCCAGAGAGAATCAGCCCCCAGTCGAAATCGGCTGTCCAGTAATTTTGATCAGCAAAAGCCATTTTACCGAGATTTATAGTACAGGAGCCTGAACCACCGGCTGGAAACCTGTTCGCTCCGGCAGTTGAAGAAAACCGGTTACCTTCAATAGTCAAACTTGTTTTTCCAGTGTGAACAGTTGAGCCATAACTCACTTTAAAATCACCGGAATAAGAACCTTCTTCTACTCTATTCTCCTCTTTTTTACTGCATGCGATAAATGAAACGACAGCAACAAAAACTATTAATGTAAGTAGTGTTTTTTTCATAACTAAACATGTTTAACAACAATACGATACTATAACTAATTATGCTACAAACAGTTTTATCCTTCAAAACCATTTTTCACATGACTACCATCGCAATAAGGTTTATTATGAGAGCCTCCACATCGACAAAACGCTGTTGTTTTATTCTTTATACTTTCATTTCCATCTCTATCTCTCACTTTCAAGGTACCATAAATCAACAAAGGTCCATTCTTTAAAACCTCGACCACTGTTTCCAGCTGTTCGGCCTCTTTGTTTTCTTCACCGTTTATGTAATAACTTAAGGCTCCCGACGGGCACCGCTTCACCTGTTCAATAATTTCTTTGGTTGAGCCTCCTTCAATAGCTATCCAAGGTCGTTTTGTTGGATTAAATACAGATGGTAAACCTGTAAAGCAAATACGTGAATGAATGCATTTGCCACTTTCCCACACTACCGTTACCTCTCCATTGCTATATTTCTTTTTAACATTTTGCTTATCCATGATATTTTACATTAAGGTTAAGAGGGTGTTATAAATTTAACAGTTCTATGTTATCTTTTTGTAAGATTTTTAAAAATCTACCAATAAAAGAAAGCTTAGTATTATATTTGATAGACCCCATAAGCAAAAACTCCTGCTTTTGGCTCGATTTGTGATATTAATTGATATCATAACCAAAACATTCCTTTCGGAATGAGTTAAGAACACGACCTGGATCTACACTCTTAACAATTTTTTACCTGCAATTAATCGTATTTATAATCAAATAACGCTTATCCGTATGAAAATTCATTATTTCCAACACGTACCATTTGAAGGATTAGGTTTTATAGAAAGCTGGATTAAAGAAAAAGGCTTTGAACTAAGCAGCACACATTTTTTCGAAAATCATACACTTCCCGACCTTAATGATGTTGATTGGTTAATAGTGATGGGCGGACCAATGGGCGTTTATGATGAAGATAAATATGAATGGCTAAAAGCAGAAAAGGAGTTTATTAAAAAAGCTATTGAAGCTGACAAGGTTGTTTTGGGTATATGTCTTGGCTCACAATTAGTTGCGGAGGTGTTAGGAGCCAATGTATTTCCGAATAAATTCAAAGAAATTGGATGGTTTCCGGTGGAAGTTTTTGAAGCTACTCACAAATTCAATTTTCCACAAAACAGAATAACAGTATTTCATTGGCATGGAGATACATTTGAATTGCCTGAAGGAGCTACTTTGGCAGCAAGCTCAAGAGCTTGCATTAACCAGGCTTTTAGATTTAAAGACAAAGTGGTGGGACTGCAATTTCATTTAGAAGCGACCCCTGAATCAATTGAACAAATGATCAAACACTGCGGCGATGAATTAGAACCTAATGCTTTTATTCAATCAGCCGAGCAGATCAGAAATAATGCTTCCAACTATTTTGAACAAAACCATACAGCTATGCGACTGATTCTGGAATATATGGAATCATTGGAAGCTGTTAATACCATTTAAAAAGAAACGGGTTCAGTTAATTACTCTGAACCCGTTTCTTTTTTATTGTTTTTCTCTTATTGCCTTAAATTCTGATCCTTCTTTCCATTGAGGCATTCCCTCCTGGGCTGCTAAATGTTTACCCACTTTAAAGAGGAGCTGCAAATCCTCAATTGCGCCCACCAGATTCCATGTGTCATTAAATTCATCTGATGGTCGATGGTATCGTTGAGAAGTGTATTCATCTGATTTCTGCTTTCCAAACTCCTTACCTTTGCCAACCACATCAACACCACTATTTACATACAGAGCAGGAACTCCAACTTTAGCAAAGTTAAAATGATCGCTGCGATAATAATGGCCTGCCTCAGGGTGTGATTCATATGCAATATATCTACCTGAATCTTTTGCATATTCCATTACATAATCTTCCAGATCACTTTGTCCTTTACCCACAACCACTAAGTCGTTGGTTTTTCCATAACCATTCAAACAATCCATATTGATATTGGCCAGGGTTTTATTTAAAGGATAGACAGGATTTTGAGCATACCAAGCTGAGCCCCATAACCCCTGTTCTTCGGCTGTAACTGATAAGAAAACGATTGTACGTTCCGGTTGTTCTTTCATGCTTTTAAAACCCCTTGCCAACTCAAGCAAACCAGCCGTCGCACTAGCATTATCTAATGCGCCGTTATAAATTGAATCTCCCTTTTCATCAGCCTTTCCAATGCCTAAGTGATCCCAGTGAGCAGTATAAATTATGCACTCATCAGGATGCTTTGATCCAGTAATCTTAGCGATCACATTATGCGATTTATTATAAGTGGCTTTCACCTTCAACTTAGCAGAGAGCTGCATATTTAATGATACAGGCTTAAAATCCGGTTTATTGGCTGCAACTAATAAGCTAGAATCTTTACCTGCTGCAGCAAGTATTTTTTTCGCCGCATCTGCCGAAACCCAACCGATCATGTCGCATAGTTTCTCCGATTTTCCGCGATTATCTAATCGCAATCGTGACGTATTCCAATTGTTCTGCACCACTTTAAACGGGTAGCTTGCCGCTGCAGTGTTGTGAATAATTAAACAACCTTTTGCACCTTGCCGGCCTGCTTCTTCAAACTTATAAGTCCAACGACCATAATAAGTCATTGTTTTACCCTTAAACAACGTTGTATCAGCAGAACCAAAACCTGGATCATTTACCATCACCATTACTACCTTCCCTTTTACATCTAACCCTGCATAATCATTCCAGTTATATTCCGGAGCAACTACACCATAACCGGCGAATACGATTTCTGAGTTTTTCAGTTCAATAACAGAATCCGTTTTATCGGTCCAGATAACATAATCATTCAAGCCTTTAAGATCGAACTTGCCCTTACTACTGCTAATTTGCATAATAGGATCTGCCTTGGTCGCAATATTTACCATGGGAACTTCCTGTAAATAACTATCACCATTACCAGGCTCCAATCCTAAGGATTTGAATTGTTTTTCGAGAAATTCAATGGTTTTTGTTTCTCCTTCAGTAAAGGGTTTTCGTCCCATAAACTCATCAGAAGCCAATACCTTAATATTACCGGCTAAACTGTCTGCATTAAAGGCCGACAAACCATCGTCATTATTTTGCTTTTTGCTCTGGCATGCAGTAAACAACAACACCGCTGCCGCAATGAGATAATAATTTGATTTTTGCATATTGGTTTTTAAAGATTGTGGCCAAAAGATAAGGAAAAAGTTTACATCATTTCATTTGCCAAATTGCCAACCACTTCAATCGCATGTTCTACTTGCTGATCAAACGGATAACAACATCCTATTCTGACAAAATGCTGGTGACGTTTTTGAGCCGAAAAAATTGATCCCGGTAAAATTGCCACACCATTTTCTATTGACTTTCGCTGTAATTCAACAGCGTCTAAGTTGGGCGGTAATTCAATCCATAGCACATGACCTCCATGAGGATCCGTGACTTTGGTTCCGGTTGGAAAATACCTGAATATGGCCTCTCGGTATTTTCGCATTTGAATATGATAAGTAAGTCGTAAACCCTTCAGGTGGTTATTATAGCGGCCATTTTCAAGAAAATGAGCAACCGCCTGCTGCATAAGTGAAGGGGCTGCTATATTGGTCATAAATTTTAATCGCTCAACTTTTTCTTTATAACGGCCGGGGGCAGTCCATCCTACGCGCATTCCGGGAGCAATGGTTTTAGAAAATGAAGAGCATAATAAAACTAACCCCTCTTTATCAAATGTCTTTGCGTTCTTAGGCCGATTCTTCCCAAAATAGAGGTCGCCAAGGATATCGTCCTCAATCAAAGGAATCTGACGTTTTGCAAGTAATTTAACCAGACGTTCTTTATCAACATCAGACGTGCAACTTCCCAACGGATTATTAAAATTCAACGTAAACAAACAAGCCGCTATTTTCGTTTTGCCCAACGCTTTTTCCAACTCATCCAAATCAATTCCTTTCTCAGGATGTGTGGCTATTTCCAAAACCTTCATCCCCAAACTTTCAATAGTTTGCAACACACCATAATAAGTTGGCGATTCAATTGCAATGGTATCGCCCTGATTGGCTACCGCACGTAAACAGAGATTTACAGCTTCTAAACAACCATTGGTAATAATGATTTCATCGGGAGACAATGAACCTTGCCAGTTTAGCGACAAACGCGCTATTTGTCGTAAGAGATTTTCATTTCCCGGTGGAAACTCATATTGAAATGAATTGCCCTTATTAGTCCTCAAAACAGCTTGAATAGACTTATTGAGTTTCGCAACAGGCAACATTTCAATCGAAGGTCCGGCAATGGTAAGGTCTATAAATGTGCCTTTATGGGTGGTCTTCACAAAATCCGACACTAAACTATCTACCCGAACATTGATAGGCATTTTCCAGGTAGTGGTTGCTGCGGGTTGTGCTGCTACCCGTTTATAAGGTTTTCGCACATAATAACCTGAACGCGGCCGCGCTTCAATTAAGCCTTTTTTTTCCAGCAGGTAATATGCCTGAAACACTGTCGACATACTTATTTTTTGCTCACGGCTTAAGGTGCGAACAGATGGCATTTTATCTCCTGTTTTTAAAACTTCCTGCTCAATAAGCCGTTGAATATTGAAAGCAATTTTTTCAAAAAGCGTTTCTTTGACGAGTAACACGTTTTCTTGCATGACACCAAACTGATATGGTCAAAAATACAAAAACTGAATCTGTTTTGTTTTTAATTTTTTCTTGACTTTTGTAATGAAGGAAACAGAATATCTAAATGCAGAATAATAATACCAAAGCCTATATCGCCCTTGCCATTATTTGTGTAACATGGGGAACCACCTTTTTAGCAACTCGAGTGGGCATTCAATCGATACCACCGATTTTGTTTGGAGCTATTCGCCAAACAACTGCTGCAGCGTTCTTCTTTACGGTGTTCTTTTTCAAGGATGGAAGATTACCTGCCTGGAAAGACATGCGAATGCAGGTGTTGGCGGGGATGTTAATGATTGCTTTGGGAAATGGTGTTGTTGCCTGGGGGGTTAAATATGTTAGCAGTGGATTAGCCACCATTATTTGTTCGATGATGCCGATCTGGGTTATTATTATTAATCTTTTTACCAATGGCAGTGAAAAGTTGAACTGGAAAATCGGATTAGGCACGCTACTGGGATTTGTTGGTTTGGCATTAATCTTCAGTGATCATCTTGCCGACTTTGAAAACCGCGACTATCTGTTTGGTATTATTGTAATTGTTTTTGCAAGTATTTCATGGACAGTAGGAACAATGATTGCGAAAAAGAACTATAGTGAGAAGGTAAGTCCTTTTTTATCGTCGGGTATTCAGACATTAACAGGTGGCCTTATGCTGTTTCTGGTTAGTCCTTTCCTTGATGATTATAGCTATTTAAGGTTTGACCAAAGCGGCTTGTTGGCTTTAGCGTACCTGGTTATTTTGGGTTCGGCTGTTTCATACACCTGTTATAGTTATGCACTATCCAAGCTTCCTACCTCGGTAGTGGCTATGTATGCCTATATAAATCCGGTTATTGCAGTTATTATGGGCTGGCTCATTTTAGATGAAAAACTGAACAGCATTATTGGTGTTTCTGCTGCAATAATATTATCAGGATTGTATTTAGTGAACCAAGGTTTTAAAACTCAAAAAGTAACTGCGTAATGGAAACGATGATCGTAAATATTATTGACTACACGCCTGCTCATCAGGCTGCTTTTGAAGCGCTCAATAGTGCGTGGATTGAGAAATATTTTTACCTGGAGCCTATCGACAAAGAGGTTTTACGTAACCCCGAAGAACATATTTATGCTCATGGTGGCGTTATTATCATGGCCGAGATTGATAAGCAATCGGTTGGAACGGTTGCTTTGAAACGGGTTGATGATCATGTGTTTGAAATGACTAAAATGGCGGTAGACGAAAAATATCAGGGACATCATATTGGGTGGCAGTTAGGCCAGGCTGTTTTACAAAAAGCCAAAGAGATGAATGCTCAAAAAGTGATACTTTATTCTAACCGGAAATTAGCTCCGGCTATAAGCATGTATCATAAACTAGGCTTCGTTGAAGTTGAATTGGAAAAAGGTTTGTATGTGCGGTCAGATATTAAAATGGAGATTACCATATAGTATATAATTAAACCATATAAGACATATAAGGACATTGAAGGTATACGACTTAAACTTATAGGTCGTATAATTAATAAACCATATAAGACATATAAGAACATTAAGATATAACGACTTAGACTTACATGATCTTATATGTCTTATATGGTTTAAATATTTTTGGACATTGAAGATTATAACCCTTTAGACACTTACATGATCTTATATGTCTTATATGGTTTAAACCCTTATATGGTTAATCACAATTCACTTCCACAAAACTTGCAATACTTTGCATCCACTTCATGGCCTTCCTTATTACAATTTCCACAAACTCTTTTCTCCCCTAACTTATTCCGGTTTCTGAACGCCATTTCAGTTGTCACAATTCCTGTTGGAACAGCAATGATTGCATAACCACAAAGCATCAGCATTGTTGCCAATAATTTACCCACGGCTGTTGCCGGAGAAATATCACCGTAACCAACCGTTGTAATAGTTACTACTGCCCAATAAATACTTTGCGGAATGCTGGTAAACCCATTCTCTCCTCCTTCAATCAGGTACATTAATGAACCTATAATGATGGTGAGGATGATAACAAACAACATGAAAATACTAATCTTACGTAAACTGGCGTAGATGGCTGAAATCAAGAAACGACTTTCATCCATAAAATGCCAAAGTTTAAAAATTCGGAAAATCCTTAACAGTCGTAGAGCTCTAACTACCAACAAATATTGAGAACCTACAACAAAAAAACTGATATAAGTAGGCACAATTGCTACCAAATCAATTATTCCTATAGAACTTACTGCATACGCCATTGGCTTTCGAATGCAGATTAATCGTAGAATGTATTCTATAGTAAATAAAATGGTGAAGAACCATTCAAAACTGTAAAGTAAATTGCCATATTTCTGATGAATACCCGGAACACTATCCAACATCACCACTACAACACTTAAACAAATAGCAATCAGCAAACAAACATCAAACAACTTTCCCTTAAAAGTTCCCGATTCGTAAATAATTTCATGAAGTTCGTATTGCCAGTTTTTGAGTGTTCTCTTATTTTCAGGGAGCATAGTGAGATATAGAATTGCCGTAAATTTATTGTTTATTTATGTTATTTCAATCAATCTATCCGCTAACACCTAACAAGCTAGTTACAAAGCCCGATTGGTTTATTCAGGATTTGATCGCTATTTTCGGAACATAATCAAGCATTGCAATGATCAGCATACAATCAGTTAAACAACAGTATAACGGCTCTGTACAAATTGACTTCCGCAATTGGGAAATTAACTCCGGAGAGCATTGGCTTATGTTGGGAGGCTCGGGAACAGGCAAAACTACTTTATTACACATCATCAGTGGTTTGTTAAAGCCTACTAGTGGAAGCGTTAATATTGAAGGTACCGACCTCTATAATTTGAGAGGAGCCGAACTTGATCATTTTAGAGGAAAAAATATTGGTGTTATTTTTCAGCAACCACACCTGATAAAAAACCTTTCATTGTTAAACAATGTAATGGCAGCGCAGTATTTCGCCGGATTACCGCAAGATAAAAAACGGGCATTGACAGTGCTAGATTCTCTTGACTTGGTCGCTAAAGCCAAATCAATGCCTTCCGAATTAAGCCAGGGACAAATGCAGCGAGTGGCAATTGCACGTGCAATGATTAATCATCCTAAAATTGTTATTGCAGATGAGCCGACATCAAGTTTGGATGATGCAAATACGGAAGCCGTTTTAAAATTATTGGAAGAACAGGCTGATTATAATAACGCAACATTAATTATTGCCACACATGATGAACGTGTAAAAAAACGTTTCGAGAAGCAATATGTACTTTGAGAGTTTGGGAATTTGTGAATCAGATAATTTGAGCATAATAATTCAACAATCCGAAACTCGTAACCTGAAACCCTTAATTAAAAATGAATCTTATCAAGCTAAGCTGGTACAATCTTAAAGCCAATATACTCTCTACTCTATTAAATGTGCTGCTGTTATCTTTTGGTATTGGCATCATTGCATTATTAATGTTGGTTTCAGATCAAATTGGAAAGAAACTGGAAAACAACTCAAAGGGAATTGACGTTGTTGTGGGTGCAAAAGGGAGTCCTTTACAGCTTATTTTATCAAGCATTTATCATATTGATTTTCCTACAGGTAATATAAAACTTTCGGAAGCAGAAGCAATTATGCGCAATCCGTCTGTTAAAATGGCTGTTCCTGTTGGCTTGGGTGATAGTTTTGAACAGTTTCGAATTGTAGGAACCAATCCCAAATTTGCTGAATTATATGAATTAAAGCTTGCCCAGGGCAAACCATTCGACAGCTTGTTTGAAGTTAATATTGGTGCTAATGTAGCCCGTGTAAAACATTTAAAAGTTGGCGATACGTTTCATGGCTCACACGGCTTAAGTGCAGGTGGAGAAGAACACCATGAACATGATTATAAGGTTACAGGAATTTTTGAAGAAAATGGATCAGTGGCGGATAATCTTGTTTTAACTTCAATGGAAAGTATTTGGGGAATGCACGAGTCGGTAGAAACGGCTGATCATGATGCGCACGGACACAAGCAAGGTGAAATTGAAACCGCTAAAAAAGATACAGAAGAGGTCGACGAGATGAAATTGGTTCACGATCAGTTTCATGGTGAAGCCCCATTAACACAAACACCAACACCACACTCGGATGAACCGGAAACTGACGATCATGAAATCACAGCTTTATTGATCAAATACCGATCTCCAGTAAGTGTAGTTACTTTCCCTCGATTTATAAATAATGAAACCAATATGCAGGCCGCCTCTCCTGCACAGGAAAGTGCACGATTATTCTCACTTATCGGTGTTGGCGTAAACGCTTTACAATGGTTCGCAGGCTTAATAATTGTTATTTCAATATTTAGTGTATTCATCAGTCTTTACAATTCATTAAAAGACAGAAAATATGATCTGGCTATTATCAGGACAATTGGAGCTTCCCGTTCTAAAGTATTCCTTTTAATCATCACTGAAGGCTTGCTTTTAGCAGCAATTGCCACAGTTATTGGCTTGTTGTGGTCGCACGGAGCGTTGGAAATCATTGGGAAATATCAGGATGCCGAACAAACTAAGTTAACAGGTTTAGCGTTTGTAAAGGATGAATATAAATTAATAGCCGGAGGATTGATCATCGGATTGATTGCTTCTGTTATCCCAGCGATACAAGCATACAAAACAGATATTTCAAAAACATTGGCAGAGAATTAAATCAGTCCATAGTCAATTGACCATAGACCATAGCTAAAACTGGATAAAAATACCATGGACTATCGACTATGGACCATGGACTCAATCAAACTAAAATGACAAAAAAGAACATATTCACACTCACTTTCATTGCAGCGGTAACAATTGCCAGCTTATCTGCTAAAGCCCAAAAAGCGGAGCGACCGCCAGAGCATTTGGCAATAAAATCAGCTAGCTGGGATATCATAAATGATCTTAGCTATAAGATGGATAAAAGCGGCGATTTTGCACCTGTGTTCAGTGATCGGCTTAAAGATGCCAATGGCAAACTGATGGAGCTAAAAGGTTATATTGTTCCTTTTAAAATGGGAGCAAAACATAAGAATTTCGCGATATCCGTATTACCCATCAGTCAATGTTATTTTTGTGGTACCGGAAATATACCTCCAATGGTAGAAGTGATCATGAAAGATGCGTTGCCTTATACAGATAAGATCATTACTGTTAAAGGGAAGATAAAGCTAAATGCTGATGATTCCACACATATGGAAATCATTCTGGAGCAAGCCGAACAAGTAGATTAAACGGTTAAAGATTTAATAGTGCCGTTAAACATGAACTTTTTAGAACAACTGAAGAAAAATAAGTCTGTATTCCTGTATCTACTAGGGTTACTGGTCATACTCCTTTTGTTTTCAAAAGTGCAATGCAGTTCAATGGGCGAAAACACTTCACCTATTGCCGCATCTTACAATAAAACAATAAGTGAAATTCCTGTTCCGAGAGACACTGCTGCTCTACCAGCACACGAACTCCATAATTTGATTACAAGTGAAATCTGGACAAAAATAGCCTCGTTAAAGTACCGGACTGATACAATTGATGGACAACTATGGCATATTCCTATTTTTACTCCGGAAATTAAAGCATTGGAAGGATCAATTATTCAACTGAAAGGTTATCTAATTCCATTACAACCGGGAAAGTTCCAGCAACATTTCCTTATTTCTGTTTTACCATTTAGTCAATGTTACTATTGTGGTAAATCTGCAGGAATACCGGAAATGGTTGAAGTTGAAATGAATAGTCCGATTAATTATACAGATAAAGTGATTACCGTTAGTGGCATACTCCAGTTAAATGAGTTGGATGAAGAACATTATGCGCTTCGCTTGGTAGGTACGGAGTATATCGAAAAGTAAAATGAAAAAGCTATTAATCCTGACTACCTTACTTTCAAGCAGCTTTATGGTAAAGGCACAACATGTATCTGACATGATTAAATCTCCTGTTTGGGATATCATCGGAACATTGAAAATAAATACCGTTAACCAAAGCAAACAGGTGGCTGTATTTCCCCCACAACTTAAATCTCTTGATAATAAGAATGTCACTCTACAAGGTTATATAATTCCTACAGAAGAAGGGATTAAGCACAAACGATTCCTGCTTTCGACATTGCCTATTAACCAGTGTTATTATTGCGGTAAAAATGGGATTCCGATTATGATTGAGGTGGAAATGGGAGAAGCCATCGATTTCACTTATAAACCGGTAATGATTGCAGGCATATTAAAACTTAACTATGCCAATGCAGCTGAAAATATTCCAATTTCATTAGAAAAAGCGAGCCAGTTAAACTAACTGGCTCGCTTGCTTACTAATTAAAGTTGTTTATAATGTTATCCCGGTTGCAATCAACATTAAAGTATCAGCAACCAGTCTTACCCTCAATAAAACACGTTAATCTTTTAACACCAGTTTATACTCGCGTTTAAAGCTTTTAGGATTCAAATCCTCTAATTCAAAATGATCGGGGTTCTTCACAAACTTTTTAAAGGCTTCTACAGCTTCTACAGTAGTTATGTCAGAAGGTAAATAAATACCTGAGAACTTAACGTTATTAACAAGTGTTTTAAAACTGTGATTAAATTCATAATCGCCTCCGTACGTTAAGGCAATACGGCCATTCCATTGAATGTTAAAACTACCATCTGTATTTCTGTCGGCAAAATTAATCTCATGTTCAGCGCAGGTATCATGTCCTAACAGGTAAATATGGAAAGCAAGCTCATCGTCACTCCAGTCGTCAGGCAATATATTTACACCTTCGGGCAGTTTATCAGCAGTTAAAACAGTAGAGGTAAGTGAATCAAAATCTAACAGCGTATTTTCGGTCGCTATTAATACCCCTCCATTATCCCAATTAGTCGAAGATAGTGTACATTTATGGTAATTACTCCAAACGCCTTTTGAAGTCCAGTCTGATTCAGGATCACTTACATCAGTGCTGTTATCTTCAGCGTAGTAATTTTCAGTTTCAAGATGGAAGTCAAAATAAATCCCTTGACTAGGATCTAAGCGGCCGGACCACACAAATTTCTTTATCGTATGTCCTTTTGGGTAAGGATTCCCTTCAAAAAATATTCTGTTTACAGTTTCCATATTAAAGCAGAGCGTTAGCTATGTGAAATTATTAAAGATTTATGATATTGCTGCTAATAACAAGGCAAATGCATGTCTGCATTTGCCCGTCATTAAAATGAATTTTATAAAGTAGCATTTAATTTCTGGCAGTTTGCGGGGATCCGACGGTGATCATAATACCAATGATCCGTGTTGGAAGTGGTAAACGATCAAGATTCATTTTACGGTACCAACGTTTTGGTATGTCAGATGTGTCCATTACAAAATCTATCCCTTCCCGATTACGTACTATTAAATTTTCTTCCTCCCAACGCGACTCCAGGAAACCATATGCCAGAATCAAATCATCCAGCATCATTCCCACTTTGATGTCGCGTTCCGTTTTGAAGTAAACATTCTTTGCCACAATTTGCCTGATGCTACAGATCGAATCACCGTCGCATTCAGGGTTAATCAACAAAAACTGGCTCGATTTATCTGCAGCTGTAACCTGGTATTGTTCGTATTTATCTTTTGCATCATATACATACACACGATACACGCGATCCTTGGGGAACAACTTTTTGATCGTATCAATCCGCATCCCCAATTTTAATATCCCTACCGAATTCGGCTTGATAAGATCGGGGGCCAATTTAACTACAACCGGTTTCACAGGTGTTTTCTTTGGGTCGACCACAGTTTTACCATCAGGGGTCTTCTTTCCCGCAGCAGCAGCCGTTTTCTGATTAACGGCCGTTTTACCTTTTGCTTTTGATAATGAATCAACCGGTTTAACTGCTTTTTTAGCAGAATCTTGTACAGCTGGCTTCTTAGCAACTCCTGTTTTCTGAGAAGCAGTAGAAGTAGTTTTACCCGTTGATGTAGATTTAGTATCCTTTTTTACCTGAGCAAATGCAGGACCTACACCCAATAACATTACCAGCAAAAAAATTGGCAACACACTATATAACCCTTTCACTTTCATTGCAACACCTTGCTCAAAAACCATTCCTTATATTTACCATTAATTACAAATTACGGCTAAAAAAAGTAATCCTTATTCTTTTTGGCTATAATTTTTGATTTAGTTAGTACGTGTCCAAACGTCGGTTCTTCCAATTATAGAAACACCAATGAAACCACGTACGTTTAAATTGTTCTTATCTTTTAGGGTTAACTTACAATCATAAGTTTTTCCGCTTTTAGGATCATAAATTGTTCCTTCCGACCACTTCTCATCAGACGTATCATATTTAAACGACTTTAAAATCTCAAGTCCGTTTATTGTACGTTTCTTTAAGTTATCATCTGGGTTTTTATCGTCTTTTTTATCCTGTCCTTGTTCATTTTTAGGATTTTTTAACCAGATAATCTTTCCGAAATATTCATTTCCCTTTTTAAAAATCTGAATTTTTGCGTCTTTATCTTTATTAAACCACGTTCCGTTAATAGCATCGGCTCCACTTTGAGCAAAACTTGCTACCGAAAAAAAGCAGGCAACAAGTGTAAATAACAATAGTTTCTTCATAAAAATATTTCAGTAAATCGATTATGTTTTACAAAACTATAATAAAACGCGAGTGTTATGTAATTTTACCACAAAACGTATAAAGTAATATGCAAACGCTATTTATCATTATGACCTTATTCTTTGGAGCCTGTAACAGCCAGGTTGTTAGCAACGATGGCAATACTCCTCCAAAAACCAGTTTTTACGACTTGAAATTTACTTCCATTGATGAAGAGCCGATAAATTTCAGCAAATATAAAGGTAAAAAACTGCTGATTGTTAATACAGCATCAGAATGTGGCTACACGCCTCAGTATGCAGATCTTGAAAAATTAAACGAAGAGTATGGCGATAAGATTGTAATCCTTGGATTTCCGGCGAACAATTTCGGTGGACAAGAACCTGGTTCAAATACTGAAATCAAAGGTTTTTGTAAGAAAAATTATGGGGTTACTTTTCAGATGTTTGAAAAATCATCAGTTAAAGGTGACGACAAGAATGTGGTTTATCAATGGTTAACTGATAAAAATAAAAATGGATGGAATGATCAGGAACCTACCTGGAACTTCTGTAAATACCTAATCAATGAAAATGGGGAACTGGTGAAATTTTTCCCCTCTAAAATTAAACCTACTGACCAGCAGATTCTTTCTTTATTATAAGAAATAGCACATACAACAAAGCCGCTTAAGTTTTTTAAGCGGCTTTTGTCTTTAGTAGAAATTTTGATGTGCCCATTACAGTCAATTACTTTTTCTTGTATGTAAAAAATTTATACCTTAAGTTATCCAATTTAACAATTTATCTTAGTGTATCTATGACTGCATACTTGTATGAATTTATCGGAACAGCAATTTTAATCTTATTAGGCAATGGTGTTGTTGCAAATGTACTATTAGCAAAATCGAAAGGTCAAAACGGAGGATGGATTGTTATCACCTTTGGTTGGGCGATCGCCGTTTTTGTAGCGGTAATTGTAAGTAGCAAAAACAGTGGAGCGCATTTGAATCCGGCTGTTAGCATTGGGTTGGCTATGGCAGGTAAATTTTCATGGCAGCTTGTACCAGCTTATGTATTGGCACAAATTTCAGGAGCATTTGCAGGTGCCGTATTGGTTTGGCTTACCTACAAAAAGCATTATGATGAAACCACCGAAGCCGGGTTAATTGAAGCTACTTTTTGTACCGCACCAGCTATTCCACATACCATCAATAATCTGTTTACTGAAATTGTTGGCACATTTGTCCTAATCTTTACCATACTATACCTAGCCTCTCCACAAGTTGGAATAGGTTCTGTTGATGCTTTACCAGTAAGTCTTGTTGTTTTAGGAATTGGTTTATCGCTCGGCGGACCTACAGGTTATGCTATTAATCCTGCCCGCGACTTTGGCCCTCGTTTAGCACATGCTTTTCTTCCTATTAACCATAAAGGAATGAACAACTGGAACTATTGCTGGATCCCTATTATCGGACCCATTATAGGCTCAATACTTGCCGCACTGGTTTTTAAAGGATTATAAAAAAAGCCTGAAAGATTTACTTTCAGGCTTTTTAATCGTTAATTTAACTTATAATTCTTTTCGTAACCTGGCTACCGGAATGTTCATTTGCTCCCGGTATTTCGCCACCGTTCTACGAGCAATATTATATCCTTTATCTTTTAAGATTTCTGCCAGTTTCTCATCAGCCAATGGACGGCGCTTATCCTCATTGCCAATGCAATCTTCCAAAATTTTCTTTACCTCACGGTTAGAAACCTCTTCCCCACTTTCAGTTTGTATTGCTTCTGAGAAAAATGATTTTAACAAAAAGGTACCAAATTCAGTTTGAACATACTTGCTGTTAGCCACACGCGAAACGGTTGAAATATCCATTCCGATCTGATCAGCAATATCTTTCAAAATCATTGGCTTCAGTTTACGCTCATCCCCTTCCAGAAAATAATCATATTGATAATGCATAATAGCATTCATCGTTTTGATGAGTGTTTGCTGACGCTGCTTTATTGCATCAATAAACCATTTTGCTGAATCAAGTTTTTGTTTTACAAACTGTACGGCTTCTTTCAGCTTTTTATCTTTATTGGTTTGCTTATCGTAGGTCTGAAACATTTCCTTATAATCACGACTTACGCGCAATTCGGGAGCATTTCTTGAATTTAGGGTTAGTACAAGTACTCCGTCGTTGTTTGCTATATGAAAATCAGGAATAACTTGCATTTGCTTTGAGTTCCCGTCGGCATTTGAATCACCTGGTTTTGGATTTAACTTCAGAATCTCATTAACAGCCATTTTTAATTCTTCTGAAGAAATATTTAATGACCGTTCCAGTTTTTCGTAATGCTTCTTGGTAAACTCATCAAGGTAATTTTCTACAATCTCGGTTGCAAGATGTACGATTCGATTATCCTGATCTTTCTTTCGCAACTGGATTAATAAACATTCTTGCAGATCACGGGCACCGATACCTGGTGGATCAAAACTTTGAATGATTTTCAGCATTGCCTCAATCTCTTCTTCAGTGGCATCAATATTTTGAGAAAAAGCAAGATCATCTGTCAGTGAAATAATCGGGCGACGCAAATAACCGTCGTCATCCAGACTACCAATTATTTGCTGTGCGATCAGAAAATTACGATCTTCCAGCTCTACTAAACTTAATTGGAACTGAAGTAATTCAAAGAAAGAACGACTTTCTGCATAAGGCAGCTCTTTTTTATCATCCTCATCCTCTCCGTCATAAGCTAAAGAGGTGGCGTAATCCTTTTCACCGTCATCTTGCAAATAATCTTCTATACTAAACTCTTCTGATGACGATTCATTTTCAGATTCGTTATAATCATCACTATTATCATCATCAAAATTGTATTCGTCCTTTTCTTCGTTATGCGAAATTAAGCTAACATCCTCTAAAGCAGGGTTTTCCTCTAACTCCTCCTTAATTCTCGTGTCAAGCATCACAGTTGGTATCTGCAAAAGCTTAATAAATTGTAGCTGTTGCGGCGATAATTTCTGTAATAACTTTTGCTGTAGGTTCTGTTTTAGCATTATTCAGGCCTTTGGTTTTTGACAAATGTAAATGTAAAAAACGGAAATTTCTTAAAATTCCCGACGTTCTGCACGTGTATTGTTTTAAAACATTGCATCCTAATAACAAAAAATGCGTCAAAAAATTTCCTTTTGGCAATTTTTGGTAGAAAAGTTGCTTATACTTTGAAAAACAGCATTTTATTTAAAAAAAACACACAATACAACTACTTAAATTTGGTTCAGTTTTAAAATACACAATTTCTGGTATTCTACACACCTTGGATTTTTTTACTCAATAAATTTTCTGTTTGATAATATGTTTAAAGAATCATAAATTCAAGTAAATAATGGAAAGTAAACTTTGAATTAATTGTTATGAGCTTTATTAAAGAATTTAAAGAATTTGCCATGAGAGGCAATGTCATCGATCTGGCTGTCGGTGTTGTTATTGGTGGTGCATTTGGCAAAATTGTTACTTCACTGGTTGATGACATTATTATGCCTCCAATTGGTTATTTAATCGGTGGATTTGATTTTAAAGCCTTTAAAATAACCCTTAAAGAAGCAGTAGTTGATGCTGCAGGAAAAGTAACACCGGAAGTAGCTATAAATCTTGGCAATTTTATCCAGGTACTTATTCAATTTGTAATAATTGCATTTGCTATCTTTATCGCAATAAAAGCAATTAATACCTTAAAGAAAAAAGAAGAAGCTGCTGCAGCTCCCACACCTCCTACCGAGGCTTTGTTAGCGGAGATCAGAGATCTTCTGAAGAACAGACCACTTTAGTAAATCGATATATGGCGCCAACTGTTTTAAGTTGGCGTTTTTTGTATATTAAACTTTTATTTAACCAAACTACATGAAAAGTATTCCAACATTATATGAATGGGTGGGCGGAAACGATGCGCTTGAAAAATTAACCGAAGTATTTTATGATAAGGTTTTAAAAGATGACCTTTTATATCCCGTATTCAAAAATATGTCGGGCAATCACAGTAAACATGTTGCCCATTTCATAGCCGAAGTATTTGGAGGCCCTTCTTTATATACTCAGGGTGATAAAGGCAGTCATGCAACGATGGTTGCACATCATCTCGGAAAAATGCTTGATGAACAAAAAAGACAACGCTGGATACAATTGCTATTGCAAAGTGCAGATGAGATTGAATTAGCTAATGATCCGGAGTTCAGGTCTGCCTTGGTTGCTTACCTGGAATGGGGAAGCAGAATAGCCGTTATTAATTCAACCACTACTGAAAATCCTGTTAATGAAAATGAACCTATGCCATCATGGGGATGGGGAGAAACCAAAGGACCTTACATTCCGGATACCGATTAATTTTATTTTCAGACAAAACAACCTATATATAACATTATCAACCAAACATTTAAAACTAATAAAATACCTACTGTATTTCGCTTTTCTCTACGGATTTCATAACAAAAATAGGCTTCCAGTTTTTTTATCTTATTTTTGCGGCATGAGAAAACCGACCGTTTTATTAACTATCGTTTTACTTTTTTGCCTTAAAGCTTTCTCACAAGATGTGGATTCGACCCGCAAATGGACTTTAGGAGGAACCAATACTTTTCAGTTTAGCCAGGCAAGTTTTAGTAACTGGGCAGCCGGAGGACAAAACTCCCTTACCTTTATTACCGCATTCAAGGCTTTTGCCAAAAGAAACACGCCCAAAAATGATTGGGAAACTATTTTTGATGCTGCATTTGGTACGCAACGCTTAGAAGATAACGATTACAGAAAAACAGAGGACCGCTTTGAGCTTAACTCAAAATATGGTATTAAAGCCTCAGATAAATTGTATGCCACCTTCCTGATGTCGTTAAGAAGTCAGTTTTTAGTGGGCTACAAATTTGCGGCAGATGGCTCAAGCACCAAGGTTTCTAATTTCTTAGCTCCCGGGTATTTAACTGCTTCTTTTGGTTTGGACTATAAGCCTTACCAGGGTTTATCGTTATATATATCTCCTTTTGGTTCGAGGACAACAATGGTATTTGATCAAGATCTGGCTGATCAGGGTGCATATGGTGTTAAACCTGCTGATACGGCTAACGGACAAATCTTAAAACATGGAAGCAACATATTTCAGCAAGTGGGTTTAAATGCAAGTTTCCGTTATGATGGAAAACTGTTTGAAAATGTAAAACTAACCACCAAGCTCGATCTCTTTAGTACGTACGAAAATTTAAATGCAATGGACGTTTATTGGGAAGCTTTGTTTGATTGTAAGATCAATCGTTTTCTTACAGCAAATTTGTCTACCGGTTTGATATATGATCAAAAAGTCATGATCAAAAAACCTGAATACGTTAACGGTGTTCTAACAGATGTTTCTCGTCCCAGGGTTCAGTTTAAAGAAATTATAAGTTTAGGGGTTAAGTTCAGCTATTAAATTTTACTGGCTGTTAGTATTAGTTGTTAACCGTTAGCCATTAGAAATTAACTGAAATTACCAGTTCAATAAGATATCCCTATCTATAGGTAATAATAGTAATTAGCCGTTAGCTATTGGAAATTAACTGAAGTTATCAATTCAATAAGATATCCCTATCGGGACACTGGATCGGTAACAATACCTTGTTTGCACTATGTCTATAGCCCTTATGGGCTAAACAACAGCGCAAAAAGCTTCTTTTATAATCGAGGCATTACCGATCTTATACTCCAATGGATTATCATTTAGAACTAACAACTTAGCTTAATTAAAGTTATCAGGTTTTTAGTTTCATTAACTATTTGAAGTTCATAAAATATGAGCATAATCAACTTTCATTGTAGCTACAGCACCTATATTTGCCTCGCTCAAAAAATGAATTATGTTGAAAAGGAATAAATGGTTGATTGCATTGGCCGGAATGATGTTACAGCTATCAATTGGTTCAGTGTATGCGTATAGCGTTTGGATAAAACCAATAAACCTATCAAACGGATGGGATGCACATCAATTGAAACTAGCATTTAGTTTAGCCATTTGTTTTCTCGGGCTTACCGCTGCATTTATGGGCAAGTTCGTTCAAAAGATAGGTCCACAAAAAGCAGGTTTATTAGGCGCTATATTTTGGGGAGCCGGTTTATTAGGAAGCGGTTTTGCTGCTTCACAAGGTTCTTTACCTTTATTTTACTTCTTTTATGGTATAATCAGTGGTATCGGTTTAGGGTTCGGTTATATAACGCCGGTTTCAGTAGTTGTTAAATGGTTTACAGAAAAACCGGGATTCGCGAGCGGACTTGTCATTATGTCTTTTGCTGCTGGTTCCATTATTGCTTCCAAAATAATTCCATCGCTTGCCGCAACATATGGAGTTCCTAATGCTTTTTACATTTTAGGCATCACCTATTTCATATTGATGCTTTTAGCATCCATTTATCTTACTTTACCTGAAACTACAGTCAACAGTAGCTCAAATACAACAACAGTAAAACTTTCAGAACTTTTATCAGACCTTCGTTTTTATAGCCTTTGGCTAATGTTGTTTTTTAATACTACCTGCGGCATTGCCTTAATCGCTATTGCTGCACCAATGGCTAAAGATATCATCCACATAAATGATGCAGCAGCTATTACTTTTGTGGCAACAATAGGATTGTTCAATGGGCTTGGGCGACTTATCTGGTCGAGCATTTCAGATAAAATTGGCCGTTGGAATACCTTTATGGCTTTTTTCCTGATAGGAGCTATTTGTTTCCTTGTACTGAGTAATACACAAACTTCATTCATATTTCAGGTAACTGTATTTATTATCATCAGTTGTTATGGTGGAGCCTTTGCAACCATGCCTGCTTTTGTAAAAGATATTTATGGTACAGATAAGGTTGGTTCAGTGTTAGGCTATGTATTAACAGCTTGGTCAGCAGCTGCCTTTGCAGGTCCGTGGTTAATTACTGTTACCACCAACTATTCAATGATTTTTTACCTATTCGCAGGTTTATTAATCTTAATTGCAGCAATTAGCTTACTGGTTAAGAGTAAGTTACAAAACAAAATTGCCGTTTTAGTCATAAGCTAAGTGTAATTTTTACACATTATATGATTATAGTCATAATTTCAGAAAAATCGACAAGTTACCTTTGTGCTACGCAAACAAATTAAAATTGATTAACATGAAAGCGGATGTCGAAAAAGTTCCATTTACATCTGGCGAATGGAATACCAGCCTAAATGTTTACAACTTTGTTGTAAAAAATATTACTTCTTATACCGGAGATTCGTCTTTTTTAGTAGGACCATCCATTAAGACTACTTACTTATGGAATATCTGTCAAGATACCTTACGCAAAGAGAGAGAGAATGACGGCTGTCTGGGTATTGATACGGAAACTATTTCCACTATGACAGCTTTCAAACCTGGTTTCATCAACAAAGAAAATGAAGTAATTGTTGGGTTACAAACCGATGAATTGCTAAAAAGAGCAATGAAACCATTTGGAGGCATCAAATTGGTTGAATCAGCAGTAAAAGAAAGAGGCCTGAAGGTTTCTGACCGTGTTATAGATGTTTTCAACTATGCAAAAAACCATAATGAAAAGGTATTTGATGCATACGATCAGGAAATCAGAACTTTTCGCTCTAAACATATACTTACAGGTTTACCTGACAATTATGCACGTGGTCGTATTATCGGCGACTTCCGCAGAGTAGCACTTTATGGTATCGATCAGCTTATCAAATTCAAATGGGCTGATTATGATAAAGTTTCAGGTGAAATGACTGAACATAAAGTTCGTCTGCGTGAAGAAATTTCATTGCAGATATCAGCCCTTAAAGACATGCTTTTAATGGCTTCTGAATATGGGTATGATATCTCTCGCCCTGCTGAAACAGCACAAGAGGCCGTTCAATGGGTTTATTTTGCATACCTGGCAGCTGTTAAGGAGCAGGATGGTGCTGCAATGTCATTAGGTAATGTATCCTCATTCCTTGACATCTTTATTGAAAGAGACCTTGAAGCCGGCTTAATGACCGAAAGTGAAGCGCAAGAACTGATCGATCAATTTGTGATGAAACTTCGCATGGTTCGTCATTTACGTCCTGCAGCTTATGATGAGATTTTTGGTGGCGACCCTACCTGGGTAACTGAATGTATCGGCGGTCAGCTTCATGACGGAAGAACAAAAGTTACCAAAACTTCCTATCGTTTCCTTCAAACACTATATAACCTTGGTGCATCTCCTGAACCTAACTTAACTGTTTTATGGTCAGAACAATTGCCTGAAAGTTTTAAACGTTTCTGCGCACAGGTTTCAATTGATACTTCATCGATCCAGTATGAAAACGACGACTTAATGCGTCCTAACAGAGGATCTGATGATTACGGAATTGCATGTTGTGTTTCACATCAGGAAATCGGAAAATCTATTCAGCATTTTGGTGCACGCGCCAACCTGCCTAAAGCATTACTGATTGCCCTTAACGGTGGTCGTGAAGAACACGGAGGAACTCAGGTACTAAAAGATATACCTCAGATCGACGAAGGTGTATTAGATTACGATATCGTTCTGGATCTTTTCAAACGCAGTATGAAAGAGCTGGCCCGCGTATATAGCAAAGCCATGTATATCATTCACTATATGCATGATAAGTACTATTACGAAAGAGCTCAGATGTCTTTGATCGATACCGATCCGCATATTGATATTGCCTATGGGGCAGCTGGTATTTCGATTATTGCAGACTCTTTATCAGCCATCAAATATGCAAAAGTAACTGCTATACGTAATGTAAAAGGTCTGACTACAGGATTCAACATCGAAGGCGATTTCCCTAAATATGGTAACGATGATGATCGTGTAGATACTATCGCTCAGGAAATCACTTCTTACTTTATCGGTGAATTAAGAAAACACAAAGCATATAAAAATGCCACTCCTACCCTTTCATTATTAACCATTACATCCAATGTGATGTATGGAACTAATACAGGAGCAACACCTGATGGCCGTGATAATGGGGAGTCATTTGCACCGGGTGCTAATCCAATGCACGGAAGGGATTGCAGTGGTGCTATTGCATCATTAAACTCTGTTGCAAAACTAAACTATAATGATGCGCAGGATGGAATCTCAAACACCTTCTCAATGATCCCTAAATCATTAGGAGACACAAGAGGTGAACAGATCAACAACCTGGTAAATACGATGGAGGGTTATTTCAAACAGATGGCTCATCATTTAAATGTAAATGTACTTAACCGCGAAACATTGATGGATGCATACGAACATCCAGAAAACTATCCGCAATTAACGATCAGGGTTTCTGGTTATGCGGTTAACTTCGTAAGGTTATCAAGGGCGCACCAGTTAGAGGTAATTGCCCGTACATTCCACGAGAATATGTAACAACCAATATATGTATTATAAATAAAGTCGGGCCATTCCATGGCCTGACTTTTTCTTGTTAACCAATTTTGTAAATTTAACCATGTACTTTCCACTACAGGATATAGAGGCGGCCAAGTTAAACAAGGATGACCCTGAACACTTAAGGATTCATTCACTCGAAACCTTTGGCACACATGATGGCCCCGGCATCAGAATGGTCGTATTTGTTCAAGGCTGCCAGTTCAGATGTGTTTATTGTCAAAACCCTGACACATTAGATGTAACAGGTGGCACATTGGTAACAATTGAAGAATTGGTAAAAAGGGCGGTTCGCCAGCGTAATTATTTCGGCAAAGAAGGCGGCGTTACCGTTTCAGGTGGTGAGCCCTTACTACAAAGGAGTAAACTCACAGATTTCTTTCTTTTATTACATGAAGAGGGAATAAATACCTGTTTGGATACCAACGGACGATTAAATAATAAAGAGGTACACGAGCTGCTTGCTTATACTGATTTGTTACTGCTGGATGTAAAGCATATTAATAATGAAATTCATCACCGACTAACAGGTTTAACTAATAAAAACACACTGGGACTTGCTGAATACCGTGAATCTACAGGTAAACGTATGTGGTTAAGGTATGTACTGGTTCCAGGATGGACAGATCAGCCGGAACACCTTGAAGAATGGGGACAACATTTCGCCAATTATAAAACAGTTGAACGTGTTGAAATCATACCGTTTCATCAACTGGGAGCACATAAGTGGGAGTTGCTTAACATGAACTATCCATTAAAGGATACTCTACCTCCAACCGCAGAGAGTAAAAAGCAAGCATTGGATATATTTCAGAAGTACTTTAAAAATGTAATTCTGAAATAACGTTTAAAACGTTCGTTTTACGCTTGGGTCAGTAACTATAATAAAATCGGCCAATTGGCTAAATTTAGTAAAGTCAGGGTTCTTAAATGAATCATCTGAGAAGCAGCTTATTGTTGTGACTTTTAACCCGGCCTTCTTTAATCGATAGCAAACACCAAGGCATTCGTCAGAATGAAATCGGCCGTTTAACTGTAGTACTTTAAATTCTTTATTTTTAACAATAAATGATGTGATTACATCAGCCATTGATGCGTCCCAAAGATTTTGAGACTGGTATATCTGCATGCCAGGCATATTATGACCGCCTAATGTTTTCAGAAACTTATGGTAATAAGCCCCAGAAAGCGTATCAATTGGTAATGGAGGCAGGAATGTTTTAGATTGATCATTCAGTTCACTTAATGAAGCTAATCCGAGGCGAGTTACCCGGTTTACGTAACGCGATGGGGCATTAGCAGCGATAACAGGAATGGTATTCTTTTTAGCAAACTCAATTAAAGGTTTATAATCCGCATAGTTTTTCCAGGGACGAGCGTCATTCATGAAGTTTTTCTCCCTTATCATATTAGTTAAATATTCATTTATTACAGGCTGAATATCACGCTCAAACATTTCCAGAGATAAGGCAACTTTACCCTTTGACTGAAGAAATAGCTTTTCTAATACAGCCAGCTGAAGTACATGTCCCACTGAATCATTATGTTCTTCTCCAAACACAATTACTTGTGCTTTAATTAACTGTGCAGCCAGTTCATCAATCGTTAGCTGTTTATTTTCTGCTGATGAATAGATTTTGTACGGCAATCCTTTTGTTTGAGCACGACTTACAGCACTAAGCAATTGCACACAAAAACACACAACGGCTATTTTAATCAACAATGAGTAGTTCATATGTAAAGAAGATGGTTATTTTTGCTAAAATTTTTGTAACACAACAACACAGCTTATCAACAGCCGAACATGATTTGCCTTGTTGAAGTTTTGTAATGCAATTTTCATAATAAAAAGGATTTATCAAATTCATTTTGATTTAACAGAAAACAAGCCTATATTTGCAGCCCTGTTAAAATAGTTTATAAACAGCAAAGAAGCATAAAGAGATGAAAAGAACATACCAACCATCGAGACGTAAAAGAAGCAACAAACATGGCTTCCGTGAGAGAATGGCGAGTGCTAATGGCCGTCGTGTATTAGCTTCACGTCGTGCAAAAGGCAGAAAAAGATTAACCGTTTCTGACGAAAAAAGACATAAAGCGTAATTGATATTGGCCCAATGGCCTTCCTGAGGCCGGTTATTTCACTCGGATTTGCCATTTTAGTCCGCATAAAATCCGGTTCCTTATATCAATGAATACTTTCAAAAAAGAAGAACGATTGTGTAGTAAAAAGCTTATTGGTGAGCTTCTACAAAATGGTTCTTCTTTTTTAGTTTATCCCTTCAGAGTTGTATGGGTAAACCAGCCCGCCGACTTACCCCGCCCCTTCCCGGCTCAAATCCTAATCAGTGTTTCAAAAAAACGCTTTAAAAGAGCAAACAAGCGTAATTATATTAAGCGACTTGTTCGTGAAGCCTATCGTGTAAATAAGCAAGAATTTCTTTATCATTCTTTAGAAGAACAAAATATGGCTGTTGCTTTTATGTGCAGCTACATTGGGAACGAGATTTTTACATACACTGAATTAGAAAAAAAACTTAAATTACTGCTCGAACGTTTAAAGAAAGAAGTGGTAAAAAGTTTACCGAAAGTTTAATGCTGAACAGAGTTTTAAATTACATTTTCATAGCACTTATACGGTTTTATCAATACGCCATATCCCCTCTTTTAGGCCAAAATTGCAGGTTTACTCCTACCTGTTCGCAATATGGAGTTGATGCAATAAAGAAACACGGCCCATGGAAAGGTGGTTGGCTAACCATAAAACGTATATCTCGTTGCCATCCCTGGGGAGGACATGGACATGACCCTGTACCCTGAGTAAAAACTATTACAGAAAGGACCATAACTATCAAACGAATTAACTAAATTTAATCTCTCGGAATAATTTTTGAAGCTGTAGGCGAATGTTGAATCATCTTTTCCAATATGTTTAAAAGATATAAAAAAACGCTCTTAGTATTAGCTGTTGCAGCAAGTTCGCTGGGAACAATGGCCTTTGTAGATGATTTCTTTGAAATCTCTAAAAACCTCGATATTTTTTCCGCTCTCTACCGGGAAGTAAACACTAATTATGTGGATGAGGTTGAACCTGCAAAACTCATGCGCACCGGTATAGATGCCATGCTCAAATCACTTGATCCATATACCAACTTTTACTCTGAATCGGAGATCGAAGATGTAAGGTTTATGACCACCGGACAGTATGGAGGAATTGGTGCTACCATCGCTCAGCGAAAAGGTGAAATTGTTGTAAATGAACCTTACGAAGGTTCTCCTGCACAAACTGCCGGCTTACGTGCAGGCGATATTATTGTAGCTATTGATGGAAAATCAACCAAAGGAAAGAACAGTGGTGATGTAACTACTTTTTTAAAAGGCCAACCCAATACCCCGGTTGTACTTACATTACGCCGTCCGGGAGAAAACGCCGATTTTCAAAAAACACTTACCCGTCAGGAAATCAAAATCAAAAATGTACCGTATTTCAGTATGGTTACTGATAATATTGGCTACATCAAACTAACTGGCTTTACCCAAAATGCCGGCAATGAAGTAAAAGATGCTCTTGCCGAGTTAAAGAAAAACGGAGGATTAAAAGCTGTTATACTTGATCTAAGAGGCAATCCTGGTGGTTTATTAAATGAAGCGGTAAATGTTACCAATGTGTTTGTTGATCGTGGACAATTAATCGTAACCACCAAAGGAAAGGTAGCAGATAATAATCGTTCGTATAAGACTTTAAATACCCCAATTGATTTAGCAATCCCGGTAGCAGTACTAACAAACAGCCAATCGGCTTCTGCTTCGGAAATTGTTTCTGGAGCAATTCAGGACCTGGATCGTGGCGTAGTAGTTGGTCAACGTACTTTTGGTAAGGGATTGGTTCAGAACACCCGCCCATTGGCGTTTAACACCCAAATGAAAATCACCGTTGCTAAATATTATATTCCTAGTGGCCGATGTATCCAGGCATTGGATTATACACATCGTAACCCGGATGGAAGTGTCGGAAAGATCCCTGATTCATTGATCAGAGAATTTAAAACGACCAATGGCCGCAAGGTTTACGACGGTGGAGGTGTAACTCCTGATTTCGTTACGGATCAAAATTCCTTAAGCAGCATTGCTATCAGCCTGTTAAGTAAAAGCCTGCTTTTTGATTATGCTACCAATTATCGTAATAAAAATGCAACAATTGCACCTGCCAAAACCTTCACTTTAAGTGATGCAGATTACAACGATTTTGTTAAATACCTATCTGATAAAGATTATGATTATGTAACTGCAAGTGAAAAAACACTTGAAGAATACAAAAACGCTGCGATCAAGGAGAAATATTTCGATGCGATTAAACCTGATTATGAAAAACTTAAAAATTCGCTAAAACACGATAAACAATCAGATTTGGTGAAATTTAAAGATGAGATCAGCGGTTTACTTGAAAGTGAAATTGCCACAAGGTATTACTACCAAAGAGGCAAAATTGAGTCGACATTGAAGAGAGATAAAGATATAAAAAAAGCGGTAGAGGTGCTTACCAATACCAATCAGTATAATACCGCATTAGCAGTTAAAAACTAATCGTTAATACTAACTGATTTTATATTTTTGCAAATCCTTCATCATAAGTTATGGTGAAGGATTTTTTATGGATTACAGCCATAATTTCCGACTGTGATCTTAATCTGAAAATCTGTAAAAGTTAATGGCATTAATCTTAAGCTTAGAAACAGCCACCGCATGCTGCTCCGTTGCACTATCAGAAAATGATAGCATCATTAGTTACAAGGAAGAAACCAGTCCGAATATTCACGCAGGTTCTTTAACACTTTTTATTGAAGAAGTAATGAAAACACCGGGTAAACAACTAACCGATGTAGATGCTATTGCCGTAAGCATGGGTCCCGGCTCTTACACAGGTTTAAGAATTGGAGTCTCAACAGCCAAAGGATTATGTTATTCGCTCGACAAGCCGTTAATCGCAGTGAATACCCTAAAAGCGATGGCTAAAGGATTTCAGCTTACTATTAACAGCAATAAAACCACTTTACTCTGCCCCATGATTGATGCCCGCAGAATGGAGGTTTTCACTGCTATATTCGATCAGCAATTAGATGAGGTTATTCCTACCTCCGCAGTTATTATTGATGCCTCTTCATTTTCGGATATACTTAACGATAAGCAAATTACTTTCTTCGGAAACGGAGCTGAAAAATGTAGTTCAATCCTAACCTCTACTCATGCGCTATTCGACAATGGGTCATATAATTCTGCACGTTTTATTGCTCCACTTGCGTTCGAAAAGTTTTTACGCAACGAGTTTGAGAATGTGGCGTATTTCGAACCGTTTTACTTAAAGGATTTTGTGAGTACTCAGCCTAAAAAATAAGCTTACTTTAAGAAAGAGATTAATTCATCGTTTGGAAGATCGTATTCAAATATCTTTCTATTCTTTAGATCTATATAAATCCATTGTATGGTAGTTTGCATACCATCCAATTCATGGGTTAGCCTTATGGCATAATATTCAGTCCCGCCTCTTTCTTGAGACTCTGCTGTATAGTAGAAATGAGGATCATTGACCTGAGAGGCAATCCAATCTTTATCAACCTTTGTAAGGTAATGAATTACTAATTCGTGAATAGTATCAGCTAAAACATTTTCCGTTTCTTGGTCGAAGTAATAACCCTTCAACTTTTCTTTAAGGATATTTGAGGACTTACCGTCTCTTGTTTTAATAGAAACCATCGAATCCTTTTTCAACATTTCCTCGTGCTTAACCATGGATGTTGCCCCTGCCGAATTTGATGATTTACTAATTGTTTCTTTCTTTTTATCCTTTACACAAGAAATGAACAGTATACCTGCAAACAAAAAAATTAAATGGCTTTTCATAGAACTAGTTTACTCCCCCATCGATCTTGTTCGTGCAACTCGCCTTCTATCTCGTCTACTGATACTCTTATCATCCATAGGAATAGAAATAGCTGTTTCAGAGTAATAGCATTTTCCGAATTTAAATACCAGGCCAAAGTTTACATTCGCTGTAGTTCGGGAATCATAATAGTATTGAGTATCCTCATTGGCAGCCTTAGCTAGCTTAATAGAGCCTAACAAGTTGTCGGAGCCAACAACAAAATCAACTACTTTGGTTTTGATCATAAAATGGGTTCCGACCTGAAACGTATTGTGCGTATTGTATTGTGCTTGTAAAATGAAGTGGAAGTCTTCGTAGAAAAAATCATTGATCAGGGCAATATCAGTTTGCAGATTTTGCAAAGGCATCGAGAAAAACACTGCCGATCTTAAATAATGGGTAATATAACCACTCACTCCTCCTTCTAATCTTGCAGGCAATGATGTCCTGAAGTGTTGAGTGGTAGCTGTTGTGTCATTAAACTTCAAAAGGGTTTTTAAACTGTCAGAAGAATAATCCCGAAGTAATACACCGTTTATATACCGTCTACCGTCATAGACCTTTGCCTTATTATTCTCTTTCCAGTTAATAAACCCGGCATCTTTCAGATACAATGAAGCTTCCCAGTAATCATCTATTCTGGCATTTACTCCCGCGGAAAAAGTTAATCCCGGATTCTTAAAGTTGGGCATAAAATCTTTGGCTTCAAGCGATTCCGTTTTTCCTAAAAGCTTAGATGTTCCGGTAAGGCTAAGATATAATTGATTTTCATCAGGAGTACTCAGGCTTTGCTGAATATCCATACGGGTATTGGTAAATTTTAAGTCACCATAGTTGATCCCGCTTACATAACCTAATTTAATACCTGCCGACAAAAACTCATTAATATCTCTTCTGAAGCCTAAAGCTACCTGTGTGTATGAGCTTCCATAGCTATCGGTAAGAAACTGGTTTGGGTAACTTCCAACTTCTAAATTATTCTTATTGAAGGCACTGACTGCTTCGTTTTTCAAGTCAGCACTCCCATAACCTTTAGTAGATACATCAACTAACAACTCACTTCCTGTACGATAATTGAGTAAAACTTTTGCAGAAAGCCAATTGATTGATGCGATTGCTACCCCATAATTTATTTTTTGAGGATCGTCCAATGGGGGGCGGTTATAAATGGCCCGACTTCCATTTAGTCCATAATTCCTTAGTAAGGTGTCGGCATCGCCAAAATATCTACCATCTGCATTAATTGAAGGTATAAAGCAATTTAACTGAACCGTATTACAGTTTCTGTTCAAAACACCAATTGCCGGATTTTCCAGAGCTTCAAACATAGTCCCTGTTCCGAAAACAGAAATGCGTTGAGCCGAAACGTAGCTACATACTAAGATTAGCAGCGCAAGGAGAGCAATTGGTTTACGATTCATAGATCAGACAAGTCGATTTTATGAGCTCTTTAGGTTACAGTTAATAGGTTGTTATACTATTTCAGCTAAGGATTGTTACAATCCTCAACAGATTAGATTCATCTCCCGATTAAATATAATACAACATCAAAGCATCTACAAACTTGCTAATTCTTTCTGTATATCAACAATTTATACGATGAACCCGTAATAAGGTAATCAGCGTGGTTAGTTGTTGAATAATACTTTATAAATGATGTATTTCCCTTTATCGGGAATCCCGTCGCTACTTCCCCATTTTCATTTAAGATAATCAATTGATCGGCAATTGTTAAATGTAATCCGATAACATTTTTGCCCGAACTATCTTCAAAGAATTGAATCTGAGAAGAAGCTTCACCATCAGGCACATAATCGTAAACCAGTGAACCATTACTAGTATATACGTACAGGTGATTTTTATCGAAGTAAACATATTCAGGAATGGCATCCCCTGTTATATTTTTTAATGCAAAAAAATGTTCGCCTGACCAAGTTCCAAAGCTCTTTGACCGCACTCTGCCGTCAAAAAACACCGTAACAATATTTCCGGCAGTATCGGCGCTTATATATCGGGAATCGACAGCTTTAGTTCCTAAAACAGGATAAAACTGATTATTGACCATTACCGGAAGCTTGCCTGATGCTAACTGATTCCCTTTGCGATCAAAAAAGCTAAACTTATTCTTATCTGTAATTGTAAAAAGAAAGGTTATACCCGACACTTTTGCCATTTGAATCGGATGAGAAACTAATCCAACATTTTGCTTTGGTCTCCAGCCTTCCATACGGTTAGCATCCAGGTCAAAAATAGTAACAGATTTGTCGACCAGCGGAACAACCAATCGGTATTCACCGGCTGAATCATAATCAAAAACGGAAACTGGTGCACTTATTTTCCTTTTAAAACTCAATGGAAATTTAGGGTATGGTTTACCGTTTTCGTCAACAACAAATACCTTAGTGGTTGTATTAAACACCATGTATGGTTTTCCATTAATCTTTATCGGATTAATTAACCCCATCATTGGCTCGGTTAATTTAACTTTCCACAGTAATCTTCCTGTATCATCCAGGTAATATAAACGATTTTGCCTATCAGTTACCGCAAAAGAATGAGTTCCATTACCGTTTTCAATCAAAACCGGATTCCCCGTTAGCTCAGTGTCAAGATCAACAGATTTAATTAATGCATAGGAAGTTGTGTCTTTTAGCTGATCCTCTTTCTTAGGTTCATAAAGGAAGTTCAGATTACTAAAAAATTGCCCTCCACTGGCATTTAACTGAAAAGTTAGACCGTAATAATTAGCAATTCCATGCTTTTCGGATGTATAATCAATTAATCTTTTATTTCCATTATCCGACAGCATAGTATTGCTGTTTGCAAAATTGAGATAGAAATAAACATTCGATTCCGGATTAATATATTGTTTATACTTTTTGTAATTATCAGATTGTTCCAAATTTTTTGAAACTAACAAATCATCAATAAACTGATGTAAAACCGGTTGATACGAAGCAGCTATCAGGTAGTTGTTAACCACTGCCATATATGGCCATTCAATATTCTTATAAACGGTTCCTAATGTTGAACTTAACAGATCAGGATATCCGCAATAAAACATTGAAAAACCTTTATAATTTGCAAGATTACCTCTACTTATTCCTTTCCTTTTATCTGCGATTACAATTTTTTGTAAAAAATCCTTTGCCTTACTGGTATCGCTCAAGGCAATTATTGCTATTTGACTAGCTTTGGCCGTAACACCTTGTGTGTCATAAGCGGCCAGTGCAAATTCGTTACCCATAAACTGTGTCCACTCAGTTTCCAGGTCGAGATTATAATTTTTCTTAAAAGATGACAGCCATTTCTCATGAATATCCGTTCTTTTACTTTGTCCCAAAAATACTTTATGATCTTTTTTAAACTGCTCATAGTCGCTGACACCAAAATCAACAAAAAAAGAAGTTCGATCAGCAAGCAAAGCTGGAATTCTGACCGGCTGAGGCTTTTGATTTATAAACATTGCAAAGTAATCAGCTGAAGAAAGATCTGCATGGGTAATACCGTTAAACATCAATGCATCACTCTTGTAATTCAAATTAAGGGTACTCCATTTGGCTACCCCTGTTAAGAACCCTAAACCTCCTTTATTTTTATCGTCCAAAAAGGCATCAGTTAGTATCCCAAGTTGTTTATAATTGATATATAAAGTTGCTTTTATAGCGGTAGACTCCACATTTTCAACTTTAATTAAAGAACCTACAGAAATATCTGTTGAACTGTGTTGCACATTAATGCTATTTTTCAAAAGTTCTACATCAAAACTTCCAAGTAACAAACCTTTGTAGGAAGTAAATGAAAACGCTTTATGATTATTGCCCAGCCCAACTGTATAAACCTCTGCATCTTCAATTTTAGTAAGTCTGTATTTCAGGGTATTATCCTCCCCTTTCAAATTATTAAAAAACCGATTAAGACGGTCAGTGTTTTTAAGAGGAATGATGAATAAAAGGGATGGTGATTGTTGGCTATTGATATGAACGGAGGTTAAGATTCTTTCGTCTTTTAGTACATTTCGCAAATCTGCATGCTGCAAAAACGAACTATTCAACGATTTAATATCAGCTATTAATTCGGAACTGAATAAATCATCCAGCATTCTATTTTTCTGAAATAGTGATAAAAATTCTTCGGAGTTTCTGAGATCAATAACAACTGCAGCTGATGCAGGAACTGCTTTAAATGGCTGAGACTGGTATCTGCTACTATTTAAGCTTTTAAAATAAAAGAAAACAACCGTGGCTACTGCTGCAACCAACACCACCACTGCCGCCAGGAATTTGTTCATTTAACAATATTTATAATGTTCTCATTTTTAGAGAAACGATCTGATTGATGCTTACTATTAGAAACTTACAGCTCAAAAGAGTTTTTAAAACAGTTTTAAGAGTGTAGGCGCTTTAACAAAAATATAATTTTACTCTTTTGTTTCGTTTAATTGTTGTAAACAGTTGTTAATTTAGATGCTTATTTCGTTATAAGATTAAACTTCCGTTAAATGCAAAAACAAGTATTAATGATAGCATCCATTTGCGGTGCTTTGGCCGTAGCTTTGGGTGCTTTCGGAGCACATGGTTTAAAACCTTTGCTTAATGACTATCAGCTTTCTATTTGGGAAAAAGGCGTTCAATATCAATTTTACCATACTATCGTATTATTAGTTTTAGCTTTTTATCCAAAGCTATCTGTAAAGAAATCTTTTTTAAGAGCCGTATGGTTCTTCCTTGCGGGTATTATCTTATTTTCCGGTTCATTATATTTATTGGCAACACGCGAAGTTATCGGATTTCATAACGCAACCTGGTTAGGAATCATCACTCCTTTTGGTGGTGTAGCTTTTATAATTGGATGGTTATCTGTATTTATTGGAGCGCTTAGAGAACGTTTTTAATAATAAAATGCCCTTTAAGTTTTTTTTTATTAATTTCTGAACCGGTTCAAAAACTTATACCTTATTACCTGTTTACTGGCATCAACAATTGCTAATTGATAAACTATGCTTAAACTTCATTCTGGTGATTATAACGACAGAGTAACACTGTTCGCAGAGGTTGTGCTGCCCTTAGCAATTTCCAGAAACTATACTTATCGCATTCCATTTGAACTCAATCAAACTATCAGGGTTGGGCAACGGGTAATCGTGCAATTTGGAAAGAATAAAGTATACACTGCATTAGTTTATCAGATTACAACTGAAGCTCCAACCCTATACGAGGCAAAGTATATTATTTCTGTATTAGATGATGTGCCACTGGTAACGGAGAATCAGTTAAGATTATGGCAATGGATTTCATCCTATTACATGTGCTACATTGGAGAAGTGATGAATGCTGCATTACCAGCAGCCATGAAACTTGCCAGTGAGACTAAAATCACCTTGAATCGTGAACACGAGTTTGATAAAAGCTTATTGAATGATAAAGAGTTTTTGGTTGTAGATGCATTGGAACTAAAAGAAGACCTCAGTATTAGTGATATTATGAAGGTATTGGGTCAGAAAACCGTAATGCCAGTAATTAAATCATTAAATGAAAAAAGAATCGTTTTAATTTCGGAAGAACTAAATGACCGTTATAAACCCAAGCTCGAAACATTTGTTAAACTACACAAGGTTTATAATAATCCTGATCAATTAAAAGAGCTTTTTAGCATATTAGAAAGGGCCCCAAAGCAGGTGGATCTTTTAATGGTTTACCTACACCTTTCGAAGCTCCGACCGGCACTAACAAAAAAAGAGTTACTGGAAGAAAGCGGTGCTTCTAATGCCATTTTTAATGCTTTGGTAGAAAAGGACATTTTCAGAACCGAAAAAAAAGAAATCAGTCGCTTTTCACAACCTGAAATTGAACTAATAAAAAACTTTAGTCTTTCTGCTGCACAAGAAAAATCGTTGGATGAAATTAAGGACGGATTTGAGGCTAATCTTCCGGTTCTTCTTCACGGAGTTACAGCCTCCGGGAAAACGCAGATTTATATAAAACTCATTGAAGCTTGTCTAAAAGAACACAAGCAGGCTTTATACTTATTACCTGAAATTGCCCTTACGGCTCAAATGATTCAGCGTTTGCAAGCACATTTTGGTGATAACGTAGGAATTTATCATTCAAAATACAATGACAATGAACGGGCTGAAGTGTGGCAAAAAACGCTTAAAAATCAATACAAAATAATTTTAGGCGCACGATCTTCTGTTTTTCTGCCCTTTGCAGATTTAGGGCTAATCATTGTTGATGAAGAGCACGAAACTTCCTTTAAACAATTTGATCCGGCACCTCGCTATAATGCACGAGACACGGCTTTGTATCTCTCCCATTTGCATAAAGCTTCCATTATTTTAGGATCTGCAACACCTTCTATTGAAAGTTATTATAATGCAACCAGCAATCGTTATAAACTGGTTACGTTGACAGAGCGTTTTGGCGGAGTTCAATTACCAGAAATACAAGTAGCCGATTTACAGCAAGAACGCAAGCAAAAAAGCATGAAATCTCATTTTTCGAGCTTGTTGTTCAATGAAATTGAATTAGCACTTAATAAAAAGGAACAGGTAATCTTATTTCAAAACCGCCGTGGCTACGCTCCTATGCTAATGTGTGGCACTTGTGGATTCACTCCCAAATGCATCAATTGCGACATTAGCTTAACATACCATAAACATGATAATAAATTGCATTGTCATTATTGTGGCTTTAAAGACGAGTTGTTTTATCGTTGCCCGGCATGTGGTAGTACCCAAGTAGAACAAAAAGGTTTTGGAACGGAAAAGATCGAAGATGAACTGGCAATAATCCTTCCAACAGCTAGAATTGCGCGAATGGATTTGGATTCAACCCGCAGCAAATACGGGTATCAGCATCTGATCAACGATTTTGAAGACCGAAAGATTGATATCCTGGTAGGTACCCAGATGGTTACCAAAGGACTTGATTTTGAAAATGTAAGTTTAATCGGTGTGCTGAATGCTGATGCAATGCTGAATTTCCCTGATTTCAGAGCTTTTGAGCGCAGCTTTCAGTTAATGACACAAGTGAGTGGCCGGGCAGGCAGAAGAAGCAGCAGAGGCAAGGTAATCATACAAAGCAACCAACCTACTCATAAAGTTATTGAATGGGTTATGTACAATAAATATGAACCTTTCTTTAAAGCGGAGTTAGCAGAACGGAGTGGGTTTCATTATCCTCCATTCTATCGGCTTATACAAATTGATATTAAAAATAAAGACCAAAACCTGGCAAACCAATCTGCCGAGTTTTTAGCCAAAGAGTTAAGAAATCAGTTAGGAAAACGAATATTGGGTCCGGAAATACCACTAATATCTCGGATACGAAACTATTATATCAAAACAATTATGATCAAAATTGAGAAGGAAAATGTCTCAATTGGGAAGGTAAAGCAAGTTGTTCAGGCCGCTATCGATCACTTTTATACACAAAAAGAGAATCGTAACAGCCTGATCAAAATTGATGTAGATCCTTATTAATCTTCGAGTGAACCGAAATTGTACAACAGGGTTAAACCACCCAATGGGTTAAAATAGGTTTCATACCTGGTAGTAGCCGGTACAGATGTTTTAATCATTGTTGCACCTAAAGTATTCTGAATCTTTTCATGGAACCAAATCCCATTAAAGTTAGCCGTTGCAGAAATGGTAATTCTATCCATAGGATAAATTTTTACACCAATGAATGGAGTAAATCCAGCTCCATTGCGAATATTTTCCACAGAACTCAGCACACCTGATGGCGGAACAATTTTCCCATTATACTCTGACCTGAAATAAAAAACGTCAAGTCCGATTACAGGTCTTACGTTGTAATAAAAGAATTCTCGTTCAAAACCAACGCCTACTTTCAGTTGCTCATTAGCTCCTGTATAGCCGGGACAAGTCGGACAATCAGGTGCGGAATTATTGTCTTTTTGCTTAAGATAATCTACTCCGCCGCGAAAAGAGTACATGTTATTTCGTACCTTGAATATAATTCCGGTTACGCTATTTAACTGATAATCATTGTTGTTGAAATCAGAATTAGGTACAGCCATTTGTTCATTGTAACTCAAAATTTTGGCTCCAAGACTGAACCTGTACGGAGAAATGTTTTGTGCTTTCAGGGTATTGGCAAACAACACTGAAAAGAAAATTAATAAGGGAAACTTTAGTTTCATTTTTTTGGGGAGTAATTTTTGATTTAGCTTTTATTTAGATAATTGAACAAATATGCATAATTATTCGACGCCCTTATCAAATATTGAGCCAATTTTATTGTATTTTTGACATTTAATAACTATAATTTAAAATTAATGCTCGATTCGTATAAACATAAAGGATTAAGAAAGGTTTTAGTAAAGCAACTTAAAGAGAAGGGCATTAAGGATGAGGCTGTTCTAAAGGCAATTGAAAAAATACCGCGCCATTTTTTTGTTGAAAAATATGCTGCTGAAGTTGCTTATGCAGATAAAGCTCTGCAAATCGACGCGGGGCAAACGATTTCTCAACCATACACCGTGGCCTACCAAACCGAGCTTTTACACATACAAAAAGGTGAAAAAGTACTCGAGATCGGAACAGGCTCTGGCTACCAAACGTCCATTTTAGTGGAACTTGGTGCTAAAGTGTATACAATAGAACGACAAAAAGAATTATTTGATAAGACATTAAAGTTTCTGCCTACTCTTGGCTACACTGCAAACTTTTACTTGGGTGATGGTTCTAACGGTATTCCTGAAGAGGCTCCATTTAATAAAATACTAGTAACAGCCGGTGCTCCAAGCATTCCGGACACGCTGTTAAAACAACTGGCCATTGGTGGGATTTTAGTTATACCTGTTGGTGATGAAAAAGTACAAACCATGACAACCGTATTGCGGGTGTCTGAAAAAGAATACGAAAAGGTAGAATTCGCTCAGTTCAGGTTCGTTCCTCTGATTGGGGATAAAGCCTGGTAGTTTAGCTACTGGCTATTAGCTGTTAGCTGTTAGAAGTTTCTAATGGCTAAAGGCTAACGACTAAAAGCTAATAGCTAACCTAAAATTTCCTCGCTCTACCCAACTCCACTTTCGCGTCGCGCTCTTTTATACTATCTCGTTTATCGAATTCTTTCTTACCCTGAGCCAAACCAATTTCTATTTTGGCAAATCCACGTTCACTGATAAACATATATAAAGGTATTATGGTTAAACCTTTTTCCTTTGTGCGTTGTAACAGTTTTTTAAGCTCTTTTTTTTGCAATAGCAAAGCTCGATCTCTTTTTGACTCATGATTATAAAATGAACCATGAGAGTATTCTGCAATGTGCATGTTTCTAACATACAATTGTCCGTCAATAAACGCACAAAATGCATCACTAATATTTACTTTACTTTCACGGACAGATTTTATTTCTGTTCCTAACAATTTTATCCCTGCTGTATACTTATCAAGGATATGGTATTCAAAATAGGCTTTCTTGTTCTTTATATTTACGTTATTACCCGACATATTCAAAAAATGTTAGAACAAAGTATTTTGTTTAGATTAATATAAATACTCTTGTTCACTGATTATCTTTCACAATTAATACCGGCACTTTTACTTTGTGCCTTACGGTATCTACAGTTGCCCCAAAGATAACATCTTTTAACGCTTTATGTCCATGTGCACCCATCACTAAAAAATCAATTTCACTATTATTTACAATTTTAGCGATTGCCTTTGCCGGATTACCATATCCAATCTTCCCTTCTACCTTGTACCCCATCTTTTTGATTTCACTCACATACTTGTCAATATTTCGTTCATCACTACGCGTTTCAAAATCATTGATTGATTGTCCCAAATATTGGGCTCCTGCACTCTCTACAATGTGTATAAGTGTGTAATCAGCATCCTTTCCCCCTTGAACTAACGCATTTCTGATAGTGTGGCGATCCATCGCTGAAAAATCAATCGTGATAGCAATATTTTTATATTCGATAAAATCTGGTGAATCAATAGATAATGCAGTTCCATGAGGCACAAAATCATCTTTAGGACTTTTCCTTCTGATAAACGGAACAACTATTACATACAAAAGCAGGCAACCTGTTAAGATGGTTACCGGAAGAACAAGAATGTAAATATAAATTACATTGTCTCCTGCTGATACTAACCAGCCTGTTATTTCTTCGTACACCAGTTTCACGTTTAATGAAATGATTAAAGTAGCACTTATCCACGCCAGCACCTTTACCCAATTTTTAATGGCAAAACCATTCATCTGAGATTTATCACTGCAGAAATGGATTAATGGGATGATGGCAAATCCTAACTGCAGACTTAACACCACCTGACTTAAAACCAGAAGTTCTCCAAGTTTATCCTCCCCAAACCAAATAATTGTTATCATGGCTGGAGCTATTGCAATGATACGAGTGATCAAACGACGCAGCCACGGACGAATACGTAAATTTAAATAACCTTCCATTACAATTTGTCCGGCCAACGTTCCAGTTATAGTTGAACTTTGTCCAGATGCAATCAAGGCAACGGCAAATAATGCAGGAGCTAACGATCCAAATATAGAGGTAAGCAATTCATGAGCATCTTCAATATCTGCAATCTCAAAGTATCCGTTATTATGAAAAGCTGCTGCGGCCAGGATCAAAATTGAAGCATTAACCAAAAATGCAAGATTCAGCGCAATTGTGGTGTCAAAGAAATTGAATTTCAACGCTTCTTTAAGACTCCTTTGTTCATTTTCTATTTTCCTTGTTTGTACCAACGATGAATGAAGGTACAGATTATGAGGCATTACCGTTGCACCAATAATACCGATAGCAATGTATAAAGCTTCGCCACCTAAAATAGAAGGTTTAAAACCTCTAGCAATTTCCTTTACATCCGGCTGCGCAATAAACACGTCGACTAAAAATGCCATTCCAATAATAAAGACCATCGAAACAATAAACACTTCCATTGTTCGAATGCCTTTATTCATGAGGAACAGAATGATCAACGTATCCAATACCGTAATAGATACACCCCATATTAATGGCAAGCCAAACAGCAATTTTAACCCAATGGCCATACCGATAACTTCGGCTAAATCACAGGCAGCAATCGCTATTTCGGCTAATATGTATAATGGAATATTAATAAAGCTTGGGTAAGTTTTACGAGATGCCTGGGCAAGATCCAATCCACGTACAATTCCTAAACGGGCACTTAAACTTTGAAGTAACAAAGCCATTAAATTCGACATCAATAACACCCATATTAACTGATAGCCGAACTTACTTCCTCCTGCAATATCTGTAGCCCAGTTCCCGGGGTCCATATAACCAACGCTTACCAAATAAGCCGGGCCAATAAATGCCATAAACCGTTTCCATGGACTCTTTGATACTGGAATACTTACGCTTGAATGAACTTCGGCTAACGAACCGGAACTGTGTGCCTGTGACATAATTTTATTTTGCTACCAGAATATTATTTGCTACTTCCTTACTTAGAAAAAGCGTTCTACCATCGGCTGTTGAAACAATAACCGATTGATCGTATTCATTTTTTTCTTTGATTGTGATGGATGCGCCTAATCCGAGTTGTTGTTTTTCGAGGTATTGTAGGAAGGTATTGGTGTGGTCAGAAACACCGGCTATTTTTCCGGAATCTCCTTCATCAAGTTTTAACAGCTTATGAAAATTGGTTATGGAAAACACCCCATTTTTAGTAGGAATTGGGTCGCCATGGGGATCATATTTAGGAAAACCCAGGTATTCATCCAATCTATTTATCAATTTATCGGAATTAATATGTTCAAGTTCTTCCGCAATATCATGAACCTCGTCCCATTTAAAATTAAGCTTATTCACTAAAAAACACTCCCATAACCGGTGTTTTCTAATAATTTGAACGGCTATCTCCTCACCCTTTTTGGTAAGGCTGACTCCTTGGTAGCGTTCGTAATTTATTAATTTCTTATCCGCTAGTTTTTTTAACATATCTGTTACCGAAGCTGCCTTAGTATTCATCACTTCTGCAATTGCATTTGTGGTTACATTCCCTACAATGTGCTCGGTAAGCTTATAAATGGCTTTTAGATAGTTTTCTTCTGTAAATGAGTTCATAATTAAAGTCTGTCAAATCTAATATTTTTTTTAGACTAACCTAAATTTTCCAAATTTTTTTTCGGCAGAATATTGTTTGGTGGCAAATAAATTTGCTACTTTGTAGGAAATATAAAACAATGAACGGACATCATCTCGATAAGATAGACCTACACATTATCAAATTACTACAAAAAGACGGACGAATTACCAATTTGCAATTATCCAATGAGATAGGCCTTTCTCCCGCTCCCACTCTTGAGCGTGTTCGTAAGCTTGAAAATCAGGGATACATTAAAAGTTACCATGCTTCAGTTGATGAAGAGTCGTTAGGTTTTGGCGTAAAATGCTTTATTCAGATTACTATTAACCTAAATATTCCTGATGCCAGAAATAAATTCATTCAAAAAATCAATGCGATTGAGGATGTAGTAGAGTGTCATCACGTAACCGGTTCGTCAGACTTTGTTGTAAAGCTGGTTGCTAAAGACATGAAGGGTTACGAACGTATTATTTTGGAGAAACTAAGTAAAATTGAAGAAATTGGTCATCAAAGCTCAATGATGATTTTATCAAGCACCATTAAGCCTTCGTTGCCTATTGTTCTTGAGAAGTAATTTGCCAATCTATGGGAGCTAAACCTTCTTTGGTTAGGATCTCATTTGTTTTTGAAAAATGTCTGCAGCCTAAAAATCCATTATATGCCGAAAACGGTGATGGATGGGCTGCAGTCAAAATAAAATGCTTGTTTGCATCTATTAAAGCTGTTTTAGCTTTTGCATAATTCCCCCAAAGGATAAACACCAATCCTTTTTTCTTTTCAGATAACTTACGGATAACTGTATCTGTAAATTGCTCCCATCCTTTATTTTGATGCGAACCTGCTTGACTTGCCCTTACTGTAAGTGTTGCATTTAATAACAATACTCCTCTTTTGGCCCATTCTGTAAGTGTTCCATGATTGGGCGCCTGAATATTAAGATCTGCATCTAATTCTTTATAAATATTCTTTAATGAAGGTGGAACTGCTACTCCCTTTTGTACCGAAAAACATAGACCATGTGCCTGACCTGCTCCATGGTAAGGATCCTGGCCTAAAATAACTACTTTCACCTCATCGAACGGGGTATAAGTAAAGGCATTAAATATATCGGAGTTACTAGGATAGATTACAGCTCCATTGCTTTTCTCTTCTTGTAGGAAAGCCTTAAGCTTAACCATGTAATCTTTTTCAAATTCATCTTTCAATACAGCAAGCCATGAGGGCTCAAGCGAAACTGACATATAAAAAATTGTTATTTGACGCCAAGATAGTAGTTTTGGCCAAAAATTAATAGCAAAAAAAGGATATCTGCTTTGTCAAGCGTTTTTTATTGCAACTATTCCAACCATTTTTACGTATTAAGTATTGAAAAACAACCGAAGGTCATTTTTCACTTACTGACAATTAAAAACCGAATCTTTCATGAAAAAACTAAGCACATTATTCATAATTCTTTTAGGAGTTTTCAGCATTGTGACATCCTGTAAGGATAATGATGATCCGCAACCATCATTAGATGGTAAATGGTCATTGGTAAAAGCAGATGTAAAAGTTACTGATGGAAATGGAAACGTTGTTAATTCCTTTAATATTCCTATTTCGCAATTTGCTGAAAAAGATAAACTAGAGTTAGAATTTAACAATGGAAAAATCATTTCGCAGGTTGATGCAAATGGAAATGCTGTTGTTTCTTCGGTAAATTACCGTGTTGACAATAACACCCTGTTAGTAAAAGCTAATGATGCCAGTCCGGAAGAGCTCTTTGCCATTTATTCATTATTTAGCAAAGAACTTACACTTACATTTGTTGAAATAAACGATGATGGCAAAATTGAGACTAAGCTTGTCTACAATCGTAAATAAAACATAAGCTCATAAAAGAAAAGCGTCCCTTCTTAGGTTCAACCAAGAAGGGACGCTTTTTTTATTCTAAGTTTGATCTATTCAAACCAAACTTTTACTTCTTCTAATGACGGATTTTTAAGTTCGAGCTTCATTTTCTTTTTCATTCCGCCCATATCATTAAATACTTTATTCGGATTTGCCGCTTTTAACTCTTCTACTGTATTGAATCCCATTTTACGAATTACCTGAACCCAATCAATAGGAATTCCAATAGCAACAAAATCTTCGTCAGTGCTTGCTGTTTGCTTTTTCTCAGGGCGCATTTGGGGGAAAAACAATACTTCCTGGATGGTGCTCTGATTGGTCATCAACATCACCAAACGGTCAATACCGATTCCTAAACCAGCAGTTGGAGGCATACCGTACTCTAATGAGCGTAAGAAATCCTCATCCATTGCCATTGCCTCATCATCACCGCGTGCTGCTAATTTTAACTGCTCCTCAAAACGCTCACGTTGATCAATTGCATCATTCAACTCTGAGTAAGCATTAGCGATTTCTTTTCCGTTTACGAACAATTCAAAACGCTCTACAAGTCCTTCTTCGCTACGGTGCTTTTTAGCCAACGGAGTCATTTCAATTGGATAATCCGTAATGAAAGTAGGTTGAATAAGGTTATGCTCTACTTTTTCACCAAAGATCGCATCAACCAATTTCCCTTTACCCATTGTTTCATCCACTTCAATACTCAATTGTTTACATACATCACGTAATTGAGTTTCGTCCATTTTTGAAACATTTATACCGGTGTATTTCTCAATTGAGTCATACATACTCAAACGTTCATAAGGACCCTTGAAGCTAATATCATTACCCCAGGCATGTACTGTAGTGGTACCATGAATAGCCAAGGCTGTTTTTTCAATAACTTCTTCGGTCATGGTCATCATCCATTTGTAATCTTTGTAAGCTACATAGATCTCCATAGATGTGAACTCGGGATTATGAGTGCGGTCCATTCCTTCATTACGGAACATTTTACCGAACTCATAAACACCATCAAAACCTGCAACGATCAAACGTTTTAAGTATAACTCGTTAGCAATACGCAGAAATAATGGCATATCAAGCGTATTGTGGTGTGTATTAAACGGACGAGCCGCTGCACCACCGTGTATTGCCTGTAAAATAGGCGTTTCAACCTCTAACCAGCCATGCGAATCAAAATACTGACGCATTGTGCTGATTATCCTTGAACGGGTAATGAATATATTCTTGAACTCTGGATTTACCGTTAAGTCAACATAACGCTGACGGTAACGCAATTCAGGATCAGTAAAACCGTCAAAAACATGTCCTTCTTCATCACGCTTAACGATTGGAAGAGGTTTTAATGACTTACTAAGAACAGTTAAAGAACTAACGTGAACAGAAATCTCGCCAGTCTTAGTTAAAAATGCATAACCCTTAATTCCCACAAAATCACCAATATCCAGAATCTTCTTAAATACTGTGTTATAAAGCGTTTTATCTTCACCCGGTGCAATCTCATCACGAGCAATATACACTTGTATACGTCCGGTTGAATCCTGAATTTCGGCAAAAGAAGCACTACCCATAATGCGCTTGCTCATAATACGGCCAGCTAATGACACGTTAGCAAACTCAGTACTTCCTTCTTTGAAATTATCTTTAATTTGTTTGGCGTGGGCATTAACTTCGAATAATTCAGCCGGATATGGATTGATGCCTAACTGGCGTAACTCTTTCAACCCTTCACGTCGTTGAATTTCCTGTTCGTTTAGCATGTTTAAAATCTATCTATTTCTTAAAAAATGGAGTGCAAATATAGGAATTTGAACATTAAGACTGTGAATATGTAGAAAATCAATATTTTTAGGACTTGACCGCTAATCTAATGATCATTAAAAAATTACTTTACCTTTCACTGGCATTGATAAGTTATGCCGCAAAAGCGCAGGAGTACAGTGTTACTTCGCCTAATCAAAAACTTAAACTCGCAATTACTGCGAGCAAAAACTTAAGTTACAGAGTTGATTTTAATAACAAAACTATTATTCAACCATCAGTCCTCGAATTGCAACTTGTTAATGGAAAAACATTTGGTCATTCAGCGGTAACTAAGAAAACTGCAAAATCAGTAAACAACGAAATCAAGCCACTCTATGGAACTAGCTCTTCTTACAAAAACAACTATAATGAGTTGATTATTGATTTTAAAGGTGGTTATTCACTTGCCCTTCGAGCCAATAATGAAGGCGTTGCATACCGGTTTATTGCCTCCTTAAAAGATTCGATTACCATCAAAAATGAACATTTCGAACTAAATTTAGACAAAGATTATAGTTTCACGACATTAGGAAGAAACAAGGATTATCATGGTTATGAAACTGTTTATCAAACTAAAACCATCTCCAAACTCGATTCTTTTTATGCTTGCTTGCCAAGTGTAATAAATGTAGACAATAACATTAAGGTGGTGGTTTCAGAAACTAATTTATACAGTTATCCGGGCATGTACCTGATAAAGAACAATGCAAAAGCCAATTCTTTAATAGCAAAGTTCCCCCAATACCCTTTGGAAACAAAACCAGGAGGTTATAGTAATTTTAATCTCCATGTAAAGAAAACTGCAGATTACATAGCTCATACTGCTGGTACACGAACTTTTCCATGGAGAGTAATTTCGATCACCGATGATGAAAAATCATTATTAAACAATCCGATTGTTTACTTATTGGCAGATGAAAGTGCTAAAGATGATTATAGTTGGGTAAAGCCTGGTAAAGTGGCTTGGGATTGGTGGAATGCAAATACCTTGCAGGGCGTTGACTTTAAATCGGGAGTTAATACAGAGACGTATAAATACTTCATTGATTTTGCAGCAAAAAACGGGATTGAGTATGTAAACCTTGACGAAGGTTGGTCTGATCAGTTTAATTTATTCAAACTTTCAGATAAAATAAACATGCCTGAAATTATAGCGTACGCCCGCCAGAAAAACGTAAAATTGATTTTGTGGATGGTTTGGTATACGTTGGACAGGCAGCTTCCTGAAGCGTTGGATCAATTCCAAAAATGGAACATTGCCGGTATAAAAGTTGATTTTATGGACCGGGACGATCAACCTGTCATGGAGTTTTATGAACGTGTTGCCCGTGAAGCGGCCAAACGTAAATTATTGGTTAATTTTCACGGAGCCTGCAAACCAACCGGATTGGAGCGAAAATACCCGAATGTGATTAATTACGAAGCGGTTTATGGTTTAGAACAAAGCAAATGGGACACCGTAAAACCTAACCATGACACTCATTTGCCTTTTCTTCGGAATTTTGCGGGGCCAATGGATTATACGCCTGGAGCAACCAGAAATGCTTCAATTGAGAATTTCCGTCCTGTTTACCAACGACCAATGAGCATGGGCACTCGCTGTCACGAATTGGCTAAATTTGTTTGCTTCTACGCTCCTTTGCAAATGCTTGCAGATTCACCTACTGATTATGAGAAAGAAACTGACATGTTGAATTTTCTATCTCAGGTTCCGACTGTTTGGGATGAAACCATACCTTTAGAAGGAAAATTGGGTGAGTATCTTGCTGTTGCCCGCAGAAAAGGCAATACCTGGTACATTGCAGCTTTAACAAACGAAAAAAGCAAAGAGTTTGATCTTTCTTTACCTTTTCTAAAAGGCAATCAATACACCATCACCTATTTTGAAGATGGAATAAATGCAGATAGAGTCGGTACCGATTATAAAAAGAAAACTGAAGTAATGACCATCAACCAAGCAACAGTATCTGACACCAACTTACCTTCTGCAAACAAGACTTTACATGTAAAAATGCAGCCTGGTGGTGGTTTTGTGGCTGTTTTAAAAAATGAAAATTAACCCTTATATTAATACATGGCAACAGAAGAAAAAAAATATAAAACGTTCCAGGAGTTTTATCCTTTTTATCTTTCCGAACACCAAAATTCTACAAGTCGCAGATTACATTTTGTAGGAACAGGATTGGTATTTGTGATTTTACTGGCAGCTGTCTTATTCCATAAACCCATTTGGCTATTGTTAATACCAGTTGTTGGTTATGGATTTGCGTGGGTTGGTCATTTTTTCTTTGAAAAGAATAAACCAGCCACTTTTCAGTATCCACTTTACAGCCTAGCAAGCGACTTTAAACTATTTTTTGATATTCTGGGGGGAAAACAACGGTTGTGAGTCTCTTTAGTTCTGAGTCTCTTCTTTAATTTTGAGTCTTGAGTTCTGAGTTTAGCGTTTGAAATATTAGCCTTAATTCCATTAACGTTAGGCTTTACTCAAGACTCAAGACTAAAAAACTACTTCACTTCCTGATCAACTTCAACGCGAAGCACTTTTAAACTCTTCTGAAGATCGTGATATTGATTAACCAATTTTTTCTGGGTTTGATCAAGCATGATTTGATCTGATTGTATTTGCCTTCTTCCTACTTCCAACACCGGAATTTTACTTAAGAATTCTTTATGCTGCTTAACTACCGTTTCCATTGAATCAATTAGTTCACGATGGCGCAACAAGCCTGATTTTGCCCGATTACGCAAAGCCAAATAAGAACTGTCGTTCTCGCTTTTAACTAATTTAATTAAAGAATCCCGTTCTGTAATAGTTCTTACTTGTTGTGTAATCATGAGATTATAAAGAGAATCCATAGAAGCAACCTTAGCTTCGGTAATTTTATGTGCAGCAGCAATCTGTTCTTGGTTCTCTCCACGTGAACATGCTGCCGCTATTATTAATGCAGGATAGAAAAGGAAATGTATTTTTTTCATAAGATATCGGGTTTACTTACTTAAATATAAATTAAAAATTTCTCAAACAATAGAATTTCAATTCATTATAAGTCAGTTTATTTATCAGTCCGACACAAAAAAAGCTGCACGTTTCCGTACAGCTTTTCAAACTATTCTCAATTCTCCATTAAATTCTTCTGCGTTGCTTCTCTTTTACAATCAAACCCAGCTCCCGGCCCATTTGTCCGGCTATAGCTGTATTCTCTTGTGCACGACGGAATAAATAAGGCAATACGGATTTTACCGGTCCATAAGGCACATATTTTACTACGTTATAGTTTGCGTGCGATAAATTGAAGCTTAAGTTATCACTCATACCTAAAAGCTGAGAGAAATACACTTTAGGATTCTGACCTTCAATATTATGTTCTTCCAATAAATTAACTAGGTTCCTACAGCTATTTTCATTATGTGTACCCGCTACAAAAGCAATTCTATGCAAATGCTCCACACAGAATTTCACAGCTTCATCATAATCACAGTCAGTAGCTGCTTTATCCGGCTGAATTGGTGATTCATAACCCATTTCAGCAGCACGTTCACGTTCTTTTTCCATATATGCACCACGAACCAATTTAGCACCTAAATAGTAGTTATTTTCTTCGGCTTCTTGTGCATTTTCCTTTAGGAACGCTAATCTGTCGTGACGATAAATCTGGTAAGTATTATAAACAATAGGATCGATACGATTATATTTTTTCATCATATCAATTGTCATATTATCAATAGGATCCTGAATCCAGGTTTCTTCCGCATCAATCATCACAGGAATACCGGCCTGAAAAGCTGCATGACAAATCATGTCAACGCGAGATTGTACTCTTAACCACTCCAGATTTTCCTTTTCTGACAATTGATCACCTCGTTGAATTTTCTCCAACAACTCCAAACGAGCTAAACCTGTTACTTTAAATACTGAAAATGGAACTTTGTGATCTTTGGTAGCACGGTTAATTGTGGAAATGATTTCATGGCAGGTTTCATCAAAGGCTTTTTCATTATTCTCGCCTTCAATTGAATAATCTAAGATTGTACCAACCTTATAGTTAGCAAGCTGATTAATTGTGTTCTCACAATCTTTGATACTTTCTCCACCGCAAAAATGACTGAATATTGTTTTTCGGATAATACCTACAATGGGTAATCCCAATTTCAATGCAAAATTTGTTATTGGTGGGCCAATTTTCACTAGAAAATTAACATTGATCACTTTAAATAGCCAATAGGCTTTTTTCAGCTCGCTATCCGACATATGCGAGAATGCAATTTCTGTATTGTCGAAAGATAGAGCTGATGGTTTATTGATGGGGCGGCTCTCTATCATGCCCCAAAGATACATTTTTTACAATTTTAGAAACAAATACAATTAAGTTTTAATCAACTAAATGACAGATCGTTAACAAATACTTTTACAATTGAGGGTCGTATCTTCTTCCGATACAACGTCGAATAATTTCATCGGGAAATTGTAATTTGGCCTCATGAATTTACAAGCTATTCAAAGTTCGGGGTATGAAGTTGTTTTTGGCGACGCTTCTGAACTGTTGATCGATTTTCTGCAAAAAAGAAATTATTCAAAAATATTTTTCCTTGTTGATACTAATACCAGCGAACATTGCTATCCGGGTATTGCTTTAAATATTGCAGGTGATATTCCTCATGATATTATTGAAATTGATAATGGGGAGGAAAACAAGAACATCGACATATGTATTGGCATTTGGAAAATGTTGCTTGATTTTGGTGCCGACAGAAAAAGTCTTGTAATCAACTTAGGTGGCGGAGTAGTAACAGACATGGGAAGTTTTGCTGCTGCAACTTATAAACGAGGAATTGACTTTTTACAAATCCCTACTACCCTTCTTTCACAAGTTGATGCATCTGTCGGGGGTAAAACAGGAATCGATGTAGATGCGGTAAAAAATATGGTTGGTACCTTTACCAATCCACAGACCGTTATTATTGATCCATCTTTCTTGTTAACGCTTCCAAAAAGAGAAATTATATCGGGTTTTGCAGAGATCATCAAGCATGGATTAATTGTAGATAAAGAGTACTTTAATGCGATTAAATTCATCATTTTTGATGATATAGACCCGCTTATTATTCATCGTTCTGTAGCGATTAAAAATGAAGTGGTAACAGCTGATCCACACGAAAAAAATATACGTAAAAAATTAAACTACGGACATACGATCGGACACGCTATTGAAAGCTATTCCTTACAGCATGACAAAAATCCTTTGTTACATGGTGAAGCCATCGCTATCGGAATGATTGCCGAAAGTTACTTGTCTCATAAATTTGCAGACTTGCAACAAGAAGAATTAAATGAAATCTGCGATTTCATTTTATCCGTTTACCCAAGCTATAAGGTTGATGAAAATAGCTTTGATGACCTGCTTGCCTTCATGAAAAATGACAAAAAAAATGAGGACGATAAGATCAATTTCACTTTGCTCAATTCCATTGGAACCTCCACAATTAACTATTATTGCAGCGAAGAAGAGATATTAGAATCGATAAAATTCTATAATAATCTTATCAAATAATCAACAAAACATATTTAAGTTTAAATTTTTTACAATTTTTCACAAATATTTTTTGTTTTACACAAAAAGACTTTTACATTTGTGCAAACGCAGACAAAGAAATAACAATGATATTAAACAACGCATATTGGTTCTTCGGTTACTTTTACTTTTTTAGTGAAAGCCGGGACTAGTATGTAGATACTTTAAGATATACTTACATAAAAAGTCCCGGCGCGAAAAGCGACGGGACTTTTTTGTTTACAATGTTTTATGAGCAAAAAAAGAGTAGCAATTCAGGGTACAAGAGCGTCGTTTCATGAGGAAGCCGCTTACAAATATTTCGGTGAAGACATTGAAATTGTGGAGTGTGTGACCTTTAAGCAAACATGCGAAGCTATTAAGAAAGGAACTGCTGATTATGCAGTTATGGCAATTGAAAACTCAATTGCGGGCAGTTTGTTACCTAATTATGCATTGCTGCAAGAGTTTAACTTCCCTATTATCGGTGAGGTTTACTTACACATTCAGCTGCATTTGCTGGCATTACCGGGTGTAAAATTTGAAGATATCAAATACGTTCATTCACACCCTATTGCGATTCGCCAGTGCAATGATTTTTTTGAAGACTTCCCTCATTTACAAGTTTTAGAAAAAACCGATACGGCAGCATGCGCAAAAAATATCAGAGAAAACAACCTGACAGACACAGTAGCCATCGCAAACCTAACGGCAGCTAAAATGTATGATCTGCAGGTGCTTGAGCGTAGAATAGAAACTAACAAAAAGAATTTCACCCGATTCCTGATTCTTGCAAATGAAGCAGTTGAATCATCCAAAAACAATAAAGCTTCAATTTGCTTTCAGGTTGGCAATACAATCGGATCATTAGCTAAGGTGTTGAACATTTTTGTTGAAAACAACATCAACTTAACCAAGATTCAATCAATGCCAATCATCGGAAAACCAAACGATTACAATTTCTACGTAGATTTAGAATGGGGTAAGGAAAGTGATTATGACCACTGTATGCGTAAGCTATTAAAAGCAGTTGTCAATTTAGCCGTAATGGGTGAATACCTGAAGAATCCGATGAAATAATCGGTGTAATCCAAAAAAGTAAAAAACAAACAAATTATAAAAGTTAAACTAAAAAGGACACAACAACATGAAAGCATTCGATGTACTTCCATTAAACGAATGGTTCCCAGGCGGTAACGAGCCATTAATAATTGCCGGACCATGCAGCGCCGAGAGCGAAGACCAGGTTATGGCTACTGCACGTGAATTAAAGAAAACCGGTAAGGTTCGCGTTTATCGTGCAGGCATTTGGAAACCACGTACTCGTCCGGGTGAATTTGAAGGGCACGGTGCTGAAGCTTTGAAATGGTTACAACGCGTTAAAGAAGAAACAGGTTTTCCTGTTACTTGTGAAGTTGCCACTGCAAAACACGTTGAAGAATCATTAGAAGCAGGTGTTGATATTCTTTGGGTTGGTGCACGCACAACAGTTAACCCTTTTTCAGTACAGGAAATTGCTGATGCTTTAAAAGGTGTTGACATTCCGGTTATGATCAAAAACCCAGTAAACCCTGATCTTTCTTTATGGATCGGTGGCATTGAACGTTTATACCGTGCTGGCATTAATAAATTGGTTGCTATTCACCGCGGATTTTCTTCATTCGAAAAATCAGCTTTCCGTAATGAACCAATGTGGGAAATGGCGATCAACCTAAAAACTCAACACCCTGAGTTGCCTATTATCGTTGACCCAAGTCACATTTGTGGTAATCGCGAATTGCTTCCATATATTTCACAAAAAGCGATGGACTTAGATATGCAAGGTTTAATGATCGAAAGTCATATTAACCCTGCAACTGCTTGGACCGATGCAAAACAACAAGTTACGCCAGAAGCATTAGCTCAATTAGTTGGCAACCTTACTTTGCGTAAACCTGAATCACAAAACGTGGAGTTTGTTAGCAAATTGGAGCAATTACGTCAGAATATTGACAAATTGGATGATCAGATTATCCAAAAAATGGCTGAACGTATGCAAATCGTTGAAAAGATTGGTGAGTATAAACGTGATAATGATGTAACAATCCTTCAGGTTAACCGTTGGGAAGAAATCATGGAGAAACGTACTTCATTTGCAAAAGCATTAAACTTAAGTGAAGCCTTTACTCACCGCTTATTAGATCTTATCCACAGCGAATCAATTCGTCGCCAAACTGAGATCATGAATACAAAACCGGTTGAACACGCATAATAGCAAATAGATATTAGTTCATGGATCATGGTTTCAAGGTAGAACTATGATCTATGAACTATCAACCATTAACTATAACATGAACATTCAAATTAAAGCTTCAACCAAAAACATAAATGGTGAAATAATTCTTCCGGGATCAAAAAGCGAAAGTAACAGGGCTTTAATTATGAGGGCATTGTGTAAACAACCTTTCGAAATAAAAAATCTTTCGGTTGCCGACGACACTGTTACATTAGATCACCTTCTTTCCACACAAATACTTTCTTCTTCTCACAATAAAGCAACAATAGATGTAGGGCCAGCCGGAACCGCTATGCGTTTTCTTACTGCATTTTTAGCGGTAACTCCGGGTGAGTGGTTATTAACAGGAACTGCTCGCATGTTAGAGCGCCCAATTAAACTTTTAGTTGATGCGCTGCAAGAGCTCGGAGCTGATATTGAATTTGCTGGTAACGAAGGCTTCCCTCCTTTGAAAATTAGAGGTAAAGACTTAAAGCTGACGAATGAAATTGCTATTGATGGAAGTGTAAGTAGTCAGTACATTTCAGCATTATTGATGATTGCTCCTACCCTGCCTCAGGGTTTGATCCTGAATTTGACTGGTGTTGTTGCTTCAAGGCCTTATATTGAAATGACGCTGGCTATGATGGCTGAATTAGGCATTGAGCATACTTGGTCGGAAAACACAATCATTATAGAAAAACAGGATTACACATCGAATGATCTGTTCATTGAACCAGATTGGAGCGGCTCGTCATATTGGTATTCATTAGCGGCATTATCTGATAAAGCGGATATCAAACTTACCGGGCTAAAAACAAATAGTCTGCAAGGAGATAGTGTAATTTCGGGAATGATGGAAAACTTTGGTGTAAAAACTGATTTCCTAAAAGATGGAATTCGCCTGTCAAAAGTATCTTCCACCGTAACTATTAATTTCATTGATTTTGAGCACTGTCCGGATATTGCACAGACTTTAGCTGTAATTTGTGCAGGGTTAAACCATAATTGTACATTTACAGGACTTGAAAGCTTAAAAATTAAAGAAACCGACCGTGTTGCTGCTTTACAAAACGAATTGGGAAAATTTGGAGTGACGATAAAGCAAGATGGCCTGAATTATCAGTTGGATTGCTCAGGTAGTACAATTGGCAAATCCGACGATGCAGAACCAGTATTTATTAATACTTATCATGATCATCGGATGGCAATGGCCTTTGCTCCTTTAACGTTAAAAGTTGATCAACTTGAAATTGAAGATCCTAAAGTAACGGGTAAATCGTATCCTCATTTTTGGGATGATTTAGATAAAGTAGGAATTCATCAGATTTGAGATGTGAGATTTCAGATTTGAGACATATTTAATTAACAATAATCAGAGATTTATGCAGGATGTAATAATCACATATCTCCTATCCCAAATCTCATATCTAAAATAAAAACATGGCTGGAAATACTTTTGGAGAAGCATTCAGAATAACGACTTTCGGCGAGTCGCATGGCAAAGCTATAGGAGTTATCATTGATGGTTGTCCTGCAGGTTTGGAAATTGACCTTGAGTTTGTTCAATCTGAATTAGATCGGCGTAAACCCGGACAATCAAAAATAACTACCCAGCGTAAAGAATCGGATATCGCACAGTTATTGTCTGGAGTTTTTGAAGGACAATCGACAGGCACTCCGATCACTTTTTTAATTCCGAATGAAGATCAACGTTCAAAAGACTACGATCATAATGTAGGCCCATTTCGACCTTCACATGCCGATTATACCTATCAGGCAAAATATGGCATCAGAGATCACCGTGGTGGGGGGCGTTCATCGGCGCGTGAAACTGCAGCCAGAGTAGCTGCCGGAGCTGTTGCTAAATTATTTCTGAAACAGACAGCTGGCATTGAGATAACTGCTTATGTAAGTGCAGTCGGTACTATGAAAGTTGAAAAACCTTACACTGAGCTGGATCTTTCAACTACCGAAAACAATATTTTGCGCTGTGCTGATCCTGAAAAGGCAGAAGAAATGATCGCTTATATTGACAGTGTAAGAAAGGCAGGTGATACCGTTGGTGGTATTATTACCTGTATCGCCAAAAAAGTTCCGGTTGGGTTAGGCGAACCTGTTTTTGATAAACTGCACGCCGACTTAGGAAAAGCCATGTTATGCATTAATGCTGTACATGGTTTTGAATATGGATCAGGATTTGAAGGAGCTACCATGCTAGGTTCTCAGCATAACGATCTTTTTGAAACCGACTTCTCCACCCGGACCAACAACTCAGGAGGTGTTCAGGGAGGAATTTCAAATGGTCAGGATATTTACTTCAGAGTAGCATTTAAACCTGTTGCAACCATTATGCAAGGACAGGAAACAGTAGATAAAGAGGGGAATAAAGTAGAACTGCATGGAAAAGGTCGACATGACCCTTGTGTAGTTCCGCGTGCCGTTCCTATTGTTGAATCAATGGCGGCACTTGTTTTAGCTGATCATTTCCTTCGAAATAAAAATGCAAAGATTTAGAAAAGAGGCGAAAGCCTCTTTTTTGTTTAAGATCCTTTTATCATAAAAAAAAGTAACTATTAATTATATTTTTGCGCCTCATCAAAATTCAAAAAATGAAGAAACTCTACTTTTTAATTATCTGCCTATTAACTGCAGGAACTTCAATGGCACAGAAGGCTCAGTTTGGTTTAAAATTGGGTGCGAACTTCGCGAACCAACATGCAACCTATCAAAATTTAAGTGCGAATGGATCTACACTCACCAGCATTTACCTAGGTGGGTTTGTAAATACAGGGATTGGAGGAAACTTTTCCTTTCAACCAGAATTCTTGATTTCATCACAAGGAACACAAACGAATTACAACGGTAACACAATTAAGTTTAATACAGTGAATATTAACATTCCGTTGATGATTAAAGTAAACGCAACAGAAGGCCTTAATTTTGAAGCAGGACCACAGTTAGGTTTTTTAGTTAGTGCGAAAGCAAGAAATAAAGGAAACTCCATTGACATTGCAGATGGTTACAATACTGTTGATTTGGGTATAAATGCTGGAGTTGAGTATGTATTCCCTAGCGGTTTCCTTTTAGGCCTCCGTTATTCACACGGTATCACGGATATTCTTAAAGACGATGAAGCTACAACGACTAACAGAGTTATTTTATTAGGAATTGGTTATAGATTCTAAAATCTCTAATTATTTAAATAAGACAAAGAAAGAGCCATTCACCGGCTCTTTCTTATTAAGTAAATGTACTTAATATACAATACCTTGTTATTAACTAATAATTATTGTTTTATATTTGAACCATCAACGTAAAACAAAAAATCGAAAATGAAAAAATTCTACGTATTAATTGCTTCTGTAATGATTGCAGGTGCAGCTATGGCTCAATCACCAGTAAAATTTGGTTTAAAAGCTGGTGGTAACTTTGCTAACATCAACACATCAGTAAGTGGATTTGGTTCTTCAGTTTCACAAAGTGCAAGCTCTGTAACAAGTTTCTATGTAGGTGGTTTAGCAACTATTCCACTGGGTACAAAACTTTCTTTCCAACCTGAGTTATTATTATCATCTCAAGGAGCAAAAGGAGAATCTTTTGACCTTGACGGCAATAGCTATGAAGGAAAATCAAGTACATTGTATTTAAATTTACCATTAATGGTTAGATATAATATTGTAGCTGGCTTACATGGAGAATTAGGTCCTCAAGTTGGTTTTTTATTAAGTGCTAAAGATAAATTTCAAGGAGAATCTTTTGATAGCAAAGATGGCTACAAAAGCTTAGACTTTGGCGTAAATGTTGGCGCTGAATATCAATTCCCTATGGGCTTATTTTTAAATGCACGTTATAACTGGGGATTATCAAACATTGCTAAAGGTATGGAAGAAGCAGAAGACTTCGGTGTTAGTGCAAAAGTAACTAACCGCGTATTATCTTTAGGTTTAGGTTTCAGATTCTAATCCAAAAAGAACTAATATTCTTAAAAAGACTGCTCAATGAGCAGTCTTTTTTTGTTTACAGCCCTCCTATTCAATTTCCATTTATTCTGGCTATATTTAATAAACTACTTATTAATCAATAGTTTACATCAAACCTTATTCATAAGCACATGGATGATCAAAAAACCTTTCACCTGGGCCTGTGCATGGCAGGGGCGGTTTCTGCAGGTGCGTATACAGCCGGAGTAATGGATTATTTAATCGAAACGCTTGAACGTTGGGAGAAAGCCAAGCAGTCTGGAGACCCTTCAATTCCTACTCATACTATTATTATTGATATTATTGGAGGAGCATCAGCCGGAGGAATGACATCCATCATTGCAGCTGCCGCTATGCAAACACAGATTAATCATATTCAACCAACCAATAGGGATGATGAGATTTATAAAAAGAGTAATAAATTTTATGACTCTTGGGTTAATCTGGCTGCTGACGATATGCTTCCGTTAATGTTGAGTAATAGTGATATTGAAAAAAATGGAAGTGTTATATCCTTATTCAACTCTGAGTTTATTGATGACATAGCCGATAAGGCTGTAACAGTTTCAACGGACACACCTTACCTTCGCCCCTATATTTCCCCTGACGCTGATCTTTTAGTCACATTAACCAACTTACAGGGCATTCCATATTCCTTGGGATTTCTATCGTCCAGCAACCCATTGAACTTATATAAAACTGCCTCTCACCGGGACTTTGGTCATTTTGCTCTTTCCGGAAATCCTTATAAAAATGACGGACGCATCCCCCTTTCTTTTATACAAAAAATAAATATTGATATAGCTAAAGCATGTGCTAAGGCTACCGGAGCTTTCCCGGTTGGATTAGCCGCAAGAGAGATTGTAAGAGATAAACAACAGGTTTTTGATAATCCTTTTATCAATTTAATCAACACCATTGAAAAAAATTACAATCAAAACGAAGCCCCTGTAAACAGTTCTGTACTCAAAGACAAGTCGTATCTAAGTGAACTACTTACTCATTTACAGAATGAGGATAAATACACCACATTAAATGTTGATGGCGGACTTATGAATAATGAACCTTTTGAAATAATCAGGGATGTACTTTTAAGAAAAACAGGTGAGAACAAACCAGATAATAATGATTACGACAAATGTAGAAGCAGTATTTTAATGATCGATCCATTTCCATGTGAACCTCCTGCCACAGATTTTAATAATAGCAGTGGATTAACCAATATCGTTACTAAGACATTCGGGGCTATGCGGGGTCAATTATTATTTAAACCTGAAGATATTGAGAAGGCACTTGATCCTAAAAACATCAGTCGCTTTCTGATAGTACCTGAACGAAATGAGGATGGACAAAATATAGCAGGAAGTATGGCGATTGCCTGCGGCTCGTTTGGAGGCTTTGGAGGATTCTTTGATAAATCATTCCGAGTTCATGATTATTTCCTGGGCCGCCGTAATTGTCAGTATTTTCTTCAGGAATGGTTTACTATTCCAGCTGATACCACCAACCCAATTTTTACTCAAAATTATAGTCCTACAGCAATTGAACGTTTTAAAGCTAAAAATGGACATTTGCCAATAATTCCGGATACCAACCGAAAAATTGATGGAACTGAAGAGAAACCATTATATTGGCCAAAGATTGAAGAAAGCAAAGTAAGGAGTTGGGAAAAACTATTTAAAGAACGTCTTAAAGAAGTGTTGTTTAAATTAGCTGACCTGAGAAACCTGGATAAGTTCCTATTAAAGGTCGGTTACGGAATATTAATCGGACGAAAACTAACTGATGCGATTATGAAAATGATCATTAACGACTTGAGAAACCATAATTTAATTAAATAACTAATGAAACGAGTTACCGGTATAGGCGGCATTTTTTTCAAATGTGACAATCCTGAAAAGCAAAAAGAATGGTATCAAAAACATTTAGGTATTAACTCCGGAGATTTTGGTGGCACTTTTGAATGGCGATTAAAAGAAGACCCAGATCATGTAGCTTATACAGCATGGAGTCTTTTCAAATCTGATACTCGTTATTTCTCTCCAAGCGAAAAACCTTTCATGCTTAATTACAGGGTAGAAAACCTTGTGGAACTATTAGACGCACTAAAAAAAGAAGGAGTGCAGGTATTTGATAAAATTGAGGAATTTGAATTTGGGAAATTTGGCTGGATAATGGACCCGGAAGGCAACAAAATTGAACTTTGGGAGCCAAATGACGAAAATTATTTCAACGAATCGAAATAACAAATACGCTCTCCCCTTTGATCGATATTGAACAGATTTTGTATATTAAGGCAATTGAATGCCTTACCTGATATTAGTTACTTTTTATCAGGTAATTATTGTCGTAATTGTTCTTATTAATCTTCTAAACAAAATCAAAGGCTGATACTATGAAGATCATTGTTTTCGGCGCCACCGGGCGCACCGGCCGTAAAATAGTTAAACAAGCTTTAGAGCGGAATTACCATGTAACAGGTTTTGCGCGCAATCCATACAATATCCATTTTCAACACCCTCTTTTAGAAATATTTATGGGTGATGTACTGGATGCAGAAAAAGTGAAGGAAGCCATGCAAGGTCATGATGTGGTTCTTTCAGCCTTAGGCATTCCAGATTCCCAACAACGCTTCCAAGCCTATCAAAACATTATTTCGGCAATGAATGCCTATGAAATGAAACGCATTATTGCAATTGGCGGAATGGGCGTTTTGATGGCTGATGAACATACTCGCGTTGCGCACACGCCTGAATTTCCGGAGCAGTACAAAGAAGTATCAGAGGCTCATTTCAAAGTTTATGAGGAATTAAAAAAAAGCGGCCTTGATTTCACGTTTGTTTGTCCACCTAATATTATCGAAAACGAAAAAACAGGATTGTATATAGTAAAAACTGACCATCACCCCGGAAAAAATTCGATCTCAACCGGAGATTTAGCCGACTTCATGCTAAATGTAATTAATGACGAGACCTTCTTTCGCACCCGAATTGGGATTTGCAACAGTTAATTGAGCTTCTGTGAAAACCTATATTGCAATATTAAGAGGCGTTAACGTAAGCGGGCATAATAAGATCAACATGAAAGAGTTGAAGTCTTTATTAGAAGAACACGGCTATGAAAATGTAACCACCTATATCCAAAGTGGGAATATTGTATTTACTATCGCTAAAGACGTACGACAGCTAGAAAAGAATCTTGAAAAGTTGATGACCGATAAATTTCAACTGACAATTCCTGTCATCGTCAGAACGGCTGATCAGCTAAAATCCATCATTAAAGAAAATCCTTTTTTAAAAGAAACTAATCTAGAAGAATCTAAGCTATATTTTACGCTTTTAGCAGAACCTCCTTCTACAGAAAATATTAAAAAAATAATCGAATACAATTACGAGCCCGACAAATTTGAGGTTACTAAATCGGTTGTTTATGTTTTCTGTCCCAATGGTTATGGAGTTACCAAACTAAGTAATAATTTCTTTGAGAATAAATTAAAAGTGAATGCGACCACACGAAATTTAAACACCCTGAATAAACTTATTGAGCTGGCCGAAAAACTATAAAAAGGCAAAATCACTATAACAATTTTTCAATCCTTTCTCTAACAAATCACGGCGAAGATTCTTACCTATAAAAACAATTTTGCTTGTTCTAACCATTCCCTCTTCCCAATCACTTCCTGGAGTGTACGTAGCATTATTCATCACCGATTGAACTATGTGACGTTCATCTAAACCAGCAAAATTTAAAACACCTTTAATCCGATAAAAACTTTGTCCTTGTATAACCAGCAGCACATTTAACCAATGTCTGAATTTTAATAAATCAAGTGGATGATCGAAAACAAAACTTTGAGAAACCACTTCATCATGAGCAACTTGCTGTCCAATTGGGAAAAACTTAAAACCCTGTTCAACCATTTTTGTAGTGTACGCTTCCATATTCAGCAAATTCACTTCATCCTGCTCACCTTTTACCGCAGTTATTATTTTTGCGTAGTTATTGATTTTTTTAACGATTTCAACAACTCGAGTTAATTGCTCTTCAGTAATTAGATCTGTTTTATTAATGATAATAACATCTGAGAAAGCAATCTGCTTACGAGCCTCTTCCCTTTCCTTTAGCAGTGTCTCCATATTTTGGGCATCAACCAAACAAATAACGGCATCCAATCTAAGATGAGACTGGATGATTTGATCGCCAATAAAAGCGGCAGCAACAGCAGAAGGATCAGCAATACCTGTACTCTCCACTACTAAATGATCAAATACCGGAACATCTTTTATAAGCTGTGCTAAAACATCATTGAACTCGCCACTCATCGAGCAGCAAATACACCCATTAGATATCTCGAATAGTTCATTATCACCTTTAAAAACCAAATCACTATCTATACTTACTTCTCCAAACTCATTTTCCAAAACAATCAACTTTTTATCGGTATTTTTTCGGATAAGATTATTTAATAGAGAGGTTTTACCGGCGCCTAAAAATCCGGTTAGAACAGTTACGGGAATTGGATATTGCATTGCTTAATTACTAGGCCACAAAGGTAGTTAAACCATATAAGACATATAAGAACATTTAAGATTTAATCCCTATTTACTGGCTCACTAAATAGATAGTTATGATACAGACACGATAAGCTTTATATGTTAAAATATATCTTATATTGCATAGACATTTATCTTTGCCCAAAAACAACATATATATGTCTGATCCTATTCTCACAGGAATTTGTTCATTTGGCTATTCAACAAAAGTATTTCACGGGCCTCTGCTTGCTGCAAATCCGAATTTTAAATTTAAAGCCGTAGTTGAACGAAACAAACAAGAATCAAAAGATAGCTACCCTGAGCTTACGATCTATAAAAGTATTGATGAGCTGGTTAACGATGGTTCTCTTGAGTTAATCATTGTAAATACGCCCAATCAGACTCATTACGAGTTTGCAAAAAAGGCGTTATTAGCCAACAAGCATGTAATAATCGATAAGCCTTTTGCCGCAACGGTTGAAGAATGCCAGGAATTAATTACACTGGCAAATGAAAGGAATAAATGTCTAACAGCCTTTCATAATCGTCGTTGGGATGGCGATTTCAAGATCGTTAAAGAAATAATTGAGTCGAACCGACTAGGGCGATTAGTGGAAGCTTCTTTCAGTTTTGAGCGTTTCAGAAGCAAATTAAACCCTAAAAAACATAAAGAAGAACCCGCTCCTGCAACCGGACTCGTGTATGAAATAGGCACACATATTATAGATCAGGCCATTGTATTATTTGGTATGCCCGAAGCTGTTTTTGGGGATATTCGAAAAATGCGGGATGGTTCGCAAGTAGATGATTTCTTTGAACTATTACTTTACTACCCTAATTTTCGTCTTAAGTTAAAAAGTACCATTCTTGCTAAAGAAGAGCTTCCGGGATACATTCTACATGGTACCAAGGGTTCATTCATTAAAAAAAGAATGAACTTACAGGAAGATCAGCTAAAAGTAGGAATGTTTCCTACAGATAACGGCTATGGAGTAGAGCCACCTTCTGAATGGGGTGTACTTTCCATTGAAGAAAACAACGAGTCTTTCCGTAAAATGATACCAACTCCGCATTCAAATTATGGCGATTTCTTTGAGTTAGCCTACCTTCATTTAAGAAAAAACGGACCAATTCCGGTTAATCCGTTTGATGCATTAAATGGGATTAAAATAATCGAAGCTGCATATAAAAGTAATACAAACAAAATCGTTATAGCAATACAATAATTGCTATATTTAGCGAATTTATGTAGAGATTTATTAATAGCGCTCAATCGTAGTTGCGCTCATTTTTTATAATCAATTATGAATAAAAAATTTGCTATTGGTGTAGATATTGGCGGGTCACATATTACTTCTGCAATCATTGATCTTGAAAGTAAAAACATTTTTCAATCAAGTCATAGTCGAATGCGCGTAAATGCGCATGGAACTTCCGAAAATATTATTGACGTTTGGACGGAAAGCATTCAAACCTCCATTGATCATATCGGAAAGGATCATATAATTGGAGTCGGTATTGCTATGCCAGGACCGTTCGATTATGACTTGGGAGTTTCCTTTATAAAAGGTCAGAACAAATACGACGAATTGTATGGTTTAAATGTTAAAAACATGCTTGCTGCATCTCTTGAAATCTCAACCGACAGGATCAGATTTATGAATGATGCAGCTTGTTTCCTTAAAGGTGAGGCATTTTGTGGTGCTGCTGAAGGAGCAAAAAGTGCTATTGGTTTTACATTAGGAACAGGATTGGGCTCCGCCTATTATTTTAATGAAAAAGCTGAAGATGCTCAACTATGGTGCAGCAGATTCAGAGATAATATTGCAGAGGATTATATTTCTGCCCGCTGGTTTGTTAGGCGATACCAGGAATTATCAGGTAGAGAGATCGTTGATGTTAAAGCATTAGCCGATCTGGTAGACACAGATGGTACGGCATTTATGGTTTTTAGTGAATTCGGCGAAACATTAAGCGAGTTCATGATGCCCATTTTAATGGATAAAAAACCTGAATATGTTGTAATCGGAGGAAACATCGCAAATGGATGGAATCTTTTCATCAATAAATTACAAGATGATGTTCACCAGCAACTTCCAGACATTAAAATTGTGAAAGCTCAACTATCTGAAGAAGCCGCTTTAATTGGAGCTGCCTCTTTGTTTTTATAGTAAGAGCAAGGCACATTAATAAAGGAGCTAAGACAAAAGACATCTTTTTGAATCTTCGCTCCTTTATTCTTTGTTCTAAGCTGGGAAGTATTTTTTCATTCGCTCAACTATCTCGTAAACAGCGGGACAAATGGTTGTATTTTTTAGCGTGATATCCAATATTTGTAACATTGGCGAATGGTCAGTATGGGGGTATTCTCTGCAGGCTTTGGGACGATCTTCATATACTGAACAATAATTATCATCACCTAAAAAAGGACAAGGTACCGATCTAAGTACATAATCATTATCCTCATCAATTCGTAAATATCGCTCAACAAAATCACCTGGTTTCAGCTTTAATCTGGAAGCCAGTCTTTCAATATCTCGCTGTGTAAATAAGGGACCGGTTCCTCTGCAACAGTTGGCACAAGTAAGACAATCAGTTTTTGCAAAAACAATTTCATGTTGTTCTGCGAAAGCAAGGTCAACCTCTCTCGATTTTTTATTCTTTAATCGTTCGAAGTATTTTTTATTCTCTTTTTTCCGCTTTTGCGCCTCACCTTTGAGCTGATTTAAATCTATCATTCCAATTCCCCCTAAAACACCTTTACCCCACTATTGTGAGGTAAAGGCAACTATTTTTAATAAATAAGCATGAAATTACGCTCATGCAAAATTTATACTTACTTGTTTTCTTCCTGGTAAGGAGCAAGGACACGAGCAATCGCCATTAAACTCATAACAGCTCCAATTGCAATTAATCCCCAGCAAACCATTGACAATAAATGAGAATCAATGATAAAACGGGCAAAAGTACCAATCATAATGATGATGATAGCCACTGCTAAAAATGCGAAGTCTTTATCTAATTTGCTTTCCATGCTCTTAAAATTTTGCCAAAAATAGGGTTTATAGTGTATTGATGCAAATCATTCAAACTGTTATAAGAAATTTTTCATCAGGAAGACCAACGCCTTTTTTGTAAATCTCACTTATTTTATTGATTTTACAGATAAAGCCTTGATTCTGAAAATAAAAACAAGGTTCATTCGTTTATTTTTAAGATTATTGTAAAGATTTGAAATTAACATTAATAAACAGGCAACATAAACAACAAATTTGCGTACAAAGGGAAAATACATTTAATTACAATCGATTTATCGTTATTAGTAAAAATGAAGCAAGGAATCAACTCAATTAAAGGAAAGTTTACTCTATCGATACTTTTTTCAATCTTTTCAGCAATCAGTTGTCTGACTACAAATGCTCAGGCACCAAAAACCAAAACAATTAAGACCATTATCATAGATCCCGGGCATGGGTACCCTACCCTTAATGCTAAAGGGAGGTATAGCTATGAGGCGGACCTTACATTGAGTTTCGGACAACTTCTGGCAAAAAAAATCCAGGATTCATTACCTGAATGCAAGGTATTGATGACAAGAAACGACAGATATGATGCAGGGGGATTAAGTAGTCCACGTGAGGCTAACCGTTACAGGGCTAAATTTGCAAATGAAAATCATGGCGATCTGTTTATAAGTATCCACTGCAATTGGGCGCCAGGTAGAAGAAATTCTGAAATCGTAAGTTATAAAACATCAACTTATTATACAGGCAAAGGCAAAAACAGGAAAAAGCACACTAAAAAGGTTCCTGTTTATCGTACTTGGTCGAGCCCAAGTGAAGTTAATGGTGTCGAAACATTTATTTGGGCAGTTAACAAAAATGATTCGAAAGTACAATTTGTACAAAGTAATAAGAATGTTGTTGCAGATTCAACAGAGTTACATGGAGAGCATGGTGGAGATGCTCCGGTAGAAGAAATGTTTGATTCTCCCGAAGCTAAAATAATGGCTTCTCTTACCACCCGTAAATTCTTTGATCAAAGCCTTATGCTTGCTGATATGGTTCAAAATGAATTTATTAAACAAGGCAGGGTTAACCGTGGTGTAAAACAACGCAATAACGAAGGTATTTGGGTATTACAGGCCACAGCAATGCCTAGCATATTGGTAGAAGCAGGTTTTGTCTCTAATCCGGAGGAAGAGGACTATATGAACAGTGATAAAGGCAAAGATGAGATTGCCTCTGCTATTTTAAATGCAATTATGGGGTATAAGAAAAACCTGGAATCAGGTTTAATCAAAACAGCTGCAACAAACTTAGCTGAATAACTAAATAGCTATTAGCTATTAGTTGTTAGCATAAATACTATCGACTAATTTTTAATAACCAACTGCTTAATAGCTTGAAATTAAAAAGCCGTTAGCATTACTTTCTAAGAAACTAATGCTAACGGCTAATAGCTAACTACTAACAGCTATCTACTTCCATTTATTTTTCAATGCAGCTAGCATCGAATTCATATCCTGAGGTTCTTCTTTTTCTTTAGGTTTACTTTGCGAAGGTTTGATGGCTCTATCGTTACGCATCTTTTCCTTTTCAGCTTTTGTTCGCTGAACCGGTGCACTTTCATCCTTCATCGTTAGTGCGATACGTTTTCTGTCTACATCCACATCAGTAACTGTTACCCAAACTTTCTGAGCCACTTTTACCACTTCATTTGCATCTGTGATAAAACGGTTTGAAAGTTGACTTAAATGCACTAAACCATCCTGATGAACTCCAATATCGACAAAGGCGCCAAAGTTGGTTACGTTGGTTACAATACCTGGTAAACGCATACCGATTTTCAAGTCAGCAATTTCGTTTACATCATCAGCAAACTTAAATGCTTCAAACTCTTTACGAGGGTCGCGACCTGGTTTATCCAATTCCTGAATAATATCATTTAAGGTAGGCAAACCAACTTTTTCACTAACATATTGTTTCAGATCGATCTTCTTACGCAAATCACGATTGGATAACAAATCTTCCACTTTACAGTTATGATCTGCAGCCATTTTTTCTACAATATGATAGGATTCAGGGTGAACAGAACTTGAATCTAAAGGGTGTTCTCCATTCAGAATGCGCAAGAAACCTGCCGCCTGCTCAAACACCTTCTCGCCCATTCTCGGAACATCCATCAAATCCTTACGGGTTTTAAATGCTCCTTTTTCATTACGGTAATTGATGATATTTTGTGCCAATGCCGGACCTAAACCTGATACATAAGTCAACAATTGTTTACTTGCTGTATTCACTTCAACCCCTACGGCATTCACACATGAAGCTACAACTTCATCTAATTTATTTTTCAAAGCAGCCTGATCAACATCATGCTGATATTGCCCGACACCGATTGATTTAGGATCGATCTTTACTAATTCGGCTAATGGGTCAGCCAAGCGACGGCCAATAGAAACTGCACCACGAACAGTTACATCATAGTCGGGGAATTCTTCACGCGCAACCTCTGACGCTGAATAAACAGAGGCACCTGCTTCATTCACCATTACGACAGTAATAGCTTTCGGAAGATCTTTAATACCATTTACAAAAGCTTCTGTCTCACGACTTGCCGTACCGTTACCAATGGCAATTGCTTCAATTTTGAAACGCTGGCAAAGTGCAAGTACAACAGCCTCAGCCTCCACAATCTTAGCAGCCGATGAAGCAGTAGGATAAATAACTGTATTCTCCAATAATTTACCCTGTGGATTTAACACCACCACTTTACAACCAGTACGGAATCCCGGATCGATTGCCAGAATGCTTTTTTGACCCATTGGCGATGCTAACAACAACTCACGTAGGTTATCCGCAAAAACAACAATGGCTTTCTCATCTGCACCTTTTTTGGTTAACAGACGCATTTCTGTTTCAATAGATGGTGACAATAAACGTTTATAACAATCGTCAATTGCAATTTTAATTTGTTCGGCAGCATCTCCTCTGCTCTTCACAAATTGGTTTTCTATAATATTGATAGCGTCTTCTTTTTCAGGAGCGATATCAAGACTCAGGATCATTTCTTTTTCACCACGACGTAATGCCAGTAAACGGTGTGAAGGAATATTTTTCAGTTGTTCAGACCATTCAAAATAATCACGGTACTTAGCACCTTCTTCTTCTTTTCCTTTCATTACCGATGAAGTGATAACAGCTTTATCTGTATATAAAACACGCATTTTATCACGACAAACAGCATCCTCATTGATCCACTCAGCAATAATATCACGTGCACCTTGTAATGCTTCGCTTTCACTATTGACTTCTTTTTCAGCATCAACAAATTTTGTTGCCTCAGTGTCGATATCTTTGGTATCCTGGGCAAAGATCAATTGCGCTAGTGGCTCTAAACCACGTTCACGTGCAATCGTTGCTTTGGTTCGGCGCTTAGGTTTATAAGGAAGATAAAGGTCTTCCAATCTGCTCATAGTTTCAGCAGAAAGAATATCTTTTTCCAATTCATCAGTCAGCTTTCCTTGCTCACGGATAGAATTCAGGATAGTTTCCCGGCGTTTATCAAGTTCTCTCAAACGCTCTATCTCATCGCGTATAGCACCAATGGCAACCTCATCCAAACTGCCTGTTAATTCTTTACGATAACGAGAAATAAACGGAATGGTAGCACCTTCATTCAACAGCGCAACTGTTGCTTCTACCTGCTTACTACCAATACCCAAATCGTGGGCAATCTTCAGAAAATAGTTTTGTTCTGACATGACTAAAAATTGAGGCTGCAAATATAAGCTTGCGTTTTTAGCAAAGGGAGAGTTTTTTTAAAAAGATAGATAACGATTTTAGTATGAATCATTTGGAGTAAAACTGCAAAAACAGAAAGTGATTCGACTTTGTTTTTGGTATTATTTAAGAGTCAATCCATCGTTTAAATTGGCAAGGCAAATCTCCCCCAGAGCGAATCAGCCCTGTTAAATATGTCCGGTCCTGTTTCAAGAATCGAGTCGTTATGTTTTTTATAGTTTCCGGAACTGCAATGAATTACTTTTATCATAGTTCCATCCTCCACTTCTGAAACAATTCCAACATGTCCAATTCCTGAACCGGCGCCATATACAACTATACAACCCTCTTCCGGAATCGTAATTTTCTCAAAAATCCCTGACTGGCTATTTACATCAGCTACCATCGAATCGGTATAGATCCAACCTCCATGTTGTTTATAAAACGGAATATCCGATTTTCGTGACAACCCTAAAACCCAACAAACAAATCCACTGCAATCACATTCATTGCTATCAGAAGCCGGAAGTGGTGCTCCAGGTTTCATACCCCCTTTACCTAATTTGTATTTTATTTTCTTACCCGTTGCCGAACCCGCCCGCTCCAACAGTTTATTGATTTTCATGGGTTTTACCAGTTTACCATCGTCAGGAATATCATCAAGATTCGGAATAAAGATTAGCTGCCCCGCATAAATATGATCAGGATTCTTAATCTGTTTGTTAAATGACAATATTAAATCAACAGGAATTGAGAATTTCTTCGAAATCTTCGAAAGAGAATCTGCCGCTTTAATTTTGTAATACATACTCCCTATTTTTTAAGTCTTTTATATTGAGATTTTGCTAAATATCTATTCCAAATGCCTGCCGCGCCTTATTCTCATAGGTTTAAATTTGAGATGAGCTAAAAACGTCAAGTATGTTTCTCTGTGAATTGTAACAACTATAATGCTCCAGAATTATTTGGCGGTTTCTGAATTAGCCAAAACTGAATAATAATACCTGGTATCAGAAAAGAAAATTGAGTTAAAAAGGCAGTAGTATGCTAAAAAATTGACCGTAAATTACTAATAAAGAGATACATAAATTCATTTAATTTATAAAAAAATCTATTCATTTAAAAGATTTCAGTTCAATCTGTATTAATTAATTAGTCGAGTTAATTTCAAACATTTTGTCCCTTAAGTACCTTATCTTAGAAACAATATTTAAACCAAGTGGAAACACAACAAACCGGTTCTGTAACAAAAAGTTTTATCATTAGCTTTTACCTCGTACTTGTATTATGGGTTGTTAAATGGGTAGAGATCAAATATGGCTTAAGTTTTGCCAATTTTGGTATAATTCCCCGAACCTATAAAGGCCTTATTGGCATTTTTACAGCTCCATTTATTCATTCCGACCTTGGCCATTTACTTTCTAACTCATTTCCCTTACTAATAACCGGAACTATGTTATGGTATTTCTTCAAAGACCTTGCAATTAAAGTAAGCTTTGGGGTTTATATTTTATCAGGATTAGGTGTTTGGCTATTTGCCCGACAAGCCTATCATATCGGAGCCAGTGGAGTTTTATATGGCCTTGCCGGTTTTCTGTTTTTCAGTGGCTTTTTTCGTCGTGATCATCGCTTATTAGGAGTATCATTCTTAGTGCTATTTTTATATGGAGGATTGATTTGGGGGATGTTTCCCATCATTCCGGAAATTTCATGGGAGTCGCATTTAATTGGAGGAATTATCGGTGCAGCTTTTGCGTTTTTCTTACGCAATAAAGGTCCTCAACGAATGATTTATCCTATTGAAATTAATGAGGATGAGGAAGAGTTTGAAGATGAATATTGGAAGATTGATAACGAAAACGAGGAAAATGAATCTCAGCAAAATAATACTGCGGAAGATCCACATCCACGAGAAGTATTGTAACTTGACTGTTTTAACTATGCTGATAAAGCCTGCCCTAAGCAAGCCTTATTCAGCATTATTTTAACTTATCTTTAGTTACTCTTATACTTTTCAATTAAGTCAGCGGTAACTGTTAGTCCTTCATTTTTAATGAAATCAGTTTCTATTTTTGGTCGTTTTTCATTTTGAGCTACAGGGGCCAATCCCATCGCAGCACGATGGGCAATATAGCGCTCAAAATCTGATTCTTCTTGTTCCTCCTGCTCACTTTTAATCGACCTTTCATCTAAAAGAATCTTTTTGTTTCCTTCTTTCTTTGTAATTAATGATTGATCTTCCAACCAATATTTATAATCAATATTAGTGTGCAAACGTTTTAAGTGATGCTCGTTTAACTTGGGAAGAATTCTCTCCAAATTACTTACCGAAGTAATACTCACCGCTTGAATCTGATCAAACGGCAAAGCATTTTGCATCGTCTTTTCTCCGTATTTTATTTCAATAGTTGTCGGAAATGCAATATCAGGAGTTACACCTTTTAACTGGGTACTGCTCCCATTAACACGGTAATACTTAGCAATTGTAAATGTTAGAAGTCCTAGGTCAGCATCTTTTTGTTTTAAAAGCTCATTAATTGAATAAATACGTTGAACACTACCCTTACCAAAACTCTGCTCTCCAATTAAAACGCCCCGCTGATAATCCTGCATTGCGGCTGAAAATATCTCTGATGCAGATGCACTGTTCCGGTTTATAAGAATTGTAAGCGGACCATCATAGATCTGTTGTGCATCCGGGTCATTCTGAATCATCACTTTATTGTTTGCATCCCGAACCTGCACGATGGGGCCACTGGTAATAAACAACCCTGAAAGTTCAACGGCCTCTTTAAAAGAACCTCCTCCATTATTCCTTAAATCTATCATTACACCGGAAACCCCTTGATTCTTAAAATCAGCTAAAACCTTTTTCACATCATTGGATGTAGAAGCATAATCCTTTTCTCCTTTCTGCATAGCGTCATTATCGAGGTAAAAGTTCGGAATAGAAATGATCCCGACTTTATAATCTCTGTTATTATAATGAACACTATTTATTTCACTCTTTACTTTCTGATCTTCAAGCCTGATTTTATCCCTGATCAGGATAACTTCCTTCATTTGGTTTGCCGGAGAATTGACCGAAGAAAGCATTTGCAAACGTACTTTAGAACCTCTTACACCTCGTGTTTTAGCAACAACTTCTTCTATACTCCATCCAACTACATCTTCAAAACTGCCCTCGTCGCCCTGTGCAATAGCCACGATTCTGTCATTAACTTCAATCTGACCGCTATTAGCAGCCGGACCTCCTTTTACAATTTGCTTAATTACCGGATAGTCATTTTCTATCCCAATTGTAACCCCAATACCATCCATTGATTTGCATAGCGCAGCCATATATCCAACCGCATTTTTAGGAGAGAAATAATTACTATGAGGATCAATGCTCTCAGTAGCGGCATTCATGAATGATTCGAAAGCATTTTCGCTTTTAAACGTCTCAATATTTCGCTTTAACTTTTGATAACGAGCAGTAATGATCTTTAAAGCTTTTTGCTCATCACCATGTTCGTTGATCTTGGATAAGATCAATTCATACCTGATTCGCTTATTCCAGTATTCATCAGCCTCACCTTCGGAGGTAAACCATTTTTCATTCTCCCTACTTCTTAAAAAAGTTTCTTCGGTACTTAATGATTGTGTTTTCTTAAGCTCGTTAAGAGCGAAAGCAACCCGTTCATTCAGTCGGTTTACAAAAGTTGAATAGATCTCAAATACACCATCCAAATTGCCGCTTTGAAGTTCGTCATCAAATTGATAGCGATATTGTTCAAATGCTTTAATATCATTCTCCTGTAAAAACACATGTGATTTATCCAGTTTATTAAGATATTTTATGTAGATACGATTGGATAGGGAGTCGTCAATTCTGGTTTTCTTATAATGATAATTGGCAATTGCATTAGCAATCATCTTCGCAACATTGGCTTGTTGAGGCTCTTGTTTAAAGATGTATTTATCAGGACCTTCAGTTGATAAAGCCATACACTGGCCGGCAACACCTGCCAAAACGGCCGTAATAATTAGTTTAAATTTCATGATTTGTAATCAGGAACATTAAATTCAAAAAAGGTCTTCTCTCTCGAGAAGACCCTGCGTTATATGATTCAGGTATAAATCAAAGGGGCCTTGATTTATGTTTTCAAATATTCAAAGAAGAGCCGTGTACCCTTTACGATTGGAAGTCGACAGAGACACGGTCTTCTTATCTTTTTAGAATTTCTGGACAATATATCCAACAGCTTTTTCCGGAGCCTGTTGATATATGATCCATACTTTCCCGCTTTCAACTTTAATTACTTCTGCTTTTGCACAATCAACTCTAACTGGCTCTATGTTAACATCTTTCGAATAAATAGTAGCTGATTTTTTAGGGCCAACAGAATCAGGACGGCCTTCAAACTCTAAAAAAAAGAATTTCATTCCATCCATTGTTGACCAACCAAATTTCTGTTTAGCATTTCCAAATAACATCCCTTTATCACGATAAGTGAAAAGTGAATCGTTATTATTTTGAAAGTCGATACGACCTCCACCCGAATAACGTAGTGTGCCATCGGCTTTTACTGATTCGTAAGGATCAACAACAGGAGTTGGACCGTCGACCTCCTTACGACAAGAAGCAAACAACATAATACCTGTTGTTACCAGAATCAATGATTTTAATATATTCTTTGTTTTCATGACTTAGGATGATCAAATTATTCAACAATTGTTACCGTTTTCTCAAGAATAAGTTTGCCGTCTGCACTTTGTGCACGGATAACATGTTTCCCGATTTCGTAATTAGCAGGATAAAAATAAATACCACCTTCAATAGCTTTTAACTCTACATCGTCTACAAACCATTTCGTTACCCCTCCACTGCCTTTTCCTTTGGCAACCAGCAATACTCTGGCACTCATTTTTGCATACTGACGGTTTAACCCAAAAATAATTGGCATTAATGACTCCTGAGCAACTGATAGCACTGCTTGACTAGATGCTATGCTAGCGTTAGTATTACTTACCACGCAAGTATAAGCGGCAGCATCAGTCAACGAAATATTCTTTATTTTCAGCTTAGGTAAATTAGCCCCTTCAATATTCATATCACCCTTTTTCCACTGATAATTCAAATTTGTTCCTATAGCTTTCACAGAGAAAATTACTGAGTCTTTTTCAACTACACTTTTACTTTCAGGTTGAGCCGTAATAACAGGAGCCAATAGACTAATCGAAAGTTGAGCAACATCTGAGGTAACAGAACCGGCTGAATTGGTAATTATACAAGTATAATTACCCTGATCTCCAGCCTGCAAATTACTTTTGCTGTAAGCTGTGGTAGTTGCTCCGGCAATGTTTACACCATCCTTTTTCCACTGATAAGTCATATTAGTACCGGTTGCAACAACTGTTAAGACAACATTGCCGCCTTCAGTTATTAATTGGCTCCCAGGTTGAGTCGTAATAACCGGCATTACAATATTCACTTTTAAGGCAGCAGAAGAAGAGGTTAATGTTGCCAGATTATTGGAAATTACACAGCTATAAGAACCGCCATCTGTTAACGCCGCATTTGATTTCGTATAAGTTGAGGATGTGGCACCAGGAATATTAACCCCATCTTTTTTCCATTGATAAGTTAATTCACTTCCCGTTGCTGTAATGGAGAAAGAAATAGTTTCATGCTCATTTAGAGTTATATCTTGTGGTTGTGCCGTAATTGTTGGAACAAGCATACTTACTATTAAAACAGCCGGATTTGAAATGACACTGCCAGCAGAATTAGTTACTACACAGGTATAAGTTCCCGCATCAACTATAGCAGCATTTGATTTAGCATAAGTTGCGGTTGTAGCACCCTGAATGTCAACATCATCCCTTCTCCACTGATAAGTTAAATTACTTCCGGTTGTTGCTACTGTAAAGCTAAACGCCGAATTATCACTAATAGAAATATTTTTAGGTTGCTCAGTTATGGTTGGAGCCAGTATACTTACATTAATTGTAGCGGATTCTGAAGTTACCGTTCCCTTTGAATTGGTAACCACACAGGTATAATTACCTGCATCAGATAGCTGGGCATGGGCAACTGTATATGTTGTAGCGCTTGCTCCTGCTATATCAGTTCCATTTTTTTTCCATTGATAGTTTAGGTTCCCTCCTGTTGCAGTAACACTTAAATTTAAAGCAGCACCTTCATAAATATTCTGGCTTTGAGGCTGTCCGGTAATTACTGGAGTAACTGCTAATGCAATAACTGTTACTGTTATATCATTACTGCTAATAGTAGTACCTCCATTGTAAGAGTTACTTATTTCACATTTATATTTACCCCCATCGCCATCTGCCATTATTTTACTATAAGTTGGAGTTGTCGCCCCAACTATTGCAACACCGTCCTTATACCATTGAAAATTTGAACCATTTGAAACGATCGACAGGCTCAACAATTGCCCTTCATTGAGTATAGTAGTTAAAGGAGGATGACTGGTAATTTCCGGAGGGACTGCTGATGTTATTACATTTAACGGTCTGGCATTTGAGGTAATACTGCCAAAAGAATTTGAAATAACACATCTATAGCTTCCTTTATCAGAAAGTTTTACGTTGGATATTGAAAAAATGGATTTTGTTTCGCCCGGTATACTAACAAAAGGAGCAATTCCATCTGGTGATTTTTCCCATTGGAAACTGGTTGCGCCGGAAACGATTAAAGTATTTAGAGAGAAGCTTCCTCCCTCAGGTATGTTTTGTGTTGAGGTAGGAAAGTTTGTAATAATTGAGGGTACTCCGACAGGGGTATCAATTATTAAATTAGCTTGTCCACTCGGTACACTACCTTTGGAATTTGCGACCAAACAATAATAAGATCCTGCATCCGAAACCGAAACATTATTGATGATGAAGTCGCTTTTATTGCCAGCAGATATAATATTCGCATTTGGGATCAATGTACCATTTGGGTAGTCACCCTTATACCATTGAACGTTAGATGCTCCAGAGCCTGTAGCAGGAGGATTAGGAGCGCCGCTCCACTTTACCGTTAATGTTAACTTTTGCCCTAGACCTAATGATTGACTCGCTATTGGAGAAGCTGTTATTACAGGAGTTCCATCTGCTGGATTTATGATAACATTGCAAGGCGTAGAATACACCGGTGAAGACACATCACTATTAGATACTCTACAACGCCATAAGCCATTATCATTAAGACTAACACCAAACCTGGTAAAGGCGTTTGAAGTTAAACCCGGGATATCCGTATAGGTAAGTCCATTATCTTTGGATATTTCCCATTGGTAATTCAAATTTGTACCTGTAGCAACAATATTGATCGCCAACGTTCCACCTTCATTTTTGATCTGAGGAGAAGCCGGATTGGATGTGATCACAGGCGGAGTATCTGTAGCATTGATGCTAACAGATTTATCTGCTGCATTAACCACTTGCCATTGGACCGATGCAAGCGTTAACATTAGCAGAAAGATAGTTAAATAGTAATTTTTTTTCATGTGGATTAGCTTTCGTTCTGTTTAGAAAATCATATCATTAATTGTTAAAAAGTACTGAAAGAGAGGCATAACCGGCTATACTTTATATAACCCCTAACGTATTCCGGTCAGCCTTCAAAGCTATGAACCTATTAATATTTTATAATAACATACCCCTTCTTCTTGCTTCCGTTTGGTAACTCAAGTACATAGTAATAAGTTCCTGATGGTAATAAATTACCTTTATAAGGGCCAACCGTAGCAATTCCATTCCAGCTATTATTATAATCGACTACTTCATAATGGATTTGTCCTCCTGCATCCAAAACAGTTAGTTTATTACCCGGAAAACGATCTATATTCTGAATATAAAACACATCATTGGAACCATCATTATTCGGAGAAAAACCATTAAAAACATGAATACCTTCATTATCATATGGGGTATCTAAAATCTGAACGGGAATTTGTATGCTTTGAGCTCCATTAAATGCGCTGACAGTGATTACTGCTTCGCCATAAGCATTGGCTTTCACTGCTCCATATTGATCAACACTTACCAGGTTGGGATAATTGCTTTTGTAAGTTGCATTTAAACTGATCCCTTCCGGTTGCAGGATAGATTTAAGATGAAGGGTATCTCCAACTGTTAAAATAAGCCTACCAGGAATAACTTCAAGAACTCCTTTATTTCCAATAAAGCCATCTATTTGCAGGTTTTGTGCATAAACATCACCTGAAAAAATGGTCGAGATCCGCTCATCTCTCCAAGCCATCACAACCTGGTTTCCGGCAATGTCACCTACTGTAAGGCCTGTTTTAACACTGGTTTTGCCCAAATCTGGATGATAATTGGCAACTATTTTTCGCCATACTTCTCCATAATTCATATCAAAACGCACTGCCCTTATTTTACTATTTACATCCAGCGTTTGATAGATCAATAATGAGTGCCCATTTTCAAGTAGAATAGCTTTATTACAGACCAGACCTGTTTCGACAGGATAATTCATCACTGTTTTTCCTACTACATCAGTAACAAAACCGGATTTATTAAACTCCTGTACATCTATGGTTTCTGTTTTCTTAACATTTTCCAATGAAGCATAGAAAACGGTAAGACATCTCTTCTGTTTATTAAAATAGCCCGTTGGATTTGAGTATTCGTAATGCACAGTATCATTCGCAACAAACAATGGTTCCGAATAACTGGCAATTCCTTTATTATTAAAATGTTGAACTTTAATAGCAGATTTACTGGCACGGGTCACATAGGCAAATAACACATATACACCTCCTTCATCATCAGCCACCATCTTCATATCTCCGGCGTTGGGAACTCCTGTTTTAGCATAAACTACCGAATTAAAAGTTCGTTTCAGATTCTCGTCATGTCCAATAATGCCTAACATTCTCGGCACATTACCCCCTGTATTGGCGAAATAACTCGTTATTGTTGATCCTCCAACAGTTGTAATGGTATTCATTTTTAAGTAAGTAGTATCTGTATTGGCAGGCTTGATAGAATCAGTAGCCAGGATAGTCCCTTCTTTTGTAGAAACCTTCTTAAAAACAAACGCCGATGGATTTTTTGCACCGTCGTACAATGTTTCCGACCAGGTAGCAAGCACAGAACCATTATCCAGTACCACGAATGAAGGCAAAACACATCCAACCTTATCTCTTGAGTTATTTAACTGAATACCTTCGCTGTCCCAAACAGACGTCTGATCAGGCGACACTTTATAAATAAACACATCATTTAAAGGCTGAATAGCCGTTTCTGAATACTTAAAGACACGCTGTTTCCTAAGATCTTTGGTAAATAACAGCATATTCCCATCAGACAATCCCTCCATAGAATAGTTATCAGAAAAGGATAAAGAGGGTTTGTCGCATACAATCATCCCATTGCCCGGCCATTGAGGTAAACCGGTTGCAGAAAATTTCTTCAGATAATAGCGTTGTGTTACCTGTCCTCCATCATTTTCAAAAGACAAGCAGGATATATAAGTGGTTCCATCCGGAAATGTATAAACAACCGGACTCGATTGATTACTATAACCCGTAAAAATCGGGGTACTATTAACAATATCGTCTGTCCATTGTGCATTGGCATTAAATGCTATGAAGGCTGTTATGAACAGTAGTATAATTCTTTTCATGTGAATATAATTAGCTTTAAAAGATCAAATGGAATTTGCATGTAGTTTTACTCAGAATATTGCTGAGCCATGCACATTTAATTACTTCTAACAATTATTGACTCTTTTTATGTTGCAAAGCCATACGAATTCCTATCTCGTGAGTAGTTCCGGCTTTTTGTTGCAATTGACCCACTCCTGCCCCAAAAGAATAATTGAAGCTTATCATTTTCTCAACTCTTAACCCCACATTAAATCCAACTTCCTTAGAAGTTCGATAAGCCAGTCCTGTCCAGAAATTATCTTCAAAGAAATACCCTGTTAATGCAGCCTCTGCATTAACGGCTGATGATGTTTGATAACATAACAAAGCTGATGGACGAACTTTTATATTAGTCAGTTCAAAATCATACCCTGCAACCAAATACGTTCTGAACATATTGGCATCAAATAATTGGGATTTAACCGCATCTCCATCAAAGTAATTGTAAAAGAACTGCGGGGCCGATAAGCCAACATAGTACTTATCTGTAGCGTAATAAGCTCCAAAACCGACATTGAACCCATAGGCCCTTCCTGTATTTGCGAACAGAGCTCCTAATTCCTGATCTTTCAACGAAAGTTCATCGTTGTTTTCTTTTAATGATTCAACACCAGTCTGCAAACCAAATAATAGTTTTCCTTTACTTAATGGCAAACTATATGAATATTGTCCCATCAGGTCTACCTTGCTGGAAACGCCATAAGTATTATTAGTTATAAGAAAGCCAATTGCACTCTTTGTATCATACAACGGTTGTCCGATTTGTAAGCGTTGAGCGGCAGGTGCTCCATCGATTCCCATTGCTTGTTTTCTGGCTATTATACCTGCTGTAAATCCTGTATAAGTTCCCATAAAGGCGGGATTTACTACTGCCTCATTATAGGAATAGTTTAGTATAGGAGCATTATTCTGTGCTATACTCTTCAATGCAGCACAGATTATTACCCCAAGAATGAACAAACGTTTCATATTAAAATTCTTAGTACCTGAATTAATGACTTTTTACTTCCAACCTATTCGTCTTTAGCTACATTGTCTCTGCGGGTAGTTTGAAGAACAGTCATGTAATAGCGACTATCTGCTCTTGAAACCAATGTAAATACCGGCTGGTTTAATGAATTATAACCTAATGGAACAATGGTGAAACCTTTAGGATTGGCTAATACATCGTTTATGAACGGATCAACAAATGAGTTTACAGCCAAATTAGCAGACCCTTTAACATATTCATAATACAGTTGATCTTCATTTTTTATAGTTGGCTTTAGGGTAAAGTCGTTATAATCATATATACCGGCATTCACACTTTGGACCATTACATATAAGTTTTGGTCTTTTTTGCCGTTTCTATCCGTCCAGTTTAGGTACAATTGCGATAGATAATACCCATTTAACAGCTTTATTCTTCGCATATACTCACTATCCAGTTTCGGACTAAAGGAGATGATTTCATATTGAACTTCTCCGTCCGTATAAACTTTACCGGAATTCTTATAAATGTAAAGTGAAGTATCAGCCGGTGTGAAAGAGCCCGATAAATGTTCGTTGCCGGAAGTAACAGCCGAAATTGGCAACACATTATTAGCAAGATCTCCAACAACCAATTTGCTCAAATCATCATTACCAACTTTAAAAGGTTTAAGTAACTCGATACCATCTGTAAGCATTTTATAAGGGTAGGTTTCTGTTTTTACCACACCATTATCACGGTAGATAAAAATCATAGTGTTGGTGCTGGCATTAAAAACAGCCGTTCCACTCAGTTTTTTATCAGTTCCGGCATACAGGTCTAATTGCTTAAAATATTTAAGATCTGAGTTCGTAATAAAACCATTAATTACCTTTTGTCTGTCTACTTTTGCATTAAATTCAAGTACATCCTGAGCTGTGGCTTTTTTTAAATGAAAGCGAATGTTTTTATCAACCAAATGAACAGGGTTCAACCAAAATGAACCACTACTATCCGGTTTAATTTCAAACTCAAAGTGTCCTCCTGCATTTTCATATAGCTTTTCAAAAACACTATAGGTAGAAAATGTCAGTTCAGGAAAGATCACTCCTTTCACATCGTACTTAACATTTGCCTGATCCAAATAATTATTAGTTGCAGAAACGTTATAATCAGACTTAATATGCACTGAATCACCGCTAAATACTAAATGCATATTGAATGATCCGGAATTAGCAGCTGGTTTATATTCTATTACCCACCCTAATTCAGCATCAGCTAATGTTTTTTTATACTGAGCGCACACTTCTTCCATGCGAGGCGTGCCGGCCAGAATCAGGTTTTCGGCTTCCTTTGCACAGGAAGCTACTATCACACCCATACCTATGAACAGCAAATACTTATATATATTCTTCATTTCGTTGAATCTCTATTAGTTAACAAACTGATATCCTGTGATTGCCTGACTGATCTGTTCCTGCAACGTATGCACGTCAATACCCATCTTATAGTAGTATTGAAAAACAAGAGCATATTTTTGCTCAAGCTTTGCATTTCCTTTGATTGCTGCCAGGTATTCAGTTTTTGGTACAGAAAGAATACCTTCAACAAACGTGGCAAAATCCTCTTCCTCATTCGACATTCCATAAGGAATCCAGAAACCTCTGCTCCGGGCTACTTCTGTAGAAAAACTTCTGAAACTGGTACTTCCGGCATATAATCCTTTGGAAATATTATCAAAACCCTTCGGACGTCCGTATTTCTTATCCAAAATGTGAGCAAATTCGTGGTGCATCGTTTTGGCCTGCTCTTTCATCCAGGGCTTTGAACCACCTGCAGAAGTCAGCCAGTATGCGTCACTCCATTTAAAATTATTAAGGTCTGTAAGGATGATGCGCGATGCCGAAATAGCCTGTCCGGCTGCATCAAATCCCGATTCCCCCCCTTCATCATATTTAATAGTTGTACCTACCAGTATTATTTCACGAGGCATGTTTTCACGCATAAAACCATTTACCTGGAACTCATAAGGTTTAACCCAAACCTTCTCCATGAAATCAATGTATGGTAAAACGTTCTCAAATTTTGGTGGAGCAACTATTTGTTCTGTTCCAAAAAAACGACGATCCCATCGGTAAATAATATTAGATTGATATTCTCCATTTAGTTCAAAAATCCTTAACGCAGTAGGATCTGTAGGAATTTCTGTCGGTACAGGTTCATCAAGCACAATAGGATCTTCCTTTTTACATCCGGTAAAGATTGCTGTCAACAATAATCCTATAACTGTAAATTGTTTAAATTTCTTCATCTTGGCTTACACTAATTATCGTGGATTTTTGACCATTGCTTTATTTACTGCCAACTCCATGAACGGAATCTGGATCGCATATCTAAGATCATCCGACTGTAATGTCTCTGTTCCTATTTGGGTAGTGTGCTCAACTGATAACTTAAGACGCTTAATATCAAACCACCTCAGTCCTTCATAAGCAAACTCCAAACGACGCTCTGTTATAATACGATCTGATAAAACTTTCTTCAAATCACCTGCTTTTGACATTTCAGTAGCAGTAAGTGCAGTAAACGGACTATATCTTTTTGCCAAAATCTTATTAATATTGGCAATTGCAGCATTGTAGTTAGGTGCTTTAGCCTTCACATAAGCTTCTGCCTGGTTAAGTAACACTTCCTCTACTGAAAACTCAATAATAGTAGAGGCCCGCTGACCGGCACCGATGAATTTTAAAACACCCCAGTTTGGAGTAGTATTCGTAGTGAATGCATAGATTTTTCCGCGATAATCATCAGGTAGGAATAATTCCTTAAACTCATTCGCATAAAATCCCGAACTGTTATATGAATTATATTCAACAGTTTGACTCATTAATAAAATGTTGGATTTAGCATTAGAAGCATAATCGTATCGGAAACCAACAAAGTCATTTTTACCGGGAAGGAAGTTATTGTAATCTGTTACCAGATCCCTTACCGACGAATTTAACACCAATGCTTTATCGGATGCTTCGATACACGCTTCCCACTCTCCTTTGTATAATTTCACGCGTGATAAAAAAGCGTAAGCAGCTGCTTTAGAAAAGTGATATTTCTTGGTATTTCCTTCAACCGATGTTGACGTTGAGATCAAATCATCGTTAATTAATTCAATACCACTCTGAAGGTCGCTCTCTATATATTCATACACCTTAGCAACTGTTTCGCGTGGAAAATCTTCTTGCTGAGCATTTCCAACCTCCTGTTTATAAGGAACTCCTAAATCTGTTGAAGCTGTTGCCGGGTCATAATGCTTTGCAAACAAGTTCACCAACATAAAATGGCAGTACGCTCTAACCAAATAAGCTTCACCTAGAACTGATCTCTTAAGAGGAGAATCTTTGGTGATATTATTTAAGCCTTCAATGGCTACATTGGCAACATTAATATTATTATAATAACTCTGCCATGACTTCTCAGGACCAATTGGTAAGTTCAGATCATAACCGTCTGACCATGTATAAAAAGGTTTGAGCCATGAAACCAATGTAGGCTGATTGAATGAAGGATAATCGTAATATTTAAGATTATCAGTCATTAACTCTGTAAAAACATAGTTGGCCTGTGGATATGCCGGCACGATCATCGCCTGGTAATCTTCAACGGACTGAGGACTTACGCGTGAATCTGGTAATTCATTCAAAAAATCTTTACACCCGGTGTTTCCGATCATCAAAGCCAGTGAAAAGGCAATAATTTGTATATATTTCTTTTTCATTTTTTTCTGATTAAAAGTCAACGGATAAGCCTAATGACACAGTTTTAGGCAATGGTACACTTGTTCCGCTAACTAAAGCTTCCGGATCTTGTCCTTTCAGTTTCTGATCTGCCCATACATAAATATTCTGAGCCAATGCCTGAAGCGATGCTGATTTTACACCAATGCGTTTTAACACATAGGATGGCAATGCATAGCTTAAAGAGATATTTTTCAGACGGATAAATGACCCGTTCGCAACTCTGATGTCGCTACGGTTATAATTAGCAATAGGGTCTGCATTTTTCAAACGCCAGTAGTCATAAGTTTCCTGATCTAAAATGCGAGGAATTGTAGTGTACTGTTCGTCACCCGGGGTAGTCCAACGACTTGCCAGATCTTTGCTTAACGCGGTTGCATCATCATAATATGGTGCATAGAAAGGCAGCAGGCGAATTTTGTTTCCGTATGCGTAAGTAAATAGTACAGAAAGACTTAAAGACTTGTACTTAAAACTATTAGTAATACCACCGGAACCTAAAGGGTCACGGCTACCTTCATATTTTAACGTACCGGTACTGGTTTCATACTTATTGATAAGAGTTGTTACATTACCATCTTTATCATAAAATGTAGGTAAACCCTCATTGCTCAAACCGGCAAACTGAAACGAGTACAAACCATTTAAAGGTCTTCCAATCATAGCACTTCCGGCATCACCCGTTGCTTGCATCACTGTTTGATTGAAATAAGCATCCAACACTTTATTCTTATTATAACCCCAGGTTACGATCGCATTCCAGCTTAAGTCTTTCACAATCGATGCACGATAATTAAGTGTCACCTCGAATCCTGAGTTACGCATACTCGCCCAGTTAACTACTTTTTGAACATAACCTGTTACATATGAAGATGGAACGGTACCAATCAGGTCGAAATTCTCACGATCATAATACTCGATCGTTCCTGTTAAACGATTAAAAAATCCAAAATCGAGGCCCACGTTATAAGCATGCTCTTTTTCCCATTTCAAATCAGGGTTATCCGGAGAGGCGATATTAAGCGTACTTTCATTGGCTTCATTATCAAAACGATTAGTTTTGCCGTAATACACCAACATCTCAGAACTACCAATGTTATTCACGTTACCACGTAAACCATAAGAAGTTCGAAGCTTCAACAAGTTTATCCATGTAGCCTGTTCAAGGAAATTCTCTTTATCAATATTCCATGCAGCACTTAACTGCCACGTTGGGAAAAATTTAAAACGTTGAGATTTACCCATTTTATTGGAACCATCTGAACGCAATGATGCAGAAAAGTTGTACCTGTCGTGTAATGTATAATCAGAATTCACAAACCATGAAAATTCATTATTGATACTTTGATTAGCAGAGTAATAAGAGCCCCCTGCTAACAGGTCACGCTGTACTGCACGATAATCAGGTGATGCAACTTTTCCTCTGTAATATTCATATCCATAACCGTTTGTTGTGCTTGATTCATACTTGCGGTGACGAACTTCTGTACCAACTAATATATTAAAGGCATGTTCTGTTCCAATTGTAGGCTTCCAATTAAAGGAATTTCTGAAGGTATAGAAAGTACCCTGCGTCTCATTCATATACAATAAACCTCCACGTGGCATTACCGAAATCGGATATTGGTCGTCATCGTTCGGGTCATTATATAAGTATGGATTTGAGTTTCTGATATCATTGTTATCCATAGCTCTATAAGCCTGGGCTGTATTGGAAAGCTCAGTAACAATATGATCACTCGCAGCAGTAGTTAAACGACCTGATACTAATGAATTGAAATTCAGATTTTTTAATACTTTATATTCCAGATCACCCTGAACTTTGATTTCACGGGTTTTCATATTAAAAAAGTTATTCTGAAGCTCATGAATGATATTAAACGGAGCGTAATTACTTAAGTAATATTCTAAGTCACCCGTTTTATCATAAGGACGCATTGCACGGCTTGTACTCATTGCGTATGAATATGGGTTTAGATCATATTCACGGGATACAACGCCATTATCACTCGATGCATTGGCTGCACCAAATACTTTTTGATCACGAGAAGAACCAAATAATGTGGTGGTGATCTGTAACTTCTTATTTATATTATAATTGGCTTTAATATTACCTGTATAACGATTGGTATTTTGCCCTTCAGTTTGCCCGTTATCTTTATAGAATGACAATGAAGTATAATACTGAGCCTGATCATTACCTGACGAGAAGCTTAAACTATGCTCCTGAGTAATCGAATTATGAAACAATTCTTTAAACCAATCAGTATTCTGCATTTTATATTCGCGCATCAATTGGTTATAGCGATCATCAGTAATGTCTTTTCTCGCCCACTGCGTATAAAGCTTTCCGAAAGCTCCGTAAGAATTATTCATTGAAACCAGATTAATCTGATTTTTAGCATATAACTCTTCCGAAAACTCGAGCCGCTCTTTAGAATTCATTACATTGAAATCTAAGATCGAGGGAATCATCGACAGTGTCGTATTGTTACGGTAATTAATGCTTATGTCGCCCTTTTTACCTTTTTTAGTGGTAATTACGATCACACCATTTACCGCCTGTGTACCATACATGGCTGTTGCCGAAGCATCTTTCAGGAATTGAATATCTTCAATATCATTTGGGTTTAATCCACTGATGGCAGAACTTAACAGATTGTTAGCGTCACCACTATATAGCTGATTAGGATTTACATTAACAATATCGTCCAAAACAACACCATCTACTACCCAAAGAGGTTCTTTATTGCCAATAATTGATGAACTTCCACGGATACGGATCTTGGCCTTTGATCCGAATGTGCCTGAAGTGTTTTCTACCGAAACGCCGGCAACTTGCCCCTGAAGCATTTTCCCTACATCAGGCATTGCCAATTCTTTGATACGATCTGAACTGATTTTACCAACTGAACCTGTAAACGTGCGTTTGTTCATATTTTGGTAACCGGTTACAACAACATCCTTCAATTGTGTAACCTCTGTTGCTAACGATATATTAAATTCTGATTTTGAACCTATTGCAATTTCTTGTTTTTGAAACCCGGCCATTGAAAAAACAAGAGTTTTAGCGTCATCAGGAATACTTAACTGAAAAAGACCATTTCCGTCGGTTGAAACACCTACCGATGGTTTCTCTTTCAGAAACACACTTACACCAGGTAATGACTGTCCGTCATCTTTGCTGGTAACTTTACCCTTAATAATCCTGTTTACTGCATTCTTTTCAGTCTCATTTACAGTTATTGACGTTTCAGTACTACGTTTCAGCACAATCAGATTGTTTTGAACCGTGTACGATAAATGATAAGGACTTAACAAAGTAGTAAGCACTTGTTCTAATGGCTCGTCCTTTACATCAATGCTGACGGTTTTGGTTGAATTAATGTCATCAACACTGTAAAAAAAACTATACGATGAGTTTCTTTGAATCTTGTGTAAAGCAGTTTCTAAATCTGCGTTTTTAAGTTTTAAACTTATGTTTCCTGTTTGTGAGTACACATTTGCCGAAAGCTGCATTGTCGCAATCAGGATCAGCAAGAAGGATAGTTTCATTGTTCGAAATAAAAGTTTACTTCTTCCCGTGGAAGGGAAAAACCATTTTCGTTTTTTATTCATACTTTCGTATAGTTAAATAGTGTTAACAATGCGCATAAATCCCATTGACCGATGGGCATGCGTGTACTTAGCTCGAACGGAGAGTGTGACCGCACTTTCCGTTTTTTATTGCACGTTTATTTTATTCTGACTGATTCTGAATTTTACTTTCCCTGTATTTTCCAACACCTGAATTATTCGATCATAAGGCTCACTTTTGCTTATCGTTCCGTTAAACTCAAGCTTCTTTAAGCCTTCATTGGCAAAGTCTATTTCGAGACCGTACCAACGCGATATATCATTCATAATATCTTCTAAACGCTGGTGTTCGAATACGAACTTTCCTTCTTTCCAGGCGATTACCGGATTTATCTCAACTGCCTTCACATCTATTTGACCGCTAGATACATAATATGCAGATTGATAACCCGGTGACAACATTGCCGACTGAGATGCATCAGTAGTACTAACCACCTTTGCTTTACCACTAACCAATGTTGTAAGCACCTTTGAGTCTTTTTGATAAGACTTAATATTAAATGAAGTACCTAAATCTTCTACTGCAACCCCGTTAGTTTTTACAAGAAACGGTTGTTGGGCGTTATGCTTAACTTCAAAAAAAGCTTCGCCATCCAATGTTACTTCCCTGTTTTTTCCTGAGAATTCAACCGGATAGGTAAACGTTGTCCCTGCGTTTAACCAAACAATTGATCCGTCTGAAAGAACGATTTTAAAATCTCGTTGCGAAGGCACTACAATGGTGTGCATTTGAGTAGCATTCTCTCCTTCTTTCGCATAAACCAACTCCTGATCGTCACTTGTAGAAACGATAGTTCCATTATCTACCTTCTGAACTTCGTCCAGATTGATCTTCTTTCCTTCAGAAGTAAGAAGGATCACTCCATTGGGAGTTTTTGATACTGCCACGACACTCTCCTTTGGATTCTTCTGCTTACTTTTAAAATAAAAAACAACTCCAATCATTAAAGGAATAGCTAAAATGGCTACATATTTTTGCCATGAATACATTTTACGAATCGATTGACCGTCAATCTGGATACGTTCCATTAATTCATTTAAATGATATTCTGTTTCGAGAGCATCAGCCTGCTCGAGCCGTTTGTTCAGCCCCGCTTGCTGCATAAATTGTTGGTAGAACTTCTGATTCTCTGCATTGACAGATCGCCATTGTTCTAATTCCAACATTTCCTCGTCAGTAATTTCGCCCAACACTTTACGTGATAAAAGCTCACTTACCCGAAGATTTGTGAAAGTTTGGTTTGTCATTTCTTACTTTTATGGTCTTTACAGATACAAGACACTTAGGGATAAAAAACGGGTAGTATTTTTTTTAAATAAATTTCATCTTATCTTAACCCAACCAAACAATTAATCACCCTACGAAGGTTTTACCAAAATAAATTTTATGCTGTGTACTTGTAAATTTTAAATTTATAGTATCTTGGCGCCCTATTTTCTGCTCTCGAAATAGATGATCTTCCCGAAAGATCAGATCGACCAAAACAAAAAAAGTGTAATTAACAGCGTGAGCAGGAAAGAAGAGACAATTAATTTTAAGGAGATTTATAGAACGTATTTTAATTCATTAGTAAACTTTACCCAACGTTTTATTGGTGAGTATGATGCTTCTGTTGATATTGTTCAGGAAACTTTTATCAGTTTATGGAATAGAGGTGAAGAGTTAAGTGAGGTGGAATCAGTTAAATCCTTTTTATATACAACTGCCAGAAATAAATCACTTAATCACTTAAGGCATCTAAAGATTCGCGACAAGTACTATCAGGAGGAATTGTTAGAAAAAGAAAACAACGTTTTTTACGAACATTCTTTAATAGAAGAAGAAACTTATCGTTTGATTATTAAGGTTATCCAAGAAAACTTGAACGAACAATGCCAGAAGGTATTAAAGCTTAGCTTAAAAGGAGCCAAAAACCATGAGGTAGCTGATCTTCTTCACATCTCAGTTAACACCGTAAAATACCACAAAAAGAATGCTTACAAGGTGTTGAAATTAAAACTACAGGATATTTATCTATGGGGAGCTTTTATTTATTTGTTCACCCGATCATAGTTTCACAAAGAGACATAAAGCAAAAAGAGCTGTCCCGGTTAAACCGGGACAGCTCTTTTTGCTTTGTTTTCCTTTTTCAGAAATTACATTCTCTTGCGGCCTTGGTAGCTTTGCATACCAACTTTTTGCATACCCACCATGCCCATTTGTTGCTGCATCATTTTGATCTGCTCAGTCAACATTTTATTTTTATCAAGTTTCTTAGCTTCCGCTAATAAATTTTGGGCCTCACGCTTATTTCCTTTACTCATTGCAACTCCGGCTAAACTTAATTTTGCCATTGCAATATCATGATCCATTCGTAAACCGATAGCCAAGGCCTTCTTATAGTATTTTTCTGCCTGGAAAATGCTTTTCTGAGATTCACATGTTCCAACTAAAAAGTAATAATAAGCTTGCTGTCCTTTCAACAAAACAGATTCCGGATTTTTAATACGCTTTAAAAAATAATACGCTTTATCAAGATTGTTTTTTCTCAGATAGAAAAATGCGGCAACCATGTTCTCATTACGGAAAAACACTAAAACAAAAATCGCTGAGAATAAAATAGCCAAAAGGCCCCACGCAATCTGTCCGATAACAAAAAGATAAATTGCAAGAATAAACGCGATAACGCCTAAAGCTAAACGAGAATACTTTAACATGTATTAATAAGTTACTAAATTGTAAATCACCAGTTTTAAGTTGTACCCTAAAACGAGGTGCAAAATTAATAAAAAAACTAAAGTCCTTCAGTGTTTTGAAGGACTTAGTTAATATTTTGTTTATAAGCATTAAATAAAGCCTTATCCCTTAACTAACGGGACAAAAACTTGCTTAAAATATGTTAGGAAAACGAACCGGATCCACTTCACTCATCATCTCATAAACCGTTTCAACTACATCTTCAATATTAGGTTTTGAGAAATAGTCGCCATCCGAACCATAAGCCGGACGGTGTTCACGAGCGGTAAGTGTACGAGGTTCTGAATCTAAATAACGGAATCCTTTCTGCTCCTCAACCACTTTTTGCAACATAAATGCAGTAGCTCCTCCAGGCATATCTTCATCTAAGAATAATACGCGGTTGGTTTTCTTCAATGATTCAACAATTGAATGATCAATATCAAACGGCAGCAATGTTTGTACATCGATTAGTTCCACTGAAATACCTAATTCTGCTAACTGATGAACAGCTTCATCAGCCACACGAACACATGATCCGTAAGTAACCAATGTAAGATCTGAACCTTCACGCAGCACCTCTGGTTTACCTAATGAAACTGTGAATTCGCCAATATTAGCTGGTAACTTTTCTTTCAAACGGTAGCCATTTAAACATTCAATTACAATTGCAGGTTCATCAGCACGTAACAAAACGTTATACATACCCGCAGCTTGCATCATATTTCGAGGCACACACAAATGCATACCACGTATAGCATTAATCAATACACCGATTGGAGAACCTGCATGCCAGATTCCTTCTAAACGATGCCCACGTGAACGAATGATCAACGGCGCTTTTTGACCACGTTTAGTACGGTATGTTAACGACGAAAGATCATCTGCCAACGGCTGTAATCCGTAATAAATATAATCCAGGTACTGAATTTCAGCAATTGGACGTAAACCACGCATTGCCAATCCAATTCCCTGACCTACAATAGTAGCTTCACGAATACCGGTATCAAAAATGCGGTGCTCTCCAAATTTTTCCTGTAATCCGGCAAAACCCTGATTCACATCTCCGATCTTTCCTACGTCTTCGCCAAAAGCAACTAAACGAGGGTCACGAGAGAAATTAGCTTCAAAGCAAGCCTGTAATACTTCACGACCATCAACAGTTTTTGGCGTTTCAGGAAATTCGGCTTTAACCTCAACAATGTTTAACGGAGATTCGGCAGTATTGCTGAATAAATACGTATTGTATCGATCGTAATTTGCTTCTTTAGCCTCATTGAACCAATTGATCAATTTATCTCTACCCGAGATTTTTTCATTGCGAACAATGCGCAGTACACGACGCAATGCCGACAACACATCTTTACGTGATGGATCGATTGCAGATCGTAATGCATTTTTATAATACTTCACATCTGCCGAATATTGGCTTTGTGATTCAATTTCTTCGAAAATTGTCACTACTTCAGCAATCTCTTGCTTAATAGGTGCGTTAAATTCAGCCCAAGCTTGTTTTTGGATTTCACGTATGTAGCGTTTTGCTTCCTCTTCAATGCCATCTAACTCTTCATCGGTAGCAACTGCAGATTCCAGGATCCACTCACGCATTTTTTTAATACAGTCGTGATTAGCTTCCCACTCCAAACGCTCTTTACTTTTATACCGTTCATGCGAACCAGAGGTTGAGTGTCCCTGAGGCTGAGTAACTTCCTGCACATGCACCAACACCGGAATATGATGTGTACGGCACATCGAAGCCGCTGTTTCGTAAGCTTCAACCAGGCCAGCGTAATCCCAACCTTTTACGCGAATGATCTCAAAGCCTTCGCCTTTTTCATCGCGCTGAAATCCTTTTAATAATTCGGAAATATTTTGCTTTGTAGTCTGATATTTCTGGCTTACTGATATCCCATAACCATCATCCCAAACAGACATTAACATAGGTACTTGCAACACTCCCGCAGCATTTAACGCTTCAAAGAAATGTCCTTCTGAAGTACTTGCATCACCAATGGTTCCAAAAGCGATTTCGTTACCATTATTGGAGAAATGCGTCATGTACGACAACTCTTTGTTCTCGCGATATAGTTTTGAAGCCTGTGCCAAACCAACCAAACGAATCATCTGTCCTGCTGTACATGAAATATCAGCCGAAGAGTTTTTCATTTGGGTAAGATTGTTCCAGTTTCCATTGTCATCCAAACTGCGTGTTCCGAAGTGGCAAGTCATACCACGACCTGCTGTTGAGCTTTCAGCTTTTACATCGGCATGTGCGTATAACTGAGCAAAAAATTCCTTGATGGTGTACATACCTGCCGCAAAGTGGAAGGTTTGGTCACGATAGTATCCCGATCGAAAATCGCCTTCTTTGAAAACTTTCGCCATCGCAATTTGAGCAAGCTCTTTGCCATCACCAAAAATTCCGAATTTAGCTTTACCGGTAAGCACTTCTTTCCGGCCCAACAAACTTGCCTGACGACTCTCCTGAGCCAGTCTGTAGTCGGTGAGAACTTCGCGCTTAAACTCTTCAAAGCTAAGCTCCTTATTCTCTAATAAAGATGTAACCATGTGTTCTTTCTCGCTAATCATCATAAGGGTTAAATTGGAGGGCAAAAATAAGAAAAATCAACGGCTTAAAGTATAATGATCATCAGACCGCAATTTTTATCTTCTTTTAATGCCCTGATATGAATATAACGCGAATTATTTATTCTTCGCTTGTTGAATCTGCTATTTCCTCAAATTTCCTGCAGTTTAATTAATCATTTTTTTAAGTTATATTAGTAGATACAATTGCTATTCTTTCCTTTCTCCCGGTAAATTAAACAGCTATTGAAGATAAAAAGACTCACTAACGACAATTTTCACCATGTTTAAATGATTGCGAAATGTGCTTTTAATAAGTCGGAAATGCATTTTTGTGCATTTTCATAATTAAACTGTTACAATTATAAACCTGATACAATGCAACCATTTGCAAAAGACCAGCGTTTAAACATTAAAATACGTTGGTATTATATTTGAACATTTTTGTATAATTACGACGTTAATACAACTAAAGAGACAACAAAAAAATCGACAACATGAAAAAGTTATTATTGTTAGGTTTAATACTTTTTGCAGGTGCTAACCTTGCAAAAGCGCAGTCAGCAGAGTTTAAATTTGAGAAAGAAGTACATGACTTTGGTAAAATCAAAGAAGGCGTTGTAGCTACTTATGATTTCAAATTTACCAACGTAGGAGATGAGCCATTAATCATTACTAATGTTACTGCTCCTTGCGGATGTACAGTTCCTAAATGGACTAAAGAACCTGTAAAAAAAGGTGAAACAGGTATCGTTACTGTTTCTTACAATAGTGCAGGTCGTCCAATGCCATTTAACAAAAACGTAACTATTACTTCAAATACTAAAACACCTACAAAGGTGCTTTACATTAAAGGTGAAGTTGAACCAGCGACCAAACCTGCCGGAAAATAATTCCAGCATTTGGATTTCGTATTTAATATTAAAAAAATCCTCTGCGGTGCAGAGGATTTTTTATTTTTGGGGCAATGCCAAAAATATCATCCAAAGGGCTGCAAATGCCTGCCTCTCCCATTCGCAAATTGACACCTTATGCTGAGAAAGCTAAGCGTGATGGAAAAATTGTATACCATTTAAATATCGGACAACCCGATATCGAAACTCCCGCCGGAATGATCGATGCCATAAAAAACATCGATTTTAAAGTTTGGGCCTATACCCAATCTGAAGGAACTCCAGAATACCGTAAAAAACTTACAGAATATTATGTAAAAAATGGTTATTCCATCACTCCTGAAGACATTCTGGTTACAGACGGAGGCTCTGAGGCCCTTACGATCGCAATCAGCGCCTGTATGGATCATGGAGAAGAAGTAATTGTTCCTGAACCCTTTTATGCCAACTATAACGCGTTCACTTGTTTAGCAGATGTAGTGGTAAAACCTATTCGTTCAACGATTGAAACTGGTTTTGCCTTACCTCCTATCAGTGAGTTTGAGCGCATGATCACACCTAAGACCAAGGCCATATTGATCTGTAGTCCGAATAACCCTACCGGATATCTTTACTCACGTGAAGAATTGGAAGAGTTAAAACGATTAGTATTGAAATATGATCTGTTCCTAATTAGTGACGAAGCCTACCGTGAGTTTTGCTATGACGGAAAAAAATTCATCTCCCCTGGTCATTTAGAGGGTTTAGAAGATCATTTTATTATGATTGATACCGTTTCTAAACGCTATAGTGCATGCGGTGCTCGCTTAGGCGCTTTGGTAACCCGAAATAAAGAAGTGTTTGCCTCTGCTTTAAAGTATGCTCAGGCTAGATTGGCTCCTCCTGCGGTGGCTCAAATTGCAGCAACAGCGGCTGTTGACACCCCTCAATCGTATTTTGATGAGGTTATTAAGGAATATACTGAACGCCGTAATTTACTGGTTAGTTCATTAAATAAAATGGAAGGGGTTTATTGTCCTAACCCTGGTGGTGCATTCTATGCAGTAGTGCGCTTACCAATTGACGACAGTGACCGTTTTTGTGAGTGGATCCTCGACAAATTCTCTTATGAAAATCAAACGGTAATGATGGCACCTGCCACAGGATTTTATTCAACTGCCGGCGGAGGAAGAAATGAAGTTCGCATGGCTTACGTCATCAATCAGGAGCATCTCAAGAAAGCTATGATTTGTTTGGAAAAAGCACTATTGGAATATCCAGGTAGAATGTTAGATAATTTGAAAACAAACACTATACTTGCATCATAATTATCTATAAAATCTACTTATGAACTTTAAAAAAATCTTAGCTTTTTTGCCTATTGCATTGTGTTTATTAATTGTTTTCGGAGGTCTTTCAATGAGTGGTTGTAAACAGGATACTGTTTACGTAACCAAAATAGATACTCTTGTTTCCTATAAACTTCCAAATGAAGGTCCCGGAAGTACTGCTACTATTGCTGGTAAATGGATGTGTAATACCGACTTTACTGTAGATGGTGTTTGCACCAATTTTACCGGTTGGGATTTTATTAACCATGGCTTACCCTATGGTGTAGAAATTAATCAAAAAGGTGAAGGTCAGTATTTTGACCTAGCGCAGTTCAGTGGTTATAAATTATTTGATATTGCATACGATAAAGAGTCTGGCACAATTGCCATGATTCAAACAAACCCACCTTATAAAGCCGTTTATGCAGGAAAAGTTGTCGAAAACAGAATCAAGGGTACTTGGTACGATGGCAGCGGAAATCAAGGTGACTTTGAATGGATTAAGAAGTAGCCTGAATTACACCAAAATTCATAAAAAAACGTCCTTGTAGAGTCATTACAAGGACGTTTTTTTATTATCCCTGCATTTCTCCCCAAAAGATTTGTTTTTGTTTTAATATATTAGAGTTTACAAAGGACATTCTACCCAAAAACTTAAGGAAACAGACAGTTTATCACTACGACCAATTTTCTTGTAAAATCAATACTACTAATTATGGAGTCAAAAAATAAGATTGCAAGAATTGCCGGACTACTTTATCTGATCGTTGTACTTGCCGGCATATTCAGCTTAATGTATGTTCCATCTAAGGTTATTGTCTGGAACGATCCGTCAGCAACTTATACCAATATTTTAAATTCTGAATCTCTCTTCAGATTAGGTATTGTGGCTGGTGTAATTTGTTATACAGCTTTTCTGGTTTTACCCCTTGTACTTTATAAATTACTTAGTTCGGTTAATAAAACCTATGCTGTAGCAATGGTGGTACTGGCTATAATAAGCGTACCATTATCGTTAGTAAATCTATTGAATAAGGTGAACATCTTGACTCTAATTCGAAGGGCTGATTACATGAAAGTATTTGACACTAGCAAAATACAAGCAGAAGTATTACTCTATCTGGATTTCTACAACAATGGACTTAAAATCACCTCCATATTCTGGGGTCTTTGGCTACTTCCCTTTGGTTATTTGGTATTCAAATCAGGTTTTCTGCCTAAAATAATAGGCATTTTATTGATGGTGGGTTGTTTCGGCTATTTGATAAATTTCTTAGGTGGATTTCTATTTCAACATTATAAGGATCTCGGAATTTCTACTTTTATTTCACTACCCGCTACAATTGGAGAAATTGGAATTTGCTTTTGGCTTTTAATAATAGGAATAAAGCATAAAAAAGAGCCTCAAGTATCAGTTAATAGTCTACCTACACTTTAAATGTCCATGAAAAACCCTACGATCTTAGAAGATTTCAAAATTAATGTAAAGTTTAAACTATCAGCATTATGGGTTTCTGTAATGTTTTGCTATATATATGGTGATTTCTTTTCCTTATTTGTTCCGGGGCGTATCGAAAATTTAATGAATGGTAATTCGGGAGCGGGCTCAACTACTCCGATAAAGATACTGATGTTTGCCATTCTAATGACACTACCTTCTCTTATGGTATTCCTTTCCCTGGCATTAAGACCTAAAATAAACCGATGGATCATCATCATAATGGGTTTATTTTATACGATTGTTATGATTTTGGTAGGATGATGTTTCTGTTGAACAATTTGAAGTGATCGCAGGTGCAATCACTTCAAATTTATACTAAACCTATTTAAATTATTAACTATTGGATACACATTTAAAAGCCGCCGTAAATGGTTCCGGTTCGTATTCCAATGTTCCAGGTATCAGAAAATAAGCTGTACCGCTAATCGTACCTTCTATTATTGCAAATCCTTCATTGGTTTCGGACTTCTTAAATGAACTGATTTTGACCTCACCATTACTAAAGTGCTTGTTGCCTTCCTCATCAAACCAGTATGTTCTACCAAGAGTTTTTCTGTTAAGGTTGTCAAAAAAGGCTCCTTCAACATCTTCATTAAAACTGAAATTATAAGAACCTTCTGCTCCGGTAAAACCCCTATTAACATTTACAATTAATCCTTGAGCATAATTTGAAGGATCATTTTCATCCAAAAAGTCAATCATAGAAATATGGAGCGAATTTGGAGATGTATTCGCAGTAGCTTGTGCAGAGTTTGCTCCTAATGCCGATTTTATATAATTATCCTGAATTATCTTAACCGATTCACTTAAGCGGACTGTTTTTGTTCCAAGCTTAACGTTTACAGCTAATGACACAGGATTTTCTGAAGGTAGGTAGAGTGGGGCCTGATACATTCCGGAATAAGCAGGATCAGAATGGGCAGCGTCAGAAATGTTGCCAACCTCCTCATCTCCTCCTTCTATGTCGTTTGCAAACCAGGCAATAATACCACCTTCTTCAAGTTTTAATGGTCTTAAGCCTCCGACTGCCAGCCAGGTATCTTCCGGATAATTGTTTTTCATTAATGTTTCTACTCCCCAAACCTGGATCTTTATGGGCTGTAATGGCACAATATGGTTGTCGGTTGGAGAAATTACCAGATTCATTTCTACCGAAGCAATAACGGAAAAGTCTCTTTTTACGTTAAACTTGCCCATTGTTATAGAAACAGTCCGGTTAGTTTCGTCGATCTGAGCACCTGATTTTGCAATCCAGATTCTATTACTCAGATCCTGGTAGGCAAGTTTCGGGCCTGCCATTGTAGCAAATTCTTTTTCGCCGAGTTTTAGCTTAATGGTGGAATTGCCTATTTCCTTTCCGGTAACAACACGATAGGCTTTTGCGACACCATTAGGAGATTTATTAGTTATAGGCTGAATGGTTATTTCAGTTGATTCTGAAAGTGCACCAGCAGGTATGACCAAAGAAAAAGCCTTGTCCTCTGATTGTATCGTCCCACCGTCTTTTCCAATTGTTGCTGTAACCCCAGCTCCATTGGGTGCGCCAATTTCTGTGGGATCACCTGTACCTACAGGTTCCTCAACTTCGGGTTCTTTATCAATAATTTTGTCATCGTCTTTTTTGCAAGCATTAAATAAGAGCGAGCATAAGACAAGTAGCCCAAACAGGAGGGTCTTGTTAAGTTTGTTGTTCATGGTGTTTAGTTATTTAGATATTAATCAGGTAGTTAACGTTGTTTATACGTCAGGTTTCTGTTAAAAATCAATAACGTAGCTCCAAGCATAAAAAGTATGGACTCTATTATAATCCATTGACTCCCAAACCCTCCAAGTGGACCGTTAACAAGAATGGTAATTAGTCTCGACAGTGCGTATGAAAACCAAAACAGGGTCAGAAATTGCACCGCAACTATCGCTCTATGAATTAAAAGATAACCTAAACTAATTACGATTGTTAAACCAACACCACCATAAATACCTCTTATAGAGCTTATTGCATCATTGTTTGTTAAACTTACACGCACAAGATCCATAGTAGCCTGCGGGTTAAAAAGTGACAAAAGGCTTACAGAGGTTAAGCCCAGAATTGAAATACCAACAAAGAGATTGTTGCCGATTTTAATTGCTTTTTGTGTTGTCATTGTCTTAAAATTTTTACTTAAGACAAAGCTAGGTCGGATGTAAAAGATAAAACTTGGTAATTACCAAGATTAAATTTTAACTGTGTTCATGAGTTTGCTGAAGTTAGTAGGATCGATACCCAGGTAGTTGGCTAAATATTTCTGCGGAACATATTGCAGGATGTGAGGACTACGTTTTAACAGTTTCCTGAATTTGTCTTCCGACGAAAAACATTGAAGCTCAACAAGTCTTTCTAAAAGTCCACTTATTACATAATTTGTGGCTCTTCTTGTGAACTCTTCAAATTCCGGAAATTGTTTTACCATTGCATTATACTGGTTGTAAGTTGTTTTTAAGAGTACTGAATTAGTCAGTGTTTCAAAATAGTACTTTGAGGGCGATTGAAGTAAAAAAGAATCCAACACACCGGAAAAAGAATAAGGGTAGGAAAATATAAGGGTGGCTTCTCTGTTATGTTCATCAAAGTAATATACCCGTTGAACCCCATCAACAACAAAATAGAGATGTTTCTCAACCTGTTCTGGTTCAGAAATAATCGTTTTCCGTTTAATATCTACCACTTCCCAAATACCTGCAATAGCATTCCAGGTTTCATCTGGTAAGGTAATATTTTGACTAAGTATAATCTTCTTTATATGTTGTGTAAACGCTGAGGCTCCCATCTTTCTTAGGTAAAGGTTTTTATCTATGTTATTTCAATTTAGTGCTGCTAATTTCTTCTTTGCTAACTTTTGCTTCCAACTCGTTAGTATCAATTTCTTTATAAGCATCATCCATATCTTTAAATGCCCATGAGGCCATCGCTTCTATTACCGGAAGCAAACCTTTTCCGGCTTTGCTAAGTTTATAGGTAACAAAGGGAGGTACAACAGGTTTAGCTTCTCTGATGATTAACCTGTCTGCTTCTAATTGCTTTAAGTGTTGTATAAGTACTTTTTCAGTAATTGCAGGAATGGCTCTTTTCAATTCACCATAGCGCTTATCGCCAGTTGATAAATGATAAATAATGATTGGTTTCCAATAACCACCAATCTTTTCCATAACATAGGTAACCGGGCAATTGGCTAAAGCATATTGCTTATTTTCCTGTATGGTCGAAGATTCTTTAATTGCTGTCATTGTACATACTTCAGGGTAAGTACTTGTTAAAAAGTAAGTACAAATATACTTTTGTTTTCATCAACAAAACAAAAATAAAATGAAATTTACTATAACAGGCTCTTTAGGAAACATTGGGAATCCGTTGACCCAATTATTAGTAGCTGCAGGACATAAAGTTATTGTAGTTAGCAGTTCGGCGGATAGAACAGCTGCCATAGAAGCGTTAGGTGCACAGGCAGCTATCGGCTCTGTTAGCGATGCGCTGTTTTTAAAGGATGCATTCAATAGGGCTGACGCAGTTTTTGCGATGACTCCTCCAAATATGGGCGGTCAGGATGTAATTGCCAACACAATACAAGCTGGAAAAGCGCTTGCCTCAGCTATCCGAGAAGCTGGTGTAAAACGGGTAGTGATGTTGAGCAGTGTTGGCGCCGACCTGCCTGGCGGTAACGGCCCTATCGCAAGCTTGCACAACATCGAAAAGCTTTACAACGAACTACCCAATGTGAGTATTACCTTTTTGCGTGCGGGTTACTTTTATACTAATTTTTACAATGATATACCATTGATTAAAGGAATGGGCATTATAGGTTCCAACTTTCCGGCAACTACGCGTATCCCTCTCGTACATCCCAATGATATTGCTGCTGCCGTGGCAGAAGAATTGCAAAAAACGACCACAGGCAAAAATGTTCGCTATATAGTAAGTGATGTTCGTACACCTGCGGACCTTGCAAAGGTTTTGGGTACTGCTATTGGCAAATCTGAATTGCCGTGGGTGGAGTTTACTGACGAGCAGTCGTTACAAGGTTTGATGCAAGCTGGATTGCCTGAAGAAATCGCCAAACTATACACCGAAATGGGTACAGGATTCAGAAGCGGAAAAATTCAGGCCGATTTTGAGCTTAATGATTCACCCGTAACGGGAGCAACCAAACTGGAGGAGTTTGCTCAACAATTTGCCTCAAAATTTTAAGACAAAATCAAAGGTTATTTAACTGAGCTTAAGATTTTTCGCAACAAAAAGCCTCATTCTACATGAATGGGGCTTTGGAATGTCCATATTCAAGTCCTCTCAAAAACAATTACAAGAGAATACTCCAAATCATGAGGAGATTTTAATATAACTCGCGGATGTATTTATAAGGATAGTCGGGATCTACATAATTTCCAGGCTCCTGTCTTTTAGGCAATTTTACCTTTGCATGGTGGATACTTTTATAGGGCACCATACTTAACAGGTGGGTAATAATATTCAGCCTTACTTTCTTTTTATCATCCGAATGCGCTACAAACCAGGGTGCGTGATTGGTATCGGTCGCCAAAAACATTTCATCCCTGGCACGGGAATAATCATACCAACGACTGTATGATTTTAGATCCATTGGTGAAAGCTTCCAGGTTTTTCTTCCATCTCCGATACGTGATTTGAGCCTGATCGTTTGTTCTTTCTGGCTAACCTCCATCCAGTATTTTATAAGAATAATACCTGAATCAACAATGGCCTTTTCTACCAGAGGAACCACTTTTAAGAATTTTTTTGAGGCTTCTTCCGTACAAAAACCCATCACACGCTCAACTCCTGCACGATTATACCAGCTGCGATCGAATATCACAATCTCCCCTGCTGCCGGCAAATAGGGAAGATAACGTTGAATATACATCTGGCTTTTTTCCCGCTCTGTGGGAGCTGTTAATGCAACTATCCGGAAAACGCGCGGACTTACCCGTTCAGTGATGGCTTTTATCGTGCCTCCTTTACCGGCTCCGTCACGACCTTCGAAGATAATGCATATTTTAAGCCCTTTGTCTTTAACCCAGTCTTGCAGTTTAACAAGTTCAACATGTAGTCTGGAGAGCTCCTTCTCATATTCCTTAGCCTTCATCTTTTCCGTTTCCGGTACACTTTTCCCTTTTTTTTCGTCTTCCTCGTTTTTCGATTTCTTTGTCTTAGTTTTCATAAGTTCATCTATTAAAATGTCTTGAAAATTTAATATCTGTATTCAGAATTTAACCATTGGTGATTTCCTGGTATTTCTTTACAGCGAGCTCAACATTAAAGTACATTCGTTCCCTTCCCAACTTCTTTCCCAACTCCGAACGATTGATAACATTTAACACTTCCGTATTAAGCCCAGCCAACCAAACTGATGTTCCTTCACTGCTAAGCCTCTTCTCTGCTTCAATCAACATTTTTAATGCCGTATACTCCAGGTCTGGTACACCACTGAAATCGAGAATTAGCACACGAGGACTAATATTTGCAAGAAATGGCCGGATTTTTTCTCCAAACTGAGCGGCATTTAAAAAGAACACACGCCCTTCAGGCCGCAGAATCAACAATCCCGGAAAAGTTTCATCTTCCGGATGCTCCTTTGATTGCGGACGAAAAACATTGGTACCCGGTTTTCGTCCAAGTACGTGAAGTGCAGGATCAACAATTTGTTGAGCCAAAGCAATAAGGGAAACAATAATGGCCACAATAATGCCTTTAAGTGTACCTAACAGCACAACTGCTACCAGTGCCGACACAGCCCAAATGAACTCAGTCCGTCTTACATTAAGAATTACTCGAAAATCTTTAGGTTGTATCAGTCCGATTGAATACACAATAACAACAGCAGCGAGTGTTGCTTGCGGCATCAAGCCCAGAAGGGGTGCAAGTAGAATCATTGTTAATAATGTTATGCCAGCTGTTACCAGGGAAGCCATTGGAGAGCGAGCGCCAGCAATACGGTTTACTGCTGTTTGCGATGTTCCTCCACCCGAAGGCATTGCACCAAAAAAGGAACTACCTACATTTGCCAAACCCGTAGCTAATAGCTCTTTGTTTGTATAAATAATTGGCTCCTCCCCTTTAGCAAAAGCCCTTCCTGCCGCAATTGTTTCAGTGAAACTCATCAAGGCAATACCTAAAGCTCCAGGCCATAATTGTTGAGCAAGTGCAAAATTGGGCAACTCAATATCTGGCAGTCCACGAGGAATAAAACCCACTTGTTCAATACCATAATTATACAAATGAAAGATACCCATTCCGGCAATACCTGCCGCCACTACAATAAGGGGTGCCGGGGCCTTTGGAAGATAATGTTCTAAACCGATTAGTAAAAAAATCATAACTACCCCTATTATAATGGTAGCTAATGAACTGTGCGGTATGAACTCAACAATGGAGACTAAATTATGTATGAATGTACCTTTAATGAAGTGAATGCCTAGTAATTTCGGGATCTGATCGAGTATAATAACAAGTCCTATTCCTGCTTTAAATCCAATTAATACAGGCTCTGAAATAAAATTAGCAATAAAGCCCAGGCGTAGCAGTGAGGCCAGTAAAAGGATGAAACCGACCAATAATGTTAACGTAACTAACACTGTCATTACTGATAGATTTGCAGCATTTATATTCGAAAGTTCCGCACCGGTAAGAATAGCCAATGTTGTTGTTGTACTTACGCTCAATACACGTGAACAGCCGAATAATGCATAGATTATCATCGGAAACAATACTGTATACAAACCAATCTGAACAGGTAAACCGGCAACGGTAGCATAAGCCATAGCCTTGGGTATTACCACCGCAGCAGTAATTGATCCGGCTGTGAGATCATATTTGAGGTACGCTTTACTATAGGATGAAATCCATTCGGGTACCATATTTACTTTTTGAGCATTACCGTTAATTGCGGACTCTTTCCTTGTGTTCATACTTTTATAAACGCATACTAGTAAAGGGAAGAATTATCTTTTTGTAGGACGGATAGTCCTTATAATTTAACGAAAAAAGGAATAATTAGCAAGAGTGGTATTCTTGTCTCAAAAAGGCAGATAAGGAAGTTGAACAACTAAATTTTCAACGTCATAGAAATTATCACGCTGAAGGAGTAAAATGTATTATCAAATAAACCAGAAGTGCGTTTGACCTCAATTAATTCTTGTCCATATTTCTGTTCTTCCAAGCCAGCTAAATCCAATATATCCTCTCAATTTTAGAGTTTTCTTGTCTGTAAGCGAAAGAATACAATTGTATGTTTTCCCATTGTTGGGGTCATACACCATGCCCCCTTTCCATTGATTCTCACCATCAAATTTGAATTCTTTGAGGATAATTAATCCGATTAATGAGTTTTTCCTTCTAATGGGTTCCGGATTATTAATATCATACTGTTCTTTGCCAGTTCCTCCTTTAATACTTCCATAATATTTATTGCCTCTTCTATAAATAACTATTTGACCTGATTGGTCAGCTGTTAGCCAGGTACCCGTGATAGTGTCATCAATAAGTGATTGCGCATTTATGTCTATGGTCAGACATACCAATATTAAGAGCAGAATCTTTTTCATATTTTTTAAATATTAAATTATCCCAATCTACTGATGGAGAATCAGGTATCTACTGCCTGTAACAGCAACATGTAATACCCTGCACTCTGCCTATTAGGAGTGGGTAATAAACTTAAAATCGCATTTACTACAGCCCGTGACTAAGGTGTTTTCTCTTTTAAATACTGTACTCCATTGGGCTGCCAGTTTATAATCGGCATTGCAAAAGGCTACTGTGCATAATTGAGCGGCGTTGTTTCTTTTAAGGTAGTCACTTACCGGACATTGAATTACATCAAATGAGTACACACCACCCTTTGATTTTATATTTTCCCGTTTGAAGGGTGCTGTCCACAAAAGATTCCAAAGAATTTGATTGATGTAAGCAATTCTTTTTGCCGGTGTAGAACGGACAAAATACGTCAGCTGATTGAGTGCAATTCCCAGAGGTTGAGCTATTTTCCATACCACGTTTTCAGTGAGCTGATAGGCTTCATCTTTTGTGAGTCCAGCTTTTTGAGCCGCCATGAAAAGTAGAAGGCTTTTTTTCGTCAATCTCATCATAAACCAATGCCCAAATGATTGTATCCGTTGACTGCCTTTAATTTTTTTCATCAATTGGTATTCTTTTATCAAACGATTCCCGTTTGCATCCGGAAGATTTCTTGCAGCTATCAGAATCGCTTTTTTAAACGAGTAATTGAAGAAGAAAATAGATTGAATTAACTTAAGTGAAATCATAGCAGGATACTCCTTATTGTGCGATTTAATATTCGAATCAGCATGCTGAGCGGAGTCGAGGTGTTTAGCACTTGCTCGACTTCGCCCATTACTGTTATTGATAATCCGCAGATTTGTTTCTTATCAATTTCTAAATAGTTCTTAATCCGTTACCCGAAGCGAAATGAACTCAGTATGAATATTAACAGGAAGAAAAACAATTGCAGCCCGTTAAAAGACAGTAATCGCTTCTTAACCTTCATTATTGTTGATTGATCAACCTGTTGCAGCGAAAGTATTTTTCGAAAATTAATCATTGCGGGTCTGCCGATGAGCAGTTGGTTTAAAATAATAAGCGCAATCAGTATGAGCTTCAGCGTAAACCAAGGCAGGTGCATCACTGTGCCGTGATAGCCAATCATCATGACAACACCTCCTATGATGACTACTATTGCTCCTATGATTGCAACATAGGATACCTCGCAGTAGCTTCTAAGATCATCTTTGCTTGATCTTTTTTACAGGACAATAATTCAAAAGAATGCAGGTAAACAACAAGACTTGCTATTGTAATACCTATCATCAGGGTAATACCTGCCAGATGCAGGACAAGCCCGCTTTTTATCATTATATAAGGTTCCATTATTGACAGTTTTAATAGTGAATGTGAAAATTTATTAAAAGCAGTTTAGCACAGGTTATACTGTAGCCTTTGCAGGCATTTTATACACTCTAATCAAGTAGTAAATTAGGGCAGCAGCTACAAAAAATTGAAGGACGCCTGTACTTTCAAATATGAAATCATTAGGGGTTTCATAAGTAGGAGCAGGAAAAAAGTGCCTCCATGTATCGAATGGCATTCCTGAAAAGTACAAAATGTCTTTTAGTACATGATTGTATAAGCCCTCAAATATTCCTATGACTAATCCAAAAAAGATGAAGTCGATTAAGGTGTAAAGAATAAGAAAAATCCGTTTCTTATACCGGTTATACAAATACAAGAAAATCAGACAGATCAAGAGAGTAATACCTCCATTTACACCAACATCCTTTCTCCATGGGGTATTATAAACTTCAGCCCCGTAGAAATGATGAAAGGCAGTAACAATAAAGACTGCTGATGTAGCAAAGAAAGAAGTTCGTATAAGACTGCTTTGAGAGTTTGCGGTTGCTAATTGATAGTCCATAACTAAATTTGTTTTATTGAACAATTGTTCGTTAATGAATAAATGTTTACTTTGGCAAATATAACGATGATCTATTGGTACAGACAAGACACAAAAACGATGATCTGTCTGAAATTGTACAAAACCTATTAAAGAGTTCAGAAAATGAAAAGCTATAGCAATGTGCCCTCGAGAGAAGATCGGCGTACACAGAAAACAAAAAAGTCGTTAGCAGATGCGATAAAAGAATTGATACTGGAAAAAGAATATGATGAAATCACGATCCAGGAAATTATTGACCGGGCAAATGTGGGCCGCAGCACATTCTATACGCATTACGAAAGTAAAGAGCAACTTTTAGTAGGAAACATTAATTTTCAGGAGACACTTAATAACACACCGGATGATGATGAGAACTACCCCTTGGGAATTAATATTTCGTATTTATTTAACCATACCAAGGAGCATATACTTCTTTATAAAGCAATGTCAGGCAACAGGAGCATTGATATTCTGGGCAATTATTTTATGGAACTCTGCTCTACTAAGATCATTGACCATTTGAATCGACAACCTTCTTTTAAGGAAAAAAATCAACAAATGCTTCATTATAAAGCAGAAGCTGCTGCTGGTGGTATTATACGCATGATGTTTAAATGGCTGTCGGATGGAGCAACTATACCTTCCGAGGAAATGATTACTTATTCGAAAAAAATTCTGAGTGATTTTTTTGCAGAGGAATAATAAAAATAATTATCTGAAAGATGGTCCGTAAAACAAAACACCCTTGTAAATAACTGATTTACAAGGGTGTTTTTTGTTTTATTGTGGAGCTGGAGGGTATGAGGTCGAACTTTTATTGAGTATTGAAGTTAATAAAGACAATTCACGATCCTCAACTATTAATTTATAAGCATTCCATTGGCTATTTGAGATAACGCTGAGAAATCATTTCAATCATAATAGTAAATAAATTGGAGTAAAAGTATTGCTATCTTCGCCTGAAGAAAAGCCAACTAATTGCACAAATCCAACCCCAAAAAGTTGTATTGAAGCAATTTTATGTCTGACGTAAAGGAGCTTCAATAATTATAAACCTTACTAATTACCAAAAGAATTAGAATGAATGGATAAGATTAATTTATTAATTATTGTGACTGTGATCTCCTTGTTCATTTCATTATTTCTTGCATTTTTTCTGCTTACAGTTAAAACAAAACACAAGATAAGTAATTCTCTTTTTGCTATTTTTCTAATAATAACTGCTATAGATGTTAGCGGAACTTTATTCAACTTAATAGCTGATAGTCCTTCAAATCTGGGAATGCTAAGAAATTCATTTGCTTTCTTACAACTTCCTGTTTTTTATCTATATATATTATCTGTTTGTTATTCCGATTTTAAGTTTAAATCCCAATATTTAATACATCTGCTTCCATTTTTAATTGCGAATGTAATTTTATTACCTCGTTTTTATACTGTAGATGTCGCTTCTAAAATTAAATTTCTTAAAAATTATCAAAGTATGATAGAACTGCAGTTCAATCATATTCTTTTTCATATTCAGGTAGTTGTATATATTATTGCTGTCTTTATGTTATTAAGGAAAGCAAAAAAACTATATCTTGAAAATTATGCAGGCGCGTGTGTTAATTCCTATAATTGGTTGTTTCAATTTACGGTTGTACTCACTATTTTATTTTTAGTCGCCTTTTTAAAAAACATCTTTAAATTTTCTGATTACCCATACATCTCTGAATGGATAAAAATTGGACTTTTGGTATTTCAGCTCCTTATTTTTTGTTGGTATTTATTTAAAGCATTAAACAATCCCGGTTTATTTAGGAATATCGATTCAAAACTAAAACTTGTAAAGGATATAATTTCTGAAGAAAAAAAGAGTGAACAATTAGCAGTAAATGATGAAGAATTGTTGAAATTAAAGAAGTATATGGTAGAAGAAAAGCCATTTCTTAATCCTTCTGTAACAATTCAAGATATTTCGAATGACCTTGAAATTCCTGTTCGAGAATTATCTCTTTTAATTAATCATAAATTAGGGCAGCATTTTTACGATTTTATTAATGCCTATCGAATAGAGAGTGCTATGGATATTTTAAAAGATGTTACAAAAAGTAAGTTAACTGTTTTAGAAATTCTATATCACATAGGTTTTAATTCAAAATCTTCTTTCAATACGGCTTTTAAAAAACATACGGGTAATACACCAACTGCTTACCGTAAAAGTTTGTAAAACAATAGTTTGTAATTATTCGTACTTCTTCTTTAAATTACTCGTACTCATTTTTTGAAACAAATGCGTTCGACTATTTTTATTCGGTCGCATAGCATTTATACCCTCCACATATTTGTATCGAAATAAAAAACACGATACAATGAAAACTTCATTAAACTTTTTAGCAGTGCTTTTATTAATAAGCACCTTTTCTTTTGGACAAGACATCACCAAAAAGATTGATTCAATAATAAAGGATAGTTATCAGAAAAATCCTGATATAGGTATTAGCGTCGGGTTTATTAAAAATAGTGAAGAATACTATACAGCATACGGTAAGTTGAATGCAGAAAGTCAAATGGAAATTAATAGAAATTCCCTATTCGAAATTGCCTCTATCACTAAAATTTTAACCTCAAATTTAATTGCACAAGCGGTTATTGATCATAAAATAAAAACAGATGATTATATAGACGACTTTCTTCCCAAAGCGTATGTATTACATGCAAATCTTAAAAACAAAATAAAAATTTCGGACCTGGCGTCTCATCAATCAGGTTTACCTGATATAGATTTTGGAAAGTTAATAGAATTAGATCCGCAACAGCCAGTAAATAGCGTAACTGAACAAACACTGGCAGCTATTATCAATAATTGTATTGAACTAAAAGATTATGGCAAATATCGTTATTCAACGATTGGATATACTTTGCTAGGACAAATATTAGAAAAGGTGTATGGCAAGAGTTATGATGAAATTATCAGAAGCAAAATAATAAAGCCGCTAAATATGACTAATACATTAACAAAAGATTTTAATGTAAAAAACAGAACAGTTGGTCATAATCCAAATGGTGGTATTCAGGAGTTTTTTAAATGGAATATTACAGCATCTGCCGGACTAGTAAAATCGAATGCTTCTGATATGGTTACCTATTTAAAAGCAGTCTTAAATAACGAAACAGCAATAGGTAAAGCAGCCGTTATTACGGAAAAAATCTTTTATAAAGATGAAAAGAGAGAAATGGGATTAGGAACAAACATCGTAACGGATGAGAAAAATACAATTTATTTAAAAACAGGAGATTCTATGGGACAATCTTCGATTATATGTTACAATAGAACTCAAAATTGGGGTATTATAATACTTCTGGACCAGAGGAACTCAAAAATGAGACAAAACCTGTTGAATCAAATTTATGATACAGTCTTGAAATAAATCCACGAAATAATGAAAAGTACTATTTGCTAATTCTTACGTACAAGCCCTGATAGCTTTAACGCTGTCAGGGCATTTTATTTTTATTGAGTTGTGTAAAATGTCGGAAAGCATAATAAAGACATTTTTTGGTGGATTAAGACTTAACTACTGTTCCAGATAATCGACCGCAAATGCTGCCCAGTCATTACTGATATTCCGTTTCAACTTTTTGTATCAGTTGCTCAAGTGCCTGATTGCAATTACAGTTAGGTGTTTGTCCCTATGATGAATAGGGTGTTATTAAGGCTATAACTAAAATTATTCTTTTCATTGAAAATGTATTGCTGGGAAAAGTGCTAAAATTATAAAAATGTAAAGCCTAAAAGTCACTATGTCATTTCTACCTGGCTCTGCTATTTTCATTTTCCAGAGATGAATTTCTACTCCGTGGTCCTTTCACCGCACTATCCGCAAACCTGTAGGTAAAGTTAAGCCTCACCTGGCGCGATTCATAATAACCATAGTTCCTTAAGTAAAAGCCTTCATAGCTTTGCAAAGAGTTCGATTGGTTTCCTTTATAAATATCATTTACAACCATTCTAAATGTTGCCCTTTCTTTCATGAACTTTCGTTGGAGCCCGATATCCACCTGGCTGACCGCACGGGCTATTTCATTAGCCCCAATAAGCCTTTTACTATTAAAAGATCCTGAAAGTTCTGCCGTGAATTTATAAGGTAATTTAAATGTCTGCTGTAGATTCATACGAGAGGTAGTTCGCTTCAAATTGAAATTTCTGAACTGGTCAAACGCGACGATGTTATGTACCCGATAAACAGTACCGTTAAAACTCAGATTCCACCAGTTATTCACAGTCAAATTTTGCGTCAGGGATAGCGCAATGTTTTTTTGAATTCCCAGATTTAATGGTCTAAAAATAACTATTGAACTACCAGGAAGGCCATCATTTACACGAGTGCTGTATTGGTCGGTATGAGCATATGTAAGTCCGACGATGGATGAGCTTTTATAAACATATTGTAGGGTCGCTCTATGAGTCATTTGAGGCAGAAGGTCAGGATTTCCCTGCCAGTAAGAGACATCATCCAACAAGTAAACAAACGGATTCAGATCCGGATAAGAGGGACGATCAATTCGTCTGGAGTACGCAAGGGAAACTCCAGAGTTTTTATTTGCTTGAACCGATACACTAAAGGACGGGAAGAAATTGGTATAATTTCTTGGAATTTTTTCCATGTTCTCTATCTCGCTTTTCCTATATCGTAATACTCCGCCTGATGATGTGTTCTCCACACGTAAACCTCCCTGAAGGGCCCACTTCCCTAAACTCTTCTTATAATTAATATAGATACTGGTAACTCGTTCAGTATATTTAAATGTGCTGGTCCTGCCCTCATCCACTACGTCACCGGTTGGCGTCCTACGATAAAATCGAGCGTCGTTATCAGACACTATATCTGAATATTTAGCTCCGGTCTCAAGTTTTCCATTAAATAAATTGGTATTGTAATCAAACTTCAAACCTTTGAGATCTATGTCGATATCATTTAATGAGTGGTAAAGATTCTCGCTTAAAACAATATCAATATTACTGGTGTAAACATTTGATTGTCGGTTAGCATTACCCTTATCAAACGTCCCATAATCCAAATCGAAATTAATTACGCGGCCAATGGTATCTTCATATTTATAGTTTACATTAGCAGTATACCGCATGGTTTTCTGTTGGTAATAGTCGTTTTCAGCATCTAAAACCTGGTCGATCTCCTTAACCGTACCCTGTCCAATATTCGTTTTGGTTTGAGTTAACCCTCCTCCAAAAATTGAGGAGGCATTTAATAATACCCCGATGGTGTTCTTTTTGTTGATGTCATAATCGAACCCTAAACGTGAGCCCATAGTCATGCGCTTATCGGTATCATCTGTATGGCTGTCAAACATCTTGTCTTCCTGGATTCGGTATGAATCATAGACATATGTCCGATATCCTAAAAAATGATTATAGCTTCCAAATACATTGGTTTTGTTCTTTCTGTAATTAAATGAAATGTCCTGAACATGTTTTAATGTTTCGCCATAGGTAAGTCCACTGGTTAACGTTCCGTTGAAACCTTTGAATTGTGTTTTAGTGGTTTTTATATTTATCATACCCGCCGCGCCAGATGCATCATACTTTGCGCTTGGGCTATTAATCATTTCGAAAGATTTGATACTGGACGATGGCATAGATTTAAGAAGGTCGATCAATTCTGCTCCTGACAGATAGGTTTGCTTGCCATCTATCGTAATCATTGTGCCTGCTTTACCATTCAGCATTATAGTTCTTTCATTGTCAATGTAGACGCCCGGTGCCTTCCTCAAGGCCTCGAATGCGCTAACGCCTTGAGCATCTATGCTTTTTGTTACGTTGTAAACAATGGCATTTGGTTCAATGGTTATCAAATCTCTTTGGCCTTGAACTACTACTTCTTTTAAATTATGGGTTGATGGTGCTAATGCAATCACTCCAAAGTCTTTATTTTGAAGATCAAATGGTGCTGCCGTAAAATCTTTATATCCAAAACAAGATACTTTTAAAGTATACTTCCCTGCAGCAGAATAAGACATTTTAAATTCTCCCAGGCTGTCTGTGTAAGCTTGGAAAACGCCTTTGTTTTCTGTGTTAAGTAAAGCAATAGTTGCGAATGTCAATGGAGCCTTTGTCTCATCTATGACACGGCCTTGTAAGATTTTTGTGGTCGGCTGGATGTTAGGGGCTGGTGCTAACTCAATCACGCCAAAGTCCTTATCTACCGAATCAACTATCTCTGAAATATAATTATTGTACCCGGAATGCGATATAAAAAGAGTGGAATTTCCTCTGATGGATTTTGACAGATTAAAATGCCCTAGGCTGTCAGTGGTGGCTTTCAAGACATCTTTTTTATCCTTGTCAATTATAGTAATACTGGCAGATCGCACCGGCGCTTTATGCTCATCAATAACCTGACCTTTTAAATTTCTAACAACCGCCTGACAAAAAGTGTCAGCGCTGTTAAAGAGAAATAATAAAACTAGAAGAGTAACTATTTTTTTCATGCTGTTTTTATCAGTTGGAATCCGATGCTCAGGCTTTTTCCAGGTAAAAGTTTTTGCTCTATTAATTCCGTTTATATTCTTATTCCGAATGTCCGAATTTGTTAAAAGCAGATGTATTTTGGCTGAATATAGATTGTGCTTAATTCTATTTTCAGTAAGTGTTGTGGACGCTGAAAGTAAGAAATTACGAACAAAAAACGGAAGCATGGGGAAATAAAAAAGCCTCATTCAGTTATGAACAAGGCTTTTAGCGTTTAAAACAATTCTTTTTTGTGGAGCTGGAGGGATTCGAACCCTCGTCCAAACATGGGACCTGATGCGCCTTCTACATGCTTAGTTGGTGTTTAATTTTCGATCGTAACCTGCCCGCCTACAGGCTAATTACAACTTAGCTTCTTAAATTGTCGGGTTAGCTGCGAAGCGTTACTAACCTTATTCCTTCTTTTCTGTGCCCCCGAGTCGGACGCGGAAGGCTTGCGCTTCCGGGGAACATCTTGCCTCCCACACTATGCGGGATAAAAGTGATCTTTACATCTGTAAAAATTACGCAGCAAGAGCGTAGTTATTTTCGCCGTTTATAGATTGAGGATTTTCTTTTACAGGCACTTCCCACAACGCCTGGCATGCTTACACACAAATCTTCCACCCTGTCAATTCCGGTCAGCCCCTGTGTATAAAGGGTTACAAAGATACAAAACTAACAATGCATTACAAAGTGTTTGTATTCCTTATTAGGACGAGGGTTCGAGTCCCTCCAGCACTACGTAATTTAAGAAATACGTAGTTCTACAGAGAAATTGGCCTTATGTATAAAGGAATTTTGTTCTTTAAATAAGGGCATATGAAAAAAATAACAACTAAAGGGAAGAGTATATATATAATTATCATACTAATTGCTATTTCGCTCTCTTCCTGTAAAAAACCAATTGATTCAGAAATCGAAAAACCGGAAGACAATTCTGGTGCAGTTTCCAAACCTGTGGGACGGTCAAAGGGTGAAACCTATTTTGAAGCCGTAGGTCCTGAAGGTGGAGTTATCAAAAGTCCGGATGGGCGCATCGAAATTACCATACCGCAGGGTGCATTAACTACTTTAACAGAAATTGGCATTGAACCTATTGAAAATACCAACCCGGGAGGCATTGGAAACGGCTTTCGCCTTACCCCACACGGTCAGCAGTTTAAAAAAAGTGTCACCGTTAGTTTCTCCTATAATGGCAGCGAAAGTCGAATAAGCTCAGAAAAAGCTATTCAGCTTGCTTACCAGGACGAAAAAGGTGTTTGGCGCTGTGCCGGTGATGTAACTCAAGATGCGGTAAACAAAAAAGTTTCTATAAAAACGACTCATTTTAGCGACTGGAGCTTTATCGCCACAATGGAGCTTACCCCTTCCATTTCAACAGTTGCACTGGGAGAAAAAGTAAACCTAAAAGCTATTAAGTATATATTTCCTGATACGGAAGATGGATTAGTTCCTCTTGGTTACCCTGAAACCGGTATGGGCGAACCTGATAAACTGGATTCCAAATACATTGTAAAGTGGACGCTCTCGGGCCCTGGCTCCTTAACAAGCAACGGAAATGAAGCGGTGTATACCGCTCCTACGACTAAACCTGCCAACAAAACGGCAACGGTAACGGTAGAAATTAATGTTAACGGGAAACAGGTATTATTGATCGGAACTATTTACATCATTGAAGGCGCACTTCAGTTAAGTTTTGATGATGGCCCATGGACCACTTACCCTGCAATGGCGGCAAAGATGGAGGAAAATAAATACAGTATTGGTAATATCATGCTCTCTACTGATCAACCTCAGATCTCTGTATTATTTTCATCATCAGCAGCCAAAGTTAACAACACCTTTTTCTGGGATATGCTTACCGGTGGTGATGAAGCTACCGTGTTCGAATATTTTGAACCAGGCCGGGAACATGTTTACGCTTCCGTTTATCAGAAGGCTGAGCATGAAACCATTGATAGCCCTGGAATCCTGACCGTTAAAGAAGAAACAATTGATGGAAAGAAATTCCTTACCGGCATGTTTGTTATAGCACGTGCAGGTTATTTTGAAATTTCTATAGATGGCGATCAATTAAAGACAAGTAAGATTGTGGGTGCATTTAAAGTTCCATTGAGTACTGTAAACATACCCTAATCTCCTCAGACTACCTATTAAAAAACGGTTTTAAAAAACCGGCAATTCTATACATCAGACGATCGGCAACAACGCTGATCGTTCTTTTTATTTTTAGACAACTTATTCAAACCTCCATTATTTATTGCACAACTTCTTTATTTCCTCCATTCATTTGTAACCAAAATAATATCCTAACTAACAAATACTAAGCATATTTTTGGTTCGATTTAATCTTTAACCAAATTTTATTCACTTTATGAAAGTTAGAGCACTGCTACTATTCGTAGCATTTGCCTGTACCTTTCAATTTGCCTTTTCGCAAGGTAACTATGAATGGAAACAGGCTTCGGCAGCCGGTTACGCGTACAAGTATGTAACCAATGATCCCATGCAAACACGCTTTTACACACTTAAAAATGGATTGCGTGTAATCTTAAGTGTCAACAACAAAGAACCTCGCATTGCAACCAAAATTGCAGTAAGGGCCGGTAGCAATACCGATCCGAAGGCTCATACCGGTTTGGCACATTACCTTGAGCATTTATTGTTTAAGGGAACTGATAAGTACGGTTCTTTAGACTGGGCTAAAGAAAAACCGTTGTTAGATAAAATTGAAGCATTGTATGAGCAATACAATACCACTACCGATGAAGGCAAGCGCGCAGAAATCTACAAAGAGATCGACCGTGTTTCAGGTGAAGCTTCAAAGTATGCCATTGCCAATGAATACGACAAATTAATGTCGTCAATGGGCTCTCAGGGTACCAATGCGCACACCTGGGTAGAAGAAACTGTTTACGAAGAAGATATTCCATCCAATGCGTTGGATAAATTCTTAACCGTTCAGGCGGAGCGTTTCCGTTATCCTGTATTCCGTATATTTCATACAGAATTAGAGGCCGTTTACGAAGAGAAAAACCGCGGTTTGGATAATGATGGTAATAAAATTAGCGAAGCTATGCATTACTATTTATTCCCTACCCATAACTATGGTCAGCAAACTACCATTGGTACTATTGATCACCTTAAAAATCCTTCGCTGAAAGCTATTCGTGAGTATTATAACAAATACTACGTGCCTAACAATATCGCCATCATTATGGCCGGTGATTTCAATCCTGATGAAGTAATCAAAAAGATTGATCAACAATTTGCTTACATGAAGGCGAAGCCAGTTCAGGAATATAAGCCTGCACCTGAAAAGCCTATGACAGCACCAATTGTTAAAGATATCTATGGACCCAGCGCTGAAAACATGCGCATCTGTTATAGAAGTCCCGCTGAAGGTACGCATGATGCGTTAATGCTTGATCTTATCTCCAGCATCTTAAGTAATGGCAAAGCAGGTTTAATGGACCTTAACCTTAACAAGCAACAAAAGCTGCAAGGTGCCGGAGCAGGAATGCGCCAGTACAAAGATTACGGTATTTTCATTTTATCGGGAAGTCCAAAACAAGGTCAAACACTTGAACAAGTAAAAGACCTATTAATCTCTCAATTAGCACAACTGAAAAAAGGTGATTTTGATGAGTCATTGATCAAAGCAGTAGTTGCTAATGCAAAACTTGGTGAAATTCAGGGTTTAGAAGGCAATGGAAACAGAGCTGAAGCCTTGATGACTGCATTCATCCAGAATAAAGGAGACGGCTGGGACAAAAGTGTTTCGTGGTTGGATGATCAGGCTAAAATTACCAAACAGCAGGTAGTTGACTTTGCCAATAAGTTTTTCACAGATAACTATGTGGCGCTTTATAAGCGTAAGGGAGAAGATAAGAACATCTTAAAAGTAGAAAAACCATCTATTACTCCGGTTGAAACAAACGCAGGTAAACAATCAGCATTTGTAACGATGGTTAACAATATGCCTGCTACAGTTGTACAGCCTCAGTGGATGGACTTTGATAAGGATATTGAAAAAAGCAAGGTTGGTACTGCAGAGGTATTGTACACACAAAATAAAGCCAACCAACTGTATCGCTTGTATTACAGATTTGATATGGGTGGATGGAATAATAAGTTGCTTCCACTGGCCTTCTCTTATCTTTCATTCCTTGGAACTGATAAATATTCAGCAGAGCAAATCAGCAAAGAGTATTATACCATTGCCAGCAACTTTAATGTAGGTGCCAACAACGAAGAAAGCTCAGTAACCATTACCGGTTTACAGGAAAACTTCGATAAGGCTGTTTCATTATTTGAGCATATCATTAAAAACTGTAAGGCTGATGAGAACGCCCTTGCCTCTTTAAAAGGTCGTATCCTAAAATCGCGTTCTGATGCCAAACTTAATAAAGGATCCATTTTAAAAGGTCTTTCGAGCTATGCTGCGTATGGTGCGAAAAATCCCTTCAATTACACATTAAGCGATCAGGAGATTGCAAGTATTACCGCACAACAGTTGGTTGATATATTGCATGACTTAATGAATTATAAGCATACCGTAATTTATTATGGACCTGAATCATTGGGTAAATTCACCACTACGCTGGCCGCACTGCATGCATTGCCATCGACATTTAAAGAGGTTACGCCGGCTATTAAGTTTTCGCGCACGGTGCAAAACAGCAACCAGGTATTATTTGCCAATTATGACATGGTACAGTCGGAGGTTTATTGGTTACGTAATACTTCAACCTATAATGCCGACAAACAACCGGTAATTGATCTATTCAATGGCTATTTTGGAGGAGGAATGGGTTCTATCGTTTTCCAAACCATTCGCGAATCAAAAGCATTGGCGTATTCAACTTTTGCCAGCTACAATACACCAGCTAGGAAGGATGAACCCTATACGGTTATGGCTTACGTTGGCTGTCAGGCTGATAAAATGAATGATGCCCTAAAAGGCATGAATGATTTATTGAACAATCTTCCGCAGGTAAACAAAAACTTTGAATCGGCAAAATTGAGTGAGAAAAAAGATATTGAAACTGAACGTATTACTCAGGACGGGGTTATTTTCTCCTACCTTGCTGCCAAGAAAAAAGGATTAAACTACGACCCTCGTAAAAAGGAGTATGAAGCTTTAGATAAAATCAGTCTGGAGGATATTACGAAATTCCATCAAGAAGAATTAGCCAACAAAGCCTACACTTATTGTGTGGTGGCTTCTGATAAAAAGGTTAATATGGACGACTTGAAAAGTACAGGAGAGTTGAAGGTGTTAACACTTGAAGAGATTTTTGGTTATTAATTAAATAACCGCGAATATCGTTATTATGTTATTGCAGCTGGATGTTAATATCCAGCTGCTTTTTTTTAATTAAAACTTGTTGATAACGCGTTAACCTAAATGGTAACTCCTTCATCCACAATCCGCAGCCATTCCTGATGTCTTTTTAGGTATGCTACTACAAGTGGACAAAGTGGAACTAGTTTGTAATTGTTCTTTTCGATGTAATCCAATGTTTTTTCAATGATGGCAGTAGCAGCACCTCTCCCTTCCAATTCTTTCGGGGCTTCCGTATGTATTAGCCATATTTTTCCGTTTTTTTCTTTATAATCGATAAATGCTGTGTAACCTTCAACAGTCATTTCAAACCGATGAGAAGTTTCATTTTTTACCAGCTCAAGGTTTATATATTCTTCTTTCATATTTATTGAAATTAAGAGAGGATTTATGGATATAAAATTAATACCGGAACAGGTGTGTTTCCAATAATATAGATTAAGAAAATTAAGTTAAGCAAATAAGGATAAATAAGCAGCCAATAACTAAAAATAGCCCTATTCATAAACAAATAAGGTTCTTTCGTTTTAAAAAAATCAACAGCCTAATAAAACACCCTTGTAAATAGTTGAATTTACAAGGGTGTTGTATTGCGTGACCATTCCTGTATCAAAATGTCTAATTCTTAACACTTAATCCAAATAGAAAAAGACGATAGAACGAGATTAAGTTAGCGCTGTTTTGGCTAATGAACCTGAATTTTGAGTAACACTTTGGGATAGTTTTGCCAAAGAAAAAGCACCTATAGCCATTGCCAAATCGCGTACAGCTACATCCAAATAGTTTCCACTGGCAAGCAAACTTAAAGCAATCAAAACCAACCAGGCACATACCAGGTAAGCTCCTTTTTGAGGGTTTATAAAAACAAGAATCCCTGCTACAATTTCTATCACCCCTACTATCATCATAAATACATGAGCACTAAAAGGTAGCATAGCTTCTAATGAAGGATGTAAGTATTTAGACCAGTCCGTTAATAAATTCGTAAATTTATCAGCCCCGGCTACAATTGGGATAATTCCATAACTGAACTTCAATAGCGTTTGAACTCCAGTTAATGTTTTGCTCGAATGTTCCATATTATTTTTGATTTATATCCATTAGAGAGTCGTAACCTCAAAAGGGTTACAAAATTTAATTGATAAATTGTTGTAACCTTTTAGCCATTTAATACTCTATAAGCATATTCCTATTTCGTTTTTTTATGATAACAAAAAAGCAAATCGATAATAACACCTTAAGCGATGAGGAAATTGTGAAAAGGATCGTAAATGGAGAAAGTTACCTATATGAGCACTTGATGCGTAAATTCAACCTTCGTTTATTTAGGATCAGCATGTCAATTATAAATGATGAAATGGAGGCTGATGACGTTATGCAAACTGCTTATATCAACGCTTATATGCAACTTTCCAATTTTCAACACAAATCAAGTTTTAGTACCTGGCTTACACGAATTTTGATCAACGAAAGTTTGTTGCATAAAAAGAGAAAACTAAAACAAACGCAACTATTGGCAGCTCAAACAGATAATGAATACAGTAATGATAATCCACTAAGAAGGCTCATGAACAAGGAACTGAAAGTAATTCTTGAAAAAGCTGTTTCTACCTTGCCCGAGAAATACAGACTAGTGTTTGTAATGCGAGAAATAGAAGAGATGAGTGTTAATGAAACAATGGAAATCCTGAACCTGGGCGAATCGAATGTAAAAGTCCGTTTAAACAGAGCTAAAGAAATGCTGCGAAGCGAGTTGAGCATCTATTATAAAACAAATGAGGTTTTCGAGTTTAATCTTATTCGATGTGACCGAGTAGTGAATTTTGTTATGAATAAGATTAATAAAGAAAGTTAACGTTTATAGCATACCCCTCCCCTTCAGACAGGATTAAAACTAAATCTGTCATCAATAGAAAGAAACTTCTTTCATCTGGTTATACCATCTATATAAACTCCAAATAATCAGCACCTACGGTTCAATCAGCAAAAAACCGTAACTTGTATTGAGGCTTTAAATACCATTTTCTTAACATAAAAATTCTTGCCTCCTTTTTACTGTCAGCTTATTCATCAAAAAAATATTCATTCATTTAGAATCAATCTAAACAATAGTTATAATTAAATGTTAAAGATTATAGATTACTGAATTACCTGATATGAGCACTAACAATAAAGATCTAATTACGGAAATCACCGGTTCGGAATATAAATATGGGTTTTATACCGATATAGAAATGGAATTTGCGCCAAATGGATTGAATGAAGACATCATTCGCTTTATTTCTGCCAAAAAAAATGAACCAGAATTTATGCTTGAATGGCGTTTAAAGGCCTTCCATTATTGGCAAACGATTGAAGAACCAAGGTACTGGCCTAACATTACCTATCCAGAGATCGATTACCAGGCCATCAGCTATTTTGCTGCTCCTAAACAACCGAAGAAATACAACAGTTTAGATGAAGTGGATCCTGTTTTAAAAGCAACCTTTGAAAAGCTGGGAATTTCTTTGGAAGAGCAAAAACGATTTGCAGGTGTGGCCGTAGACGCGGTATTTGATTCGGTTTCCATTGCTACCACTTTTAAAGAAAAACTGAAAGATGCTGGCGTTATCTTCTGCTCAATCAGCGAAGCAATTCAAGAACACCCGGAATTGATAAAGAAATACATGGGAACAGTGGTGCCGCTCACTGATAATTTCTTTGCTTCATTAAACTCAGCCGTATTTACCGATGGGTCATTTGTGTATGTTCCAAAGGGAGTACGCTGCCCGATGGAGTTATCTACTTATTTCAGGATCAACGCTGAAAACACCGGACAGTTTGAACGGACTTTAATTATTGCGGATGAAGGTGCTTATGTGAGTTACCTGGAAGGCTGTACCGCTCCTATGCGTGATGAAAACCAGCTTCATGCAGCTGTAGTGGAACTTATTGCGCTCGATAATGCGGAAATAAAATATTCAACTGTACAGAATTGGTACCCGGGAGACAAAGATGGTAAAGGTGGAATTTTCAACTTCGTTACCAAACGGGGAATCTGTTCAGGTAAAAACTCAAAAATCTCCTGGACACAGGTAGAAACCGGATCCGCTATTACCTGGAAATACCCTAGCGTTATTTTAAAAGGGGATAATTCTATTGGAGAGTTTTACTCAATAGCTGTAACCAATAACATGCAACAGGCCGATACAGGAACAAAAATGATTCACCTGGGCTCCAACACGCGTAGTCGCATTATTTCAAAAGGTATTGCCGCCGGAAAAAGCAATAATACTTACCGGGGACTGGTTAGAGCAGCCAAAAAAGCGGACAATGTGCGTAATTACACCCAATGTGATTCATTGCTGATAGGCGATAAATGTGGCGCTCATACTTTTCCATACATCGAAACTAAAAACAACACAGCTCATATTGAGCACGAGGCCACTACCTCCAAAATTGGGGATGATCAATTATTCTATTGCAATCAGCGAGGAATCGGCCCTGAAGAAGCTGTAGGGTTGATTGTAAACGGTTATTGTCGGGAAGTGTTAAATCAATTACCGATGGAATTTGCAGTTGAAGCCCAAAAACTATTAGCCGTAAGTCTGGAAGGAAGTGTTGGATAATGCTCAATGGGAGCTATGAGATCAGCAGTATTGCTTTAATTAACTAATCTAAAATCAGTTCTGAAATGCTGAAAATTAAAAATCTGAAAGCCGGTATTGGCGACAAAGAAATATTAAAAGGAATTAGCCTTGAAGTGAAGCCAGGAGAAATTCATGCCATTATGGGACCCAATGGGTCGGGAAAAAGCACGTTGGCTTCTGTATTGGCCGGACGAGAAACCTATGAAGTAACAGGTGGTTCAGTGTATTTTAACGATCAAAACCTGCTGGACTTGGCACCAGAGGAGCGGGCAAGAGAAGGGATTTTTTTGGCCTTCCAATATCCTGTTGAAATTCCCGGAGTAAGTTCTACTGTCTTTTTGAAAACTGCCCTGAATGAAGTACGAAAACATAAAGGATTAGAACCTTTGGATGCAGTAGAGTTTCTTAAACTACTAAAAGAGAAAATGAAATTTGTGGAGATCGACAAAGCATTACTTAGTCGTTCTTTAAACGAAGGGTTTTCGGGAGGTGAGAAAAAGCGAAATGAAATTTTCCAAATGGCCCTGCTCGACCCTAAACTGGCCATTCTTGATGAAACCGATTCTGGACTGGATATTGATGCTTTAAAATTGGTCGCGAATGGCGTTAACAAATTGCGTAATAAGGATAACGCATTCATTGTGATTACTCACTATCAGCGGCTACTGGAATATATTGTTCCTGATTTTGTACATGTGTTGCACCAAGGGAAAATTGTAAGATCTGGCACTAAGGAGCTTGCTTTAGAATTAGAAGAAAAAGGATATGACTGGCTTAAAGATGAAGTTCTAGCTGATCCTAAGTAACCCTTAATCTGTAATTTTTACTAAATATGATTACCACAGAGCTAACTGATATAAAATCGAAAGTAATAGCATGGTTTGAGTCTTTGCCTGTTGATCTGGCAAATGCAGAACAGCGTAAAACTGCTTTGTCTAATTTTCTGGAAGGAGGCTTCCCTACTATTAAAAATGAGGATTGGAAATACACGAGCGTCAACAAAATTGTAAACATTCCGTACGAGCTCACAACAACTTCAACTGGTAGTTTTACACAAAAAGAGCTGTCGCAGTTTCCGTTTACTAACCTTGATGTCTACTACCAAGTATTTATCAATGGTCATTATAATGCCCGGCTTTCCAACTTTCCTAGCACAGAGAACGGACTTACTATTTCTCATTTAAGTGATCCTGCAGCAAAGGAACTAGCAAACAAATATTTCAATACGGTGGCCAAAAATGATTCAGGTTTTGCATCACTTAACACCGCATTGACTACCGATGGTACCCTTATCCATCTTTCACCGGGAAAGAATTTAGACAAGCCTTTATTCCTGGTATTTATTGCCGATTCAAGGATTGAAACGCCCTTAATTCAGCCTAGAAATATAATTGTGGCCGAAAAAAATAATGAGCTGCAACTGGTTGAACTCTTTCTATCCATAGGCGAAAATCAAAGCCTGACCAATTCGATAACCGAAGTTCTTTGTGGAGAAAATGCACATATCGACTACACAAAAATTCATCTGGAGGGTGACAATAATTATCATGTTGCTACCACTCAATTCGAGTTGCTTAGGGATGCGTCTGTTTCTTCACATACGTTAAGTATTGATGGGGGCTTTATCCGAAATAACCTGAATTTTGTATTGAAGGATAAAAACTGCAATGTTTTACTCAATGGAATTTACCTTCCCAATAGGCAGCAGTTTATGGACAATCATACATTGGTTGATCATGCATCGCCCGAGTGTTATAGCAATGAACTCTATAAAGGTATTGTAAACGATAGTGGAACAGCTGTTTTCAATGGCAAAATCATGGTACGGCGCGATGCACAAAAAACCAACGCTTACCAGCGAAATATGAACATGTTGTTAAGTACGGAAGGCAGTGTGAACACCAAACCTCAACTGGAAATTTTTGCTGATGATGTGCGATGTACGCACGGGGCAACAACAGGACAAATTGATGAAGAAGCTGTTTTTTACCTTCGGTCGAGAGGACTTTCAGCAGAAAATGCCAAAACACTGTTGATGAATGCCTTTGCCGATGAAATTATAGAGCACCTTAAAGTGGAGGATATCAAAAAAAAGTTAAAGAAATTGATATCGGCTAAATTAACCCAATAGATGACATAAGTGAAGATGAAAGACCAGCTAATTGAATCTAAATTTAACGTGGAGGCCATCAGAAAGGTATTTCCGGTACTAAACCAGGAGATAAACGGTTATCCCTTGATCTATTTTGATAATGCCGCAACCTCTCAAAAACCCCAGCAAGTAACAGACGTGCTTCTGCGTTACTATCATACCGATAATGCAAATATCCACAGAGGCATACATACTTTAGCCGAAAGGGCAACCAGTGCCTTTGAAGAAACACGGGAAGCTGTAAAAGATTTTATTCATGCTGCGGAAGTTGAAGAGATCATTTTTACTAAAGGCACTACTGAAGGAATCAATCTTGTTGCACAAACATTTGGCAAGGCTAACCTGATAGAAGGAGATGAAGTGATTATTTCAACCATGGAACATCACTCCAATATTGTTCCCTGGCAAATGATCTGTAATGAAAAAGGTGCCAAACTCAAAATACTTCCTATTACCAATGAAGGTGAACTGATTTGGGAGACTGCAGAGCAATTGATTACGTCGAAAACCAAAATCGTAGCTCTAGTTTTTGCCTCGAACTCGTTGGGTTCAATAAATCCTGTTCAAAAAATAATTGAATTGGCCCATAATGCGGGAGCAAAAGTATTGTTGGATGCCGCTCAGGCAGCCGCTCACCTCGAAATAGATGTACAGAAATTGGATTGCGATTTCCTGGTATTTTCCGGACATAAAATTTATGGACCTACTGGTGTTGGCGTATTATATGGAAAAAGGGCGCTACTAGAGGCGATGCCTCCTTACCAGGGTGGCGGTGAAATGATTCAGGAGGTAACTTTTGAGAAAACCACCTATAATGAACTTCCTTATAAATTCGAAGCCGGAACTCCCAATATTGCCGATGTAATTGCTTTGCAAGCTGCCATCCATTTTATCAATAAAATTGGAAAGGAGGTGATTGCCAAACATGAGCACCGCCTGATGGTTCGTGCAACGGAAGGATTAAAAAGAATTCCTGAAATTAAGTTGATTGGAACAACCAAAAACAAAATAGGTATTGTTTCATTTCTAATAGAGGGTATGCATCACTTAGATGTAGGTATTGTGCTTGATGCCAAAGGGATAGCGATACGAACCGGTCATCACTGCACACAACCTCTTATGAATTTCCTTAAGATTGAGGGTACCTGCCGGGCTTCATTTGCAGTTTATAATACCGAACAGGAAGTTGATTTCTTTTTAGAAAGCGTAGCCCGAATTGTTGCAAGGAGGAAATGAAAATGCATAAAACCGTAAACGACATACAAGAAGAGATAATCGATGAGTTTTCATTTTTAGGAGACGATAGAGAAAGTGCTGTTTTCTACATGATGGAGCTGGGAAATAAGCTTGCACCTCTTGATGATCGCTATAAAACAGAGGAATTCATAGTGAAAGGCTGCCAATCAAAGGTATGGTTGACAACTGACTTTACGGATGGCAAAGTCATCTTTAAAGCCGACAGTAATACGGAAATCACTAAAGGTTTGATCAGTATGTTGATACGTATCTGGAGCGAGCGAACACCTGAAGAAATCATCAATACTGATTTATATTTTATAGATAAGATTGGGATGAAAAACATGGTGGGTTCGCAGCGCTCGAATGGGTTTGCAGCGATGATTAAACTAATGAAATCATACGCTCTGGCCTACCAAACCAAAGAACGGGTAAATTAGCCTTTAGGGATTAATCCACTTGTCATACTTTAACAAAATACTTTCGACATGGAAACCAATTCAAAAAAAACATTTGTGGAAGTTCAGCTCGAAGCTATTGCCGCTGTGCAAACCTGCTACGATCCGGAAATCTCTGTAAACATTTACGAACTGGGCTTGATCTATGAAATAAACGTCTCGGTAGATCTGGATGTTCAAGTGATCATGACATTAACCTCTGCTTTCTGCCCAGCAGCTCAAACATTGCCACTAGAAGTTCAACATAAGATAGAAGCTATTGAAGGTGTAAAAACTGTAACTGTTGAAATGACTTTCGATCCTCCATGGACACAAGATATGATGAGTGAAGCAGCTAAACTGGAGCTAGGTCTTTTGTAAAAGTAGCTATAATGAAGGACGATTGATATTGTTACCGATCTATTGCCCCGATAGAGACATCTTAAATTGGCAACTTGAGTCTAATTAAAAACGGAAAAGCCTTATTCAATAATGAATAAGGCTTTTCCGTTTTAATTAGGTGTAGATTTATTACCTGCTTTTTGTAAACAGAGAAATCTTCATGTTCAATGATAAGTTACCATCTGTATACGTTCTTAATGCTTTAGTTTCAGATGTATACAATGCAAGCAATTGTATTCTTGAAAGCATGTTAACGCCAAGACCTACCGTATAACTCTTTGTTGAGTGATAAATAGCCTGAATATCAGCCAGGTTACTAGCAACCTTAACATTTACGCCTGCATCCCAAATATCGGTATTGCCTTTTACCATGGTGTATGAAAGCTTTGGCTCAATACTGCTTAGCTCTTCTCCCATATTAATTTTATAGGATGCAGCTGAATAAAGAACCGAGCGATCGATGGTACTGTAGGTTTCTTTCACAATGTAATTGCGAATGGTAGGCATAGCCGCCTGCAGTGTTAATCCACTACCTGTGTAAGCAATACCAAAATCACCGTCCATATAAGCTCCTCTGGAGTTATACTCCTGTAGTGAAGGGTCGTTCTGATCTCCATCCACCTCGTTAATCGGTAAACTGTTATTTTCAACAGCTGCCGATAGACCAAAGTGTAATGTTTGTCCGTCACCACCTACAGGTAAGTGGTAGGCATATGATAATGCCACACGTGTTTTAGTTAACAGCCCCGCTTTTTGGTTCGATAAATTAAGACCTAACCCTACTCTTTTACCTAAATTATAATCGGCAGTAAGCAATTTATTCACCGAAGAGCCCGGCATATCATCATACTGTTTATTATATGACAGGTTTAAATTCAAACTTGAATCTATACCGGCCATTGCCGCATTTGCCTGGTATTGGTTAAAGAAAAATTGAGCCGGACCAGGGTTACGTTGTGCCTGGGCGGAATAGGTAATTCCGCCAAGTAACAAGGTTAGTAAGATCAGCTGTTTGCTTATATTTTTTGTTAATGATTTCATGTCTGATTCCGTTAGTCGCGAACAATGGTGATATAACCTTTATACAATTTTGAACCATTACCTAAATCAATGATATAATAATAGGTGTCTTCATGTAGAGGTTCCCCATTAATGGTTCCATCCCACTCATTTAAATACCCTGATTTAGTATAGATCATTCGTCCTGCTTTGTCAAATATTTTGACAAGGTTGTTAGGATAGCTTTCAATGTTTCTAACTAGCCATTTATCATTGTATCCATCGCCATTAGGAGTAATAACATTGGTAGCATTAAGTTTGAAATCTTCAACCACCTCAATTGTTATCGATTGCTCAACAACACATCCCTTAGCATTATATCCCTTCACTGAATAAGTTGTTGTTTGCATAGGGCGAACCTGTACCATCGGATCATTTTTACTACCTATAATTCCGTCCACGTTTGCCCACTCGTAAGTAGTTGCATTACCTACCGCAGAAAGTTCAACTATGTCTCCTTTGGATATTTTCAATGAGGACACATTGCTCTTAACCGTAAAGATTGGTAATGCATTTACCGTTAGCTTAAATGATTGTTCAGCAAGATCAACTCCCCCATTAGCTACACCTCCATTGTCTTTTACGCTTACTTTAACAATTGCATCACCAACAGCGTTTGGAGCCAACACATAGCGAATAGTGGCTTTTCCGTTACTACCCTTAACAATTACAAGCTTGTCAAAGATGTTTCTATCAGACTGGATACTTAAGGTATAAGTTTGACCAGATTCAGGTCCGGCACTAATTCCAGTAACCGCAATTTGTTCTTCACCGGTAGTATGACAAAGTTCTTTATCACTTAGCGGATCAATTGTAGGTTTTTCGTTCACATCGTTAATCGTGATTACGAAAGTTTTCTCTAACCAAATATTACTTTGCGTGGTTGATCGAACACGAATATTAAATGTTGATTTTTGTTCAAAATCAAAGCTTCCTACTGTATTGATCGCATTACCATTAATAACAAATAATGCATTATCGGTATCGCCAGAACCCGGTACTAACGAATAAGTATACGTTGCAGCAGGATTTCCTGATGTACTGCTCAATGAACCGGCAGATGATCCTGCAGGTCTGTTCTCATAAAGAGTAGCAGTCGCTAATATAATATCCGTTGGTGCCGCAGCTTTTACCTTCATCGTACCACCCACATAAGTAATGGTATAGTTGGTTGATACTGCTCCATTAGCTGTAATAGTGTAATCACCCGTCAAGCTTGCTGACGTTGCTGTGGTCGAAACAGCAGGTTGTGCTGTTAGGCTATTATTATCATCACCGTTTGCAAAGCCATTATAACTAACAGTTAAAGCAGGAACTGCATCACCTTCAAACATTTCTTTATTATCAGCAGTAATTGTCAACTGTTTAGGAGTGATGGCAAAATTATCACCAACATAACTAATAGCATAGTTAGCGCCTGCACTTAAGCTTCCCTGGTTAATTGCATAAGTTGCAACATTTTCACCCGAAGTTCTAGCTAAAGCTCCTGTAAATGAATCTCCGGCAGCTAACGGGCCACCTGTAGTAATGCTATAAGCTAAAACAGGATCAGCTGAGCCATACTCTTTTGTTTGTCCGGCTGTTGCAGTTACTGTAATTGCTTTGGCTGTAATATCTCCGGAAACAGTGAATGTATTAAGAACATAATTGTTATTATCAGCTCCAGATAAAACTAAACCATTAATTGTAACAGGCTTAGCAACACCTACATCCTTTGAATTATACCTAGCAGAAGCATACTGTACCTGAACATCATCCGTTCCGACTAAACCATTTGCTGCGGTGAAGCCATTAAAGTTAACTACCGCTAAATCAGTTCCATCGTACACTTTACTGATTATTCCTGCAGTCGCAGTAATAGGTTTTGCAGTGATTTCACCAGTAGTAGTTGCACTGGTAGTGGTTAAGGTATAATAGTCTTTTTGCAAACCTGAAAGAACAAAACCATTTACAGTTATAGTTTTGCCAGCCCCTGTATTTTTATTATCATACTGAGCTGTTCCGGTAACAGTTACATCATCTGCTCCTACTAAACCATTTAACTGATAATTTGTAACTACAAGACTAGCTTGAGCATCACCATTATATTGTTTTGTGATTACAGGAGCTGCATTTAACGATACTGTAATATCCTTACGGTTAATCGTTAACGTAGCTGTTGTAGATGCTGCAAGATGATTTGCATCAGCAGCCTGTGCAGCTGTTATCGTAACCACACCCGGTTTATGAATAGTAACGGTACTACCAGTTATCGATGCGATTGTGGCATCACTACTTGCATATGAAAATGCCCCTGTACTATTAGATGTTGGTGCATTTAGTGCAAAGTCAACATCTCCGTAGTTTTTGGTTAAAGTAGCAAATCCGCTTAATGTTGCTGGCTCGATAATACTGAATGTTTCAGTATGAATACATCCATTAGCATCGGTTACTGTTACCGTATAAGCTCCGGCAGCAAGACCTGATGCAGTTGCGCCAGTTCCACCGCTTGGTGCCCATGAATAGGTATAGGTTCCTGTACCACCTGTTACATTAACCGTTGCAGAACCATCATTACCACCTGCTGAACTAACATTATTTTGTGACGTACTTGCAGCTAATATAGTTGGCTCAGTAATCATGAAGCTTTGGGTTGTAAAACAACCATTAGCATCAGTTACCGTTACCGTATAAGTTCCGGCAGTAAGACCTGTTGCTGTTGCAGCAGTACCTCCGCTTGGCGCCCATGCATACGTATAAATTCCGGTACCTCCGGTTACATTAACCGTTGCGCTTCCATTTGAACCACCATTACAACTCACATTTGTCTGCGATCCGGCAATAGCCACTAAAGCAGCTGGTTCGGTAATTGTAAAGCTCTGGGTTGCTGTACAACCATTCGCGTCTGTTACCGTTATGGTATAGGTTCCAGCGGCAAGACCTGATGCGGTTGCAGCAGTTCCTCCACTTGGAGCCCATGCATAAGTATAAGTTCCGGTACCTCCTGTTACGTTTACGGTTGCAGAACCATTGCTTCCACCGTTACAAGATACATTGGTTTGTGATCCTGCTGAAGCAACTAATAAAGTTGGTTCGGTAATGGTGAAGCTTTGAGTGGTTGTACAACTGTTCGCATCGGTTACTGTTACTGTATAAGTTCCGGCTGCAAGTCCGGATGCGGTTGCAGCTGTTCCTCCGCTTGGAGCCCATGAATAAGTATATGCTCCAGTACCTCCGGTTACATTAACTGTTGCGCTTCCGTTTGACCCACCGTTACAGCTCACATTTGTTTGTGCTCCGACAGAAGCTACCAATGAAGCTGGTTCGGTAATGGTGAAGCTTTGAGTTGTTGTACAACTGTTTGCATCGGTTACCGTTACTGTATAGGTTCCCGCAGCAAGACCTGATGCAGTTGCAGCAGTACCTCCGCTTGGTGCCCAACTATAGTTATAGCCAGGAGTTCCTCCCGTTACACTCACCGTTGCCGTTCCGTTTGCTCCGCCGTTACAGCTTACATTCGTTTGAGAATTTGCCGTAGCCACTAACGCAGAAGGCTGAGTAATGGTGAAGCTTTGTGTATCGGTACATCCGTTTGCATCGGTTACCGTTACGGTATAAGTTCCGGCAGTAAGACCTGTTGCTGTTGCAGCAGTGCCTCCACTTGGTGCCCATGAATAAGTATAGGTTCCGGTTCCTCCTGTTACGGCAACTGTAGCCGATCCGGTTGCAGAACCATTACAAGCAATATTGGTTTGTGCACTAGCTGTTGCATTTAATACCGCTGGCTCAGTAATGGTGAAGCTTTGAGTTGTTGTACAACTGTTCGCATCCGTTACCGTTACTGTATACGTTCCAGCTGCAAGACCGCTTGCTGTTGCTGCAGTGCCTCCGCTTGGTGCCCATGCATAAGTATAAGTTCCGGTACCTCCTGTTACGTTTACGGTTGCAGAACCATTGCTTCCACCGTTACAAGATACATTGGTTTGTGATCCTGCTGAAGCAACTAATAAAGTTGGTTCGGTAATGGTGAAGCTTTGAGTGGTTGTACAACTGTTCGCATCGGTTACTGTTACTGTATAAGTTCCGGCTGCAAGTCCGGATGCGGTTGCAGCTGTTCCTCCGCTTGGAGCCCATGAATAAGTATATGCTCCAGTACCTCCGGTTACATTAACTGTTGCGCTTCCGTTTGACCCACCGTTACAGCTCACATTTGTTTGTGCTCCGACAGAAGCTACCAATGAAGCTGGTTCGGTAATGGTGAAGCTTTGAGTTGTTGTACAACTGTTTGCATCGGTTACCGTTACTGTATAGGTTCCCGCAGCAAGACCTGATGCAGTTGCAGCAGTACCTCCGCTTGGTGCCCAACTATAGTTATAGCCAGGAGTTCCTCCCGTTACACTAACCGTTGCCGTTCCGTTTGCTCCGCCGTTACAGCTTACATTCGTTTGAGAATTTGCCGTAGCCACTAACGCAGAAGGCTGAGTAATGGTGAAGCTTTGTGTATCGGTACATCCGTTTGCATCGGTTACCGTTACGGTATAAGTTCCGGCAGTAAGACCTGTTGCTGTTGCAGCAGTGCCTCCACTTGGTGCCCATGAATAAGTATAGGTTCCGGTTCCTCCTGTTACGGCAACTGTAGCCGATCCGGTTGCAGAACCATTACAAGCAATATTGGTTTGTGCACTAGCTGTTGCATTTAATACCGCTGGCTCAGTAATGGTGAAGCTTTGAGTTGTTGTACAACTGTTCGCATCCGTTACCGTTACTGTATACGTTCCAGCTGCAAGACCGCTTGCTGTTGCTGCAGTGCCTCCGCTTGGTGCCCATGAATAAGTATATCCAGCAGTTCCTCCGGTTACAGCAACTGTTGCAGTTCCGTTTGTTCCACCGTTACAAGATACATTCGTTTGTGCTCCCGCTGAAGCTACTAATGAAGCAGGTTCGGTAATAGTGAAGCTTTGAGTGGTTGTACAAGTGTTCGCATCGGTTACTGTTACCGTATAAGTTCCGGCTGCAAGACCTGTTGCTGTTGCAGCAGTGCCTCCGCTTGGAGCCCATGAATAGGTATATGCTCCAGTACCCCCGGTTACATTAACTGTTGCGCTTCCGTTTGCTCCGCCGTTACAGCTCACATTTGTTTGCGCTCCTACTGAAGCTACCAACGAAGCTGGTTCGGTAATGGTAAAGCTTTGTGTTGTAGTACATCCATTTGCATCGGTTACTGTTACCGTATAGGTTCCCGCAGCAAGGCCTAATGCAGTTGCAGCAGTACCTCCGCTTGGTGCCCAACTATAAGTATAACCAGGTGTTCCTCCTGTTACGTTAACTTTTGCAGTTCCGTTTGCCCCTGCATGACAGCTTACATTCGTTTGTGTACCAGCTGAAGCGATTAAAGCTGAAGGCTGCGTAATGGTGAAGCTTTGTGTATCGGTACATCCGTTTGCATCGGTTACCGTTACGGTATATGTTCCGGCAGTAAGACCTGTTGCGGTTGCAGCAGTGCCTCCACTTGGTGCCCATGAATAGGTATATGTTCCTGTACCTCCCGTAGCACTAACTGTTGCACTTCCGGTTGCTCCTCCATTACAAGCAATATTTGTTTGTGCTACAGGCGTTGCATTTAAAACAGAAGGCTCAGTAATGGTGAAACTTTGAGTTGTAGTACAACTGTTCGCATCCGTTACCGTTACTGTATACGTTCCGGCTGCAAGACCGCTTGCGGTTGCAGCAGTGCCTCCGCTTGGTGCCCAACTATAAGTATAGCCAGAAGTTCCTCCGGTTACATTAACTGTTGCAGTTCCGTTTGTTCCGCCATTACAGCTTACATTCGTTTGTGCTCCCGCTGAAGCTACTAATGAAGCAGGTTCGGTAATTGTGAAGCTTTGAGTTGTTGTACAAGCGTTACCATCGGTTACTGTTACCGTATAGGTTCCGGTTGCGAGACCTGATGCTGTTGCACCAGTACCTCCGCTTGGAGCCCATGAATAGGTATATGCTCCAGTACCACCGGTTACATTAACTGTTGCGCTTCCGTTTGCTCCGCCATTACAGCTTACATTCGTTTGCGCTCCTACTGAAGCTACCAACGAAGCAGGTTCAGTAATGGTAAAGCTTTGGGTAGCTGTACATCCGTTTGCATCGGTTACCGTTACTGTATAGGTTCCCGCAGCAAGGCCTGATGCGGTTGCTCCAGTACCTCCACTTGGTGCCCAACTATAGGTATAGCCAGGAGTTCCTCCCGTTACGTTAACTTTTGCAGTTCCGTTTGCCCCGCCGTTACAGCTTACGTTCATTTGTGTGCCAGCTGAAGCGATTAAAGCTGAAGGCTGAGTAATGGTGAAGCTTTGTGTATCGGTACATCCGTTTGCATCGGTTACCGTTACGGTATAAGTTCCGGTAGTAAGACCTGTTGCTGTTGCAGCAGTGCCTCCACTTGGTGCCCATGAATAAGTATAGCTTCCGGTTCCTCCGGTAGCACTAACTGTTGCGCTTCCGGTGGCAGAACCATTACAAGCAATGTTAGTTTGTGCTAAAGGTGTTGCTACTAAAGCTGCAGGCTCGGTAATAGTAAAGCTTTGGGTATCAGTACATCCGTTTGCATCGGTTACCGTTACGGTATACGTTCCCGCTGAAAGTCCTGTTGCGGTTGCTCCTGTGCCTCCGCTTGGTGCCCAACTATAAGTATAACTTGAAGTTCCTCCTGTTACATTAACCGTTGCACTTCCGTTTGTTCCGCCATTACAGCTTACATTCGTTTGTGCTCCGGCTGAAGCTACGAGTAAGGTTGGTTCTGTTATCGTGAAGCTTTGAGTGGTTGTACAACTGTTCGCATCGGTTACCGTTACCGTATAGGTTCCAGCCGTAAGACCTGTTGCGGTTGCAGCAGTACCTCCGCTTGGAGCCCATGAATAAGTGTAACCTGAAGTTCCTCCTGTTACACTCACTGTTGCCGTTCCGTTTGCTCCGCCGTTACAGCTTACATCCGTTTTTGATCCGACTGAAGCTACCAATGAAGTTGGTTCGGTAATAGTGAAGCTTTGTGTTGTAGTACAACTGTTAGCATCCGTTATTGTTACCGTATAGGTTCCAGCCGTGAGACCTGTTGCTGTTGCTGCAGTGCCTCCACTTGGTGCCCATGAGTAAGTATAAGTTCCTGTTCCGCCTGTTACACCAACTGTTGCGCTTCCTGTTGCATCTCCATTACAAGCAATGTTTGTTTGTGCGACAGGTGCTGCTACTAAAGCAGCTGGTTCTGTAATTGTGAAACTTTGGGTATCAGTACATCCATTCGCATCGGTTACCGTTACGGTATACGTTCCGGCAGTAAGACCTGTTGCTGTTGCAGCAGTACCTCCGCTTGGTGCCCATGAATACGTATAAGTTCCTGTTCCCCCCGTAGCGCTAACTGTTGCGCTTCCGGTTGCTCCTCCATTACAAGCAATATTGGTTTGTGAGACAGCGGTTGCACTTAATGCTGTTACTGGCTCTACAATAGTAAAGCTTTGAGTATCAGTACATGCGTTTGCATCGGTAACTGTAACCGTATATGTTCCGGCTGCTAGTCCTGTTGCTGTTGCAGCAGTTCCTCCGCTTGGTGCCCATGAGTAGGTATATCCAGCAGTTCCTCCTGTTACGCTAACTGTTGCAGTACCGTTTGCCCCACCGTTACAACTTACATTTGTTTGTGAAGCAGCCGTGGCTACTAAAGGTGATAAAGGCTGATTTACAGCAATAGATCTTGTAATCTGGCAAGAATTATTATCCGTTACTGTTACTGTATAAGTTCCCGTAGCAAGTCCTGATGCAGTTGCTGCAGTACCTCCACTTGGAGCCCATGAATAAGTATATGGTCCAGTTCCTCCTGAAGCCACTACCGTAGCAGTTCCGTTAGTTCCTCCATTACAGCTCACATCTGTTCGTGTAATGGTGCCATCCAATGCCGATAAAGGCTGATTTACAGTAACGGTTCTTGTTATCTGGCAAAGTTTGGAATCTCTTATTGTTACGGTATACGTTCCGGCTGCCAGACCTGTTGCTGTAGCATTTGAACCGCCACTAGGACTCCATGAATAAGTGTATGGGGGAGTTCCGCCTGATGCCAAAACTGTAGCTGTTCCGTTAGCTCCTCCAAAACAACTTACATCTGTTTTTGATGCTGATGCTGTTAAAGCAGAAGGTTCAGTAATAAAGAAACTTTGAGTTGTACTACAGTTATTCGCATCTCTAACCGTTACGGTGTAACTCCCTGCAGGTAAACCTGATGCAGTTGCAGCAGTTCCTCCGCTTGGGGCCCAACTATAAGTATAACCAGGAGTTCCTCCCGTTACATTAACTGTTGCTGTTCCATTTGCTCCTCCATTACAAGAAACATTGTTTATTGTTCCTGCAGAAGCAACTAAAGCTGTTGGTTGGTTGATTGTAAAGTTTTTAGTTATAGATACTGAAGCAGCATCAGTGATTGTTACTGTATAACTTCCTGCTGCAAGATTTGAAGCAGTTGCTCCAGATCCTCCGCTAGGAGACCACGAATAGGCATAAGGAGGAGTACCTCCGGATGCAACTACACCGGCAGATCCCGTGGTTGCTCCATTACACAAAATATCTGTTTGTGAGGTAGTAGCTACCAGTGGTGGCGCTGTTACAGTAAAGACCGGATTATTACCTGGAAACTCTGTTCCATTAGGGTTAAGGTCTTTTACAGCTGCTTCATCTCCAGACCAATTTGCTGTATTACTAATGGCACTTAACAGCTGGGCTTTTGTACCAGACAACGTACCAGTATATACCATGTTATCAGCATGCAATGATACGCCTGTTAAAGCAAGAGCCGTTGTTCCGCTTGTTAACGAGGCTGGCAAATAAGAGGTTGTAGCTGAAACAGTTGCTCCGGCAGTATTAAGCCAAACGCCATTTGTTCCGGTTGACCAGTTGGCAAATCCGTATATAAAAGAAGGAGATGCTTCTGATCCGGAATATATAAACCAATTATCACCTCCACTTGCAATAGGGGCACCAGACCATCCGGAAGGGGTTACTGTTCCATAGGAACTTAATCCACCAGTGACTGCTCCGCCTGCTGCAATGGTTATTTTAATCAATGTACCCGCAGGAACAGTTGTTGTTATGCCCCAGGTAATTAAACCTTCAGCTACTGTGTTACTCTGATTAAAACCACCTGCTTCTAGCCACCCTTTGTCTGTTATATAAACAGTTTGACCAGCAGTAATGCTGGCCAAAGTAACAATAGCTATCTCATCATTAGTTCCATCAGAGTTTACACCTACAATGGCTATATCCCCTGATGTTATTTGTGCATTACTTTCTAAGGCAAAACAAATTGCACATAGAAAGAACACTGTGCTAAAGACTATAGAAAATAGACTGTTTTTTTTCATAATAAATGTTAGGACAAAAACCAGGTTGTTAATTTCTAGAAGGATAGACTCCTTCAAGTGCAATACAGTAGTTCATTGCCAAATAAGGCTGCATATTATTATGTGGTTGACTTCCACCTGCTATTCCTATCGTACTAACTACTGAGCCATTATTTAGTTGAATAGTTGGATTTGTAGCTACAAAGCCATTAGAAGGATCGCCGTTAATATCCATAACCCCACCAATAGAATTACCGGCAACTGGTGTATGTACATTAGCATCTCCTGCATTAACATTAAGAACAGAAGTAGCCACATGATTATGTGCTGGCATTTCTGTTATAATTAAAGTGTGATGCTCTTCTCCACCTATTTCACCTATGTAATGATTAGACAAACCCGGGCCTTGACCTTGACCTATTGCCACCCTACCTTGCAAGTTCGGTAATGCAAAAGTTGTTTGGCCGTTTCCTCCATACGTAGTTCCTAATAAAGAGAAAAGTGCAGTGTTTGAAGAAATAGCTAAAAGTTGTCCATTACAAAGTGCCCATCCACGTGGTGCCCAAGGAAATCCAAAAAGTTGAATCTGTCCGACAAAAGGTTCCATATAATTTATTATAGTTTAAATAGATTTATTATTAATAGCCTAAGTAGAATATGATCACTTCACAACATTTTATTTCTGTTTTAAAAAAATGTGAAAGGCGATATAGTTTTCACAAGAGAGAGAGTAATTCATTGTAATTCAATACAATATTAAAACTTATTTTTTAGTAGGCAAAAAATTCCACATGGGAAATTTTATATACAATTAGTACCTATTTAATTACTGTCAGATAATCAGATAGTTAGACTAGTAAAATTTTATTAATAAAAAATAATAAAAGTCATTATTTATAAACAATTAGTAACTAAATCTTTAAAAACAAAAAAAATTATACTTTTACATCATAAAAATGAATATAACTTAATTAAAATGACTAATAATCGCAGAAAATTTCTTCTAAATAGCGCTCTATTATCGGGTACATTTTTCCTCAGCAATCCATTGAAAACTGTTGCTCAGATTACGAAACGAGCTAACGAATTGGAGAATATCCACGATACATTAACTATCTACCATACGAATGATTTACATGGAGAGTTAGGAAATCAATTAAGTTCAAAAAATGGCTTATCTTTTATTAAGGGGAAATTATCTCAGAATGAAGATTCGGGTTTGATGTTAGATGCAGGTGACTTTTTGAGTGGAACTGGTGATTTAAGTGCAGATAAAAAAATGATCGGTACTATGAATAATACCGGATACCATATTGCTACATTAGGTAATAAGGAACTTGAAAACGGAGAGGAATATCTATCTGATTTGATTTCTTTTATGAATTTCAATTTAGTTAACTGCAACTATTCATTTAATAATTCTTCACTTACATCAAAAGTTAACCCGTATGTAATTTTTAAGTCAGGGAGAATGAAGATTGGTGTAACCGGAGTTGGGGCTGAGTTAACTAATAACAGTATTCATTTTAACAATCCGTATACCAGCGCAACAAAAGTGGCTACCTTATTAAAAAATGAGAAGCAATGCGATATTGTAATCTGCCTTTCTCATTTGGGTATGAATTCAATGGGATTCAATAATAAAGATTTCGCTGCTGCCTCTGAAAATATAGATATCATCATCGGTGGACATGGTGAAAATGCACAACTAAATCCTTATGTATTAAGAAATAAACTTAAGGAACAAGTTATTTTACGCCAGGGATTATCTAATGGTTCTATGTTAGGAAAAATGACCTTTAAGCATAATGATCAGAAAGAAGTAAGGGCTGTGGATTTCAGGAAATTCTTATCTGCTCCTAAAGCTTCTGTTGAATCGATTGTACAGGCATAGCAGTTCGTATTTGAATGCATAAAGATATCACCACTTTATTTGTCGATTTTCTAAAGGAAATTGGCATTGGTGTTTCATTTAAGTCAATAACGGAGCCTACAATTGTACCCGGGGTTACTATTCAAAAGGGAAGTGTGGTTATTGATCAGGAGCAACTTCTTTATCCGGGTGACATTTTACATGAAGCCGGACATATTGCTGTAATGCCTCCCGAGATCAGACCTACTTTAGATGGAACTCTTAATGATTGTGATTTGCATCGTGGAGGTGAATTGATGGCAATTGCCTGGTCGTATGCTGCCTGCATCCATTTAAAAATTGATCCTCATATTGTTTTCCATGAATTTGGTTATAAAGATTCAGGTGCCAATTTAGTGGATAACTTCCAAAAGAAACAATTTGTTGGTGTTTCAACTTTACAATGGTGTGGCATGACGAATGATCCGACTTCTAATAAAGATCTTTCTCTTCCTATGTTTCCGATAATGAAATCATGGCTCAGACCTTAAAAGTTGCTGTATGATAATTATTCAGCTTACCGGACTTTCGGGATCAGGCAAAACTACTATTGCCACTTTAACAAAAGCTCAACTCACCTCGTTAGGTATAAAAACTGAAATTATTGATGGTGATACTTACCGGGAAACCTTGTGCAAAGATTTAGGGTTTTCAGAAGAAGACCGTAAAGAAAATATAAGAAGATTAGGGAACGTTGCTTATACGTTTGCCAAACAAGGGATTGTAAGTATTATTTCTGCTATTTCTCCTTTTGAAAGTAGCAGGCAGGAGTTAACCACCAACTATGGAGCCAAAATCGTTTGGATTAATTGTCCATTAGCATTATTGATTGAAAGAGACACAAAAGGCTTATATCGTAAGGCGTTACTACCACAAGGTAATCCGGAAAGAATTGAAAATTTCACAGGCATTAGTCAACAATACGACACACCCACAAAACCGGATCTGGTAATAACAACTGATTCCGAACCTAAAGAGGAATCTGCATCACGATTAACCAGCTATATTCTTAAAGAACTAAATTTGTTTAATTACCCAAATGTTCCTCTTTCAAAGGAGCTGTCATTATAATAATCAATGAAAGAACTTATTGCAGATACCTTAGAAACAGGAAAAATACCTGCCTATCACTTAAAACGTTTCTGGAGCAAAACCATAAAAAAACGTGAAGGAACTATTGCACAAGATGCTTTTCTTGACGAATGGCAATTAGATAGCTCTTTGTTAAATATTTTGAGCGTAGGAATTGAGCAAACGATTATTTATCTATACCACCATAACCCAAGCTTTGAAAAATTTGAGGATTGGATTTTGGCACTAAATAATAACCAGTTATCGAGTGCTAAGATTGAGCAATTTAATGCTTCTATCTCAAAAGATAACACGCTTGAAACATCAAACATTTTAACGGATTATTTATTAACCGAAGCAGATCTTGCTTTCTGGAGGGAAAATGGTTATCTGATTATTCGTAATGCCATTGCTAAAGAAGACTGCGATGCAGTGATAAGTGCAATTTGTGAATTTATTCAGGTTGATTTAACTAATCCTTCAAGTTGGTATTATGATCATCCGGCCAAACAAGGAATTATGGTTCAACTCTTTCAGCATCCCGCTTTGGAGAAAAATCGAAATTCCCAAAAAATCAGGTCTGTTTATGAACAGCTGTGGAACCGAAGTGATCTTTTTGTAAGTACTGACAGAGTAAGCTTTAACCCGCCTGAATGCGAATACTGGAAGTTTCCAGGACCAAAAATGCATTGGGATGTAAGTCTTGAGCTACCTATTCCATTTGGACTACAAGGCTTATTATACTTGTCGGACACCCAAGCAAATCAGGGAGCTTTTACATTGGTCCCTGGCTTTCAAAATAAGATTGAAGCATGGATCAATAGCTTACCAGCGGGAGTTGATCCAAGATTTCTGAATCTACATGCATTAGGATCTGTACCAATTGCAGCCAATGCAGGTGATTTTATCGTTTGGCACCAGGCTCTCCCACATGGAAGCAGCCCAAATACGGCTAACTTACCACGTATGGTACAGTACATTAACTACGCACCTATTGATGCTGAAATAAAAACTGAATGGAAATAGTTGAGTTAGCCGTTAGTGATTAACCGTAAGCTATTAGAGATTAATTGAAGTTGTAACAGGTTAATTAGCTGTTAGTAATTAGAAATTAACTAAAGTTGCCTGTTCAATGATTTCTCAGTTGTTCAAGCTTATGGTAAAGTTCCATAGCATCAGGTAATCCAGATATAGATAACTCGGTTTCTTGCTTTTCAGCAAATGGCTTATCTGGAAATTTGGAATGGAAACCACTGCGCTCGGTAACCTTTTGCAGAAAATCATCTTCAAGGGTTAATTGAGTAGCTTTGGCTATTTTTTGTACCAGAGTTACCGGACCCTCATCATAATTAACAAGCTGAACACGCGGATCTGCTGCAGCTATTTCAAGGTATTTTTGCTGATATTTAATCAAAACCTTTACTAAATAAGCGTCTAAATCTGCCGTTATAACATCATCCCGCTTAAACCCAAAAAGTTCGGGTTCAATAATGCCTGGTACCGCTTGCATTCCACGAAGTTTTTGATGCGATCTGATTACTTCATCAGGTTTCCGGTAAAGTAAAATAAATGGAACATCCGGATAGAGGGATCGATACATCTCGTAAAAAAAGATATGCCAGCTATCCGTTTTTACAAACAGGCATTCTTCATTAAAACGACGTTTTCCAACTAATGCAATATTCGCTTTTAATGCTTTTTTTACTTCTGGGGCAGTAATATGCGATTGTTTAAATGGGGATCGAAGTATTTCATCAAACAGAGGTACTTCTGCCAGCGATATCCAGTTTTCATTTAATCCCAATAATTGAGATAATAAAGTAGAACCGCATCGGGAAACATGAAAGATTATTGCCGTCGGATGAATGGCATCCACTGTTTCTCCCTGCCAAATCAAGCTCTCATAATCGCTAACCGTTCTTATATATTTGGAGTTATTTGCAAGACTTTTACACTTACCTACTGTCTCATCAAAAAAAGGCTCAATAAATCTTTTATTTTCAAGATAAAGCCATTCAAACATCCATTCTTGTTGCTCAAACCTTAGCTTATACGGTATCCAATCCGCTATCGGGCACTTAGAAATAACACTCATTTAAACTGCAGAACTACGTAATTGATCGATTAATTGCCTGGCTGTATCAGTATCCATACGTTCCAGTTCCGTTATCATTTTTGCCATCGTTTCCGGATCCTGTTTTTTTGATTGCATTTGCTTTTCTAAATCGAAGCAATAACCGCTTTCCGCAAAAACCTCATCAGACCAATTATTCCGTTTACAGTCAATCACTAAATGTATCCGGTTAATTGTCCCCCTGTTGGCTACACTATGTGGCAAGCTAAAATTTGCATACCAACATTCTCCGGGCTTCATTCTCAAATCATTACTATTTACAATAAAGTCAACATCCGGATTTGTTTGAATAGGAATATGAAGTCGAAAATAGCCATCCGAATAACCCAACTCCTGATCAACATGGGTTTTTATAATACTTCCGGGAGTTAATGATAATAATCGTATTGCTTCTTTTTCACAATTGATGGATTCGATCACTTCTGCAAAGTAGGAACACTGCTGTAGCAACGCTGTGTCTTTATACTCAGCACCCGGATGTGCATTAGCATCCGTTATATTTCCACTAATTGATCTTAAGGAAATGCTTTTCCAATCGCCATTATAATCCCTTTGATTAAAATGATCAGTCCAATTGAGCGAAAGGCACTTTTCCAAATCCTTAACTAATTTGTCTTCATCAAAGAAAAAAGGCAAACGAAAAAAGTCATTCATACTTTGAAATTGAAGACCTAAAATAGAAAATAAATCTTAGTACGAATCATAATTCTACAACACCAAAATTACCACTAAACCCACGGAAAACACCACTACCTGTCATAATTTGCTGGTACTTTTGTTATTAATAATAATTGATGATTGTATGGCTATTTCGAAAACACAAGCGATTTTTCAGCAAAAATGCCCTCGCTGTCACGAAGGACATCTATTTGAACATCCTACCTATAGTTTTGGGTATCAGAAAATGCATACCAATTGTCCGGTTTGTGGACTACGTTATGAAATTGAGCCGGGTTTCTTTTGGGGAGGTATGTACTTTAGTTATGCTCTTAATGTTGCACAGAGTGTAATTTTAGGCTTTGCTACTTACTTTATATTCGGTAACCCAACTGCCTGGGTTTACCTGACAATAATTATTGGAGGCATCTTTGTATTTATGCCGCTTAATTTCAGACTGGGACGAGTATTTATGCTACACTTATTCGGATCCATTGATTATGACCCTAAATACAGTAAAGGCAAGATCTTAAAACCCGCGGCAAATCAGTAACCGTTAAATGATTTTTTAAACTCTTCGGGTGTAAGGTTGGTATACTTCTTAAAAAACTTGGTAAAATAGGAGTTATCGGTAAACCCCAGACTGTAAGCTATTGTTGAAATACTTGCATCGAGGTTTACCAATTGCCTTTTTGCTTCCAAAACAATACGCTCTCTAATTATCTCTCCGGCCGATTTGTTTAACAGGTTTGAGCACAGCGTGTTTAAATGATTTGGAGTAATACTTAACATTTCTGCATAATCTTTGGGTAATTTATACTCACTATAATGCTGGTTTACCAACCTTCTAAATCTAAACAAAAGCTGCAGTCCGGGCTTCAACACATCCCCCGCTTTGTTTTTATTGTTTTCGGAACGTCCCGCGAGAATAAACAATGATAACATCAGCAATCGAACTTTATCCTTAGTAAATGGTCGGGTTACCTGTGTTTCATTTACTACCGACGAAAGCAGTTGAATAGCTTCTTTGAGTTCACTCTCATTAAAGGTAACGATATTCTCTCCTGTTACTCCTCCCAAAAAACTAAACCTTTCAAGGTAATGATCATCGGAAAGGAATGAATGAAACAGCTCTTCGGAAAAATTAACGACATACCCGTCCAATTCTCCTTCAAATTCCCAACTATGAACCTGTCCGGGTATCATAAAATAAACCTGTCCGACTTCAACCGGAAACCGCTCAAAATCAATTGTATGAAAGCCAGCTCCTTTGGTAAACAACAATAAATGATAAAATGAATGACCGTGCGGTCGATGCAAATTGGGGTGTTTTTGGAGGTACAGGGAAAAAGGCTCAGCCATAATATCATCATGAAAATGATCGGAGCCCTTAATTGTACAAATATTATAAACAGGAAGTGTGTCCTTAACTTTTTGCATTGTTTACAAATATACCGCTATTGAGGTATTATTTATGGAGGGTTTTAGGTTCTTATAATGGACTGCACTCGAACTATAACACACCCCCAGCCCCTCTCAAGAGGGGAACCTCTCTGCGTAATGGATCAACGTAGTTGATCAAGATTCCCCTCTTGAGAGGGGTTAGGGGTGTGTTACTACCTGAAAGTAATTACTGATTAGCAGTCGATTCCAATCTAAAGATTCAATGCTCCTTGTCCTGACGCAATCAAATAAGCTTCTTTTAATGCCTCTGAATAAGTTGGATGTGCGTAAGAAATCCTGAACATATCTTCATCAGTAGTCTCATAATGCATGCTGATTACAGGCTGAGCGATAAGATCTGCGGCTCTTGGACCGATGATGTGCACTCCCAGAATCTCACCATATTTAGGATCTGTCAGTACTTTTACAAAACCATCTGATTCCATTGCAGCTCGTGCTCTTCCGCTTGCCATAAAAGGAAATTTTCCGACATGATATTCGCTTCCCTGAGCTTTCAGTTCTTCTTCAGTAGCACCGACAGAAGCAACTTCCGGCCAGGTATAAACCACTCCTGGAATTAAGTTATGATTAATATGAGGTTTTTGTCCGTTGATGGTTTCAACTACAAACACTCCTTCTTCCTCTGCTTTATGTGCTAACATCGGCCCCTTAATTACATCTCCGATTGCATAAATATTTTCTTCAGCAGTTTGCAGTTTTTCATTGGTCTTGATTCGACCTTGTTCATCGGTTTCAATCTTCGTATTTTCCAATCCCAAGCCTACTGTATACGCTTTCCTCCCAACAGCCACTAAGCAATAATCAGCTGTAATTTCATTTGGGTTGTTCTTGCTGTCAAGGTATTTAACGGTTACATTTTCACCATTGTTCTGCGCTGATTGAACCTTATGACTTAGCTGTATATCGATACCCTCTTTGGCTAAAACCTTGTTTAACTCTTTCCCTAAGTCCCTGTCCATTGTCGGAATAAGACTATCTGCATATTCCAATATGGTTACCTTAACTCCTATCCGGGCAAAAACAGAGGCCATCTCCACACCTACTACTCCACCTCCAATAATAACCATCGAATTTGGTTTCTCTTTCAATGAAAGTGATTCAGTTGAGGTGATGATTCTTTGTTTATCGATCTCAACTCCTTTAATGCTTGAAGGCTTAGAACCCGTAGCAATAATAAACCATTTGGCGCTCACCTTATTAGTGGTTTCCCTATTAACTATATTGATTTCTTTGTTATTAATAAATGTGGCAGTTCCCTGTAGCACCTCTATTTTGTTTTTCTTCATCAGGTAATTAAGTCCGGAAACATTTTGTGCTACCACCTCACTTTTGCGGTTGATCATTTGCTCAAAATTCAAAGACATTGAGTTGATATCTATTCCATGTGCTTTAAATTTGGTAATAGCAGCATGATAGTGTTCGGTACTATCAAGTAATGCTTTGGCCGGAATACAACCTACATTTGTGCAGGTTCCTCCAAGCGTTTTATATTTTTCAACAATAGCTGTTTTATACCCTAGCTGGGCAGCTCTAATTGCTGCAATATAGCCACCCGGTCCTGAACCAATGACTATAATATCGTAAGTTGATTGAGATTCCATTTATCTAGTTTTTCAATAATTACTTTCGGATAAACAGTTCTATGAGTAGAAATGAATTATAGAATAAGATAGGATTTTTATCTGAAATTTGAGCCGACCCGAAGAACAAAGCGATAGATCTGAAACGGTTTCGATTCTACTTAACAGCGACTTTAATCATGGGTAGTAATGAGTGACGATAAAGATCATTATGAAAACAATAATTGGCACCATCGCCTTATCAATTGTATCATTAATAGTTGGAGCTAACGGCCCTAAATATAAATTTCAAGTGAAAGAAGTTGTGTGGGTGATTAAACTGAATTAAGCGACCTAAAAGATTATAAAATAGGAACGCCTCTTAATTAGGAGGTGTTTTTGATTCCTTATCCATCAACTGTTCCATCTCCTTAACAATAGCAGGATATTGCGCTGATAAATCAGTTGTTTCTCCAATATCTTTTAAAAGGTCGTACAACTCTGTACGAATCGGCTGTGAAGCTTTATAAAATCGAACAGCTTTCCAGTTTCCACTCCGTACAGCTTGCTTAAATCCCCCTTCATTAAACTCCCAATACAAACTTGAGTGTTGTGGTTGAGGTTTAGAAATTAATGCAGGGATAAAAGAAATACCATCTTTTGGAGAAACATTATCCAAACCACTTATCTCGACAACCGTTGGCAATATATCCCAAAACGCACCGGCATAGGAAGATATGGAACCAGGCTTTATGTGATTGTTCCACCTTACAATAAATGGAACCCGAATGCCTCCTTCATACAGATCTCTTTTAATGCCGCGCAATGGACCACTACTCTTAAAAAAAGTAGTGGCGTCCGTCATTTTGCGACCACCTTCTATATGCGTTCCATTATCGCTGGTAAAAACAACAATGGTATTCTTGTCGATCCCATAGGCCTTTAATTGTTGCATTATTTGTCCTACATAATCATCCATGCTGGTGATCATAGCCGCATAAGCTGCTTTGGGGTAAGGTTGTTGCCCATAATGCAGACCAGCTGGCTGCGCTATTTCAGGTGCAAACTTACTGCTACCATCCTTGTTCAAATAAAGTTGCAAGTACTTTTCCGGAACCTTGAGTTCGGCATGTGGTAAGGTGTATGACACGTATAAAAAGAAAGGATGCTTTTTGTTTTTTTGAATGAACTGCAAGGCCGACTGTGTGAATAACTCATTCACGTACACAGTTGAATCGATCATCTCTTTTTTTGATTCGCCATTTTCTATTTTCCAAAGATGATCTGTCTGTTGAAAATGGCCTTCCACATGGTGCAAATGACCTACAAAGAAATCCCAGCCTTTTTTCTCGGGCGCACCGGATGTTCCCTGTAAACCCAAGCCCCATTTACCCACCATTCCATTTACATAACCTGCCTGTTTCAGGTACTGCGACAGGGTACTATCTTGCTGACGCAATGGAAGTTCATCATTGCCTTTGATAAAAGCATGGCCTGTGTGTTGCCCCGTCATCAAACTGGCTCTGGACGGTGCGCATACTGTACTTCCGGCGTAAAAATCAGTAAAACGCATACCCTGGTTTGCCAGTTGATCAATATTAGGCGTTTTAATGAGCTGCTGACCATAACACCCTAAATCTCCATATCCCATATCGTCAGCTAGTATAAATATGATATTAGGTTTTTCTTTTGAGCGTAAATCTTGAGAGAAAAGACAGAAAGGTGAAAAGCAAGAAAAGAATATAAAGGTCCGAATGAGGTTTATCTTTAGTTTAAGCGTGATTACTTTCATGATAATTTTCTTTTACTAAGGTACTATAAGCGCTCTTTACTAACCTTTAACACCTAATAAGCATTGAAATCGTTGTGCGATTTAAAATAACTCAAAAAAAGCCTAATAGTGCAATAAACACAGTTTGGTGAATTATTTTCTTCCGCCGCTTTCAGCGCGACTCACTTTTTTTCTTCAGCAAAAAAAGTAAGCAAAAAATGCCGTCGCTGCGTACAGTTCTTTGACAGTTAGTGCGAGTATTTAAATCATCTCTTCCGAACTGTACGAGGCGATTTTAGCTTATATGATAATTTATGCTTTAAATTCATGTATGTGAAATCAAATCGCACAATGGGTTAAGCATTGAATATAATCCATATACTTTGTAAAAAAATCACGCAAAGGATTGTGTAATTTGTAAATTTTCATGAAGAGGTGACCTGTAAAAAACTGACGACAATTTCGATACACATAAAAAAACCCGGAGATACTCCGGGCCTACTTACTGATCACAAAAAAACTAAACAGGGTATATATATTTTACTGAGTAAACCGATAAACGAACAAAGCATCCTCGTGGTTAACATCATCTTCAGAAAACGTGTAAAAAAGATCTTCACCATCAACCCTTCTAATCTCCCAACGGTAAACATCTGGTAAAAGATCATCGCCTTCGGCCTTCCGTTCGCTTACCCCATTACCCGAAGAACACTTGTCTTTGATCGTTTTGAATGATCCTTTAACCGGATAAAAAGTAAACTTATCTCCTTCAAATACAACCGAACCCTCCATTCGTGTATAAATTTCAGTTACACAACTAGAATAGGTACGCATACCCAAGTATTGCCAGAATTTAATTCTGCCTTTACCGTCCTGGTTGTAAAACAAATACTCTCTGCCTGCCTCATAATCATTTCCGAGATTATGGCCATCACGATCCCAATAAGATATCGCCGAAAGCGTTCCACTAAACCATGAACCGTCAGCTAATTGATCCGAAACTTTGCTGGAAGGAACGTTTTTATACAGATCTTCTTCTTCTTTCTGAATTGGATCATCTTTACAAGCAAATAATCCCAATGTCATCACACATAATAAACCAATTAAATGTTTTTTCATTTTTAGATAATTAGAATAGATGTTTATTACTGATAACTTTTTTCAATTTTTAATTTCTCCTCATAAAACAATGCACTTTCATAAGTGATGTTTTTTGAAACATCCTGTAACTCCACAATTGCTTTCAGCAAACCTTGCTGATAACCTGCTAACTGAGCCAACTCAGCTGTTTCTTTAGCAGCTGCCAATCCTGCTCCATAATTAATTCTTGCGAAAAAATTATCTACAGGCAGCGCCGACCGCTTGTAAGCAGCTATCAACTCCAGCACTTTATCGTGATGGTATTTCAATTTGGCCTCGTAGGTAGTATTTCGGATAGCGTACTCTTTAAGGGTTACCTGCTTCAAGCGTTCACTTTGAGCAGCAGACATATTTGCACCCACCAACCTTTGCAATTTTGATTTTTCAGCAAGTACAGGAGCCAGTAGTTTCTCTTCCTTCTCGTCCAACACTTGCATTTTATTTTCTTTTTCAACTAAAAATCCGGTAAAAGCCTTGGTTTGGTACTCAGAAGTAAACTCACCCATTAGTGTACCAGCCTCAACAGAAGTTTTAAGAGCTTTTTGCGTGTGTGTCCGTTGATTTAAACTAATCGATGATTGCTGATAAGACATTACCAATTGCGCCTTTTGCTCATCGCTCATGGCATCAAACTTTTTCTTAAATGCAGGATCTTCCATCTTAGCTGCCAGGTCCATCATTGAGCTGCTAACCCCGGTCGTTTTTTGCATTTCAGGATTGTCTCTCATATACTGGGCTTTTTCAGCAGTGCTCATTGCGGCAAAATCATCATTATTCGCCTTGTAACCTGTCTTTTTAGCTTTATTAGTTGCAGCAATTTGCTTATCTGTCCGAACGCTTAATTCGTTAGCGATTTTATTTGCTCTATTATAAAAAACAGCAAACATTTGGTTTTCATCCGGACGACCCTCTTTCAAAGATTTAGCATAAGCTTCTTTGGGAGTAAGCGTAGGCAGAATTACAGCTTCTGCTATTTTGGTCATTTCATATTTTACAGGTTGCTGAGCAAAGCAAATGTTGCTCAGCATTAATCCTGATAGAACTATAATTGATTTTACTACTTTCATTTGTTTCGTTATTGTTTGTTGACAGACGTGTATTGTATTGAATCCACTTTTTCGGGATAATTATCCGCCAAAAAAACCTTTACAATTGCTGATGCATACGTCCGTACTTCTTTAGCACATTGTTGTTGCAATTCAATTGTTTTATAATCTACAGGACGCTTAGCTCCTGGAAATTCAACTGTTATTAATCGAATTGCCTTTCGTTTTCTTTCTGCGTAAACTGAATCGTTGACTGCTGTTGTTGCCCAACTTCCCAGAGACACCCCTTGTCCTCTACGACCGGGCAAAGTTGACCCATTAATATTCCGGGGTTGTTTGACTTCGGCAGCTACTGCTACCGGATCTTTCGGATAAGTAGCATTGGCCCGAATGGGCAGCCTGTTACCGTTTACATTTCCACATTGTTTATGTACAAACCGCGCCATATCGATGGCCAAGCAACTATCCGTGTCAAACCCTAATGAAAATCCATGATGATCAGTTCGAGGATCAGCAAAGAATCCCGCATTATTTATATTCCGAATCGCATGAAGATTTACTATTCTGTCTGGCTTAAACTCATCTATTATCTTTAACAAAAGTTGATTCTCGACTTCAATTGATCTGCCCAAATGATCTTTCCCATTACATCTTTCAAATGAAGTTCCTAACGTGGGCATCTGCCGATTAGGATCAACAGCTTGTTTGTGAGTATAGCGACCAATGTTCTCACCGCTTCCAATTTTTTCCGGTTTCGCCAATGCTTGTGCTGCATTATCAGGAAATAAGACAGGTAGCACAATTACATTGTAATATGGTTTTTCACCTTTATTAAGCTGATCAATTACTGATTTCGCCACCTCAATTGCCGACAATTCTGAGCCATGAACACCACCGATAATAAGTGCATTTTTATTACTCGTACCAGGAAAATAATAAGCTGATATCGTTCTATTCTTTACCGTTTTCCCAATAACAACTTTGGTAGCTTTAGTTGTATTTATTAATTGCTTAATGGAATCACTTCCTGAATACTTAGTTTCAGGTTGCCAACTACTGTTACCGTTGCTTAATGATTTTTCTGGTTTTGAGGCGAAAGTGAGGGCAATAAGCCCCACTCCCGCAACAATTTTTATTACCGGTATCATGCTCTCAGTAAGTATCTGATTATAACTTAATGAATTCTACTCTGCGGTTTTTAGCTTTACCCTCAGCAGTAGTATTTGCATCTATAGGTTGAGTTTCCCCTTTTCCATCGGTTTCAAGGCGGGAGGCATCGATTCCGAAATCTGTACTTAATGCTTTTTTCACGGCAGCAGCCCTTCTTTTTGAAAGATCCATGTTTTTAGCTTCATCACCATCGCTGTCGGTATGTCCTATCACTTTTACTTTAACAGTTGGATTCTCTTTTAATACTGTTCCCAGTTCTTTTAAAACCCCGTATGATTCAGGTTTGATCTTATCGGAATTTACATCAAACAGAATCCCGTTGGTAACAAACTTTCCTTCATTGATCAGCTTGTTTCTCATATCCGGAGATCCGATAGCGAATTTTATGTTAGAAAGATAAAGACCAATCTGGTTGTCTTCCTGAATGCCTGAGGTCACTTCCATGTCCATTCTGTTAAATGGAATGTCTGATGGAACTACTTGCGGAATGTCATATACTTTCTCTCCCTCGATCCACATACGCAAACGTTGTTTTTGTACCCAGATAGCCACATGAAATGGTCTGCCGTAATAGCTATCTAATTTTTTAAGACCTTTTTGATCGTTTACAAATTCATTTCTTCCATCACGGTTGCTTTCAAGTCTGATGGAAGAGCCACCCTCTTCTCCAGGACTGAACACAATAACTACATCTCCCTTGCTGTCAAAATTCTGAAGGTATTTTTTTCCGTTAGCATCATCCTTCGGAGAATTGAACAGTTTAAATCTCAATTCGGGATAAACCGATCCGTCGTTAGGAAAGGTTAAAACCATATCAAATTCTACAGTGTAATTTTCAGAGAGGTTTTTCATAGGAGGTGATACAAAATGGCTGGTATGGAACATCCGGAGCCACTTACCAGTCTGTCCGTTTAATGTTACCACTTCTCCCCTATTATTTGTGATCCACTTTAAAGGAAACTCTCCGATTACATCTTGTGAGAAATCTTCAGCATATACGATCTGTTCTCCCGGAACAAAATCATAGCGCGAAAAACTCTTTGCATCACGTGAGGCATAGCTTTGTGAAGCTGTGTTTTCTGAGGCAGTTGATTTTGATTCAGCAGAACCTTTTGACTTTCCGGTTCCTTTTTTAACCTCCCCTTCAGCAGTTTCTTCCGCTTTATCCAAACCTTTGTCCATGGATTCATCCACTTTCTGGTTGGCACGGTCTTTAACTTTTTGCTTTAACCTGTCGAAGACAGAGTTCTGAGCCAGGCTATATTGTGGTATGGCTAAGCATACCAGCGCACTTGCAATTAATAATTTGATCTTTTTCATACCCTTAACTTTGTGTAGTGTTAATAAGATCAAAGTAACCATGTATAAACAGGTAATACATCAGTAGTAAACAGGGTATATGTAATTACGTACTAGTACTTAGCAGGTATAAAACAAAAAAGCCCGATCCGCTCTTTGACCATAAAGATGACGGAATCGGGCCACTGTTAAGGGGTGATATGAAGACCTGAGTATATTGAACCTGTTGTTGTCCCTTACTTTATTATATCAACAGGCAATACTAAAACTGATTTTACCGGATGCCCGTTCATTATGGCGGGCAGCCATTGATTAGGCATTAGTCTGACCACACGGACCGCCTCCATGTTTAGCGCATGACTTGATCCTTTAATTATTTTGTAATCTTCGGTATTCCCATTTTCATCAACAATGAGACTGACGTAAATGCGATCTCCGTTTCTACCGCCGTTGTCGGCAATCATTAAATTTTTCTGAATAATTTGCTGAACCAAATCGTTGCCACCCAACAACATAGCAGCTCTTTCAACAGTAGTATTTATTTCACCCGAGCTTGTAACAACCTTGCACATAACCGGTGAACTATCTACAGCATTATCAGGATAGGTAAACTTGTTAAGCGAATGATCGTATTTATGAACCAACTTCCCTTTTAAATCATAATACTCCCAGGTTCCTTTCTTGATACTATTTTCATAATGGCCCTTACTCAATAATTGCTTTCCGGATGAATATTCGGTCCAACAACTATCGCGCAAGCCATTCTTAAGATACCCTTCAATTTTTAGTTGCTTTTTTTCGTTGTATGCTGCATAATAGCCGCTTTTGGCTTTCTCCTGACTACTTTGTGCACTCACTTTTAGAACTACACTGATCAATAAAAGCGTTATCACTATTTTAGTCATTACTCCTATAATTTGGTTAAAAAACGCCTGATTTGATTGCCCACCTAGATTACAGGCGAACCAAATTCAGGCGCCAATTGGGACGATCACCTTCTGATTATACCGACCAATCCCAATTATGATTAAACCGTGTTACTTTAAACGTTTCACCCTGATTACACCTTCAATACTTGCCACTTTAGGAGTAGCTGTGGATGATAACCACCCTGATTTATTCACTGTAAATGTTCCGATGACATAGTCGCCAACATTACCTGATTGTGTAATATCGAGAGAACCTGGACTAGCCACTGCATTTTCACCTGATATATAGAAATGGTGATATTCACTATCTTTATTAGGTTTATAACTAAAACCAATGATATCTCCCAATGCCCATGGTTTTTCACCTACCACCGGATCTTTCCAGAGAATGCTTACAAACGGGTAAGTAGTATTAGCTTGAGACGACATTATACTATTTGTCCCTTGAACAAACTGGGCTACAGCCGTCGGCATTGTAATCCATTCACCACCATTGACTCTTAGCGATACTCCTTCTGGTGCCACGTAAACTCGTGCTATTAACAATCCAATAGCTGTGGTTCCATTTTTTATCCGTACGCTAATAGTTGCAGGATTTTTTGCCGGAATTTTAGCAGGAGCGGTATATTCGGCCTTCACGCTTTGTGGGGTTAATGTACCCTCTCCTACTAACTTCCATTCATCAATATATTTGCTCTGCAATTCTTTTCCTTCTGTCAGAAATTTTTCTGTTCCGTCTGGCCACAATGGAACTAACATTAATTCTTCACTTTCACCCAGATAATGTGTGAGTTTGAGAGTAACCTTTTCTCCTGGATTTATAAAACTTTTATTAGGTAGTAACTCAAATGCTTCGAAGAAACTCCAGTCACTAAAGTGTGTAGTTTTGGCCGTAATTGTTTTATTAACAGCATCAACAGCTACACCCCCAACTGCTTTCCATCTACCTATATTATCCTGATAAGAAATACCTAGTGCCTCTACACAAGGAACCTGTTCATCTGTATAGTGAAATTTTATGATAGCCGGTTTATTGAACTGTTGTCCGTGCGGAGTAAGGCGGTAAGCCGTTCCTTCACCACATTGATTGGTATTGGTAATAGGTTGTACGGAGATAGTAGTATTAGTAGCTAATGCGCCAGCTGGAATAGTTACTTCTATACCACCATCAGCAGACACGATTGTTCCACCTTCGGCACCTATTATTTTAGATGTTGCTACTCCGGCAATTTCTCCAAGTGGCCTTATTACCCCCTGATTAGTAAAAGGAATCATGGGACCAGGATCGTCGCCAGGTTTGTCAGTACAACTACTTACTATCACCAGAAGCAATAAAAGGCTTCCATAAAATAGTTTTATTGTTGAGCGCGCCTTTTCAATTATTGAGACCATTTCTTTAGAAATTCTTAGATTTTAAGGTATAGTGCACAGGAAAATAGATAATTTCACCATCTTCTCCACCTTCCTCATACCCCATTCCTTCAATTTTTACAATTCCTGTTGCAGGATGAATGTAATGATCTATAACGAGCTCCGGATCATAGGTATTGGTTTGACGAACCTTTACACAATTAGAAAATGTTCCAGCCGGAGTAGTAACTGTTTCAGAGGTCGATATCACTTTATTGGTTATAGTAACATTAGCTCCTAAATCCGAGGCAATACCTTTTACGCTCCAGGAATCACCCACCTTACAGTTCTTTTTATAGATAACCAAACGAAGTTGTCCGAGGGGTCCGTCAGTAGTATTGGCAAAGGCACCATCTTTTTCGTGCCAGTAGATTTCAAAATCAACTCCAATAAACCAATTGACTGTGTAAAAGCCGTTTTTCTCTTTTGAGAGAATTTTGTATTTCACTTCACCAGATGCATCTGCAAGTTCGGATTTATAAACCCACTCATTACCTGCTTTTAAAAATGGTAAAGACTCCTCTGCTTTAGGTTCAGGATTATCTTTCCCTCCATTGCATCCGCTAAAAATTGCGGCAGACACTATTACTATTGCTACTATAAGTACAAAAAACTTTCTATTCATATCTTTAACTTTTAATTAAGAGAGACGTATTGACGTTTGATTACCGCGCCTCAAAAGTCAATACATCTGTAAGCGTTATATTTTGATTATATCCGGTTGCCCAAACATATTTAACCTTTAATAGGGTATTGCTTAATTCCAATATTTCCCAGGTTTTAACGTTCTTTGCGGCATCCGTTACTGAAACTTTAGCGTTCTTCGCATCGAGCACCCATGTCGCCATTGTTGTTTGAGGTTCTTCGTAACATTTAATCACACCAGCATTGCCTTCAAACACTTCCTGCTCTTTAAAAACAATAAAATCATCTTTCATACAATCCGCTCTGTGCGCATAAACATCCTGATCCGGAGTTCCATCTGCATCTAAATCGACTGCTGGTTCACGAGTCTGCGTTATTAGTACCCATTTTTTATTCATTAATGCAGCACTCATATCAATCTGATCAATTACCGGATCTTTTTTCTCACAAGAAGAGATACTAAGCCAGGCAATAGAAATCATCAATAACAGATTTAAAAGATTGTATTTGTTCATGATTAAAATGTTTGTTTGTTAAAACACAAATGCTACTCCTAATTGAAGTGGAGAAATACCGTAACCTAATTCTGCATGGACACCAATTTTATCTGTAAACAAATACCTTACACCAGCATGTAATGCAACATCAATATCCCCTCCCGAAGTAGCAGTTCCGTAATCTTCTAAATCACCGGTATACTTAATTTTGTAATGACGATACAATAACCCGGCACCACCATACACATCAAATTGCGGATTATTGATTTTTAGAAGTTCGTTGAAATGGTAAGATCCTCTGGCACCAAAAACGAGGTAAGAGTATTTAATATCGAAATCGTACTTTGTTTGTACATATGCCAGGTTTACACCTGCACTAATATTATCGGCAAATGTTCTTTCTACTGATGCAGTAAATGGTAATCCACCGTTTCCGGCAAAGCCAAAAGTTCCAACACCAATACCGGCGTTAACAGCATACTTACTTTTAAAAGTTTGTGCATTTGAATTACTATGCTGCAATACCAGCAACAATAACAAAGCAAATAGGGTAAAAATTCTTTTCATGGAAATGATAAATCTGAATGATTATTTAAATTAATTTCTCGACAGCAAAACTATAGGGAGGGCAAGCCTTATTCTTTAGCAGTAACACTGAGTTTAGGATATCAGTAGAAGTACTTAGTTTTAATTAAGTTAGTTGAAATTAAAACTAAAAAAAGCACATTTGTAGTTAATTGGAGAAAGCATTGTATAACTATTAATTAAGATTATTAAAGGAATGAAGTCTATGAAGCAATTCCTCTCCGGAGTTATTTTCCTTACCTTATTATTTCATTATACTGCATCATTTGCCATACCTACACCTGTTATAAAACCAACGCAGGATAGCAACACTGTTAAAAAACTACTGGATTCGGCTTACGTGTTGGAAAGTACAGATAAAGATGCTGCGTTAACTATCTACAGGAAAGCATATACCATCGGCGTACAAATCAATTATATTTTAGGGCAAGCAAAGGCGTTGCATTATAGCGGAATTGTCTATTCTGATAAAAGTCAATATCCGAAAGCTATAGATATGTATCGCAAAGCATTAAAACTATATCATAAGATAAATTATCCTAGAGGAATAGGAGCCTGCTATACTAACATTGGGAATATTTATCAATATGAAAGTAAACTAGATAGTGCGGTTGCCAACTATCAACAGGGTCTGAAAGTTTTTGAAGAATTCTCACTAACAAATGCGCTAGCTCAAGCAAGTGGAAACGTTGGTAATATATTTCAACAAGCAGGACAATTCGAAAAAGCGTACCATTATCATAATCAATCCATTAAATACGCTGAAATCACCAAAGACTCAAGTATTCTAGCAAATTCCCTGATTAATCTGGGGTCAATTCTTGATGCTTTAGACAAACAAGAGCAATCATTTGAAACCCATAAGAGAGCGTTAAAAATTGGAACGCTAACCAATAACTATTATGTCATTCAGCTTGCAAGCATCAATATTGCCGACTACTATAAGGATAAGCAACAATATACTGAAGCGATCAAATATGGACTTAGAAGCCTTCATTATGCCAATAAACTTTCTTCAACTTTTGACATTGCTGATATAAAAAATAGATTAGGTGATCTTTATCTTTTAGACAAAAACTACACTACAGCTGAGATCTATTTTAATGAAGCAATGGCATTGTCGGAACCTTTAAAAACCACCGGACTTACCAGTTCTATTTATAACTCCTTGAATAAATTGTATGCAGCTACTGGTGATTACAAAGAAGCGTACAAATACCTGTCGCTAGCAAAAAACTTAAATGATAGCATCCTTGGTGAAAAACAAATAAAATCTATCAGTGAGCTTGAAGTTAAATACCAAACCGCGCAAAAGGATCAGCAGCTTGTGCAAAAGCAACTGCAGATAGCTAAACAAGACCTTAGAATAAAGCAAAAGACACGCATACTGATGATTACCATTGCCGGAATTATCTTACTACTGATCGCATCTGCCTTCATCTTTATAAATTACCGGAATAAGATGAAATTGCAGACCCAGCACCTGATCCTACTGGAAAAGAAAAAGGAAATAAATATCCTGGAAGCGATGATCAAAGGTGAAGAAAAAGAGCGGAGTCGCATTGCCAAGGATTTACACGATGGCGTGGGAGGTTTACTTTCTGCAGCTAAAATGCAGTTTAGCGTTCTTTCAACTGAGATTTTCCAACTAACCGGAAAAGATCAATTTTCAAAAGCCTTAAATTTATTAGACGACTCTGCCGGAGAAATACGAAAGATAGCACATAACCTGATGCCCGAACTCCTAATCAATTACGGACTTGGCGAAGCGCTTTCGCATTTTGTTAACCGGATGAACAATACGCACCTCAAGATCAGCTTTATCTCTATTGGTGAACTTCCGGAGGTGAATCAGAACTATGAACTAACTATTTATCGAATTGTACAGGAACTAATCAACAACATTATAAAACATGCCGATGCATCTGAAGCGCTTGTTCAGTTAAGTTTTCAAGAGGATGTATTGTCGATTACTGTTGAAGATAACGGAAAAGGTTTTGATTTAACAACCGCCACCAACGGAGCAGGATTGAGTAGTATACAAACACGCGTTGCCGCCTTGGGTGGTTCATTTGAATTAACCGGTAGTATTAATAATGGCACTACGGTATTTATTGAATTTGATCTCGCTGTAAATAATTACGTGTAAGTAACCATTTGCCGATCTAAGTAGTACTACGTAGAAATAATTAGCCATCTTACTGTAAACTTGTTGATTGATAACGCTCTCTTCAGAACCTGATGATCATATCCGCTTTAACTAACACGTTTACAAAAAAAACAGGGAATAATCTGCTAAGTAGCTATCATAGTTGTTTACTGGTACTGTTATTTATTGCGAATAATGTGATTGCTAGTACTAAAATCCCACAAAAAGTTGATGGTTTAATACAAGAAGCAACCTCAAAAGAACAAAAGGGAAATTATAATGAAGCAATAATCTTTTATAAAAAAGCGCTTACTTCACTGCAAAAAAATCAGTCGGCAGAAACAGGGAAAATCTATTTTCTTTTGGGCAATAACTTTTTTTACCTGGGACAAAGCGATTCATCTATCAACTATTATTATAAGGCATTAGCGATCGGAGAAAAACTTAACAATGCTGAAATATTAGCCCGCTCGCATCAGGGAATAGGGAGTATTTATCATGAACAAAAGAAATATGCTGAAGCTTTATTGGAGCGTACCAAGGCTGTTCAGTGGGCTCGCTTAGTCGCTAATAATCCAAGTGTGCTTTCCTCTACATTGGTAGCTCAGGCTTTAAGTAATTTTTGGCTTAAAAATTATACTAAAGCCATGGAAATTTACCAGGAAGTTATTCCTATTGCGCTTAAAATCAATGATTATAAATCATTACGGACAGTTCACATGAATATCGCAGCTATTCATTTAGAATTGAATATCAGGAAACCGATTCTAGGGTATATTAATAAAAGCCTGTATTATTCGGCATTAATGAAAAATCCTTATTATGATTGTGAAACTAATATGCTGGTCGGGATTTTCTACTGGCGTTTAGGCGAACCAGAAAAAGCTATTGCGCAGTTAAAACAGTCTGTTAAAATGGGCAAAAAAATTAATGCCCGTTCGCATCTAAAAAGAGTTTATGACTCATTGGCTGTGATTTATACTAGTAAAAACGACTACAAAGAGGCACTGCATTATTTTAAGCAATCAGCGTCATTAAAAGACAGCATCCAAAGTGAAAAAACGCTAAAACATATAAAAGAGCTGGAGGTTAAGTATCATTCAGTACAAAAAGATAAAGAACTAGCACAAAAACAGTTAATTATTGCTCAAAAAGATCTGCAGTTAAAGCAAAAATCAAAGTGGATTCTTATTCCGGTTATAGGCATTGTTCTTCTGACGATCATATCTGTTTTCATCTTCTTCTATTATAAGAATAAGATGAAGTTTCATCAACAAACATTAATGCTTTTAGAAAAGGATAGAGAAATTAGTTTACTTGAAGCGATGATGCAGGGTGAAGAAACTGAACGGGGGCGAATTGCACGCGATTTACACGATGGTATTGGGGGCCTGCTTTCAGCAGCGAAGATGCAATTTAGTGTACTTAAGAACACAAATGGTACTACCAATCATAAAGCAGAATTTGAAAACGGCCTGCACTTGTTAGATGAGTCTGCCAGTGAAATACGTAAGACTGCGCACAATCTACTTCCTGAATTATTAAATAGATTCGGACTAGAAGAGGGTGTTTTTAATTACTGCCAGCGGGTTAGCACCAATAAGCTCCGGATAGATTTTGTGTGTATGAGTGAAATTCCACGTTTGAAGCAAAGTTTTGAATTAACCATTTACCGGATTATTCAGGAGTTGGTTAACAACTGTATTAAACATTCGGATGCAAGAGAAGCCTTGGTGCAGTTGAGTTGTTATCAGAATTTTTTGGTAATTACTGTTGAAGACAACGGAAAAGGTTTTACCTACCAATTAGGACAAATGGATGGAATTGGGTTGGATCAAATCCATTCAAAAATTAACTCTGTAAATGGTAACATTAAAATAGACTCAACGGAAAAAGGAACTACCGTTTATATCGAATTTGATATTGAAAAATTACTGATTACTAAAGAAGATATTAGCTAAAAATGATAAAGGTTGCGATTGCAGATGACCATATAATGGTTATTAATGGCTTAAAGATGATGTTGGAAAATAATTCGAACATGGAGGTTATTTCGAGCAGTATCAATGCCCGTGAATTATTAGAAACGCTGATTTCGGTACAGCCTGATGTACTATTACTTGATATTCAAATGCCCGGTATGAGTGGTTTGGATCTTTGTCCGATTATTACTAAACAATATCCATCGATCGGCGTGATTGCGCTTACCAATTTTGAACAATCTCATTATGTAAAGCAAATGATCAGAAATGGGGCAATGGGCTATTTACTCAAAAATACTGATCAGGAAACGTTAATTGCAGCTATTGAAGCTGTTCATAATGGTCAACAGTATATTGATCAGCATATTCAGAAACTATTGCTGGAAGAAAGTATTTCAGGACGTAAAACTTCTATTTATGAAATCCCTCTTACCAAACGTGAGAAAGAAATATTGAAATTGATCGCCGAAGAAAAAACGAACCAACAAATAGCCGACTCTCTTTTTATAAGCTTGCGAACGGTTGAGACTCACCGTTTAAATCTTACGCAAAAACTAAATATTAAGAATACGGCCGGGCTTGTAAAAGAAGCGATAAAACGAGGGTTAATTTAGTATCCAGTTTTGCTTTATTTTTAATTATTCAGGATGTCTTTGCTTTACAAGCTTTCATTCTTTTAATTTGCAGCGTTTACGAACGCATTATGATCAAGAAATATTTAAGTTATATATTATTATCAGGAACTGTACTTTTTTACACTTCTTGTCAACAAAATAAACCAGCTAAAGAAGTAAAATCAGGCTCGGATTCAACAAGTACAACTGCTTCTACAGATTCAACCTCCTCGTCTGCACCTACCGATAATACCGGAAAGAAACCTGCAAGTGTTGCAGAAATATTGGCCCGTAAAGAAGTTCCTATTCTTTGTTACCACCAAATAAGAGATTGGAAAGCTTCGGATTCAAAAGTTGCAAAGGATTATATCATTCCGATAAATGCTTTTAAAGCGCATGTTAAAATGCTTGCCGACAGTGGCTATCATACGGTTTTACCAGATCAAGTGTATAATTATTTGGTTTATGGAGATCCGCTTCCTTCAAAACCGGTGATGCTTACCTTTGATGATACAGACGACGATCAATTTGTTGTAGCAAATGAAGAGTTAAAAAAATACGGCTTTAAAGGTGTTTATTTTATCATGACCGTTTCTATCGGTCGCCCGAATTACATGACCAAAGATCAGATTAAGCAACTTTCGGATGAGGGCAATGTAATTGGCAGCCACACTTGGGACCATCATAACGTAAAAAAATACCAGGGTGATGATTGGGTAAAGCAAATTGAGAAACCAACCAAAACACTTGAAACCATTACAGGAAAGAAAATCGAGTATTTCGCTTATCCGTTTGGCTTATGGAACAAACCTGCTTTTCCTGAGCTAAAGAAACGAGGTTTCAAAGCTGCGTTCAGCCTTGCAGATAAAAAAGACCAGGATGATCCGTTGTTCACGATACGCCGCATTATTGCCAGTGGATATTGGAGTGCTAATACCCTGAATAAAGCGATGAATAATAGTTTTCATTGATTTTTGTAGCTATTGGCTTTTAGTTTTTAGCCGTTAGCACTTAGAAGTAGATATAAATAGAGGTAGCCTTCGCTGCCTTTGTTCATTTATGCAGGTTTCTTTCAAAAAACAAAGTAATCTGTAACGAATAATCAGTTTTGAAAAGATTGGCAAGCAGCATTTAGTAATTAGCCAGCTTATTGGCATTATGCATTTAATATAATTTACAAATCAAAGGCAGCTTAGACCGTTTTCTTTTTTAAAAGCTAACCGCTAACAGCTATTGGCTAACAGCTAACTAAACCAAAAAAGATTTCTTATACTGAGGAACAGTTCTGTTTTTAGAAGCTTGTTCATAAGCATAGCCAATACCAATCAACGTTGATTCGCTATAGGCTGGTCCAAAGAATGACAAGCCGATTGGTAAATCATAAACCATTCCACAAGGAACAGTTATATGTGGATAGCCACTTACTGCGGCCGGCATCGTTAAGAATACATTTCCCCAACGATCACCATAGATCATATCAATGCTGCAGGCCGGTCCCATTGTTAAACCGCAAATTGCATCCAGCTTGTTTTTCTGCATCACTTCGTCAAGTAGTTCTTTTACACCGACGTGTGTTTTTTCCAATGCTTCTTTGTATTCTTTAGAATCCAGGCCGCCTTTTTCTTCCGATAATTCAAGTGTTTCCTGTTTAAAATAAGGCATCGCCTTATCGGCATTCTGTTTATTAAAAGCAATCACCTCTTTTAACGATTTCACTTTTGCATTGCTTTTTGACAAGTACTTATTTAAACCAGCTTTAAATTCATACTGCATTACTTTAAACTCTGATTCTCCCAATGAATGAATTTTATCTAAGTAATCTATTTCGACAATTGTGGCGCCTTGAACCTTTAGCAAATCAATAGCTTTTTTTAGCAACGCGTGCATAAACTGGTTATCTCCCTGAGGTTTCTTTTCAATGCCAATTCGCTTTCCTTTAAGAGCATTGGCATCCAAAAATTTAGTATAATCCGTATGAAAATGCCCATTACTTTCATTAGTTATAGAATCATCCGGATCAATTCCTGTTAAAGCGCCAAGCAAAATAGCAACGTCAGTAACTGTCCGTGCCATAGGCCCTGCGGTATCTTGAGTATGCGAGATGGGTATGATTCCCGAACGACTCAACAATCCAACTGTTGGCTTTAACCCAACAACTCCATTGGTAGCAGCCGGACAAGTTATGGAACCATCGGTTTCAGTTCCAATAGCCACCACACAAAGATTAGCCGAAACGGCTACACCCGAACCGGAGCTTGAACCACAAGGGTTATGATCGATGATATATGGATTTTTGGTCTGCCCGCCCCTGCTGCTCCATCCAGAGCAAGAGCTCGTCGACCTGAAATTGGCCCATTCACTTAAATTGGTTTTGCCTAAAATAACAGCCCCTGCAGCCCGCAACTTTTGAATGATGAATGCATCTTTAGCAGCAATATGACCTTCCATCGCTAAAGAGCCGGCAGTCGTTTGCATTTTATCGGCAGTATCAATATTGTCTTTTATCAACACCGGAATCCCGTGCATCGGGCCCCGAACCCTACCTGCTTTTCGTTCACCATCCATTTGCCTTGCAATAGCAACTGCATCCGGATTCAACTCAATAACTGCGGTAAGCCTAGGTCCGTTTTTATCGATTTCATCAATACGTTTCAGGTAAAGCTCCGTTAACTGCTCAGCGGTATAAACACCGTCCGCCATCTTCTTCTGCAAACCTTGAATGGTTTCTTCGTTTAAAACAAATGCCAGCAAATCGTCTATAGCCTGTTTTTCTGGTGCTGCAGTTTTATTTGAATTACAGGAAGTTGAAAGCAAAGTGCTTAGTCCGGCTGTAGCAAGCGTTCCTTTAGTGATGAAATCTCTTCTTTTCATTGGGTTAGATCGATGATGATTAATCAGGCATAATCTACTACAATTTTAGATTTTTTGAAGAGTGTTAGAGGGAACTGCAAGTATTGTTTCTAAAGAAATTTAAAATAATCTGTAACGAAAAGATGGTTCTGCATACTTACTCTATGTAAAACTTAAAGAAACAACATTATGAAAACATTAATCGCAACCATCGTTTTATCAATTGCATCAGTAGTAGTTGGAGCTTACGGCCCTAAAGACAAGGCTCAATTGGAGGAAACAGTGCGCATTATCAGATTGAACTAAATACCTCTCGATTCATATAACGATGAGCACCTCCTTGTGGGGTGCTTCTTTTTACAAGAATCGTTTGCTAATTGCTGCTGGACACAAACAGATGCTTCGTGCCTCAGCATGACAAAGTATGCTGATACACTGATTTGTAATCATTAAAAAGCAGGTAAAACTAATCAATCCGTGGGAACGAAATACCTTTGATTTTACGGTATAGCTCTACCGCATACAAATCGGTCATGCCAGAAACAAAATCCAACACGCACTGTATTTTATCATACGTATTGGTACTTTTCGTGATGAATTGTTTAGGAATAAGCTCGATCAATTTCTTATGATAATGAGTTGTATTTTGTAGAAAGGCAGGCACAAATTCTTCCAACAAACCACCCATCACTTTATAACCTGCAATTTCAATTTCTACAACAGATGGGTAATTATAAATACGTTGAATGGATATCCGTTCAATTTCTTTTAAAGTAGCTTTTAAAGGATCCTCTAATGCATCTACCAAGCTCTTGTTAAAATTGCCATTCAACAGCACCTCTTCATTTTTCAGAAACACCTGCGAACACGCCCAGATCAATGCACTGATTGCTTTAGCCCTTAGCAGACTAATTTTTGCATCTGTATCTTCTATCCCTTTTAAACGGTCGGGTAATCCCGGATCATTACAAAGCTGTAAAAGCAACTCTTCAACTTCTTTGTACGAAAGTATTTTTAACCGATGTGCATCTTCCAGGTCGATAATGCTATAACAAATATCATCAGCAGCCTCAACTAGGTAAACTAAAGGGTGTCGTTTATAAACCAGCGGATCATCCTGCACTTTTATCAACAAAAGCTCATTGGCAATCTTTTTAAAAGCCTCTTGCTCTGATTGGAAAAAACCATATTTCTTGGTATAGATGTTTGTCTTATCGTGTCCGATGATTGAGGCACAAGGATACTTAGTAATAGAAGCCAGCGTAGTATAAGTTAGGGCAAAGCCTCCATCGCCTTTTCCATTATAAGGATGAATAAGCGTACGAAGTGCATTAGCATTTCCTTCAAAGTGCGTCAAGTCGGCCCACTGATCAGCTGTAACCTGATGCTCAAATAATTGCCCCTCACCTGCTGTAAAATAGCTGGAAATAGCCGATTCTCCGGAATGCCCAAAAGCCGGATTGCCTAGATCATGCGCAAGGCATGCTCCCGAAACAATATTCCCAATCTCACTTAAGAAAGGGAGCTTTTGATCAATATCAGTATCTTGCTTTAATTTCTGATCATAAAAAATACGACCTAAAGAACGGCCTACACTAGCAACTTCTAAACTGTGGGTTAATCTATTGTGTACAAAAATGCTTCCGGGTAACGGAAAAACCTGTGTTTTATTCTGTAATCTTCTAAATGGAGATGAAAATATAAGACGATCATAATCGCGCTGAAATTCTGATCGTGCCTCAATCGGACTCTTAGTAGCCCTATCTTCATATCCCCAACGTTTAGCCGACAGCAATTTGTCCCAGGTCATTGTCATACTGCTCATTTTTTAAAATGTAAAGGTAGTTTTTAAGGCTGAGTTTGAAAAAAGTCATTGCTGCTGTTTTCTTATTTAATTTTATTCAAACCTTAATTTTAATTATTAATATTTATTATATTTTATTTTAAGGTAATAATATAATTATATGAATCATCAGAAGTAGTTGCTGAAAATGATCTGTACATTCCGGCAGCAGCAGCACATATCGGATTTGCATTAAATACATCCGACAAGTTTTATCCCACTGTTGAAAATCATAATGCCGATGCATTAATGACCTTACTTGGAGCAGCTAAATCATATGGCAACTACGGACATAAATACAATGTAAAGTTTCACTTGTATAATAATAACTCAACCAATAAAACAGTGAAATTATACCTAGCGTCAAACTCGGTTGATGCTACCAAAACAAATGCAACATGGAACGGAGCAATAAAAATGAACGGATCGGTGGTTAATGTGTATACCACGCTAAATGCACCTCGTCAGCAACGCTCAACATGGACTGTTCCACCGGGTCTGTTCAACGTTACCCTCGACTTTTATGTACCCGGAATGATAACTTCTAATCAACAACTAATTTTCGAAACCAATTAAAATGAGCGGGTTAATCCCGCTCTTCTTATTTATTGCCTATACTTTTATTTTCGTATCTGGAATAAAAACAAAACATTTTAATTTTTTTATTAACTATTTTATTTTTATTAAAAAATATTTTTAATTTCACCGCTGTTATAAAATAAAAAGAATTCAACCATCCATTATAATGAGTTTACATACCATCGACATTGCCATTATCGGCCTTTATCTTTTCCTGACACTGTTCGTCGGGTTTTACATCTCTCAAAAAGCTTCCAAAGATTTGCAATCCTATTTTCTCGGTGGCAATAATATTAAATGGTATTATTTAGGTTTATCAAATGCTTCAGGAATGTTTGACATTTCGGGCATCATGTGGACTGTTTCAATTCTGTTTGTTTACGGATTGAAGAGTGCCTGGATTCCTTGGTTATGGCCGGTTTGGAATCAGGTTTTTGTATTTGTATTCCTGGCAGCCTGGATGCGTCGGTCAAATACGATGACAGGTGCACAATGGATAACGTTCCGTTTTGGTGAAGGCCGAGGTTCTACCCTCTCGCATATCATTATTGTAATCTTTGCTGTTATTAGCGTTATCGGCTTTATCGCCTATTTCTTTGAGGGTATTGGCAAATTCACCACTACCATACTTCCATGGGATCTATCCACCGATATGTTCGGTTTTCATCTTAGTTCAGAACACGCATACGCCTTAATATTATGTGGTATTACTACTGTTTATACCATTAAAGGTGGTATGTACAGCGTGGTAGGTACTGAAGTTGTACAATTTGTTATCATGACCATTTCATGTGTGGTTATTGGTTTTATCGCCTATAACTCAGTAACTCCAGAACAAATAAACGCGGTTATTCCTGCAGGCTGGAAAGATTTGTTCTTCGGCTGGCATTTGAATCTCGATTGGAGCAATACTCCTGTACCAAATGTGAACAATAAAATTGGTCAGGATGGATTCGAGATGTTTGGTTTATTATTTATGATGATGCTTTTCAAAGGTATCTTCTCAAGTTTGGCCGGACCAGTTCCGAGCTATGATATGCAGCGTGTATTATCAACTAAAACAGCTGCCGAAGCTTCTAAAATGAGTGCATCAACAATCCTTGTTCTTTATATGCCTCGTTATTTAATGGTTGCTGCCTTCGCTGTATTAGGATTGGTTTATATCGGTCCTGAATTAGGAAAAATGGGAGCTACCATTGATTTTGAAAAAATTCTTCCGGCAGCTATTCAAAAGTTCGTTCCGATCGGCTGGAAAGGACTATTATTAGCAGGTTTATTGGCTTCATTCATGGGTACATTCTCTGCCTTTGTTAATGCAGCGCCTGCTTATATTGTAAACGACATTTATAAAAAGTATATCAATCCTGATGCAAGCCAAAAGAAATATATACGTCTAAGTTATGTAGCGTCTATTGTATTGGTAATTATTGGTGTTAGTGCAGGTTTCTTTACTAAATCATTAAACTCGCTTACTTTATGGCTTACCTCTGCTTTATATGGTGGTTATGCAGCTGCTAACGTATTAAAATGGATTTGGTGGAGATTTAATGGCTACGGTTATTTCTGGGGAATGTTAGGCGGATTAATTGCGTCAACTACTAAATTATTCCTATTCCCTGAAATTGTAGATATCTATGTTTTCCCTATTATTCTGCTTTGTTCATTCATCGGTTGTTTCCTTGGAACGTTCTTAACAGCTCCGGAAGACGAAGAAACCGTTATGAATTTCTACAAACAAACCCGTCCATGGGGTTTCTGGGGACCAATAAAGAGAAAAGTAATGGAAGCAGATCCTTCATTCTCTCCTAATAAAGACTTTAAACGTGATGTATTTAATATTTTAGTGGGTATCGTATGGCAAATGAGCCAGGTGGTTATCCCTATCTATTTCATCCTCAGAGAAAATTATCATTTAGCAGTTTGGGCTGTCGTATTCTTTGTTACTACCTGGTTATTGAAAAAATACTGGTACGACAAACTCGACGAAACCGAAAACGCTAAAAAAGAAGCAAATGTTAAATTGGTTGACGAAAGCGTTCCCGTAAATTAATGCTTAGGTGTAAAATGAAGAGTACATTGTTAATATCGGCGGGAATTTTGTGTTGTAATTTGGCTGCCCGGGCTCAACAACCGGTAGCGGCCAAGTTCGACACTACTTTCCATACCACTTATTACGATCAAAAACGTTCATTATTCGAACTGTTGCCAGACACAAAAAATGAAATCATTTTTTTAGGAAACAGTATTACTGATATAGGTGAATGGGCAGAGTTATTTCAAAATCCGAGTGTTAAAAACCGTGGTATTTCTTCAGATATCACGTTCGGTGTAATTGATAGATTACCAGAGGTCCTATCCTCTAAACCAGCCAAGATCTTTTACATGATCGGCATTAATGATATTGCTAAAAATATTCCTGATTCGGTTATTTTGGCTAATCATCAGCGCATTGTTTCTATCATTAAGCAACAATCTCCTACTACCAAAATTTACATTCAGAGCCTTTTGCCAACAAACAACGAATTTATTGAATTTAAAAGGCATCAAAATAAAACAGAGCATATTATTGCTGTTAATGATGGCTTACGTGAATTGGCAAAAAGAGAACAGGTTACATTCATCGACCTGTATCCTAAATTCATAGATGAAAACGGAAAGCTGGATAAAAAATATACCAATGATGGTTTGCATTTAAAAGGCGCAGGCTACATCAAATGGGTAAACATTTTAAAGGAGTTGAATTACTGCTGTGATGACACTCCAACCTCGGCAAACGTTTCTGTGTCTGTTTCTTCTGATGTGAATAGAATTGATACCAGTTATGCCAACTCACATTACCGTCAGCGACTGGAATTCTTTAAGCACTTACCTAACACTAAAAATGAAATCGTTTTTCTGGGTAACAGTATTACTGAAATGGGTGAATGGCAAGAGCTTATTCCTAATAAAAATGTAGTTAATCGCGGTATTAGCGGTGATGTTACCTATGGCATTTATGCTCGTTTGGATGAAGTACTCGCATCAAAACCATTAAAACTATTCTTAATGGATGGTGTAAACGACATCAAACGCGGTACGCCTGTTCAGGCTATTGCCGACAATATTCAACGCATTATTGAAAAAATTCAAAAGGTATCTCCTAAAACTAAAATTTACCTTCAAAGTACATTACCTGTTAATGAGTCTGTTAAGAGTAGTGCATACGTGAAGGTTTCAAATGAGAAAATCCAGGAGCTAAATGAGCTGCAAAAAAAACTGGCGAATCAGCTTAACATCACTTACATCGATGTGCAGCACGTTTTATCAGACAGCTTTGGCCAGTTAAAGCGTGAGTATACCTCAGACGGAATTCATTTAGTGGAGATGGGTTATGTGTATTGGGTTAACTATCTGAAAGAACAAAAATATTTATAGCATACGTAACGTAATGAAAAGATCTGTATTAACATGTTTACTTTCCGCTGCTACGATATGGGCTTATGGGCAAGAAAAGCCCATTGACAGCAGCTACGCAAATTCACACTATTTGCAACGCTTAGAACTTTTTAAGCAAATGCCTAATCAAAAGAATGAGATTGTTTTTTTAGGAAATAGCATTACAGAGCAAGGTGAATGGCAGGAGCTTTTTCCGGGAAAACCAATTGTAAACAGAGGTATCGGTGGAGACAATACCTTTGGTTTATTTGCCCGACTGGACGAAGTTTTAGCATCAAAACCGGCAAAGATATTCTTGCTAATTGGTGTTAATGATTTAGGAAGAAATCTTCCTCAAGCAGTGACGTTAAACAATTATCGTCGCATTGTGGGAAAAATCAAGAAAGAGTCGCCTAAAACGCAGTTATATATCCAGAGTATTCTTCCGTTAAATGAAGAAATTCTTAAATATCCTTACATGAAAGGCAAAAACCCGCAGGTTTTAGCTTTAAATGAAAAATTGGTTGAGCTTGCGAAGGAGTTCAATGTACCGTTCGTCAATGTTTTCAGTGTATTTGCTGATGATAAAAATGAGCTTAAAAGTGAGGTTACCTTGGATGGAATTCATTTACGACAAGCTGCTTACTTACAGTGGGCCAATTACTTAAAGAGCAATAATTATTTGTAAAAGATAACGATGAAGATTACAGGAACTTTTTTGGATGAAATATCGCATGATATTCCACATCAGAACTGGGGCAGAAAAGAATGGGATGCCGATTTTCAACACATGAAAAATGTTGGTATCGACACCGTTATTTTAATACGGTCGGGATACCGGAAATTTATCACCTACCCTTCTGACTATTTAATAAAACAGTATGGCTGCTATCAACCACCAGTTGATCTTGTAGAACAGTTTTTGGAGTTGTCAGATAAGCACGGCATGAACTTCTACTTCGGTTTATATGATAGCGGACATTATTGGGACAGCGGTGATATGACTACCGAAATTGACAGTAATCGTCATGTGATTGATGAAGTTTGGCAAAAATATGGCAACCATGAAAGTTTCAAAGGTTGGTATCTGAGCATGGAAATCAGTCGCCGCACAAAAGGTGCCATCGAAGCATTCCAAAAACTTGGACAACAGTGCAAAGATGTAAGCGGAGGGCTTCCTACTTTAATTTCACCATGGATTGATGGTAAAAAGGCCGTTATGGCAGCTTCAGGGCAGTTAACCAAAGCGGATGCGGTTTCATTGAAGGAGCATGAATCGGAATGGAGTGAAATTTTTGATGGAATTAAAGGTGTTGTTGATGCAGTAGCTTTTCAGGATGGTCATATTGATTACCATGAATTGCAAGACTTTTTTGAGGTAAATAAAAAGATGGCGGACAAGTTCGGTTTGCAATGCTGGACCAATGCTGAATCTTTTGACCGTGATATGCCGATAAAGTTCTTGCCTATCAAATTTGAAAAACTAAGATTAAAACTAGAAGCAGCCAGAAAAGCAGGTTATGACAAAGCGATAACTTTTGAGTTTTCGCATTTCATGAGTCCTCAATCATCTTACTTGCAAGCAGGACATCTATATAATCGCTATCAGGAATACTTGAAAGAACTACTATAGTATTTGATTAAAAATCAATGCTTTATAAACGCAAACAATAAAGCAGGTTTTACCATAACAACGAGTTATGCAGGCCACGCCTTTGACTCAAAAAAACTAAAAAAATATGCAATACGCAGAACTATATAAAAATGAACTATTAGAAAACGTTATTCCGTTTTGGTTAAAACATTCTAAAGATGAAGAGGACGGAGGATTTTACACTTGCCTTGATCGTTTCGGAAATGTTTACGACACCGATAAGTTTGTTTGGCTTCAAGGCCGTGAGGTATGGATGTTCTCCATGCTTTACAACAATGTTGAAAAGCGTGCAGAATGGTTAGAAATGGCCGAACATGGTGCCAAATTTCTTAAAACTCATGGCAAAGATGATGAAGGCAACTTCTATTTTTCATTAACTAAAGAAGGAAAACCGTTAATTGAACCATACAATATCTTCTCTGATTGTTTTGCGGCAATGGCATTCGGAGCTTTGCATAAAGCCTCTCCAAATCCTGAGTATGAAAAATTAGCCCGCGATACGTTTAATAATATTGTGGCACGCCAATACAACCCTAAAGGAAAATGGAGTAAAGCTTATCCTGGAACCCGCAATTTGAAAGGTTTCTCATTACCAATGATCTTATGTAATCTTTCATTGGAATTAGAGCATATCCTTGGACCTGATAAAGTAAATGAATTTCTGCCAACAGTTATTCATGAGGTTATGGAAGTTTTCTATCAGCCTGATAAAGGACTTATTCTGGAGAATGTCTATGAAGATGGTTCGTTCTGCGACTCATTTGAAGGCCGATTATTAAATCCTGGTCATACCATTGAAGCAATGTGGTTCATCATGGATCTGGCTGTTCGTATCAATGATAAAAAGCTTATTGATCAGGCTATCAAAATTACCCTACGTACCCTTGAAAAAGGTTGGGACAACGAGCATGGAGGCATCTTCTATTTCCTTGATGTAAACGGACATGCGCCGCAACAGTTAGAGTGGGATCAGAAACTATGGTGGGTACATATAGAAACTATGATCACTCTTGCAAAAGGTTGGAAATTAACCGGAAATGCAGAATGTGAACGTTGGTTTAAAATCGTACACGATTATACATGGAAAAACTTCAGAGATGCTGAGTATGGCGAATGGTTTGGTTACCTGAACCGTCAGGGAGAAGTTTTATTAAATATGAAAGGTGGAAAATGGAAAGGTTGTTTCCACATTCCGAGAGGATTATATCAATTATGGAAAATCTTCGAAGACTTTAACCACGAAGTAGCTGACGAACAACAGTCCGTTTTAAATTCAGCCTCTTAATTTTGTAGCGAAATGCAGTTTTACACTGTTATTCCGTTAAAATGATTAAAGAATCTAATTAAAAAAGAATGAAAAAGTACCTATTACTGCTGTTTGTATCGGTAATTGCCTGTAAATCATTTGCACAGGCAAGATTTAATGTTGTTGAATATGCTGTAAAAAATACAGATACGCTTTGGATGCACCATTATAAACCAAAAGTTAGCAATGGTATCTCCATTTTATTTGTTCATGGAGGAGGATTTGAGGGTGGAAAACCTATAAACCAAGCCCCATTCGCTGAAAAAATGCAGGATTTGGGATACAATGTTTTTGTAATAAAATACCGTTTACTACAGGCAGGAAGAGGTTTCGGTTGTGATATTCCAACCCCTGAAAAATTAAAAGCCATCAGAGCAGCAATTGAAGATGCGGCTGATGCAACAAAATACATTGTAGCACATGCACAGTCTTTTGCTATTGATCCTTCAAAGATTTTCGTATCAGGAAGCAGTGCAGGTGCCGAGGTTGCTTTACAAATCGTTTACAATCCATTCGCAAAGGCTGATAAGGAGCGGTATGCTTTTTTTGACACATTTAAGTTTAAAGGCTTAATGTCATTTGCAGGAGCTGTAGTAGATATTAACCTGGTAACTAAAGAAAAATCAGTTCCGATGCTGCTTGCCCATGGTTCAAACGATCAGGTTGTTCCTTACGGAACCGCTCCGCACCGCATGTGTAATGCTACACAGCCAGGTTGGTTAATGTTCTTTGGAGATAAAACGGTGTATGAAAGAGCAGTGATTTTAAAAATTCCTGCAGTATTATATACTTATACAGGTGCAGGACATGAAATCGCAAGCTTTATGTTCAATGAATTTGCTGCTATGGATGATTTCATGAAAAAAGTAACCAAAGGTGAGACATTAAAAACTCACGAGATCATAAAAAAAACTAAGTGGTAGCAAACTTAGAGGAAATAATTAGTTAAATACTCTTATTAGTCAATTAGGTCAATCCGAGGCCATCTCGAATACCCTTCTTTTCGGAGAGGGGTTACGGGATGAGTTAACAAAAAGTTCAATGAAGAGATTATTTGTATGCTTACTATTGATAGTTCAGGGCCTTGCGACTAATGCTCAAAATGCTCAGCAACAACCTGAACCCATTAAAGGCGTTTGGCTAACAAACGTAGCAAGTGAAGCTTTAAATTCCCGGGAAAATATCCGCTCTGCTGTTGAGCTATGTGTCCAATCTGGCATCAACAATATTTACGTAGTTACCTGGAATAGAAGCCGCACCTTATACCCAAGTAAGATCATGAAAAAGGAATTCGGTATTCCAATCATGGAAAAGTTTGCAGGCAGAGATCCACTAAAAGAAGTCATTGAAGAAGCTCATAAAAAAGGAATTAAAGTGCATGCCTGGTTTGAATTTGGGTTTTCGAGTTCTTACAATGAACAAGGTGGAATGATCCTCAAAAAGCATCCTGAATGGGCTGCTATTGATCCGGATGGAAAACTTGTAAACAAAAACAAGTTCGACTGGATGAATGCTTTTGATCCAAAGGTTCAAAACTTTATGCTCTCACTAATCCTTGAGGTTGTTAAGAATTATGATGTGGATGGTATTCAGGGTGACGATCGTTTACCGGCCGTTCCTTCTCTGGCCGGATATGACAAATACACAGTTTCACTTTACAAGAAAGAACATAACGGACAAGAACCTCCTAAAGATTATAAGGATGCCGCATGGATCGACTGGAGAGCTAACCTGCTCAATCAATTCATGAAACGCTTGCATGATAAAGTAAAATCTGCTAATCCTAAGGTATTGGTTACGATGGCTCCAAGTATTTTCCCATGGAGTAAAGAAGAATACTTGCAAGATTGGCCTACATGGGTTAAGAACGGCTGGGTTGATTATATCATTCCGCAGGTTTACCGTTACAATATCAAAGCGTATGCTGAAACGTTGGAAAGCAATATCAGTTATATGCCTGAAGATAAGCGTTGGATGTTTTGTCCGGGCATTTTGCTTCAGGTAGATAGTCACACTCCGCAGGGAGATTTCCTGCAACAGATGATTGATGAAAATAGGAAGTTGGGATTTAAAGGTGAGGTTTTCTTCTTCTTCGAAGGCTTAAAAAAGCACCCTGATTTCTTCAAGACCTACAAAAATAAGTAGCATACGATTGGAAGTCTTAATTGCACTATTTTATGGGCGGACACAAGGTGTTCGCCTTTTTTTTACCTCATCCCCGGCCCTTTTCCTCAAGGAGAAGGGAGCGCTCGAAATGGCCGCATGGAATGGCTCAAGTAAAAACTTATCCGAGCGCTCGGAATGGCTTTATTAAAAACTTGCCCTAAGAAACTAAGAGGGTGAAACGCTCGGAATAGCATCGGTAGAAACTTATCCTAAAGAAATTAAGAGAAGGTATCGCTCAGAATAGCTTAAGTAAAAAACCTAAAGAAATAAAGAGGATATAAAGATGTAATAGCACTATCGTAAAAGTCCCACTCCTTTAGGAGAGGGACTTAGGGTGAGGTCTTATGTTCTCCAGAACCAACCCTTCTTAGTGGCAAATGAAGCAGTTGCTATTACTAAAATGGTAACAGAAAAAGCCCTTATAATTGCTAAATAAGGATTAATTGCTTTCAGGCTTTCAAACAAATCGGAAATATGAGTAATGGTAAAAATTGGGACAATAAAGAAACCGGCTGCTACATAGGCAACCATTGGGTTTTGACCACATTGAATCAGCGATTTCCATAGAATATTGTTCTTTACAAACTGACAAATAATGTCGAGCAGAATGTAGGTAAAAAACGCTAGTCCGCTGCTAAGGAACCAAAAGCTAAATGATGAAGGATCTTTCTTAATACCGCCTTCATAAGCTTCAAACGCTAGTCCTAGCAATACCCAAAATGTACCCCAACCAAACAGGATTTTATAAAGCTCCTCTTTTGCATTTGCAGGCGTTTTAAGCAACAAAGTACCACCAATACACAAAACTACATCGAGACCCAATGTTAGAAGGACCTGACGCGTATAAAGCCCGTACAGGTTAACAACTAAAAATGAAAAGCAAATCAGACTAAGTAGTACTGAACGAGTTTTATTTGACTCGGTAATTTTAGTTTTAGGTTTGAATGAATAAATAATATCACCCATAATAGAACCTACCAGTACAATGTTCAAATACTTCAAAAAGGCGAAATTATAAAACCAGGAAATTGCAGGATGAAAGTTCCATACCGCCTGATTCCAGCTTCCTTCAATATCATGAGTTAATCGCATCGCTGCAAAAAAAGCAAGAACCCCTATCCTAGCTAGCCAGTTCTTACGCGTGCAAATCCATATTAATGAGCCGATCAAAGCCATATTCGCTAAAACCAACATAATAATATCTGATTTGCCCTTGCTGAATTTAGTATCAGTAAAAGCGGTGTGCAGGCCAATAATAGTTGCTATGATCAAAAAACCGGCGATACGTAAGGCATAAAGCTTCCATTTCTGTTCAAAAGAAAAACGCATAAACACCAGGAAGAAACATCCAAAAACGATTACCCCACTGATCATATTTATCCATTGACCTTCGGCAGTTAAAGAAAATGGCTGAGCATTACGTAATACAATAGCGAAAAACACCAGCAATGCAAAACGCTTTAATACATTTAAAATAACACCTTTTTGATCCCCTTCCTGTATTTTCTTATTCATTGCTAAAGGAAAAGCGGCTCCCATTGAGAACAGGAAAAAGGGAAAAACAAGATCAACCCAAGTGATACCCGGAACTTCAGGAGTATATTTAAAGTCGGGCGGACCAACTTGTCCATGAAACATGTACCCCGGCCATAAGGCTTCATGAGGAAAAACTCCTGAAAAAACCATTCCTATTATGGCCAAGCCACGCAAAGCATCAAGTGCAAATGACCTTGGGGCTTTATCGATTTGTGCTTTTACAAAAGAAGCCTCTGGTTTAGAGGCTTCAATTTCAGTTATATAAGTCATTGGTTTGATTCGATTAGTTTTTGAATCCTTCTTTCAACTCATTCCACCAATTGTTATTGATGATATGAACAATATCAAAGATCATTACACCATCCGATTTCTTCTGACACATTTTCATCGCTCTTACAAACTGCTCTGGATGTCCGTTATACTGATCTACATATAAACCACCATACATAGGCGCTTTACCGTTCATTAACTTAACAGCCAATTCATTAGAACCTTCAACTGTATAGAAATCAGCTGTTCCTTTATGCTGACCAGCTTCTGTACGTTCTTTATTATTTTTGTCGATATGCTTCGATTCTGATTTATCTACTTCATAGTAGTAACAACCGCTTGTATATAAATCCAAAGCTTCTGCATAACCGAATTTATTATACTCAGGCGTTGCCTGGTCAAAGTAGTCTTTAGCGTTGATTTCTTTACTTGCCCAGTTTACACCAACTTCATAATAGGTTGGATACCATGAACCAGTATAATCACCGTAAGAAATTTTTGGATTGATTGCTTTTAATTCTTTGCGAGCCTCCCAGATAAAATCAGAGATAACTTTAGCACGGAACTCAACCCATTTTTTAAACTCTACACCTTCTTTACGAACAGGTTTATCGCCTTCTTTTTCGTATTTATAGATGTCATCAGGGAAGTTAGCCACTTTATGGCCGGCATATTTCTCATAAGCCTCACGTGATTCATTTGAGAAATCAGCTTCAATACCATCGTAACGTACACGGTCCAAAATGATACCATCTAATTTAGGGTACATTCCAATCAATTCTTTCAAGATAGAAAGTTCATATTCCTGCACATCTCTGCGAACCGGGTTCAGCATTGATGAATATTTTTTCTTAATACTGGTGATTGGTTTCAATCCATCAGGAGTATTGTTTAAACTCGCCCAGCTACGTTTGGTGCTATCACTGTAAACAACTCCGCGATCGAAGAAATTATGACCTGCAACAAAAACGTTAGTTGAAGCATGTACAACAAGACCTAATTTGTGGCCTTCTTCAATACACACTGTTAAAAGGTCAAAGTTTTCAGTTTTCTTAAAACCATCCCAATCCTGCATTACAGGAGCAATTTTACTTGGGTATAATACTTCACCGGTAATTGGTTTAACATCAATAACAACATCAGTAACACCTGCATCTTTAGATTTTTTCAGGTAATAGATTACTGAATCTTTGTAAGAAAATCTCTTAAAGTTCGCAGTAGCGTCAAACCAAAGAATGTTTTTACGAGGAAACTTCTTATCTGCAGTAGCCTTACTACCTGAGCCATCACATGACGCAGCAGTTAACATGGCAAATGCACATAATGCAATTACAAGTTTGTTCATTGTCTAAATTGAAATAAGGGTTGGAAATAAGGAGGCTGCCATGAACAGCCCCCTTTTATTTAATTCTACAGCCATAAACTACAGATTGGTTTGGCAACTTATTTTAGTAACCGTTTTGAGTTAGGTTAGGATTCAGGTTACGCTCAGCTTGTGGAATTGGCCACAAATAGAACTTATTATCCCAGAAACGTGAACGGTCACGAACTCTTAATTTACTTCCGTATGCCGAGTAATCTGCTATGTCATTTAAATCATGACGAGCTGATTTTTTGAAACTAGGAACCATATCAGCAGTAGCATTATCATAACCACCACCAACTGGATTACCGCTTGCATCATACACAATTGCCCCATTATTACGTGTTACATCGGGATAGCCATAAGTAGGTGAATCGTTTTCGATATCACCAGTTTTCCATCTGCGCATATCAAATAAGTGCAAACCTTCACGCGCTAATTCCACTTTACGCTCACGACGAACTAATTGACGAGTTTTATCAGCATTACCAATTACTTCAGTTGCTACATCAGGCATTTTAACACGTCTTCTTACAGTATTAATCGCATCATACAAAGTACCATCTAATTCACCTAATTCAGTTTTAGCCTCAGCATAGGTTAACAATACTTCAGAGTAACGCATTAATACCCAGTTATAAGTAGCCTGGTGAATAACTTCATCATCCCAGTTATTGTATTTTTTCCAAAGGAATCCAACACCACTGTTAGCCATACTAGTCCATGCAGCGGCACTGTTGATATCAGCATTTGCTTTACTAGCCCAAGTGTTAGTAGTGTAATTATAGAAAGGAGTGTTGGCTCTGTAAATATCAGCAATGAACTTCACTCTGCTACCACCGTTACCAATTACTGTATCACCATGCGCCCAAACAGTTGCTTTTAATCGAGGATCACGATTTTCAAATGGCTTTTTAGGATTGTACAGTGGAGATTCATCAATACGTTTACCGTCTTTACACTCATAAGTATCAACCAATAATTGAGTTGGAAAACGACCTGACTGTCCATAATTTCTTGAACACTCTCCATAAGAAATATAGTGCATGTTTTTAGACCCTTGATCAGAGAACATTACTTCAAACATGTTTTCACTTCTACTGGCTGCAGAAGCTTGTCCAGCCCTGGTAAATAAAGCATCAAAGTTTGGATTTAGTGTTCTACCTCCATTATCTATTACACTTTTAGCAGCATCACGGGCAATTTTCAAATAATCTGATGATTTTTCACCTATATTTAAACTACCAGCCAAAAGTGCATAACGTGCTCTTAACCCTTGAGCAACGGCTCTGTCTACCCTACCCCATTCTGTAGATTTCCAGGCAAGATCAGAAGAAGCTGACTCAAGTTCACTTAAAATAAAGTCAATTACTTCCTTTTGAGGAGTACGGGAAACTTTCAGGTCATCATTACCTGCAGCTTTTTTAAACAATGGAACATCTCCATAAAGAGATACAAGATTTCCGTACATAAAAGCACGCAGGACTCTCACTTCAGCAACATACTGCTTAGCTTTTGCCGTTAAAGTTGAGGTATATGGCTCTGATCCATCTAAAACTGAATTGCATCTAGCAATTGCTTTATAACAATTTGACCAAACAGTCAAGACAGTACCATTATCAGGGTTTAACCCACCCCCAGCACCTAGTGATGAATTTTCTGTACGTTCAATACCCATAGGTGTGTAATGGTCAAAGAAAACGTACTGCGGAACTAATGTTCCAGATATTTGACAACCAACTAATTGATACGCTCCTGTTGTTCCCTGCTTAATAGCAGCTTCGCTTTTATAGAAGCCCTCTTCAGCACCAGCAGGATAATCTGTTATTGATTCGCGGTCAAGATAATTCTGACAAGAAGACATTAATAGTCCTACAGCAATTAATCCTGTTATATATCGTTTCATGATTTTCGATCTTAAAGTTTACAATTAAAATTTAGCATCTAATCCCAAAGTGATGGTTTTCATAATTGGATAGAATTCACCACCATAGTTTCCGCTAACGCTAATCTCTGGATCATAGCCTTTATAGAAATTACTTAGTGTGAATAAGTTCTGTCCACTCACATAGAATCTTAACTTACTAACTTTAACACGATTAGTTAATGCTGCAGGTAATGTATAGCCTACAACAATATTTTTTAAACGCATGTATGAACCGTCTTTGATCCATTTGCTAGAAGCCTGATAATTAGGAGTAGAAGCTTCATTAATCAATAATAATGGATATTCAGCATTCGGATTTTCAGGCGTCCAGGTATCCAACTGATTGGTATAAATTGTACCACCGGTAAAGAATGGTCTAACACCCATACCAGCGATATATGTATCTTTTTTGCCAACGCCTTGAACAAATACGGTTAAATCAAATCCTTTATATTCAGAAGTTAAATTTAATCCATATTCATAACGAGGGAACGGATTTCCTAAAATTACACGATCTCTTGAGTCAATAACGCCATCAGGTACACCATTTGGACCACTGATATCTCTATATTTTACAAAACCTGGTTTTACTACAGCTCTGTTGCCGTATACAGGGGAAGCATTAATTTCTTCCTGAGTTTGAAAATATCCTTCAGCAATGTATCCGTAGTAAGCACCATAGGGTTCGCCTTCCTTATGAATTGTTGATCCGAAATCGTAAACCTGACCATTTAAATTATCAATTTTGTTCTTAACATCAGATAAGCTCAAAGTAACACCATATTTAAATTCATTAATACGGTTGTTATGTCCTATCGCAATCTCCCAGCCTTTATTTTCCATTGAACCAAGGTTTTGCCAAGATGGATCTAAACCAACGTATATCGGAATCTTTAATTTTTGTAATGAGCGTTCTATTTTACGTACATAATAGTCACCTGTAAATGTTAGCTTCCCATTAAAGAAATCTGCATCTAATCCAATATCCAGCTGAGTCGAACGTTCCCATGAAATAATAGGATTTGATAATTCTGTTGGAGCAAAACCTGAACTTAATTGTTTGTCAAACCAATAACTATATTGAGGATCGGCTATTAGCAAAGAAGTGTATGGATAAAAAGATTCTACTCCATTAAATGTAAGATCTTGATTACCTAATTCTCCATAAGAAGCTCTAAGTTTAATGTTATCAACATATTTTTTAGTAAACTCCATAAAGGGCTCATCACTTACTCTCCATCCAACTGAAGCAGATGGGTAAAAACCCCACCTGTTATCACTACCAAATCTTGAGGAACCATCATAACGTGCATTTAACTCTAATAAATATCTTCCTTTATAATCGTAATTTGCACGACCATATAATGAAGCCATAGCCCATTCAGATTGACCTCCAGAGTTTGAAGCAGTGCTACCCTCTCCATTATTCAGGTCTTCGAAACCAGGGAAGTAATACTTAGACCTACCGGCAGTTGTATACTTAATTGTATTATCCTCAGCTTGTCCACCAGCCATAACTTTAATATTATGTTTATCAATAGCTGTGTTGTATGAAGCTTGAACTCTGTATAAATTTCTTACGATTCTGTTGAATGACTCTGAACCTATTGCATCGCCAGGATAGGTTGAACGGAATGTACCGTTTTCATACGTATCATAAGGAGCGATGAATGTTGAAGTATTCGCTGTGAAAACTCTTTTTGCAAAATTACCTTGTAATTCTAACCCTTTAACAGGATTTACAAACAAAGTTCCATTAAAGGTAACATCAGGAGAGTTTTTCTCTTTTGCACCAGATGCAGCAACTATAGCAGCGGGGTTGTCACCATTTTGTCCATACCCCCAGGTACCATCATTATTAACACCTGAAAATACAGGAACAAAATTTAATGCTTTATTAAAAATGGTTTTCGGAGAAGATAAACCAGGTTCAACAGAGTTACCTTGTTTAACATTTACGTCAAATGTACTCTTAACCCATTTGTTAAATTTAACATCTGTATTTAAGCGTAAGTTAAAACGTTCGTAACTGTTATTATTGATCAAACCTTTTTGCTTCATGTAATTACCACTTGCAAAGTAAGTGATGTTGTCACTTCCTCCGTTTATAGTAAGCGCGTAGTTCTGTAAAGGAACATTTTTCTGAACCACTAATGAACGCCAGTCAGTATCAAAACGAGTCATATTATCAGCTCCTTCATTAATGTACTGATCTATTAATGCCTGAGAATACTGAGGGTTTTCCTTGTTATTTACTTTAGCCTGGTTAACCGCTCTCATATAATCAACTGCAGAAACAGGAGTAGGTAACTCTGTAGGATTCTGAACTGAATAATAAGAGCTAAACCCAACATTTAATCCCTGTTTACCACGTTTGGTAGTGATTAACACCACACCATTTGCTGCACGCGATCCGTAGATTGAAGCCGATGCCGCATCCTTAAGAATAGAGATCGACTCTACTGTATTCATGTCCACATCATCCATGTTGCTTTCTACTCCATCCACTAAAATCAAAGGAAATGTTTTAGAGAACATAGAGCTTTGACCACGAATTCGGATATTACCACCGTCAGCACCTGGCTGGCCAGAACCTTGCTGTACGGTAACACCCGGAGCAATACCTTGTAATGCAGCTGTAGCACTAGTAACAGGTCTTGTTAAAAGCTCTTCACCTTTAATGGCTGTTAAAGCACCGGTAAGATTTTCTTTCTTTTGTTTACCATAACCTACAACAACTACTTCACCCAATTCTTTGGAATCAATTTCCATTGCGATGTTGTAGATATTACCTGAACCAAGTTTAACCTCGCGTGCTTTAAAACCGACAAAGGTAAAAAGCAATGTAGTTCCACTTTCAGGCAACCTGATTGAGTACTTACCATTAGCATCGGTAACTGTACTTGCACTTGATCCTTTTACAATTACTGTAACGCCTGGCAATGGCATGCCATCCTCTTTATCGGTAATTGTTCCGCTGATGATGCGTGTTTGTGCAGACACAAACTGAACTTGACAGATGAGCGAAAACAGTAGGAGCATTAATCCTACAAGTTTCCGTTTTCTTGTAAAAATTTGTTTCATATTTAATTTGTTGGAATGGATGATAACTTAATTTTTTATCGTTCCGTTGAAATCAACAGGGATTTCAAATGGATTTAAATAGTGATCGAGTAATACTGATATGTTTCTTCTGTTTAAGATTAATGAATTGGAAAATTGTTCTTTTAATGATAATGATGACCAATCGGCCTTGATTTTTTCTAAGGATATAGTTGGATTAACTACTTGTAAAATAGCCACTAATGATTCAGGAGTTAATGATTCACCTGATGCCTGCCAGTAGTTTTTATACTGTGAGTAGATTGGTCTTAAGCCCGAAACTAACTCGTACTGACTAACACTGTTTTCTGGGTAGAACCAAGTTTGGTTTGCCCATTTATAAGGAACGCCTACTCCTTTAATAATACCGGTTGCACCGATTTTCTGGATGGTAGCAAAATGAGGATCAGTTGGTTTTACATCAAAAAACGGCATCAAGTAAGCATTTGATGCTAAAAGTGCTTCTTGCACTTTTCTAATGTCGATATCTTTAGGCTGAACATTAGTTTTTGCAGCGGTAGCTGCTAATGCTCCCGCTGCCTGGCCGATTCCTAAAACAACTGGCTGTAAACGAGAAGCCCCATTAACAATATTACTTACACTAATGCTTTTTTCTGCAACGATTAATCCATCCACACCTTGTGGCACTAATGAACCTAATGGAATATTATAAGCCGGAACTTTAATCCGGATAAAGTCGATTGAAGGAGCATCTGGACGCTTTAAGTGGTGGTGATCAATTGGATAATCTCCAACGGCTACACCAGTGCGGTAATAAGCGTCTTTCTGATTATAAGGATCAGCCACATGATTTACGGTTAAAAATGCCATTCCTTTTACTCTGCGCGATTCACGGTGATAAGGAATCATTGGAAGTTTGTCGGCAGTTGGATATTCATCATCCGCAATCCCCAAATTTTTATACCCTAATTCGGTTTGCATATAATAAAGGAAACGGAGGGTATGTAATTTAGCTTCTTTTAAAGCCGCCTCCCGTTCTTCTCTACTTTTCTCGATAATGTTTAAATAAATATCATTACCATCTCTAGGCCAGTTGATCATGTATTTATTATTTGGCAGATGACCATACTGCAACATTTTAAAGCAGTTATTATTCGGATCCTCAAATGACGAAGGATCTGAAACATCGCAACAAATTGCAAACGCCGCTTTATCATAGCCTGCTGGTTTTTTAATGGTTTTATCGGCTCCTTTACCATAATCTTTCAGAGTAACTACATAGGTAATGTCCTGAATAATGTCATTTGCTTTTTCAGGTGCTAATTCTTCACCGGTATCAAAGCGACTATCCATACCTATGGAGTATTTTGCGCCCGCAGCTGCCATTATATCACCAAGTTCGGTTGCATCAATAACTATTTTAGCTTCAATGATCTTAACTTTTTTCCCCTCAGTAACCTTTACAGTCCACTGATTATTCTGATAGATGGTCGATTGAACAATTGTTTTGTACCAAACAGAAAGTTTGGATTCTTTAGCTACCATCTCTTTAAAAATCTTGTTAGCTACAGATGGCTCAAAAAGTGTGTTACTTACCCAGCCTGTTTCTACAGCCTTCGGACCACCATAGTAGTTATACAATTTTTGACGGAACTCTCCCCATAAGCCAGAAGGCATATTATGATTACCATCAATTGCGGTTACACCTGCGGAAGTAAGCATACCTCCTAACCATTCGGTTTCTTCAACTATTAACGTTGAAGACCCCATACGTGCCGACTGGAGTCCGGCCATTGTACCACTTGCTCCTCCTCCAATTATTAAAACATCGGTCTTAACTGACTGTGCATTTGCAAATAATTGAGAAGCGACTAATGTAGTGCTGAGTATTATCCTTACCAGAGATAGCTTAATGTTCATTTTCAATACATAAATATGACACCACTAATTAAAAATTATTTTTATTAAAATAAAAATCTTTTTAATATTATTTTAAAAGTAAGAAATAGAAAATAAAATTATTGACTAACTGTGAAAACAGTTTGCCTGTAAAAGACACTATTGGTAGAATATTTAAGTGATGCTTAAGAAAGTGAGAGGAAAGACTCCGTAAATCTTTTTAATTTTTTTAAAAAATACAACTATCTTCGTCTTTTAAAACAAAAACTTTACATACTCAGGGTACTATAATAATAACGATGATTGCTGCAAACACCTTTTTTGAAGAACTTCACAATGAAAACATTTCAGGGGTAGCATATAAAAACCTTGATCTGAAGAAAAAAACCATAGCACATTTTGCGACTATTGGTAATGCTACCATTGCTGATCTATGCAAAGAACTAAATTCAAGTGCTCCCAAAGTCACTACCTTAATTAATGAACTGATAAAAGATAACCTCGTTCAGGATTATGGTAAAATTGACTCCACCGGAGGTCGCCGCCCTAATCTTTATGGGTTAGCTCCGGAAGCGGGTTTCTTTTTAGGTGTCGAAGTTCGCAAATATCATATTAATATTGGCCTGATTGATATTAAAAAGAACCTTGTAAAGTTATCAGAAAAAATTCCATACAGGCTAAATAATTCGCAAGAATCTTTGGATGAGCTCTGCAACGTTATTCAGCATTTTATAAATGAACTGCCTATTTCAAAGGATAAGATTCTTGGAATGGGAATTAACCTTTCAGGAAGGATCAATTTTGCGACTGGTTATAGTTATAGCTATTTCTATTTTAATGAAGAACCTTTAAACAAAGTAATAGAGGCTCGCATTGGCATTAAAACCCTTCTTGAGAACGACTCACGTGCTATGGCTTATGGCGAGTTTTGTTCAGGAGCGGTGAATGAAGAAAAGAATGTATTATTCATTAACCTGGATTACGGTATTGGTATGGGCGTTTTGATCAACGGTCAGCTTTATTATGGTAAATCTGGTTATTCGGGTGAATTTGGTCACATTCCTTTTTTCAACAATGAAATTATTTGCCATTGCGGTAAAAAAGGATGCCTTGAAACTGAAACTTCAGGAGAAGCGTTGGTTCGCATGTTTCAGAAAAAATTGCAAGAAGGTTCTTCCAGTATTGCCACTGTAACCAAAGCTCCCGAAGAAATTCAGCTGGAGGATATTCTGCAGGCAGCCATTAATGATGACGTTTTATCTATTGAACTTTTAGCTGAAATAGGTGAAAAAATTGGCCGTGGTATAGCTTTATTGATCAATATTTTTAACCCTGAACTGGTAATCATCGGTGGTAGTATTTCTTCAACCGGCAATTATATCCAATTACCAATCAGAAGTGCTTTGAATAAGTATTCGTTAAGCCTTGTAAATAATGATACGCAGTTAAAACTTTCGAAACTGGGATCAAAAGCCGGTATTATGGGCGCATCTCTCCTTGCAAGAAATAAAATATTGTCTTTGAATTAAAACTTATTAATTTTTATTAAAAAGATAGTTTAAATTCCCTGAGTAACTTCAATTTCTCCACCACGACTATTTTTTAAGGTCATGGTAATTGGCTTTTTATCTTTATTGATCTGTCCGGTAAAGGTGGTATTTTTCCTTCTATCATCTGATCCAACAGCATCATCGCTGGTAAAGGTAATAGCTGTATTTTTATAAGTTCCGTTGTACTGATAAAACTGAGAATTGCCATCAGCGTCGTCCCAATTTTCATTAACCGTAATGTTTCCTTCATTTACACCATCCTTCTCAGGAAGAAAAAAGAAGGTTCCCCCTTCCCCTTTGGTGGTGTTCCAATTTCTATCAAAATCGGTAATATAGGTCAGATCCGGAATAACATCCGATCCCGACGAGCAGGCTATCATCAGCAATAAGCCAACAATCCCTGCACTTTTTCTTACAAGATTAGTGTTCCTTTTCATGGCATCTTGTTTTAATTTTTAATTAACAAGCTCTGACTTTTTAATGAGGTCATGAGCGATTGATACTCTCTTTCCAGATAAGCAATCTTATCTGTCATTTCTTCATAATTATAATCCTCCTTCCAATTCTTAAGCTTATCAGCTGCATCTTCATGTTCTTTCTTAAGCATTAATCTGTTTAGCTGTGTTTTTATCGCAGTAAATCGTTTCCAATAATTTTCATGCACATCATGCAATGCAATTGCGGTAATCCGATCATAATTCTTAGCTAATTCCTCACTTTTCCAATACACTTTAATATCTCCCGATAGCGTATGATGTACTCTGTTAAGTTCACCATAAGCATTTCCACAAATCGTTAATGCAGTATTAATACTTATCCGGGCTTCGTTTATATTTTGGATAGCTAAAGGAATGTTCTTACTCAACGACTCTAAGAGATTATAAAAAGAATTAATGTACACTCCTAAAGTGGTATCGATACTTGGAAATACTTCTTCTCTCCCTTTTAGCATATCTGAGGCACTTTTAAGTTCTTTATCATTAAGGGAATACATGTTTTGGAGGTTAACCGCTATTGAATCCAGTCGTGCTTGCAAGTATTCGTTTTGATTAGTTGCAGAAGAAGAAGCCGCATTTAAAACTCTTTTCATCTCCTCCATATTCTTCTTCACACCTATCAAGCCTTCCACAATCTTTTTATCCTGGTTGGGTTCAATTATGATATCAACAATGTTTTCAGTATACTTTGGAGTGATCACCGTACCATTTCTTGGATATACTATTTTATAGGTTGAAGCATTTACCAAGGCCACTTTAAAAGTGGGTGCATTTTCTTTTATTACTGCATAAAATAATCCGTTTGCATCGGCAGGTGAGTCTGAGGCAATGGCATCGATACTAAACTGAAGCGTTTTAAACTGCTTCGCAATTTCTGCAGAAGATGAAATAAACTGGCATTTCACTCGTATTGTTTTTGACTGGCTACTTACCTCCGCAGGCATAAACAATAACAGGCAAAAAACTATTTGATACAAGCGTTTCATTTTACATACATATCAATTGAACTCAGTGGCGATAACCGAAAATGCTTCTGATAAATATTACTATCTGCATAGAAAATCTTTACCAATACCTCATCACCATCGTCAAAGGGAATAGTATGACTAAATAATCCATTGGATTTGACCGAATACAAGCTGTCGTTACCATCAAAATATACACGTACATTTTCCATTGACTTCCCTTTAGGTAATTGTACCTGACCATGTACTTTTAGTCCTTTTGGTATCTTTTTAAGCTGAATAGCTATGGGTTTATCACCGGTGACATCAACTAAAGAATCACCGGAAAACGTATATCCAACTACTCGTGGCCGAATAATCGCCTTGTTCAGGTCATCTGGTATTTGAGCTATAATCACTTGTCCTTTTTCAGAAATACCCTCTTTATAAACCTGTTCGCCAATCAATACATCCAACTGGCCACCGGATAGCAGGTTATTATTTTCATCAAACACATTAATTACTAATCGCTTCTCATTCCTAGAGAAATGGTTTCCCAGAAACATCATGATGATAAAAACTACAATCGGACCAGCAATTGATAATTTCCCTCCATAAACATTGCCGGTATATTTTGCATAGGATCGCATAGCACCCGACAAAAATGCGGTTACTATTAATGAGAGAATAACCAGAAGGATAAAATATTCTTTTGAATTAAAAGAAGTAGATTTATTGTAAAGGATGAATAGTATTAAGAAAACCATAAACACTACAAATCCACCCAATGTAATGTAAACCCATTGTAAAGACTTGTTTTGCTGGGATCTACTGGTGTTTTTCATTTCAGTAGTTATAAATTTACTAAAAATCCAAGCTAAAAACCACTTAATAGACTACAAATAAGATATTTACATGAAAGTCGATTTATAAAATTAATTCATTGTATATAATCCTTTTAGAAAAGAAATGTTAATTTACCGTTATTATTACCCTTAACTATTCTGATTCTGTCCTGATAGATGCAACGCGAAAAACTGCCAACAATAAAAGAGATTGCTAAACGATTAAAAGTTTCCACTTCAACCGTTTCAAGAGCTTTACATAATCATCCGAGTATTGGGTACACGACAACGATGCGGGTACACAAGATTGCACAGGAAATTGGTTATGAACCTAACAAAACTGCTATTTTATTTAAGCAACGTAAGACATTTACGATTGGAGTGTTGCTTCCAAATCTTTCGGAAGATTTTTTTTCAGCAGCAATAAGCGGAATTGAGGATTTTGCTGCAACAAAAAATTACAATGTGCTTCTTGGACAATCATTAGACGATCCTGAGCGCGAAAAACGTATTCTGGAAACGATGAAAACTCACCGGGTTGACGGCATGATAGTTTCTATCTCCAAAAACACCGATAATTATGAGCATTTTGAACAGTTGAAGAAATACCATATTCCAATCGTGTTTTTTGATCGTATTCCTGAGAAAGAAGCTATCAATTATGTTGCGTGTAATCTTGAATCGGGGATGTTGCAGGCACTTAATTTATTAATAGAGCAAGGTCATACCAGAATTGGTTTGATAACCGGACCTGAACAACTTATTGCCAGTGCTCAACGCCGCGAAATTTATATAAAAGGCTTGCAAGAGAAGAACATTCAACTGGATGAAAAATTGATTGTTTCATCGGGTTTATCCAAAGAAGAAAATCACAAAGCAACGAAGAAGCTTCTTTCAGCAAAAAAACGTCCGACCGCTATTATTACTTTTAACGACTACGTAGCATTAGATGCCATTGCCGAAGCAAAGAAACTCGGACTGACAATCAATAAAGATGTTTGTTTTGTGAGTTTCGCCAATTTACCGATTTGGGAATACATGGATAGTCGTCCGATCGCTTCCATTGAACAATTCCCTTATAAACAGGGCGAAAAAGCAACTGAAATTTTGTTTTCTGTTTTAGAAGGAGATGATTCTATGGATGAAGAGACTGAAACTCCCGAAAATCAGGTAATTTTTGATTCAGAGATGCGATTACATTTTTAAATAATTCAATCCTATATAGCTATTCAAATCCGTTGACTGAAGTCAACGGCAATGAAGCCCTATCAATTCGATAAATATTCCATAAGAAATGACTTCATTACCATCTGCTTTAGCTGACGGAACAGGGTGCAAGGCAATGAAGCTCTTATCAATTCGAAAATGGAATCTTCCATAAGGAAATGACATCATTGCCGTCTGCTTTAGCTTACGAGGCAAATAAATGCTTTATGGTAGCTTGCTAAAATCTATTTCCGGTTTTACTTTTTGGGGGACACGGTCAAACGCTTCATTCAATTTTACAAAATCACTAAAGAAGCCGCCATTACGTAAAAAGAAAGCATTTTTTGATGTGGCTAATCCTCCGGCATAGTCTTGTCTAAACCCTTTTCTTGCTGTAAGATCACCCGTAAACTTTGCATTGGTTAATTCATTCCAATTTCCTTTTGTATCACAAACCCATTGATTACCATAGTGAGCCATTCGGTCAACATTCCCCATTTCCGGATCAAAATTCTCCAGGAATGAGTGCAACCTTGTTAAATAAGTGTGAGTTTGCGGACGTTTAAAACTGGCGATTAATAACCATTTTCCTTTTTTAGGATCAAAGAAATAAGAGGTGTAAACCGTATGAGATGGATCTACAGGAGTAGCATGTGTTAAAAAGCGATAAGTTTGTCCGGCCTCCCAGTTATACACCAGATAACTTTGTCCACCCGAACCCTCATTACCAAACTCACCCGTTTTAACATTCGCGCCTTTCTTTAACAGTACAATTTTCATGCTATCAGGAATTGCCGTCGGATCATCGGTATGAAAAGGACTCCATACAGAAAAAAGTATCCTACGTTCCGTTGGTGAATTTACCTGTATGCCAAAATAGCCTTCCTTAAAGCCATTTGCCATAAAATAAGAGCCAATAGGGTCTTTACCTTTCGGAATCGTAATTTCATTATAAAACCATTCAATTTGCTGGCTTATCTTTTCCGGAACTTCATAATTAAGATGTACTGACGGCCCCCTGCGTCCCCAGTAAAAATAATTATCCTTATTATCCTGTGTATAAACAGCCCCTGATTCAACAGGCATTCCGCTGATTGCTATGGAAGATACATCAGCAAAGCATTTTCCTGTTTTGGAAATGCCCTGCAAACGAATGGCAAAGTAACCGGCTTTTTTAAGAACAAATGTGCCTACTTTCCGCATATCGTATGAAGAATTCTTTGCTTCCAGTATCGTTGAGGTGCCGGCAACCTCTACTTTTATTTTACTGCTACCTTTAAGTACTTTTAAATTTAACGCAACAGTTATTTCCCCAGCCTTTGGTGCAAAAACATAGGTACTTACAATACTTTCCTTCGATTGCCAATTTGAAAGCCCATTTTCATCTATCTGCGCTTTATTACCTGTTAAATTATTGGTAATCCAACTATTGCCACCGATTGGAACTGTAATGGCAGGAATAGTTTCTTTGGGGTAAAAGCTTTTTACCGCTCTACCTGGAGCCGCAAAGGTTAAAACCGGCAATAATAGAATTCCGGCAATCAAGGTTATTTTTTGTAAATACATTTGATTTAAGATTGAGAGAAGTGAATGGAAAACCTATATCTCCGGCTCTTTAGAGAGCCGGATCACATAGTCTGTTAACCAATTTATGGGGGGATTACTGATTAGAAACCGCTATCGTCTAACGCAAATGTATTTTTCTTAGTTTTCCATTTGCCGCGGGTAAAGTCAGGAAACTCTTGCGGAGTATTTCCTTCAAGGATTGATTTTTCAGACAGCGGTGTAATTACACTCATTGTTACTGAATCATAAACATCAATCGGGGTTTGTTTTTTCTGTTTTACAGCTTGGATAAATGCATTAAACACAAACCAATCCATACCACCATGTCCGGCACCTTCGGCTTCTGTTGAGTATTTCTTCCAAAGTGGATGATCGTATTTATCGAACCATTGCTGAGCAGGGTCCCAACCGTGAGCCTTGGACTCATGTTCAATATGAACTGATTTATTTACATCCATCCAAATTCCTTTCGTTCCCTGTACACGGAATCCAATTGAGTATGGACGAGGTAAGTGTGTATCATGGCTGATTAACACTGTTTCTCCATTTGCACAATTTAACATGGTGGTAACTACATCACCGTTTTTATAATTGATCTTCGAGTTTTTATGTCCCGGAGCTTGCTCTTCAACATAAGCAGCCAAACCTTTTGCTTTTGACGAGAAAGAAACAAGGTTAGTAAAACGGTTTCCACGGTTAATATCAATGTATTGCATCATCGGGCCTACTCCATGCGTTGGATAAAGATCTCCCTGACGATCCACGTTGTATTGCGTACGCCATTGAGCTTCACTCATTGAATTGGCCTGACCAAACTCTACACCGCCGCCATAAGGTTGTTTTCCATTATTGAATAACACCTGGCGAAGATCATGCTGATAACCACCTTCCAAGTGTACGATCTCTCCGAATAAACCTTGGCGAACCATGTTCAATGCTGCCAACACATCTCGGCGATAACAAACATTTTCAAGTGTCATATACGGAATGCCTGTTTTTTCTGAGGTATCAACTATATCCCAGTGATCTTGAACGGTTAAACCGGCAATAACCTCACAACCCACATATTTACCGGCAAGCATTGTATCGATTGCCTGATCGCGGTGAAACTCCCATGGAGTTGAAATGATTACTGCATCAATATCTTTTCTGGCGATCAGCTTTTTATAAGCATCTAATCCGCCTGTATATTCAACAGGAAGTTTCTTTCCTGCTTTTTTAAATAATTCACGACATCCGCTCAAAGCCCACTCCTGTAAATCACAAACTGCCACAATTTCAACATCATTACGAAGCAAACCCTCCTGGATATGATTTTGGCCTCTTAAACCAACACCAATATAACCCAGCCTTACTTTGTCATTATCCTTTCCGAAAAGCATCCCCGACGGAAGGATCGTTAGACCTGCGGCTGCAAGCGCAGTATTTTTTATAAAGTCTCTACGAAGCATATAATAAAAAAGTTTAGAGTGATAAGCCTCATTCCGAGGGCTCACAAACAAACATATAAAATTGTAAAGCGAAAAAAATTACGCAAACGTTTGTGTAAAAAAATAAAAAATTACGCAAACGTTTGCCTTGCTCCCACCCCCTTGCAGGTTTAATACAAATATGCATCTTGCTTAACAATCAGGACATTTTGGTTTTTATAACAGCACGAAATTGAAACCATAAGTCCTTAATAATGAAGAAGAAAAAAACAACCAACTATCAATATCATGAACAAATTATTGCTTAAACTAATTTGCCTTTGCCTCCTACTCTGCAGCTATGTTGCAAGCGGGCAAACTGTGCAATTGAAGGGAACTGTATCAGATGCAGCAGGTCCTCTTCCAGGAGTAACTGTTTCGGTAAAAAACTCGACAACAGGAGCTCAAACAGATAATAATGGAAAGTTTACGCTTTCTGTTCCGTCCAACGCAACATTAGTTTTTAAACTAATTGGCTATACAGAACAGGAAGTTGCCTTAAATGGTCGTTCTGAGTTAAAGATAACACTTAAGGAAGACTCTAAGCAACTCGAAGAAGTTGTAGTAATGGGTTATACAAGTACTCAATCCGGAAAGGTATCAGGATCGGTAGCGGTGGTAAAAGCAGAGGAACTTCGTGATGTAACCACTAGTGATGTAGATAAAATGTTGCAAGGTAAAGTGAGTGGTGTATTTGTAGGAAATGGCAGCGGCCAGCCGGGTGAAAAACCTACCATCCGTATTCGTGGTAATGGTACCGTAACTGCAGGAGCAGACCCATTATACGTAGTAGATGGTATTATTGGTGGTATTCCTAATCCTAATGATGTAGAATCAGTTACCGTACTGAAAGATGCAGCAGCCACAACATTGTACGGAGCCAGAGCTTCAAACGGTGTGGTTGTTATTACTACTAAAAGAGGTAAAGCTGGTAAAACCAACTTTGATTTCAGAATTAACGGTGGTTTTGCACAACTGAATAATGGAAAGTTTGAATTGATGAACTCAACGCAACTGTATGACACGTATGCAAAAGCTTTAGCTGCAGCGTATACAGGCAATCCATCTGGTTTAAATGCTTACATTGAAAATCTATTACCATCGTCGCGCAAAAACGTAAATACCGACTGGCAAGATGTTGCCTTCAGAAACGGTATTAATACTAACTATGAGCTTGGCATTAATGGAGGTAGTGAAAAAACTCGTTTCTACCTTGGTGGTAATTATTATAAAGAAGAAGGTATTGTAGTAGGTTCAGGGATTGATCGTTATAGTTTCCGCTTAAACATGGATCATAACATCAATGATAAATTTAAACTATCAGGAAATATTGCGAGCACATTTCAAAACAAAGAAAATAGCAGTCCTGATGCCGCACTTTATCAATCTTACACCAATTTACCTTGGGACAGAGCTTTTGACGACAATGGAGTTCCAATAGACCCTAATACTGCCCCTGAATGGTTTGGTCGCGATTTTTCAAATTTTGCGTTTGAACGTCAATACAATTACAACAAGAGTAGAGACCTTAATTTTGAAGGTGTAATTAAAGGTGAGTACTTCTTTACCAACTGGTTATCGTTTTCAACATCGAACCGTGCGGAGTTAGGTAATGGGTTCAATGAAAATTACAATGATATCCGCTCTACTTCAGGAAGTTACACCAATGGCTACTTATATAATTATAACAGTGATTACCGTACTTATTTAACGTCGAACTTGTTAAAGTTTAACCGTACGTTCAACAATCACCAGATCGACGCTTTATTGGGACAAGAGTATCAATATAATACCGATCAGTACAGTGATGTAACTATGAATGGTTTACTGCCAACGCTTGATGTATTAAGCACAGGAGCGCAAGTGGTAAACTCAACCGGATTAAAAAACACTAGCAAATTCTTATCATTCTTCTTACAAGGAAACTATAACTACAAAGGAAAATACTTCTTCACCTCGTCATTCAGAAGAGATGGTTCTTCTCGTTTCGGAAGTAACAACCCTTATGCTAACTTCTACGCATTTGGAGGTTCATGGATCGCATCGGAAGAAGATTTCATGAAAGATATTTCATTTATCAACTTATTAAAAGTTCGTACCAGCTATGGTACTACCGGTAACGCTGAAATCAGACAATATGTTAACGGGTCTTATTCGTTGAATAATTATGGAGGAATTGGATATTACAAGGTGGATGCATCTTACAATGACATGACTGCAGCCTACCCTTTCCAATTGGAAAACAAAGATCTTACCTGGGAAAAAACAGCGTCGTTCGACTTTGGTATTGACCTAGGTGTATTAAACAATCGCATCAGCTTTACGGCCGATTATTACAACAAAAACACCAGCGATTTATTATTTAATGTTTTACAACCATCAAATGTGGGAATTGGTTCAAAAACGTTAAACGTTGGCAGTGTTAGAAACACGGGTATCGAATTTGGTTTAGTAACCAGAAACTTTACCCGTGATTTTAAATGGGATACAGAGTTTAACATCTCATTCAATAAAAACAAGATCACCGAATTATATAACGACCTTCCTTTTGCGTCAAACCAGGCTATTGGTAACCAACGTTTAATTGTTGGTCAGGATATGCATACCTGGTATATGCGCAAATGGGCTGGTGTAGATCCTGCAAATGGCGATCCTCTATGGGAAGTTGTAACCACCGACCCTCAGACTGGCAAACAAACCGTTACCACCACTAATACATACAGTAAAGCAACCTTACAAACTGTTGGTACTTCAACTCCTGATTTCTTCGGAGGTTTACGCAATACCTTCTCCTACAAAGGCTTGGAACTAAATGCGTTCATCAATTTTGTATACGGTAATGATATCTATAATGGAAACCGTGCATTATTTGATAGCGATGGTGCTTACAACACTTATAACATGATGCAACTGCAAGATGGCTGGAATCGTTGGGAAAAACCAGGCGATATTGCTACGCATCCAAAATTGGTTAACGGAGGTAATAAAAATGCGCAACGACCTTCTTCTCGTTTCATTGAGGATGGCAGTTATTTACGTTTACGTAACGTAACACTCTCTTACGCACTTAAAGAATCAATATCTAAACGTATCGGCGTTCGTTCTGCTAAATTTTCTATTGGTGCTGATAACTTATATACATGGACCAAGTTTTCAGGAATTGATCCGGAGGTTGACGACAACGGTTCTGTTGGATTCAAATATCCATATTCAAGAAAATTCATTTTGGGCGTACAACTAGGTTTTTAACCATCTAAGAATTAAGACAATGAAAAAAATATATTTACATCTGTTCAGCCTTAGCGTCCTGTTAATGGGAACTACTGCTTGTTCATTAAATGAGTTACCAACCGATGGCTTGCAAGATAATCAGGTAACTTCAACCGTACAGGGACTCACAGCTGCAACTGCCGGTAATTACTCGTTTGCGTTAAAACAGCAGTTCATCCGTAATCTTTATTATATGAATGAACTTCCGGGAGATAATGTAAGTTTAAGTGGAACTACTACTGATGCCTTATTTTATTCTTATACATATGGCCATTTACCTAACCAGCTTAACTCGTATGAGATATGGCAAGAGTGTTACCGCATAATAGCGGGAGCCAATAGACTGATCCCTAAGATTGACGAAAATGCATCGGAAGAGTTTAGTCAATTAAAAGGCGAAAACATATTTCTACGGGCATGGGCTCACTTAATTTTAGTTGATCTTTTTGCAAAACCTTACACCTTACAAGGCGTAAACCCTGGTACTGAATTAGGTATTCCGGTAGTTTTGAGCTATAATCCTGATGAGAAGCCTGCACGTAATACATTGCAGGAAACCTACAATGCAATTGTTGCTGATCTCCTTAAATCAGCCGATTTAATGGGAAGTGATAAGAGTAGTGTTTACGCATCAAAAGAAGTTGCCTGGGCTTTATTATCGCGTGTGTACTTATACATGGGGCAAAATGATAAAGCAATCGAATACGCTGACAAAGTCATCAATTCAGATCGTTATGAACTGGACAATGCTGATAACTATAAAAAGTACTTCACCATTCAACCTGAAAACAACCCTGAGACCATTTTTGCCATTAAGTTTGCTCAGAAAAATGATTTAGGGTACGGAAGTATTGGCTCTATGTATAATGCTGATGGTGGATATGGAGAGCTGTACGCTTCAGTGCAATACATGAAGCTTTTAAACAAGCATCCGGAGGATTTACGTCACTCTTTCGTAGCTGTTCAATATAAAGCGGGTACTACAGATACTTTGAAAAGGAATGGCGATCCGAAAATTTTTGTTTTCAAATTTTCTAACCAGGGAGCAACCAGTTCTATGTCTTCGCCAGCTATTATCCGTTTAGCAGAAGTGTATTTGAACCGTGCAGAAGCTAATGCTAAATTAGGTAAGAATACTGAAGCTTTGGCAGATGTTAACACTATTCGTTCTCGCGCTGCGATTCCGGCGAGTGCATTATATACCACCGGCGATTTAAAAGGTCAGCCAAGTGTACTAGATGCCGTTTTAGAAGAACGTCAGCTTGAGCTTTCATTTGAAGGATTCCGCCCACGCGATTTGTTCAGAAACAACCGCACATTGGTTCGTGAATATCCTGGATTCCACCCATTAACAGACGGAACAAAACAAATAATTCAACCAACCAATCCACGAATTATTCACCTAATACCAGAACAGGAGATTATTCTAAATCCTAATTTAAAACCTAACTTATAGGGAGATTTAGAGTTTAAGGATTAAGGTTCTTTTGTAAATTTACTGCACAGAACCTTAGTCCTACTCTTGAAGTGTGTTAAAAAATTAATTACACCAACGTTTTCAGGACATCTTATTAACGCTCAATATTTATCAATAAATTCTGATTCATGACTAATAATCAACATACACCTCAACATTTAAGTGCTATTATTGATGCATTTAGTATTGAGGGTACTATTGCAACAATTAAACCGTATGGCTCTGGTCATATAAATGACACTTTTTACCTGAAAAACGAAGATCAAACCCATCCTGATTATTTATTACAACGCATTAATCACGCTATTTTTAAGGATGTTCCGGCCCTAATGGACAATGTAAAAAAGGTAACCGAACATCTTCGAAAAAAGTTAGCTGCAATACCCGACAGTAATCCTAAAAAACAGGTATTAACGATTATTCCATTAAAAAACGGACTGTTATACTTTAAGGACGTTGATGGTAATTACTGGAGAATGTACTTGTACTTAACTGATACCAACAGCTATGATCTGGTTGAAAAGGAAATCCAAGCATTTGAAGGAGGAAAAGCATTCGGCAGATTTCAGGCGCTATTATCGGATATGGATGCCACGTTATTAGCCGAAACAATACCCGATTTTCACAATATAGAAATGCGCTTATCGCGTTTTTATAAAGCATGGAGTACTGATATAGCCAAAAGAAGAGATGAAGTAAATGAGGAAACCGATTTCATTAATAAGCGGGTAGATGTAATGAAGTCGATACTAAATTTAGGAAAAGAAGGCCACCTGTCACTTCGAATTACTCATAACGACACTAAATTCAACAATGTACTGCTAGATGCAAACGATAAGGCTCAATGCGTTATTGACCTTGACACAGTGATGCCTGGTTATGTAGCCTATGATTTTGGAGATGCAATCAGGACTATCATCAATTCAGCTTCTGAAGATGAAAAGGACCTCAACAAAATAAAACTAAATATTCCTTTGTTTGAAGCCTACACTAAAGGCTACCTTTCTGAAGCCGATAAGTTTTTGTCGGCAGTTGAAGTGGATTCACTAATGATGGGAGTTTTGTTGATTCCGTATATGCAAGCAGTTCGTTTCTTGACTGATTATATAGAGGGAGATGTTTATTACAAAACTAATTTCGAAGGTCATAACCTCCAGCGTACACGAGCACAAATTCAGCTACTAAAAGAAATTGAAGCTGAGCATGATACATTAGTAGGAATAATTGATCGTGTTTATAATGAATTGAAAAATGCAACAACACTCATTTCATAGCATGATAAATAATAAAGCCTTCGAAAAGAATCGAAGGCTTTATTATTATTTATAGTCTCTTGCTTTTACTTTAAGAACCTCTCCTATTTTATTAAAAATTATGATTTCCTCGTTCATCTCTTTTGGCCTGTTCAATCCTTTTATCAATGGCTTTTTGAATACCTTTCATTACTTTTTCAGTAAGTTCACTCGTTGCGATTTGATTATAATTTTGTAAAACATAAATTATCATATGCACAAAATCGCCTTGTACAGTTCGGAAGAGATGATCTAAGTACTAGCACCAACTATTAAGAGAACTGTACGCAGCGACGGCATTTTTTGCTTACTTTTTTTTTGCTGAAGAAAAAAAGTGAGTCCCGCAGAAGGCGACGAAAGAAAAAAAACTCTCAAGATTAGGTTCAATGCATTCTAGCGAACGTCTTTCAATCGCACAACAGGTTATTAATAATAGCCCTATTTCGCTACACGAATCATTTTTAAACAAACAGGTTTATCTAACTCCAGCTTTACCTTAGTATCTTCCAATTTTCCTGTCACCTGGTTAATTCTGAAAACAATTATATTATTGCTATCCCGATTTGCCACTAACAAGAATTTTCCGGACGGGTCAATCATAAAATTACGTGGATGTAATCCTGTTTTAAAGTGACCAATTTCAGTTAATTTCCCATCTGCTCCAACTTTAAATGCCGCAATATCATTGGTAGTACCTCTGTTGGTTGCATATAAAAATTTGCCATTTGGAGTTAAATGGATATCGGCAGAACCCTTGTCGCCTGTACCAGGAGATTTGTCAGAGAAAAGCGTTTGAAGCTCCGTTAGATTTCCTTCAAAATAAGAGTAAACCATAATTTTGCCTGAAATCTCATTTAACAGATAGCAATACCTTCTATTAGGGTGAAACTCAAAATGGCGTGGACCGGCACCAGCTGGTAAACTATAAAAAGACGGGGAAGTCTGAGTTAAAACCTCTTTTGTACTTTCAGGATAAAACTTGTATTTATATAAACGGTCATTGCCCAAGTCGGCTGCAAAAAGGTAATCGCCATCAGGAGAAAAATTTGCACTGTGCACATGAGAACTTTCCTGACGACCCGCATATACGCTGCTGCCTTCGTGCTGAAGAGTTTGTACCGCCGGATTTAAATATCCTCCGTCATTCGTTTTAAAAACGACCAGATTACCACTGCTATAATTGGTGGCCACAACATTCTTTCCGGTTGCATCAAGTGTTACATAACAAGGATGATCTCCATTAGTAGGTTGCGTGTTCATAAAATTGATCGAACCTGTTTTATTATCAAAATAGAAAGAACTTACCGCACCCTTCCCTTCACCATTTTCATTTACGGCATATACTTTCTTTTTGTCAGGAGAAACGGCTAGGTAAGAAGGGTTTTCAGATTTCACCTTGCTCACATAAGTAAACTTAACCGTTGCAGGGTTAAAACGATAAACATAAATACCTTCACTGGTTCCGTTCGTATAAGTTCCTACCAATAAATAATACTCTGTCTGAGGCAGTTGTTGAGCTTGTGCTAACCCTGCAATCAACAGAAAAAATAATATGAATAGTTTTTTCATTATAAGAGATTTATGTGCCTCAAAGATAAATCATTTTGTCTGAAAATAGGATGATTAAAAACAGGTCAAAAAAAACAGCGGCTCAAACTTGATGCTTGAACCGCTGCTTCATAAATGGACGAAAATCACTTTTCATCATTCTCATGAATTATCTAACGTCTGGAGAGCATTTCTTCTAAAGCATTGCGTTCAGTCTGCAATTCGCGCGCTAAACGTTTTTCTTTTTCATTTGCTTTTGTTTTGAAGTTCTTAAACTCTTCTGTCAGTTCTTCAAACAAATGAATACGATAATAGGCTTCCTTCTTAAAACCTTTATTTATGAAAATAAAATAAGCTAATGCTCCGGCTAATCCTATTACCAACCCCCACATAATTGTATTGTAGGATTTTTTAGAAATATTGATACCCATCAAACTCAAATTATCAATAAGATTCTGGGTTTCTTGCAAATTCTGATTCTTAGCAGTTAGGTTATTTTGCAGTTCGCTAATTGTTTTCTGTTGAGCTGCAATTTTCACATGTGCTGTTGTTACATTCTTCTTTTCTTTGTTTAGCGAGTCATTCGCGTTGCGCCATAAGGCCCTTAAAGAAGCTTCCTTAATAACTTTGTACTCTTGATAATTATTTGCTTTTTCTACTATAGCAGTATACTGGCTTTGAAGATTAGGGCCACTTTGAAAACTTTCAGCATTAGCACTACTACATAAACATACACCTGCCACTAAAACACGGAAGATCATTCCTTTACTCATACTTAACTTGTTTTTGGATGGTTTAACTAATTGTTTCAAGAGAAACTGAATGAATTACACAAGTAAGTTGCCAAAGTAACCGAAGAGGTTTACCAAGCGTGTTTTTTAATTATCAAAAAGGGGAATGCAGGACAGTTTGCCCGATATTTATCCAATAAGAAAATAGTTATTTCATTAATACTGTGTATAAACTATTATTATAAATTGATAATCAATGAGGTAGATGATACCCAATCTTTGCAAAAAATTTCCTGTTGGTTATAAGAAAGCCCTATCATTTCTGATAAGGCTTATCTTTTATAATTCAATCTTGGTACCGAGTATCTTTAAAAACTCAGCTATCCATTTTGGATGCCCTGGCCAGGCTGGTGAAGTAACCAAATTTCCATCAACAACAGCATCTGTAGCAGCAACATCTACATAGGTTCCTCCGGCTAAGGTAACTTCCGGACCAACAGCAGGATATGCTGTTAGCTTTTTGCCTTTTACCACATTTGCAGCAGTTAAAATCTGTATGCCGTGACAGATCGCTGCAATTGGCTTGTTACTTTCCGCAAAATGCTTTACCAGTTCAATCACCTTTGGATTTAAACGTAAATATTCAGGAGCCCTCCCACCTGCTAAAACAATCGCATCATATGCCTTCGGATCAACATCCGCAAATGAGTAATTCAAAACAAAGCGATGCCCTGGCTTTTCACTATAGGTCTGGTAACCATCAAAATCATGAATAGCTGTTGTAATGTAATCGCCTTTCTTTTTATCCGGACAAACAGCATGAACTTCATGTCCTACCATCAACAGCATTTGAAAAGGCACCATTGTTTCATAATCTTCGGCAAAATCACCGGTGAGAAATAAGATATTCTTTTTCATAAGGAACACAAATTTGGAGTTAAAATCTATAATTATTATATAACGAAATTTCGTTGTGATATATTCTTATGATAGATATATTGCATGCCAAATTAATTAGTGTCTATGAATAACACTCTATCTACTTCACAAAAGCTGAATGCCTTAAAGTCTGAAAATTTCAATAAAAGCGTTAATAGTGCGGTTACTGCCATTATTCTGTTTATCCTAAGTTATGTCATCCTTGTTGGATTAGCAATCGGATTAGCCATTATTTGTGGCTTTGCCGGATTTATGATGATCTCCATGGGAATACATTTTCTTACCATTATGGTTGCCTTAGGCATTATTTGTTTGGGGGCCATGGTTTTCTTGTTTACCGTAAAATTCTTATTTGTTTCTAACAAGGATACTAATCCGCATAGAGTACAGCTTTTTGAAGATGACCACCCTAAATTATTTGCTTTAATAAAAGAAATTGCAAAAGAAACCGGAACATCATTTCCCCAAAAAGTGTTTGTTTCGCACCAATTAAATGCCTGCGTATTTTACAATTCAGGATTTTGGTCGCTTTTCTTTCCTATAAAAAAAAACCTGGAAATTGGTTTAGGATTAGTTAGCTGTATAAACGAAGCAGAACTTAAGGCGATTATTGCTCATGAATTCGGGCATTTTTCGCAATCAAGCATGCGGGTTGGCAACTATGTTTACCGGGTAAATAATATCATTTTCTCTATGGTAAACAGTCATGATAAATGGGACGATCTGTTAATACGTTGGGTCAATACAGGTGGTCTTTTTGCATGGTTTGCCGTTTTCACATCACATATTGCCAACTTCATACGTAAGCTATTAGCGAAAGCTTATCAGCCTATCAATATTCGCTATCTGGCGCTTTCAAAAGAAATGGAATTTCATGCCGACTTAGTGGCCGCGAATGTTGCCGGCAAAAGCGCTTCTATTTCGGCGCTCCGAAGAATAGAATTTGGAGCTATAGTGTTTGATGACCTTGTGAACAAGCTTGGAGAACTTGGAAATGAAGAAAAACGAACAGATAACCTATTTATCAACTTTAAGGAGTTTTTGAGATACCGTGCTCAAAAAAATAGCTTCCAATTAGAAAATGACCTTCCTATCATGGATGACAATAGTTATAGGACAAATATGGTTCATCGTAGAGTAACTTATAATGATAAATGGTCGTCACACCCTGATTTAAAAGAGCGTGTAGCTAACATTTTAAAAGCAGATATTGAACACGAAAATCTATACACTGATCCGTGGAATTTATTTGACAATGCTACATCACTGCAGCTTCAAATTACTACTCAATTATATACTTTGGGTTTCCCCGACAAAAAACTTTCCTGTAATTCCGCAGGATGAAGTTCAAAGCGCATTACTACAACAACCTAAAAACTATAACCTGCACGAGTTCTTTAGACTTTTCTACTTCAATCGTTCGCTAAGTAAGCTCAATCTTGATTCGCTAATTTGTAATCAACAATCGGTTGATAATTTTGAAGACATTTATCCCGTGAGATTTGAAGATCAGTTAAACTGCTTTTATCGTGATTCAAATGATCTCAACACTTTAAATTCCATCAAAGAAGGTCATATAATAGCTAACGAATTTGAATTTGATGACAAGATATATTCGCTTGATCAGGTGGACGACATTATAGCGGAATTACAAAAAGAAATCGATCAACAAACTGAATATTTCAACAGGAAAGATGAACAGGCTTTTTTATACAATTATAAAACAGCTCTCTTGGAAAGTATTGAAAAAGCTGAAGAGTATAAAAAGCTTTATAACAATTTTCAAAATGCAGAACAAGAGCTAAATAATTATAGAACACTTACAACTCGATTCTACGCTTATTCTTCTTACCTGTCCTCGTTCAATTATCTTTCGGACGAAGTATCCAAAAATGCTTGCGAAGTGCTCAATGAGTTGATTCATACACTTAGAACGAACGTTGAAATGAGTAAACAAACTTCGATTTTCGCCATTCAGGATGTTGATCTCTCTGATGGATACTCCAACTATCTACTGCACGATAAACCTACCGTTTCGTCAACTTTAAGCGAGTTTAATGTGCATGTTTATAATAAAACATTTGAAACAACAACCGCAATTTTGGATAAGGTATCAACAGTAAAACAGGAAACTGAACGTATGTTATTACAATTTCAGATGGAATTAGTAAACGAGAAAGCTACCTTTTAGTTCTAAAGAAAACGGCTTTGAGATTACTCAAAGCCGTTTTCTTTAGAATTTTATTAATAATTACTCCGCGATAAGCAGGAAATAATTCTTCTTACCTTTCTGAGCAACAATAAACTTGTTGTTAATCAAACTTGATTGATCGATCAATTGATCTACTCCACCAACTTTTGTTTTATTCAGGCTAACTCCTCCACCCTGGATCATTTTCTTTGCTTCACTTTTTGAAGGAAATACTTTGGCTTTATCACCCAGCAAATCAACAACATTTACCCCTGCCGATAGTTCTTCTTTTGATACCTGGAACTGTTCGATTCCGTCAAAAATACCTAACAAGTTATCATCGCTCAATCCGTTCAAAAAGTCAATTGAACCGTTTCCGAATAAAAATTCAGATGACTTTACAGCAGTCTCATAATCATCTTCAGAGTGCACTCTGATAGTAATATCTTTTGCCAAAGCTTTTTGTACAACACGTAAGTGAGGTGCAACATCGTGTTCTGCATCTAAAGCCTCTAATTCTTCCTTAGATTTTAACGTAAAAATGCGAATCCAGTTTTTAGCATCTTCATCACTGGCATTTAACCAAAATTGGTAAAATTTATATGGAGAGGTACGTGAAGGATCTAACCACACCGCACCGCTTTCTGTTTTACCAAATTTATTGCCATCGGCTTTCTTAATTAGCTGTGTGGTTAACGCAAAAGCTTCTCCTTGAGCCTTTCTACGGATCAGCTCAGTTCCGGTAACAATATTACCCCATTGATCAGAACCACCCATTTGAAGGAAACAGCCTTTATGTTTCCATAAGTAGTAAAAATCGTAACCCTGAATTAACTGGTAACTGAACTCTGTAAATGAAAGACCGCTATCACCTTCAAGACGTTTTTTTACCGAATCCTTAGCCATCATGTAGTTAACGGTAAGGTGTTTTCCTACATCACGGATAAAATCTAAAAAGCTAAATTCTTTGAACCAATCATAGTTATTCACCATTTCAGCACTGTTAGCACCACTGTTGAAATCAAGGAATTTCTCCAATTGTTTCTTAATAGCGGCCTGATTATGGTTCAAAATTTCAGCAGAAAGAAGATTACGTTCCTGCGATTTTCCTGAAGGATCACCAACCATACCGGTTGCTCCACCTACAAGCGCATAAGGCTTATGTCCTGCTTTTTGAAAGTGAATCAATGTCATAATTTGGGTTAAGTGACCAACGTGCAATGAGTCTGCAGTAGGGTCAAAACCAATATAACCGGCAATAACGCCTTCATTCAGTTTCTCTTCAGTACCAGGCATGATATCATGCAGCATGCCGCGCCAACGCAATTCTTCTACAAAATTCATAATTTCTACGATTACTCTGATTTCTAATTTGATTACACCGATTACCCTGTATTGATTACACCGATTTTTCGATTTAGATTACACCGATTAATAACCTAATCCTGAAATAAAGTGCGTTTAGATGAATGGTGAGTGCGCCAAAGATAATTAATTATGATTAATTTGCTTTCTACTTTAAAGGTTTTAACCACATCCCTCTCCTAAACGAGAAGAGTTTACGATCACTCACTCGCCCCGGAAGAGTTCAAGAATCAGTGTTATCAAATAAAAAATCAGTGTAATCAACAAAAGGTGTAATCCCAATAAATGAACTTTCTCTCTCACTATTATTTCGACCAGCAAGCACATGACTCCAACTTTGTATTGGGTTTAGTACTTCCTGATCTTACCAAAAACTTTAATAAAACCTGGAACATCCATCCTCATAAATTTCATGACAAACTTTCGGCAGACCAGTCTTTATTATCAATTTACAAAGGGTGGCAAAAGCACTTAATGGTCGACAAATACTTTCACTCATCCACTTTTTTTAAGAATGAAACTGATAAAGTAAAAGAAGTCATCACCCCACTGCTTGTGGGAACACAGGTGCGTCCGTTCATTCTTGCCCATATCGGATTAGAATTGATATTAGACAGTTTGTTGATTGAAACGCAAAAAATAGATGTTGCCAAGTTTTATACGCATTTAAAACAAGCTGATCGTTCAATCCTGCTTAACTATTTATCGATAAACAACATTCTAGAACCGGCAACGTTCTTCAGTTTCTATGATAAGTTTGTGGAGAATCAATATTTATTTTCTTATACTGATTATCAAAAGTTGGTTTACGCGCTTAACCGTATATGTTATGGAGTTTGGGGTACCCATTTTACTGAAGAAACTAAAGAAGAGCTACAACAGGTTCTTACAACCTATAAAGACACACTCATTGATCATTTTATGAAGATTTTCGATGAAATAGAATCAAAAATTTAATTAGCAATACCTAATTTCGCTTGCTATGCAAATCGAAGAAGCAAAAAAAACAATCGAGGCTTTAACTGCCGAACTCAATCAACATAACTATAACTATTACGTACTTGCTCACCCTACCATTTCTGACTATGATTTTGACCAGAAATTAAAGCAATTAGTAGATCTAGAGCGGGAATTTCCTGAATTGCAGGAACCTGATTCTCCTACACTGAAAGTGGGTGGCGAGATCACTAAAACATTTAAAACCGTACAGCATAAATATCCAATGTTATCATTGGGTAATACTTATTCTGAACAGGATCTAATTGACTTTGATAACCGGATCAGGAAGGCTTTAGGTGATGATTTTGAATATGTTTGTGAGCTTAAGTTCGACGGACTTTCCATGAGTCTGACTTACGAAAATGGCAAATTAGCGCGTGGGGTAACTCGTGGAGATGGCACTAAAGGAGATGATGTTACCACAAACGTTAAAACGATAAAAACCATTCCTCATAAATTAAAAGGAGAAGGTTTTCCTGCTGAATTTGAGATCAGAGGTGAAATATTTATGCACAAAGCAGCTTTTGTAAAGCTCAATGCCGAACGTGAAGAAAACGGAGAACAGCCATTTGCCAATCCTCGCAACTTTGCTTCGGGCACAATGAAAATGCAAGATTCTACAGAAGTAGCAAAACGTCCGTTAGACTGTTTCCTTTACTTTTTGTACGGCGATAATCTTCCTTACAAAACACATTGGGAAAGTTTACAGGCTGTAAAAAGCTGGGGATTTAAAGTATCAGAACACATTAAACTTTGCAAGAATATAAACGAAGTTCTTGACTTCATTCATCTTTTTGAAGATGAACGCTTTAAACTATCGTTTGATATCGATGGAATTGTAATTAAAGTAAATAGCTATGCTCAACAGCAAGAATTAGGGTTTACTGCTAAATCTCCTCGTTGGGCCATTTCTTATAAATACAAAGCACAAGAGGTTGAAACAAAGCTTCTTTCTATCACCTATCAGGTTGGAAGAACAGGCGCCGTTACTCCTGTAGCAAACTTACAACCTGTATTATTAGCCGGAACTACTGTTAAACGAGCAACACTGCATAATGCCAATGAAATTGAACGTTTAGATGTGCGCGAAGGCGATACCGTATTAGTGGAAAAAGGCGGAGAAATTATCCCGAAAATCATTAAAGTTAATTTGGATAAACGTCCAAATGGATTGCCTCCTACGCTGTTTACCACAACTTGCCCTGAATGCGGATCAACATTAACAAGAACTGAAGGAGAAGCCGCTTGGTACTGCCCTAATGATTCTGGCTGTCCACCCCAGATTATTGGTAAAATGCAGCATTTCACCGGACGAAAAGCGATGAATATCGACAGTTTGGGTGATGAAACCATTGTTCAACTCTACAACGCCGAATTGTTGCATAATATCTCTGACATTTATGCTTTAAAAGATAAACGAGACCAACTACGCCAAATGGAGCGTATGGGCGAAAAATCTGTCAATAACTTAATTGAAGGCATCGAGCAATCCAAGCAAATGCCTTTTGAAAAGGTACTTTTCGGATTAGGAATCAGGTATGTTGGAGAAACTGTTGCAAAAAAATTAGCACAACATTTTAAAAATATTGATAACCTTGCAAACGCTAGTTTGCTTGAATTAACTGAAGTTAATGAAATAGGTACACGTATTGCAGAGAGTGTTACCGAATACTTTGCTGAAAACAATCACCGTTTATTGATTGAGCAGCTTAAGCAAGACGGGCTTCAGTTTGAAGTTGAAGAAAAAGAAATTGTGTTGGCAAGCAACAAACTGGAAGGAAAAACTTTCCTTATCTCAGGAGTTTTTGAGGGATTTGGACGTGAAGAGCTGAAAGATCTTATTGAAGCCAATGGGGGAAAAATGTTGAGCAGCATATCATCTAAACTGAATTTCCTGGTGGCCGGAGATAACATGGGCCCATCCAAACTAAAAAAAGCAACCGATTTAAACATTCCGATTATTTCTGATAAAGATCTAATGAGCATGCTGAATTAAACCAACCAAATGAGAACTTTTTTAGCAAATTACTTTTTAAAACGCGAAGCAGCGAAGGTTGCACGCCAGGCAAAACAGTTGGGCCTCGACAAAGCCAACAGCTTCTTGATTTTATACAATGCGTCACAATTAGAAGAAATTAAAGCACTAAAGGAAATTTCTTTCAATTTAGCCCAGCAACAGAAAAAAACTGTTGCCTTATGCCTTATTAGCGAAAAGGATTTGCCTGAATTTCGAACAGAAGCAAGAAATTTTAATTTTATTACACCAAAAGAGCTAAATCTACTATCGTTACCTAAAAAAACGACAGTAAATGAACTTCAATCAACAACGTATGATGTATTAATTAATCTTTCTGCTCAAACTAATACAACTCTTTCGTATTTAGCATTAAAAGCGCATGCAAATTTTAAGATCGCACAATACCTACCCGAAGAAAGTTTTGTATATGATTTCATGATTGATTGTAAAAAAGACACAAGTATTGTTAATTTTACCGCCCAAGTATTACATTATCTTTCATTAATTAAGAATGACTAGAAGACTGAGCGGAACGGGCGTTGCATTGGTTACCCCTTTTAATCCGGATGGAAGTATTGATTTTCCGGGCCTGAGAAACCTGATCGAGCATTTAATTGCCGGAGGTGTTGAATACCTGGTGCCAATGGGTACAACAGGTGAAACTGCTACCCTTTCAAAGGAAGAAAAGCGAAAGATACTTGATTTTGTAGTTGAAGTGAATGCGAATCGTGTTCCTTTGGTTGCCGGAATTGGTGGTAATGATACAGCTGCTGTAGTTGAAGAAGTAAAAAACTTTAAAACTAACGGTTTCTCCGCAATCCTGTCTGTTAGTCCATATTACAACAAACCTACCCAGGAAGGGATTTATCAGCACTATAAACTAGTTGCTGAAAACTCACCTCTTCCTATAATTTTATACAATGTTCCGGGGCGCACTGGGTCAAACATGACTGCTCAAACAACCTTACGTTTAGCTGAACTTTCAAATATCATCGGTATAAAAGAAGCTTCAGGCAACTTTGAACAGTTTATGGAAATCATTAAAAACAAACCAAAAGATTTCCTATTTATTTCGGGTGATGACGGCCTTGCACTACCAATGATTGCATTAGGTGCAGAAGGAGTTATTTCGGTTGTAGGAAACGCCTTCCCAGCTGATTTCTCTTCAATGATTCGCAAATGTTTGGAAGGTAAATTTGACGAAGCTCGCCCATTACATTATAAACTTACTGACATTATAAGTATGCTTTTCGCAGAAGGAAGCCCTGCTGGTGTAAAGGCATTTTTAGAAGAGTTGAATATTTGTGGTAACACGGTTCGTTTACCATTGGTAAATATCAGTGCTGAACTAAAAGCAAAAGTAGTTGCTGCTGTAAAAAACTATTAATTTAAGCCGTCGCGGCTTATAAAAAAGAAATGTCCCGCTATAAGCTAACGGGACATTTTCTTTTAGGTTTTTGGATGAACTATGCTTCAGCCTTGTTTTTTGTTTCCTGGATTTCCATGCGGATTTCCTGAGCTAGGTTTTTCAAATCCTGCATACCTTTACGTACTCGAGTACCGGCAGCATTGTTACCTTTGTTGTAGAACTTATCTGCATCACCTTCTAATGATGACAACAAAGCTTTGAATTCATTAAATTTTTTCATTTTAAGATACTCCTTTTAATGTTTGGTAAATACTGATTAGGTTATTCCATAGCTAATGTAATAGCTTTTGTTTCATAAAACAAAAATTTCAACTACAAAAAAGCGCGTTTAAAGCTGTTTTTTTCCACATTTCCACCATTATAGTTCATTGTAACTGTCTGAAAATCCCCTCAATCAGAGTATAGAAAACATAGCAGTCAATTTCAAACCAAAACATAACAAATTGAAAATCAATACATTACATAATATACTAAAAAGTAATAATTATGCACTAAAATTAGTTCAATAAAACTTTAGTTAAATAACTGAACCATACAGATATATATTTTAATTATCGCTTAAAAGATCACATTAATGTAATTTTATGCATCTTTCATGATAAACTGACAAAAGTCATGAACTCTACTAAGTATTCTTACTAATTTTGTATCGTGGAGAACTGTGCTTAAAGCAGCTATATTATATGCAAATTATCAAAAATGATATAAGTAACTTTTCAGATATACAACTCTTGGTGGATACATTTTATGATAAAATCAAGAACGATAGCCTTTTGGGGCCAATTTTCAATGGTATTATTAAAGATAAGTGGGATGTCCATTTAAAGAAGATGTATAGCTTTTGGAATACTATCTTATTTTCTGAACCAGGGTACACAGGCAGTCCCTTCCCTCCCCATGCAAAACTCCCTGTACAAAAGGAACATTTCGATCATTGGCTCATTTTATTTTCCGGTACTGTAAACAGTTTATTTGAAGGAGAAAAGGCAAACGAAGCGTTATGGCGAGCTCAACGAATGGCAGAAATGTTTAACTTCAAGATTGAACACTTCCGTAATAACGGCAATCTTTCTATATTGTAATATGGCAAAACTAAAGCATTCGTTACCTATTGCAATTACTTTTATCTGGCTTGGATTTGTTTGTGCGATTAGTTTTATGGAAGCTCCTGCTAAATTCACTGCCCCACATTTAAGTTTACAAGTGGGTGTTGAAGTGGGCAGAATCGTTTTTATGGCACTCAATCGTGTTGAAATTATTTTAGCCCTCTTTACGCTTGGATTTGCCTTTATTAACGGATACGGTCGGAAAACCAACATTCTGATCAGTATTTTACTCGGCATCGTTGCCATTCAAACTTTTTGGTTGCTGCCTACATTACATCAACGGGTACAGTTGATCATTGATGGACAAACACCAACTCCATCCAAACTTCATTTATATTACATCAGTTCCGACGTGTTAAAAGTGATTTGTCTTATCGGCTTGGGTATTGGCCAATTTGGTCATTTCAGAGAAAAATGCCTTGAACGTTTTTTTATTAAGGAGAGTGAGTAAAATCGCTTCTCATCAAGATAAAGATTAAAATCGCCTAATTACACCCATAATTTGTCATTCTGAGGCACGAAGAATCTGTTACATCAAAGCACTTTCAAATTCCAACTCCTTCATTCCTCAGCGTGATACATGCTTACTGTCTTAAACTCTCCCTCACCAACTTTCAGATTGATCCAATCCAGCACCGAAGGTGTAATACCTCTGTAAAGAAAAATAATAGCTTAAAGCCGTAAAATTCCAAAATCTTTATTCGAGAATAATACAACTTTAAGCTATCACTTATAATTGAGAAATAACACGTAACCCTCAACCCATAATCAACTACTTCAAATCCAGCACCTGCGGTCTTTCTTTTAACATAGTGATAATTAATTCACCAAATAAGGTATTAGCCCAGGCAAACCACTTACGTGTAAATTTGGCAGGATCATCTTTATGGAAAGATTCATGCATAAAGCCGGTATCTCCATCAGTATCTCTTAATACCTTAATGCAATTTCTTATTTCCTCGTCACTTGAGCTTGTAAAGGCTCTCATAATGATACTCATCGGCCAGATATAATCTAAACCAACATGTGGTCCGCCAATGCCCTCAGCAGCCTTGCCTTTAAAGAAATAAGGATTATATTCAGACCATACCATATTCCGGGTATTGATATAGATGTTTTCATTCTTAGCACAACAGCCAAGATATGGGAGTGCTAATAAGCTAGGTACATTGGCATCATCCATACAAACGTAATTGCCAAACCCATCCACTTCAAAGGCATAGACCTTACCGTATTTCTGGTGATCAACAATTCCGTATTTATCAACTGCTGCTTCAACTTCATTAGCAAGGTTGGTGCATTTAGTAGCCATAGCTTCATCCTTGTACACCTCTTTCATTATCTCTGCAAGTTGACGTAAGGATACAATAGCGAATAAATTAGAGGGGATTAAGTAAGGATAAATTGTTGCATCATCCGAAGGACGGAAAATAGAAACAATTAATCCCACAGGCTTAATTGGAGCCCCATAACCAGCTCCGGCAACTGTATCACTCTGCCATCCGGTAACGCGCTGAAACTTGTAAGGTCCTCTTTCCGTTTTTCGCTGTTGCGCAATCATGGTGTGATAAACAAGTTCCATCGCCTTTTTCCATTCATCACCAAAAACAGCGACGTCACCGGTTGATTTCCAATAACCGTAAGCTAAACGAATAGGATAACAAATTGAATCAAGTTCATACTTACGTTCGTGCAACTCAGGTTTCATTTCCGTAAGATCTTTTTCCCATTCACTGCCCTTCGGGCCATCATTAAATGCATTTGCATAAGGATCTATCAAGATACACTTCGCCTGTCGGTTAATTACTCCAGCCAGTAAAGACTGAAGCTTCTTGTCATTTTTTGCTAAAGGAACATACGGCCACACTTGTGCAGATGAGTCTCGTAACCACATGGCATCAATATCACCTGTAATTACAAAAGTATCGGGCTTACCATCAATTGTTTTATGATAAACAGTAGTATCTAACGTATTAGGGAAACAATTTTCAAAGAGCCAGGCAAGTTTCTGGTCTTTAAGTTTTGAGGTTACCTCTTTAATCTTAGCTTCTACAGCTGGGCTTGTAAAATGTCTTTTAGCCAGCTCAGGCCTTTTAGAGGTGTAAACAGTAGGAATAAAAGAAAATGCATTATTTGCGCCTAATCCAATTCCGGCAAGTGCTAATCCACTTGTTTTTATGAAGTCTCGTCGGTTGGTCATGAATGTAAATATAAATCAACCTAAAATAAGGTGTATTTTGTTAAATCCATAACGAAATTAAAATGAATTTGAAACTTTTTAAATAAAATAAAAAGATATTTCCAAAAATTATAACTGAAAGATTATTAGGAGATTATCAATAAAGAAAGCCGAAATATTAATTTATGTTACCATAAATTAATATTCCGGCTTTCGATCATAGAGTAAGATGTGTATTTGTTTGCTTTCCTGATCCAAAGATAATGAGTAAGCAAAAGCCAACATAGCGTATAACTACGCATTTGTAAAAAAACAAGGCCAACCGTAATGGTTAGCCTTATACCGATTTCATAAAAGAAGCTTTTAAGGGCTTCAACTTATGGATTCTTATTTTTCTTTGTTTTTTAAATCTGTTACTTCTTTACGAATTTCAGAAGCCAGGTTTTTTAGGTCTTGCATACCTTTACGAACACGAGTTCCAGCAGCATTGTTACCTTTGTTGTAGAATTTCTCAGCATCTTCTTCTAATGATGCTAACAATTGTTTGAACTGATTGTATTTTTCCATGGTTAAAATTTTGTCTAACAAGTATAGAAAACAATTAGCGCATACTAAAGTATTTTCTTAAAAATTATCGGTCTATTTCTGCAATATAGTGCTTTTGAGCTGATTCAAGTTGTAAAAAAAGCCCTCGTTTCCGAAGGCTTATAGTAAAAATGAAAAAATTCAGGCACGTATTAAACGGCAGATTTTGTTAGAGGTCGAGAGCAGATTTGAACTACTGTATAGCGTCTTGCGGACACTTGCCTAACCACTCGGCCACCCGACCATTTGGAACTGTTTTAATCAAATAGTAAGCCAATTTTATGATTTGAGACATAGTATTTGATCTTTAAGTAAATTATTAACGGTTTTAAACTCTAAATTGTTTGTTCTTACAAATTATAAAAATTATAAACTATTGGTTTTGAACAGCTTTAATTTAAATCTACCATTAAGCAATATTTGTCTTTTAATAACACTTTTCTGTATATGATTCGCATAAGTGTGTCGAAATAACAGTACAAAAAACTCCTCATTGCTATACATTAAAGAATACAAAAAATCCCGTTCGGGGTAAAACCAGAACGGGATTCCTTATTATCATCAAATTATAAATTAGCGTGGAGCCGCAAACTCTTCTGTTTCTTTGTATTGACCTTCTGCTAATTTTTCTTTCACTTCACTAAATGCCGTTAATGTACGTTTTACATCCTCAAGACTATGAGCAGCTGTAGGAATTAAACGTAACATTAAAACACCTTTAGGAATTACCGGATACGTAACAATTGAACAGAAAATGCTGTAATTCTCACGTAAATCAACAATCAGGTTAGTTGCTTCAGTTAACGAACCATGCATAAATACTGGAGTAACCGGTGTGTTGGTTTTACCAATATCGAAACCTAATTCTTTTAAACCACCTTGCAAAGCATTAACAATTTCCCAAAGTTTAGCTTTTAATTGAGGATTTGTTTTTAGCAACTCTAAACGTTTACGTAAACCTACAATCATTGGCATAGGGATCGATTTTGCAAATGTTTGAGAACGCATATTGTAACGCAAAAACTCTACAACTTGTTCAGTACTTGCTACAAAACCACCAATACCTGCCATTGATTTAGCAAAAGTACCAAAGTACACATCGATGCCTTCAATACAGTTTTGCTCCTCATGAGTACCTGCACCGGTTTTACCCATTGTTCCAAAACCATGGGCATCGTCAACTAGTAAACGGAAGTTATATTTTTCTTTTAGTGCAACGATATCTTTTAAGTTACCTTGTACACCTGACATACCAAATACACCTTCGGTAATTACTAAAATAGCACCAGGAGTACCTTCAACTAATTTTTCTGCACGTTGTAATTGTTTCTCAAGGCTATCCATATCGTTATGCGTATATACATAACGTTTACCTTGGTGTAAACGAACTCCGTCGATGATACAAGCATGAGCCTCAGCATCATACACAATAACATCATGGCGATCAACTAATGTATCGATGATAGATACCATTCCTTGATAACCAAAGTTTAATAAGAATGCATCTTCAAAACCAACGAATTCGGCAAGCTCTTTTTCTAAAGCTTCATGATTATTTGAGTTACCCGACATCATACGAGCACCCATAGGAAGAGCTAAACCATATTCTGCTGCACCTTCTGCGTCTGCCTTACGTACTTCAGGGTGGTTTGCCAAGCCTAAATAGTTATTTAAACTCCATACTAAATGTTCCTTACCACGAAACATCATATGTGGGCCTATTTCACCTTCCAATTTAGGGAAAGCAAAATATCCGTGAGCCCATTTAGAATGCTGTCCAATAGGACCTCTCTTCTCCTTAATCTTCTCGAAAATATCCAATGCCTTAAATTTTAGTGTTTTAAAATCTTTGAAAGTCTGCAAAAATAAAAGTTAATTGCAGATTTATCAACAGGGTTATTTAATAATGGTTTGATTATTATTTCTTTACTTCTAGTAAATATGGCTGCGAAAGTTATAAAAAAATCCCGGTAATGCCGGGATTTTTTTATAACTTTCTACGATACCTAATCTACATTATCGTGCAGGAATGAGTTATTAGGGCGTATTTCTGTTCCATCATTGTCGTCCGACAAGGTAAAACGAGAAATATGTTGTTCCGACGAATGAGGCGTTTCCTTAAGCTTCATATTCTTACGAACATAAGCAGGCACACTCTCTAACTCATTCAACCCCCCATTACTATTCAAACGAATGCTCAGATTTTTGAGTTTCATAATACGTTCTCTCGAAATCTGAAGATTTCTTCTCATAATTTCTTCCTCCGACAGATTTTCGTCCTCCGGAACGTTTACTACTGAAACTGGAGTTTCTGGCTCTGCAATAGGCAAAGGTTCTTCCTGAGCTCTTTTAGAAACACTAAACTCAAATGTATTCGATGACGAATTGCTTTCATCATTAGTTTCAACCCCAAACAAGTCAAACATCGACACCTGGCGAATGTTAGGAGCCTGTTGAGGCTGTACATTTACCTGTGGTTGTTGTTCAACCTTTTTAATTGAAGGCTCCAGTGACTTATTTTTCATCACATTCACCTGCATCATATCTTGTTCAGGCTCTGTTTCCTCATGCAAGCTGATCACTTTTCGCTCAGGCTCTTGCGGAACTGGAGGCGTATCAACCACTTTTGCAGTGGCTTGAGCCGAATAACGTTCAGCTTTGGTATTAAAACCAGTAGCGATTAGCGTTACAGAAATAGCATCGCCCAATGAATCGTCGTTACAGTTACCCCAGATAATATCTGCTGTAGAACCTGCTTTTGACTGAATATAATCCGTTATTTCAGTTACCTCATCCATTAATACCTCATTTGTACCTGAAGTGATATTTAACAGAATATAGCGAGCTCCTTCTATTTCGTTATCATTCAATAACGGAGATGCCATAGCTCCTTCCACCGCTTTACGTGCACGATTTTCACCTTCAGCTGCAAAAGAACCCATGATAGCCACACCGCTATCTTTCATTACTGTTTTAACATCTTCAAAATCTACGTTAATATATCCCGGAACGGTGATAATTTCCGCAATACCTTTTGAAGCTGTAGTCAATACATTATCGGCTTCTGCAAAAGCATTTGACAGTTGCAGATTCCCACACATTTGACGCACTTTTTCGTTAGAGATAACCAAAAGTGTATCAACGCTCCTTTTAAACTCTTCTAATCCTAAATCGGCCTGAGCCATACGGCGCGGACCTTCAAACTTAAACGGTGTAGTTACGATACCAACAGTTAGAATTCCCATTTCCTTTGCCGCTTTGGCAATGATAGGGCTTGCTCCTGTTCCTGTACCTCCGCCCATTCCGGCAGTGATGAACACCATTTTTGTATTTGACCCCAGCATCTCACGGATCTGATCCACATTTTCAATTGCTGAGTTACGACCAACTTCAGGAATTGAGCCGGCACCACGACCTTCAGTTAAACTGGAACCCAGTTGAACCTTGTTAGGAATCGGACTTAATTCCAGCGCCTGGGCGTCGGTATTACAGATAATGAAGTCAACTCCTTTAATACCTTGACGGTACATGTGATTGACTGCGTTTCCACCTCCACCTCCAACACCAATTACCTTGATAATTGATGATTTTTCTTTGTACATTTCGAATTCCATTATCGTGATGTTTAAGCGTCGTAAATTTTTGAATTCAATTTCGCAATGTAATATTAGCTATTTCAATGCCCTTTTTTAAGCTCAGAACAGTTGAATGTGGAAAAACCCAGCCATTGTTGATAACTATTAACACTTTTTCCACCATTACCGTCGTATAAATATGTTTGTTTATTGAAATACTTATCGTTCGTTGTTCTATTTTAAGTAATCCTTGTCGTCAATATCCTCACGGATGAAATCTTTGATCGGATCAATGAATTTTTTAAGCCATTGTTTGCGATCTGCCTGTGGTTGGTGCACTTGTTTATCGGCAGAAACCACATTATCATTCTTCATCCTGTCTTCTTCTAAAGCCTGAAGTCCTTTTATAACCAAACCTATACCTGTTGCATACATCGGACTAACCACTTCCGTTTGGTTTGACTTCGCAATGTGTTCATTCGGATAACCGATACGAGCATCCAATCCGGTAACATATTCCACCAATTGAGGCAAATGTTTCAACTGTGCTCCACCTCCGGTTAATACAATACCTGCGATAAGTTTTTTCTCGTATCCTGAACATTGTATCTCATAATATATGTGCTCAATAATCTCCTCCATACGCGCCTGAATAATGTAAGCAAGATTTCTTACTGATACTTCTTTAGGCTGACGTCCTTTCACCGGACTTGGTATTGAGATGATTTCATTTTCTGCGTTTTCGTCTGCCAGCGTTGATCCGAAGCGAGTTTTAAGTACTTCTGCTTGTGCTTTAAGGATTGCTAAACCTTCAACAATATCATCGGTAACGATATTACCTCCTAACGGAATAACTGCCGTATGACGTATTAAACCACGATAGAAAATAGCTACGTCGGTAGTTCCGCCCCCAATATCCACTAACACTACTCCTGCTTCTTTTTCCTCTGGACTCAATACAGCTTCTGCTGACGCCAACGGCTCAAGAATGATATCATCGTAACCTAAGCTGGCTTTTGTTGCGCACTTAATGATATTTTGAACAGAAGTAACCTGACCGGTAATGATATGAAAGTTAGCTTCCATACGTACACCCGACATACCTACCGGATCTAAAATACCTGGCTCGTTATCAATCACGTATTCCTGAGGCAACACATGGATGATTTTTTCACCCGGATTCATTGCCAGTTTATGCATGTCAGAAATTAGCTTATCCACATCGGCATGGCTAATTTCATCTGTTGTATTGCTACGGGTTAGCATACCTCTGTGCTGATGGCTTTTAATATGCTGACCTGCAATACCAATATTTACTACATTAATTTCAACGTTTGATTTTAATTCTGCTATTTCCACCGCCTCACGAATACCACGTACAGTTTTCTCGATATTGGTAACAGTTCCACGGCTTACACCGGGAGAATCGGCTTTACCCATTCCCAACACCTCTATCTTTCCATGTTCAGTTCTGCGTCCAACAATTACGCAGATCTTTGTAGTACCAATGTCTAATCCAACAACTATGTCTGAGTTCTCCATAACTAATTTATTCTTGTGCTGTCTGTTTTTAATGTATCGGTTGATGTGACTTGCTTTCTTATCAAACTATCTCTGATCCCAATTACCTGGTTCTGGTATTTTATATTGATAATCTTGTATTCATTCCACCCCATTCTAGGTAATGCCTTTTTGTAAAACACCATTAGGTTGTTCATACGTTGCTCCAACCCTTCTGTATTTCCTAACAGGATACGATGATCTCCAACACGAGGTACCAACTCCAAATCTTCATTATCGTTTACATATACCTGCTCAATTTGTGCACTCCAAAACTCATTTTTTTCATTTGTGGTAAACTGAGCTAATTCAAATATTTGTTTTGCTGTAGCTGTTTTTAACGTATCGTTATAAGCAGGCAGCTCATCTATAAACCCGTTCGCAACCATTACCCGCGGCGAGAAATTCAGTGACAATGGCATTTTTCGCCCTTTTTTATCAATATAAAAGCTTTGATAGTTCTTATTGATGATCCGCACGATCGGCTCACGTTGCTGAACATTGATTCTTACTATTCCATCCAGGTCTATAAATATATCTGCACGTTCAACAAATGGATTCATTCGCACTACCTTCTCAATTTCCTCTACCGGAATTTCATCCAACGGGCGTGAAACAAATTGAGGCAACACTTTATTCATGAGTGTAAGAATATCTCCTTTTTCAACCAAAAAGTTTTTGCCCTCAATATTGATCTTAACTCCCTTACAGACCATCTTATCCTGACGATTGGAAACAAAACTCAAAAGAACCATCACTCCCACCAGACTGATCGCCCAGACAGACAGCATGAAGACTCGTTTCCAATTGATATTTTTCATTTGTTTTTTGTCGATAGACCATAGTCCATAGACCATGGTTTCTTATATAATTATTTTTACTAATCTATGGTCCATGGTCTATGGACTATAAACTTATCACACTATGCAAGCTTCTTTCTCAACGGCTCCACCAACGTATCAATGTCGCCGGCACCCACAGTTACCAACACTTCTGTTTCACTTTTATTGATCAGGTTAACCAGATCAGCTTTTGAGCACAGCTTTTTATTGCTGATGGTTACCATATCTAAGATCATTTGTGAATCCACGCCTTCTATCGGAAGTTCACGTGCCGGATAGATATCCAGCAAAATGAGTTCATCACAATTACTCAGGCTTTGTGCAAATTCAGTCGCGAAATCACGCGTGCGTGTGAACAAATGCGGTTGAAATACAACCGTTAGTTTTTTACCCGGATATAATTGACGAACCGAGTTTAAACATGCATTTAACTCTTCAGGGTGATGCGCGTAATCATCAATATAAATCAGATTATCTGATTTAATGATGTATTCAAACCGACGTTTCACTCCTTTAAATGAAGCTAGTGCTTTGCGAATTTTTCCTTCTTCAATTCCTAATTCTAATGCAACCCGAACAGCTGCAACCGAATTCTCAACATTATGTAAACCTGGTAAACCCAGATTTAAATCTTTAATAACACGACCGGCTGAAACATAATCGTAATAATAGTTTCCATTTTCAATGCGAACGTTTTCAGCATTTACATCAGCCGCTGAATTATTAACTGAATAGGAAACACCTTTACGTTGTAATGGCAGATCTTTCTTATGAATTAACAATCCCTTCTCACTTAGCTGAGATGCAAACAAATTGAATGATTCATGCAAATGCGAAGCATCTCCATAAATATCCAAATGGTCGGCATCCATTGAAGTGATAACGGCAATATCAGGATGCAAAGTCAGGAACGATCGATCGAACTCATCTGCTTCCACTACCATTACATTGTTTTCGCCCAACAACAAATTGGTGTTATAGTTTGAGCTAATGCCTCCCAAAAATGCAGAACAGTCATAACCAGTATCTTTTAATACATGTGAAATGATTGTTGAAGTAGTTGTTTTTCCATGCGTACCCGCAACAGCAATACAAAAACTCCCCTGGCTGATAATTCCCAGTACTTGTGATCTTTTTTGCAGATCATAACCTACCGTTCTAAAGAAGTTTAAGATTGAACTATCCTTAGGAATTGCAGGTGTATAAATAATAAGCGTATCAAGTGAAACTGTATGTGCATTAAATGGCTCAATAACGGATGTAGTATCATCAGTATAAGTAACCGGAATACCTTCATTCACTAATTCTTTTGTCAAAGGAGTTTCAGTGCGATCGTAACCCGCAACCACACACCCGCGATGCTTGAACCATCGCGCCAGGCCGCTCATACCAATACCGCCAATTCCAACCAGGTAAACCTTATTTATTGCTTCAAGTTTCATTCTTTTAGATTTGAGATTTGAGTCGTTAGGTTTGAGATAATGCCTCTCTAAACCTCTTTAGCTCTCCTCTTCTTTATTTTATAAGACTTAAAATGCAGACATTTGATAGTTCTCCTGTCTCACATCCCACATCTCCTATCTACTGTATTAATTTCAATATCTCGTTAGCTATCACCACTGCTGAATCTTTTAAACCTAATTCAGCTATGTTATTTGCCAGTTTTTGCTTTTTCTCTTCATTCGCGATTAAACGCATCGCTACCGGAACCAATTCCGTTTTCGCCACTGCATCTTTAACTAAAATTGCCGCTTGCTTGTTAACCAGTGCCATAGCATTTTTAGTTTGATGATCTTCCGCAACATTTGGAGAAGGAACCAATATTGCAGGTTTCTTTACTAAACATAATTCGGAAATAGTGCTTGCTCCAGCCCGGGCAACAATAATGTCTGCAAGAGCATAAGCTAAGTCGACGCGTGATACAAACTCCATCAGTTTTACGTTTGGATATTCCGCCTCGTTAAACTGTTGCTTTAGTGAATTATAATAGAACTTGCCACACTGCCAGATCAATTGTATCGATTGATCTTTGAATTCATGAAGGTGTTCTAAAATGCTCTCGTTCAGTGTACGGGCTCCCAAGCTACCGCCTGTAAGAAAAATTGTTTTTTTCTCTGGAGATAATCCAAAGAATGAAGCTGCTTCTTCCTTCTTCCCTTCTATTGCTAAAATATCCTTACGAACAGGGTTACCTGTTAACATCAGTTTATCAGCTGGAAAGAACCGATCCATGTTTTCATAGGCAACACAGATCTTAGCTGCTCTTTTAGCTAATAATTTATTGGTAACACCCGGATACGAGTTTTGCTCTTGAATAACCGTTGGTACTCCTTTTAAGCTTGCTGCGTATAATAAAGGACCTGATGCATAACCACCAACTCCTACCGCAACATCTGGTTTGAAGTTCTTAACAATGTTGAATGACTTGCGTAATGATTTAATCAAACGAATCGGGAACTTCAGATTTTCAAACGACAGGGAACGTTGCAACCCGCGAATATCCAAGCCGATAATCTCGTATCCAGCCGCAGGCACCCTTTCCATCTCGATTTTACCCAAAGCTCCAACAAATAAAATCTCTGTAGCCGGGTCAATCTTTTTCAATGCGTCAGCAATTGCCATCGCAGGAAATAAATGTCCTCCGGTACCTCCACCGCTTATTACTACTCTCGCCGATTTTTTTGTTTGTTCCACTACTATTTGTTTGATTACACTGATTATTTTTGATGATTACACCGATTACCTTTCACACTATTAGTTCCGATAACTATCGGGGTGATTACATCAATTTGATCAATGGTTAATTTTCACATTCTCCAATTCACAAATTCCCTAAGCTGTTTCTCCTTGTACTCCTGTTTCAGCTTCTTCCAGGTCTCTGCTCACACTCAGGATAATTCCGAATGCGGCACTGGTAAATAAGATGGATGTTCCTCCCATGCTGACCAGTGGTAAAGCAACACCCGTTACAGGGAACAAGTTGGTAGCTACAGCCATATTCGCGAAAGCTTGAATAACGAGACTAAAGCTCAAAGCTGCAGCCAATAATGCCCCGAAAGCCTTTGGACTCCGGGTTACTATTTTTACGCATCTATACAGAAAGACCAGATAGAGTGACAAAATTGCCAGTCCTCCAATCATTCCATATTCTTCGATAATAATTGCATATACAAAATCGGCATAAGGTGAAGGCAAATAGTTACGTTGTGTACTATTTCCAGGCCCTTTACCTGTTATTCCACCTGTTGCAATTGCGATTTTAGCCTGATCACTCTGATAATTTTTATCAGAATGTACCATCTCAGGATGTAAAAAAGCCTCTACACGTGCTTTATAAACCCCTTTACGAGGTCCAAAAAACACCACCATTGCAACCAATATGGCTCCGGCGATACCAACGATGGCCATCTGAGTAAAACTCACACGACCAATCAGCAGTAACAACATGCTGGTTCCGAATACCATTAGTGCTGTTGAAAGGTTTGCAGGTGCAATTAGCCCGCAAACCCCGATAACAGCTATAAAAATTGGCAAGAATCCTTGTTTAAAATCTTTGATCTTTTCCTGGCGTTTAGTTAACTCACGTGCCAGGTACATGAATAAAGCAAGCTTGGCTAAATCCGAAGACTGGAACGTTTGATTAATAATTGGTAGCGTTACCCATCTGCTTGCATTATTGATGCTATTACCGAACAACAATGTGTAAAACAACAACGGAATTGATAGCCACAACAGCAATTGTGCAATACGAGAATAATAACGATGATCAAGCAAATGAGCAAAATACATGATGGCTAAACCGGCCACGATCATAGTGCCATGCTTGATAAGGAAATGAAAGGGATTAACATCGTTTTTATAGGCAAGTGTTCCGGTAGAACTGTACACCGCCAATACCGATATCATCGATAACGCAAACACCACCAGCCATATCCATCGGTCACCACGAGTTTTTTGTAAAATCCAATTCATGAATACCTGTTAATCTATTGGTTCGTAAACAGGCCCGGTTTATTGTTGAGCCTTAAATTGTCAAATTATCTGTTGTTTATTCTAAAAAACTATTAACATTTCCACATTGCAGAGCCGTAATATATTGTGTCTCTACAGTTCTTTTACTGCAGCTTTAAACTGATCGCCACGGTCTTCATAACTTTTGAACAAGTCGAAACTTGCACAAGCCGGCGATAACAATACCGTATCCCCTTTAGTTGCTAAATGATAGGCAACATTTACAGCTTCTTCGGCCGATGCCGTATTTACAATAATTTCAACTTTATCATCAAAAGCATCGTGTATCTTTTTGTTGTCTTTTCCCAAACAAACGATCGCTTTAACTTTATCTTTTACCAACTCATAAAGCATCGAATAATCATTACCTTTATCTACCCCTCCTGCAATCCAAACCACCTTGGTATTCATACTTTCAAGAGCAAACCAAACAGAATTTACATTCGTAGCTTTAGAGTCATTGATGAACTCAATACCCTGAATTCTTGCCACATGCTCCAAACGGTGTGGCACATTTTGAAAATCACCTAAGCTTTCACGTAAACTATCGCTGCGGATCTCCAGGAGTTTTGCTGCAATACCAGCCGCCATTGAATTATTTACGTTATGCTTACCCTGCAATGCTAATTCTGAGATAGTCATGTTAAAATTATTTTTATTGGTTTGAATGTAAATTGTGTCTTCGGTTGCGTAAGCGCCTTGTTCAACTTTTTGTGCTAAAGAAAATGGAAATAACCGCGCTTCAAATTTGTTATTAGCCATTACTTTCATTGTTTCTTCATCGTCGAGGCAATAAATAAATGCATCGGCTGAAGTTTGATTTTGGGTGACACGAAACTTTGAATCAACATAGTTTTGCATCTTATAATCATACCTGTCTAAATGATCAGGCGTAATATTTAGTAGTATGGCGATATCGGCCTTAAACTCATACATATTATCTAGCTGAAAACTGCTTAGTTCCAACACATAATAATCGTAGTTATCTTCGGCCACCTGCTTGGCAAAGCTTTGTCCAACGTTACCAGCTAATCCCACATTTAAGCCCGCTTTTTGCAGAATGTGATAGGTAAGCATCGTAGTGGTTGTTTTACCATTACTTCCTGTTATACAAATTGTTTTTGCCTTGTTATATCTGCCGGCAAACTCAATTTCTGAAACGATTCGAATACCTTTCTCAATAATTTTCTTAACTATTGGTGCTTTATCCGGTATACCCGGACTCTTAATAACTTCATGAGCTGAAAGAATTTCAGCTTCAGTATGCTGCAATTCTTCAAAGCGAATTCCTCTGGCTGAAAGTTGTGATTTATACTTATCAGCAATAGCTCCGAAATCGGATACAAAAACTTCAAAGCCTAGCTTCAGCGCCAGAATTGCACTTCCAACACCGCTTTCACCGGCTCCAAGAATCACTATTTTTTGTTGTTCAGCCATTGATTATCTAAGCTTCAATGTTACAATTGATACGATCGCCAAAATGATCCCAATAATCCAGAAGCGGGTTACGATCTTTGATTCATGATACCCCTTCTTCTGGAAATGGTGATGTAAAGGCGACATCAGGAAAATCCTGCGTCCTTCTCCAAATTTCTTCTTCGTGTATTTGAAATAGGATACCTGCATGATTACTGATAAATTCTCTACTAAGAATATACCGCATAAAACAGGGATCAATAATTCTTTACGGATGATGATGGCGAACGTTGCGATAATTCCTCCTAATGCCAAGCTACCTGTATCGCCCATAAACACCTGCGCAGGGAATGCATTATACCATAGAAAACCAATACACGAACCAATAAATGCTCCTGCGAATACCATCAGCTCACCCGAATTTGGTATGTACATTATGTTCAGATAATCTGCAAAGATCAGGTTACCTGACAGGTAAGCCAGAACACCAAGTGCCACTCCGATAATTGCGGAAGTTCCCGTTGCCAATCCATCAATACCATCTGTAATATTTGCACCATTTGACACAGCAGTAATAATGATGATTACAGCCAGTATAAAAATGAATGGTGTATATTTTTCATAATCAGGAAGGAACTTTAATACCTTACCATAATCAAACTCGTTATTCTTATAAAAAGGCACGTTGGTTTTGGTCGACTTCATATCACTACCAAAATGACTTGAGCTGATAGTTTTAGCATCTGTTCCCAGCACTTGCTGACTCTGAATTTGTTGTTGTGGTAGCTTTTCGCGGATAACCACGTCTTTGTGAAAATACATGGTTACGCCCACAACAAGACCAATAATTACCTGACCAAGGATCTTAAATCTTCCAGCTAAACCTTCTTTATCCTTCTTAAATACTTTGATATAATCATCCAGAAAACCAATACCACCCATCCAAATAGTCGTAATGATCATCAGGATTACATAAATGTTGTTGATCTTCGCAAACAATAAAGTAGGAATCAAAATCCCCCCAATAATAATCAGACCACCCATGGTAGGAGTTCCCTGCTTCTCTTTTTGTCCGGCCAATCCCAAATCACGCACTGTTTCACCAACTTGCAGTCTCAATAAGACATTAATCAATCTACGTCCAAAAACAGTGGTAATGATCAATGAAAGAATAACCGCCATTGCTGTGCGGAATGAGATATATTGAAACACCCCCGCTCCAGGGAAGTCATATTCTTTATCAAGCCAGGTGAACAGATAGTAAAGCATCTACTTTTTGTATTTATATTTTGTTGGTTAACTGTATCCTAATATCCTTTTGTGTCATGCTGAGGAACGAAGCATCTGTTAATCAAAGCGAGTAACCTAAAGATCCTTTGTACCTCAGGATGACAGTATATGTTTAATTCCCAAATTGCGTGAGTAACTCTTCTTTATCATCAAAATGATGCTTAACACCATTTATGTCCTGATACTTTTCATGCCCTTTTCCTGCCAACAGAATAATGTCGCCTGGTTGAGCCAGCATACAGGCAGTTTTAATAGCTTCCCGACGATCAGTAATTGAAACAGTTGAGGTTTTCTTTGATACTGGAATACCCGCTTCCATTTCTTTAATAATGAACTGAGGATCTTCAGTGCGTGGATTATCAGAAGTAAGAATAACCTTATCACTGTATTCACAAGCAACTTTTGCCATAACAGGACGTTTAGTACGATCACGATCGCCTCCGCAACCAATTACTGTTATGATCTTTTCGGTAGGACGACGAATCTCAAGAATCGTTTCCAATACATTTTGAACAGCATCCGGAGTATGAGCATAGTCAACTATCCCAATCCTTTTATCCGGTGCAACGATATAATCAAAACGACCTTCAGCCCCATTGAGGGTACTTAAAACACTTAAAACCTCTTGCTTATCCTGATCAAGTAATGTTGCTGCTGCATAAACAGCTAATAAATTATAAGCGTTGAACTTACCTACCATCTTAAACCATACTTCCTGACCATCAATGTTTAACAACATTCCCGTAAAGTGATCTTCAATCAGCTTGGCCTTATAGTCGGCCATGCTTTTTAAGCTGTAGGTTTTCTTTTTAGCTTTGGTATTCTGCAACATTACCATTCCACGCTTATCATCCACGTTACTTAATGCAAAGGCAGCTGCTGGTAAGTGATCAAAAAATGACTTCTTAGCCTTAAGGTATTCGTCAAAAGTTTTATGAAAATCGAGGTGATCATGGGTAATGTTGGTAAACATTCCACCAACGAATACTAATCCCTCAATACGTTTTTGAGCAAGTGCATGAGAACTTACTTCCATGAAAGTGTAATCACAACCTTCGTTAACCATATCAGCAAGTAAGCCATTTAGGGCAATTGCATCAGGTGTAGTGTGCGTAGCAGGAATCACACGGTCTTCAATCTGATTCTGAACCGTTGATATGAGCCCGCATTTATAACCCAAACCTCTGAACAAGTTGAAAAGCAAAGTAGCACAAGTGGTCTTTCCATTTGTTCCCGTTACACCTATCAATTTCAATCTTGAAGAAGGATGTTCATAAAATGCCGCACCGAGCCAGCCTAAAGCAGCATGACTATCCTCAACTTTCACATAAGTAACATCAGGCAAAAGGGTTAAAGGGAACTCCTCACATAAAATAGCAGAAGCACCTTTACCTACAGCCTGTTCAATAAATTTATGGCCATCAACTGTTGTTCCCTTAACGGCAACAAATAAACAACCTTCATTTACAGCACGAGAGTCAAACGTAATGGAAGAAACCGTTACATCTAATGAACCCTTTATATCAAGTACAGTAATATTTTCTAATATGTTGTTAAGCTGTCTCATAGCCTATCTTAATTCTAATCCTATTGTATTTCCTTTAATGATCTGGGCACCGGCAGCAATTGATTGTCCGACAACTCTACCCTTTCCTCTTGCAACTGTTCTTAATCCAGCATTCTCCAATAAATAAATGGCATCCTGCAATCCCATTCCAATTACGTTAGGCACTGCATTTTCTGGTACATCCACTTCAGCCATCTTAACAGCGTTGTCATATTTGGCAGTATGTATCCATGTACTTTTAGTGTTTCCACTCATGGAAATACCTAACTTGTTATAAATATATTCAGTCTCTGTACGATAACCCACTTTAGCCACAGGCACCATGGTCGTATTTTTAACGTATTGCTTCTCGATACCCGGATTAATTTCCAATTGAGTTGCATATACTTTATCGGCCACTTCTTTAAATACCGGAGCAGAAACTGCCCCTCCATAGTATAATTTATTGGTTGGCTCATTGATCAAAACGATCATTGAATATTTAGGATTATCAGCAGGAAAATATCCACAGAATGAAGCCTGATAACGCAAATTTCCTCTGTAACCCAATTTCCCATTCGCAATCTGAGCTGTTCCTGTTTTACCCGCAATAGGAAAAACAGATGTTTTTAACACTTTAGCTGAACCCTCCTGAACAACGGCCTCCAACAGTTCCTTAGCCTTTCCGAGTGTTCTGTCAGAAACGATCTTATCCGCCAATACTTTGGTATCAAACGATTGTACTGTTTTACCTAAGTACCTGATCTCTTTTACAAATTTTGGAGCCACCATTGTTCCATTGTTGGCAATTGCATTATAAAGCGTTAATGTTTGTAAGGGCGTGATCGTTTGTTCATAGCCTATCGACAACCAAGGTAACGTTGTTCCATACCAATCTTTATCACCCGGATGCTTAAAATGAGGCCTGGCTTCTCCTGGAATTTGTAAACCCATACGTTTACCCAACCCCAATCGCTCCAAACCAGCCACAAACTTAGCAGGATCATTCTTATATGCTTTCCAGATGGCAACTGAAGTTCCTACATTGGAAGACTGCTCGAAAACGGTTTTCATCGTTACCCTACCCTCTTTCAGCGTATGAGAATCCTTCATTACACGTCCACGAAATACTCTATATCCTTTACTCACATCAACGGTATCATCCAGGTCAAATTTCTTATCTTCAATCGCTACTAAAAATGAAGCTAACTTAAATGTGGAACCCGGCTCTGTAGCCGCACCAATTGCTGTATTATATTTCTCTTCGTACTGCCCGGGAGCCACACGCATTAAATTGGCAATAGCCCTAATCTCTCCTGTCGAAACCTCCATTAATATTACCGTTCCACTGGCTGCATTTTGCTCTTTTAGTTGCTTTAACAGTGCATTTTGAGCAACGTCCTGAATATTTACATTAAGAGTTGAAATAATATCGCTGCCATCAACAGGTGCTATTTCCACATCATCATTTACAGGCATCCAGACACCACCGGCAATACGTTGCATCAACCGTTTACCCGTTTTACCTGAGATATATTCATTGTAGGCACCTTCTAAACCTACCGGCTTAACATCCTGAACGTAATACCCAATGGTACGTGAAGCCAATAATTTAAATGGAAGAATTCGTTTATTTTTTTGAAGAACAATTAAGCCACCTTTGTAACGTCCCATATTAAAAATTGGGAAGGTTTTCAGCTCCTTCAATTGATTATAATCGACCTTACGTTGAACCAAAAAATAGCGTTGACCTTCTGATCTCGCTTTCTTCAATGCACGGGTATATTCGGCAGAAGTTTTATCTCTAAAAAGATTGGACAACCGATAGCTTAAGGAATCCACCTTATCGCCAAACACTTCATCTGTAATAGGATCAGCGTTAACATCCATACGCACTTCGTATTCAGGCATGGAAGTAGCTATTAAGCTGCCATCCTCTGAATAAATACTACCGCGTACAGCCTCCACATTCACAAATTTGGTAGTAAGACTGTCGGCCATGCGTGCCCATTTCTTGCCTTGCACAAACTGCAACTGCCAGATACGGAAAACGATAGCAAAAGCGAATAGAAACAGAACAGCATATGCTACGTAAACACGAAGTAATATGTCGGTCTTAATTTTCATTCTTTTTTACAACTATCTTTTTAGGTGGTTCTGTTGATTCTTTTAATCCAAGTTTCTCTGCACGTTCAGCAACTTCCGTTTGCTTACTCAGGAACATCAATTCCGCTTTATTGGTCATGTATTCCCAGCGAAGCTCCTTCAGTTCCTTATTTGCTTTATCTATTTCCCTAACATTACGTTCGGCGAAATGACGGTTAGTTATGTAAAACATAGCGATACCGCCTAGAAAAATAAAGTAGGGAAGCCATGAAACTGCTGTTTGCTGTGATAAGTACTCACCTTTCATCAGCAGGGTAAAGAAATTTCGGGGAAGCTGTTTAGGCTCCTTCGATGATTCCTTCATCCGTGGTTCCAGTTCTTCTTTTAATGTATTTTGAGTCCGATCGTTCATGCTATAACTTCACTCCTATTCTGAGTTTGGCGCTGCGCGCACGATTGTTTTCTTTAATTTCTTCTTCTGTTGGAACAATTGCTTTGCGAGTTAATTGTTCAAAAGGTTTTATTTCATTACCAAAGAAATCCTTCTCCACCTCTCCACGAAACTTACCTTTATTAATAAAATTCTTAACCAACCGGTCTTCTAACGAATGATAAGACATCACTACCAGGCGACCTCCTGGTTTTAATATTTCAGCCGATTGCTCTAGCATTTCTTGCAAAGCCTCCAACTCCTGATTCACTTCAATACGAACAGCCTGAAACAACTGCGCATAATACTGATTCTCTTTGCCGCGCTTTACCAATGGTTTTACAATTTCCTTTAGCTGCGCAATGGTATTAATTGACTCACGTAAGCGAGCTACAACAATCGTTTTGGCAAGTGTCTTTGAATTATGAATCTCGCCATACATCCCGAAAATTCGATGTAGTTCAGCCTCGTCATACTCATTTATCACTTTCTTTGCAGTTAGGTCAGAAGTCTGATCCATACGCATATCCAATTCAGCATCAAAACGAATTGAAAATCCTCTCTTGGCACTATCAAACTGATGAGAGGAAACCCCTAAATCAGCTAATATTCCATCCACCTGTTTAAAACCATTCAGCTTACAGAATTTCTTCAGATAGCGAAAATTCTGAGCAACAAAAATCAATCGGTCATCCTCAGGTGCATTTTTAGCAGCATCCGGATCCTGATCAAAAGAAATCAAAGTACCTTTATCCAAACGCTCTAAAATAGCTTTTGAATGTCCGCCTCCTCCAAAAGTCACATCCACATATACACCGTTTGGATCAATATTTAATCCATCCAAACACTCTTTCAACATTACGGGGTTATGATAACTCATCTTCACTCCTTTCTCCTATTGCACCACCCATCACTTCTTCTGCCAGCATTGCAAAATCTTCAGGTTCTTCATTTAATAAATTATCATAAGCATCTTTCGACCAAACCTCAATACGGTTTGAGTAAGGAAACAATACAAGGTCATTAGTTATTCCCGCATATTCTAATAGCGACTTAGGCAATAAAATACGTCCGTTGGCGTCTAACGATAATTCGGTGGCTCCACGGAAGAAATAACGAGCAAAGTTTCTATTCTTCTGATTATAAAGGTTTAACTTATTTACCTCAGCACTGATCTTTTGCCACTCATTGTAAGGGTAAAGCACTAAACACTTTTCAAAACCTCTATTAATCACAAACTTATCAGCGGCCTCTTCAGGCAATTGCTTCTTAAGCCCAGCAGGGATCATAACCCTCCCTTTGGGATCAATTTTGCAATCATATTCACCGATAAATTGAATCATTTATTGACTTTTGTACAGTATTTCAATGTAAAGGTAGAGATAATTTCCACTTACTCCCACTTTTTACCACAAAAGTTTTCCACAGAAAAAGGCTTATTCACTGACTTTCAAAAACATAGATTTTCCACATTTTTGATATTAATTCGAGGTCTTTTTTATTACTATAGTATAGAAGAACTATTTATTACCCATTCATTTTTAATGCAAACAGGCTGATTTCAGGATGAAGTGGAGAAATGTGGGAGAGCTAAAACAGAAAAGAACAGTACCCGAAAAATAAGCTATCTATTTTTAGAATACTGTTCTTAATTATGAAATGAAGCTATTAGTTAGCTACAATACTAAATACTTTTAACAACCAGTAAAATCCGGCAGCAAACAAGCCTGAGATAGGAATGGTAAGCAACCAGGCCCATAACAGGTTAATGGTAACACCCCAGCGAACAGCTGAAATACGTTTAGTTAAACCTACACCGATAATTGATCCGGTAATAGTATGAGTAGTACTTACAGGAATACCCAATTCAGCGGTGGTAAAAAGGGTAATTGCACCTGCTGTTTCGGCAGCAACTCCCTCAAATGGCGACATTTTGGTAATCTTAGTACCCATCGTTTTTACGATTTTCCAGCCACCGAACAATGTACCAAAACCAATCGCTGAGTAACAGCCCATCACTACCCATGATGGAATATGTTTTATCTTACCTCCCACGCGAATTACTTCCATCCATTGAGGCACACTGTCGGGATGTTGATTAGCGTATACTACCAAAGCAGCGGCTATAATACCCATTACTTTTTGCGCATCATTACCACCATGTCCTAAACTGAATAAAGCGGACGATAATAATTGCAAACCTTTAAATGTATTATTGAGTTTGTAGGGATTCCCTTTCCGGCTGAGCCAGAGCATTATTACCGAAATAATATAGGACACCAGCATACCAATAACAGGAGCAGCAACAATAAACAACAAAATTGGAAGAACTACATCCATTTTTACAACTCCAAAACCAGCATGGGAAATTGCAGCACCTGCAAAACCTCCAATCAGTGTATGAGAAGAGCTGGAAGGAATTCCCATCCACCATGTAATTAAATTCCAGATGATAGCAGCGCATAATCCGGCAAAAATAACTTCAAGGGAAATGGCGTCAGTTTTAACGGTTTTGGCAATGGTATCAGCAACATGAAGTTCAAATATCCAAAATGCCATTACGTTAAAAAAGGCAGCCCAAATAACCGCCTGAACAGGCGTAAGGACTTTAGTAGAGACAATTGTAGCAATAGAATTTGCGGCATCATGAAAGCCATTGATAAAATCAAAAATCAAGGCTAAAACGATGATTATAATCAGCAGAGTCATTCGAAAAGCTTTTCGCTGTTAAGTTTATGAATTCTTTAATACAATTGATGAGATAACGTTGGCAGCATCTTCACACTTATCAGTTGCTAACTCCAACATTGAAAGTACTTCTTTCATCTTGATCAATTCTTTCACGTCTTCTTCATGTTTGAACAAATCTGCCAGAGCTTGGTCTAATACATTGTCAGCTTTGTTTTCAACGCTATGGATTTTAACGATAGCTTCATGAATCAACTTCACATTTTTTAGGTTTTGCAACTCCCTTACAGCAATTTGCAATTGTTGCGCACCTTCATGGATCAAATTAATAAGGTCTTTAATTGATTGTGAGTAATCCATGATATCATACAAAAGAAAATCTTTTGCTGAACCATTTAAGTAATCTGCAACGTCATCAATTTTCGACGCAAGATCATGAATATCTTCACGGTCGAAAGGAGTGATAAAATTGCGGCTAAGCTCAGTTAAAATTGCATGAGTAACATCATCACCAACATGCTCGAGGTCCTCGATTTTACGAATCAGCGCATTACGCTCTTCCACAGTTTTAGAATTTACCAGCTCAATCATTACAATTGACATGTTGGTAAGGTTGGCTGTGGCTTGCTCAAACAGAGGAAAGAATTTTTTGTCTTTAGGAACAAAAAATTGAAAAATTGAATTTAACGACATAAGACAGCTTGTTTTTTAACAGGCTCCGATTTGTTAATATTAAGATAATATAAAAATTCAGTGCAAAAAAAATAAGGAAAACGACCTTTTCGCCGCTTTCCTTACGTACTAAATATTATTCCAAAATTGCCTTTATACCTGGTAATTCCTTACCCTCCAGCGACTCAAGCATTGCGCCGCCGCCGGTAGATACATAGCTTACTTTGTTTTGATAACCAAATTGTTTAACAGCAGCAACTGAGTCGCCACCGCCTACTAATGAAAATGCACCGGCAGCAGTTGCATCAGCAATTGCATCACCTAACGCCTTTGTTCCGGCAGAGAAGTTTTCAAACTCAAAAACACCTAAAGGACCATTCCATAAGATAGTTTTCGATGCTTTTACCACTTCTGCGAATTTTGCTAAAGTTTTTGGACCAGCATCTAAACCTTGCCAGCCTTCAGGAATCGCATCTACATTTGCAACCTGAGTTTTAGCATTATTATCAAATGAATCTGCTGCAATAACATCAATTGGAAGATAAACGTTAACGCCTTTTTCTTTTGCCTGTTTAAGGATGTCAAGAGCAAGCTCCATTTTATCATCCTCGCAAATTGAAGCTCCAACTTGTCCGCCTTGAGCTTTAACAAAAGTATAGGTCATACCGCCACCAATGATGATGTTATTTACGGTATCTAGCATTTTATTAATGATGGTAATTTTTGAAGATACTTTTGAACCACCTAAAATAGCAGTTACCGGTTTTTCACCATCTTTTAATACCTTATTAATGGCTACAATTTCTTTAGCCATCAAATAACCAAAACATTTATCCTGAGGGAAAAATTTAGCAATAATAGCTGTTGAAGCGTGCGCACGATGAGCTGTACCAAAAGCATCATTTACATAAATATCACCTAGTTTTGCCAATTTGCCTGCAAAAGCTTCATCACCATCTTCTTCTTCTTTATGGAAACGAAGGTTTTCAAGTAATAAGATTTGGCCAGGTTTTAATGCTGCAGAAGCTTTCTCAGCTGCTTCACCTACACAATCTTCGGCAAATACAACCTCTGCACCCATTACTTTAGCCACGTGATCTTTTACATGCTTTAATGAGTATTTTTCTTCAGCACCTTTAGGGCGACCTAAATGTGACATGATGATTGGCATTCCGCCATCCGCCAAAATTTTCTTAATCGTGGGAGCCGATTCCTGGATTCGAGTGTCGTCAGTTATTTCAAAGTTGTCGTTTAGGGGGACGTTAAAATCGACACGGATCAACGCCTTTTTTCCTGAAAAGTTAAAATTGTCAATTGTCTTCATGTTTTTTGAATTAACTATATATGGAAAACACGACGCTGAATAACCTTTCATTGTCAATGATTTCCATGGTATGAGCACTAAAATTATGCCCTTTGAACCCCTCCCCGATAGATTCTGAGCGCTGCGAAATTACGATAATCCTGATAGTTTTTTTATGATGAAAGAAGATTTAGATAGTTTTTTCTTAAAATCTATTATTCAGTGCATTAAAACTTAATGTAAATCAGCCCATTTTACCACTAATTCGGCCAAACGGCTTGAATAACCAAACTCATTATCATACCACCCAACAACTTTTACCATGGTTCCAACAACCGATGTAAGTTGTGCGTCAAACACACAAGAGAATGAATTATCCAAAATGTCTACTGAAACAATCGGATCAGTAGTATACTCTAACACTCCATTTAAATTTCCCTTTGAAGCAGCTAAAAAAGCATCATTGATTTCTTCAACTGTAGGAATTACCTTCAATACACAGGTAAAATCCGTTAAAGAACCATTGGGAACAGGCACACGCACCCCCGCACCTCCCAGTTTACCTTCTAAATGAGGAAAGATTGAAGTAATTGCTTTTGCAGCGCCAGTAGTGGTTGGAATAATTGATTGGGCTGCGGCACGTGCTCTTCTCAAATCTTTATGAGGAGCATCATGCAATGACTGATCTCCGGTATATGAATGAACGGTAGTAATATATCCACTTTCAACACCCCATAGATCGTCCAGCACTTTAATCATTGGAGCAAGGTTGTTTGTAGTGCATGAAGCATTTGAGACAATCTGTTCATCAGTTGAAAGAATATGATCGTTTATGCCTAAAACAACTGTTGGAATTTCCTTATCTGGCGATGGTGCCGAAATAATCACCCTTTTTGCACCTGCTAGCAAATGCTTTTCGGCATTTATTTTTGAAGTAAAGCGGCCTGTAGATTCAATGACAATGTCGATCTCTAACTCCTTCCATGGAAGTTGCGAAGGATCACATTCCCTATAAATATTAATCGGATTACCATTAATAATAAGGTGCTTTTCATCTGCATTTACTTCTCCGTTGAAACGGCGATGAATGGAGTCATATTTAAAAAGATGCGCCATGGTAGAAGCATCAGCTAAATCATTAATTGCAACTACTTCGATTTCGTTTTTTAACAAGGCTCTTCTCAAAAACACTCGTCCAATACGACCGAAACCGTTTATTGCCACTCTAATTTTTTTCATACATGTTGGATTACACGGATTTAGTCCCACTCCCAAATAGCTATCGGAATTGGGTTGATTATACTGATAATGGCGATCCATTCTCTTAAAAGAGATTAAAACCTAAAGTGATTTTCAGTTTATTTTAGATTTATTGGTGCTCAAAAATATCTTATTAAAGAGTAAAAACGATTTTTTAAAAAAAGTTTTTATCCTATAATTTTTCTTTTATTTTTGCAGTCCGTTAAAAAAACGACGGCCCATTCGTCTATCGGTTAGGACGTTAGATTTTCATTCTAGAAAGAGGGGTTCGATTCCCCTATGGGCTACCAATTTTAGCTTTTTAACTAACGATAAATTAGCTATTAAAACAATAAATGGCCCGTTCGTCTAGGGGTTAGGACGCAAGATTTTCATTCTTGAAACAGGGGTTCGATTCCCCTACGGGCTACTAAAAACGCAAACCTAAACAGTTTGCGTTTTTCTTTTTTATACCCATCTCGGAACAGGAACAAAAGTTGTGGAGTTTAGGCTAAAAGCTGATTTTTGTGGATCAAAAAAAGAATAATGCACGATTCCTTTCAAGCCCTTCTTCACTTGGTTATTCCCGAAGGTGTTTCAGATTATTTCAAACTGGTTGACCATAAAACGCAGGCCAACTCCATTCATATTTACCTGGAAGAACTCAATAGTATTCCCCTGGAGTACCAGTCCAACCGGCTTCAATCCAAAGGTTTTTTCGATGAAGTGATTTTACAGGATTTTCCCCTCCGTGGCCGGGAGGTGTTCTTGCACGTGAAGCGTCGCCGATGGCTGAATTTAGATAGCAACAAAGTGGTTTTCCGTAACTGGGAGGTGGTGGCCAAGGGAACGCGAATCACCCAGGATTTTGCCGCTTTTTTAAAAGCTATCAGCCGATACCAAGGCACATAGCCTGCAAACGATCGGTTCATTTTACGGCATTAGCGGTAAAAAACTGCAACGCTATTATCGGGATAAGCTTAGTGACTACTCCCTTTGGGAACATAAAGAGAATGCTCGCAAGGGACTTGTTTTTGAACAGAATATGGGACCTTTTCTATCGATTGATGAAACCTCGCTCTCTCACGGAGAGCTCTATACGGTGGTGACCAACAAACAGGCAAAAGGGAAGGCAGGAACTTTAGTGGCCATTATGGAAGGCACTAAATCGGAAACGATCATCCCTTTGTTGCAAAAGCTATCGCCGAAACAACGCAATAAGGTACAGGAAATAACCCTGGACCTGGCGGGCAACATGAGCCTGATTGCCAAGAAGTGTTTTCCCAATGCCACCCGGGTGATCGATCGGTTTCATGTGCAGCAGTTGGCCACAGAAGCCTTGCAGGAGATAAGAATTAAATACCGCTGGCAAGCAATCGATGCAGAAAATCAAGCAATAGAAGATGCTAAAACAGCCCAAGTAACCTACTGCCCTCCGGTTCTCTCCAATGGAGATACGCTCAAGCAACTGTTGGCCAGAAGCAGGTACCTCTTGTATAAAAAAGAGGATAACTGGACTGCCGAACAGGCCCAGAGGGCCGCCTGTTATTTGAAAAATACCCCGATCTAAGAAAAGCCTATGAACTCACTCAAAAACTATCCTGGATCTTTAGTACTACCACAGATAAATTATATGCTTTTGCAAGATTGGCCAAATGGAACGAACTGGTGGAACAATCGGGATTCAAGTCGTTCAATACCCTCTCCAGAACAATTATTAATCACCACCAACACATACTCAACTACTTCGACAACAAAAGTACCAATGCTTCGGCCGAATCGTTCAATGCCAAGATCAAAGCGTTCAGAGCTCAATACAGAGGGGTGGGAAATGTGAATTTTTTCCTTTTCAGGCTGGCTAAATTATATGCTTAGTCCACAGATTTTGGACCTGATCCCTTTATATCCTCCCCAACAATAATTCAAACATCAACAGATCAATTAATTACTAATTATTTTTTAGTAAATTAAATCATCTCAAAATAGAAAAGTCTATGAAAACTAAATTTACGCTACTAACTGTGTTGGGTATTTTCCTTTCATTTACTGTAAAAGCCCAGACATCAGATGCTGAGGCGGAAGCCATGGCTAATTTATTAGGTGTACAAAAAAAGGAAGCTGTAAGTAAACTAGTTCCTGTTAGCGGAAAAGACTCCATTAATTTTTGGAAAATTTATGATGAGTATCAACGCGCCAATATGAATACGATTAAAAAAAGGATTAAATTATATGAAGCAACTGCCAAAGCTTATCAAAACATGACACCTAAAACAGCTGATTCATTAGCACTTCAATATTTCGCTAATCGTGAAGATCAGGAGAAAAGCATTGAAACGTATTATCATAAAATAAAAAACTCCACTAATGCAATTACGGCATTTGAATTCTATCAAGCCGAAACCTATTTATTGACGCAACTTAGAGCTTCCATAATGCAACAAGTTCCTACTTATGGTGAGTTGCAAAAAGCGTTAAAAAAGCTATAAACAAATACGAACCTTCGGTTTAAACCTGTTTCATTTGCTGATCATTGCTACATTGGCTAACAGTGGGAAGATGGCCAGGAAACTTGTTCAAATTAAAGTATTACACTCACCCAGTCATGTCATCATTAGACCCGATCGTTATGATGAAGCGTACTATAAAGTAAATAATTATACCACAAAGTATAACCAATAGGATTACTGTCAAAAGTTCACCTAAAGAGATGCCTTTTAACATGGCATACCCGTAAATAATTAAGACATTAAAGCTGTCTGCTATTATCTTCATACAATAAAGTCCTCACCTAAATTTAGGAAACAACATTGTATACAACATTTTTTTTCAGGAAGATTAATTACTACTTTTCCTCTCAAACCAGAAAGGCTTTTTGATTTCACTTATCAACAACGCTCATTTAACTGCTTTTTACTAATTTTATTTCTGTTAACAACTGTTGAATGAAAATTGAAAAATATACTCCATCACAGGTATTGATACCTTATATAAAGGAGTTTATTCTTATTGAAAGTGGTTTGGAATTCAGTAGCCGAACCATTCCCGACACATCAGTTGTTCTCTCATTCAGGTTCAGAGGTAATGTGTTAAAAATCGATGGCGAACAACAAGATTCTCTTCCAGTAAGCGCCATTGCCGGATTAAGAAAATCATCCCGCCAGTTTATTTATTCCTATCATACCTCCAACCTATTAGTCATTTTTCAGGAAGGCGGAATCAAGGCCTTTTCAAAAATTCCTGCCCATGAGTTATTTGAATTGAGCATATCGACCGAAAACTTGTTTGCCGTTAATCAATTAAATGACTTATTAGAACAATTAGCTGAAGCTCCAACCAACAAACACAGGATAACGATTATTGCATCATTTTTATTGAAAAAGCTCTTATTTAACAAGAAAGATCAATTGGTTATTCAAGCAACTCAATTAATCAGGCAACAATATGGAAATATCCGGATAAAGGAACTTGCTTCATCCCTACATATTAGTCAGGACCCATTTGAAAAAAGATTCAGAGCATTGATTGGCTCTACTCCAAAACAGTACGCATCAATTATTCGATTAAGAAACCTGATAAATAAATATCCTTCCTATCCTTCTCTAACCGAAGCTTCACTGGAAGCTGGTTATTTTGATCAATCACATTTTATAAAAGATTTCAGTCTATTCACCGGACAAACTCCCAAAGATTTCTTTAAATCATCCTTGTATTGGTAAATCAATGATTTTTTTTCAATTCCTGGCTATTAGTCGGAAGCAACGGTTAATAAAAATATCGTATGAATTGGAGTTCGTCTGAGAATTTGCTCTCGTTGAAAACAAAAAAGTTATAAATAGAAGGGAGACAGTACTATTTGCCTTAGCTTTATTAGAAATCTCATAGGCAAGCTTAACGTACAATTTGATAAAGCTTTGCTGAATTTGGTAGCGGTGGAAGCCGACATCCTGTAAACGAACATCCAGCCTGCCGCTTTCCAATCGTATTTCATTATGGTTCTAGAACCATACATTTGGTTTGCATATTACTGGATTCTGCCTCCACCACAAGTGGAGGCAATCCAGTCAATCTACCATTTATAATTAACCATTTAGTTCACAAAATGGGCTATACTAAAATTTAATTTGCTGATTAATTTTTGTCCCACCAAACACGACCAAACATGTCACTTGCACCTTGGCCAAATCCAGGATCCTTTTGCATTTCTTCTAATGCTGACTTATAGTTGTTATAGTTTCTACTAGTGGCATCAGGAACAGGTAACTGAGCTCTTCTCGGAATCTGTTGAACAATACCATCCGATTTAAATATTTCAAATGCTAAAACTGTATTATTGTTAGGCATACCTGTACGCTTATATAATGCCCAAGCCTCATTTGGTTGTTTGAAGTAATTCAAGAACATTTGAACTCGAATTTGCTGAATGGCAATTGCCGGATCAAATGCTACACCTGTGCTTGTAAGATAAGCGTCTATATCAGCAGGTTGAACCGCAGCATAGTTATGAATCCCTGCTGTTTTCGCCATAGCATCATAACTTTGAACTGAAGCTCTGATACCTTTCTCATACCATTCTTTAGCAGAACCAGTACCAATACCATATAACTGTAATAACTCAGCTCGCATGAAACAAACTTCAGCATAGGTTATAACATTGAAGGTTGTTCTTCCATTATCATTACGTTCAAACTCAGATTGCCATAAGCGCTGTTGAACACGAGATAAAGTATCAACAGTGATATCTGCACCACTCGCATCTACAATTCTGATGCTTGCAAATAACCTTGGATTTTGCGAAACTGCATCAGGACTGGCAACGGCGCCAACATATTGGCGAGAGCTCCGCACTGCTGCAGCAGGAAGTTTACCTTGCGCTTTTGCCAAGTCAAAATTCTCTTGACTATAAGCATTCTTGCGGAAGAACAAGGCAAGACGTGGATCCTTTTTATCCCACATAAAATCAATAATAGATTTTGAACCAGCAAAGCCGGTTGGATCGTAATTTCCGTGTGAAGTAAAGCCTGGCCCACCAATAAATGCCCACTCTTCATTAATTCCTGCAAATAAATCACCTGAATTCAAAACTTCGGTAGCAACATCCTTCAATTTTTGCTCATTACGTTTTTGCAATCTGAACGCAATTTTCAAACGAAGTGCACTAGCTGCTTTAGCCCAGCGAGCTGCATCGCCACCGTAATAAAGATCAAATTTTGCAAGTGAAACCTGATTTGCATCCGGGGTGTTTTTCAATGTTGCTGATAGTACTTTAAGCCTATCGATCCATGCATTGAATAATTGTTCCTGAGTGTCATATTTTGGTTGATCAGTTCCTCCATAACGCACTTGAAAAGCTTCATTATATGCAATGCTTCCGTTAATATCCGAAACATAAAATGCCTGGTAGATTTTCAGAATCTCAGCAATAGCTTTCATGTTAGCATATTTTCCTTGCTGATCCTGAGGCATTTTATCAACCAAAACAATCAGGTTTGTTAAATTATTCCCAACATTTCCGTAAAAGGTTCCATAACGGGAATTCATGTTTCCTGAATTGGTTATAAAATCGGTCGTATTACCTGTAATAGGTACTTGTAATTGCATCCATGGCATTATACGACGATAGTTATCATAGAAAGCCTCAAAGCTATTTTCATGGATACCGATAACAGCATTTGTGAAAAATGTTTCTGGAGAAACATCAAGTATAGTTTCAGGGTTAGTGTTTATTTCTGCAAACTCGTTGGTGCAGGAAACCATCATCAACGAAGAAACTGCGATGGCTATATATTTAAGTTTTTTATTCGTCTTCATATTTAACAAATTTTGAATAGATTTCTTAGAGTCCAACATTAATCGAGAAACCAAGTGATCTGGTAAATGGCATTCCTCCGTATTCAAAGGCTGAACCGGCTCTGTTATTGTACAGTCCTTCAGGATTAACATTGCCAGGAGCGCTGTTGTATAAATAGAACAAATTACGGCCAATCAAACTCAAACGAAGATTATTCAACCTTAAACGGTTAGTGATAGATTTAGGGAACGTATAACCCAATGAAAGTTCACGCATTGCAACCCAGGTAGATTCAAATACAGCATGTTCACGAATACCGGTACCCCAAGAAGCTAAATTTCTGTAGTAGTTTTCAGTAGTTATTGGTTGAACAATACCTTGCTTATATGCCTCTTCAAAAGACATACCGCTTACATCATGTTCAACACCTTTTGGATCCTTGATTTTGATTCCCTGAGCAAATACTCCTTCCGGGATCATACCATCATAAAAGGTACCGGTTACATTTCCACTTGCATCAAATGTCTTACGTTCTAAACCGCCAGTTTCTTTATCACGTCCTTTTACGGTTTCTTGTAAAACACCATTCCAAATTCCATAATTATAGGTAGCTGATAGCATGTCTCCTCCTACGCGGGCATCCAACATAAATCCTAAATTGAAGTTTTTGTAGTTGAAGCTATTGGTAAGACTTGATAAGAAGTCTGGCTGCATGTTACCTACCGGAAGATATCCCTGACCCATTGCTTCAGAACGCATATAATATCCATCAGCCTTTAGCACCTTTTGACCATTGCTTGCGTGACTTACAGGATTACCATTAGCATCTTTTTGCTGATATCTTGCATAAGCGTATTTGGTTTTAATTTCACCGTAAGCACTTCCCACCTCAGCAACAGTTTGCACATCATTTCCCATACCCCATTCTAATACATATTGAGATACACCTTCGGTTAATTCAATAATTTTGTTACGGTTTCTGGTAAATGTAAGTGTTGCGTCCCACGAGAATTCCTTCGTTCTAACCGGAGTACCACGTAATAATACCTCTATACCTTGATTTTGAATATTACCGGCATTAATAATTTTTGAAGTTGCTCCACTTTCTTGAGGTATATCCAATTTCATGATTTGGTCATAGGTATTACTCTTATAGTAAGATACATCTAAACCCAGTCGATCATTAAAGAATCTTACATCAGCACCTACTTCAATTGACTTAGTAATTTCAGGTTTTAGATTAAGATTACCGATACCAGGTGAATCAAATCCGTAGCGAGGAATACTATTATCTTCTCTATCTTTATAATTATCTATAAAAATATAGTTACCTATGTTGGTATCGTAAGCTTTGGTATCCTTACCAACTTTAGCCCAAGAAGCACGAAGCTTACCAAATGAGAAATAGGTTGGCAAATGGAATGCTTCCGTAAATACCCATGATAAACTTGCTGATGGATAAAAATAAGAGTTGGTCCCACTACCATCAGTATAGGTTAAGGCCGAAGACCAATCATTACGGGCAGTAAGATCAAGGAAAAGCATTTTTTTATAGGCAAGGTTTGCAAAACCAAATACCGCATTCATGCGTTTTTTTCCATCAACCTTCTCTTCAACCTTCGCATTTTTTACAGAATTTGATAAGGTAAACTGGAATGGAGCTTTTAAACCGCCATCAGAATAAGCCCGAACATGACGGTCATCGTAATTCCAAATTTCGCCGCCGAGACTTGCGCCAAAATCCAAATCATTTGTAAGCTGTTTGTTTGCAGTTAAAATACCCTGAAGTTGATACTGTTTTTTCTCAGCCTGATATTTTTCATAGTAACCGTCTGAAAAGCCAATTTTGGGACCTAAGGTTTGTGTTTCTGTATTTGCATAAAGATTAGCAATATTACCTTTTAGGTTTAAAGTTAACCAGTTTGTTAAATTGCCGGTAATACCCAAGTTGGCCCGAAGGTTATCTTCTTTTTGGAAATTATTATTTTCAAAGAGCTCGAACCAATAATATGCAGCATATGGGTCATTCTCAATTACTCCCCCTTTAGGATCAATATATTGATCACGTTGTAGCCAATAGTTTGTTTGGTAGCTTCTTGGCAACTCATAGGCATATTTAAACATGATGTTATCATTCCCTCCCTGGCGAGCCGGATTGTCGGCCTGACTTCTTACATAAGTGATACCAGCGTCTAATGAAACATATTTAGAAAGTTTATGGGTAGCACGAAGGTTAAAATTGTTCCTATCGAAATTATTCTTAGGAGTAATACCACTCGAGGCAAGGTTTGAATAAGAGAAACGGAAAGTTGTATTCTCATTTCCTCCTTCCATTGAAAGGTTGCTGTTGATTACTTTACCTGTTTCATAAGCGTCCAAGTAATTGTTAGGCTGAGGAGAAAATTTGATGATACTTCCATCTGTTTCACGAACTTCGCGACCGTCCATGCGAGGTCCCCAACTTCTCCAGCTATTATTTGGATCAATTTCATCCATTCCATCAGTACCATTAGCAAATTTTCCTTTTGATCCTGATCCATATATATTTTGAAAATCAAGACCACTGTAGGCATTTTCAAATGATGATGTATTGCTAAAGTTTATTCCAAGACCTTTTCTTGCGCTACCTTTTTTGGTAGTAATTACAATTACACCGTTACCTGCTCTTGATCCATACAATGCTGTAGCTGCAGCTCCTTTAAGAACGGATACTGATTCAAAGTCATCAGGATTCAGGTTCTTCATTTCATTACCAAAATCAGAAGCTCCACCCCACTCTCCAGCACCTGTGGTTACATTATCAATAATAATTCCGTCTACAACAATAGTAGGTTGATTATTACCAGCTAAGGATGTATTACCACGAATATTAATTCTTGAGCTTGACTGAGGACCACCAGCACCCATGTTAATATTCACACCTGCAACTTTACCTTGCAATGCAGCAATTGGGTTAACTTGGTTTGATTTTGCCAACTCATCACCTTTAACTTCAGTAACAGAGAACCCAAGTTTTTTGGTTTCCCTCTTAATGCCCAAAGCTGTAACAACAACTTCACCTAAAGTCTTTTCATCTTCTTCGAGTATAACATTCATTGAAGTCTTTTGGCTTACAGTAATAACCGTTGTTTTGAATCCTATGAAGCTGAAGCTCAATTTTCCATTCTCCGGAACTGAAATAGTGAATTTTCCATTCTCATCACTTACTGTTCCTTGTGCTGATCCTACAACCTGAATACTGACTGCAGGAAGAGGCTGGTAGTTTTTGTCAGTTACCACACCGGTAACTTTCTTGTTTTGTGCCATTGCAAATGTGGAGCACAAGAGCAATGTCAAAAACATCAAGCTTTTTTTTAACGTAAAGGTTGATTTCATAATTTGATAGTTTCGTAAAAAAATTGGTTAAAAATCGATTTAGCTAAGTTGTGAAAGCTCATAAAATGAATTGTTTATAATTAAATTTTCGTTTGGGTTATTTTATTCAAATTGGTTGACAAGGAGCGTCTGGTTTTATAATTTAAAATTTCAGGAAATCAAAACAATATTCGGTTTTGTATTCTGTATACAATTCAAAACAAATAAAACACTTTTTAATTGATTAAAAAAGTTTTTGTAACTTTTTATTTACACAGAATATATGAACAATTGATTTCAATACAGCAAACTATAATTTGACTCAATCTCTTCATAAGAATTTAAATTTTGCAAACACTGCATCAAGCAACACTCCTTCAGCAGAAAAAAATGTGACCAAGTAATACCATTCTTATTTTTCTCCTTGAAATAATCTTTACTCTGAATCTGTATTTACCCGGAAAGTCCACGCCGGTTGTCCTTTTAATTTTGTTACCGCCACCGCAGGAATAGCAATCATCACACCCTCCTCTGCCGGTTTCCAACTCAACGGTTTATCATAACCCAGCAAATAGATTGCTGATTTAGATTTTGGCTTTAAAACAGGGAGAATAATTTCTTTCGGCATTAATTCTTCTTTCTCATCTGCTAAATAAAATGCATAAGCCTGATTACCCTTTTTGCTTTTTGTAAATCTCCATTTTGCAGACTGGTTAATACTGTAAGGAACTGTTGCATAAATGCCTTCGTTGTTGATATCCATCCATGCTCCAATACCTTTCAATCGGTCATAAACTTCCGGAACCAAATCGCCACTTTTATCAGGCCCAATTCCTAACAGAAGATTGCCCCCTTTAGCAACAATTTCGATCAGTGTATGAATGGCCCAATTCACTGATTTGTATTTCTCATTAGGCCCGGTACTGTACCAGTTATCTCCCAGTGTAATGCAGCTTTCCCATGGATAATTTGGAACTGTTGTTGGAATTTGTTGCTCTGGGGTACGGTAGTTTTCAAAATCACCGTGCACAGTTCTGTCGACCATCAAAATACCGGGCTGGTTTTTTCTTGCCATTTCAGCAATACGAGGCATGTTAACATCCTGAATCCAGCGTTTTTTGCCCAACCAAGTTTTGGTTTCTTCAGTTAATGATGACTCCGGACGAACCTGTCCCCCATCTAGCCAAAGAATATCTAATTTGCCGTAGTTTTGCGTTAACTCTTCAAGTTGATTGTAAGTATACTGTTGAAAGCTCTTCCAGCGTTCCGGATACTTTGCCGGGTCGTAATTCACGTTTCTATCCAAAGGAGGAAAATATGGCCACCAGTAATTTTCGTTATGCCAATCAGGTTTTGAAAAATATGCTCCAATGCCAAGACCTTGACTTCTGAATGCACTAAAAACTTCTTTGGCAATATTGCTCTTAGGATTCTTACTGAAAACGCTTCCCTTATCCGTGATTTTATAATCAGTGTACTTAGAATCGTACATACAGAAACCATCATGATGCTTTGTGGTAAACACCACGTATTTCATTCCCGCTTGCTTTGCAGCTGCGGCCCATTTTTGAGGGTTAAATTGAACAGGATTGAACGCTGACCTTATATTTTCATAAGCCTTTTTATACTCGTTATAATTCTCTGCATATGGACCACGGCGAATACACCAATCTTCATCCTCCGGACAAAGACTCCAGCTTTCTACCACTCCCCACTGGCTATATGGCCCCCAGTGAATGATGATTCCAAATTTCCAATCTTGCCATTGCGTCAATTTTTTACTCACTAACGAATCGCCAGGCCAATGGTAGGGAAACTCCTTCTCTTGTGCACGCAACCCACTGATCTGAAAAGCCAGTACAGCGACGAGTGAAAATTTAAGTAAACTACTTCTCATATATAATTTTGGATTTTGGATTGATCAATTTATTGTAAAGCAAACCTGTGATAACGTTTAATTCCCAACTGTAAGAATATCCCTAAGTCTGATGTCTTTTGAAGATGCTCCTATCATAATTCTAAACTCTCCCGGTTCAACCACCCACTTCATTTGTTCGTTCAGCATTTTTAAAAGGTCGGGAGTAATCGGAAAAACAACTTCCTTTTCTTCTCCTGGTTTCAGAGAAATGCGTTGAAAACCTTTTAATTCTTTCATCGGACGAGCAACCGAGGCTAACAAATCACGTACGTACAACTGCACAACCTCTTCTCCTGCCCGGGTTCCGGTATTCTTAACGGCACAATGAACTACGGTTGATTCATTTTTGGCAATCTGCTTTTTATCAAACTTCAAATTAGTGTACTCAAATTTGGTATAGCTTAATCCAAAGCCAAAAGGAAATAAAGGCTGTCCGGTAAGATTTACATAATCATCGGTTCGGCCGGTTGGTTTATGATTGTAAACTAAGGGTAGCTGACCTTCAGCAATAGGAAAAGTAATCGGCAAACGTCCTGCAGGATTATAATCACCGAATAACACATCTGCCAATGCATTCCCACCTTCTTCTCCTGGGTACCAGGCATCAATTACTGAAGAAACATTATCGATCCATTTCGTCATGGTGATGGCGCTTCCTCCAATTAAAACCACAACCACCGGTTTACCGGTTGCCGCAATTTTATTAATCATTTCTTCCTGGTGACCAGGTAAATTTAAATAGGCCCTATCGAGTGATTCACCTTCTTCAATACCAGCAACAACAACAGCAACATCACTATTTTTTGCAATTAATACAGCATCATCAATCTTCTTCTGCCAATCATTGGCCTCTATTACATTCCAAACCAGCTTAAACCATGCAGAACCAGAAGACTCAAAAAACTCTACCTTGATATCATACTCTTTATCCTTTTCAAAATAGTAGTCTGTTAACTTTGTGCTGTACGTTTGGCTCTTCCAATTATCGATCACCAGTTTCCCGTTCAAATACAGTCGATACCCATCGTTACCATCCAAACCGATTTTAAACTTACCAGTAGCTGGCGCTTTTAAATTACCTACCCATCTAACTGAATAGAAATCATAATTGATATCAGGGTGTGGGGAGTATAAAGTCCAACGGAAATTTAATTCCCTATCTACCCTTGTTAATACAGGCTTACCATTTAACCCTATATTATTGAAATACTCAGCGACTAAGCCGCTCTCTATTTTTCCATTTACATTACTAAATAGGTTTTCTGAAGGAATGACAGCAAACTCCGGAGATTGACGACCACAACCGGGAGCATAGTTAACCTTCGTTGCTTTGCCTAGTTTATTTTTGATGCCGTCCAGTATGTTGATTTTTCCATTACCTGGACCACTGTACCCACCTAACCGGGCTTCCTCAGCATCGGTTCCAATAAGAGCTAAAGACTTTATTGATTTTTGCAATGGCAATACATCGTTTTCATTTTTAAGCAAAACGATTGATTTTAGTGCGGCTTCTTTTGCCAAACTTTTATGAACAGGATTTCCATTCCATTTATTTACCTCGCTTTCATTTACATACGGATGTTCAAAAAGCCCCAGTTGAAATTTCACAGTCAGCACTCTCCTTACCGCTTCATCAATAATCTTCTCACTGATTCTTCCATCTAAAAAAGGAGGAATAAACAGTTTATAATGCTCATAGTCCGTTTGAAATATTACATCTAAGCCATTATTAATGGCGTTTGCTGAAGCGTCGGGATAGTCTTTTGCAGTAAAATGTAAAACATTCGCACCACCTACTGCTGAAGCATCTGAAATAACAAAGCCTTTAAAATTCATTTGTTGCTTTAGCTTCTTATTAAGCAGCCAATCATTTGCAGTACATGGGCTTCCGTTTAAAGAGTTATAAGAAGTCATTACACTGCGAGAGCCGCCGCGGTCAAAACAAGCTTTAAAAGGTGGCAAGTACAGTTCTTCCAGCAAGCGCTCATTAAAATCAATCGGATAACTATCGCGACCACCATCGCCACTATTCGCTAAAAAATGCTTTGGGGTAGTAATCACATCCATTTTTTCAAACGCCGAAACAAATGCCACTCCCATTTCTGATGACAAATATGGATCTTCTCCATAGGTCTCTTCCACCCTTCCCCAACGCACATCACTAGCAATATTGACAACCGGAGATAATATTTGCCGAATACCTCTGCTTTTTGTTTCTCTTGCAATGGCTTCAGCCACACGATTCATCATTTGCGTATCCCAAGTTGCAGAAAGGCCAATTGCCTGTGGGAAAGCAGTAGCCCCGTCCCGTACCAGGCCGTGCAATGTTTCATCAAACGCAATGATGGGAATGCCTAAGCGCGTTTCTTCAACAAAATATTTCTGGATAGAATTAATCTTTTTGGCTGTTTCCAATGCAGTTGTTGGAGAACTGTAATTGAGTAATTGGCCTGCGGCATCCGCATTTCCTTTTGAGCTTACCTGAAACCCAAACAAGCCATTTGTATATTTTTCTTTCCCTTCATCCAAGTCCCCGGGTATCATAAACATTTGCCAAAATTTTTCCTCCAGGGTCATTCTTGACAACAGGTCTTTCACCCTTTCTTCAACAGAAAGTTGAGGATTCTTATACGGAAATTGGGTTTGGGAAAAAGAGGAAAGTGAACATGAGCATGCAATCATAAAAACAAAAGATTGTATACCAATTATACTTGTCAAAAACTTATTCATAATCAATGGTTTACACGGCTATATTGTTAATATAATCAACCGAATGAAATTGACAGAATTTTATGAATGAGTATGAAAATCCTGACGATTAGACTATAAATTAAAGTTTATTTAAGCATAAAAAATTTTGTCTAATTGGCCAATTATTAAGCAATATTAACCTGATTATAAGGAAATATTATTTTATGATAAATAAATCGAGTTATAAGCAAAAATTGCTTAATACATTAATAACAAAGACCCTATTACAAGCTTTTTTTCATTTAACAATCGCTTAACTCAACCATTTTTCTTGCTACCTTACCTTTTAAATATCCGAAACTTTAGTATCCATCAATTTTTCAATATTGTGCTTAACAGGAAGCGGAGAAAAGCAACCTATCTTCTAAAGGCATTTTATTAACTCCTACCCTTCTTACGATTCACTAACTGAAGCTTCATTTTATTTGATCAATCACATTTATAAAAGATTTCCGGTTGTTTATCGGACCCAACGCAAAGACTTCTTCAAATCTTCTTTGTACAGATAAATCAATGATTTTTTACAATTCTACCCGCCTTTGGGATTATAGTTTTGATAAAAAATCACACAGATGAAAACAGTTTATTTCTTGTTGGGCATTAACATGATCGGAGTAATCACTTATGCCCAAACAGTTAGTAAAAGTAATTCCGTAACAATAAACAAGGAGGTAGAAATGTCAACTATTGAAAACAACAAAGAGGACCTTTGGGATTTGCAGAACCTATAAAACCATTATTTAAAGCATTTCCCGATATCCACTGGAATCTTGAAGACTTAATCGCAGAAGATAACAAAGTAGTAGTGAAATGGGATTGGAAAGGAACGCATTCGGGTAAGTTTACAACTTTTGTTGCTACTGGCAAACAAATAACGGCCAGCGGAATCGCTATTTATCATTTAAGTCATGGAAAAATAATAAGTACTACTATCCATACCGACAGACTTGGCTTTCTGCAACAGATTAATGCTTTGCCAGATGATCTCGCTTCACTATCTAATGATCCTGTTAATGAAGTACAGTTTATCGATAAATTTCTTGTTCCTGCAGCTGCAAAAAAAGAATTTTATGATAGGCTGGATATTAACAGAAATTTCATCAAAAAATTGCCCGGCTTCATAAGGGATAATGCTTACGAATACACTGATGAAAATGGAAACACCGTTTGTATAACAATTGCCTTATGGAAGGACAAAGAAGCACTATCAGCTGCTAAAACGGCAGTACAGGAAGAATATAAAAAACGGGATTCGATCCGGCTGAATTGTTTAAATGTTTAAATATAACTGCCGACAGAGGCGTATACAAAGCGTTAATAACGGAATAAATAAAAGGCTGCGGTGTTTGCGTCGCAGCCTTTAGTTTAGTTATTATTAGTTATAGAAGTTTTCAGCTTTAACACTTTGTTTTACTCCCGAAGGTGATTCATATTGCAATTGCAATGTGTAACCTCCTCCTCCTTCAATAAACAGGAGTTCAAAAGGATGACAACCTTTCTTCAAGGCTATTTGAGCAGTTTTTTCAGTCGCTGTATGAAATCCATCATTATCAACCAATGTATTACCGCCGATTTTCAGCACACTGCCATCATCTGACCGTAAAAAGAAAGTGTAAACACCAGTTTCAGGGGCATAAAAATAACCTGTGTGTTTAGTTGCAAAACTACCTGCCGTATTGGCAACCGGGATTTCAATTCCTTTAGTAATGTCTTGCTTATCTCTATCTGTCTCTTTTATCTCTTTAACTGATTTATATAGACCAGGATAATAAGAAAACTTCAAACCATTTTTCATCCCCTCCGTATTACCTACAGGCTCCAAGTAGTTTTGCTGTTGGTAGTCAATCGTGTACACGTCGCCATGCCTGCCAGTTGAACTAAAGGCAGCTACCTTAAATTGTGCTGATTGAGTAATATCTATTTTGGCTGGCATCAATTGCGATGAAGCAGTTGGATTTGAACCATCAGTCGTGTACCTTACTTTAAAAGCACTTACAGGATTTATCACTTTTAGTTCAGCTTTATCTACAAAAGCACTTTTCGTGCTAAAACCTCGTAACCCCGGAAATCTGTAATTAATATGCATAGCGTCCAGTAACGGCAACTGGCCGATAAATCGATTCTCAAAATCATTCCAGTCTTTAGAAGAGTTTGACCACGCATTTTCCGCTAAGGCAAGCATTCTTGGGTAAACCATGTACTCATACCTGTTCTCGGTAGAAATGTACTCAGTCCAAACGTTGCCCTGAATTCCACTTACAAATTTCTTATCATCTTCAGTAAGGTTATAATTTAATGGATCAAATGAGTATACTTTTTGAAGTGAATTATCGTCTTGCTGAGCATCAAAATAGCAATACTCCCCAGGAGTCATAATCATGTAATTTCCCTTTTCAGCAGCCATTTTAGGAGCTTGAGGCACCCAGGCTCTCCAATACATTAATGTTGCGGTTGGTGATATACCACCTTCTAAAATTTCATCCCAGCCTATCATTTTCTTCCCTTTGCTGTTCAGAAATTTCTCCATTCGGTGAACAAAATAGCTCTGAAGTTCCTCAACGCCTTTAATTCCTTCCTTTTTCATTAGCTCTGCACATTCCGGACTTTTTTCCCAACTTGTTTTTTCAACCTCGTCGGCGCCTAAATGAATGTACTGACTTGGGAAAAGTGCAGCAATCTCGGAAAAAACATTTTCAGCAAATTCAAAAGTGGTTTCCTTGCATGGACAAAGGGGTTCTGAAAACGTTTTTCCGAAAGCCGCTTGTCCGGATGAGGTTAACCATGGCATTAACTTAGTGGCAGCCATCATGTGGCCGGGCATATCAATCTCCGGAATAATCTCAACTCCTCTGTCCTGTGCATATTTAATCAGGCCTTTCATTTCTTCCTGAGTATAAAATCCACCGTACAATTTAACTCCATTAATTACCTTAAAATGTTTCTTTGGCAATTCATAATCAGGATTATCCTTTGCAAGAGTTAAACAAACCGAATCATGTCTGCTATAAGTTCTCCAGGCTCCTTTCTGAGTTAATTCAGGGTATTTCTTAATCTCAATCCGCCACCCTTCATCATCGGTAAGATGTAAATGCAATTTATTAAGCTTAAAATAAGCCATTCTGTCGATCGTCTTACGTAGATAAGGTAAATCAAAAAAGTGACGGGAAACATCAAAATGCATTCCTCTCCATTGAAAACGGGGATTATCTGTAATTGTAACACAAGGCACCTCAAGCGCCACGACTTTAGTCAAAAACAACGGAGCTCCTGTCAATTGCTTTATTGTACTAACTGCGTTTAAAGCTCCTTCTTCAGTGTTAGCTGAAATAATAATCTGGTCTTTCTTTACAGAAAGTTTATATCCACCCTCCAGAAGAGGCTTCGTTTCATTTTTGAATATAATTGAGCCTGGTTTAGTTGCAGATTGTGAGCATAAACTACTCATACGTTTAAGTTCAGCTATAGCTGCGTTTGCCTCTTTACCAAGGTTATTATTGACAATAGTATTTTTTCCCAATGAGAAAATACCGTCCTGAGTTTCCATACTCTCCGGTTTGGGAATAAGGTAATAATTGGGGAATGATTGCGCATTAGCTTTTGTTACAAACAAAAGCATTATAAACAGAAGGGAGATAGTACCTATTGGCTTTAGTTTCATAATGATCAATTTAGCTTAAGTACAAATTAGTAATCCTTTATGATTTGGTAGCGGTGGAGGCTGACATCCTCTGATGAATATCCAGCCTGCCGCTTTCCAATCGTATTTCGTAGTCTTTTTATTAAAGGATCAAATAAAAAGTAAGTTGACCCAAAAGAGTCGTTTCCTGTAAAATAAGGCAGGACCTCCTGCTACCAGAGGCCTGCCTTTATTATCAACCGTATTTAACTATGAAAAACATTATTACTACTGTTTTTTTAGCTTATTGCTGTTTTGCCCACCATAATGGGGTAAGCACTGCGTCATCTCCGTTCAGGAATGATTTTGCCTGTTCGTACCCTTTAACGTTTGCATTTGGCAAGCTTGAAGGATATTTAATGCGTTGAGGGAAGAATTTAATATTACTTGTCATATAATTTGACGAGTTCAATGCAGGTAAATTCACTAAAGGAGTTTCGATCGCAGGATTTTCAAAGAATGGTAAACCTAATCTTCTTTGATCATTCCAAGCTTCCAATGGTAACCATGGATTCTGAGCGATGAACTTTTGAGTGATAATTTTTGTTAAATGATCATTTCTAACGGTACCGTTTTTATAAAGATCATTTTTAGGGTAAGAAACAGTAACCGTACCATTTGCACCAGTATAACCATTCTGATAGTTCATGGTATAAGTAGCATTTGGTTCAGTAGTATGATCCCAGTTTACTGAAGTTCCAACTCTGTTAAAATCTTGCGAAGCAAGGTAAGTTCCTAAGTAAGACGAAACGCCCCAATAGTCGAAACTTGATTTGATACCAGCTTCATATGCAGCTTTTCCTGATACAGGAGTACCCCAACCACGTTCAGCAGCCTCTGCTAATAAGAAATAAGTTTCCCAAGCAGCAAAGAAAATACGTTTGTTCTTGCTATCTCTGAATTTATTTGATAGACGAGGCATAGTACCTTCATAGGTTACTACCTGGTTTTTGGTACCTTTAGCACCCCAGCTACCTGCTACGCGTGCATTCCATGTATACTTAGCATCAATGGTTTTAACTTTATTACCTGCATCATCCACTAAGTCTCTTACTGTGTTTACAGCATCACCTCCTGAATTGGTGAAATCAGGGTTTGATACATCACCTGGGATAATGAAAGCTTTGTATGCACGAGGATCGATACTGTATGGTAAACCATCGAACCAATAGCCTGCTGAAGGATCATTAGTTTTAGTAGTAAAGTGATCATCAAATTTCTGGCCCATCCAGTTAGCTGGTTTTATGTATGAAGAGAAATCAGCTGACAATTGATCCTGAGATTTAACACCTCCTAAACCTAAATACAGATTGTTCATTGAAGCTGCAATTGGCTGAGTGTTCCAAGGACGGCTCATTACACCTGTTAAGGCATCCCATCCATCTTTCTCTTGCACCTGGAAAGCTTCAATTGGAGTAATAATAAGGTTATCAAGAGTAGTAGCTGCCGCTTCAAACTCTATTTTAGCTTTATTAGCATCCACTTCTGACAATCTCATTGCCAAACGTAAACGCATAGAGTTGGCATATTTTTTCCATCTCTTGTAATCATAACCATATGCAGGATCTAAATCTTTTAATCCGGCAGGGTTAGATACAGTCACATCAAGTTTTTCACTTGCATCTTTTAACTCTGCTAATGCGAAGTAATACACATCTTTTACGCTTGAAAACTCAGGATTTTCTCCTTGGAATGCATTAATTGGAATCGGACCAAAGTTATCTGACATTTCACTCATCAAATAAGCTCTCCAGATACGTGATACCTGAATTAGGTTACTTGTATATGGTTTAGCCTGACCTTTTGATACCTGCTCATTTGCAACTTGAATAGCTGTATTAATTGAATTTAACCAGCCTGAAACCTGGTCATAATAAGCTGAAGTCCAGCCATCGTTATATGTACCACCCGATATGGCAGTTACACTATGCTGGTGGCCAGCTGTTTTCCAATATAAAATGAAAGATCTTTCCGCAACATCAGGATTCATTTGAGCACCAATAATTGAATTATTGATAAAATACTCAACCTGAACCTGATCCGGACTTGCTGCCAAAGGATCTTTGGTATAATCATCAAATTTACTGCATGAGGTTGCAAGCATACCAGCTGCTAACAACACACATGATTTCATTAATATATTTTTCATTGTTAATCTCAGTTAAATTGTTTAGAAACCTAATGTTACGTTAAACAAGAATGTACGGGTTGTAGGAGCACTTGCATTTTCAAATCCAACAGCGTTGGTACCTGTTGCATAAACAGACTCAGGATCAACACCATTCATGTGGCTCTTAATTAACCACACATTGTTACATGTTACACCAAATTTAGCTCTCTGAATAGGTGTTTTAGATAAGAATTTGGCAGGAAGATCATAGCTTAACTGAACGTTTCTCAAACGGATATTTGATGCATCATATAAGTTAGCTTCGGTAATACCTAAGTTACCGCCTGCAACTCTATCCCAGTATAATTGAGGAGTAACAGCTTTAGTATTTGCTTCGTATTTGTTTGTAGTTGGATTTAATACAGCTCCACCTACAACCATGTTATCTCTTGCCCCGTTTACCACAGTTGCAGCAGCTGTTCCTGTTGCTTGCATTGCAGCATTAGTTCCTGAGAAAATTTTACCACCAAAACGACCGTCAAACATAAATGATAGTCCAAAACCTTTGTAGTTGAATGTATTGGTGATACCTACAAGATCAGTTGGTTGCTGATTTCCAAGTCTTACGATCTGCTCATCTCTTTGAGGCAAACCGTTTTCGTCAACCAGTAACTGGCCATTAAAAGGACTTGATGCATCGTTAACGCGTTTGAAACGGCTACCATAGATATCTCCGTATTTCTCTCCTACTACTGCAACAATCTGTACATCATCATAACCACCCAAAGGATAAAGATTAACATCCTGGTAAAGCTCTTTAATAATGTTCTTATTAGTAGAGTAGTTAACCATTAAGTTCCAGTTCAATGACTGTGGATTAGTTAAAATCTTAGCATCAGCAGTTATTTCAAAACCTCTGTTTTCGATATTACCAGCATTGATTTTTTTGTATTTGTAACCACTTAATGGGTCCATTGGAAGGTTGATCAACTGATTGGTAGCATTTGATTTGTACCAGGCAACGTCAAATCCAAAACGACCTTCAAAGAAGCGCATATCACCACCCACCTCAAACGATTTGATCAACTCATTTTTAACACTTGAATCAAACAAAATCTCATTTCTTGAAGCTGTAGTATTTCCGTTCGGATCTTTATCGATTTTATAGGTATTGTATAACTGATATGCATTCATATCGTTACCTACCACTGCATAAGAAGCTCTTAACTTACCATAGCTGATCCAGCTTGGCATATTCGCTCCCATTTTCTCCATCATATCAGTAAATACATTTGAAACGCTTATAGATGGATAGAAGAAAGAACGGTTCTCTTTACTTAATGCTGTAGTCCAGTCATTTCTGAAAGTCGCATCAACAAATAAGTAAGCATCATAATTTACTTGTAATGAACCATAAACAGAGTTGATCTTCTTTTCAGTTCCTAACTGGTCAACAACTGCATTGTTTTTACCGTTACGTAGTGAGAATAAATCTCTTGCATTTAACTCACCAACACTATTGGTTAACGAGCTGAATTTCTGAGACATTAAGTTACCGCCCAAAGTAGCCACACCTCCTACTTTACCGAAAATATTATCCTTTTTCGCGGTAAATAATGTACTGAAGTTAGTTTCCTTAAACGTTTGTTTACCCATACTGTATCTACCTGTAGGAGTAATAGGGCTTCCTCCATATAGTTTTGCTTCGAAATTAGTAGTGTACATATCTGCACCGCCTTTAACCTCAGCATTTAACCAGTTGGTAAATTCATATTTCAAAGATCCATTCATCATCAAACGATCACGAATATCTTGATTGTTATTATATTTACTTGTCCAGTAAGGGTTTACCTGTGAAGTATTACCTCTGTACCAAAGCATATTGTTATTGGCATCTAAAGGATTACTGAACTGAGTAATATCAAGGGATCTTGGAAGCAGATACGAAGTATAGAAAGCATTATCACCACGTGGACCACCTTGAGGTCTGTTTTGTGCATTGCTATTAGTATACTGAACTTTGGTATCTACTGTCCAACGATTTTCCGGTCCAAAATGACTTACTGCTTTTGCCATTAAGTTTAATTTATTCAACTTAACTCCCGGGATCATGCTTTTATCATCCAGATAGTTTAATGAAGAATAAATGGAGGTTTGGTTATAAACTTGTTGGAAGGTTACGTTTTGGTTATATGATACCCCTTGATCAAGATAATTGCCTACGTTATCATAAGAAGCCATAGGTGTGTTTTTCCCATCCCAGGTTTGAACTGACTGACCTTCAATTTTTGGTCCCCAGCTTAGATTTGATTCTTTATTATAGATGTTGTTTTCGCCCTGACCAAAGCTGTTTTGCATTTTAGGATTAGTAAACACATTTTCTAATCCAACAGATGAATTTACAGTGATACCAAGACCATTTTGTTTTTTACCTGATTTAGTAGTAATCAAGATAACACCATTACCAGCTCTTGATCCGTAAAGTGCAGCAGCAGATGGGCCTTTTAATACTGATAGACTTTCAATGTCTTCAGGGTTAATATCTGACATACCATTACCCATATCAAGGGTAGGGTTCCAGAAGTCATTGTTAGTAGCACCGGTGAAGTTATCAACCGGAACACCGTCAACTACTACTAATGGCTGGTTAGAACCAGTTAGAGAGTTATTACCTCTTAACACAATTTTAGAAGAACCGGCAGGACCATTACTTGAACGAACAACCTGTAAACCTGCTACTTTTCCTGAAAGCGCATTTGCTATGTTGTTTTCTCTTGTTTCAACAAGGTTCTCTCCTTTTACTTCCTGTACTGCATAACCAAGAGATTTTTTCTCTCTCTTAATACCTAATGCAGTAACCACAACTTCACCTAAGCTTTTATTCTCAGCTTCAAGTACAATGTTGATAGTTGATTGTCCGGTAAAGGTTACTTCTCTTTTAGCAAAACCAAGGAAGTTAAATGAAATTACTGACTGAAGTGGTACGTTAAGCGTGTAATTACCATCAACATCCGTAGTTGTTCCTTTTGTCGAATTTTTAACACTTATAATAACACCTGGCATCGGCAACCCGTCGGGTGCGGATGTAACTTTTCCTGTTACTTTATTTTGAGCCATAACAACTGTGGAGAACAGCAGCAAAGCAAACAGTAACAAGGCATTCTTTTGAGTAAAGATTGCTCTCATAATTTTAATAATTGATTTTAAATGGTAAGAATTGGATTTTATATTAATAATGGTTGTGTTTCGAAAGCTCGCTTTGGTCATTGTACAAAAATTGGTTTTCTAGTATTTTATTTCGTCCAACCCACATTCCGTAGAACTTCAAAGAAGTGCTATAACGTTTTAGCTAAATATATGTTCGCTATAAGCAATCTTTCAGTATCTTTATAAAACAAAGAAAGTACTTTTTAATTATTTAAAAAAGTTTATTTAACTTTTATTTTACTTTTTTATGTTTACGGCGGTTATTTCAATTAGATGGGAACACTTACTAAAAAAGATAAAAAACAATAATCTGAAAAATAAGATCCTTAAACAGCTGTTTTTCAACCAGTCTCTCTCCTGCCTTGATTTAAGTGAACAGGTTAATAAAAGCATTCCTTTTGTAACCAAGGTCATTAATGAAATGATTGAGGAAAATATAGTAATTGAAGATGGCTACGCTCCTTCCAGTGGTGGAAGACGACCATTGATGTACTCATTGAAGCCGAATGAAATGTTTATTGTTTCGGTTGCAATGGATCAACTCACTACCCGAATTACGATAATAGACTCCTTAAATAATTATGTAAAGCCACTTGAAACCTATGAACTGTTGCTTAAAGATAATGATAATGCTATTCCTCAGCTTATAGAGTACATAAAGGATTACATCCAGCGATCAGGCATTCCTGAGAAAAAAATTATTGGAGTAGGAATTGGAATGCCCGGATTTATAGATACTGAAAAAGGTGTTAATTATACTTTCCTGCCTACTTCGGATAAAAGTTTACAGGAACAGCTTAGCGAAGCTTTGTCGCTGCCTGTTTTTATTGATAATGACTCAAGCTTAATTGCGTTAGCTGAGCTTAAATTCGGTATGGCTAAATCAAAGCAAACAGCATTGGTAATTAATATGAGTTGGGGCGTTGGGTTGGGAATGATTTTAAACGGAGAACTGTTCAGGGGACATACTGGATTTGCGGGTGAATTTAGTCACATCCCGACCTCTGAAAACGACACACTTTGCAGCTGTGGTAAACGAGGCTGCCTTGAAACAGAAGCATCATTGCTACTGGTAGCTCAAAAAGCACTGGATGAAGTTAAGAGCGGAACTGTTACCAGCTTGAGTACTATTTTAGAAATGTCTCCTAAAAATGCAGCCAAGGCTATAATGGAAGCTGCAAATAAAGGCGACCAGTATGCAGTTGAATTGTTTCTGAATGTGGGTTATGCCTTGGGAAAAGGTGTTGCCATATTGATTCATATTATTAACCCAGAGGTTATTATTATTAGTGGCCGTGGTGCTGAAATTGGAAAGATTCTCCTTCCTTCCATTCAACAAGCGTTGCATAAATATGCCATCCCAAGATTAGCTGATAGTACAGCCTTAAGTATTTCATCAATGGGTTTTGATGCTGAAATAATTGGAGCAGCAGCTCTTGTTATTGAAAATCTTGACAAAGCAACCTCAGAGCCTGTGCAAGAACTAATGGATTAAGCTATTTCAATCAACAAAACATAAAAAAATGGCGCTAATAATCAATCAATTAATTAATAGCGCCTATTTTTTAAAATAAAAATATTGATTTTTTGCTTAATAACTTTACCTTTGCACCTCGTTCAAAAGAAATCAATTTTCATAGGAACGAAAGATTGGTTAGTTGAACTGATTTAATCTGAAATAATTAATGCCATTATGGCCCATTCGTCTATCGGTTAGGACGTTAGATTTTCATTCTAGAAAGAGGGGTTCGATTCCCCTATGGGCTACTTTTTTAGCTAATAGCTGTTAGGTTGTTAGCATTTAGGATACCGTTATGGCCCATTCGTCTATCGGTTAGGACGTTAGATTTTCATTCTAGAAAGAGGGGTTCGATTCCCCTATGGGCTACAAAAATCCTGTAAGTAAATACTTGCAGGATTTTTTTGTTTATACACTTTAACAGCCTTACGTTATTTATTCCACCTTATTCTGTAAATATCATAAAGCTGATTTACCTCTATAGTTTCACCACCACCCTTTCAGTCAGGCGTTCAATTTATGATATTCTCAAATATTTTTTTTGAATTGGTTCTAAGTACACTTATTCTTATAAACAATTGTATTATTAGAATAAATGCAAAAATGAATATGAAATAATCTAGGGTAAAACCACACAAAATAAAAGTTGGAATTAAAACAACTTCAACTAGGGTATCTATATAATAAACAAACCTGAGTGTTACTCCATTATTCAAGTCCAAAATTTCAAACTCGCCTTTATCTATTTTCCCAAAAGCTTTTATTCTTGAACCAAACTTCCATACGTTGTTTTCAAAAAACAATTGATTACCAGATAAATAAACAACTTCATACCCATCTTTTTTTACTAATGAAAGTAATCTATCAAACAAAACATAAGGACGAATATTTGTAGGTTTTGAAATCTGATATTTAAACTAAGGTTGACTCTCATAGTTTCTTATATATTTTACCCTAAAATTAAGGCTACCCTTTGCTTACTAATTTCACCATCAATATAATATAATTCACAGCAAGAAACTAAACTTAATCATTAATTATTTTTACACTAACAAAACTTTAGGCTGGTGCATTTATGAAATATATTCTTACGTGTCTTTCTCTAACTTCGCCTAAAATCTCCCATTATGAATACCCATAAAATAATGCAGCTCATCACTCCTATTGTGTCGCTTAATAATCACGAGACAGATAGCTTTATCAGTTGCCTTGCTGTAAAACACTTAGAAAAGAATCAGCATTTTCTACAAGAGGGAAACATCTGTGATGCAATTGGATTCATAAACTATGGAACTATGATCTATTATAAAACGTCTGAAAAAGGCGATGAGATTACAATTGATTTTGCTTTTGAAGGAGATTGGATAACTGATAACTTCAGTCGACTAAAGCAGGCTCCTTCCTTAATTAATATTAAAGCAATCGAAAACACCGAATTACTCGTTCTTAAAAATGACAAGTTAACAGCTCTATACGATGAAATGCCGAAACTTGAGAAACTGGGAAGAATACTCACGGAGCAAGCGTTTCTAAGAATTACACAACTCAGTATAGACTTACAGGTATTATCGGCAAAAGAAAGGTACATTAAACTTCTTCAGCAGTATCCTACAGTTTTTCAAAAAATCTCCCTCTATCATATCGCAAACTATCTTGGAATAGCTCCAAAGTCCTTAAGTAGAATTCGCAATGAAATTGTAAGCAACAAGTAATTTGGTAACAAATGCGGAGTAGTTTCACTGCTTATAATCGGAGTTTTGCTTATGTATTTAAACTCAATGATTATGAAAAGTTATTTTGTGGTATTGATTTTACTGCTGTATACTGCTAAAGTGTTTGCACAAACAGATACCTTAAACACGCAAAACACCAGACTGGGAAATTATAATGTTAAACAAGCCTTTGAAGTGGAAAGTTTGGTACCAATGTTTCTTACCAATGGTTACCATTTTGCGATTGGTTATCGATATCATCAGTTTAGGATCAGGGCCAGCGTAATAAATGGGGGCTCTTATAATGCGGAGCCGGCAGGACTTAAGAATGCTTCAGATGATTTTAAAAGGTTCTATAAAACTTCGCCTGGGATTTTCTTAGGCTATAATATTTGGAAAAATCTTGAACTATATACATTTCTGGAAATGCACACCTTCGCAATTGAACAAAAAAGCACCGGAATTCAACATAACATACGAAGTAATGACTTTGGAGGAGGAATAAGCTACCAATTCTTTATCGGAAGGTATTTTTATGTTCAACCAGGTGTTCATCTTTATCTGAGAGGCAATGAAAGCATGGATTTCAACGGAATTAAATACAACATACCAACTGCGGATTTCTCTCCTGTTTTACGCTTGGGGGTACGTTTATGGAGAAAATATTAGGCTACTAGCAGGAATAAAAGAGTGCATTTTACACACTCTTTTATTCTAACAAACTATAAATGATAGCCTTGTGCTTTCATTTCAGTTGCCGTATAAAATCCATACATTTCATCATTTAGCGGATAATCCCAACAGCCCATTCCATGATGCAAGTCTCCTCCAAATCCGGTTTTAAACTTATACAATCCATACATAGGATGTGATGGATCTGGTCGCGGTGCTACACCAAATAAATCATACTCCGTACACCCTCTTTTTTTAGCAATGTTCATGGCTTCCCATTGCAGTGCATACGTAGCCATATAATTTCGATTCTCGGATGATGATGCCCCATACAGATAAGTCCCCCTATTGCCTGCAATAACCAAAAACATTGCAGCCAATGGTTGTCCGTCGATTTCAGCCAACAAAAGTTCAACATCTGCCGGAGATGAAGTGTCATTTGCCTGTGCGGTTAATACTGTTCTGAAATATTCTAGCTCATTCAAGTGAATATGATTCCGTTTAGCAGTCTCTTTATATAATGCATACCAAACCGAAAGATCCTTTAAGCCAATTTTTCTTACGGCAACTCCCCTTCGGGTCGACAAATTAATATTGTACCTGGTTTTGGGTTTCATTCTTCTCAATAGCGCTTCTTTGTCTTTCCTGAGGTCCAGAAAAACGGTATTAGAAGGAAGAATATCTGAATTCGACTTTTTCAGATTCCAGTTTTGTGTATTAAAGTTAACGCGGAATTCCTGATATCTCTTCGCTGGTGGACCAACCCATACGCCATTCTCATCATAACTATCCTTTTCATGTGCCCATTGAGACTCCCAAGCCAAGTCATACCTAATCATAATGCATTTCTTTGGAAGATATGATCTTAATGATTCGGATAATTCTTCCAGAAATAAGCCTTGATTTTCGGTACATGGCTCAACTTCAGGACCATATGGTACATAAGCAATAGAATGCTCGTTGTCTATTTGTTGAATAAGCACCAACAAATCGCCAACAATTGAAGATTTACTATCTGCATTAAAAAGCGCATCCTCCTTAACTTTAAAATCAAACGCTTTTGAACTGATTCCCTGCTGTTGTTTCACTTTTGACCAAAATGCAGTTTGCTGAATTATAGCCGTTTTGTAAACATCTCTTATTTCTTTCTTTTCAATCTTTACGATCATGTCATTTATAACCTTATTTATAGTCGTTTTAACCCTGATTTATAACCCCAAAATCCTCGAAGATAGCCAACCTAAAGTCAAAAGGAGAATTAGAGTGCAACTGTAATGACAATGATATAAACACAAAGCGCATCGACCTTATAATGGCCAATGCGCTTTTTATATCTTTATTTCAGCTATTATTTAATTTCGGAGGAGGATGCCGCCTGAACTTCTAATCTAACAGTGTCAGCTCTTTGATCAACCAAACGAACCATATCACCCTCTATCTTAAACTTTCCGGTTCCTGCAATTTCCCATCTATCGGATTTACTCATATCACAATCGAAGTAAGCATAATTAACTGTTATCGAATCTCCATTATACATCATATTAATGGAGTCAAACTGGCGGAACCAACTTGTACCATAGGAAACGAAATAACCGTTATTAATTTGTTTCAACAAACCAGGTTCTTTTCTGAACCAATGTTGTAAATAATTCAACTGCTTCTCTGAGCCTTGGTATCCAAAATCAAGTGCATCAATCAACAGGTTTTTGAAACCTGAATAATTGGAGTTGCCTTCCACCTCAGCTATAGCATAATCAGCCCCTGCCATGCGACTATAATATCCGAGCACAGCTCGCACTTCTTTCGGACAAGTATATACGTACTGGCTATTAACAGTAATGGCAACTACAGAATCATTTGATTCTTTCTCAAAATTATTCTGCAACCACAATATCTTAATAAAACCTTCAGGTGTAGGCCCCGGGTCTTTAACCCAAATCAACCCTTTATCAGGAATGGTCGATCTGAAAGTTTCCTTAAGATTTATCGAATCAACTCTTTCAGTTTTTGGGTCAATAAATCCACCTTTCATTTCCCCATTTTCAATATCAGCCTGAACGATGTGTTTTAAGCCTTTTTCAAGTAGTGCACTAGCTTTTAAATGACCTTCTTTGGAGATTTCACCTTCCAAAGGAATTCTCTTACCACTTTTTTTAACCACGGCAAAGCCCTTAACTTTACCATCTTGCGCAGTAAGATTCACAACCACATCTTCCCTGTGGTTAATTTTCCCCGAAAAGGAACGTTTGAAATTTTGATTTTTATCACCCTGTTTTCCGGCAGAGCCCGTCTTTGGTTTATCTATAGATTCTTCATTTTCTTGAGTAACAGCGTTAGATTTATCATTTTTACAAGAGAATAGCGTAAATGTTAGAACGATCGTTAATAATATGTGAGCGTTCTTCATAAGAAATTAGTTTTAAAGAGCTTTAGTTGCACGAATATACACAAATTATATTCCTATTTGCAAACACCTCATTTAAAACATTTTACAATATGTTATAACACATAAATGTAGAGATTATTTCCCATAACAATTAATTAGTTTAATTTCTAAGTAAATATTTAATATTCATTATAGTTATAAAAACTTCATCAATTATTTTCCCTTATAAAATTTCAATCATTTAGGTATCTATGACCTAAATGATAAGTAAATAACCTTTTTCCTCATCGGTCAAAAATCGCAAAAAATCGCTTGGCAACTTACATAAAACCTAACATCCAACTTTAAAAGTATTGATTTACAGACGTACATTGCTATACATAGTACATTGTTGTAACAAATACATTGTATAGCACTTTTGTTACGAAAAAATTTCAGATCGTCTGCAACCTCACTATTACATTTGACGTCAGAAACTTCAAAACAACTGCAGCTCCGGAACTGCAGGATGTGAAAAACAGAAAAATCGATACTAACACTTAACAAAACTAAAATGAAAACACTATTTGCCTTTGCGCTCTCTATCCTAAGCTTTGGCGCATTTACAGCAGTTGCTCAAACAAAGCCTGCATCTACCGGAGTATGTAAAGTAGTTGGTGCTATTAAAGCTCCAGATCAAAAACCTGCAGAATATGTAACTATAGCATTGTTGCGTGCTAATGATTCAGTTTCTGTAAAGGGATTAACTACTGATCAAACCGGAACATTCGAATTTTTTCAGGTAAAAGAGGGTCAATATATACTTTCTGTTACTTCATTTGATTACAAACCTTTTTATACTAAACCCTTTGAGGTTAAAAGTGGCGAAACCAGCAAACAACTGGAAACTATAACATTAGCTGCTTCAACAAAAACACTTAAAGAGGTAACTGTTGTGGGCAATAAGCCTTTAATTGAACAGAAATTAGATAAAACTGTACTAAATGTTGAAAGTAGCATTGTAAGTAGCGGCGGAACTGCCATTGAAGTTTTGCAAAAAGCTCCTGGTATTACAGTTGATAATGATGGTAACATTAGCTTAAAAGGAAAAAGTGGTGTAACTGTATTAATTGATGGTAAGCCTACTTACATGTCGAATGCTGAAGTTGCAGACATGCTAAAAAACATGTCATCGGCAAGTATCAGCCAGGTGGAGATTATGACGAATCCTCCTGCAAAGTATGATGCTGCTGGTAATGCCGGTGTGATCAATATAAAGCTTAAAAAAGGTTCTAATACAGGCTTCAATGGCAGTGTAAATGCTTCGTTTGGACAGGGTATTTATGCCAAAGGAAATGGTGGAATTAATTTAAACTACCGTCAGAAAGCCTATAATGTTTTTGGTACCTACAATTACAGTCAACGTAAAAACATGCAGGAATTAGACTTATCTCGAAGTTTCTTTGCTGCTGGTACTGGAAACCTAAGCCATTCAATGTTGCAAAACGCTGATATGAAAATGCCTTCGCATAATAACCGCTTCAAGGCTGGGATTGATTTATTTCTTAATCCTAAAAGCACATTAGGTTTTATGGTAAACGGTAGCATTGGTACTTGGGAAAGTTTGAATCCTACTTACTCACAAAAAGTAAATCCGGCTCATCAAAGCGAAGGTAGCTCTTACTCACAGAACCATATTACCGAAGATTGGAATAACTTTACTTACAACGTAAATTATAAACTTACACTGGATACAAGCGGCCGTGAATTAACTGCTGATGTGGATTATGCTCAAAATAAGTACGGATCAAACCAGCTTTACAACACCACCTTTTACAACTCACAAGGACAGCAAGATCCTGGAAATCCTCAGTTAATCCAGAAAGGGGTTATTCCTTCAACAGCAACTATTGTAACTGCTAAAGTTGATTATACTCATCCGTTCGGCAAAAAATTAAAGATGGATGCTGGAGCTAAAACAAGCTATGTAAAAACTGATAATGCTATTGATTATTACAATCAGGTTAATGTTAATGAGTGGGCTCATAGCGACAGCTCTTCTAACCACTTTAAATACACTGAAAATATCAATGCTGCTTATATTAATTTTAGTAAAGAATACAAAAAATTCAGTTTCCAGGTAGGATTACGCGGTGAGCAAACCCGTACAGAAGGTGATCAAAGAACAATTGATTCGGTGGTAAAACGTGATTATTTCCAATTGTTCCCTACTGCTTATGTTAAATACGAGATCAATAAAAGCAATACGATACAATTATCATATAGTCGTCGTGTAAACCGTCCTGATTACGAGAATCTAAATCCATTCCGTAATGAGATAGATCCGTATACTTACCAGATTGGTAACCCGTATTTACAACCTCAGATTAGCAACGCTGTTGAATTTAGCCATGTGTTAAAAGGTAAATATACAACAACAGTTAATTACAACCGCACTTCTGATGTAATGACGATGGTTACAGCGCCGGGAGTACGTCCTAACTCAGTGTATGTTACCAACAAAAATTTAAGTACACAGGATAACTATGGTATCAGTTTTAGTACACCAATTACTTTTGCCAAATGGTGGAATGCAAATGCTTATGCAAGCGTTTTTCACAATGGATTTAAAGGAAAATACCTAAATGACGACGTAAACCGTCAGCAAACTTCATTTAGTTTTAATGCACAAAACACGATCACTTTTGGAAATGGCTTTACAGGAGAAGTTAGTGGTTTCTACAATTCTAAAATGATCGATGGTATTCTTGATATTTATCCTATGTGGATGGTTTCAGCAGGTGTTCAAAAATCTATACTTGACAAGAAAGGCACTATTAAGCTAAATGTTAACGACATTTTTAACAGTCATAAATTTAAGGGAGCCATTAAATATTCAGGAATGGATATCGATGTTAAAAATAGATGGGATAGCCGTGTAGCAACATTGTCGTTTACTTATCGTTTTGGAAACAGCAATCTTAAAGTTTCGCAACGTACTAGCAACAATGAAGAAGCAAACAGAGCAAAACAAGGTAAAGATTAATTAATCACCCATTCATTCCCTATTAATCTAGTTAACTCTATCATATATCAGGAAGGCTGTCATTTTTCAACGACGGCCTTCCTTTGTTTTAAATAAAAACATCAAATTTGTATACCCAAACGCAATAATCAACAATAAACCAACTGATTATCTTGATTTTACAAAGGTTTTATCTTATCTTTTTTCTACTAAACAATAAGACCTACGTATATGAAGAATTTTCTACTGCTTATTAGTGCTCTCTTTATTACCAATATTGCGGCTGCGCAATTTACACTTAAAGGCAAAGTAACCGACCTTCAGGGTAACCCTCTTGCCGGAGTCAGCGTTCGAGAAAAAGGAACAACTCACGGAACCACGACAGATAATACCGGAAATTATTCTTTTAAATGTGGCTCGAAAAATGCAACCATCGTTTTTGCTTTTTTGGGTTACATAAGTCAGGAAATACCATTAAGTGGTCGAGAAACCCTTAATGCAACAATGGAAGAAAGCCAAAGCTCTTTGTCGGAAGTTGAAGTGGTGGGCTCAAGAAATCTTAAACGTTCGGTAACCGATTCGCCGGTTCCTGTTGACTTGATTCCTGTTTCCAAAATTGCTAATGCTACTGGAATGGTTGATATCAACTCCGTTTTGCAATACGCTGCCCCATCATTTAATGCGAATCGCCAAAGCGGTTCAGATGGAGCAGATCATATTGAACCCGCTACACTGCGCGGAATGGGCCCAGATCAAACATTGGTGCTTATTAACGGTAAGCGCCGCCACCAATCTTCTTTGGTTAATCTTTATGGCACACGTGGCCGAGGTAATACCGGAACAGATTTAAATGCAATCCCCTCCTCTTCTATTGAACGAATCGAAATTTTAAGAGATGGCGCAAGTGCTCAATATGGCTCTGACGCTATTGCAGGCGTAATCAATATTGTGCTGAAACAAACTGTTGAACAACTTGACCTGAATTTTACAGCGGGTGCTAATAGTACCGGTTATGGTGGTTCATTAGAATCTACTTCAGGCAAATTACTGGCTACGGAGTGGGATGGACAACAATACAGCGGAAATGCTAATTATGGCATTAAAATTGGCACGCAAGGAGGATTCTTTAATATTACAGGAGATGTGGACCATAAAGAAAAAACTAGCCGACCAAATTACACTTCGCTTTATCCTGATAATTACCGTGCTCAATTTGGTGATGCTTCTTACACTAATTATGCTTTAATGCTTAATAGTCGTGTTCCATTGAAAAAAAGCAGTGAGTTTTATTTTTTCGGTGGATTTAATAAAAGAAATGGCGATGCATTTGCCTGGACGCGTGAACCAGAAAGTGAGCGAAATGTTATATCAATTTACCCAAATGGCTTTGATCCTCATATTCAATCAAGTATCAGTGATTATTCTGCATCGGCAGGACTACGTACTATAGTTGGTAAATGGAACGCTGATTTTAATGCCACCTATGGACGCAATCGTTTTGAATACGATGTAGACAGAACCATAAATGCATCATTGGAGACGGCCTCCCCTACCAATTTTGAGGCCGGCGGATTTGCCTTGGGTCAATTGAATTTGAGTGCCAACTTTACACGGTCGTTTGACAATAGCCTTAATGGTCTTAACCTGGCCTGGGGGGTGGAGTACCGGAACGAGCAATATAAAATCTTTGCAGGTAATGAAGATTCATGGAAACAGTATGGTCCTGTAATATTTAGCATAGATACTACTTATGATGATGCAGGTGAAATTGCTTCCATAGATACAACCTTTCGTCCTGGAGGATCACAAGGTTTCCCTGGCTTTCAACCTAAAGACGAAACCAATCAAACCAGAAATAATATAGGAGGATATATTGATGCAGAGTTCGACATTACTAAAAATATGCTGGTAGCGGCAGCTGTTCGACTTGAAAATTATAGTGATTTTGGTTTTACGGCCAATTTCAAGCTCGCCACTCGCATAAAAGTATCCGACAAAATAAACATCAGGGGATCATTAAGTAGTGGATTCAGAGCTCCATCATTACCCCAGATCTATTTTAGTTCAACATTTACCAATGTGGCTGCCGGAAAAATTGTAGACCAGGTGATTGCACCTAATAATAGTCAGCTTGCGAAAGAAGTGGGTATTCCCGAATTAAAAGAAGAAAAATCGTACAATGCGAGTTTAGGTTTCACCTTACGACCTATTAATGAACTCTCATTTACCGTGGATGGCTATTGGGTGAAAGTACAAGATCGGATTGTATTAACCGGCTTATTCGGAAACGATGATGATGTTATTGGCCCTACATTGGAACAAATGAATGTTGGAGCGGCACAATTCTTTACCAATGCCGTTGATACCCGAACAATAGGGCTTGATGTAATTGCGGCATATACTACTCCTATTGGTACTGGTAATCTAAATACAACACTAGCGGCAAACTTTAATGATATGCAGCTAGACAAGGTTCAAACAACTGCTAAACTAGTTGGTAAGGAAGATATCTATTTCGGACCGCGTGAAAAGTCTTTTCTTCTGGCTTCTGCCCCTCCTTACAAAATCAATTTAAGTTTTGATTATAGTATTAAGAGGTTTAATGCCTTTTTACGTTTTAACCAGTTTTCGGGCATAGACCTTACCAACTGGAATGACGAAGTTGACCGTTATTCAGCCAAACTTACAACAGACCTTTCCATCGGATATAAATTCAACAAGTATGTTAATATGACTGTTGGTGGAAACAATATTTTTGATGTTTATCCATCTCATCATGATCCAGGATTAACTGAAAGCGGTGGCATGTGGGATGCTGTCCAGATGGGTTTCAGCGGAGCCTATTTCTTTGGCCGACTCGGTTTTACGTTCTAAAGCCTAAAAACAAAAAGAAGAAACGATAAGCTCGTTTCTTCTTTTTGTTTTTAGAGACTTTCTTAATTTAGAAAGTCCTACACTTATTTATTTGGTTGAGGAGTATAACGCAAATATGGTTTTACAATGCGGTGTCCCTTTGGAAATTTAGCAGGAACATCTTCCGTTGGAATAGAGTTGACGATAATACAATCATCACCGTCTTTCCAATCTACCGGTGTTGCTACACTGTGATTAGCAGTTAACTGAAGCGAATCAATCACCCGCAAAATTTCATAGAAATTTCTACCTGTTGATGCAGGATAAGTTAACGTAAGCTTAATTTTCTTATCAGGTCCGATTACAAATACAGAACGTACAGTTAACGTATCCGATGCTTTAGGATGAATCATTCCGTACAGATTAGCGACATCTTTGTTGGGGTCAGCAATAATTGGAAAATTGACTTCAGTATTCTGTGTTTCGTTAATATCATTAATCCAACCAATATGTGACTCAAGCGGATCAACACTAATAGCAATTACTTTGACGTTACGTTTGTCGAATTCCGATTTCAATTGAGCAGTTCTGCCAAGTTCGGTTGTACAAACAGGCGTATAATCAGCCGGATGCGAATAGAAAACACCCCAACTATCACCTAAATAATCATGAAAATCAATCTCTCCTTCTGTTGTCTGAGCCTTGAAATTAGGAGCAATATCACCAAGTTTTAATTCCATAGTATTTATATGTTTTTGAATTTCAATATAAGCAAATTTAAAAAAATAAACTATAAAAATAGTTAATCTATAAACCAACTATTTTATAGACATCTTTCTTATAGTGTACAAAATACACTATTAAATTTCGTTACAAAATTTTATTTGGCTGCCTCCTTCCACGAAAGTGCAAACAAAAACAATTAATAATCAATATATTAACGTATTTTAATAGTATAATAAACGGCTAATTTTTTCCCGTTTTTGTAACCCTGACGAATATCATTTATTAATATTTATAATAGAATCATCTTTGATACCACAGAATAACTATTAGAAATATGAATTGGTTTGAGTCGTTATTGTTTAAAGATTCAGTTGCTCATGCAGCATTAATATATTGCTTAACAATAGCGTTCGGAGTGCTACTTGGTAGGGTAAAAATATTAGGCATTTCACTAGGTGTAACCTGGGTATTATTTGCCGGAATATTTTTCTCTCACTTCGGACTTATTATTAATAAAGATGTTGAGCATTTTGTAAAAGAGTTTGGACTTATTTTATTTGTTTATACCGTAGGGTTACAAGTAGGTCCAGGTTTTTTCTCTTCACTAAAAAAACAAGGATTAACTTTTAATTTATTAGCAGCCAGTATAGTAGGGCTTGGTGCCTTAGTTACTCTCGCCCTACATTTTTTAACCGGACAACCATTGCATATTCTTGCCGGTGTAATGTCGGGAGCGGTAACTAATACGCCGGGATTAGGAGCGGCACAAGAAGCATTGAGAGATGTTCACGGACCAGCTGCAGCTGCCATGATAAATGAGCTCAACCTGGGTTATGCAGTAGCCTATCCGTTTGGTGTTATTGGTATAATTCTGGTGCTCATTATTATTCAGAAAATTTCAGGCATAAATCTTAAGAAGGAGCTTGAGAACTATAATCAGAAACTCACAGAACATTCGGATTCACTGGCCATATTAAATGTAAAACTTGAAAATCCCAACCTATTCAATCAGCCACTGAGCATACTTTTCAAGACACTAAATCTGCATTTTGTTGTATCAAGAATCCGAAAAGGAAATGAAGTGATAACGCCTAATAAAGAAACGCTGATGCAACAGGATGATGTTCTCATGATTGTAGCATCCAAATCAGATTTTTCGAAACTGAAATTGCTTATCGGCCAGCAAACAGGCGAAGACCTTACTCAAAAACAAGGCAATACAATTGTACAACATATTGTTGTAACGCATGATGAAGTAACTCACAAACCGATCAAAGAATTGGTGTTGAAAGAGAGAGGATATTACAACATCACCAGGATTAATCGTGCCGGGATAGAATTCATTGCCACCGGAAGTTCAACCTTACAAATTGGTGATGTACTTACTGTGGTTGGCGAAACGGAAGCTGTAGGAAGGTTTGCTAATTTATTAGGTAATTCTTTAAAAAGACTGGATCATCCACAATTAGCACCTATATTCTTTGGTATACTCATCGGTATATTATTCGGCAGTATTCCAATTGCCATATCGGGTATGCCAGCTCCGGTAAAGATAGGACTTGCAGGAGGCCCACTAATCGTTGCATTAATCATCAGCCGTTTTGGTTCCCGTTTCCATTTGGCAACCTACGTTACACACAGTGCAAATCTTATGCTTAGAGAAATTGGGATTGTTTTATTCCTCGCAAGTGTAGGTCTTTCATCGGGTGAACATTTTGTCGAAATCCTTTCTAATGGTGATGGACTTACCTGGATGGGTTACGGAGCCATCATTACTGCTGTTCCATTACTGGTCGTAGGATTTGTTTCCAAGTATGTATTCAAGAAAAGTTACTTTGAAATTTGCGGATTGCTATCCGGAGCATCAACAGATCCTCCTGCACTGGCTTTTGCTACTCATGCATCCGGCTGCGACGCTCCTGCTGTAACGTATGCAACAGTATACCCGCTTACAATGATACTCAGAATATTGATTGCTCAATTTATCATTCTTCTTTTCGGGTAAACAATATAATAACCATTAATTGTCCTAATTATAAACACATATAAAACTATTATAAAATGAACACCAGAGTATCTTATCTCAAACATGAGAAGCTAAAAAATTGGATCAAGGAGGTCATTGATCATGTACAGCCAGATGATATTTATTTATGTGACGGATCGAAGGCCGAATATGACCTAATGTGTGATAAACTTGTTAAAAAAGGAACCTTTATAAAACTAGATGAAAAAAAATGGCCTAACAGCTATGCTTGTTTTTCAGACCCGAGCGACGTTGCCCGTGTAGAAGACAAAACGTTCATCTGTAGCAGAACAAAGGAAAATGCTGGTCCAACTAACAACTGGATGGAGCCTAAAGAAATGAAAAAAATCTTAAGTGGCTTACTAAAAGGTTGTATGAAAGGACGTACGCTTTACATTATTCCATTCTGCATGGGTCCTCTTGGCTCTCCTATTGCTAAAATTGGGGTACAATTAACCGACTCTGAATATGTAGTTACAAACATGCATATTATGACTAGAGTGGGTGAAAAAGTACTTGAGCAATTAGGTACAGAAGGAGACTTTGTTAAATGTTTACACACCGTTGGCGCTCCTTTGACAAGTGGACAGGAAGACGTTAAATGGCCTTGTAATCCTACTACTAAGTACATCGTACACTATCCGGAAGAAAGGTCAATTGTATCTTATGGATCTGGTTACGGAGGTAATGCCTTACTAGGTAAAAAATGTCTTGCCTTGCGCATAGCTTCTGTAATGGGTAAAGAAGAGGGTTGGTTAGCTGAACACATGCTGATCTTAGGCTTAGAAGACCCTAATGGAAGGAAAACTTACGTAGCAGCTGCATTCCCAAGTGCTTGTGGTAAAACAAACTTTGCAATGCTTATCCCTCCTGCTGAATTTGAAGGATGGAAAGTAACTACCGTTGGCGATGACATAGCATGGATAAAACCTGGAGCAGATGGAAAACTATATGCAATTAATCCTGAATATGGTTATTTCGGTGTAGCACCAGGCACTAATACCAAAACTAACCCTAATGCGATGAAAGCATTATCTAAAAACTCCATCTTTACCAACGTGGGAGTAACTCCTGATGGCGATATTTGGTGGGAAGGTTTAACAGATAAAGCGCCTGATAATTTAACTAACTGGCAAGGACAAAAACATGATCCTGCAAGTGGCAAACCTGTAGCTCACCCTAACGCAAGGTTTACTGCACCAGCATCTCAATGTCCTTCTATTGACCCAGATTGGGAAAATCCTAATGGAGTGCCGATTGCTGCGTTTGTATTTGGTGGCCGTCGCGCAACTACAGTGCCGTTGGTTTATCAAGCGTTTAACTGGAATTTTGGAGTGTACCTTGCTTCAACAATTGGTTCTGAAATGACAGCTGCAGCATTTGGTGAAATCGGTAAAGTTCGCCGCGACCCATTTGCCATGCTTCCATTCTGTGGTTATCATATGGCCGACTATTTTAACCACTGGTTACAATTTGGTCGCAACCTGCCTAACGCACCGCGTATCTTCTGTGTTAACTGGTTTAGAAAAGACAATGACGGCAAATTCTTATGGCCAGGATTCGGCGATAACATGCGTCCGTTAAAATGGATTGTAGACCGTGTAAATGGTGATGCAAGTGCTGTGGAAAGCCCGATCGGATGGATGCCTCGCTACGAAGACATGGATTGGAAAGGTCTTGACTTCTGCAGAAATGATTTTGAAAAGATTATGGAAGTAGACAGAGAGGCTTGGAAAAAAGAAGTAGCTAACCATGAAGATTTGTTCTTACAGATGTATGACAAATTACCTAAAGAGTTCTTCTTTATGCGTGAGTTGTTACTATCATCATTATGGCGTTCTCCTGAGCACTGGGGATTACAACCAGAAGAAGCTTAAAAATTTTTCATACAATAATAGATTTAGATTTTAATACAGAAAGACTGTTTCGCCCGAAACGGTCTTTTTGCTATTAAGGATTCTAAACAGGAAAGCATGCACGAAATTTCGTATTTTTCGTTTCTAAAATTATCGAATATCTTTTGGAAAAATATTTACAGCTAAACCCCTATGAGTTACGACTGGCACTGGCTTTTTTATTAGGTGCTGTTATCGGAACCGAACGTCAACTTAGGCATAAGATGGCTGGTATGCGGACTAATGCACTGGTAGCAATCGGTGCCGCTATGTTCGTTATTCTTGGAGAGAAAATTATGGGCGACCAATCAAGTGCTGCTCGCGTGGCCGCACAGATAGCTTCAGGTATCGGTTTTTTAGGTGCCGGAGTGATCATGAAAGATAGCTTTAACATCAGCGGTTTAAATACCGCAGCTACAATTTGGTGCTCAGGAGCTGTTGGAGCATTATGTGGTATGGGTTACAGCTATGAAGCTGTTTTGGGGAGTTTTTTTGTTTTAGTCTCGCACTTACTATTACGACCCTTAGGCAAAAAAGTGGTCAACAGATATTCTTCCTATGAAGAAGGTGAACACCGATACACCTTGAAAGTTAACTGCAGTAATCAGGCAGAAAAGAGAATCCGGGAAGAGATATTGATCTACATCAAAAAGTACAATATGCGGGTTATTAATATGAATCTTGAATATGATAAGGTAAAAAATGAGTCCATTATTTCTTTTGCTGTATTAAGTGATAAGGCCGGAGGTAAAGAAGTTATGGAGATGATGCAAACAATTAATGACGATGACGAAGTTTCATCCGCCTTTTGGGAAGTGGAGGTTGAGAATCCGTAAGACTAAAGGCTCGCAAAGTCGCAAAAAAGTATTATAAAAAAAAAAGGTCCTTGTATGCAGATATGCAAGGACCTTTTTATGTAATTAAAACTTTGCGTCTTAGCGAGGGTGGAAAATAAACTGTGTCAAATGTTAGAAAGAATTAAGACCTTTAACACAGTTTTTTATGGAAACACCAGAATTTGATTTAGAGTTTATTAAGAAGAAAGCCTTGGAGCAGTTTCGCTCAGGTAAGTCTCTGTACGGCAAAGAAGGGGCATTCGCACCATTGCTGAAACATTTTTTAGAAGCCGCCTTGCAAGCAGAGTTAGAGGGCCATTTGGATGAGGAGGAACGCAACTCGGGCAATCGGAAGAATGGCAAAGGCCAAAAGCAACTCAAAACGTCCGATGGAACGCTGACCATCGAGACTCCCCGCGACCGAACCGGCACCTTTGAACCCGAACTGATCCGAAAACGGGAAACCATCCTGGCCGAAAGCCTAGAGTCCAAGATACTGGGGATGTACGGCCTGGGGATGAGCTTCCGGGACATCTCCAAACACATCAAGGATATGTATGACACGGACATCTCCCACGCCACCCTGAGCGCCATTACCGACAAGATCCTCCCGCAGATAAAAGAATGGCAAAGCCGTCCTTTGGAAGAACTGTACACTATCGTTTGGCTGGATGCCATGCATTATAAGGTGAAAGAAGATAACCGGGTGGTATCGCGGGCTGTTTACAACATTCTGGGCATCAATCGTTATGGTAAAAAAGAGCTATTGGGCATGTACGTCTCGCAAAGTGAAGGCGCCAATTTCTGGCTGGGCGTACTGACCGATTTAAAGAACCGTGGAGTCAGCGACATCCTGATCGCCTGCATTGATAACTTAAAAGGCTTTGCAGAAGCCATTAACGCTGTTTTTACCGAAACAGAAGTACAAACCTGCATCGTTCATCAAATCCGCAACAGTCTGAAATACGTGGCCTCTAAAGATCAAAAAGAGTTCATGAAAGACCTGAAGCCTGTTTACCAGGCTGTAAACAAAGATCTGGCCGAATTACGGCTGGAGGAACTGGAGGAGAAATGGGGCAGGAAGTATCCGGTGGTCTTGCAGTCCTGGCGCCATAACTGGGAAAAGCTTAGTACGTATTTCAAATACGATGTGGCTATCCGACGTTTGATCTATACGACCAATACCATTGAAGGCTTTCATCGGCAGGTACGCAAAGTGACCAAAACCAAAGGCGCCTTCACCTCGGACACGGCCCTGATCAAATTGATTTATCTGGCCCATGGCAACATCAGCCAGAAATGGACCATGCCGCTGACCAACTGGGCCCAAACCGCCTCTCACCTGGCCATTTGGTTTGATGGAAGAATGAAGTTAGATTTGAACTAACAAACAAAGGTGTTGAAATATGGAAAACTCGAAAAGAGTTTACCACATTCCAACTCCTCAACAATAACAATAATAATGGTTGACACAGTTTATTTTCCACCCTCAAAAGTATTATAAAAAAAAAGGTCCTTGTATGCAGATATGCAAGGACCTTTTTATGTAATTAAAACTTTGCGTCTTAGCGGCTTTGCGTACTGCTTTTTAGTCGTTAATAGCTTTCCACAGCAAATCCTTTAACTCAACAATACCTTTTTGTGCTACGGATGAAATAAACTGATGTGGAATGCCTTTTGGCAGTTCTTTTTCCATTTCAGCAATGAGTTCCTCATCCAACATATCAGCTTTAGTAATTGCCAATACACGTGGTTTATCTAATAATTCCGGATTGAACTGCTTGATCTCATTTAATAAAATCTCATATTCTTTTTTAATGTCTTTACTATCTGCTGGAACCATAAATAGTAAAACCGAATTACGTTCAATATGACGAAGGAAACGAATTCCTAAGCCTTTACCTTCCGCTGCTCCTTCAATAATTCCAGGGATGTCAGCCATTACAAATGAACGATTGCCGCGATAAGCTACAACCCCTAAGTTTGGAACCATCGTAGTGAAAGGATAATCCGCTATTTCAGGTTTTGCTGCTGAAACCACCGACAATAGCGTTGATTTTCCGGCATTTGGAAAACCCACTAAGCCTACATCCGCCAATAGTTTTAACTCAAGCACTTTCCATTCTTCTTTACCAACTTCACCAGATTGTGCAAAGCGTGGCGTTTGATTAGTTGGAGATTTAAAATGCCAGTTTCCCTGCCCACCACGACCACCAGGAGTGATAATTTTTGTTTCACCATCCTGTGTAATCTCTAATAATACCTCATCTGTTTCAGCATCTTTTATAACTGTTCCCAAAGGAACTTCTAATATCTCATCTTTTCCCTGAGCACCGGTTTTCAATGCACTTCCCCCACTCTCACCATTTTCTGCAATAACATGCTTACGATATTTTAGGTGTAGAAGCGTCCATAGTTGGCTGTTACCTTTTACAATAACATGTCCACCACGACCGCCATCACCACCATCAGGACCACCTTTTGCCGTCTTTTTATCACGGTGTAAATGAGCAGAACCTGCTCCTCCAGCTCCAGAACGGCAGCATATACGAACATAATCAACGAAATTGGAACCCTGACTCATAAGATTTCAGATTGTTTGGAAATTAAATTACTTATAAAAGAACAAAGAGTCAAAAGCCAAGATGAATTGCTCATTCCTGACTCTTGACTCTTTAATTTATATTTTAAAAAATTAGTATTTATCTACTACAGCACAAAGATCATTGAAGATCACATCAATCTCACCAATACCGTTTACTTTACTTAACTTGTCTTGAGTTTCATAGTAAGGTAAAACGTGGATGGTTTTCTGAAAATACTCATCAATTCTCTTTTTAAGTTTTTCAGCATCATCATCAGCTCTGTTAGAAATTTTCTTACGTTCTGCGATACGATTGGTTAATTCCTCTTCAGTAACATCTAACGCAATAACACCTGTTATTTTGCTTCCTTTACTTTCTAAATAGGTGTCTAACGCCTCTGCCTGAGCTACTGTACGTGGAAACCCATCAAAAATAAATCCTTTAGCATTCGGATTTTTACCCACCTCTTCTTCCAACATGTCAATAGTAATTGAATCAGGAACCAATTGTCCATCTGCAATTAACTGACTAACTTTTTTACCTAGAGTTGTTTCATTTTTGATGTGAGCTCTAAATAAATCACCCGTCGAAATATGCACCAACTGGTATTTGTCAATTAACTTTTGAGATTGAGTTCCTTTGCCAGCTCCCGGAGGGCCGAATAAAACTAAGTTCAGCATGTCTACGTTGGTTAAAAACTAAAATAGCCTGCCAATTTTGCTGACAGGCTATTGATTGAATTTTTGTGGACCCAAAGGGAGTCGAACCCCTAACCTTCTGATCCGTAGTCAGATGCTCTATCCAATTAAGCTATGGGTCCTTCTTTTTAGTGAAGGCCGCTATCGTTGTAACGGGAGTGCAAATATAAGGACGTTTTTAAGTTTGTCAAAAGTTTTTTCAAAAAAAATAAGGAGCCTTCACTATCTATATTCATTATCAGCCAAATAAATTTAAAATATTTTTCAAAGCATATGAAAAAACCTGCTAAAATCGGTCTTTAGGACTACTCCTAAAGCAACTCTTCTACTATTTTTTATTCAAAAACAGTGAAAATTTAGCAATACACTCCATTCCTTGCTTGAAAAACACATCATCTTTGACTTTCTGTTTTATTAGTCATCATGTATTTTAAATTAAACGATTATTGTTTAACTTAATATTTATTGAAGAAAACAATCATTTCTTAACACCTTACGAAACACATTATGAAGAAGCTCTCTCTAATTTTCCTTTTTTCCCTGTGCCTTACCATAAGTGCAATGGCTCAGAATGTCCGGCTAAATGGTTATGCAGCTTATGTATTTGACGATGCCGTGGACTCCTATTATAGTGAAACTGATTATTTTAGTGGAACAATAAAAGGCGGATTTCAATGGGGGGCTGGAATTGAATACCTGCTACCCTCTCAATTCGGAATTGAACTTACTTACCTTCGACAAGACACAAACGCTCCAACTGATTATATATCTAATCCTGTACAAGGTTTGCAATTTGCCAATTTCGATCTGGGAATAAATTATATAATGCTTGGAGGAAATAAATACGTTAAGGTAAAACCACAAATAGAGCCTTATGGCGGACTTCAGGCTGGTGTTGCAATATTTGACCTTTCCAACCCGGTAAATAACAATAAATCGAATTCTACGAAGTTTGCATGGGGGCTCAAAGGTGGTGTAAACTTTTACGCTTCTCCTAAAGTTGCTATTAAAATACAGGCAAGTCTATTATCATCCGTTCAGGCCGTGGGAGGCACCTTTTATTTTGGCACTGGAGGAACAGGAGCTGGAGTAGGGAGCTATTCATCAATGCTCCAATTTGTAATAGGTGGCGGCTTAACCGTTAACTTGAATTAATATAATTACATGTTACGAGCCGTAAGAATTTATATAACTCGTAACATGTTAATAAGCTTAATGAATATAACTTTCTAAAATTTTAAATGCTGCATTCGTTTTTAATTCAACAATTTGAGTTGATGCAGGTATTAAAATACAATCCCCTTTTGCTACAGCCAATACTTGATCATCAAATTGTAATACGTATGAACCTTCTAAACATACATGAATAACAAAGCTATCTAAGTTACTGTAATCTCTTACTACATTTTTATTGTAGGCCAATACATTAGTAGTAAAGTAAGGGCAATCTACTAACTCCACTACTTTGTTATCTGCTGCAACGTACTGAGTTTTATAATTATCATAGTAATTATAATCAATAGCTGCTAATGCTTCCTGCACATGCAGTTCACGTTTATTACCTTTATCGTCAACTCTGTCGAAATCGTAAATACGATAAGTGATATCCGAAGTTTGCTGAATTTCTGCGATCAATAAACCCTTACCAATAGTATGAACTCTACCAGCCGGTAAAAAGAAAACATCATCAGCTGTAACTGCTTCTTTATTGAGAATATCGTTCAATTTTCCTTCATTAAATTTTTGAACATATATTTCCTCATTTACAGGTTGATTAAACCCTGATATTAGGGAAGCCCCTTCATCGGCTTGGATCACATACCACATTTCCGTTTTACCGAAAGAATTATGACGTTTTCTTGCTAATTCATCATTGGGGTGAACCTGAATAGAAAGGTCGTCATTAGCATCAATAAATTTCACTAATAAAGGAAACTCATTCCCAAATCGTTCATAAACCGACCTCCCTACTAATGCTGCTTTTTTTTCTTCCAATAATGCTGATAAAGAATTTCCCGCCAAAGGACCATTTTCGACAATCGAAACATCACTTTTAACTCCGGAAATCTCCCATGTTTCACCACAGTTAGAAAGCGGAGAAAAATCTTTTCCTAATACTGTTTTTATCTTGCTGCCACCCCAGATCTTATCTTTAAAGATGGTTTTAAATTTTAAGGGATATAATTTGTTCATGGTTCAAAATTAATAAAATAAGCAAAAACGATTTAGCATAAATATATTAATTAATATCTGTTTCGTTTTATAATAGTACAATAAAAAAGCAGTTTATCATTGCATGAATGCATACAATAATAAACTGCTCTAAAAATACTTATTTATTGAGATTTAAAAGCTATTTCTTATCACCTTTAGGTTTTGAAATCGACTCGCGCATTTCAGTGTCCGCTTTCATATTTTGCATGCGGTAGTAATCCATAATTCCCATATTACCAGATTTAAATGCATCTGCCATGGCTTTAGGAATCTCTGCTTCTGCTTCAATAACTTTTGCACGAGCATCTTGTGCTTTAGCACGCATCTCTTGCTCTAACGCAACAGCCATCGCTCTGCGCTCTTCTGCACGTGCATTAGCTACCTTTAAATCTGCTTCTGCCTGATCTGCTTGAAGTTTTGCACCAATATTTTCTCCGATATCAATATCAGCAATATCAATAGAAAGGATTTCAAAAGCAGTTCCAGAGTCCAGACCTTTTCCTAAAACTACTTTAGAGATACGATCAGGATTTTCCAATACTTCTTTATGATTAACAGCAGAACCAATTGTTGTTACGATACCTTCTCCTACACGAGCCAAAATTGTTTCTTCACCGGCCCCTCCTACCAATTGATTAATATTGGCACGAACAGTAACACGCGCTTTGGCCACCAATTGAATACCATCTTTAGCCACGGCTGCTACCGGAGGAGTATTAATTACACGAGGGTTTACTGATAATTGAACCGCATCAAATACATCACGACCAGCTAAGTCAATGGCTGTAGCCAATTTAAAATCTAACGGGATGTTTGCTTTATCGGCTGATATTAATGCTTTAATTACATTATTTACATGTCCGCCAGCCAGAAAGTGAGTTTCAATATCATTACTGGTAATTTTTAATCCGGCTTTAGTTGATGTAATCATCGCATTAACCACCAACGCAGGCGGTACTTTACGCAATCGCATCAATACTAAATTGATCAAACTTACAGGAGCTCCAGATAACCAGGCTGTAAACCATAAGTTAACTGGGAATAAATAAAGGAATACAAAAAGTGCAATTACTGCACCAACTACAAACAATACAATGGTAATTGGTTCCATAGATGAATAATTAATTGTAAAAAGAAGTCTGGATACTGAAATCTAAACTTTAATAAAATAACCCGAAAGTAATAAAATTAATTATGGTTCAATTGATTATTTACAATCTTCAGGCCTTCCTCAAAAGAATGGGGATTATATCCTAATTCCTTAACAGATTTATCTAAAATAAACTCTGTTTTAACAGGTCTTTTTGCAGATTGATTTAAGGTTTCAGCAGAAATTGGAGTGATTAATGATTTGTCGAGGTTCCAAAAATCAGCGACGCGCTCAACAATTTCAAGAATACTCATAAAATCCTTTCCGGATGCATTATAAATACCTTGTGCACGCTTTTCCATTGCTAACACGCATATATCGGCTAAATCTTCGGCTAACGTTGGATTTCTATATTGATCATTCACTACATTAATCTTTTGTCCTTTTTCCAAAGCACCTTTAGCCCATAGAATTATATTACTACGGCTCATATCTTTTACCACACCGTAGACTATAATTGTACGCAGAATTGCATAAGCAATATCGCTATTAATTAAGAGCAGTTCTGATTCCAATTTTGTTTGTCCGTAATAGCTCAATGGATTAGCCACTGCGTTTTCATCATATGGACCATCAGCTCCATCAAAAATGAAATCGGTAGATAAATGAATAAAATGTGCTCCAGTTTGCTTGCACGCCTCAATAAAATATTGAACAGCATCAACATTTAGTTTTTTGCAAAGTTCTTTATCCGATTCACAAGCATCAACATTTGTCATTGCTGCGGTATGAATAACATGATCGGGTTTATGCTTTTGCATAATTGCAATTACTTCCGCATGATTAGTCACATCTAAACTCTCATAGCTATAACCTTCTTCAAGATATCGATCAACGCCCTTTGCAGTTGCAATAACTGTATAAGTTGAATTGTTGCGTAATTTATCTAATAGCTTTTGACCTAATAAACCGTTGCTGCCGGTAATTAATACTTTTTTTGTCACTGTGCTTATATATTCTAAAAATGAAACCTGTGTTGCCTGATTATCTTTTTTATTGGTAAGGTGATAGGTGAATCCCATTGCAGAAATATTTACTATACTTTTTGATCCGTCTTTATAAAAAAATTAAGGTAAACTGCCTCAAAGATACACTTTAATCTATTTTACTAAAGTGTATTAACTGTTTGACTTAGTAGTTTTAACTAATTCGCTATTCTACAATATTTCAACTGAAAAAGAGGTGCAAAAAGAATGTTAAAAAATGATGTAAAAATGGGTTTGATTTTCTTTTAAATAAATTATCTTTGCGACACTTATAATTCAGCCTTAAAACGCTTAATAACAAAGAAAAAAGTTCAAAATTATGCCAAATATTGGGAAAATTGCTCAAATCATCGGACCTGTAGTAGACGTTAGTTTTGCTAATGATGCTACGTTACCTAAGATTTACGATGCATTGGTTGTAACAAAAGACAACGGACAAAAAATTATTTTAGAGGTTCAACAGCATTTAGGAGAAGACCGTGTACGTACTATAGCGATGGACTCAACCGACGGTTTAGTTCGTGGCATGGATGCAGTTGATACTGGCTCGCCTATTAAAATGCCTGTTGGAGACGCTATTAAAGGACGTTTGTTCAATGTTGTTGGTGAAGCGATCGATGGTATTGATCAAGTTTCTAATGCTAATGGCTACGAAATTCATAACAAACCCCCTAAGTTCGATCAATTAAGTGTTGATACTGAAGTATTATTTACTGGTATCAAAGTTATCGACTTATTGGAGCCTTATCCAAAAGGTGGTAAAATTGGTTTATTCGGTGGTGCCGGTGTAGGTAAAACCGTATTGATCATGGAATTGGTAAACAACATCGCTAAAGCTTACTCAGGTTTATCTGTATTTGCCGGTGTAGGTGAGCGTACCCGTGAAGGTAATGACTTATTACGTGAGTTCATTGAATCAGGCGTAATTAACTACGGTGAAGAATTCTTACATTCAATGGAAGCCGGAGGTTGGGACCTTTCTAAAGTTGATAAAAATAAACTTAAAGAATCAAAAGCTACATTAGTGTTCGGTCAGATGAACGAGCCTCCTGGTGCACGTGCTCGTGTTGCGTTATCAGGTTTAACTGTAGCTGAATATTTCCGTGACGGCGATGAGCAATCAGGTGGCCGTGATATCCTTTTCTTCATTGATAACATTTTCCGTTTCACTCAGGCAGGTTCTGAGGTATCAGCGCTTTTAGGTCGTATGCCTTCAGCGGTAGGTTACCAACCAACCCTTGCTACAGAGATGGGTTTAATGCAAGAGCGTATCACTTCAACTAAACGTGGTTCAATTACTTCAGTACAGGCTGTATACGTACCTGCCGATGACTTAACTGACCCTGCTCCTGCTACTACTTTCGCCCACTTGGATGCTACTACGGTATTGAGTCGTAAAATCTCTGAGTTAGGTATCTATCCTGCGGTAGACCCTCTTGACTCTACTTCACGTATCTTAAGTCCTGCTGTATTAGGAGATGCTCACTACGGAACTGCTCAACGAGTTAAGAATATCTTACAACGTTACAAAGAGTTACAAGATATCATCGCGATCTTAGGTATGGATGAGTTATCTGAAGAAGATAAATTGACTGTATCTCGTGCTCGTCGTGTACAACGTTTCTTATCACAACCATTCCACGTTGCTGAGCAATTTACTGGCTTAAAAGGTGTATTGGTTGATATCAAAGATACAATCAAAGGCTTCAACATGATTATGGATGGTGAAGTGGATGAATATCCGGAATCAGCATTCAACCTTGTAGGTACTATCGAAGATGCTATCGAAAAAGGTAAAAAATTATTAGCTGAAGCAAACGCATAATTTTGATTTGAGATATGGGATATGAGATTTGAGACCACTGTCTTCAATTTCATATTTCACGTCTCACATCTCAAATCTTAATACTATGATTTTAGATATTTTAACACCTGATAAAACAGTTTTTTCCGGTGAAATTCTTTCAGTAACCGTTCCAGGCAAAGGTGGTTCTTTCCAGATTTGGGAAAATCACGCTGCTATTATTTCTACATTAGAAAACGGTTTGGTAGAAATCCGCTTGAAAGATAAAACTCAGGAGCTATTCAACATTAAAGGTGGTGTTGTAGAAGTACTTAAAAATAAAGTGGTTTTACTAGCTGATGGTGTTGTAGAAAAATAACAGAGAACATTTCTTGTTAATTATAATAAAAAAGTCCCGTCTCGGTTTAACCGGAACGGGATTTTTTTATCTGATGAATTAATGCTGCTTCAATTCAAAAACTTCTGCTAGCAGCTCATAAGACCGTAAACGATCTTTAAAATCGAGCGTGATATTAGCCAGTATCAGTTCATTCACTTTATAATCTTTTGCCAACTGCTCCAATCGTATTTTTAACTGATCGGGTGTGCCGCATATTAATCGCTGACGATTAAACTGAATTCGCTCCTGTTCAAAAGGTGTATAAACTGCATTTTTTACATCATCATAAGATACCGGATCAAATTTGCCCTTAGTTTCCAGCTGGATAAAACGGTAATCCATGACTTCAATTTGTTGGCGTACTTTTTCTTCATCCTCAGAACAGAATGCAAAAAAAGCTGCATTAGCTTCTGGTTTAGCATTATTTCCATTGGCACTAAAACGTTGTTTATATAATTCAACTGCTTGCGGCCCCCCTATCGGATTAATAAAGTGAGCAAATGAAAATCCTAATCCAAAATGAGCAGCAAAAACAGCACTTTGTCCACTCGAACTTAATATCCATTGCTCGGGTGAAGACTGCGAGTTGGGTGTAACATGAATATTTGCCAAATACGTTCCTGCTTCAGCAGTATCATGCAAATAATGCTGCAGATCTGAAAGTTGCTCTATAAAGTCTTGTTCGCTAAAGTTATTTGAAGGATTTAAAATAGATGCAGTAATACGATCGGTTCCGGGAGCTCTCCCCATTCCCAAGTCAATCCTGCCAGGGAAAATTGTTTCCAACATCCTGAAGTTTTCTGCTACTTTCAGTGCACTATGATTAGGAAGCATAATTCCACCTGAGCCCACTCTTATATGTTGTGTTTGTCCGGCCAGATGGGCTATCAATACTTCTGGTGTTGACCCTGCCAGACTTCTGGTGTTATGATGTTCTGATACCCAAAAACGGGTATATCCTAACTTGTCAGTTAGTTTAGCTAATTCTACGGTTTCACTTATGGCTTGTTCGGCTGTTCCACCCTTTTGTATCGGAGATTGATCTAAAACACTTAAACGTAAAGTCATTCTATTTAAATTAAAATAACATATAGCTTATCTACTATATATCCATTAATGACAACCAAATTGACTATTTTGTTTTAAGCATTCTATAAAGCCTTCTATCCTTTAATTACTTTTGCAATAATTATGAGTAGCATACAGCCCAATAATCCCTTACATGGAAAAACACTTGAAATGATCCTGACAGAACTTGTTAATAGGTTCGGATGGGAAGAATTAGGATACCAGATCAGGATAAACTGTTTTATCAGCAATCCGAGTATTAAATCAAGTTTGACATTTTTAAGAAAAACACCTTGGGCCCGACAAAAGGTAGAAGAATTATATATTAAGAAAATCAAAGCTTAATAACTTCCCTATTCGTTCACCTCAGCATAAGACATTATGCTGACAAATACCTGATCTTCTTTTTTGAAGCGTCCGATATGTGGATAACTAACCTGTAATTTCCTGTTCAATCCCTCAATTTCAACTATTAATAACTCAAAACCACCATTGTATTCTGCTTTTAACACTTTTGCAGGTGTTCCGGAAACGGATGATAGGGTAATTTCATGAGGATGAATCAACACTTTATCTGAGGTATTTACTTCTCTGTTAAATGTGGTAGCAAATGACGAAGCATCAACAATATTTACAGCTCCAAATAAACGAGCTACGTAGGTAGATTGTGGCTGATTATAAATTTGTTTCGGTGAGCCTTCCTGAACAATACTACCGTTTTGCATTACTACAATACGATGAGATAAAGATAAGGCATCAGTTGAATCATGAGTAACCATCAAAATTGAAATACCAGTTTTCTCTACTAATGCTTCCAAATCACGCTTCAAATGGTTCTTAAGAATTACATCCAGATTACTAAAGGGTTCATCCAAAAGCAGTAAATCTGGTCCAGAAGCCAAGGCTCTGGCAATAGCTACGCGCTGTTGCTGTCCTCCGCTCAAGTTAATAGCCTGCTTATCTTTTAGATCAAGGATATTAAGTAGCTCTAAGACTTCATGGATACGTTTCTTTTTATAATCCAGATCAGTATTAGGAAGTACGGGAGCAATATTATCATAAACCTTCGCATAAGGATTAAGATTATAATCCTGCTGCACAAAGTGCATTCCTTTTGTACCAGGCAGTAAGTTTACAGAAGGACCATAGATTGGTTTTTCGTTAAAGGTAATTGTTCCTTCATCTGCATCCAAAATACCATAAATGAGTTTAAGTAAAGTACTTTTTCCACTACCACTTGCACCGACTAAACTAACTATTTCACCCTTATTGATTTGAAGGTTTATATTGCTTAAAAAAAACTGCTCGTTACCGGGATATTTCTTAGAAATGCTATTGATTATTAACATAGGCATTAAAAATAAGCATGCAATTTGATTTTAGCCAATGCTAATTGAAAGTATTATAAAAAAAGAGAAGCCCATCTCACGACGGGCTTCAACTTTTTCGAAACCGGATCCAAAATATATTATTGTCAGATATCGTTAATTCACCGGTTTCTTTCGATTAAACCAAACCATTGTTACAAAAAATCTTTATAGTGCTCAGTTCTGTGCATATAACTGGGGTTCACTTATATATTTTCCTTTCGATAATTTTCTGGCGACTCTTCGCGCCATCGTATTGTTTAATGTTTCATAACCAGCATACAACATTCCGCTCACAACTGATTTTGCCATCCACACTGTTTTGTTTGATTTAACATCATACAAGTAGCTTAAAAACGCTGCGTTAGGATCTTCCGAGACTGATGGTTGACCAAAAATATCAGTCTTTACACTTTTCGAATACCAGTAGTTCTTCATATTAATAATGAGAATGGCATCTACCTCTGCGTTCTGTATTTTAGTCTTAAATTCACCATAGGGTATGTCTTCATTAACTTTGAATATCTCAGTCGACTTAACAATTCGTGTTTGATTGCCGTTAAGGTTTCTACGAAGTGTTTTTTCCAGTTGTTTACGGTAGTCATAATCGCTTAGGTTATTAATTTTTCTTCTAAAATTTTGTTCATATGTAACTGAATCCAGTTGATAAAAATCAAACTCAGCATCAGTATATAAGGTTAAAATCTGGTTATACGGACTGATCGCTTTATCATTTGAAACAGTGCTGATAGAAGACGTTGCACACCCCGATAATAAAAAGCATATTCCTAATGCTCCAATAATTGTTTTCATGTTTTAGATAGGTAGATGTTATTTATGACCCTTAATAGTTTATAGAGAGCGAAATGCTAATCTTAATAGAAACCTGTTAATGAGATACCGAATGAAATATTATTCAACTCAGGCCCCTGATTGGGAGCAAAAACATCATTGAAATAATACTTACAATAGATCGATGCATAGTCATATCCAATACGACCAATAACACCATATCTGAAAGGTTTGAAGTTAAAATCGTCACTTACCTTTACTTTTCCATTTTCATCACTAATCTGTTTGGTACGTGCCCCTAGCAGGTAACCGAAATCCATCCCTCCCTCAACAAAGAATCCTTTATTTCTATTTGCCGATTTAGGTTGAAAATGCAATACCACAGGCATAACCAGGTACTTAGACATTAATTTATTCTTACTTAATGCCACTTCAGAAGGTACATAGGTAAACTGAGGTTGGTTGGCTACAGGAGTAATGTCAGATTTAAAACGATAATTCTGCCAATCGATTCCTAAAGCCGCGTTAAGTTTGAATTTTTTCTTATAGATATTTAAACTTCCTGATACCAGGTTTAATGTAAAGTTGGACGACTTTCCTGTACTTAGTTCAAGATTAGGATCAGAAGTAGTAAAACTTCCATTATCTAACCAATTGGTAAATCCAAAATCAATTCCTCCGAAGAAGGTAAAACGAAAAGGGTTTTTCTTCTCAACATACTGTTCTTCATCGCCAGAACGAATAATAACTGTAATATTATCCTTCGGCCCCATCTTAATAATTGTAGAATCGGCCTTACGCTTTATCGTATCCCGGGCTGTTTCCTGAGCAGCAACAGTATCCATTGCGGCACTCAGAAAAGCAATCATTGCAATTGCAGTAATTATAGGTTTCATCTGTTTATATATGTTTAGTAATAGCACAAGACATCCTTCTCCTTGTTAAAGAACAAGGACATCTCCATTCATTTCAGTTCTGTTTAAAGCTTATTTGCTGGTCTGTTCTTCCTCCGAATCAGTTGGACGTTTACGCTCTAATTTTAATAGCCCCAGGTTAAGAGAGAATGTACGGGCATTTTTATCAACCGCCACAAACTTTTTATCTCTTTTATCCACTTTATCAGCGATATAATTTATCGCATCACCAATTGTTGGTATTCCTTTGCTATTAGCCGGATCGTTTGTATTAACCAATGCCTGATGTAACAGCTTAGGTTGTACTTCCGGAGAGCATTGATCATAGGCAAGAACTTTTGCTCTTGATTTTGATTCCAACGTTGCAGGTTCAGCTACCATTGCAAGACGTGTGTCTTCTGACTCCTCCAACGTTACTGTTGGTTTCACTTCTTTAACCGATTTTTTCTTCACCGGAACTTTTTTCGATTCTTTAGGCTGTTCTACTGTTTGCACAGATTCATTACTTACTTGTGCTTTAGGCGACTGAATCACTACTGCCCTACTTCTGGTTTCCTTGTCTTTTTCCATGCCGTGATCGTTATCAACAGCTACGGCAATTTGCTCACCTGCAAGTTTTTGCTGACGACCCAAATACAAAGCAACAGAAGCCATGCATAATACAACAGAAGCAGCAACCGACCATTTAGCCAGTTTGAGTTTTCTACCGGCAATGCGCTGACGTTCCAGATCATTTTCAACAGCAAACCAAACCTTTGCTGATGGTTCAACAGTGAAATCTTCGAAAGCGTCACTGAAGAGTTTATCCAAATCTTTATCTGATAGTTGCGACATTATTGCCTCCCTCCATATTTAATAACCATTCTTTTAATTGAGTACGGGCTCTTGCCAACTGTGATTTTGATGTGCCTTCACTGATTCCCATCTGTTCAGCAATCTCTTTATGACTAAAGCCTTCTATAGCATACATGTTAAACACCATTCTATATCCGGGTGGAAGTTGTTGTACCAACTTCAAAATATCTTTTGCATTTAGTGTTGAAAGCGGCAGATCATAGCTGGATTCATTTACTGCTTCCTCAATATCTACCACAGGGTACATTCTTGAGTTACGACGATAGAACTCTATTGCCGTATTTACCATAATCCTTCTCACCCAACCTTCAAACGATCCATCACCTTTAAACAAATGCAATTTTTCAAACATTCGGACAAAGCCCACCTGCAACACATCTTCCGCCTCATCTCTGTCCTTAGTATATCTCATGCAAACCCCTAACATCTTTGATGCAAAATGATCATATAGGCCTTGCTGTGCCTTTCGGTTCCCCGATCGACAGCCTGCGATAAGTTCATCAAGCCCTATTTTATGCATCAGTTTCATTTGGTTCATTTATAAGATGATCATGAGCGCTCCATGGTTGCATCTTATTCAAAATTTTGTGTACTTTTTTTCTCATTACTTTCATTTTCCTCTCACAATTAACATAACTACCTAATTATCAACAAACAAAAAAGAAGGATACTAAAATACTTTTTATAATATTTTTCATAATTCTTATTTTTCACCCTACCCATCTTATCTTTAGGGCAGTTAGCCATTATTTATGAAGAAATTATCACTTAAAGATATTGCCAGACTAGCCGGCGCATCACCTTCAACCGTATCCTTTGTTTTAAACGGCAAAGCTAAGGAAATGCGTATCAGCGAAGAATTAACAGCAAAAATAATTGCAGTTAGTCAGGAAGCCGGATACCAGCCTAACCAGATTGCAGTATCCTTAAGAACCGGCCGGTCAAAAATGATTGGAGTGCTTGTAGAAACGATTACCGGCGCATTTTTCAGCACTTTAGCTAAGCTAATCGAAGATGAAATGAATGGCACCGGCTATAAAGTTGTGCATAGTAGTACAGATAATGATGGAAAAAAAGGCTGTGACATCATCAACATGCTTTCTCAGCGACAAGTAGATGGATATTTAATCACTCCTGCTTTGGGTATGGAAAATTCAATACAAGATCTTATTAACCGTAAAAAGCCTGTTGTTTTTATGGATAGTAATTTGCCCGGCTTCGATGTACCTTACGTTTCTGTTGATAATTATTCGGGAGTAAAAGAAGGTATTGAATTATTGATTAGCAAAGGACATAAACATATTGGGTTTGTAACTGTCGACATTGAACTGGATCAAATGGAGCAACGTACCCAATCCTACAAGGATACTTTACAAAACAACAAACTTTCCGGAGATGCGAAATTACTCTTGAAACTCCCATATGGATTTGAAAGAGATGAAGCAGTCGATAAGATAACAAGCTGGATTAAACGTACACCGGAGCTTGATGCCATCTTTTTTGCCACCAACTATTTGGGCATAATGGGACTGGAAAGTTTAATGACACTGAAGAAAAAAATCCCTGAAGATATTGCGGTTATCTGTTTTGACGATCATGATTTGTTCAGACTGTATCCACCGGGCATTACCTGTATTCAGCAACCTATGAAAGATATTGCTAAAACGGCTACCAAATTATTGATGGATCAGATCAATCAAACATCCACTTCTACCGCATCAAAAAGCCCCGTAGTTCAGTTGCCAGTAAAACTGGTTAAGAGAGGCTCAGTATAAAAATGAAAAATTTAACTCAATCGAGTTAATTAGTATTGCAAAATCGGTTTAGCTTTACTATTATTGATTTTCTAAGTATTGCTCTTAAAATCCGGAATATTAATAATTAACTTCCGGATAGCATTAATCCATAACATGCCCGAAAGAGGTTCTTTCGAGCCATTTTTAGTGTTAATACTAAACAGAAAATGAGAAAAGCAGCTTTATTGATTACATCAGTTTTGTTTTGTTCAACTTCGTTTGCGCAAACTCTACCCTCTCCGTCAACAGATCCTGTTGAGTGGATAAACCCGTTAATGGGTACGGACTCGAAAGTAAGTTTATCTAATGGAAACACTTATCCGGCTATTGCGGTTCCATGGGGTATGAATTTTTGGATGCCGCAAACCAACGTTATGGGTGATGGTTGGGCTTATCAATATACTGCTGATAAGATCAGAGGGTTTAAGCAGACACACCAGCCGTCTCCGTGGATGAATGATTACGGACAATTTGCCATCATGCCGGTAACAAAGCGTCTGAAATTTGATCAAAATGCAAGGGCTAGCTGGTTTTCTCATAAAGCAGAAGTTTCAAAACCTTACTACTACAGCGTTTATTTGGCTGATGCTGATGTAACAACGGAAATTACTCCTACAACACGAGCAGCACAATTCCGTTTTACATTCCCTCAAACGGATAGTTCATTTATCGTAATAGACGCGTTTGATAAAGGTTCTTCCATTAAAATTCTACCAAAGGAAAGAAAGATAATCGGATACACTACGCGTAACAGCGGAGGCGTACCCACTAACTTCAGGAATTATTTTGTCATTTATATAGATAAGCCATTTAGTATAGCTTCAACCTGGCATAATAAACAATTAGCCAAAGACACACTTGAATATACAGCCGATCATGTTGGCGCTGTTATTGGCTTCAAAACCCAAAAAGGCGAAAAGGTTAATCTTCGAGTAGCTTCTTCTTTTATTAGCTATGAACAAGCAGCATTAAATCTTAACCGTGAAATTGGTGCCGACAGCTTTGAACAAACCAAACAAAAAGCCAAGGCTTCCTGGAATAAAGAATTAAGCCGTATTACTGTTGAAGGTGGTACTGTTGATCAGTTACGTACTTTCTATTCGTGCATGTATCGGACGTTACAGTTCCCGCAAAAACACTATGAACTGGATGCTGATAACAAAACGGTTCACTATAGTCCATACAACGGAAAAGTTTTACCGGGGTACATGTTTGCAGGAACCGGTTTTTGGGATACATTCAGGGCCTTATATCCTTTCTTAAACCTTATGTATCCTTCTATTAATAAGGAAATGCAGGAAGGTTTGGTAAATGCCTATAAAGAAGGAGGCTTTTTACCGGAATGGTCGAGCCCAGGATTCAGAAATGTAATGGTGGGTAACAATTCGGCCTCGGTGGTTGCTGATGCTTATTTAAAAGGCTTACGTGGTTATGATATTAATACCCTGTATGAAGCCTTACAACATGGAGCCAATAATGAAGGACCAATGTCGGCAGTTGGGCGCGCCGGAGTTGAATATTATAACAAACTTGGCTATGTTCCTTATGATGTTAAGATCAACGAAAATGCGGCCCGTACGCTTGAATACGCTTATGATGATTTTACCATTTATAAATTAGCAAAAGCATTAAATCGTCCAAAAGCAGAACAGGATTTGTATTCCAAACGTTCACAAAACTACCGTAACCTGTTTGACAGTGAGACAAAGTTAATGCGTGGTAAAAATCAGGATGGAACATTCCAATCGCCATTTAATCCTTTTAAATGGGGCGATGCTTTTACTGAGGGTAACAGTTGGCATTATTCATGGAGCGTTTTCCATGACATTAACGGCTTAGCAACTTTAATGGGAGGAAGAGCTCAGTTTGCCAAAATGCTTGATTCTGTATTTGCCATGCCTCCTGTATTTGATGAAAGTTACTATGGAAGTGTAATCCACGAGATCAGAGAGATGCAGATCATGAACATGGGACAGTATGCTCATGGTAATCAACCGATTCAGCACATGATTTACTTGTATAATTATGCTGCTCAGCCTTGGAAAACACAATATTGGACTCGCAGAGTGTTGAATGATTTTTATAAAGCAACTCCTGATGGTTACTGCGGCGATGAAGATAATGGCCAGACTTCTGCCTGGTATGTTTTTTCAGCAATGGGCTTCTACCCTGTTTGTCCGGGTACAGATCAATATGTATTAGGTGCTCCGTTATTCAAAAAAATTACGCTGAAATTGGAGAATGGGAAATCCTTTGTTATTGAAGCGCCTAAAAACAGTGATAAAAATATCTACGTAAAAGCTGCGCTATTAAACGGGAAACCGTATGCTAAGAATTGGTTAAACCATTTTGAAATGCTTAAGGGTGGATCTTTTACAATAGATATGAGTGAAACTCCGAATTTAACTAAAGGTATTCGTCCTGAAGACGAGCCTTATTCATTTAGTAAGGACGAAAAATAAATTAAACTTAAAGCCGCTAAGGAACTACAACTTTAGCGGCTTTATTCTTTCAACTACTCATGTTATGAAACCACTTAGATTCATATTATTTATACTGTTAACAGTATCCACTATACCTTCAAAAGCCCAATGGAAAACCCCTGTATGGCTAAAGGAGGCTATTTTCTATCAGTTATACCCGCAAAGTTTTAAAGACACAAATGGTGATGGTGTTGGAGACCTAAAGGGCGTGGAACAAAGGTTAGATTATTTGCAAAATTTGGGTATTACAGCTATCTGGATGAATCCAATTTTTGAATCTCCATTCAGAGATGCTGGTTACGACGTTAGCAACTTTTATAAGATTGCACCACGGTATGGAACCGATGAAGATTTAAAAGAACTTTTAGCAGCTGCACATAAAAAAGGGATTAAGATCTGCCTGGATTTAGTTGCCGGACATACATCTGATCAGCACCCTTGGTTTAAGGCTTCAGCACTTGCCGATTCAAATGAATATACACACCGATACATTTGGACTCCATCAAAAGAGATAGTTCCGGGTAGTTTTTTCATCAAGAATAACTACCCTCGCAATGGAAGCTACCTGAAAAATTTCTTTGATTATCAACCGGCACTTAATTATGGTTATGCTAAACCGAATAGAGATAAACCATGGCAAGAACCTGTTGATGCACCAGGTCCCAAAGCAACACGTGAAGAACTTAAAAAAATCATTGCTTACTGGATGGATAAAGGTGTTGATGGTTTCAGGGTTGACATGGCATTTTCATTGATTAAAGACGATGAAAACTTAGTAGAAACTAAAAAGCTTTGGACTGAAGTAAGAAGCTGGTTCGAAAAAACTTATCCTGAAGGAGTCTTAATTGCTGAATGGAGCAAGCCGGAGTACTCTATTAGTGCAGGCTTTCATATTGATTTTATGATGCATTTTGGAGTTTCGGGCTATCCATCCCTATTTTTTAATGAAAACGGCACTTTTAAAGGAACAGATGCCTTCTTCGACAAAAATGGGAAAGGAGATTTTCAGCTGTTCTGGCAAAACTATAACCAGCAGTTAACTGCTATCGAAGGCAAAGGTTATATTGTTATCCCTTCAGCTAACCATGATTTTCAACGTCCTAACTGCGGAAACAGAAATTCTACAGAAGAATTAAAAACCGTTATGGCATTTTTGTTTACCTGGCCGGGGATTCCATTTATTTATTATGGTGACGAAATCGGAATGCGATTTATTGAGGATTTACCAGATGTAGAAGGCAGCGTGTTACCCGATGGAAACAATCGTGCCGGCACCCGCACCCCTATGCAATGGAATTCAACTGCACATGCAGGCTTTTCTTCGTCCTCAAGACTTTATTTACCAATCGATCCCGATCCTAACAGACCTACTGTTGAAAAGGAACTTGCCGATAAAGCTTCATTATTGAATTTCGTAAAAAACATCATTGCTCTGCGAAAGGCAAATCCGGCACTTGGTAATGATGGCAAAGTGCAGGCGCTATATATTCATGAGAAAACCTACCCTGTAGTTTACTTACGTACTTCAGGCCATCAACGCTTTGTCATTGCTATTAATCCGTCAGCTACAAAAGTTAAAGCAAAATTCGATCTTCGAAATGTTCGGAAATTACATCCAGTATTTTCTTCAAAATGTTCCTTTAAGAAACAAAATGATGGTTTCGAAATAGAAATGGATGGAGTAGGTTATGGCATTTTTAAAGTTTTATAATTCAGGTTTGTTATTACTTTAGCAGGCTAATGATATTAAGCACATAAGAGCTATAAAAACTGTTCAACCAACGAAAATCCATGAGAAGATTACTACTTGCTATTCTATTATTACCTGTTTTTGCTTTTTCACAGCAAAAGGATCTGATTAAGTATGTAAACCCATTAATTGGTACTCAACGAATGGGGCATACCTATCCGGGAGCAACAGTTCCATTTGGTATGGTACAGTTAAGTCCTGAGACTGACACAATCAGCTATGAAAAAAACGGCAAGTACAATGGTGATGTGTATAAGTATTGTGCAGGTTATCAATATGACGATAAAACTATTACAGGTTTTAGTCATACTCATTTTAGTGGAACCGGACATGCTGATTTAGGTGATTTTCTTATCATGCCGACTACTGGACCTCTTCAATTAAATCCCGGTACTGCAGACCATCCTGAAAGCGGCTACCGTTCTACCTTTTCTCATCAAAATGAATTCGCACAGCCTGCCTACTACAAAGTAAAGCTTGATGAGTATAACATATTGGCAGAACTTACAGCGAGCAACAGAGTTGGATTTCATCAATATACATTCCCTAAGTCTGATCAAGCGCATATTATTTTAGATCTGATGGCTGGAATCTATAATTATGACAATAAAAACGTTTGGACTTTTGTACGGGTTGAGAATGATACATTGATAACCGGATTCAGGCAAACAAACGGCTGGGCCCGTACCCGTACTGTTTATTTTGCGATGAGTTTCTCGAAGCCATTTGTCCAATACGGTCAGCAGAATTTCTCTAACAATGTTTACAAAGGTTTTTGGAGGAAATTTGATCAAACTAAGAACTTTCCAGAGATGGCCGGAAAACAACTTCGAGCCTATTTTGATTTTAAAACGGAAGAAGGTGAAAAGATAAAAATAAAATTTGCCTTGTCTCCGGTTAGTACGGAGGGAGCCCTTCATAACCTGAGAACAGAAATCCCCCATTGGGATTTTGATAAAGTTAAAGAAGATGGTCAGGTATTGTGGAATAAGGAATTGAATAAAATTGATGTTGAAAGTCTCTCTATGGACGAACAAATCAATTTCTATACAGCAATGTACCATGCATTCTTAAGTCCGACTACGTACATGGATGCCGATAGAAAGTATAAAGGTTTAGACCAGAATGTTCACTTGGCTGAAAACTTTACCAATTATACCACATTCTCGTTGTGGGATACTTATCGAGCACTCCATCCGTTTTTTAACATCATCCAACCAAAGCGTAATAGTGATATGATTAACTCTATGTTGGCTCATTACGATCAAAGCGTTCATAAAATGCTGCCAGTGTGGTCGCATTATGCAAATGAGAATTGGTGTATGATCGGCTATCATAGCGTTTCTGTTATTGCAGATGCTGTTATGAAAGGGAATGCTGATTTTGATGTTAATAAAGCGCTGGACGCTTGCATTACAACAGCAAGAAACAGGTATTATGATGGCCTGGAATATTACATGCAGTTAGGCTATATCCCGGAGGATAAAAATTCATCTTCTGTTTCCAAAACCCTGGAATATGCCTATGATGATTGGTGCATTGCCCAAATGGCCCAAAAGCTGAACAGAAAGGATATTTATGATGAATTTATTAAACGATCAGAAAATTACCTGAATGTGTACGATGCGTCAACAGGCTTTATGCGTTCGAAACTAAGTGACGGCACCTGGAAACCCGGTTTCGATGCCTTAAGTACACACGGACAGGGATATATTGAGGGAAATGCCTGGAACTATAGTCTTTATGTTCCACACAATCCTTCAAAAATGATTGAATTAATGGGAGGCAAAACACGCTTTGTAAAGCATCTTGATTCGTTGTTTTCTATGCATTTGCCCGATGAATTCTTTGCTGAAACTGAAGATATTACCAGGGATGGGATTATTGGTAACTATGTACATGGTAATGAGCCGGCTCATCATGTAGCTTATTTATACAATTGGACCAATGAGCCCTGGAAAACACAGGATAAAATCAGGATGATTTTGAAGAAACAGTATCGTCCGACACCTGATGGATTGGGAGGCAACGATGACTGCGGACAAATGAGTGCATGGTATATTTTTAGCTCATTAGGCTTCTACCCTGTCGCTCCAGGATCTACGGAATACTCCATTGGAAGCCCGGCAGTAAAATCAGCTGTTTTACACTTAGAGAATGGAAAAACGTTCAAAGTGGAGACCAAAAATCAAACTGACAAGAATGTGTATATTCAGAAAATTGAGTTGAACGGAACTCTGCTAAACCGCAGATTTATCACTCATAAGGATATAATGGATGGAGGAAAGATCACATTTTATATGTCGGCGAAGCATCCATAATGTTTCTGTTACTGCTGTGCTTAACACTGTAATGGATTAATTTCTGCAATAAAACACACCCCTAACCCCTCTCCAGAGGGGAACTTCCCTGCATAATGCATTAATATCAGCGTTGCTGATACGAATTCCCTTCTAGAGAGGGGTTAGGGGTGTGTTCTATTCTTCAAAAACCTTTATTTTCTTTTTCAACCTAAAGTTACCTCTATAACTGATATACAGCGTTTGAGAATAATCTAATTTCTTTGAGTTGTTCAAATCTATATAAGGCTCAATGCGGGCAGTTAGGTATAGGCTTCCAGCTAATTTGTAATCACCCATAATCCTGAAAAATAACAGATTCCTGTTTTCCTCCGTAAAGCCTTTATCAAGTGTACTCCTGGAAACCGAACTATATAATGGCGCTCCCTCTACATTAATGAATTTATTTCCATTGAAATAACTGGTCATAAACTTGAAATACTTAAAGTCTGCGCCAATATTAAGGTATACAGCAGAGCCAGTTTGGAAAGGCAATAAGTCCCCCGACATTTCCCTTGATATGACAAAATAGTTCTCTGCATATAACCGTTTCAGGAAACTGTCGAATTTATACGATGTCTTAACCCCTATGGCAGCATTATTTATCGTTTGAACGGGTGTGTTTAACGTATCTAACTGCCCTCCGGTATGAAATAATATCAACTGAGCAGGTACACTTAAATTAAACCGTTTTTTAGGATTCAATAGTTGAAACTCCGAAGATATTCCGCCGGTAATTTTTTCGGATGACTCATCTCCCGGGTAAATGAATTTCTCCCAATTAACCCAAGTATCCAAAAATACACGCTTGCTATTGATATGAAATTGGGCACCGTATTCCAGGGATGGATAAATCAAACGTTCGTAATCATACAAGGGTTCAATATACCGGTGATTGATGTTTCCTTCAATTGCACCGAAAACAAAATCAATCATATTCTTCTGATACTTTAATGAAAACACAGGGGCTACCTGACGGTATTTCCCTGATCCAAAATCTCCCTGAACTAAAATACCCGCCCTTAGTGACAGATTTTCATTCGGATAGTAAATCAGCGTTGGTGTAAAACGGGTGCCGAATAAGGTTTGTCCATCAGCAAACTTGTCAAAGTATTCATAATTACGGAAGTAATTGAAACTATTAATATTAAGGAATAAACTTTGAGCTTTTGAGCTGTCGTGCTTAATGCGTTCTTCAAAATTGGAATGGTCTATTTGTGCAAAGGAAGAAATAGATGCCATGAATAAGGCACAAAAAAAGGCGATTTTTTTCATCGCCTCTAAAATACAATTCTGTTGAATGATCTATTCAGATAAGTTCAAAAGACTTTCCAATAGTGAAAATGGAAGAGATCCGTTGTTGAGTATCTTATCATGAAAATTGCGAATATCAAAGTTGACTCCTTCTTTTCTTTGCAACAGTTGTTTCCATTGCAATATTTCCCCTGCGCCATATTTATAAGTAACCACCTGTGCAGGCCACCTTTTTATCCGGTTAATTTCCCGCATGGCAATTGCATCCTGGTTTTTAATATACTTTTTCCAGAATGCCAGCGCTTGCTCATCAGACCAACCATAATAATTAATTCCAACATCTAATGGCACCCGAACCGAACGCACAATATCCCACTCCCATTTTCCCAATTCATCATAAATAGTTTTATACACACCTAACTCTTTACCTAGCTCCTCGGTGTAGGCTGCCCAACCTTCACTGTAACCAGGATACCAGAAAAGCTGCTGTATCGCAGATTCTTTTAAAGCTCCTTCAATAGAAATTTGATAATGATGTCCAGGTATACCTTCATGAATAAAAAGCCAGTCAATTTGTCGTTTACAGTAAGGTTTATCATAAAAATTGAAGTAGAATGTATTTTCATCATAATAACCGGGAGCCTGAACCAACGCATTATTCTTCCCTCGTTCAATCTTTAGATCGGGTATTGATTGCTGGTTAAAAATAGTACTTAAATTGCCTTGAATTGTTGTTTTTGCATGGTCAAACAATTTGGCGATAGTAGCCTCATCATTTACAAAAAACGAAGAGTCATTAAGGTAATTATAAAACTGTTCGTCTGAATATCCTGTTTTCAAGCGTATTACCTCAATTTGATTATTTACACGATCAATTTCCGCAAGTCCCAACTTGTAGATCTGTTCAGGTGTAATAGCTGATGCAACCCATTTCTTTAGAAAATAGGCATACCATTCTTTACCGTTCTTAAGTTGATTAAGTCCGTTCTTCGTAATACTATCAGGTTTATTAGCCACCCACTTTTTCTCCAAAGCCAAACGCTCCAAATTCAAATTGGTCTCATATTGCATTAATTTATAATCAATGAGCTCCTTTTTCCCCAATTCTTCAATTTTTACATGTGAAAGTTGTTTACTTACATTTTTGAAAAAAGAAGTCTGTCTTTCAATAGCCGATTGGTTTGATATTGCTTTCAAATTTTCAGTGTAAGCTAACTGGAGTGGCGGTAATTCAAATGCTTTTACACTATCAACAAACTGCTGTCCAATCTGTTGAAATGTTAGCCTTTGCTGAGCTGAAATAGTTTTTACCCAAAAAAATAAGGCACAAAAAAGGGCGATTTTTTTCATCGCCCTAATATAAATAAAGTGTAATACGTATGCTATTGCTTCGATCTGTATCGTTTATAAATCTTCACAGCCATCATAATAATCATACTGAACAAAATGAGTCCCACGAAGCCCCATATCCACGACACCGCGCTCTTAAGTATGACGATAAAGACAATGGCAAAAAGAAAAATGGTGGCCACTTCATTCCATATACGCAATTTGGTTGAGCTCCATTTATAAACCCCATGTCTAAGCTGTTTCATGATCACCTGGCACTCGAAGTGATACCATAATAAACCCAAAACGAACATAAGCTTGACGATCATCCAAGGCTGATGAAACCATTTATATTCGATCATCATCCATAAGCCGGAGATAACAGTGAGGATCATTGCCGGCGTTGTGATAATATTCCATAATTTGGATTCCATTACCTCAAACTGTTTTTGCAATATTTTCCGTTCCGATTCTTCACGCTCATTTGCTTCCGTATGATAAATGAATAACCTCACCATGTAAAATAAGCCGGCGAACCAGCTTACTACGAAAATGATATGAATAGCTTTGATGTATAAGTACATTCCTACTGCCCCCTAAAGGGGGAATTTAAATTTAGCAATTTCCCTTAGCCTCTTTTAGAGGTTGGGGTTAATACCTGAACTCTTTAATTACTTCAACAGCGTACTTCACATTATCAAACGGAAGATCAGGCATAATTCCATGACCAAGATTGAAAATGAATCCGTTTTCACCACGCATGCGCTCAAACAATCGTAAGATACGTTCTTTAATTACCTTCTTATCAGCATAAAGGATATGTGGATCGAAGTTACCCTGAACAGCAATGTTCGAAGGAAGTCTTTTCTTTATATCTAATAGATCAATATTCCAATCGATTGAGATCACATCCGGATTTGCTTCAGCCATTAAAGGAGCAAACACCGAACTTCCTTTACAGAATGAAATAACCGGGATATCCTTACGATTAAGCTTAGAAATAATTTCAGCAATATAGAAATGCGAAAACTCTTTGTAATCATCCCATGCCAATGCCTGCGCCCAGCTATCAAAAATCTGAATAGCATCAACACCGGCTTCAATCTGCATGTTTAAATAGTCAGCTGTTATAGTAGCTAACTTCGATAACAATGCTTTAGCGGTTTCTGGATCATTATGCAACATTAATTTGGTTAGCTTAAAATCCTTTGAAGATTTTCCCTCTACCAAATAACTCATTACCGTAAAAGGAGCAGCGGCAAAACCAATCAACGGAGTTTTATGAGGTGCCAAACGCTCTTTAATGATTTTAATAGCGTCAGCAACATATTTTAATGATTCCTTAGCAGGTGGCACTTCAAGCGCTTCTACATCTTTCATCGTACGAACAGGGTTGGCAAATTGAGGACCAACACCTTGCTCAAATGAAAGCTCTCCTCCCATTGCTTCTGCAGTAACCAAAATATCTGAAAAGAGAATTGCTGCATCGATTCCTAAAAGATCAACCGGTAACATGGTTACATCAGCTGCAATTTCAGGAGTTTTGCACATCTCAAGGAATGTATATTTATTCTTGATTTCCCAGTATTCTTTCATAAATCGTCCAGCCTGGCGCATCATCCATACCGGCGGACGTTCTGTTGGCCGCGAAAACGCAGCATTTATAAATAGAGAATTTTGCATACAAATTGATTGCTGATTGCGTTAATTAATTTCAATAACAACTTTTCTGAAAACTCGTAACACGCAACCCGAAACACGTAATCAATAAAAGTTAGTCAGTGAACTTATATCCTACTCCCCTCACAGAATGAAAGTAACGAGGTTCTTTAGGGTTTGGTTCGAAATATTTACGGAAAGAGAGAATAAAATTGTCGATAGTTCTCGTTGAAGGAAAAACATCATAGTTCCACACGGTTTCAAGAATCTGTTCCCGCGAAACAACTTCTCCTTTTCTTTCAATCAATAACTTTAATAACATCGCTTCCTTTTTAGTCAGCATGGTAGTAGTGCCATCATCCGAGGTTAGTTCGAAACTGGTAAAATTAATCTCTTTATCCCCAATTTTATAGGTATTCAGCATTTTACCTTCCTCGGTATTTCTTAGGCTACGTTTCACCAGTATACCTACACGAAGAATTAATTCTTCAAGGTTAAATGGTTTGGTAAGGTAGTCATCAGCACCTTTTTTCAATCCCATTACCCGGTCTTCGCTGGTATTCTTTGCAGTTAAAAACAAAATAGGAACATCAAAATTTTGTAGCCTTATTGTTTCAGCCACTTGAAAACCATCAATCTCAGGGAGCATTACATCCAGTAAAACCAGGTTAAAGCGCTCTTCTTTGATTAATTTCAATGCTTTTTTACCATCCATTGCTGTGGTTACATGATAACCTTCCAGCTCAAGATTAAGTTTAATGGCTTCAAGCAAATGCTCTTCATCTTCAACCAATAAAATGCGTGATTGACTCATTTGACGGATGTTTTAAAGTTGTGCAAGTTTATGAATTTTATTGACGCTTTTCTGTAACGCCAATGTCATATCTGGTAATTCCTTAACCTTTAATTTAAGAAAAATAAGGATGATGTGCTATTTATTCAACTTCATCAAACAATTCGGTAAGATCGAGCTGAAAACCTGGTAAAATAGGAGTTTCGATAACATCTCCGGTAATCATGAGTTTTGAGGCCTGATAATTACCATCAACTAACGTATACCTGAAAAAGGTTTTATTTTGAGGAGAAATAATCCAGTACTCCTTAACTCCGGATTCTTCATATACTTCATACTTATTACGAAGTTCCTTATCGTTATTTCCGGGAGACAGAATTTCAATAACTATATCAGGAGCACCGATGCAACCCCTGTCATCTAACTTCTTCGGGTCACAAATCACACAAACGTCGGGCTGAACAACTGTAATTACATCTTTATCATTCTTGGATTTCCGTGGCAGGCGGACATCAAATGGGGCTGAAAACACCTGACAAGACTGATGTCGGAGAAAGTTCCATAATTGTCCGCTGATATTCATTGATAGTTTTTGATGAGCGCGGCTCGGAGCCGGACTCATTTTAAAAACTTTGCCTTTTATAAGCTCAAATCGTGCTTCTATCGTCCATTGAAGGTAATCTGCATAGGAGTAAATACCTCCATAACTCATGTCCGGTTCTTTTACTTCGTTTTCCATGTTATCTGAAACTGTTGGATAATATAATCAATTCTTAGTTTTTAGAGAATAAGAATTGACTGACAGTTACCTATTATTAAACGATGTAATAATTAAAAAGTCACTTCGAATTCACTGCCAACCGGCTGGTTGTTTCTTACTTTAATGGTAGCACCGTGATTATCCAGAACTTGCTTAACAATAAACAATCCTAAACCGGTTCCCTTGGTTTTACGGGTATCTTCTTGTCCGATACGATAAAACTTGTCGAATATTTTAGGTTTTTCTTCATCAGGTATTCCTACTCCCTGATCATTAACCTTTAGAATGACTCTATTATTCTTCTTAAATAGCTCAATATTGATCTCAGTACCTTCTGCAGAATACTTTACAGCGTTTTCTAACAAATTAGAAACAACCAGTAATAGGGTAAATCTATCTCCCCTTATCAATATATCTGGGGTGATATCCGATTTTACAATCCGTTTTTGCAAAATATTCTGATGGCGTTCAACTACTTGCTGAACAGCTTCCGACAGATCAAAGTTTTCTTTAGGATAACTATATGAATTATTCTCAATCTTGGTGGCCATCAACATGTTCTCCACCAGATCATCCAAGCGTTCAATGTCTAATAGTGAATTCCGGATAAATCCTTGTTGTTTTTCTTTATCCAAATCGCGTTTTAAGATGGTTTGAAGGTAGAGTTTGATGGAAGCCAGTGGCGACTTCAACTCATGCGTAACGCTTAACAGAAAATTTTTCTGACGTCGATTTAAGGCAATCTCTTCCTGAATCAGTCTTTTTAAAGAAAAGGCCCCCCAAAAGAGTATGATTACAAAAACAGAAAATTCGCCTATAACCATGGATGTTTTATTAGGCTGCGCCTGAATAAGTAGTTGTCCCCACCACATTAGCTGAAACAACACATACGCAATCAATACATAAAACAGGGTTAACGGGCGAACTTTGCGTTTCATTATATTTTAGATTGAATCCCGATAATTATCGGGATTAACTTTATCTATTTCTTAAAAGCCAGATCCAAAGCTTCAAAAATAGCACGCTTAGCCACTTCAAGATCTATTTTGGTATGAGCCGATGAAATAAAGCCTACTTCATAACCCGATGGACCAAAATAAATACCTCTGTTCAAGCATTCGCGATGGAATATTTTGAATTTTTCCATACTTGTAGGATCGATCTGTTCGGCTGATTGGATTTTTTCAAGATCTGTAAATGCAATCCAGAAAATCGAACCAATCTGTTGCACACGTATCTTATAATTACGAGCAGAAGCAAAACGTTGGATAGACTCAGCAAATTCATGCGTTTTGTTATTGAGCTCTTTATAAAATCCTGAACGGCTTAACTCAGTTAACTGAGCAATACCTGCCGCCATAGCAATCGGATTACCAGACAATGTTCCAGCCTGATAAACAGGACCCTCAGGAGATACATTAGACATGATTTCAACGCTTGAACCATAAGCCCCAACAGGCATACCACCACCAATAATCTTACCGTAGGTAATGATATCCGGTTGAATTTGATAGTAGCCTGCAGCTCCTTCAAAGCCAATGCGGAAACCAGAAATTACCTCATCAAAAATTAATAAGGCTTTTTCTTTTGTTGTGATATCTCTTAATGCTTGTAAGAACTCTGGCTCTTGTAATAATAAACCATTATTAGCAGGTACCGGTTCAATAATTATTGCAGCTATCTGATCTTTATGTTCTGCAAAAGCTTGTTTAACAGCATCAATATTGTTTAACGGAACTACGATAGTTTCTTTTGCGAACGACTCAGGAACACCGGCAGACGTTGTTTCTCCGAAAGTAACTAAACCTGAACCCGCTTTTACCAATAAACTATCAATATGCCCGTGATAGCAACCTTCAAATTTTAAGATTTTATCGCGTTTGGTATAACCTCTGGCTAAACGGATAGCACTCATTACAGCCTCCGTTCCCGAACTTACAAAACGTAATTTCTGGATATATTTGTTGTTCTTAAGAATGAGTTCTGCCAATTCATTTTCAATCGCAGTAGGAGCTCCGAAAGTCATCCCTTTTAAAGCTGTTTCGGCAACTTTTTCACGAATTTTAGCATTATTATGGCCTAAGATCAACGGACCCCATGAAGCACAGAAATCAACAAATTTATTTCCATCAACATCCCATAAATAGGGTCCATCTCCTTTTTCAATAAATAAGGGAGTACCATAAACTGACTTAAAGGCACGAACAGGTGAGTTTACGCCACCAGGGAAATACGTTTTAGATTTTTCGTATAACTCTGCCGATTTTTCTCTTGAAATATCAGGTTTACCCACTGTTGCAACTGCCTGATCACCCTCTGAACTTTTCTTAAACAATCCAAACATAACTGAAACGTAAAATTATTAGATAACTATCCTTTTGAAAGCCCTCGAGCGCTCAAATCTTATACCAAATGACTACAAAAATTTATATCCACTTATTACTTAACATATCCTTAATATGATAAGTAATAATAATGTTGGCCCCTGCGCGAGCAAAAGCATACATATTTTCCATTACCACTTTTTGTTCATCGATCCAACCTTTTGCCGCAGCCGCCTTGATCATTGAGTATTCTCCTGATACATTATAACAAGCTACCGGTAAGTTGGTATTGTCGCGTAAATCACGGATTACATCCAGGTATGCCAAAGCTGGTTTTACCATCAGGATATCTGCACCTTCAGCCTCATCTAGTTCTGCTTCATGCATCATTTCACGGCGGTTGCGGAAATCCATCTGGTAAGCTTTTCTATCTCCTTTATTTGGAGCAGAATCAGCAGCTTCCCGAAACGGACCATAATACGCTGAGGCAAATTTAATAGAATAAGACATTATTGCCGTATTTACGAAACCATTCTCGTCCAATAGCTGGCGAATTGCACCAATACGTCCATCCATCATATCTGAAGGAGCGACCATATCTGCACCTGCCTGTGCATGGCTCAAGGCCATTTTGGCTAAGACAGCTACCGTTTCATCGTTCTGCACATAATCATCTTTCATGATACCGCAGTGCCCGTGAGTAGTGTACGCACACGTACATACATCTGTAGCAACGTAAATATCATCTTTAAATTTTTCTTTTAAAGCTTTTACTGCTGCAAATACTACTGAATCATGTGAATGAGCAGAATGTGCATCCTCACATTTCTCCTCTCCCACACCAAATAATAATACTTTATTAATACCCAGTTTCAAACCCTCTTCTACATCTTTCAATAAGGTATCTACTGAAAAATGACTGATTCCAGGCATTGCATCAATTGGGTGAACAATGTTTTTTCCCGGAACAACGAAATAAGGATACATAAACATATCAGCCGAAATACGAGTTTCAGCGATCATTTCTCTTACAACCGGATTTTTTCTTAATCTGCGAGGACGGTGTAGCATCTTTCTAATTACAATTACGAGTTACGGGTTGTGAATTATGCATTAGTTAAGCTTAACGCATAATCCGCAACCCGTAATACTCAATATTACAATAACCCGTAAACTGCCTCCGAGAGGCCAATTTCATCGGGTGAATAAGGAATTACATAATTGGTGTAGCCAAATTCTTCCAGCTTATTACCAGTTGATGTTCCAATAGCTACTACTTTTTGGTTTAAATAAATGACATTGTCGTTGGAAAGGTAAGCCTCTACATTTGACGGACTGGTAAATACCAAAATATCAGCTGATGATTGCCCGATTTCCTCTTCCTTAATGGTTTCATAAACTGGCAAATCGATACTATTGATCTTTTCCCCTAATTGAACCTGAATAGTACGTAGCGAATCTTTGGCCTGTGGAAATAATACAGTTTGATCTATAACTAACGGTAATAAATCCTCAGCAACTTCACGAATATCGCCTGATTCTCCAACAAAATCAGCAACACGGTTGAAGTGACGTAGTTCATTTTCTGATCCGCGTCCCATTACACCAATTTTCACTCGCTTAGGAATAACAGGTTCTAAACGGAAAAAGTTCTCTACTCCGTTCTTACTGTTGAAGAAAATCCAGTCTACTTTTTTAAGTATATAAGAATCGAAAGTATTGATGATCGGGAATGTTTTGATCAATGAGCGATCTTCAATATCTAAATCGAATTTTTCTAATGAACGACGGAAATAGCTATCTTCATTTAACTCACGCGAAATAAAGATGGATTTAGTTCCGGATTTCTCTTTTTTGAAATGTTCAAAGATTTTTTCGGCCAAGCCTTCAGCAGATCCAGAACGAACAAATAAGCGTTCAGGAAAATCGTCTTCATCCTCCGCTTTTGAAGTCCAAACCTCAAATTTACCGTCTTCTTTCTTACAGAAAACACCTAAAGGCATATGACAGCCGCCATCAAATAAATTAAGCACTTTACGCTCAATTGCAATGGCTTCCGCAACCTCTTTACTGTTTAATTTCTGCAATGCTTCAATCAAGGCAGTATCGTTCGAGCGGGTCTGTAAAGCCAAAACTCCTTGAGCAGGAGCCGGAACCATTTCTACAGGATCGATTTCTTCCACATGAAACTCACTTAAATCAAGTTTCAAACGCTCAACACCTGCTTTCGCAAGGATAATCGCATGAAAATTTCCATCTCGTAATTTTTGAATACGTGAAGGAACATTTCCACGCAATTCTTCAAACTCCACATCCGGACGCAAGCTTTTGAACTGTGCTTTACGACGGTTAGATGAAGTTCCAACAATACCATTATAGCGAACCGAAAACTGCAAACTCAGGTCAACACAATCTTTCAAAATGATCAATAATTCCTTAGGGTCTTCACGTTCAGAAACAGCAGCAATAGTTAAGCCTTCCGGAGATTCGGTTGGAAGATCCTTATGGGAGTGTACTGCCATATCGATCTGGCCCTGTAACAATTCTTCCTCCAATTCTTTCGTAAAAAAGCCTTTCCCTTCAAGTTTGCTGAAAGAAAAATTAAAGAAATTATCACCTTGATTTTTAATGATTTTGATCTCTGATGACACACCTATAGCTTCAAGCTGAGCCTTAACATGGTTGGCCTGCCACAAAGCAAGGTCACTGCCTCTTGAGCCTATAATGATTGTTTTATTCATGCTATATGATTAGAGATGTTAGAGCGAAAATCCCACTTTTTTACTGTTGCATCAATATTTCTTTGGCCATTACCATCGGAACACTGATATATTTTTTTTCAACGTAATTTAGCACTTTTTCAAGTACTTCTCGTGAATTTTCGTCTAATGAATTGATCTCATTAGCAAAAACCGATTCAACAGCTTTTACTTTGATTTCTTTTATTTTTTCCGGAACCTCTCTCATTGCCAATTCTACCCTACGTTGTTTTAGAATTGGAATGAACTCAAGGATATTTTCTTCAATAATTCGTTCGGCATGCACTAACTCTCCTCTTCTCTCTTCAAGATTGCGGCTAGCTATTTCTTGTATCTGTTGAACTGAGATAAATACAGGATTAAACTGTTCTATAACTTCAGGAGCAGTGTCATTAGGAAGTGCCAGGTCTAAAATAATCTTTTTGTCAGTTGAACCATTTACCAATCCTTCAAATATTTCCGGTGTAATAATCGGTTCAGTTGCACCTGTACATGTCAAAATAACATCAAAACCTCCCTTGTAATTTTTCAATTCATCCAAAGGAAGGGCCTTGGCTTTTAGCTCATCAGCCAAAATTTGTGCTTTTGAAAGTGTACGATTAAAAATCACACAATTTTTAAGGTTGTGTTTTTGAAGATATTTAGTAATCAGCTGAATGGTTTCGCCTGCTCCGATGATCAGGAATTTTGCATCCATGTTTACCTGGTGCATGCGTAAACTACGGCATGCTAATGAGGCTACAGAAACAGGTTTTTCAGCAATTTTGGTGTTGGTATATACTTCCTTTGAGGCCTTAACAACTCGGTTCATGATCAGTCGGAAAGAATCTCCGGTCAATCCCCAATCACGACATTCTTCATACATTTCACGAATTTGAGCCAGGATCTCTTTCTCCCCTACCACCAACGACTCTAATGAACACGAAATACGCATTAAGTGTTCCAATGCAGCCATGTTAGCGTACATTGCGGCATTTATAGAATAGTAATCGTGCTGTTCAGCTGTGAAATCAGGAAATAATGATTTGATTATTTTTTTGGCGAAAGACGAATCAAGTTCTTTTTCAGAAGAAAAAATAAATTCAACCCGGTTACAGGTGGCAATGTAAAAAAGCTCACCGAAGTTAAATTTTTCCTTTAATGCTTTTAGCCGCGTCGGACGTTCGCTCTTATCGATAACTAAACTTCCAACCTCGTCTAACGTACAATTTCTAAATGTATAAGCAATAACTTTAAGATCTTTCAAAACAAACACTTTTTTACACTGCAAATATGCCAATAACTGCGTTTTTTATTTGTCACTAGATTGTAAATCGATTTATTTAGAAAGAATTTAAATAACAACAAAAAAACACTTATTTTATTGATAATCAATTACGGGCAACCGGATCAACCCAGTCGCCGTTTTCTTTGATCAGATTGATCAACTCGTCTACTGCGTGTTCGGCCGCTACATTTCGCTTAACCACTTCTTTTTCTTTGTAAAGTGTAATCACTCCTGGGCCTGTTCCTACATAGCCATAATCTGCATCAGCCATCTCACCAGGACCGTTTACAATACAGCCCATGATCCCGATTTTAATTCCTTTTAAATGATCGGTACGGCTACGGATAAGCTGGGTTGTCTCTTGAAGGTCAAACAATGTTCTTCCACATGAAGGACAAGAAATATACTCGGTTTTCGAAATTCGTGTTCGCGTTGCCTGTAGAATCCCAAATGCAGTTGAATTGATTACTTTCGAACTTACAGAATCACACTGAATCCAAAGTCCGTCGCCCAATCCATCTGTCAATAATGCTCCTACATCCGTAGAAGCCTCCAACTGAAAATCTTCTTCTGAAACATCTGCATAGATACGCTTGATAATTACCGGAATATCCAACTGCTGAATCATCAGGTCAAAGATAAACTGACGTTGCTCAGCCATTCCGTGGATACTGTTGGTCTCCAGTATCAGAACAAGTGTTTTATCAGCTGAAAGTGCTTTAATAAACGCATTGTAAATCTGTTCCGTCGACTCAAACAGCACGCTTATAGCTGCTTTAATAAAATTTAACTGGGTGTCTCGTTCTTCGGCATTGATATATTCTTCAACTGAAAAAACCGGATGAGCATTTTGCTGATCCTTCAGTGATTTCCAGGTTGAATAGTTATACAGTTGCTTAAGGTTACCCGGGAATGAAAATGAAGGTAAGGAATCACCCAGATACGCAAAATCGGCGGTTTGTTCAGTCAGATTGTATTTATCCAATACTGCTGAATAATTATAACCAATAGATGAAAGCACAAACGGATCTTTAAGATTTTGCTGAGAAAGATCAACAATTACACGCGGCACATTATGTCCGCCTATATTTTGTACTTCATGCGTTTTTCTCCGCTGATAAGAATATGGGTCGAAATTAGATGGGAACTGAACATCTGGTATAAATTCACTTGCTGATTGATCAATCAGGTGAGTTCGTTTTGCATAACGATCAGCCAATGCTTTTGCAACCGGAGCTTCATATTCAGGTTCTTCTGTTAAAGAAACGCGAATAGTGTCGCCTAGTCCATCTTCAAGCAAGGTTCCAATCCCTACAGCCGACTTAATTCGCCCATCTTCACCGTCTCCTGCCTCGGTAACACCAAGGTGCAATGGATAATTCATTCCTTCTGCAACCATTTTTTCCACCAGCATACGATAGGCTTGCACCATCACTTTAGGGTTGCTGGCTTTCATCGATATTACCAGGTTATGATAATCCAGATCTGAGCAAATGCGGATAAACTCCATTGCCGACTCTACCATACCGATTGGAGTATCGCCATAGCGACTCATGATACGATCGGATAACGAACCGTGGTTAGTCCCGATTCTCATTGCTGTACCGTATTCCTTACAAATAGAAACTAATGGCGAAAAACGTTTACGTATCCGCTCTACTTCCTGTTCGTATTCAAGATCGGTGTAATCTATTTGTTGGAATTTCTTTTTATCTATATAATTTCCAGGATTCACACGCACTTTTTCCACAATACGGGCGGCCAGTTCTGCAGCATTAGGAGTGAAATGAATATCTGCAATCAAGGGAACATTGTACCCTCTGTGACGTAACTCTTTCTTTATCTCTGCCAGGTTTTGCGCCTCTTTCATGCTTGGCGCTGTAATACGAACATATTCACAACCTGCATCTACCATTCTAATGGTTTGCTCAACAGTTGCAAGCGTATCCATTGTATCGGTTGTGGTCATGGATTGGATACGAATGGGATGATGGGCCCCCATTGCAATATCACCGATCGTAACTTCACGCGTTATAAAGCGCGAATAAGTTGTTAACGAATTACAATATTTCCCTTTTAAAGCTTTGATCTGATTAATATCAACTGCAGAATTCATGCTGCAAAGTTAATATTTACCAGAGATAATATGATGTTTACTATAAATGGTATTTTATCGCAACAAAAAGCGCTTCAGTCGTAATGATTGAAGCGCTTAAAAAAATAAGTTTCTGATAGTTAATCAACTCAAGTGCTAGTTCAATAGGATGTCCCCTTTGCGCTATCGATCTTTTACTCCGATGAAATATTCACTTTATAATTAACTACGGGAATTATTCGATCATTTTAGGTTTCTCAGGCATTACCACCCATAAAATAATATAGATTAAAACACCGGTACCTAATCCAAAGAATAAAATCAGAAATATAATTCTTACGATAGTTGGATCAAGATTAAAGTATTCACCCAATCCCGAACAAACACCGCTTATCACTTTATTGTCTGTATTTCTGTAAAGTCGTTTTTCCATGATGATTTTTGATTTTTTATTTAGGGTTATTTGTTATTAAACTTCACCAAGCATTGGTCTGATTAAAATTTCATCTACTACAGCCCCTTCGCTCATTTTACAGGCATTTATAATGGCATTTGCGACATCTTCAGGCTGTACAAATCTTGATTTAGGCATACTTGTTCCCGACCATGAAGCTGTAAGTGTTGAGCCCGGTAATACCGCTGTTACTTTAATTCCCTGATGCATTAATTCTTCTCGCAATACCTTAGTTAAGCCCATTAGTGCAAACTTTGAAATACTGTAAGACCCTGCAGCTACAACCGGTTTTACAGATGCTGTTGAACAGATATTAAAGATATGACCTTTACGTTCTTCTATCATTGCTCCTGCGAAATATTTTGACAAATAATAAGCTGAATACAAATTAGTATTGATCATCTTTTCCAGGTTGCCATCTTCTTCATCCATTATTGAGCCTGGGACATAAAGACCTACATTATTAACCAACACGTCAATCGTTTCGAACTGCTCAGTAACCTCATCTACAAAATCAAGCAAACTTTCTCTATCAGCACAATCAAATGCACTGTAGAAAATGCTGATATTCGGGTAAATAGCTAATAATTGTTCGGATAATTCCGATAAGTCTTGTTCATTTCGAGCACAAATGGCAAGGTCAAACCCCTCTGCTGCAAAAGCTTCAGCTACGGCTTTTCCAATTCCTTTTGATGCCCCTGTTATTATAGCCAACATAACGTAAAAGTAAGTTTTATAGTTAATAGTTTAAATATACAATGGATTTTAATTTTAGCCATTAGCTATTAGGTTTTTAGCTATTAGCGTCCTTAACTAAGGATAGCTAACGGCTAAAATGCCAAGAGCTAAGTAGCTAATGGCTAACGGCTAAAAACCTAATAGCTAATATGTAATATTATATTTAGATTAGCTAAACGACGGCTATCCAAACTTTTCGTTATTTTCGCAAAAATTATTTTATGCTGTTCTACCATTTAGGAAAGTACGTATTATTGATGAAGGCGGCGCTGAAGCGTCCGGAAAAATGGAGTTTTTACTGGAAAGAGATTGCACGTGAGATGGTTTCCATCGGTGTAGGATCTCTTGGAATTATCAGTATCATCTCTGTATTTATGGGGGCAGTAACCTCGGTTCAAACTGCATTTCAGTTAGTTAGTAATCTGATCGCTCCTTCTGTAATTGGACAGATCACCCGTGACAACTCTATACTGGAATTAAGTCCGACAATCGGGGCTCTGGTATTGGCGGGTAAAACTGGTTCAAACATTGCATCACAAATAGGAACAATGCGGGTAACCGAGCAAATTGATGCCTTAGAAGTAATGGGGGTTAATTCTCCGGGATATCTGATCATGCCTAAAATTCTTGCTGGGGTAACTATGATACCGCTGTTGGTTATCATTTCGATTACACTAAGTATCGTTGGTGGTATGGTGGCTGGTTCATTATCAGGTGCTCTTACAGCTTCTGAATATATTAATGGTGTTCAGTCTGAATTTAACAATACAATGCTGGTTGCTGGTATGGTTAAATCTGTGGTTTATGCATTCATTATTACTTCTGTTTCGGCCTACCAAGGTTTTTATACAGCGGGTGGTGCATTGGAGGTTGGTGAGTCCAGTACCAAAGCAGTAGTTGTTAGCTGTATTTTGATTTTATGTGCTGATTACATTGTTGCCCAACTTTTATTATGATCGAGATCAAGAACATTAGAAAATCATTTGATGATAAAGAAGTGTTGAAAGGCATTTCTGCCACATTCAAAGCAGGGGCATGTAATATGATTATCGGCGGAAGTGGTTCAGGAAAAACAACGCTTATTAAATGCATGGTTGGGCTTCACGAAGTAAATTCAGGTGAAGTGCTGTATAACGACCGTGATTTTACGAAATTAAGCTTTGAAGATCGTATTCCTATCCGTAAAGAAATCGGAATGCTATTTCAGGGATCGGCGTTATTTGACTCTTTAACTGTTGAAGATAATGTAATGTTTGCCCTGAATATGTTTACTGATATGGGATATAAAGAAAAACTCGAGCGTGTAAACTTTTGTTTAAACAGGGTTAACCTGGAAAATGTAAACCAAAAATTCCCTGCTGAATTATCGGGAGGTATGAAAAAGCGCGTCGGTATTGCACGAGCGATCGCCATGAAGCCTAAATATCTTTATTGTGATGAACCTAACTCTGGTCTCGACCCTAAAACGTCAATCGTAATCGATAATCTGATTCAGGAAATTACAGACGAGTTTGGTATCACCACTATCGTAAACACCCACGATATGAATTCGGTTATGGAAATTGGAGATAATATCCTGTTTCTTCATAAAGGTGAAAAATGGTGGGAAGGTAGTAATAAAGAAATCAAGCATACCGATAACCCTGAATTGAACGATTTTGTATTTGCATCAAAACACTTCAAAGAGATGCAAAAATAAACAGCTAATAGATTATAGTTAATAGTTCATAGAATAAGTAGCTATGATCTATCAACTATTAACCATGAACAAGATAAAAATGATAGACCTCCTTACTCCTACGCACTGGAAAGATTATGAGTTGATTGACTGCGGTAATTTTGAAAAACTGGAGCGTTTTGGAAAATACATACTGATCAGACCTGAGCCTCAGGCTGTTTGGGACAAACAACTTAGCGAAGGCGAATGGCAAAAGCTTCACCATATAAAGTTTAAAGGTCGTTCCGCTACAAGTGGAGACTGGGTGAAAAAAGGTAATGCACCCGACAGATGGCACATTGAATATAAAACGAAGGACCTGGATTTAAAGTTCCGTCTCGGACTTACTTCATTTAAACATGTTGGGATATTTCCGGAGCAGGCTGCAAACTGGGATTATATTGCGGAGTCTATCAATATGATGAAAACACCGCAACCTAAGTTTCTCAATATTTTCGCCTATACCGGAGGAGCTTCTATTGCTGCAAAAAATGCGGGAGCTGATACTACTCACGTCGACTCGATTAAACAGGTAGTTACCTGGGCCAATGAAAATATGGAGCTTTCAGGATTGAAAGACATCCGTTGGGTTGTTGAAGATGCCCTAAAGTATGTAAAACGTGAAGTTAAACGCGGTAAAAAATATAACGGCATCATTCTCGATCCACCGGCCTATGGAAACGGTCCAAATGGTGAAAAATGGAAACTCGAAGATCAGATTAATGAAATGATGAAAGATATTGTTCAACTACTTGATGAACAAGAACATTTCTTAATTTTAAATACTTACTCCTTAGGTTTTTCATCATTAATTGTAGAAAACCTGGTGAATACTGCATTTCCAAAGGTTAAAAATCTGAGTATTGGAGAATTGTATCTTCAGGCCACGACCGGATGCAAGCTTCCGCTCGGTGTCTGGGGGAAATTCAGATCGTTTTAATCATTGAATACCATTAGGGTTGACCAAAAGTCAACCCTTTTTTATTACACTCAAAATCAATATATTCTACATAACTTCTTAACTATAAAGCTACTTACCATCTAACCTAAACCTCTTGATATTCAACATCAATAGACCTGAAAATCAATCTCAATTCATAGAATAAGAGTATTACTCTGACTAACCTTGGAAGATATTTTTTTATTTCATGAAATCGATGTAACAATATACTCTTCATTTCGTAAAAGTCTATAAACCATTCCAAAAGCCAGACTTTTCATCAGTTTATCAGCGCTTCTCCTGAAGATGCATGAAACAGTTACAGGTTTGCGATAATAGTTTAAACCTCGAAACATGTAGTTAACAAAAAAAACATGCAGTTAAAAAAAATTACTCTCCTTACTTTATTAGTTGCTTCCGCAACTTCACTAGTTTTCTTCTCAAGTTGTGATCGCTCAGGAAAAGTTTCAGCAGCATCAGCATCAGTAAATGGAAAAGCATCAGCAAATGCCGATGCAGAAAATCTTCAGGGTTCATCGGAAGACGAACCGGTTAAAAAAATCGATCCGGAAGCCAACATTCCTTACGAACCAATTAAAATTGATACTAGTGGCAAATGGATTGTTAAAGGTCCAAAACCATTAGAAGGTGCAATTTTACCAGATAAACGTATTATTGCTTTTTACGGCAATTTGTATTCAAAGAAAATGGGTGTTTTGGGTGAATATCCTACACAGGAAATGTTAACCCGTTTAGACACTGAAGTAAAAAAATGGGAAGCAGCAGACCCTAAAACTCCTGTTCAACCCGCATTACACTTAATTATCGTTACTGCCCAGGGTCAACCTGGAAAACAGAATCGTTATAGCTTAAGGATGCCGTACAAGATGATTGATAGCACATTATCAATTGCAAAGAAACGTAACGCTATTGTTTTCCTGGATATTCAGGTAGGTCATAGCACACTGAAAGATGAAATTCCATTATTGGAGCCTTACTTAAAATTACCTAATGTTCACTTAGGTATTGATGCTGAGTTTTCGATGAAAGATGGTTCTGTACCAGGCAAGAAAATTGGAACTTTTGATGCAGCTGATATCAACTATGCAACTGAGTACTTACAAGGATTGGTTAAAGCTAACAATATTCCTCCAAAATTATTGATCGTACATCGTTTTACTCAACGAATGATCACGAACTCAAAAGATATTAAATTAAGACGCGAAGTTCAGGTGGTAATGCACATGGATGGTTGGGGACCTTCTTCGTTGAAAAGAGATACCTACAGAAGATATATTTACAAAGAGCCTGTACAGTATACTGGTTTCAAGTTGTTCTTCAAAAATGATATTAAATGTGGTAAACCAATAATGACACCATCACAAGTGTTAACTATTTATCCACAGCCGCTTTATATTCAATATCAATAATAGTCCAAATCTGAATGAGAGCTATAACTGCTAAAACTCTTTTCAGTTAGATATGAACTTTTGCCGCTTTCAGCGGGACTTACTTTTTTCTTTAGTAAAAAAGTAAGCAAAAAATCTATCGCTTCGTACAGTTCTACAGCAGTTGGTGAGTTAACTTAATTGACGCGCCCGAACTGTACAAGGCGATTTTTCGCATTGATGTTATTTCTAAACATGCAATCGTGCCCTATTGAATTCAATCGAATAATCTTTGTAAGTAAACATTCAAAACGTTTTTCTTAAATTTCAGCAAATTTAAAGCTGATGAGCAAAAAACTATACTTACTTTTTTTTCTCCCTCTCTTCTCTTTTTCTTCCTTTTCTCAGTCTAAAATCAAATTTGACCTTGTTTTAAAGAACGGCCGCATTGTTGATGGGAGCGGCAATACGTGGTTTAGAGGTGATGTGGGTATAAACAAAGGAAAAATAGTTGAGGTTGGTAATCTAAAGTCTGTTAACTATCATAAAACGATTGATGTTCAGGATTTGATTATTGCTCCCGGCTTTATCGATATCCACACTCATATTGAAGACGACGAAAAAAAAACACCTACTGCCGACAATTTCATATATGATGGGGTTACATCTGTTATCACAGGTAACTGTGGCAGCTCCAACATTGATATAAAAGCTTACTTGTCATTTATTACAACATTAAGAACCTCCATAAACATCGGAACCTTTATTGCGCAAGGAAGTGTTCGTTCAGCAATCATGGATGATTCGAACCAAGCTCCTACTGTTGAACAACAAAAAGCAATGGAAAAGTTGGTGGAACGTGGAATGAAAGATGGTGCCATGGGACTATCAACCGGACTTATCTATGTACCTGGCACTTACTCAACCACCGAAGAAATTATTGGATTGGCTAAAGTTGCACAGCGTTATGGAGGTATTTATGTTACCCACATGCGTAGTGAAACTGCGAAGATATTTGAAGCGATTGATGAAGCGATAAATATTGGTAAGTCTGCCAATATTCCTGTAGAGATATCACACCTTAAAATTGGCCGTCCAAATCTTAATCGTTCAGCCGAAGCACTACAACTAATCGCCAAGGCCCGTAGTGAAGGTTATGATGTTACTTGTGATCAATATCCATACACAGCAAGTAGTACTTCTTTGCGTGCATTGATTCCTACTTGGGCACTAACAACCAAAGATAGCACCTATCATGAGAGGCTAACAGATACGGTCTGCCGAAGAAAGATCGTAAATGAGATGCTAGCTGATGCTGCCAAACGAGGCAATAAAGATTTTTCTTATGCTGTAGTCGCTTTTTTTAATGCCGACACATCTTTAAATGGCAAAAGCATTACTCAGATTAATAAACAATACGGCAGGCCCCAAACACTCGAAGCTGAAATAAATACGATGCTGGATATGGTTGATCGTAGTTGGGTACAAATGGTTTTTCATGGTATGAACGAATCTGATATTGAGATTATCATGAAGTATCCGTTTACCATGTTTGCAAGTGATGGAAGTATCCGTGAGTTCGGCAAAGGAATGCCTCATCCAAGAAGCTATGGAACCAATGCCAGAGTATTGGGAAGATATGTTCGGGAGAACCAATACATTACATTGGAAGATGCGATAAGAAGAATGACATCCGCGCCAGCACAACGGTTTGGCCTTAAAAACAAGGGCTCAATTAGAGTTGGCATGGATGCAGATATTGTAGTTTTTGATGATAAAACGGTAATCGACCAGTCTACTTACGATCAACCACATGCTTATTCAACTGGTTTTTCGTATGTGATCGTAAATGGCGCTTTAACGCTTTCAAGTGGAAAACATACTGGAGTAAGAAATGGAAAAGTTCTTTACGGGCCAGGATTAGGACGATAACCTATAGATTCACTATAAAAAATAAGGGTTAAGAAAAATCTTAACCCTTATTTTTTAGTTCTTTTTGGTGGTTTCAGATGCTACTTTTATCACTGAATAAGCAAACAATAGGATTAATCCCATGAGTAAAACTGTGCTTATCAGGATCAGCATATTTGCCCCTGGCAATCCTAAATATTTCAAAAACGACCCGGTTATTAGAGAGAGCAAACAAGCTAATGCTGGAAAAAGTAAAGCATGTTTCATGTTTTTGGTTTTAACTGGTTTAAGATTCCAATTAAGAAATAAAAACAATCAAAAGCAATAGTCAGCAAAACTTTTTTTCAGTTTTTTAACCCTGAATAAAATTTATCTCTTAGCCTTTGAGCTTACTGCAGCAGGTTTTCGGGCTGATTTTTTAGCAGCTTTTTTCTTTACTCGGGTAAATAATCTTAATACCACGAAGATTACACCAAATACAAATAGAAATACCAGGCAAATTCCCCACAATCCGAAGATCAAATTACCGGGGAATCCCATAAAAAGTAACAACAAACTCAACAGCACCATTCCGGCAACTGTTAAAATTGCTGTTTTCTGAATACTCATTGTCATTCTCCAGATTATTTACCGTCTTGTTTCGAAAACACCTTTTTCAACAAATCTGTTGTTCGGTTAATTGGGTCTTTGCGAATTGCCAACTCTTCCTGCTCTACTTTATAAAACAGTCCGTCCATGGCTTTATTAGTTACATAATCTGTAAGGTCTGGATTAACTTTGGTTACCATTGGAACCTGATTATACCGTGTAATAATCTGACTCCAAACTTTTGCAGCGCCTACCTGGTCAAGTGAGTTCTTGATAATAGGATTAAACTCGCTATATAATTGCTGTGATGTGGTTCTTTTCAGGTATTGAGTAGCCGCATTTTTATCACCCATTAAAATACCCATGGCATCTTGAAAGGTCATTTGTTTGATGGCATTTACAAAAATGGTTTTACCTTTTCCTGCGGCATCTTCAGCTGCACGGTTCATTAATTTTAAACCCTCATCAGCCAGTTTACCCATTCCCAAATTACGAAGGGTTTTATCCACCTTTTGTAATTCAGCAGGTAATAAGATTTTAATAGCCTGATCTTTAAGAAAACCATCCGGTTTCGCAACCTGTGCTACAGCAGTATCAATACCTTTATTTAATGCTTGTTTTAAGCCATTTGCAATATCAGTATTAGTTAACTGTCCGTTTGCTGTTGTTTGATTGTAGATATCGGTTACTTGTTTCAGTAAGTTTTGCGATTCACATGATGTGAGTGTTACAGCTAACACAATTGTTAAAGCTACTTTTTTTATCATTTTGGGTTTTGGTTTTGCTTTCTTTAAACTATCTAAACAAGTAATTGGTTATATCAACTTTAAATTATTTTTAAAATAATCCCAATTGAGTATCATCTTCAAGATCGGTGTCTTCCGGATTAGTTATCTCAAAGTCAATCTTCTTGGCAGTCCCATTCTCATTAGTCGGTTTTTCATTGCTTTCGGTTGCATCGTCATTATCATTTTCTTCTTCATCCACCTCCTCTTCCTCGGTAACCAACGGTGCTAATAATTCAACTTTCACAATTTCAAACTGACTTAACCTGTTTCCGTTTGCTTTTAAACCTTTGACATCGATAAACTCCGAAAGGTTTATTTCAGACTGTTCTTTATCTTTCGCTTTACCTTTTAAAATAGTCAGCGAGATCATCGGCTGGTCATCTATACTGATCAGCACTAACTTAGAACCAGCTTCATCGCTTATAAAACTAACCTTTTTACCTACAGCTACATTGTCGGGTACAAAGCGTTTTACAAAGAAGTTTTTTGCTTTTCCTTCATAATGAACAGCTGACAGTACCATCTCCGGATCAAACTTATCAATTACCAATAATCCTTCATCAAAGTGATTACTTAAATCGAAATTAGTGAGTTCGTATTCTCCGGATTTGTAAACCGCTATGATTTTATCTTCGCCACTGAAAGAGCCTAAATACTTACCTCTTCCATCAGCATTTAGTCGTTGCAATACTTCATCGAACCAAATTTTACGTCCGGCCAGCGTTGAAACTCCCGCCGATTTAAGCAAGATTTTTTTGACCGGATACTTGGTTACCACATTTCCTTGTGATCCACGACCTTTAATGGCCAGTTCAGCAAAATTTATATCGAATTGTAGTTTGCGTAATTTAGAATGAGGTTTTAACTGAATGTTAATAGTTTCTGCTTCACCATTTGGATTGGCAGTAAACCATAAAACAGCTGACCCTTTAGCCCCTTTACTAAGGTCATATTCCTTATCTCTGGTAATACCTCCAACAGGGAATCGTTTCATATAGGATGCACCGCTTGCTCCATCGCGATAGATCATGTTATAGATCGTACGGTCATCATTTTTCTTGAACACACCTACATGTACAATTCCTTTACCCATGAAGGCCTTTTCGCTCACTTTAGAAACCAGGAATTTACCATCAGCCCTGAAAGCAATAATATCATCTATATCCGAACAATCGCAGACATACTCATCTTTTTTGAGCGATGTTCCAACGAAACCTTCTTCCTTATTAACATACAATTTAACGTTTGCTAAAGCAACCTGAGCCGCCTGTACGGTATCAAACGTACGCAATTCAGTTTTACGCTCACGACCTTTACCATACTTAGCTCTTAGCTTTTCATAGTAATCAATAGCGTAATCCGTTAAGTGTACTAAATGATGTTCAACCTCGTCAATCTCATCTTGTTGAGCTTTCATTTGCTCATCGGCTTTCTTAACATCGAAGCGAGTGATTGAGCTCATCGGTTTGTCAATAAGCCTTTTATAATCTTCCGGCAGAATTTCACGATAAAACTGAGGGAAGTATGGCTCAAATAGTCGGTTTAAGACTTCAACAACAACATCAAAATTCCCTGAGTTTTCATAGTCAGGGTGTTTATACATCCCCTCTTGAATGAAGATCTTTAATAATGAACTGAAGAAAATCTTTTCTTTTAACTCATTAAGCCTGATCTCTAATTCTTGTTTAAGAAGGTCTTTCGTATGGAAAGTACATTCTTCAAGAATATCATTCACACTCATAAAATGTGGCTTGTCATTTTTAATCACGCAGGTATTAGGTGATAACGACATTTCACAATTGGTGAATGCATATAATGCATCAATGGTAATATCCGGTGAGATACCCGGTGCCAGATGAATGACAATTTCTACATCTTTAGCCGTGTTATCTTCGATCTTTTTAATCTTGATCTTACCTTTATCATTTGCCGTTATAATGCTATCGATCAGTCCGGTAGTTGTGGTACCGAATGGAATTTCATTAATAACAAGCGTTTTTTTGTCTTTTTCAGTAATTTTAGCGCGTACACGTACTCTACCGCCCCGCTGACCATCATTATATTTTGTTGCATCTGCATAACCGCCTGTCGGAAAATCAGGAAGTAAATCTGGACGTTGCCCGCGCAGTACTCCTATGGATGCATCAATTAATTCGATAAAGTTATGCGGAAGAATTTTAGTAGCTAAACCCACGGCAATACCTTCGGTTCCTTGTGAAAGAACCAATGGAAATTTTACAGGAAGTGTAATTGGTTCCTGGTTACGACCGTCATATGATAACTGCCATTCTGTTGTTTGCGGATTAAAAACAACTTCGTTGGCAAACTTACTTAAACGTCCTTCTATGTAACGTGCAGCTGCTGCTGAGTCTCCTGTTACTGGATCTCCCCAGTTACCTTGGGTATCAATCAGCAACATTTTCTGCCCCATACCAACCATGGCATCGCCAATTGAAGCATCACCGTGCGGGTGATATTTCATTGTATTACCAATAACGTTCGCTGCTTTATTAAAGCGACCATCGTCCATTTCTTTCAATGAATGCAGAATACGACGTTGTACGGGTTTTAATCCGTCATACATATTTGGTACCGCACGATCCAGAATTACATATGATGCATAGTCGAGGAACCAGTTTTCATACAGTCCATCAACCTTTATAACATCGTCTAAGTGACCTTGTCCCTGGTTTTCTTCGTTTGGTAAATCGTTATTATTAATTGTCATTTAACCTCCTAAAGTGGGCTTCTATTTTATTAAACCATATGAGACATATAAGAAATATATAAGCTTTATATGACTTGCATGGTGGCTATTTTTATTAAACCATATAAGACATATAAGAAAAATATAAGCTTTTACGATTATATATTAGTCTTATATGATGGCTATTTTTTATTTAAACCATATAAGGCATATAAGAAACATATAAGCTTTATATGACTTGCATGGTGGTTATTTTTATTAAACCATATAAGACATATAAGATCATATAATTTTTTTCGATTATACCTTAAATGTCCTTATATGTCTTATATGGTTATATATTTTTTATTAAACCATATAAGACCTAAGATCATACAAGCTTTTCGATTATACCTTAAATGTCCTTATATGTCTTATATGGTTTAAATTTTTTATGGTTATAATTTCTTAATGGTTTATGCTTCAACCAGTTCTTCTTCCAGGTCTTTCTCGACTCTCAGATTATCGATGATAAATTCCTGACGCTCCATGGTATTCTTGCCCATATAATATTCAAGGATGTTTTTTATATGAGAATCTTTCAGGATAACCGGATCAAGACGCATATCTTCACCAATGAACAACGCGAACTCATCAGGAGAAATCTCTCCCAAACCTTTAAATCGTGTTATCTCAGGTTTATTACCCAGCTTGGCAATTGCAGCTTTTCGTTCCTCGTCACTGTAGCAATAAATAGTTTCTTTCTTATTACGAACACGGAATAAAGGCGTTTGCAAAATATACAAGTGCCCGTTTTTAACCACATCCGGAAAGAATTGAAGGAAGAACGTCATTAACAACATACGAATGTGCATACCGTCCACATCGGCATCGGTTGCAATTACAATATTGTTATAACGTAAACCATCCAAACCATCTTCAATATTTAAGGCGTGTTGAAGAAGATTGAATTCTTCATTTTCGTATACGATCTTTTTTGTTAAGCCAAAGCAGTTTAGCGGCTTACCTTTTAAACTGAATACCGCTTGAGTAGCAACATCCCGGGACTTGGTAATAGAACCCGATGCCGAATCACCCTCGGTAATGAAAAGCGTGGTCGAAAAGCGTCTTTCATCTGCCGATTTAGCATCATCATCGAAGTGAACCTTGCAATCGCGGAGTTTTCTGTTGTGTAAAGAGGCCTTTTTTGCCCGTTCATTCGCTAATTTCTTAATTCCTGCGATGTCTTTACGCTCACGTTCAGATTGCATAATACGCTTTAACAATCCATCAGCGGCATCGGCATGTTTATGTAAGTAATCATCAAGTTCCTTTTTAAGGAAGTCATTGATAAATGTACGAACGGTTGGCCCATCTGGGCCAATATTTAGTGAACCTAGTTTAGTTTTCGTCTGCGATTCAAAAACAGGTTCCTGAACTTTAATACTAATGGCAGCCACAACTGAAGCACGAATGTCAGTTGCATCAAACTCTTTTTTAAAGAACTCACGAACAGTCTTTACCAAAGCTTCGCGGAACGCAGCCTGGTGAGTACCTCCCTGGGTTGTATTTTGTCCGTTTACGAACGAGTAATACTCTTCTCCGTAATGATTGTCGTGTGTTAGTGCAACCTCAATATCCTGACCTTTCAGGTGAATGATTGGATAACGAATAGTTTCTGCATCTGTATTCTTCTCTAATAAATCGTATAAACCTCTTTCTGAAAAATACTTCTTCCCATTAAAATTGATGGTTAAACCCGAATTTAGGTACACATAATTCCAGATCATGTTTTCCACAAACTCCGGAATAAACTTGAAGTTGCGGAAAATATACTCATCAGGAATGAAGTTAATTGCGGTACCGTTTCGTTGAGAGGTTTCCTTTTCCTTCTCTTCCTTAACGATAACACCTTTACTAAACTCGGCAAATTTGGTACGGCCCTCACGATAAGATTGTACGGTAAAATTGGCAGATAAAGCATTAACCGCTTTGGTACCCACACCATTTAATCCTACAGATTTTTGAAAGGCCTTTGAATCGTATTTACCACCCGTGTTTATTTTTGACACACAGTCGATTACCTTACCTAAAGGTATACCACGACCATAATCCCTGATAGAAACCTTGTGATCCGAAATAGTAACATCAATTGTTTTACCCGCTCCCATCACAAATTCGTCGATCGAGTTATCAATAATCTCTTTCAACAAGATATAAATACCATCGTCGTAAGCCGAACCATCTCCCAGCTTCCCAATGTACATCCCCGGACGTAACCGGATGTGTTCCTTCCAGTCAAGGGACTTAATATCGTCTTCGCTATAACCAATTTTTTCTTCAGCCATTGTTGAATGTAATTATTATGTTGAATGATAAATTATCAAATGCACGGCATTCGGGCATCAAGTTAGATTTATAATTCACAATTTCATAGTATGAACTTACAAATCTACTCTTTCTGAGTTGTGCAAGAATGCTAAAAATTTCAACATTTTCACAACTTTCTGATCATCTGATTACTATAATTTTGAGATAATAAAATGAGTTCAGCATAAACAAGTTAAATTTGTTGCAATCTTAAAACGGTATTTTTTATCCGCATCAAGATTGGTATATTTAATAGTATCATCATTTCACCTTAAAAAAAATTAAACGCTTATGAAACGAATATTATTCATCGTAGCAGTTTTATCATGTATTTTATTTTCTTTCCAGACCAGCTCTGCCCAGGAAATAAAACGCAAAACAATAATGGGCACCTGGCGACTTGACAGCATCCTGTATGATAACATCAAGGCTTATTCAACCATCAAAGTTTTTGGCGACGTTGACGCTGGCTGCATGATCAATAGTATATGGACCTTTTATGGTAACTGGGATGGAAAAATTCTTTCTCCGATGGCTGAAGGATGCCCAACAACACCGCAAACCTTAGTTTGGTCGACCGTTAAAGATGGTGATGGCAATGTTTTCGGAATTAAACCTTTACTTGCCGGACAAAAAGGAAAACAAATTACACAAGGGTTCAAAATACCAATTCAATCCATTGACGGAAAAAACATGGTTTGGCATGAAACCGTGAACTTAAACTATAAAACTTCACACGTTACTTATTTCTTTACCAAAACAAGTAATAAGGCGAAATAAGCTTATGGTTCATAGATCATAGTTCATGGCTCAAATTCTACTATGAACTATGATCTATGAACCATGATCTCCTATTTAACTAAAAACTTATACAGCGTTGCGGCTGCCAACTCGTTGCCTTTGGCTGTAAGATGCACCTTATCTGTGGTTAATACTTTTGATTCTTTATTCTCCGTATTGTTAATGAGGTTATATTCCAGGAATGTTTTACGAAAATCACATACCGGAATATTGTTGGCCGCTGCTAAATTTCGGATGATTTGCGAATACTTATTTAAGTCACCATCGAACTGATTGGTATAATCTGTTTTTTCTCCGATAACAGCAGGTGTGCAAACAATTATTTTGATATTTCTCTCTTGCAGTTTCTTGATGATGGCTTTATAAAAGGTTTCAAATTTGTCGGCATCGGTCCCGGTTCCCCATATTTTATGCCATACATCATTAACCCCAACCCAAATAACAACTACATCCGGATTTTTAGCCAGAATGTCATTATCCATCCTTAAATATAAATCGTAAACTTTATTGCCGCCAATTCCGGCACCTATTAATTCATAATTATCTTTTAGGCCATTGCTTTCCAACATTTTTCCTAATCGATTGATATACCCACCTGAATCAACCCCCAATTGTGTAATTGAATCACCAAAGAAGACCACTTTTTTCTTTGGTTGTAAAACTGCAGAACTCATTATAATTAAGATAGACAACAACAAAATGATAGTAACGTGCTTTTTCATATATTTATTTACCTGAGTGAATGATCAGTTGTTTCCTGTAACTATTTAAAATCGCCGATTTTGAGACCAATCCTTTATATTTTCCATTATCGACCACTGGCAGATGCCAGGTTTTAGTTTCATCAAACTTATGCATAATACTCTCCATAGATTCATAAATATTGATGACTGCTGCCGGCTTTTTCATGTACTCTTTAAGCAGTAAAGTGTCTTGATTATCATGGCTAAAAATCTCATCCCTTATATCATCAAAACTTATCATCCCCTCCAATTCCCCTTTTTCATTTACAATTGCAAACCGCTCCTGACGGTTAGTTCTGAACAAGCGAACAAGTTCAGCCAAATTATTGTCAGGGGTTAATGTTTTTTGGCTATTATCCAGAAACTCGGCCATTTTAATAGAAGTAAGCAAGTTACGATCCCTATCGAATGTGAAAATTTCTCCCTTTTCTGCCAGCTTGCGTGTATCCATTGAATAATGATGCGTAGATCTGGCAATGAGATAGGCTGAAACCGAAACAATCATTAAAGGAATCATCAGATCATATCCTCCGGTTGCTTCGGCAATAAGAAAGATTCCGGTTAAGGGTGCATACATTACACCGCTTAAAATACCAGCCATACCAACCAACGTAAAATTGGAGACCGGGAGCTGCCTGTCGAAGCCTAAAAGGTTGAAAAAAGAAGAAAAGAAATAACCCACATACGCTCCCATAAACAATGAGGGAGCAAAGTTGCCGCCGTTACCACCACTACTAATAGTTACTGAAGTGGCAAAAACTTTTACCAAACCTACAATACCTACAAACAAGGTAACTATCCAAACCGTTGAAGGTAACTTAGTTCCCATCCAACTGGTTGCAAATACATCAATTGCTTCCTGATTGGCAAGTTTTTTAACACTTTCGTACCCTTCTCCCATTAGTGGTGGGAAAACAAAATACAAAGCGATTAATATTAAGCCACCGGCAATTGCTTTTAAATAAGGTTTACTATTAGTTTTTTCAAATGCATGCTCAATCTTTCCGGACATGAAAGCATAGTAAATGGATAATAATCCGCAAAAAACACCTAACAATACATAAAAAGGTACATTCCAGTAATTAAATTCCTGAAGTTCTTTAAACTGAAAAAGGATATTCTCGTTAAAAATGATTTTTGTACATAATGCTCCGCAAACTGAAGCAATAATTAACGGTATAAACTCAGTGATTCCAATTCCAGCCAATAAAACTTCTACAGCAAACATAATTCCTGTAACCGGAGCATTAAATGCGCCCGCAATACCAGCAGCTGCCCCTGATGCCAATAATAATGTTCTATCTTTATAATTAAGTCCGTAAACTTTGCCAAAATTTGAACCGATCGCTGATCCGGTAACCGCTATAGGACTTTCTAACCCTGCCGAACCGCCTAACCCAATGGTTAATGAACTTGTGATTATTTGTGAGTACATTTTTGTTCGGTCGACAAGGCTTGAGCGCGTGGCTATATCGTTCAGGATGTTTACAATACCACGGCCATCACGTCCTTTAAAAAAATAAATAGTGATGAAAACACAAGACAGAATACCTAAAAGAGGAAGAAAATAAACCAGGTATCTGTCAGAATTATAAGGAAGGTCAATAGTGAAAAAACGATGCAGGTAATGAACCAGGGTTTTAAGAATAACCGATGCCATTCCGGCAGTTAATCCAACCGCAATACCAGCGAAGATTAAGAATTGATTTCGTGTTAGTTTTTGTTTTAACCAAAGGATTGGCCTGTGGAGCCATTTAATACTAAACATGCTTTAAATTATGAACTTTTGATTTAAAATCTTAAAACAAAATGTCTAAACAGAGAACACTTAAGTCGACAAGAAACTTTAGAAACGATATCATTATAGCAAACCAGGATATCGGACATCAAGGATTAATCACTATTAATCAACCACTTGAAAACATAATCTAGAGAAGAGTTTTTATTCTGAACGGTATTTTGGGCATTGCTGCATAAAATACAGCGCAATTTACTTGTATCAGGATATTTTATGAAATAACTTTGTTAATATTTTTTTGTCGACTTAAACTATATTTTAACTATAAAATAACCAAATAATACAATTAATCATCCTCAAACTGTTTGCAACCATCTTATTTTCAACAGAAAATAAATAACACTTAATTTTAAACAAGGTTTGCCTGATAATTGTATGAATATATAAGATGGATAAGCAATTTCTTGAAATATTATTAGAAAACCACCGCAACACCGGCACCTACCCTTCCAATACGGAGATTTGCCGATTGGCTAAACAATTATTGCGGTTGATGTTTCCGGAGAAAACAAACAAGCATTATATCAGCACAAACGATCTGGCTTCAAAATTCCAAAAACTTGAATTACAATGGATTGAATTGCTAGGTCAGATGCAACATGTACTGCCCGATACTGCCGAAACATTAGTAAAAAAATTTATGTCGCGCCTACCGCTCGTTCATTCGGTTTTATTAACCGACATGAATGCGATCTATATCGGCGACCCGGCTTCTAAGAGTGAATTTGAGGTAATACGAACTTACCCCGGCTTTTTAGCCATTTCGTACTATCGGATTGCACATGAATTGCACAGGCTGCAAATTCCGCTTGTACCCAGAGTTCTTACCGAACATGCGCACTCTAAAACGGGTATTGACATTCACCCCGCAGCAAAAATTGATACACACTTTTTCATTGACCATGGAACAGGAATTACCATAGGCGAAACCTGCGAAATTGGAAAACATGTGAAATTATACCAGGGAATTACATTGGGAGCCCTAAGCGTGAGCAAAGACCTCGCCTCGGTAAAACGTCACCCAACAATTGAAAACAATGTGGTTATCTATTCAGGAGCCACCATTCTGGGTGGTGACACAATTATTGGCCATGATTCTATAATAGGTGGTAATGTGTGGCTAACCTCCAGCATTGCTCCATATTCAAAGGTTTATCATCAAAGCCAGAACAAATACATCGAATTGGGTATGGATGAATAACCATTCGATTGATGAGTATATTTAGATTATAAATGAAAAAAGCTATCGTATTATGTCAACTCATATTAAATCAGAATACATGGAGTCTTCAGCTTTTGGAAGTATTAAAGGTGCCTATACTTTAATAGATCAAATTGGGAATACTCCTCTCGTTGAACTTACCCGTTTAAATCCTAATCCTGATGTAAGGATATTTGCCAAATTAGAAGGTGACAATCCAGGAGGAAGTGTTAAAGATCGTGCTGCATACGGTATGATAAAAGGCGCATTAGACCGTGGAGAGTTAAAACCTGGCATGAAACTTATTGAAGCGACAAGTGGAAATACCGGAATTGCCTTAGCCATGATGGCTCGTTTATTTGATATAGAAATCGAGTTGGTAATGCCTGAAAACTCTACCCGTGAACGGGTATTAACGATGGAAGCTTTTGGCGCCAAAGTTACCCTTACTCCTGCTGAGGGTTCGATGGAAGCGGCAATCGACTATGCGCATGCTCAAGTGGCAAAAGGTGGTTTTTTAATGCTGAATCAGTTTGCTAATCCTGATAATTACGGAATGCATTATAAAACTACCGGACCAGAAATCTGGAAAGATACACATGGTGCCATTACGCATTTTGTTTCGTCGATGGGTACAACAGGAACTATTATGGGCGTATCACGCTATTTGAAAGAGCAAAACCCAAGTATTGAGATCATTGGTTGTCAGCCAACAGATAATTCAAGAATCCCGGGTATCCGTAGGTGGCCTACAGAATATTTACCCAAAATATTTGAACCAGAGCGTGTGGACCGTATCATGGATATTTCGCAAGAAGAAGCGACTGATATCACCCGAAAATTAGCTCGTGTGGAAGGTATATTTGCCGGAATGAGTTCAGGAGGTGCGGTTTCTGCTGCATTACGATTAGCCGAGGAACTTGACAACGGAGTAATCGTATGTATTATTTGTGACCGCGGTGATCGATACTTATCGTCAGATTTGTTTGGCGTATAATCAGTAGTACACAGTTTTGGTTTAATTTCGTAGATTTATAAGAATAACTATCCTAAACATGTTATTGGTTTAGGTTTTCGAAATTTCACCTCTTTGACTATGAAACTAAACTTATTATTTACGCTATTAACAGCTTCGTTCATTTTCTCAGCAGTTGTTTCTAAAGCTCAGGCTGATCCTAAACTTTTAGGAAAATGGCAGGTATTAACCAAATCGGAGAATGAGAAAGACGGGCCGATTGTCATTGAGTCTAAAAACAAAATTTACACTGCTGGACAAAAGACTTATGAGTTTTCAGACAAATCTGTAGTGATTAGTGAAACCGGAGATGAGGTTAAGACTAAAGCTGTGACTTATAGCAATAATTCAATCACCATTGGTGATAACAAGTATACCTACTCTATTGATGGGAAGAAGCTTACTCTGACCGAGGTAGAAACAAAGACCAAGAAAGGTAAATCAATTATTGAAACAGAAGAATATGTTCTTGAAAGAGTTCAATAAATGATACTTTATAAAAATAAATCTACCCGCCTAAAAACCGGGTAGATTTATTAATTTGCTATTTTAATAACGTTTTATGGTTTTTTCGGATAATCCGCCGGCTGCAGTACTACTTCTCCATCGACCTCTTTTTCGAATTTTATTAAGCCTGTTATTAACATTCATTGCTTTTATTCTGTGCAGTTTCACAATTGATAATTACCTGGTAACGGCCGTAATATCCTGGGATGTATTTGCATTTACGTATGTAGGCGCAAGTTGGCTGGTGTTTTTTACTCATTCCATCCATCACATTAAAACAGAAGCCCGGACAGAAGACGGCAGTCGTGTATTTGTTTTTGCCATTATACTTATCACATCATTTGTAAGCATGTTTACAGTGTTAATGCTAATGCTTGCAGACGTATCTAATAGTATGCCTATAGTTTATTACTTACCACTTGTTGTTTCTGCAATTTTGTTATCATGGTCGCTGGTACATACGGTGTTTACCTTTCATTATGCAAATATGTATTACGATGGAGATAAGGAGGATCATAGCAAGCATTTAGGAGGCTTGGATTTCCCTAATGAAACGCATCCGGATTATATCGACTTTGCTTATTTTTCTTTTGTAATCGGGATGACATTTCAGGTTTCTGACGTACAGATCACTTCAAGGGCTATCAGACGCACTACTCTTTTTCACAGCTTATTAGCATTCGGTCTGAATACGTTTGTAGTTGCGCTAACTATTAATATTGTGGCTGGATTAACTAAGTAAGTTGGGCCTACTAAGGCTTGCCCTATTGATTACCCTTTCGGCCCGACTAAAAATCAATTCATTTTCATCAATTTTCTTCCTTTAATCAACACCTTAATTTGCTGTCTTTTTAACGACAGGTTAGCCTTGATTTCCTGATTTTCAGCAATACGGCTTTTATAAGCAGTAAGTACGTCTTTGAAAGAAAGTACACCAATCACGGTGTTTTCTTGCGCAGAAGAAACTACAGGAATTAATTCCTCCTCCCCTTTAGACATTAACTCAAGCGCTTTTGCTAAATTATCAGTGCTTTTTACAAATAAAGAACCCTTTCTTAGAATGGTTGCGAGTGTTGATTCGGAATCAAATTTAGTATTAAAAATAGCTGATAACGCAACCGTCCCGTTAAAATGCCCGTGTCGGTCAACTACAATAAATGTATTTTCTGATTGAACAGTAGTTTCAAAAAAAGACCTGATTTCTTTAATAGAATTCTCGGCACTTAACATTAATGCATCAGCTTTAACAATTTGAGCAACTGTAAGCTTCTTTAAAATATCCGGTTCATAAGAATCAGGAGTGGATACTCCTCTCCTTGAAATCTTTTCGGTCATAATGGTATTTTTCATAAAGAAAAAAGAAACCATGTAAGAAGCAGTACAAGCTCCTAATAAAGGTAGCAATGCATGCGATTGCATAGTAGATTCTAATGCAAAAGCGATGCTTGTTAAATAAGCTCTGGATGCCCCGGCAAACATCGCCGACATACCAATTAAAGCCGCCATAGATATGGATATATCTGATTCAGGAAAAATTCTTAAAATCAATATGCCTAAAATTGCTCCAGCAGCCCCACCAATTGTTAACAAAGGAGCAAGTGTTCCGCCTGAAGTACCACTCCCCAAGGCAACAGACCATGAAAGAAACTTGAAAAAGAATAAACTTAGAATAAGAGCAAGAGGTAAACTGCCTGACAAAACATCGGTTATATTACTGTAACCAACGCCTAAAGTAGCAGGTACAAAATAGCCTACAATGCCAACGACTAACCCTCCTATTGCCGGCCACCACATCCAATGGATAGGTAGTTTCTCAAATTGATCTTCAATAAAATAAACAATTTTTGTAATGGCTAATGATAAAAAACCAACGATAATACCTATAAAGCTATAGGTTCCTAATGCTATATTTGAAGAAATTGACAGATCAGGCATCGGAAAAACAGGGCCTGCTTCAAACAACAAATGATGACCGGCAGCTCCCGTTATACAGGCAAGAGCAACAGGCAAAATCGCCCTTGGAGAAAATTCAAATAGCAACAGTTCGATTGCAAGGAAAATAGCTGCAACCGGAGTTCCAAATATAGCCGACATTCCAGCTGTAGCTCCGGCAGCCAGCAAAATCTTCCGTTCATTAGAGGTAATGTGCATCAACTGGCCAAAAGTTGATCCCAATGCACCTCCGGTAGCGATTATCGGTCCCTCAGCCCCAAACGGCCCTCCTGTTCCTATAGCGATCGCTGATGAAACTGGTTTTAGATAAGTAATAGATGGTTTAATATTACTTTGGTTAACAAGAATCTGCTCCATTGCTTCAGGAATACCATGTCCTCTGATTGCTTTTGATCCGTATAAGGCCATTAATCCAACCAAAACACCACCAATAACTGGAATCAAAATCACCCAAACACCTAAATGGTTAGCTGCGGGAGCGTGTTGAATCAAACTAAACGATCCGAAAAATGAAATATTGGTGACCAAGTTAATAAGGTTGATAAGAAATTTTGCGATAATACTTATGGCTACTGCCACAACCACTGCCAAAAGTGAAATTTTTAAAAGACGCTTTTTTACCCAAAAGCCTCTTTTAAGGTCATCACCTGCATTCGTCATGTAATTTAAGGATGGTGAAATTGGAATCCCGTTGTTAATAATCGTTCTTTTCATGTTTTGTTAAAATTTGATCTTCAGCGCCTTATTGCATTGTAAAATCAGTTGCAATGATACAAATATCGAATCAAATAATATTGTATAAACAATAATAAATTACAATTAAAATGATTAAAATCATAAATTAATATTGTTTATACAATAATTTATTTACTATAGGGCAGGATTTAACTTCTGAAACATGAAACAAAAAACCGGGCTAATTAAGCTTTATTTGTTTTTTTATGTGGCCGGGTTGAGGGCAGATATTAAACAGCATGGCAGCAAGCCAACCTTTTTAAGAATCATACAATTTAATATGTATGTAGTATTATTGCACCTTATTGATATTGCGTTGAGGAATGAAAGAATGTAAAAACAAATGCGATCTGAAAACCTGTTTTTTATGCACGAAAAGCTTGCAGGATTGGCTTCCGGCAATAGATATTCACAGAAAAAACTTCGAAGTAAAAAAGGGGCAAACTATATTTAGCGAGGGTGATCCGGTTACCGGAATTTACTTTATATACAATGGGACCGTAAAAGTTCATAAGAAGTGGGATAAAGAAAAGGAACTTATCATCCGGTTTGCCAAACAAGGTGACATTCTGGGGCACTTAGGACTAGGAAATGATTCATTTTATCCGGTTTCTACCACTGCACTGGAGCCTGTAACGGTTTGCTACCTTGATCTTGCTTTTTTTGAAACGACCTTAAAGGTTAATAATGGTTTTACGTATGATCTCATGCGTTTTTTTGCTAATGAACTGCAAGAGTCGGAAAAGAGAATGCGTAACCTCGTGCATATGTCTGTAAAAGCCCGTATTGCACAGTCGCTGATTACTTTAAAAAATCAATTTGGTGTAAATAAAGACAACACGCTAAACATTGAAATTAGCCGGCAAGATTTAGCTTCTTTTTCCGGTTCTTCTTACGAAACACTTTTTAAAGTAATGAATGAATTTACACAGCAACAGCTCGTTAATGCTGCGGGTAGAGAGATTACCATTATAGACGAAGCTTCTCTTTTAAATCTGATTTTGCAAGACAATCTGTAATCTTTACTTAAGCCGTTGCGCGATTTAAATTGACTATTTACATCAACTCACAATGGGTTAATAAATTAAGTCCTGCGATTAGCTAATTCGCAGGACCTAATGTACCAGCCCTACTGCAAATCGGCTGTATTTACTCTTGATGGTGTATCTTTTCCTTGTATTATGGTTTTAGAACTTAAGGCAATTGCTTTGATAATCTCTACCATATTATCCATATCAAGTGTGCCGATTTCATCACTAAGTTTATGGTAATTAGGTTCTACATCCATTTTAGAAGTTGAAATGGTATGAGCAGGTACGCCCAAACGTGCCAAGGTAGCATTATCGGACCGATAAAATAAGTCTTGGTCGGTATATGGATCTGGGTAGAACTTAAAGTTGGTACCTGTAAGGTTTTTTTCCAATATTTTACCCATATCTGTTTTTTCATACCCAGTAATATAGGCTGAGTTTTTACCCCATTTACTTTCCGTCCCAATCATCTCTATATTAAACATTCCCACCACTTGATTCGGATTAAATTGCTTAGAGAAATACTGGGAACCAAAACCACCAATTTCTTCGGCATCAAAAGCTGCAAAAACCAGTGTTCTTTCGTTATTATTTAATGCTTTAAAATACTTACTCAACATTAGAACGGCAGTAGTTCCGGCGGCATCATCATTGGCGCCATTATAAATGGAATCGATTCCCTGAGGCTGGTTAGTGATACCTAAGTGGTCATAATGTCCTGAGAAAATAACATATTCATTGGGTTTAGATTTTCCAGGCAATACAGCAACTACGTTTTTCATTTTCTGCTCTTTGGCATCCTGGCTAATGGTGAAGCTATAAGTATCCGGAACATCGGAAGTTAAAACGAAGATTAGATTTGAACGTTGTTCAAATACCGGCATCGACTTAAGTCGGCTTAACCTTGGAAATAGTTTGTAGAAAGAAGTATCTACCCAAACAATGTAATTTTCTTCAGCAGAAAGGTATTTAAAGATAATCGATCGGGCATCATCACCCGCTTTTATTCTGGCGGTTTTATAACCGCTTTTCTCTGTAATATTAAGTTGTTTTGCCGGACTTATTACGATTATTTTATCTGCCTCAAGCTTATTATTGTTAAGGGTTAGGTCACTGCTCACAACCTGTGTGGTGAACATTGAAAAGCGTTGAAAATAATCGGCTTTCCCTTTCTCAGGTTTTAAACCTGCCGACTTAAACTCACCGGCTATGAAAACAGAGGCCTTGTCGGCCCCGTTTGTGCCTGCAGCCCGACCTTCCATAGCATCGTCTGAAAGTACTTTTTCGATACGCTCTACTTCGTTCTTATTAATAATCTTATCAATTGACTGTGCAAATGAACCGCCGCAAATGGCTATAAATGAAAATAATAGGGTTAGGTGTTTCATACCAACTAAGATAATAGAATGCTTGAAAAAAACACGCGCTATCTTAGTTGCTCCTTTTTACTTCAACAGGTCAATTAATGCTAAAACACTATCTTTTATCCCCAAAAAGTACGCCCCGCTTTTTAATTGAGGTGTTGCTTTACTAGCTACAATTTCATTGATCTGGGTGTTATTCAAACGATTGGCAATCCCGCTGCCTCCTCTCATAATTAAAGTGCGATGACCTAAAGAAAGTAAAATAATTACTCCATTATCCTTTTCAGGTTTACCAAGTCCCCATTTTTGAGCAACTTTAAGTGCATAACCGTCTAGATCATCTTTACTAACCATTGTGGCATCGACAGTGATAACGGCAATTTCAACTGTTGTTTTTCCCTCAAAATCTGAAATAATTTTATTTAACTCTTTCTCTTCCGAATCTTTAAAGAGATTTTCATAATCGCTTACAAAATTTATGGGCTTGGGCACTCCATCTTTGTAAGCAATCTGCGTGTTTGTGGCTTTAACGTATCCTTCATCCTTTTCGACTCTGGCCAAAAAGTCAGCGGATTGTGCTAATAAAGATTGACTACTAACTAAGGTAACAAGCAACAGTAAATAGGTTGCTTTAACAATTCGGTTCATTTGTGTTAATGGTTGAGCAAGCATACGATCACGACCAAACAGGCAAGATAATATGCAGTAGTGGTTTAATTGTTAATTGGTTTTTCCTTGCGAGAAAATTTCATGCAAATATAACAGTTAGAAACACACTAACGTTTAACACATTTTAACTATTGATTAAAAAAATATCTTTTATAGCCTCATCTACCGTGGAGCTAATTTATGATCAAAGCTGATTGCCCGCCTCTCCTTCCGTTAATGTACATTCTAGTAGTCGATGAGCTGTTTTAAATGATGTTCCAAATGTTCTACGTAGTCGTTGAAGATCCATTCCAATGTATGTCCATTACAAACTTTGGTAAGATTATCCGGCGACATGTGCTTTACAATCTCCAACAAATGTTTGTTGTAAAGGGTCCAAAAACCTATCAGATCCTTACTATTTCGCTCATTATAAAAACTTAACGCATCCATTGATTCTGATCATAATAAAATGATAGATCGTTCTCATATTGTGCGCGGATAAGACGTTGATGATTATTCGTTGCACTATCAATCAGGTGTCCCAAAATTTCTTTCTTACTCCATTTCGTCGGACTAGATTTTTCACTGAAATGTTGTTCTGATATCGATGATAATAACGAAGGAACAATTTCACACAAATAGTTAAGACGTTCTAATTGTTGACTTGGCATGTGGTGAATATTGATAAAAACGAATATAAGCTTTTCATAAGCTAACGTTGGGTATTTGATAAAGATAGGTATCTCTTGCTTCCGTTGCACCTTCAAGAACGATCCGGCCGTCAGGCTCAACAACATGAATGGGGCGCGAATTAAAATTAAGCAAACGAATGTCTAATCGGTTCATGTATTCTCTCCGATTCTGTTTTATTAATTCCGGAAGCATCCGCTGCTCTGCTAATGACAAATCATAAAGGCTCCGATTTTCCAATCCATATCCACGGGGAATAAACGGCAAAAAACTCACTTTCTTCATGCTATTTTCTAAACAAAATTGAATGATCCAATCCATTGCATCCAAATGATTGTGTACAATAGTTGTTTGAACCGAAGTTCTAATACCGTTTCTGATTAATCTTAAAATGGATTCGGAGGTTGAATGAAAAGCATTTTTACCCACTATGTTATTATGATGAATCTCATTGCCATGTAAACTCACTTTAACTTCAGTTTGTGCGAACTTTAATGCATGAATCAATTCATCTGAAACTAAAATCCCATTGGTTGTTAATTTCGACTTCCCTCCTATCATTTTTGTGTAGCTTATTAATTCAGGAAGTTGGTGATGAATAGTTGGCTCACCGCCACAGAAATGCATTGTTTTTACCCCGTTAGCCAGCAACCAATCGACACGATTTTTCAGTTCACTGATTTTAGGATGATTACCACCGTCGGGAGGCGCCAGACAGAAGCCACAACGTGCGTTGCAAAAACGGGTGACCCTGAAACAGATCATTAAAGGCAGATCAAGTTTTGATGCTAAGCTTGCAGGATACCGGGCAGAACCATATGAATTCGCTTGTATATTCATGATCTGTGTTCCAGGTTATTCATAAAATTACGCAGCCAAAAAGTAACGACGGCTGCTCCGCGCTTAACAAGTGCAGTATTCCAATCTTTGCAATGATGAGGAGGAATAATACGATAACAATTAGCGTTTTTCAGTAGGCTTTGATAGTGTTTAACATCTGCTTCACCGGGTTTATTGGCATCAAAGCCTAATAACACTTTTTTTCCGGCACATATGTCTGCCAGCCAAGGAGCGTGTCTTCCAACTGTTGCCAGAGATCCATATCCGCAAACCGCGAGTGATAAGGCATCAAATAACCCTTCAACAATAATGATGGGATCATTCTTTATGCCACCCAACACTTGCACCATTCCACCTCCAGGACCTATGGTAAACATTTTATTTTCATTACCCAGCTGTTGCAAATAACGTCCGTGAACGGAACATAAATTACCATTTAGATCATACATGGGGGTTATTACAGCAGGTCGTCCCTGCCAGTCGGGATCAAAACGTACTCCGGCCTGATCTGCGACTGCTAGTGGAATACTTCGCCGTTCAACATACAATTCCCCCGGGCTTCCTGCTAAGGGTAAGCCTCTGGCCAATCTTTCATGAGGAGTTTCAAGGGTTATTGGCATCAACAACGGATCGTTGAAACGAAGCACTTAGATGTATTTAATCTTTAGATTTCCAAAGATATTATGACAGAAAAATACTAATTAAATTACTGGACTACAATGAATAAACTAAATTATAAAGCTTCTGCAAAATCCAATTTAATGATTTCCCAATACTTTCCTCTCAGGCAGGTAGGATTAAAATCCGATTCTGCTTGTTCAAAATCTTTTAAATTATTAAGTATTAATAGCCGATCATGAGAATAGGGGTATCGAATCTTGTGCAAGTCAAGCATTCTATGTATAGAATAATTATCCAGTAATTCATGTAAATCCCAAAAATCCTTTTTTCGACCACCTCTTTGCACAACATCCATTTTCATCGCAACTATTTCATCTATTGTCGCCATTCGTACATTATCTATAACCAATGCTTCCTGGATAAAGCTATCCGTATAAAAGACATCCAGCTTAATTAAGTTGTACTTGTTATCACCAATGAAATAAGCTCTTCCCATCCCTGGCAGCATTCCCAGAGAACCCTCAACATATTTAAATTGCTGTTTCAAAAAAACATCAATTGCATCAAAATCAATTGATCCATACGTAGCATCTGTAAAAAGATCAATATCAATCGATATACGATGCCCCAACTGAAGACTTAAGGATGTTCCACCAACTAATCTAAAACTAGAAAACTCTTCTGCATTCATTAATAGCATTAAGTATTCTTTCAACAGCTCATTTACTGTATTCCAATGTAACATACAGCTTTTTCATAGATGTAATTTCTTATTTTAATTTGCCAATAACTGATTGAACTGTTTCCAACCCGTAAAATCGAATAATCTCCTGTTTTTCTTCTTCATTACCACGTTCAAAAATCCGTTTAATAACCGCTAATTTTTGTTTTTCCCAGTCTATCTTATCTATTTGAGTATCCCAAAAAATGACAGGGCGAATCAATGAAAGATCCGGATGATTAAAGGTCGAAAAACTTTGCTTTTGTTTTTTAATATCATAATGCAATTGCAAAGTCATTAAAAAACCTTCTTCCATTTCAAGTCTCTCTTCTATTTTAAGAGAGAGTCCTAAATTCATATCTCTTTTTCCTTTGATAATAGCATTTATGGTCTGAGGATATTCATTTAAAGACAAAGCAAAAGGCCCTTGTTTAAGATTCTTTTTCTTTAACTCCCTCTCAAGAATTGCCCCAGGATGGATACCTTTTAAAATGGATATGCTTTCATTCATACCGCAAATATAAACAAATTTGTTTACACAAATCTATTTACAATGTTCTCCTACTTTAACTTTTCTTCCTTATTGGCACCCAAACCTCTTCTTCAGAATCAGGATCATTGTTTTTGTATTTCTCGCCCAATATTTCGAAATGAGGCCTATTATTATCCAATTCAAATTCGGAGTTAGGCAACCATTCATTGAAAATATAATTAAAGGTTGGAGCGAAATCACTCGGCTTTCCTTTATAAAGAAATACCGCGTATAACCCGCCTGCTAACTCAAGGGATTCCATTTCAACCGGAACATTATCCAAGTCGGAAACTTCAATAGCTGCCCATTTATCAAATAATGTGGAGGGATTAAAATCCTTAATATCGAGCTTGCTATCATATACTTGCAATGAATATAAGTTTGAACCGATCGCATTTTCAAGCTCCTTTCTTCTGGGCATAAACCTACTCCATAATTCAAAAGTTAGATTTTTGGCAATGGACATTTGAAGTCGTTGTCCAATAAGTTTTTTAGGCGATAATGTTCTTATTTGAGGTTGCATTTAGAATTAATTTGATTTCAACTTTTTCTGATGTTCATTAATTTTATCCCAGGCTTCCTTGGTTATTACGTTCAATTCATTCTTTGAACAATCCCAAATAGAGATGTATTTTTTTGACATAACGAGATGTTGTTTCCATTTTGCAAAATTTCCATAAAGCATCAGCGTACAAATATCTGTTGATGTTATGTAGTCGCCCGTTTCAGGAAGATGTGAGTGCATCGATAATTCAACATTATGCTCTTCATCTGGTTTAAAGTTTATAGGAATAATATTTTTATGTAAACTTTTCTTTTCGGTTACCTTATTATTTTCATCAAATGAGATTAGGTAATCATTTCCAAAAATTACCACTCCGTTCACTTTAGGTCCGGTGAGAATAAAAACTTTTTTCTGCCCATTCCTTATTAAGGGAATCAGATTTAGGGAAGTATTGCTATAAGATTTAAACAACGTGTCAGCATCAAGAGTTTCAATAGCTTTTTTCCGCAATGCAAAATACTGCTGTTCTCTTGAGGAGAGTGCTCTGTCTTTTCCAATAACCTTTGCATTTTCCACTGAAAAGGTGCTGTCAAAAGAAATTGTTGCCAGAACCGTAGGTTTTTCGCCTTTAGACACAAACACACATTTCGTTATATTTTCTTCATCATATGAAAAATAGCCTCCAAAATTTGCCGTTTTGTCCTTAAAATTTTCAAAAAAGATATCGGTTCCATACCAGGAAGCCATTTCTGATCGGTAAAGTGCTTTCCCTTCATCAACAATGGCGGAAGTAACTTTTTTATCTTGAGCAAAAACATTGATGACGATAAAAAAGGAAAAGAAAAAGGTTAATGTATGTTTCATGTTAACTTTTTTGTTTTCAAGTAATTAATAGATCATAAAAACAAATAACACTATTAAATTAATAGCCCCACTATTTTAATTATTGTAAGCTTCTCAGCTATAAATGATAAACTACTCCAATCAAAAAATTAGTAGAATTAGTCATCACGCTGCCTGAATACTTATTGATATCTACAAGTCCAAGGTTATTTCTTCCTTCAAGTGAAACAGAAAATCTTTCGTTCATCGGAACTGATAATCCTACCCCTGCAGTGATACCAGCATCAAGACATTGATATAAACTTGTGTAATCAATTTTAGAAGTCGGAAATCCAGAAGCTTTTGTTGTTTCTTTCTGACTAATCAAAAAACCAACAAAAGGTCCGGCATTAATGAAAAACTTAACTTTGGAGCCGAATGTTGCTCTGGCAAGTAGTGGAATGGTAAGATAATCAAAGTTTGAATGCGCTTTAAATCCCTGTCCTTCATAAGCCCCTTGAGAGTTAGTTCCTTCAACATTTAAAACAGCACCCTTTCTTTCAAATGATAGATCGGTCTGTAATGAAATAGTATTGTTAATAGTATAATTAAACGATGCTCCAATTAAATACCCCAAAGTTTTCTCATAGTACTTAGGCAGAAAATTTGTACCTCTGATATTTGTTAAACTTGGACTAATAACGACTCCAACACTAATTTTTTGCTTCTCTTGACTAAATGATAAAAAAGGAATGATAATAAGTAGGGATAGTAACGCTTTTTTCATATTCATAAATGTTTGTGTTCGAAGATAGAGTTATTTAGAACCGGACGAAAACACTTTCATCAATCTGATGTTAAGCTCCTGTGTATAAATACTATATTTGTTAAATACACGACCTACTATAAAAATGCTGTTTAAAGAAATTATTCCGGGCGAAAAGTTGCAACCATATGTGAAATGTTTTTGGATATTGGAGTCGGAAACAGATGCAGCATTGGAAGACACCCTATTTCCAAGCGGCTTTATGGAAGTGGCGTTTAACAAAGAACTTCTTTACTTTAAAAAGTCCTGAAGTCGGGACTTTTTAAAGTGTTAACAACCACATTCACCATAAAAATTTAGGAGTATTGTTGAGCCCTTTTTATTCTTTATAATTATTCTACCTCTTTTTAACCAGGTTTCATCACTATTTCGGCCTTCATCTTTGCCTTTAATTATCATTTCGAAGTTGTCACTTTTATAGTATTCAATGAGGCTATTGTCATCATTTTCTTTAACATCAACTTGAGTAAACTTTACTAAACTTCCATTTACTTTCATGTAAGAGGTTTGTTCATAATTGTTTACATAAATGAACCTATTATTCTTAAAATCATTCGTATCAATAGAAAAAACGCAAGAACAGCCATCTATTTCTGGGGGAAGGGTTGAAAATGAACCTATTCTAATTGTATTTCCAGATGAGTCGGTTACTCTCCATTCTTTAACCCTTTTAGAATCATTAGTCGAATAGCTAACTTTGGGTTGGAGTAGTTCAATTTTAGTGAGAACGGAATCAACCTGGATAACATAGTTATGATCATTCCTGGAATATTCATCGGAAATCACAGTTGTCAGATTCAAACCATCCCCCAAAACATTAAAATTGAGATAATTTGATACTGACTGTCCACCATCCCCACCGTTAACAGCAATTAAATCAACTCGTTCTAATTGTTCAGATGATTTATTGTATGTGATATTATAAAAAAGATTGTAGCCAGTTTCATCCATCCATATAATTGAAAATAAAACAGTTTTTCCAGCATCTTTAAAGTCAAAAAAATAATATCTTGAAAATAGATCAAATTTAATCGGATTGCTATTATCATTATCAACCGTTCTTTTATCAAACCATTTTTTAAAGAAACTGGAATCTATGGGAGTTAAGGTTTGGGCATCTAAAGAATCAAGGTTATAGTACTTCCTACGTTCCATCGAAACTTTACGAATATAGTCGATAGGGAATTTTTCTTCAATTGCGTTATTTTTAGCTGCACTTGCTTTTTCATTTTTGCTTGAACATGCAGAAATAACAAACAATAGAATAATACTGGCGATTTGTAGATATTTCATAAGTAGGTTGAAAAAGCATCAGCCCAAACAAGTCTTAAGTTTCCACTTAAAGTTTTGGATATTATCTTTTACTTATCCACATGAGAAAAAGTTTCTTGTGTACAGAATAATCATAGAACTAACTTTTATACTCAAGTGCTCTAGTCAAAGTAACTTCTACCCAATGCATATTGTATCAATCAATACCCAAATCATTCGTAAAACTTTTTTCTGGGGTTATTTCGCTTAATCTAATGCCAGTACAATCGGAAATAATATGATTAATGATTAGCTCAACTTCTCGACGACTTATTTAAACACTCTTATTTATATTCCTATAATTTAACGCCAATACTCTCCGTACAAAATCCCTTATCGTTGCCGGATTAAATTCTGTTCGTTTGAACCTAAGTAAATAAGACAGAACAATCGTAGCTACTATTCCGATAATAGGAAATAGAGTAACTTCGACAATTAAACCTCTGTAAATAATACCAACAATCGCACTACCAAAGATAGAAAGTGAGCTAAAGGTGAATAATGTATAGGACCAAAATTCGGGGAGTACAAGATTCGGAAATTCTAACTCTAAATCCTGCTGAAGTATTTTCCAATTCTCTCTTCTGTTCAATTGGGGAATAATTTTATTCAACTGTACATTAGGATGAAAGTGTTCTTGGTTGATCTTAAAAGTTTCTACAAAGGAAGACCTTAACCGATAAAATAGACTCCTTGATAAACACGATTCGTTTATCTTATTTTCGACGTACTTCCAAACCAGGTCGTGCAAATCGCCAACAGTATAAACTATTTCGGCTTCACGATCAGGTATGGAGATATCAAATGCATTCTCAACTTCAACTAATATTTCTACGCTATCAAGCCCCATGGAGTGTGTTATTATATTGCTAAAAGTAATGTATGTCAACAAAAATTCCTGAAAGAGCAGTTTATCGGACACGGATAGACAGCTATTCTTCCTTAACCGTTTCTAACAACTCACTCTCGAAAATACTGACTGGAGAAATTACTTTTTCATCTTCAGGAATGTTATTTCCATAACGCTCTTTCATCTTTAATTTCAACGCTTTACTGCTTAGGTCAAAATCTTTCAATCTTTCGAGTTTACCAATTTCAATGCTTGTCGCTCGCTGGTAGACTTTCCAAATCAGCTCAGAACAATAAATACGATCGTCTGACCAACCAAAATAAATGTCATAATCCTTTCCTTTTAGCTGATTGCCGACAGCTTTCATTTTTTTCAGCACTTGAGGTGTCAAAATCTGATCAGCATTTTTCAAACGCTTAACTACATAATGCCCGTCCCTTCCTCTTGCAACCCACTTATCTAAAGGCGTTAATTTAACCGGTTGAATGGCCTCAAATACGAAGCAATTTTTACCCTCTTTATAAATCAACCCGCAATGACTGTACTTAGAGTGGGTAGCAGATTGAATTGCCTTGCTTTGCGATGATAAAGAGGTTTGAAAGATGAGATCACCATCTCGCAGATCATTTGTAAATGAATTTTCTATCGGCATTATTTTTTTCTGCCCAGAATCATACTTTCTGCTAACTGTAAATGCTGCAATAAGGATAAAGCCGACAACAATAATTAATTTAAACTTAGTTGAATCTGTCATAGTAATTGATTTTAAGCCGACGTAATAAATAACAAGCAAAATTTACAATCAGACCGTTACTGTTAACAGATGTTTTATAAGCTGTTTTCCGTCAGATCCTAATAATCGTAAAAACTCCATGCTAAAAGGATGATGTGATTTATTTACAACAATATAATAAGGTATTTATTGCAACTAAGAACATTTCTCCATTACCCATGTGCCTGCATGCATAATTGTGATAATATTTCCATCATGATCTTCAAAAGACATATCCATATCCCACTCACCTACAAACTTTCCATCCTCAAATACACCTGAGTAATGTATTTTCTGAGATGGAAATTCAGGGAAGACCTTTCGTTGCATATGCTCATCAAATTGCATTAAGCAAGGATATTCTTTTATGAAACTGGTAAAGTTATCTTCAATAAAACCGGTAATTACAGCTGTATCCTCAAAAACATTGGTACCAAAAATATCTTCGCATGTACCTTTCAGGTTACCATTAATGACAGTCATATTTATTATAAAGGGGGTTGAAGTATGCCGGATTCCATCCGGATAAGTATCACCATACATATAATGTCCTGACCATTTGCCAGAAAAAAATTGATCGTTCACAGGTAGATAAACTAAAAATGCATAATAATTAAAGCGGAGCACTTTATTGAATTACGCAATATTAAAATAAAAAACCGCAAACCTATTAAACAAGACCTTATTTAGATTCCTTCTAATCAGGTAGTTAAAGAAATTACAGTCATTTGATTCGCAACCGTTTGATTTCAATAATAATGCAAAAATCAGAATGTTTATGTTGAAGGCTTGCAGGAATCTGGAATGTACCAGCACCTTTATTTGGAGTTATGAGGCAACTATTACTCTTAATTGTTGAAAGTAGTAAGTGATGAACTATAAATAGAAGGCCAGGAATCTTCTTCATTAAATTTTTTAAATGATCACGAACCCCTTAAAAAAACGAATGACTCTTTTGATTATCATCCAATGTAATTTAGTTCATGCTATTTCGAAAATCATTCTATCTATAATTGAAGTTGCTTAACAAATAGCCTTTTCAACTATAGATAGAATCTTATTCCATTTAACTATTTATTTATAACCGGCTTGAAATCCTTTGGATTAGGCTGGCCTTTACCCGTGGTGATCAAGTTAAATAAGCTTTCTTGTACATAGTGGGTCCATGCATTTGAACAGATATTGAAACACTCATATTCTGGAACTAACCCCTGATGAGTGAAACGGAGTTGAGCTTTATTATCCTTTTCCGAGATCTCAAAGCTGATTTTTGTACCTGTCCACTCAGTTTTATCTTCAATAAAGCTAAAGTAGTTTTCCATTACCAGCCAAACGACTTTTTTATCAGGTACAACCTCTATTAATTTCATTCGGCATTGATGAATATCTTCGACAGAATAAATAAACTCATCATTGAGCTTGTCTGTTCCTCCTTCAATTGCTACTGACCACCATCCGCGCACATTATTGATGGCCTTGAATACTTCTTGTGGAGTTTGGTCTACCAACAGTGTAGTAGTAAAATCTGATGTAGTCATTTTCTTAAGGTTTTAGAAGTTTATACCTCAAAGATATTGTCCAAATACTACTTAATTAGGGTGCAAAATAGACTATTTAACAGGTTTGTTTGGACAGGATTTTAGTACGAATGCTAAAAATGAAAGCTTTAATGAAGTTTAAATGCTTTATATACCAGACAAAGTTTCCCTATTCTAACGTTTTAACAAAAGAATATTGAATTCTTCTAAAAAACCCCAGCTTACATCATAATGCTCTTTAAAAACATCTTGAGCATCTTTCTAGGAATGAATCATTTGTCAGTTCCAACCTTAACCCTTGGATTATACCCCCATTTCGCAAAACCAATGAAAAGAATAGATGATTTTTTATGTTGGCATCATATATGCGCCTTTTTAATTAAATAAACATTTCTATATCAGCCAATTAAAAACAAACAAAATGAAAAAGAACCTAGTTATCTCACTTGCAAAAGCAATAATGATTTTTTCCTCATTATTATTAATCGCAAATACAGCAGTAGCTCAATCTGACAAGGACAAACAAATAATTGCTGATTGTGACAGCGCCAAGGCAGATTTTCTTCATACGGATGCCTTATTGAAAAGTGTATTTGCTGACGCTTATGGGTATGTGATCCTTCCCAATGTTGGCAAGGGAGCTGTGGGGGTGGGTGGAGCCTCTGGAAATGGTATCGTTTATGAAAAAGGCAAAATTACAGGAAAAGCGAAGATGTCACAGGTAACCATTGGTTTTCAATTTGGCGGACAGGCTTACAGGGAGCTCATATTTTTTGAAAACAAAGAAGCAATGGATCGTTTCAAGGCGAACAAACTTGAATTTTCAGCACAGGCTTCAGCTGTTGCGATCACTGCTGGCGCTTCTGCAGATGCAAAGTATACCAACGGTGTCATGATATTCACCCACACCAAGGGTGGTGCGATGTATGAAGCATCAGTAGGCGGTCAAAAGTTCAAGTATACCTCATTTTAAAAATTGGTGAATACTTGTCGCCATTCGGGTACCGGAAAGGTTCAAAAAAAGATAATTTCATCTTTTAGGTGAATTTTTCGAGAATTCTAACCTTAATAGAAATAAAAAAGATTTGAAATGTTAACAGCTCCGGATGGAGTGAAACTAAACAAAGAATCCGTTTCGTTGGGGTAGTGAGCGAATATGGTAAACAAATTAGAATGGGTTCTAGTCTATTTTGAAGGGAGGGTTTATACTGGAGTGTTGCAATATTTTTAATATCCAGATGAAATTCATTTAAAAGATTCTGATCCTAATCGGTTATTGTAAACCGCAAGTTGGAAGGCAGATTTCCAAATAATGCACTGTGTGGTTAATCCTTATTTGTTTCATAATCCGAAATCAAACTGTTCAACAATTCAACTTCATCTGATGAAATTAAACCCTCTTGTTGATAGGGTACTAATGTATCAATCACAAAATCGTATTCAGTATGATCCTTTATTTTTTTCCTTTTTAAAATTTTAGCGAGCCTATTTTCTCTTCTAAAATCCAGCTTACTTTCATTGATCTTATCCCAAAAAACATTAACAGTGTTTCCATGACCCTCTTGGAAGTAGGTAAACACTTCATATGTCGATTGCTTTAAGCCTGATTTATTTCGAAATCTTTTCTCTGGAGACAATATTTCTGTTTTATATTCTTCATAGACATTAACAAAGTGAGCTAACTGTTTCTCATCAAAACCATCAGGTGGATGCATCTTAAAAGCTTGAATAGCAATATCTATAGCAAGCGCTAATTTATCCGCTTCGCTATCATAATCAAATTTTGTCATTGCTTTTTGTTTATATACAAACAGAGGTTCTAAAGTTGTTGATTCTTAAATAACCTTCAATGAAAAACCTGCATAGTTTATGTTTGAATCTAAACAGCAGTTTTCAAGAATAGAGATATAAAAGATTAAATCAATCTAATGTAGCTACTTGAAGGATATATTTTCATTTTTAATACCTAGTACATGTTGATGACTAATTTATAGATGTGCCTGCCGTGTGTCCCTAAAAATAAAAAACAGCCTTTAAAAGGCTGTTTTCGATGTTTGTGGAGAATACCGGATTCGAACCGGTGACCCCTTGCCTGCCAGGCAAGTACTCTAGCCAACTGAGCTAATTCCCCTTGGTTATGTGTGTTCCCGAATCTTTTAAAAGTAAATTCACCTTCAATCAATTGGGACTGCAAAACTATAATTCCGATTAAATTATCCAAAAAAATCTTGTAAATCTTAACCGATATTAGTCCAAATTACTTACCCATTGAGCTGTTTCAATCGTTAGCAAGACATAAACATCTAATAATCAAGTATTAAAATTTTAAAATAAGAAAATTTCTTATTAGTTTATGTCAATACAATTCTATGAAAAGAAATTATCCTTTACTAAGCATGGCCATACTAGGTGTTGTTGTGCTTACCCATTTTGCCTGTAAAAAAACTACAGAACTAACAGATTTATCCGTTCAACCTTCTGAAAAGGTCTTGGAAGCCTCCTCCAATCCTAAATCGTACTTGACAGGAAATGCTGCTGATGTTACCACCTCTACTACAGGAGGCACTATCCTGATGGGCGGAAGTACAGATGTTGATGCGGCTATGCTGTGGATGTTGAATAAAAGTGGCGGAGGTGATATTGTAATTATCAGAGCCAGCGGTGCCGACGGCTACAATGATTATCTGTTTAACATGGCTCCGGTTAACTCAGTTGAAACATTGCTGATTAATACCCGTGCAAAGGCCAACAACGCTGATGCTGTTCAAAAAATCAGGAATGCAGAAGCATTGTTCATTGCAGGTGGAGATCAATATGATTATGTCAATTATTGGAAGGATACCGGTGTGGAAGATGCGATCAATTACCTAATTAATACCAAACATGTACCTGTTGGAGGCACAAGCGCTGGATGCGCAATTCTGGGAAAATCCTATTTTTCGGCACAGAATGGAACGGTTTATTCAGCTGATGCTTTGGCAAACCCTTATAATACGGCTGTTCAATTAGGCCACAACGATTTTGTTAATCATCCGTACCTAGGTAATACCATCACTGATTCACATTACAATAATCCCGATCGCAGAGGGCGCCACATTACTTTTATGGCTCGCATCATGACCGATTTAGCAGCTACCACTGCAAAGGGTGTAGGTGTTGAAGAGCAAACAGCTGTTTGTATTGATCAAAATGGTATTGCAAAGGTTTTTGGTATCAATAAAGCTTATTTCTTGCAAAATAATAACCTTGGACCAGAAACCTGTGTATCAGGTAGTCCATTAACCTGGAACAGAAGCCAGACTGCCGTAAAATATTATGCAATTCAAGGCTCTTCCACAGGAGCAGGTTCTTTCGATTTTACCAACTGGACGAGCTATTCCGGAGGAACAGCTGGATTTTTCTTTGTGAATAATGGAGTTTTAACTCAAAATTAATATTAGTCCACCCAAATAATTTAGTCGTGCCCTTTTCCATTGCTTCATTGCATTAGCCAGCCTAAAAATGAAGCAATGAAAAGTACGACACTTATGATGAAGAAACTTCTATCATATTAACAACCACTTGGATTGCTTCAACAGTTGAATGGGTTATCCTTCAATTATAATTACAACCATCCTTTTCCTTACTGACTTCCCTCCTCTTTAACTTTTTTTACATTTCTATTTTGATTTTCAAAATCTTTATTATATTTGCCTATATAATCTATAGACTAAGTATTGTTTATGAATTAAATCTATATAATCATGTACAACATCAGCATCCTAAAAACCCAAACATCTAAACGCTACCTCTTTTGCACTACACTAACTTGTATGCAACGCTGCTGTTGCATGTAATTTTTCCACCCCACTTTAGGACTTAACAGTACGCCCTGGTTTCTAATCATTTTTGACTTTAAGTCTTAAACTATTGTGGCATGCCGGAAAACAGATCTTAACTAATAGTTGCACCTACAAACAGCGACATTAACAGAAAACTTAAACAACTTCTGACAATGAAAAAGTTTAAACACTTCATCGCCATATTGGCATTGGCAGGCCTTTGGCAAACTACTGCTGCTCAAACACCATTTTCAGAAAATCAGATTGTAATCACCGGAACACGGTTCACCTATCCATTGGTTGAAAAATGGATATGGGAGTTCAAGCAAGAACATCCCGAAATTGCTATCAAAATAGTTTCAAAAGGAACGAAAGCAGCTGATAGTGCCAACTTTTTTATCAATGCCCATACGTTATCGGTTGATGAAAAGAAAAACAGAGAGTCGGTAGCTATTGCTCGTTACGCACTTCTTCCAGTGGCTAACAGTAAACACAAAGGGCAATCCTATAGTCATCAGTTTGGGTTTGCTGTACTAAATGAAAAGGATCTGATCAGTAATTCCGATACAAATCACCAGAAATCTATTGCTAAACAGGAATAGCCCCCATAGACATTTTGAACGGACGAGGTTAACTTACGCGCTTATCTCATCCTGGTTTCTTCGTCCTTCAGAATGCATTTTATTGATTATTACTGACATACAATCATAGCTCATGATATCAGCACTAACCGAAATTGCATTTACCGAGCCTGGAGAATTTAACTCCGTTTATAATCAGATGATCACTGTACCAGGAGGAAAAATGATCAGGCAAAGTGATGATGGGAGAACCCGTGTGATTTCACTTAATACCTTTCTGATGGATAGGCTTTTGGTAACAGTTAAGGAATTTGATGATTTTGCAAAAACAACAGGATATATCACTGATGCTCAGCGATCAGGAAACGCTGCAGTTTTTGATGCTGAGAACAATGGTTGGCAGATGACCGATGGCGCAACTTATTTTTATCCTAAAGGCTTAGATAAAGAAAAAGCGCCATTAAGTCATCCTGCAACGCAGGTATCATGGCTGGATGCGCAGGCTTATGCTGCTTGGATTGGAAAACAGTTGCCTACCGAAAATGAGTGGGAATGGGCAGCACAAAACGCATCAAATATTTGCCTGCAATACCGATATAATGAAGAGCCAATACCCGACAGTTTAAAAAAACAGTACGTGGAGCTTTTGCCAGCCGGTTCTTTCGGTAAAAATCAGCTTGGCTTCTATGATATGGATGGCACGGTTCGTCAGTGGACCACTACTTCCCTTTTTGTTAAAGACCAACAAGAACTAATTACAAAAGGAGGATTATTTACAGATGATATGCATAACGTCTATCATTACAAACGATTCAATAGTGTTTCAGCTGTAGCTGATCAGGGTTATTCACACATTGGTTTCCGGTGCGTACTAAAATATAAAAGTCTTTAAAGATAAAGGATGCAAACTCCCTCCACTTTAGAGAAAGGTCGGGGATGAGGTAGTTCTTATTCAACAACGAATTAAATTAAACTAAATGGAATCAATAGCGCTTGCACTACCTGTCTTACTGCTAGCAATTGGCATCGAATATTATGTTGCCAGAAGAAAAAAGGTGGATGTTTACAAATTCAAGGATACAATCAGCAACTTGAGTATAGGTATTCTCGACCGGGTGGCTGGTATGTTTACTGCGGGATTCTTTTTCTTTGTCTATGATTACCTGCATAAACAATTTGCTCTATTTACAATTGAGCCGAATTGGATTACCTGGATCCTGTTATTTTTCTTTGTCGACTTTCTGTGGTATTGGTATCACAGGAGCAGTCATGAGATTAATATTTTCTGGGCCGTGCATGTTATCCATCATTCGAGCGAGGAGTTTAACTATTCGGTTGGAACAAGGATTACCATTTTTCAATCGCTTGCACGTTTGCTTTTTTGGGCTTTCTTGCCCATTATTGGTTTCCCTGCATTAATGATCATGCCTGTTTTATTGATACAAGGAGTTTATCCGTTCTTTGTACATACCCGGCTAATTGGCAAATTAGGCTGGATCGAAAAGGTATTGGTAACTCCGTCACATCACAGGGTGCATCATGCTAACAATGAAGAGTACCTGGATAAGAACTATGGTGGTGTGTTTATTTTCTGGGATAAATTATTCGGCACATTTAAAGAAGAAACAAATGAAGTCCATTATGGCTTAACCCATCAATTACATACCCATAGTTTGTTATGGCAGTTTTTTCATTTTTTCCTTGAGCTTTACTATTCGGTTAAGCTAACCCCGGGATTCAGGAATAAACTAGGGGTCCTATTTGGAGGGCCCGAACAGATAGATCCTGCCATTCGCGAAGAACTGGAAGAAATCTTTCTATCACGATCAAGACGCAAGCCGGTTCCTGCTCCCTTTAAAAGATATGTAATTATACAGCTTGCAGCCATTATTGTGGTGTTGATAGGCATGCTATATTTCTATGATAAGTTAGATTGGATCGGAATGAGTGGCACTTCATTGATCATTTTAATTACCCTTATCAACTGCGGCGCGATACTGGAACAAAAGCGATGGGTATTTAACCTGGAGTTTACCCGATTTGTATTAGCGACTTCAATGATCGCCTTGTTTACAAAGCAACCGCTTATCTGGTTAGTGGTAATAACTGCGCTTGAAACAGTGTTGGTCAATTACAGTTCTCTCAGAAATATCTATATGAAAAACCTGATACCAACAAAAAAAATTATCAAATAAAACTACTTAATCTATATGCAATATATTTTACTAAACAAAAAGCATTTACTAATGAGATTACAGGAACTATAGCCTTTATTTCTACCGAAATTGATAAGCTAGGCAACAAAGACTTCATTTATATATAGGTTGGTTACTTCTCAACGGCCGGAGAGACGCTCTGGCCGGGTGAGAAGATTAAAAACAATATCTCATTAGATCAACGATATGCACAAATGCTTTATCCAATTTTTAAATCAAACAAAGAAAAGCAGTGATCTTGTAAAAAATAATTTCAGGAAACTGAAACCTGCACACTTTAAATACAGTCTTACCTATGTAAAAACATCGTTCACTAGAACGTATCTACAAAAAACGTCTATTCCAGCGGAAGTAGAAAATTGGTCAATGTCGTCACGGCTCAAGCCGGGCGACATTTTTTCTGACTATAAGGCATTAGATTTTGAATTAATTGCTAAGAGCTAATGGCTAACAGCTAAGAGCTCCCATTAGCCTTTTCCATATCCAGCAACCATTTCTTTCTCCAAATCCCACCTCCGTAACCTGTTAAATTACCATCCGTACCAATTACTCTATGACAAGGAATAAGGATAGAAATACGGTTCATTCCGTTCGCATTTGCTACTGCACGCACAGCATCCGTTTTTGATAAAGCAATGGCTTGTTCTTTATAGCTTTTGGTAGTCCCGTATGGAATGTTTTGTAACCCGTCCCAAACTGCGTTTTGAAAAGCAGATCCCGGAGTAAACAACTTTACAGTAAAAGATTTGCGCTTGCCTTCAAAATATTCAGTCAATTGCTGCTCTAAATTATCAAAATGCTTATTTTCCCCCTGAATAATTGTGGCATTTAATCTTTTAGATAGTGTTTTAAACTCCGTTTCGAGCATTTTTCTATCTGTAAACTCTAACAGACAAATACCTTCTTTAACAGCGCAGGCATACATGGTACCTAATGGCGTTTCGATTCTTTTCAGGTCGATAATAGTTTGTGCTTTGCTGTTTTTAGGAGATACACCGAAAATATTTTTAAATGAATCATTAAATCCGCTTAAGGATTCATAACCAGATTCAAATGCAGTGGAGGTAACAGCTTCTCCATTTTGTATTTTTTTGAATGCACTATTAATTCTAAACATTCGTTGATAGGCCTGAAAAGTAACTCCATGATTTTTTAAGAACCAGCGTCTTATCTTACTCGGTTCAATACCCAACGCTATCAAATCTTCATCTTTAAATTTCCTGGATGGATCATCAGCTAATCCGTTTAGAATGGCCTTTATTAAATCTGGCGTTTCATTTAGTTTCTCCATTGGATTACAAACTTTACAAGGTCTGTAACCTTTTGAAATAGCCTCTTTAGCGGTGCTGAAAAACTCAACATTTTCTTTTTTCGGTTTTCTGGCAGTGCATGAAGGCCTGCAAAATATTCCCGTTGTTTTTACTGCAGTAAAGAAAATACCTTCAAAAGAAGTGTCTTTATTTACTATAGCATTGTACATAAGATCAATTGAGAGTTGCATAGTTATATAATATCAGTGTTATACTACAAAACTAGCTGCAGGAAGTTAACACCGCAACCGAAAACTTAACAAGTATTTTTTAAAAATGATGAACAAGTAGCCATTTAACATCCTGATCTACTGAACCAACTGCATACTATTTACTGTTCAGCCATTTCTTTTTTGCTAAAATACTTCCTAACTTATACATTTGCCAACCTTGATAAATATATTATCTATATACTAACTATACTAATCCATAATGTATAAAAAACCTTTAGCCTGGCTGCTACAAGAAGCCGGAGAAAGTGATGCTCATTCTTTAAAACGCACTTTAGGCGGGTTCAACCTGATTCTAATTGGTATCGGGATTATCATCGGTGCAGGATTGTTTTCGCTCACCGGAATTGCAGCTGCCAATCATTCCGGACCAGCAGTTACGATCTCGTTTGCCATTGCTGCCGTTGGGTGTGCATTTGCGGCTCTTTGCTATGCTGAATTTGCTTCAATGATTCCTGTTGCCGGTAGTGCCTATACTTACTCGTATGCTACCATGGGTGAGTTTCTGGCCTGGATTATTGGATGGGATCTGGTATTGGAATATTCCGTTGGCGCTGCTACAGTTTCAATCAGCTGGTCGCAGTACCTGGTCAAGTTTTTGGCTTCTTACGATATCCACCTTCCTCCTCAACTAGTCTACTCTCCTTTTGAATCAGTAACAATGGCTACCGGTGAAGTGGTTCATGGTATTATCAATCTGCCTGCTGCTTTAATTGTTGTCCTTATCTCTATCGTTTTGATTCGAGGAACCAAAGGTTCTGCCATAATGAACGCCATTGTGGTTGCCTTAAAAGTGGGTGTAGTATTGGTATTTATTGCTTTGGGATGGCATTACATTCAACCAACAGAATTATGTACCCTATATTCCCAATAATACAGGTACGTTTGGTGAATTTGGCTGGTCGGGGATTATCCGCGGGGCCGGTATTGTTTTCTTTGTTTTTATTGGGTTTGATGCCGTTTCAACAGCGGCTCAGGAAGCGAAAAATCCTAAACGTAATATGCCTATCGGGATCTTAGGCTCATTGATTGTTTGTACCATTTTATTTATGCTTTTTTCGCATGTGATGACCGGAATGGCCAATTACACTGAATTTAAAGGCAGTGCAGCTCCTGTTGCTATCGCCATAGAAAAAACACCGTACAAGTGGTTAAGTCAGGCTATTATTTTAGCCATTTTGATCGGATACACTTCGGTAATCCTGGTTGACTTATTGGCACAATCACGCGTATTCTTCTCCATGAGCAGGGATGGATTATTGCCAAAAGTATTCTCTGAGGTACATACCAAATTCAGAACCCCATGGAAATCAAATATCTTATTTGCAGCTTTTGTTAGTCTTTTCGCTGCATTTGTACCGATTAGGGTTGTTGGTGAGATGACGAGTATAGGAACCTTATTGGCATTTGTAATTGTGTGCGCAGGGGTATTAATCATGCGTAAAACAATGCCAGATGCACCAAGAAATTTCAAAACACCGCTTGTTCCATTAGTGCCAATTTTGGGTATTTTAACCTGTGTAGGTATGATGGTTTTTCTCCCACTAGACACCTGGATTCGTTTATTTGTCTGGATGGCATTGGGAATAATTATCTATTTCTTTTACAGTAGGAAAAATAGTATCGTGAGAAAACATTATGAAAATGAGAAGGGGTAATATCTTAGTAATTTACCCCTAACCCCTAAAGGGGGATTGATTATGTAACTGTAAATATCAAAACCTTTATAACGGGAGGCATGCTAATTCTTCCACCGGATAGTTGCTTCATTGCCGTTGACTTCAGTCATTAGTAATTTACCAAAGGGGGATTGACTATGCAACTGTAAATATCAAAACCTTTATAATGGGAGGCATGCTAATTCTTCCACCGGATAGTTGCTTCATTGCCGTTGACTTCAGTCATTAGTAATTTACCCCTAACCCCTAAAGGGGGATTGATTATGTAACTGTAAATATCAAAACCTTTATAACGAGAGGCATGCTAATTCTTCCACCGGATAGTTGCTTCATTGCCGTTGACTTCAGTCATTAGTAATTTACCAAAGGGGGGATTGACTATGCAACTGTAAATATCAAAACCTTTATAATGGGAGGCATTCTAATTCTTCCACCGGATAGTTGCTTCATTGCCGTTGACTTCAGTCATTAGTAATTTACCCCTAACCCCTAAAGGGGGATTGATTATGTAACTGTAAATATCAAAACCTTTATAACGAGAGGCATGCTAATTCTTCCACCGGATAGTTGCTTCATTGCCGTTGACTTCAGTCATTAGTAATTTACCAAAGGGGGGATTGACTATGCAACTGTAAATATCAAAACCTTTATAATGGGAGGCATTCTAATTCTTCCACCGGATAGTTGCTTCATTGCCGTTGACTTCAATTATTAGTAATTTACCCCTAACCCCTAAAGGGGGATTTACAATGCAACTGTAAATATCAAAACCTTTATAACGAGAGGCATGCTAGTTCTTCCACCGGATAGTTGCTTCATTGCCGTTGACTTCAATTATTAGTAATTTACCCCTAACCCCTAAAGGGGGATTGATTATGTAACTGTAAATATCAAAACCTTTATAACGAGAGGCATGCTAATTCTTCCACCGGATAGTTGCTTCATTGCCGTTGACTTCAGTCATTAGTAATTTACCCCTAACCCCTAAAGGGAGATTTACTATGCAACTGTAAATATCAAAACCTTTATAACGAGAGGCATGCTAATTCTTCCACCGGATAGTTGCTTCATTGCCGTTGACTTCAATTATTAGTAATTTACCCCTAACCCCTAAAGGGAGATTTACTATGTAACTGTAAATATCAAAACCTTTATAACGAGAGGCATGCTAATTCTTCCACCGGATAGTTGCTTCATTGCCGTTGACTTCAGTCATTAGTAATTTACCCCTAACCCCTAAAGGGGGATTGATTATGTAACTGTAAATATCAAAACCTTTATAACGAGAGGCATGCTAATTCTTCCACCGGATAGTTGCTTCATTGCCGTTGACTTCAGTCAACGGATTCTTAAAAACAGTATGTGCATTTTTCAGATTTTATTAACTAACAATAATACTCTCCAAAACAATCAGCTCTCTGATCGCAGAGACACCCAAAAGCCATAATCCAAACAGCAGGCTCAATGGCTGCATAAATAATTTCTTTTTATTTTCACTCGGCACAAAACCATGATAATTTTTAAATGCTGTACTAAAATATGCCGGGTTTTTATATCCCAGTTTGTAGGCGATTTCTCTCACGGAGTAATCTGTTTCATTCAAAAGAATCTGGGCTTTCTCCATCCGTAATTTTACTACATAACAATGAACCGTTGTATTAAACAATTCCTTAAAACCCTTCTTAAGCTTAAATTCATTAAGCGAAACAATTCTAGCCAACTCACACAATGACGGTGGACTAACATAATCCTTTTCAATGATTACCTTCGCTTCTTCCAGCTTTTCATAATCATCTCCTCTAAGCACGCTTTCTGCTAGGTCAACTTCATTTTTTGTTTTAAAGTCTTCCAGTTGCAACACTAAAAGTTCTTTAAGTTTCGCTTCAAGGAATAAGCGTTTTAAACAACCCTCTCTTTTACAATTTCGGATGTCATTAATCACCCATTTCATCTGCGGACTAATGGTTCCGTGTTGTTCAGAAAAATAGCCTGATTTTTTATTACGGATTTTAAGCTCGAAACCTTTATGCAAGCACGAATCATGACTGATCAACTTAAAATAAAGGTCAGTTGAAAGAATTATAGTATAATAATTCACTGCTTGATCAACGGGTAGCGTAACTTTAAATCCGGGTGTATACATCAATGAGTGTGTTCCTGAAGCTATTTTCATTTGGTAATCCGAATCCTCGACAGCTCCAATTGTATTGCCTTCGTAAACAAAATCCATTACAATACAATCACCGATTATTTCATAGGTATCGATTACAGCTTCAGAAAAACACATGTAGGTATCTAAAATAATTAGTCCGTCTGTAACCAGCTGCTTGCTCCTGAACTCCTTCAAAACTGCATGCTCCAAGCACACTTCTACTTCTTGTAAAACACTGTTTACATTATAGTTATCTGGCACTGTTTTATTGCATACCGGCTGATCAAGAATATCAATTTTAGAAACTACCTGCATATATAATCCGTTTTTGTAAAGAAATAATCCGTTTTTCAATAACGCCCTATGGCTGGCCGTCCTACTTTTGCATCCAAAGTTATTTATAATTAGTCTAAAGAAAATATGATAAAACACATTACTCTCTTACTCCTTGCAGTATTATCGCTGCAAACAACGTGGGCCCAATCCACAAACACCTCATTATTAAAAGGTAAAATAACAGGAGATGCTTCAAATAAGGTAGACGTGGCAACTGTAACAATTATAGGAACAAAGTATAAAGCAGTTACTGATGCCGAAGGTTTCTTCGAAATAAAGAACATTCAACCGGGAAATTATACTATTCATATCTCAGCCCTGGGATTTGAACCGTTAAAAGAAAGTATTACCGTTTCAGATAAAGAAACGACTGAAATAAGCTTCACGCTGAAAACCGCGAAAGGCACATTAAATGAAGTTGAAGTATTCGGCATGCGCGACAAACAACCTGAAAAACTGGATGCGATTACTCGTTTACCCTTAAAACCAAAGGATCAAATCCAGTCGATTTCAGTTATTTCTGATAAACTGATTACCCAACAAGGAAACCTGACCGTGATTGATGCTACACGCAACGTAGCCGGTGTTTACACGTATTCACGTTATGGCAATAGTTCTGAAAGCATTTCGTCAAGAGGTTTCCGTGGTATTCCGATCTATAAAAATGGTGTAAGAATGCATTCTGATTTCCGTGGGTTCGGTTTTATTTCAGATATGGGAACTGTTGAAAGTATTCAGGTATTGAAAGGTTCAGCAGCCGTTACAATGGGTGCCGCTACTGACTTAGGTAGTCCAGGTGGGTTGATTAACGTGGTGACCAAAACACCTAAGTTTACCAATAACGGTGTGGTTTCTTTACGTGCCGGAGGGTTCTCTCAATTCCGCCCTACTTTTGATATTCAGGGGTTATTAAACAAAGAGCAAACTTTGGCATTCCGCTTAAACGGTGGTTACGAGAACTCAAGAACCTTTCATAACATTGAGGGTATTGGAACCGAAAAGCTATTCATTAACCCATCATTGGAGTGGCGACCTGACTCTAAAACAGCCATTACTTTCGAGCTAGACTACCTTGATGATAGTCGTTCTTTGGATGTAGGAACCGTAAATATCGACCCTAAAAATATAAGCAATCGAATTTTAGAAATGCCTAAGGATAAGTTCCTAGGTTTTGATACCGACAGACAATTGGCAACTAACACCAATGTTACAGCCCGTTTTAGAAGAGATATTACCGACAATTTATACGTAAGAGGTGCTTTCTATCGCTCTAATTACGATACTGAAGGTTATATGGCCGGATTGAAAGCGGTTAAAACGAATGTAGAAAAAGATATCAATGTTGATCAATTAAACGTTTACAGTCGATCAATTGGCAGCCGTGGCGGTCACCTGGAAAAAAACAATGTATTGCAGTTTGATTTGATTGGAAAAGATATTCAGACAGGTAAGATCAAACATACGTTTCAGGCTGGTTTAGATTACCGAACTTCCTATGTAAAAGACCTTTCTTATGCATCAATTGTGGTGGATACGATTGATGTTTTTCAATCGGTGTCTAACAAATTAAAAAATGGCGTTCCGAGTAATTTCACTAAAACCGGAGAAACCGAATCGAATAACAGAAGTGCGGGATTCACAATTCAGGATGTTGTTCAGTTAACTGCGTGGGCGCGTGTTTACGGCTCGATCCGTTTCAGCACGACTGAAAGTAGTAACCCTGCGGGAACAACTGTGGTACGAGAAAGCTATTGGAACCCACTGGGCGGTGTGATGTTCAGCATCAACAAAAATATTAACCTGTTCGGTTCTTATACTAATAGTACAAATCCAAGAACTGCTCAATATTTAGATATTAACGGCGATCCGTTAGGTAATGAGCGAATTGACCAATTTGAAGCAGGTTTAAAAACGGAATGGTTCAACGAGCGTTTGCGTTTCAACTTCACAGCTTATAAGATCAACAACAAAAATCAAAATATCAGAGCGGCAGTATTAAATCCTGCGACTGGCTTTATTGAGTTACAGAATTATTATTTCAAGGGTGGAAATGATGAGCGGACTGGTATCGAAACTGAAATCACCGGACGTATTTTACCAAACTTAGAAGTAATTGCCGGTTACGCTTATATCAACGCCAAATATAAAGAGCACACGACTTTTGTACCTGGCTCGGCTCCAAATAATACGCCTAAACATACCTTTAATGCGTGGGGTAGCTACACCATTGATCGCGGACCATTAAAGAGTTTAAACTTCAGCGCAGGTATTTATTACTTAGGTGATCGTCCTTACAACGATTGGACTCAAGCCAATGCTGAGTTCCACGGTATAACTCCAAACCAAGAGCCTTGGAATAATAAGGCTTACACGGTGGTAAATGTTCAGTTGGGTTACGAGTTCACTAAAAACTGGAGTTCAAGGGTATTTGTAAACAATGTGTTTGATGCAATTGGTTACGATGCTTACCGTACCAGCTACATCGACAGAATTGACCCTAGAAATGTTTCGGTTTCGGTTTCTTATCGTTTCTAACAATCAAAAAGACTTTTAAGCACTAATTAACATATAGTTTTCGTAAGTCGTGAACGGTCTTTTAATCAAGACCGTTCTTTTACGTTTTATAAAATCTATTCACTATTGATAATGAAATACACTTTTAAGAAGTTTATTAACGATGTTCATCTCTGGCTCGGCATTGCCAGCGGATTGATCTTATTTGTTGTTTGTTTAACCGGAACGATTTACACGTTTGAAGCTGAAGTTGATGAATTTTTCAACGCTGAAAAGTTTGAAGCAGCTTATACCTACGGAGCAAAACCTTTACCTGCGGAAGAACTTGTTTCGATTCTGACGGCAAAGCATGAAGGTAAACTCACTGCTATTAATATTCCTGAGGATAAAACCAGAACCTACACAATTAGCTTAAAAAAGTCAGAAAAAGAACGTCGTGGAACACCTTATTACATTGATCAGTATACAGGTGAAATAAAAGGAACAGCGAAAAGTAAAACAGGTGATTTTTTCTTGGTTGTCATGCGCATGCATCGCTGGTTGCTGTTGGATGACAGTGGAGGCCGGATTATCGTGGGAGTTTCAACCATTATTTTTGTTGTGCTGGTTATTTCAGGTTTAGTACTTTGGTGGCCATCTAAACTTCGCTTATGGAAACAAGGTCTGAAGATAAAAATGAGCGGTAATTGGAAACGGACCAATCACGATCTGCATAATACGTTGGGGTTCTATTCATTTATCCTATTGTTGATCATGTCGCTCACCGGACTTTGTTGGTCGTTCGACTGGTATAGAAATGGGTTGAGTACTGTGCTGGGTGATGAAATATTTAAAGGTCGAAAAGAAAAGCCAATGATCTCTATTGCCCCATCTCCCGATGCTAAAATTATAACCGTTGAAAAGATCATCGCAGCCACTGATAAAGAACTTCCCTATAAAGCCGATTATCAGATTTCTTTCACCAAAGATTCAGCTGCTATTGTAGTTTATAAAACCAAAATGGGATTTTTCGCGCTGGCTGCCTCGGATAAAATTCAGCTGGATAAATACAATGGGAAAACTTTAAAAGTGGAACGCTTTGAGGACAAAAAATTCAATGAGCAAATAGCTGCCTCGATCCGTCCGCTACATACAGGTGAGATATTCGGGACGTTTTCGAAAATATTGTATTTTATTTCTTGTTTAATTGCTACCAGTTTGCCTATTACGGGTACTATTATCTGGTTAAATAAACTGAAGAAGAAACCGGCGAAAACAGCAAAGAAAACAGTGGTAAGTGTGGAGGGCTAATGAGGTGAATCACCCCTAGCCCCTAAAGGGGAATAACTTAGAAACTGCCAATAATTTAAGTCCTCTAAAGGGATTAATAAAGACGGGCCTTGGAACAAAATTCCAAGACTCGTCCTTATTAGTTAAATCAATATCTATTTCAGAAACTGAATCGTCAGTGGATATTTGTAAAATTCTCCATTAGCCGCCTTTACAGCCCCTATTATTGGAAAAATTACAGTAAGTAAGGCAATTACAAATAAGAAACCGATTCCAATCAATAAAATAATCAGAATGGAAGAAATGATCGCATAAATAGCAAAGCTGATCTGAAAATTCATAATTTCCTTTCCATGATCTTCCAAACCAATAATCTCATCTTTCTTCATTTGCCATAGTAAAAGAGGTGCTAGTAATCCTCCAAATGGAAATACAAAATGAGCTAACTGACTTAAGTGAGTTAACATCAGAAATTGGTTATCAGTCTTTTGCATAGTTTATGTTTTTTTTAGCTTATAGCTATTAGGTATTAGCATTGATATTTTTAGCAACTTGTTCATACCAAAAGCTAATAGATAATAGATAACTGCTAATAGATAGCTATTGATCCATTTCCAAATAATCAATGATCAGTTTAGCAGTTCGTTCTGAAGCTCCGGGTTCCCCCATTAAGCTATGAAGTTCTGCATAATTTTGCAACATTTTACTTCTATAAGTAACATCGTTTAAAATTAAATCCAATTCAGCGTTTAAAGCCTTCTCATTACAATCATCCTGGATCAATTCTTTAACCACTGTTTTTTCTGCAATAAGGTTTACCAAGGAGATATACTTGATTTTCACCAGCAATTTAGCAATGGCAATACTTAAGGGATTACCTTTATACACCACCACTTGAGGAACATTTAACAAGGCCGTTTCTAACGTTGCGGTTCCGGAAGCAACAATGGCAGCTTCTGAATTTTTAAGCAAGTCATATGTTTGGTTAAAAACAACAGGAACGTTGGCTCCATGCTTATACTGATCATAATAATCAGCAGTAAATGTTGGTGCCCCTGCAATTACAAATTGGTTCTCCGGAAAATGATCGATCATTTTTATCATTTCCGGCAACAAACGTTCAATCTCTTGTTTACGACTACCCGGCAATAATGCAACTATCGGACGGTCGTCAAGGTTGTTCTGTGATTTAAAGTCCGTATTAAATGAATAATTTGAAATAGCATCCAATAGTGGGTTTCCAACATAATCTACCTTCATCCCCCATTTGTCGTAAAAGGATACTTCAAATGGTAAAATGCAAAACATGTGATCAACTACTTTCTTGATTTTCAGTACTCGTTTTTGATTCCATGCCCACACTTTAGGTGAGATGTAATAATATACTTTAATACCATTCCGTTTTGCAAACTCCGCTATTTTAAGGTTAAATCCCGGAAAGTCTACTAAAATCAATGCATCCGGACGGTTTTCCAACAGGTCATGTTTACAATCCGAAAGATTGCTTAAAATTTTGCGAAGGTTAACAACCACTTCCACAAAACCCATGAATGCCATTTCCTTATAATGCTTGCGAATATTCTCGCTTTCATGTAACATTAGATCACCACCCCAAAACCTGAATTCAGCATTTGAATCATCATCTTTTAATGCTTTCATTAGGTTAGAGCCATGCAAATCACCGGAAGCCTCTCCAGCTATGATATAGTATTTCATTCGAACAAAATGAATTGATTCAGCATCAAAAGAGATGCTGAAGATTGATTATTCTTTTCCTTAGACAGCTGTTTTATTTCTTGATAAAAAACACTGCTAACACCACAATAAAGGATACAAGGAAAACTCCCTTTCCAGTATTATTTATTTCCTTTTTAAAGTAATAACGAACAAGAAAGAGATTTACTATAAGTCCCAACAAGTATACTTTTGAATCGCTAAGTCCCATTTTGTCGCCAAGACGAAAACTCTCTACTAAAACACAGGTGATAGCAGGCGAAATAATGCCTAAAAATACGCCTAACAAGAAGCTATCTTTCTTAAAAATCCCCGAAGGTTTATGATCTGAAGGCAATTGAATATTCTCACTCATACTAACAATCTAATTCTTATAAGTTAAAATTCCAATTTTTTAATGTAGGAATTGCATTGTATGATGTGAAGTCAAAATGCACAGGCACTACTGAAGCATAACCTTCATTTAGCGCATACTCGTCGGTATCTTCTCCCTTATCATTCAACAGGAATTTACCTGTGAGCCAGAAATATGGACGGCCGTGCGGATCTACTCGTTCATCAAACTCTTCGCTCCACTTAGCAATTGCCTGACGACAAACCTTTAGCCCTTTAATCTTGTGACCTACCGGGAAGTTAACATTTAACAAGGTACCCAAAGGCAAACCATTTGCCAGTACTTCTTTAGCAATAGCGCTTACAAATGGACGCGTAGCACTAAAATCTGCATCTTGCTTGAAGTCACCCAATGAAAATCCTACCGACGGAATTCCTTCAATGGCCCCCTCCATCGCAGCCGACATGGTTCCTGAGTAAATAACGTTTATTGATGAGTTAAAACCGTGATTAATGCCCGAAACCAGTAGGTCTGGTTTTTTATGCAGCACTTTGTTAACAGCGAGTTTCACGCAATCTACCGGCGTTCCGGAACATTGATACATTTCTACTCCATCATAAACATCCACTTTATCTAAGCGAAGTGGCTTGGCAATGGTTACTGCATGCCCCATCCCCGACTGAGGACTATCAGGAGCTACTACTACAATGTCTCCCAATTCACCCATCAATTCAATCAGCACTTTTATACCCGGTGCTGTAATTCCATCATCATTTGTTATTAATATAGAGGGTCTGTGCTTGGTCATTCTTTTCTTTTTAATGTCACGAAAATAAGGATAATTGGATTGTTATAGCTGACAAAAAACAATAACGAAACAATTCCGTTTTGTCTCGCTAAAACAAATTAGTAAACATAGAAAAGGGCTCTACGGAGCCCTAATAAACCAAGAGTATAATTATAAAGAATGTTCTTTTTAATTATCTAAATAATATAAGCTATTAAATGCTTCGTCCTCTGATAATATTTAATAATATAGCCACAACCGCTAATACTAGTAAAATATGAATCAAACCACCGGCCGAATAAACAAAGAATCCCAGTATCCACCCGATTACCAGAATTACTGCCACGAGATATAATAAACTGTTCATATATTTTGCTTTAAGTGAAATAAAATATCATTTCATATAATGAAATAATAATGCCATCTGTAAATAACTGTTATTTATAGCTTTTTAACCTGTTACCGCTCATGAGCAACTATAAACCACACTAATCATGAGAAATTTATTCCCCATTATTATTAAATGTAATTTAAATCGCCCTTAAACTCAGGGCAAGAGAATAGCTATAATCTAATCGATATTATAAAAAACTATTGTAAATAAGAAGAAAGTAATGAAGAGTAACGCTAATTAAGATTCTAGCATAAGCGATTTTTTCAGAAACGTATATAAATAATAAAGAAAAAGGAATTCCGTGGTTTTTGAAAAATAATCCAGTCTTATTTTGCTAAATTGTATTTCTTAATAACTGTAGTAACCTTCTTTTTCCAAGTTGCTGGTTGAGTTGAATAACCCGTTTTACTTATAGCATCCACCCACTTCGCATAGTTCTTACTTCCTTTCATTTTTTTATAGAACGATTTACGGGTGATAACTTTACAAAAGTCGATATACGAGGCATTAACTGTTGGATACTGTTTATACTTCGTATATATCCCTTTTTTTCTTAAATTATTCTTACCTGCAATGCCGAAGTGATTTTTCAGTAGCTTACTGTTACGATTCTGTCCTGACGAAGATTCCACAACTGCAACTCCCAAGATAACAGAAGAGGGAATTCCATATTTAACTGAAAGTGATCTGGCTGTGCTTTTGTACTTATTTATGTATGTCTTTTGTCCAAAACTTAGGGAACTAATGGATAAAAAAAGACATACAACTACAACTTTTAAAACTGTACTTCTCAAAATATTAGTTTATGGGAGATAGATGATTCAACCTGCACGATTTCACTCTACGTTGATTTTTCTTAAAAGAAAAAAATCTATCAGTTAGTATATTTTATTGCGCAAAGTTATTCAAACTTCCCTTAAAACAAACAACTTGTTCAATTTGTGACAATTACCGAATGGTTTTCCGTTTTGGAATAAAATTAACAACAGACGCAAAGGACATAAAAAAGGCAGCCAAATCAACGGCTGCCTTTTCGTATTTTATAAATGTGTATTACATGATAACACCTGCTTTTATTTCGTCTACTACTGCAGGGTCTAATAATGTTGAAGTATCACCCACGTTGGCTAGATCTCCTTCAGCAACCTTACGTAAGATTCGACGCATAATTTTGCCTGAACGAGTTTTAGGTAATCCACTTACAAATTGAATTTTATCAGGTTTTGCAATCGGGCCGATAATGCGCGAAACTGTCATCAAAATATCCTGTTTCATCAGGTTAGGATCTGCCGGTGATTTTTCAGTGATAACATAAGCATAAATACCTTGTCCTTTGATATCATGAGGGAAACCTACAACCGCCGATTCAACAACACCTGTATGCATATTAATTGCATTTTCAACTTCTGCAGTACCAATACGGTGACCAGAAACGTTAATTACATCGTCTACACGGCCGGTGATTCTGTAATAACCGTCTTTATCACGTAAACATCCGTCGCCTGTAAAATACATATTATCATAGGTTGCGAAATAGGTCTTACGGCAACGCTCATGATCTCCATAAGTGGTACGGATCATACCTGGCCAAGGGAATTTAATACATAAATTTCCTGAAACCCCGTTTCCTTCAATGATGGCACCTTTTTCATCTACCAAGCATGGTTGAACGCCCGGTAAAGGCAAGGTTGCATACCCAGGTTTTAATGGAGTTATATTGGCAATCGGCGAAATTAAAATACCGCCGGTTTCTGTTTGCCACCAGGTATCAACAATCGGACAACGACCTTTGCCAATATGTTCGTGGAACCAGTGCCATGCCTCTTCGTTGATTGGCTCACCTACCGAACCTAATTTTGTTAATGAAGAAAGGTCTTTTTTCTCCACATATTTAAGTCCTGAAGCCATTAATGAACGAATAGCCGTTGGAGCTGTGTACAAAGTAGTTACACGGTGTTTCTGAACAATGTCCCAGAAACGTCCCGGATCTGGCCAGGTTGGTATGCCTTCAAACATTACCGAAGTAGCACCCGACAATAACGGACCATATACAATATAAGAGTGGCCTGTTATCCAGCCAATATCGGCAGTACAGAAAAATATTTCGGGCTGCTCATACTGGAATACATTTTCAAATGTATACTGGGCAAATACCATATATCCGCCACACGTATGAAGAACACCTTTAGGCTTTCCTGTTGACCCTGATGTATATAATATAAATAAGGTATCCTCTGCATCCATTGGTTCTGCAGGACAATCAGCACCTACAGTAGCCTGTTCTTCCTCCCACCAATAATCGCGCCCACGAAGCATGTAAACCGGCGTTTTAGTTTTAGTGAAAACGATTACCTTTTTAACAGAAGGGCAAAGTTCCAAGGCATCATCCATTACAGATTTTAATGGAATCTCTTTATTACCACGAACTCCTCCATCTGCAGTAATGACCAAAGAAGACTGTGCATCCTGAATACGATCGGCAATTGAATGAGCAGAAAATCCACCGAATACAACAGAGTGAATTGCTCCAATACGCGCACATGCTAAAACAGCAATAGCTAATTCGGGGATCATTGGCATATAAATACAAATGCGATCCCCCTTTTTAGCTCCATGCTTTTTTAAAACGTTGGCAAAACGGCAAACTTTCTCATGAAGCTCACGGTAAGTATATTTTATTGTTGGATCATTCGGATTATTAGGCTCCCAGATATAAGCTATCGTGTTCGCATTTTTTTCCAAATGACGATCCAGACAGTTCTCAGTAATATTTAGTTTGCCACCCACAAACCATTTAACATTTGGCTCGGTAAAGTTCCAGTCCAGAACTTTATCCCATTTTTTTTGCCAGCGAAAAGTTCCGGCAATATCCGCCCAAAAACCTTCAGGATCATCCACACTTCGCTTGTAAATTTCCTGGTATTCTTCAAACGAATTGATTTTAAAGCTACTCATAAAAACAGAAATTAGGTTGTGATTTTTCTAATCTTCACAATATTATTTTACGACAATAAAAGTATACGCAATAATATATTATCAATTCCTAAAAGTAAAAAGAAATTCCATTTATATTTAAACTCCATATTAAAGTTACCTATAAAATGGTTGTGTATCTTATTATAAATATAGCTAAACCTTGCCTGTTCAGGAATTGGCACATTTCAAAAAATGGGTTTGACTGTAAGTGAAAGATTTGTATCTTTGCCCTTTCAAAAAAGGGGCTGAATCGGTTTTTATGGAGGCACAGGATGATTTCAACTAATAATTGAAATTCATTTTGTTGTTTTGATAAATAATTCCGATATTTGCAACCCATTTAATAAAAGACTAATAATTAGCATAATAATACTTTAGAGCAATGTCGAGAGTTTGTGATTTAACCGGAAAAAGCGCCATGAACGGTCACAACGTTTCTAACTCAAACGTTAAAACCAAGCGCAAATTCTATCCTAACCTTCAGTTGAAGAAATTTTATATTCCAGAAGAAGATCGTTGGATTACCTTGAAAGTGTCAACTTCTGCAATTAAAACTATTAACAAAAACGGAATTTCATCTTGTATTCAGAAATTCTTGAAAAAAGGTTACATATAAGATTTTAAAAGAATTTAGGCGATGGCTAAAAAAGGAAACAGAGTACAGGTTATTCTTGAGTGCACAGAGCACAAAGAAAGTGGTATGCCTGGTACTTCAAGATATATTACCACCAAGAACAAGAAAAACACAACTGAGCGTTTAGAATTGAAAAAATTCAATAACATCTTACGTCGTGTTACTGTTCACAAAGAAATTAAGTAATTTCAGTTAACGTTTTAAGGTTTTTGTTGTGATAACAAACTACCTGACAACAGATTACTAACAAAAAGAATTTAAAAAAATGGCTAAGAAAGTAGTTGCAACCCTCAAAACCGGTACAGGTAAAGAATATTCAAAAGTAATTACCATGGTAAGATCACCAAAAACCGGTGCATACAGCTTTAAAGAAGTGGTAGTTCACAACGACCACGTTAAAGACATTATCGCTAACGCTAAATAATATAGCATAAAGTATAATATGGAGCTTCTTTCTACGGAAAGAAGCTTTTTTAGTTTATTAGTAGTCTTAAAGAAAAGTACCGGACGGGAATTATGGATTATCCTGGCTTAATTAATGTTCTGTTAACAGCTATTCTCCTACTCTCTCATTCATTTATCCTATCTTTGCAGATATTTCAATAAACGCGATACAAACCACTGAAAATTACATATAATGGGATTATTTGATTTTTTCAAACGCTCAAAACCTGAAGAAGTAAAAGCCGAGCAGGAAGCTTTAGATAAGGGTTTGGAGAAAACTAAGGAGAACGTTTTCTCTAAACTTACCAAAATGATTGCCGGTAAGTCAACCGTTGATGATGATGTGCTTGATGAACTGGAAGAAATTTTAGTAACATCTGATGTTGGTGTTTCTACCACGCTTAAAATTATTGAACGTATTGAAGACCGTGTTGCCCGCGATAAATATTTAGGCACTTCTGAACTGAATGCTATTCTTCGTGAGGAAATTACCGGATTACTTGAAGAAAACAATTCTGCTGATTTTGATAAATTAAACATCAACGATAATGCCCGCCCTTATGTGATTATGGTTGTTGGTGTAAATGGTGTTGGCAAAACTACCACTATCGGTAAACTGGCGCATAAATTTAAACAGTCAGGAAAAAAGGTTGTTCTGGGAGCTGCCGATACTTTTCGCGCTGCTGCTGTTGACCAACTACATATATGGGGCGACCGAGTAGGGGTACGTGTGGTTTCGCAACAAATGGGTTCAGACCCTGCTTCTGTTGCTTACGACACCTTACAGTCGGCTGTGGCAAATGGAGAAGACGTAGCTATTATTGATACTGCCGGACGTTTACATAATAAAGTGGGTTTAATGAACGAATTAACGAAGATCAAAAATGTAATGCAAAAGGTTGTTCCCGATGCACCGCATGAGATCCTGTTGGTTCTAGACGCTTCAACCGGACAAAACGCAATTGAACAATGTAAACAGTTTACGCAAGCAACTGATGTTAACGCATTAGCGCTAACCAAGCTAGATGGAACTGCAAAAGGTGGCGTTGTGATAGGAATTTCGGATCAGTTTAAAATCCCAGTAAAATATATAGGCGTAGGTGAAGGTATAAACGATCTGCAACTCTTCAATAAAGTTGAGTTTGTGAATTCTTTATTCAAGAATTAAATAATTACGAGTTAAGAGTTACGAGTTGGTCAGATGTAGATTGGTTAACCCGTAACCCGCAACTCGGAACCCGTAATTATGCACATGAGAACAAAATCATTAAAATCTGAAATTAAAGCACAACCCAAAGTAAATGTAATTACCCTTGGTTGTTCTAAAAATATTGTGGATTCTGAAGTGTTGATGGGCCAGCTGAAAGGCAATAGCTTTGATGTAGTTCACGAATCAGAAAAAGTGGGTAAGGATGATATCGTTATCATAAATACTTGTGGTTTTATTGATAATGCCAAACAGGAATCTATTGATACCATTTTGCAGTTCAGTGACCTGAAAGAAAAAGGCAAAGTTGGCAAGGTGATCGTTACCGGGTGTTTATCAGAACGATACAAACCTGAGCTGGAAGCTGAAATTACAAACGTTGATGCCTTTTATGGCACAAATGATTTGAAGCAAATGCTTAGCAACTTAGGTGCTGATTACAAGCATGAGCTGATAGGAGAACGTTTGCTTACTACTCCAAAACACTTTGCGTTCTTTAAAATTGCTGAAGGCTGTAACCGCCCTTGTTCATTCTGTGCTATTCCTTTAATGCGTGGTATGCACGTATCGAAGCCAATTGATGAATTGGTGAAAGAAGCGAAAACACTAGCAAAAAATGGAACGAAAGAGCTGGTTCTAATAGCTCAGGATCTTACCTATTACGGCCTCGACCTCTACAACGAGCGTAAGCTGGCTGATTTACTTCGTAATTTATCCGATGTAAATGGTATTGAATGGATCCGCTTACAATATGCCTATCCTTCACAGTTCCCGATGGACATACTTGATGTGATGAATGAACGCGAAAACATTTGTAACTATCTTGATATGCCTCTTCAGCACATTACCGATAACATGTTGAAGTCGATGCGCAGGGGAATATCTAAGCGCAGAACCATTGAGTTGGTAGATCAAATTCGCCAGCGTGTACCTGATATTGCATTACGTACCACATTGATCTCTGGTTACCCTGGTGAAACACAACAAGACCATGATGAATTATTGGCTTTTGTTGAGCAAACTCGTTTCGACCGTTTAGGTGTTTTCACCTACTCCCATGAAGAGAAAACTCATGCCCATACGCTGGAAGATGATGTAAATGAGGAAGTTAAACAAGAACGACTGGAGGAGATCATGGATATTCAACAAGGTATATCTTTTGAAAAAAACCAGGAACGTCTCAATAAAACTTATAAAGTTTTAATTGATAAAAAAGACGGAGACTATTTCGTTGGTCGTACAGAGTATGATTCACCGGAAGTAGATAATGAAGTTTTGATAGATGCTCGTGAACATTATGTTACTGTTGGCGATTTCTGCAAAGTTAAAATTGATCGCGCAGAAGACTTCGATCTCTACGGAACTCCTGTAAAATAATTGTTAATATTAAGCCGGACGGAAACTTTCGCCGGCTTTTTTGTTTCCATACATTGTAACTTTGTACAATTATGGTAACTCTTTCTCGTGGCAACCTGCTAATAACAGTTGTTGTGCTTACTTTCACCATAACGTTGGTGGAAATGATTTTTAGCTATAAAGAAAATAAACACCTTTACAAGACCAAAGACACACTTACTAATATTTACTTTGCTGTATGTGCCTTTATTGTCAATCTGAGTGTAAAAGCCGCAACATTTTTCGTTCTCAATTTTTTCTACGGTTTTCATCTCTTTAAAATCGAAAACGTATGGGTGTATTGGATCGTTTTATTCGTGGCTCAAGACTTTCTATACTGGCTGCTACATTATGTGTGTCACTATAGCAGGGTTTTCTGGGCAGCCCACATCACTCACCATTCGTCGGATTATTTTAACCTTACCACCGGGTTTCGATCATCGGTATTAGAACCCGTCTACCGTGTATTCTTCTATGTTCCATTGGCATTTATGGGTTTTAGCGCTATTGACATCTTGTTTATGTACCTGATTACCCAAACCTGGGGTAACCTGGTTCATACGCAAACCATTAAAAAACTCCATCCGATTATTGAGTATATTATGGTAACACCTTCACATCATCGTGTTCATCATGCATCAAACCTTATCTACCTCGATAAGAATATGGGCATGGTGTTCATTATCTGGGATCGGCTATTCGGAACATTCCAGGAAGAACTCGATCAAGAGGAATTACGATTCGGCATCACTAAAAAACCCGATGAACAAGGTCCTGTGGATCTGATCTTTCATGAGTTTTCAGCTATTCAAAAAGACATAAAAAAAAGTACTTCATTTGTCGATAAGCTTAAGTATATTTTTTATCCTCCAGGATGGAGTCACGACAACAGTACGCAGATCGCATCTGTCATGCAGAAAGAATATTGGCAAAATAAAGTCAACTGATCAACAACTATTTAGTATTTTCGGGCCTGTCTAAGACAAAATAACTAAACAAATCAGCTAATTAACTGTTGGCTGATTTGTTTACTATTATTAACCTGTATCTATAAATGGATTGTACACAGATAAATTACTCTACTACGGGATTTTTTTCAAAAACCCTTACAGATTATCTTTCCAACTCGCCTGCCCTTTCAAAATTTTATAAGTATCAACCTCATATAACTTCTTTCCAGCAAGTAATTGCCGACCGCACTAAATCGCCGATAAATAGAAAGGTTTTGGTTGATATGTTGAAACTGCAATACCAAAGTTTAGGCAGTGGCATTTGGACTGAAAATATTGATGCTCTTTTAAATGCAAATACATATACAGTAACAACTGGTCATCAACTTTGCCTCGGTACCGGACCATTATATTTCATTTACAAAATAATAACTACCATCAATCTTGCTAAAGAGATTGAAATGGCCAATACTGGGATTAAAGTTGTTCCTGTTTACTGGATGGCTACAGAAGATCACGATTTCGAAGAGATCAATCACTTCAGTATCTTCAGTAAAAAGTTAACATGGGAGTTAGAAGCAAAGGGTGCAACCGGACGTTTGTCGACAGAAACCTTGAGTTCTGTTTATGATGAACTAAAAACCATTTTAGGTGATTCAGAACAAGGGCAAAAACTTGCTTCGTTGTTTGAAAAAAGTTATTTAAAACATGGTAATCTTGCTGATGCAACTAGAGCTTTTGTACATGAACTATTTGGTGAATATGGATTGGTGGTCATTGATGCAGATAATCGAGAGTTAAAACGAGAATTTGCATCTGTTATGAAAAAAGACATAACCGAGCAACATAGTTTTAAACTGGTAAATGAAACCATAAAACAATTAGAAGAAGTTGGTGCTAATGTGCAGGTTAAACCGAGAGAAATCAATTTCTTTTACCTTGACGACCAGCTTCGCGAACGTATCGTTTTTGAAAATGGCAAGTACACAGTTTTAAATACCAACATCAACTTTACCCAAGAAGAACTTGAAGGGGAAATTGATAATCATCCTGAAAAATTTAGTCCAAATGTAATCATGCGTCCTTTGTATGAAGAATGTATTTTGCCTAACCTTGCTTACATAGGCGGTGGTGCAGAGGTAAATTACTGGATGGAACTTAAATCAACTTTCGACTTTTATAAGATATTTTTTCCGGTTTTAGTACTTCGTAACTCCGCATTAGTAGTTGACGAAGCTTCAAAAAAGAAACTACAACACCTTAACCTTGACGCAAAGAACCTGTTTACTGATACCAACAAATTAGTTGACTTCTTTGTAAAGCAACAAAGCACCAACGAATTGAATCTGGATGTAGAAGTGCAGAAGATTGAAAAAGCCTTCACTCAAATTGCGTTAAAGGCCCAAAATATCGACCCCACTTTGTTAGGCAGTGTAGAAGCTGAAAAAACTAAGTTTTTCAATTCATTAAAAGGTTTAGAGAGCAAACTGTCTAAAGCTGAAAAGAAAAAATTTGAACAACAAACCAATCAGATTGTTAAAGTAAAGGAGAAGTTATTCCCGAATGGTTCCCTACAAGAGCGCAGCGACAACTTTATGCCGTTTTACTTAAAACAAGGAAATTGTTTTATTGATATGTTACACCAAAAATTTGATCCTTTGGAGTTTAAATTCTCCATTTTCGAGTAAAAAATAAACTTTATCTATTCATTTGTCATTAGTGCAAAAACTTAATGACAGACACAAAAAATAAAAAATAAAATGGCCGAAGTAAGCTACAGTACTTTTGATGTTGAGAGATTACGAACATTTACTATTGATATTTTCTTAAAAATGGGGGTTCCGCTCCATGATGCAGAACTTGCCGCTGATGTATTAATCAAAGCTGATTTACGAGGTATTGATTCACATGGTGTCGCTCGCTTAAGCGGATACGTTCGCTTATGGCAAAAAGGCCGTATCAATCCGACCCCAAATATTCGTATAGTGCATGAAACACCAAGTACTGCAACTATTGATGGAGATGCCGGACTGGGCTTAGTTGTTGCACCAAAAGCCATGCAAATTGCCATTGAAAAAGCTGAAAAAGCTGGCTCTGGCTGGATTTCCGTTAAAAACTCCAATCATTTTGGTATCGCTGCCTATCATGCAATGATGGCTGTTGAAAAAGATATGATTGGCATGTCGATGACAAATGCTTCTCCCCTCGTTGCCCCAACTTTCTCCACAGAAAGAATGCTAGGTACCAACCCGATTTGTTATGCATTTCCAACAGGAAAATATGCGCCTGTGGTAATGGATATGGCCACATCAGCAGCTGCGAATGGCAAATTAGAAATTGCTCAGCGTAAGGATGTGGAAGTTCCTCATGGCTGGATTCAGGATAAAGGCGGAAATGACACTACTGATGCTAACGGTTTAAAAAAAGGAGGTTCACTTTTGCCTCTTGGTAGCGATCGCGATCATGGTAGTCACAAAGGTTTTTGTCTGGGTTCTGTAGTAGATATCTTATCAGCTGTACTTTCTGGCGCAAGCTATGGACCATGGGTTCCTCCTTTCGTTGCTTTCTTAGATCCATTAGATAATCAACCCGGACAAGGCTTAGGTCATTTTTTGGGTGCTATGCGTGTAGACGGTTTCCGTCCGGTTGATGAATTTAAACAGCATATGGACAACTGGGTACATCGTTTTAAAACGGCTGAAACCGCTCCTGGATACGATTCAGTAATCATCCCCGGTGAACCTGAAACAGCAGCAGAGAACGAACGCATAACAGCAGGAATTCCATTAATTTCCTTAGTAGTAGAAGACCTTCGTTGTCTGGCCACAAAAATGGAAGTAACGTTTCCGAAAAGTATATAGACCATAGTCCATGGACCATAGTTGATAGCTTAATTATTGACTATGGTCTATCGACCTTGAACGATGAACTCTGGACTATCGACTCTGGACTATTGACTCTGGACTAACTTTACTACCTTTACGATTCACACAAATTATAATGAAATTAACCGTTATTGGATTGGGTCTGATCGGAGGCTCACTCGCTAAAGATTTACGTTCTAAAGGAATCGCAAAACATATTATTGGTGTTGATAAGAACGAAAAACATTGTGCTGAAGCTAAAGAGCTTGGCATTATTGATGAATATCAACCTCTCGAAAAAGCGGTAAGTGATGCTGACCTTGTTATTGTATCCGTTCCAGTAAATGCAACACTAAAGGTACTTCCTCTGGTTCTGGATGCTATTAATGAGAAGACGGTTGTAATGGATGTAGGTTCTACCAAGTCGGAGATCTGCAAGGTAGTGGAAAACCATCCTAAACGCCGTAATTATGTTGCCAATCATCCGATTGCCGGTACTGAAAACTCAGGACCGTCTGCCGCCATTGATGGTTTGTATGATAAAAAAACAACCATTATTTGCGAAGAAGAAAAATCAGACCCGAAAGCTGTTTTATTAGTAAAGGTTATTCATGAGGCTATCGGCATGCATGTGATTCACATGGGAGCCGAAGAGCACGATCGCCATATTGCTTATGTGTCACATCTTTCGCATGTTATTTCATACGTTTTAGGAAAAACCGTTTTGGAGATTGAAAAAGACGAAACTAACATTTTTGAGTTAGCAGGTTCGGGGTTTGCTTCTACAGCCCGTTTAGCCAAAAGTTCCCCAGAAATGTGGACACCGATCTTTATTCAAAATAAAAAGTCGCTTTTAAAATCGGTAGACGAATACATGAAAAATCTGCAGGATTTTCGTGATCTTATTGCCAACGATGATGAAAGTGCCTTATTCTCTGAAATTGGCAAGATCAATGATATCAGAAGAGTACTGGAAGGACTCGCTTTAAAACGAGCAAAAGGAAATTAAGGATAAAAGAATACAATCACGGAAAGCCGCCAAGTCGCAAAGTTTATTATTCTTTGGGCTTGGCGGTTTTTCTTTTTATCCCCTAATCAATTGTTTTTTGTTTCTGAACGACCTCTATTTAAGTTTAATTTTTTTCCCTTTATGATATAAATCATTTTTTAATGGCTTTATCTGCTTCTATTTTTGCTAAAGTCTTAAGCAAAATCATATTTACCTCTCCTCCTAAAAATATTAAAACCGGAGTATTAAATATTAGAAAACTAAATGAAGATTAAAGCATCCACAATAATTAATAAATTAACATACTTTTTTAGTATTCAATAAACCCAAATACCATAAACTTACCAACTATGAAAATAAAACGACTTAGTATTTTAGTCTTTTCAGTACTATCTGGATTATTAATGACCGAGTGTCAGAACTCAGGTACTAAAGGAACAACAAATGAGACAAGTAAAATTGAAGGTCAGGAAGTTGCCGTCTTAACAGATGCACCAAATGTTCCTCCGCCAATTACAAGGAAACATGCTACTAAAGTAATTGTTAACCTTGAGGTAATCGAAAAGGAAATGGAGCTAATGGACGGTGTTAAATACAATTTTTGGACATTCGGCGGAAGCGTACCTGGTAAATTTATCAGGGTTCGCCAGGGTGACCTAATTGAGTTTCATTTGAAAAACAATCCAAATAATAAGCTACCACACAACATTGATTTACATGCTGTATCAGGACAAGGAGGAGGTGCAGGAGCCACTTTTACAGCACCAGGTCATGAAACTCAGTTTTCATTTACAGCTCTGAATCCGGGTCTGTTCATTTACCATTGTGCCACTGCACCCGTAGGTATGCACATTGGCAATGGTATGTACGGATTAATTTTGGTTGAACCTAAAGAAGGATTACCTAAAGTAGATAAAGAATATTACGTTTGTCAGGGTGAGTTCTATGTGAACGGTAAGTATGGCGAAGCTGGCTTACAGCAGTTTGATATGGAAAAGGCAATCAAAGAAGAAGCAGATTATGTAGTATTTAATGGTAAAGTGGGGGCACTAACCGGAGATAAAGCGTTGAAAGCAAATGTTGGAGACCGTATTCGCTTATTTGTCGGAAACGGTGGACCAAACTTGGTTTCAAGCTTCCATGTTATCGGTGAAATATTTGATAATGTATATGTGGAAGGTGGATCAACTTTGAATCATAATGTACAAACCACATTAATTCCTGCCGGTGGCTCAGCAATTACAGAATTTAAATGTGACGTTCCGGCTAATTTAATCTTGGTTGATCACTCTATATTCCGAACCTTTAATAAAGGTTCTTTGGGCATGATAAAAGTAGAAGGAGCTGAAAATAAAAACATTTACTCCGGCCAACAAGATGATCGCATCTACCAGCCAGAAGGGGCCCCACAGGCAATGCCTGATGAGCCTGCGGTAGCAGCAAAACCATTATCCAAAGCGGAAAAATTAGAACAAGGTAAAGCCATCTATGCAAGTACCTGTCAGGCCTGTCATCAAGCCGATGGTAAAGGTATAGAAAAAGCCTTCCCTCCTCTTGCTGCATCAGATTTCTTTGCAGCTGACCCTAGTCTGTTGTACAAAACAATCGTACAAGGACGCTCAGGGAAAATCAAGGTTAATGGTAAGGAGTATGATGGTGTAATGCCTAAACAAATCTTAAGTGATGCACAGGTAGCTTCAGTTGCTACTTATATCTTGAATAATTTCGGCAACAAAGGAGGCGAAGTTTCCCCTTCTGATGTAGCTAAAGCAAGAAAATAAAATGAGGAATTTCTCCATCATATTGATCTTCTTATTCAGTTATTTATCTGCAATAGGTCAAGGACAGCGTCCAATGGCTAAAGTTAATGGCGGCACTTTTGTGCCGCCGTATTCATTAGACAGCCAAAAGGTAATTGTCAAGCCTTTTATGATGGATGTGTATCCGGTTACGAATGCAGACTTTAAGAAATTCATCCTAAAAAATCAGCAATGGCGAAAAAGCAATATCAAATCTATTTTCGCCGATAAAAATTACCTTCAGCATTGGAATACAGATACTTCATTTGCTGCTAGCCTTGCACTAAGTCCGGTTGTAAATATTTCCTGGTTTGCAGCAAAAAAATATTGTGAATGCGAGGGAAAACGATTGCCTACTGTTGCTGAGTGGGAACTTGCTGCAAAAGCTAGTAAAACAAAACCGGATGCTTCTAAGGATCCTACTTTTAATCAATGGATATTGAGTTGGGTGTCCAAACCAAATTCAAAAACGATGCCTTCTATTGGCTCCACATTTAAGAATTATTTCGGAATTTATGATCTGCATGGTTTAGTTTGGGAATGGACCTATGACTTTAACAGTGCTCTAACTACCGGTGAATCCAGGGAGAATAGCGGATTAGATAATACGCTCTTTTGTGGCGGAGGCTCCTTTTCATCTAAGGATGTAAACAACTATGCGTCCTTTATGCGATTTGCTATGCGGTCAAGTTTAAAAGCAAAGTTTACTGTTTCTAACATTGGCTTTCGGTGCGTGAAGTAATTGCGATTACCGTGACTAATTATTCAGAAACTCAAATAGAATTAAGTTAATATGATTATTAAGATAAACGCCATAATAGCGGGTCTTGTTATTCTTTCTTTAGGAGCCTGTAAAGAATCCAAGGACAAGAGTTGCTGCAAAAAAGACGACGCTAAAGAAAAAGTTACTGAAACGATTATTACACCGGAATCTGTTTTCAATTTAGACTCAAGATGGATAAAGCAGAATAAAGACAGTATATCATTAAAAGATTTATCACCCAAAATTACCATTGCCGCAATGGTTTTTACACATTGTCAATCTGCATGTCCGAGAATAGTAGCAGATATACAACGCATTGAGAAGGCTTTCACGAAAGAGGAGTTGCAACATATACAATTCTTATTAATCAGTATGGACCCGGAAAACGATACTCCGGAACGTTTTGTTGAATTTGGTCATGAATATAAACTGAATGATAATTGGATATGCATTTCTTCTTCTGAGGATGCAACCATGGAATTAGCAAATGTTTTAAACGTAAGAATTAAGAAACTATCAGACGGAGGTTTCGATCACTCCAATGCTATTCATTTAATAGACCATACCGGAACTATTGTATATCAACAAAATGGTTTAGCACAGGAACCAACTGAAATTATTGCAAAGACCCGAAACCTAATTAAATTATAGCTATCAAAATCACACAAAGCCACAAAGGCGCAAAGAATTACTTTAAACTTTGCGTCTTAGCGGCTTTGCGATTAATATCCCTCTTCTTTCCCTTTTACCCTCATTAAAATAAATGTTTAGCAACTATTTCGTATTTAGAATAGTATAACTATTAGTTAGCAGATCATTATAATTAAGCATCTTATACTTTCATTTTTAATGCGTTTTTACATCATACCTTTAGTCGTTATTCTACTTTTATTTAATTGTGAATATTTACTTGCACAGAAAAGACTATCAGCAAGTAGCAGAAGCAGTGCACATACACTTGTTTTCAAGCTCAATAATGAGCAGTTGCAGCGACTTAAAAAAGTAAAAACCAAGAAACGAACTCCATTCGATGAAACATTCCTAGGTAAGCCAGTTGACTCCTTTTTAACCAGTAGGGGTTTAAACAAACAATTGAATCCGGGAACTTATGCATTTGTAAATGCTAAATTCCAGTACCTTAATTATTCATTGGTTCAGGTAGCTAATGTTCAGCCCTACTTATTTAATGGCAAAAAGGAATTCGTTCTGCGATTAACGAGTCCTGGTAATTTAACTGAAATAACTAATGCAGAAGTTTCTTTAAATAATAAGCGTATTCCCTTTGATTCAAAGAACCAGTCTTACAGCAGGAGGTTGAACAAAACGCATGGGTTATTAAAAATAATCCATGAAGGCATTCCTAACTTTTTTAACATTCAAGGGCCTAATAAGATAAAGCCCTATTCCTATTATTCTCCTTCTTTCATCACCCGTAATGTGGTAAATCCATTTAAGAAACACATCTGGAATCCTATCACAAAAAAAAGATATAGATATGACGATGATATAAACTTCCTAAAAATGCACACAGGCTATCTGGTAGTTAGTAAGCCTAAATATCGACCAAACGATACGGTAAAATTTAAAGCCTTTATTACCGATAAAAAAGGAAATCCGATAAGCGATAACCGAGTTATTGTAAAGGTGGGAGTTCGATATGATGAGTATGATGAATTAAGGATTTTAGGAACAACAACTGCTTACCGGAAAGGTGCATTTGAGTTTAAATTTGTACTTACAGATTCTTTAGATCTTGATCTGGATGATCAGCAATTTATCTACCTTGAAAAGTTTAGCGAGAAAGCTAAAACAGTAAGTGAGGATGAGGATGATGACTATTATGAACTTTCCCATAAAAAGTTCTTCATAAAAGGTGAATTTGAATATGAAGATTATGAATTGAAAGACCTTAGTTTTTCGGCACATGCAGAAAAACGATTCCAAATTGGAGAACCAGTTGCATTGTACATGAAAGCTGTTGACGAGAATGACATGACTGTTCCGGATGGAAAAGTTAAAATTCTTATAAAAACCTTAAATGTTTCAAATCTGAGTTCGAAAAATCATTTTATTCCTGATACATTGTGGTCGCACACCCAAACACTTGATCCGGTTGGAGAAACTCGTATTGAAGTCCCTGCGGATAAATTCCCAGAGGGTGACTTTTATGGACAAGCTACAATTGAGTTTACCAATAGTGACAATCAGCGCTTTGATCGTTCTTTATCATTTGAACGAATACAAAAGGTTTGTAAACTTGTTACGAAGTGTGATAATGATACGATAAAACTTTCCTGGTTAATAAGAAACAAAGAAAATAATGTAACAGCTACAGTTACAGGATTTTCAAATGATGGCGACACTATTTCAACCACACCGTATCAGATTCCAGGAGCATTTAAGATAAATTCTGCTGTAAGTTTTTATAGCGTGAAAGTTGATTCGTCCGAAGAAAAAATTCTTGTAGCTGATCTGCTAAAGGAGCCCACGATTTCAGCCCAAAGAACTGGAGATTCTCTATTCGTTTTTATTGATAATCCTCAAAAGCATGAGTTCCATTATTCAATTCTTGCTAACAAGAAAATAATTGCTCAGGGAAAATCTTCTGAATTTTCTTTGGCAACATCAATTCATACACCAAAGAATTGTAAAATACTGTTACATTATTTCTGGGGCGGAGAACCAAAGATCATTAGCCGGGATGTCCCAGCATTAAAAAAGAGGCTTAATATTCAAACCAATTTACCAGCCCTTGTTTATCCAGGACAAAAATTGGATGTTGAAGTAACAGTGAATGATGCAAACAATAAACCAGTCGAAGAAGCTGATCTTACAGCATATGGATTTACCTCTAAATTTAAGGAAAATTCAACACCCTTTGTGCCTTACTTTGGAAAACAGTATTTCTCTTATCAGCCTATTCCTCCTTCATCAGTAGAAACTACAAATGAAAGTGGCAATCTTCTGATTAATTGGAAACGCTGGGCAAAAGAATTAAACCTTGATACGATTGAATATTATCGTTTTTTAAATACTCCTTCTGTTTATAAGAATATTGAAACAACCCATGACGGCACCTCGCAATTAGCTCCTTTCACAGTTAAAAAAGGGCAGATAACACCAGTACATATTCTATATGTAGATGAAATACCTGTTTATTTTAGCAAAACAACTCAGTTAAACCGTTATAGCTTTAACGTCGGATCGGGCTATCATTCCATCAGATTAAGAACCAGCAGTAAAATGATACGGCTTGACTCTGTTTTTGTTCCTGCAAGCGCTAAGCTAATTTTGAGCATTAACATTGATAGTTTAAGGTCGTTTAAAAACACTAAGGTTATATCTGTTACTGATACGCTAACCGATTATGAAAGTAAATTATTGAATAAATACCTTATCGTTGTCGACAATAATTTCAATTCAAACCCTGCTTGGATAGATAATTGTAATCGCATTTTCTTCCTTAATCCAATTTTTAATAAGAAACAGCCGGCTATTCTGGCAGGTCCTTTAAATGGATTGGGTGCAAAGTTTAACTTATACAAAAAGTTTGATCGCCATTTTTCAATAGAACCTGATTATACCTACACGTTTGAGTCTGACTTGTTAAAAATGAAATCTATTGAAAGAAAGTTTCCTTTTAGCAATAAACTAGATTCAATACCTTTTGAACCTGATTTTGAAGAATTTGAGGTAACAAAAACGGAGATAGACAGCCTATGGCAATACTATCTTGATATGAGATCTCATACAACACCGTTATTTCAAAACGCAAATCTACCTTACAATGCGTCAGCAACTTTACAGATTAATTTAGGTAAACAGGAAAACGGAGTTATTCCTTTTGTAAAAAACATTATCCTGTACAATTACACTAATCCTGATTTTATTCGGTTCTATCCGGGCAATCGGCTTAATATTGGCCGGCTTGAAGCTGGTGAATACCGTATTTTCTTTCTACTCAAAGAAAACAGGTATTTTATGATTGAAAATGTAATTATCAAGCCAAATGGGTTTAATTTTATAACTACCGGAACTGTAAAGCCATTAAAACGAGATTCCACAAGTTTAAAAATTGCCCGGTTAATTGAATCGAAAGACAATGACAAAGCGCTTTCCTACTATGATAATACAAAAAAACAGATAAGCGAGGCTTTTAATGAATCATATTTCAGCAATAAACAACTAACCAGAAGTATCTCAGGACTAGTAGTTGATGAAACGGATCAAGGCCCCTTACCAGGTGTATCCATCCGGGTTAAAGGAACGCCATACGGTACAATGTCAGATGCCAACGGCCACTTCTATCTCCGGATACCTCCTAATGGAACATTACTGGTAACTTTTGTAGGTTATCAAACGCAGGAAATACCTATAGATAATAGTTCTTTTATTAATGTAACCATGCATGCTGATCTCAAAATGCTTCAAGAGGTTGTTGTTACAGGCTATGGCGTACAGCAGCAAAAAAAATCATTGTCGTTATCTGATGTCCAAATGGAAGGTTCCTTTCAGGGAAAAGTTGCAGGAATAGCGGTTGGTTCTTCTAACACTATAAGGATTAGAGGCCTGTCAAGTATATCTGGCAATGCATCTCCTATGATATTGGTCGATGGCTTACCATTCTCCGGTAAGCAAAGCGATATCGATCCTAATACAATTCAGGAGGTAAAGCTAATTAATGGAGAAGAAGCTATTAAACTATACGGGGCTATGGCTTCCTCGGGTGTTATATTAATTACAACTCAAAAACCATCAAATAACACCCACTCTGAAAATAGTGTGGCAACTGCCTCAGTTGGTTTAAGAAAAAACTTTTCAGATGAAGCATTTTGGCAACCTCATTTAACTACTGATAAAAATGGCAAGGCGAAATTTAAGATGACAATGCCGGATGACATTTCTAAATGGAATACGTATGTTATAGGAATGGGCGGCAACAAACTGACCGGTTTTCTAGAGAAATCGATTAAATCATTTAAATCTTTAACCGCATCATTAGCAGTACCTCGTTTTGCTATTGAAGGTGATAGTATTAATATTCTAGGCAAAATCAGTAATTACACATTTGATGAAACTACTGTAGAGAGAAGAATAAGCCTGAATGGGAAAGCGCCTTTTACAAAAACAATTAAAGTAGTTAATGCCTTTATTGATACCATTCCTATAATGGTAAATACAAAAGATAGCATCAATGTTTTATATAGTCTTGTACAAAGCTCTACAGACTACAGTGATGGGGAAGAACGAAAAATACCTGTATACGATCAGGGTGTCAAAGAAACCAATGGCGTTTTTTATGCATTGGAGGGTGATACAAGTATTCATATCAAACTTAAACCAGACGGTGGTAAAATTACTTTTAGAGCAGAAGCTTCTGCTTTACCCGTATTATTAAGTGAAGCGAAGCACATCAGAAACTATGAATACTACTGTAATGAACAGTTAGCATCAAAACTAAAAGCGTTAATAGTCGAGAAAAAAATAAAGACATTATTAAAAGAACCCTTTGATGGAGATAAAGACATAAACGAAATCATCAAAAAATTAAACGCAAATCAACAACCTACTGGCCATTGGGGATGGTGGCCTAATTCAGCTGATCAATCCTGGATTACGAATCATGTTGTAGGTGCCCTTAATGACGCCAAAAAAGCGGGATTTAAAGCTGATAATTTTAACAAACAGGGTCTTATCGATGAGTTAATGTATAGATTTACCAGAGAATCTGTTGAAGAAAAGATCAGAACGGTAAAACTATTACAAGCATTAGAGGCCAAACCCGATTTCAATAGAATGATTAGCCAAATTGAGGATAGCATAAGTACGATGAAGTTTAAACCGAGTGATTATACTTTATTGAACTTAATGCACATTAAGCAATCCTTGGGTTTAAAAGTTGATATAGAAGTCTTAAAGCAAAAGCATAAATCAACTATGTTTGGCAACTGGTACTGGGGCAACAATGGCTATCATATGTTTAACAATAGCATACAGGAAACACTCTTAAGTTATAAAATATTGAAATCTGCCAATACAGATGATCACCTACTAACTAAAATAAGAAACTACTTTTTTGAACAGCGTAAAGATGGAAAATGGCGAAATACTTATGAATCGTCATTGATACTTGAAACGCTTCTGCCTGATCTGTTAAAAGACTCTAGCAGTTTAAAGCCTGTTAAACTTGTACTCAATGGCAATAAAAATGAAACTGTTGAGAAGTTCCCTTATGAAACTTCTTATGAACCATCTGCAACAATTACAGTAAATAAAACCGGAACTTTACCTGCTTACATAACGGCTTATCAGCAAAACTGGAATAAAAATCCGATGAAATCAAACAAAGACTTTGAAGTAAGGACGTGGTTTGAAAAAAACAACAAAGAGATCAGCTTCCTCGCTGCAGGAGATAAGGTTGTTTTACAAGCAGTGGTTAAAGTTAAAGCAGATGCTGAATATGTGATGATTGAGATTCCTATTCCGTCCGGCTGTTCTTATGGCGATAAAGAAAACTATAGTTATTACAGGAATTCTTCAGAAACGCATCGCGAATACCTTAAAAATAAAGTTTCTATCTTTTGTACAAAACTTACACAAGGTACTTACACCTATACAATCAATTTAATCCCTCGTTTCGGTGGTCGGTATATTCTAAATCCGGCAAAAGCCGAAATGATGTATTTCCCAGTGTTTTTTGGACGCGAAGAGATGAAAAAAGTTGACATTAAATAACCAAAAATTATGAATTACGTGTTACGAGCTGCTATTTTAAAACTCGTAACACGTAACTCGCAATTAATAAATATCTTTGCGGCTCAAACCACCCATTTTTTCATGCAGTTGCAATCAGAGCGAGAGCCCTCTATTTATACATTTAACTTTATTTTAGTTTGTTTAAGTTCCTTTCTGTTCTCAGCAAGTTTTAATATGCTGATTCCCGAGCTTCCTGCTTATTTAAGCAGTTTAGGTGGAGCTCAGTACAAAGGATTGATCATCGCATTATTTACACTTACTGCAGGTATTTCGAGGCCTTTCAGCGGAAAGCTGACTGATAAGATCGGAAGAGTCCCCGTAATGGCAATTGGTTCCTTGGTGTGCTTTGTTTGCGGCTTTTTGTATCCTGTTCTTACATCAGTAGCAGGATTTCTTTTTTTACGACTTATACACGGATTCTCTACAGGTTTTAAACCCACCGCAACTGCTGCTTATGTAGCCGACTTGATCCCTCCTAATCGTTGGGGCGAAGCTTTGGGGTTTCATGGATTGTGTTTCAGTACCGGAATGGCCATCGGTCCGGCTATTGGAAGTGCCATTACAAGTGCTTATTCCATCAACGTTCTCTTCTACATTTCATCCGTATTCGCATTTCTTTCAATCGGCATACTGCTTAACATGAAGGAATCACTGAAAAAGAAAGAAAGATTTCAGTTTTCATTCCTTAAGATCAGCAAAGATGAAATATTAGAAAAGTCAGCAATGCCTGTATTCTGGGTTACATTGTTGAGTTATTTAGCTTATGGGGCCATTGTTACCTTGGTTCCCGACTGGACGGAACACTTAGGAATAAAAAATAAAGGTTTATTCTTTACTGTATTTACCATAGCCTCTTTGGTGGTTCGATTCCTGGCTGGTAAAGTTTCGGATAAATATGGTCGAATACCTGTTATGAAAGTTTCTCTGGTTATTTATGTTGTTTCTTTAATCTGGATTGCCAGTATACATACTGTTTGGGGTTGGTTGTCGGGGGCCGTTTTATATGGAATTGCTGCAGGAATGTTATCCCCTGCAGTTTCAGCATGGGCAGTAGAATTAGGTCCAGCTCATTTAAGAGGAAGATCTGTTGCCACCATGTACATTGCGTTGGAAATTGGCATTGGCTTAGGTGCCTTCTTTGCAGGATGGATCTTCCAGGATATTATCAAAAATGTGCCGTTGGTATTTTATTTATCAGCAATTGGAAACTTACTAGCTCTGGTTTATCTGCTGTTTATTTATAAACCGGGCGCTGTAATCCAAAAAGAAATTATATAGATAGATTTTCAGTGTCATGCTGACGAAGGAAGCATCCCTTTGTTAAAAGCTCGTATTGAAAAGGTCCTTCGTTCCTCAGGATGACACCTAAATCAATCTTTTCCTTAAATCTTAACCGTCTTCCAATTCCCTCTCCGGAAAACAAGTATCGCAGCTGTCGCTAATAAGGACTCTGCTACAGCAATCGCAATAAATACTCCTTTAGGGCCCATATTTAAGTGTACCGCCATCAAATAAGCGATCGGAATTTGAATTGCCCAAAATCCGAACAAGTTCAAAATAGTAGGAGTTTTCGTATCTCCTGCCCCATTAAATGATGAACTGATCACCATTCCGTAAGCATAGAAGATGTAACCCAAACACACATACTGCAGACATTGCTTCCCGTACATAATAATGCCCGGATCATGTGTAAATAAACTGATTACCCTCTCGGCTGTAAAGAGAAATAAAATCCCTAACGATCCTAAAAATAGCATGTTAAAAAACGCTGTTCTCCAAACTGATCGCTCGGCTCTGTCAGGGAAACCGGCACCCAGATTTTGTCCGACCAATGTGGCAGCTGCATTCGCCATTCCCCAGGCAGGCATGATGGCAAAAATTACTACACGAATAGCAATTGTATAGCCAGCTAGTGCCTCACTTCCAAACATGGAAATAATACGAACTAGGAAAATCCAGCTTGCAGAAGCGATCAAAAACTGACCAGCACCTCCTGCTGCTACTTTTAGTAAACGACTAACAATATCAAATCGAATTGCAATATTATCTAAGTGCATTTTTATGATTCCTTTGCCTTTGAACAAGTGATAGACCTGGTAACAGACACCGATGCTACGTCCAATAGTTGTTGCAATTGCTGCCCCTGTTACCCCGAAAGCCGGAATAGGTCCTAATCCAAAGATTAATATCGGACCTAACATAATATTAGCAATATTGGCAATCCAGAGTGAACGCATTGCCAAAGAAGCATCTCCAGCCCCTCTAAAAATTCCATTGATAAGAAATAGCAGTGTGATCGAAAAGTTGCCACCAAACATTATGCGAGTGTATAAATGACCTTCTTCAATTATGGCAGGAGATGCTCCCATTAATCGAAGAATATCCTCAGCAAATATGACTCCCGTTATACTGACAATAGCCGATAATCCTAATGCAATATAAATTGCCTGCAAGGCGGCTGCAGAAGCAGATTTCTCATCCTTTTCTCCTATCCGACGTGCAATCATTGCTGTCGCAGCCATACTTAACCCCATTGCAAGTGAATAAATGATCGTCAGCACAGATTCTGTTAATCCAACAGTTGCGACCGCATTTTTGCCAACTTTGCTCACAAAAAACACATCAACCACTGCAAACAATGATTCCATAGCCATTTCCAAAACCATAGGAACAGATAGCATTAAGATGGCCTTATCAATACTACCTGTGGTGAACTCTGTTTCGGTACCTTTTACAGCTTTCTTCACCAATGAAAAAAACGTACGTATTTTATGCATAAACGTCATAAAAACAAGAAAATAAACTAATTAAATAAGATAAATAGAAGCTGTGAGCCACATTTACAATGCAGCAAGCTTAAAAGATGGGGCGTATTATAATTTCATAGCACAATAAAAGTAAGAAGAATTTTAAAATCTAGCACCTATTTTTTTATTCTTACCATTATTGACTATTAAAAACAGAAAACGGCCGGTATAATGCCGGCCGTTTCCATTTAAGTATTTTCTATTAGTGGATACCTCTGAATAAGCGACTCCAACGAATCTTACTAAAGAAACCGCCATCGGCATCCCAGCTCATCCAAATAAACAATGCTTTTCCTACAACATGGTCTTCTGGTACAAAACCCCAGAAACGAGAATCTAAAGAGTTATGACGATTATCTCCCATCATAAAGTAGTAATTCATTTTGAAGGTATAGCTATCTGTTTTCTGACCATTAATGGTAAAACCTGTAGCATCTTCTTTAAAATCATTCTTTTCATAGAACTGGATAACTTTGCGATAATAACCAATATTTTCTTTCGTCAATTTAATGGTCGCTCCTTTTTTAGGAATCCAGACAGCTGAGAAGTTATCTACGTTACCCGGATGTAAAGGATCCTGAGGATAAATTCCAGGATCAGGAATTGAATCAGGGTAAACGAATTTATTTACACTCTTCACACTGCTGAATTGCTTTATTTTATCCGCGTTTTCAGGAGTCATGGTAAGATCGTAAGCCCGTTCAGTGATTTTATCGCCACTTACACCCATTTCCTGCAAAGTTTTGCGATTAAAGTCTGTTCCGTCCGTTTGAACAGTATAATCAGTTTGACCTTTTGGTTGATCAGGAACCAGTTTTCCGTTTATATAAACCTCGCCTTTAACCACGCTGATGGTATCACCTGCAATACCGATACAACGTTTAATATAGTTTTCCCGTTTATCAACCGGACGAGGTTGTCCTGTTGCCGGATCAACATCAGCAGGATAGTTAAACACTACAACATCTCCATTTTTAATATCCTGAAAACCAGGAATACGATGGTAATCCCATTGAACAGCTTCCGAATAAGCCTTCATACCCAAGATAGTATGATGAGCAAAAGGAAATGCCAATGGCGTCATCGGTGTACGGGGACCATAATTTACTTTGCTTACAAACAAAAAGTCGCCTACTAACAATGATTTTTCCATTGAAGGAGTAGGAATTGTATAAGCTTCAATAAAGAAAGTACGGATAATTGTTGCAGCAACAACCGCAAAAATTATAGCATCTGTCCATTCACGGGCAGCAGATTTCTTTTTAGTATTCTCGGCAGCAGCAGTGCCGTTCTTTTTCCAAAATTTCAAATTCATGGTTTCTGGTTTATCACCAATGATTTTTATTGGTTTTAAGTTTCGATGTTAGTCGCGCTAAATATCTATTTTTTCTAATAATTATCAATTATTTTCTGACAATTATTATACGTAAACCTAAAACGATAAGAGATCCTTCATTGTAAAAATCCCTTTTTTATCTTTAAGCCATTCGGCGGCTATTACAGCTCCAGTGGCAAATCCTTTACGGTTAAAGGCTTCATGTCTAAGGTCAATGCGATCGATTGAAGAGATATAACTTACAGTATGTGTACCTGGAACAGCCTCCTGACGAAGAGCCTCGATCAATAACGTATCTGCTGATACTTCCGGTTTTGCTTCTGTTCCATCATTTAACCAAGCCTGAAAACCTTTCTTACGCTCCATATGCTCAATAACTCCTTCTGCCAACGTAATTGCGGTACCACTTGGATGATCCAGTTTTTGCGTATGATGAATTTCTTCCATTTCCACCTCATACTCGTTAAAACCGTTCATAATTTTAGCAAGCACCTTATTAATATGGAAAGTGATATTAACACCAATACTGAAATTGGTAGCATGGAAAAGCGTTTTCCCTTCTTCTGCACAACGAGTCTTTATATTTTCAAATTGATCATACCAACCGGTTGTTCCAACCACAATAGGAGTTCCTGCTTGAAAACAAAGATCAATATTACCCAATACAGTTGATGGCATACTGAATTCAATAGCCACATCCGCCTTTCGAAGGTTTTCAACGGTTAATTCATCCAAATTAGTATCGTTGATCTTCAAAACAATTTCGTGACCTCGTTGCAAAGCTATCTGTTCGATTTCTTTGCCCATTTTTCCGTAGCCTAATAATGCAATTTTCATATTTGAATTGTGGTTACACCGATCCTGCGTTCGCCGTCGGTAAGATTACGCAGAATAATTATTCAGAGTTAACTATTTCTTCAGGGTAAATTTAAGGCTTAAGCCTACACTATAATTTGGCGCACCATTAAATGCAAAACCTTGATTAATTGAAGGTCCGATCTTTAATGACAGATCATCACTCACATCAAAATTAGAAAGTTCAGCATCTACATACGCATCAATAACTTGTGCAGCATATAACGCAACCGTGCCTATGATAGAAATCTCACGGTTCCGCTTATAGAAATCTTTCGCACTAATGATTTGCTCATCTCGGGCATCTCCGTATTTTTCGGTATTTGGTTTTGTATTAATATCTCCATCAGTACGGGCTATGTATTCGTTCAGAGTTTCTGTATAGTACTTCTGATTGAAATTAATTGCATAACCGAGTGCTGCAAATCCACCATATACAATTGGCAGTTTCCAATAACGTTTATTGTAAATCTGTCCTAAACCAGGTACCACTGCAGCCCTAAACAAAGCTATATTAGGATCTTTAGGAGTACGAACCCGTTTTTGCTTTACAACCGATTCTATTTCTACTGTATCCTTAGCTTTCTTGCTTGCCTTGATCGAATCGGATTTAAGTATAGATGTAGCTTTTTTAATAGAATCAGCAGGTGTTTGTGCTTTTACGAAGGTAACAGCCACAAACACTAATAACGCCGTAAAAACACAGCGAAACGTATTTATATAATTATTTGAGTTTAAATGACTCAATACTTTATTCACCTATTAATTCAAGAATTCTGTTCAAATCATTGGTAGACAGAACAGGGATTTCAATTTTACCTTTTCCATTATCATCGATTCGTAAAGCTACTTTAGTGCCGAATCTTGAAGAAAGCCCATCCTGAACTTTTTTCAAGTGGAATGACATCGTAGTTGGTTCTTTACGTTCCACAGGTTCTGTTTTCTTACCCAGATCACGAACTAACTCTTCTACTTTACGTACAGAAAGTTCTTTTTCAATGATCTGACGATAGATCCATAACTGTTTATCGATATCGCCTACGTTGATGATTGCCCTTGCGTGGCCCATAGAGATCCGTCCATCGCGAATACCCGCCTGAATAACAGGAGGCAACTTCAACAAACGAAGATAGTTGGTTACAGTAGAACGATTCTTACTTACACGCTCGCCCAATTCTTCTTGTTTCAGTCCTACTTCATCAACCATACGCTGGAAACTGATAGCGATCTCAATTGCATTCAGGTCTTCACGCTGAATGTTTTCGATCAGACCCATCTCCAACATTTCCTGATCGTTGGCTGTACGGATATAAGCAGGAACCTCTGTTAAACCTGCAAGTTTAGATGCACGTAAACGACGTTCACCCGAAATCAACTGATACTGGTCATCATTCAGCTTACGTAATGTTAATGGCTGAATAATGCCTTGTAATTTTATTGATTCTGAAAGTTCACCTAATGCCAGTTCATCAAAATCTGTACGTGGTTGGAATGGATTCGTATCGATTTTATCAACAGGAATAAACGAAACCGAACCAGCGGCATTAACTACAGGAGCAGGAGCTGTTGCAGTGTTTGCTGTCGGTTTGTGTAAATTTTCGTGAATTTCAGTAGTGTCATTTTCCGCCAACAAGGCGCCCAATCCCTTCCCTAAAGCACTTTTTTTAATGGCACTCATTTGTATCTGATTTTAAGTTTTGAATAAAAAGTAAATTATCAATCGGTAAAATCAATAATAACTTTTGCGTCTTTTATAGTATGTCTAATTTTCTTGCAAGCTTAAATATTGCATAACCCCAGCCATAATGGCTGGGGTTAGCTATTTTCTCAGAAATTATTTACCGATAATTTGCCGCAAAGGTAATAAAAAACCTTTTTTAGTGAATTCGGTCAATAGTTGTTTATTCGGCATCGTGTCCTACTTCAACTCCGGCGTCAATTGCGACCCCATTTTTACGAAGCATTTCACGTGCAAGATTTAAATAGTTAACCGCACCTTTACTTGATGCATCATGCATAATGGCCGAAACTCCAAAACTTGGTGCTTCACTTAATTTAGTGTTACGCGCAATGATTGTATCAAACACTAAGTCTTGGAAGTGTGTTTTCACTTCTTCCACCACCTGGTTCGACAAACGTAAACGAACATCATACATTGTTAATAAAATACCTTCAATCTGTAAATTAGTATTTAAACGAGATTGAACGATCTTAATTGTATTTAACAATTTACCTAATCCCTCCAAGGCGAAATATTCACATTGAACAGGAACTATTACTGAATCTGCTGCTGCCAATGCATTGATAGTGATCAAACCTAATGAAGGCGAACAGTCAATAATGATAAAATCATACTGATCACGAACTGAATCAAGTACTTTTTTCATTTTAAACTCACGCTCTGGCAGATTGATCATCTCAATTTCAGCGCCGACAAGGTCGATGTGGGCTGGTAATAAATCAAGATTAGGAGTTGTGGTTTTAATAATCGCTTCTTTTGGATCAAGATCATTAATGATACACTCATAAACACTTGACTTAATACTACGTGGATCGTAGCCTGTACCTGAAGTACTATTTGCCTGCGGATCGCCGTCGACCAACAAGGTTTTAAAATCAAGCACCCCTAAGCTGGCAGCAAGGTTGATGGCTGATGTGGTTTTACCTACTCCGCCTTTCTGATTGGCAAGCGCAATAATCTTACTCATTTAGCTGGTATGTTTAACTGTTTAAATTGCTCTATTAGGCTTATTTAGCGGCATTACAGTAATTTTAATTAGCTTTGCTGCCGTTTTTAAAGCGCCTAAAGATACAATTTAAACAAAACAATTAAAGAACTGTTACCACGATAAATTTCAACATATGATTTCAATTATTGCCGGCACCAACCGTCACGATAGCAAAACATTATTAATAGCTAAATTTTACCAGCATTTACTCACTCAAAGAGGTGTTGAAGCAAATTTAATTTCACTCACAGATTTACCCGATAATATGATAAAATCTGATTTGTATGGTAGAAGAAGTGAACAGTTTCAAAAAATACAGGACCTGGTAAGTGCAACTCAAAAGTTTGTTTTTGTAATACCCGAATATAATGGCAGTTTCCCGGGAGTATTGAAAACTTTTATTGATGGTTGTAAATTTCCGGAAAGCTTTTCGGGAAAAAAAACGGCGCTGGTTGGTCTTGCCGACGGAACCTATGGAAATATCCGCGGAGTAGAGCACTTTACCGGTATTTGTAATTATATCGGCCTTACCGTTTTACCAATGCGCATTCATATCCCAAGAATTAATACGGTGCTTGATGCAGAAGGACATGTTACCTGCCAAACTACATTAAAGTTTATGAATGATCAGGCGGATAAGTTTTTGACTTTTTAGATTACACTTATTATTGATGGGATTACACCGATTATTTTTTAAGATTGATGTAATCCTATTTTAATCGGTATAATCCTCCTTTAAATCAGTGTAATTATATACTTAATTTAACCCATCCATTACCCTCAAAACCAAAATAGAATTGCTTCGGATTGATAATTTCGGCAACAAGTTCGAGGTGATCAACTAATTTCTCTCCTGATACATTATAAAAGTTTTCTGATTCGGCGATAAATACACGGTTGCTTTTCATGGCAAACAATTCGCCTAAAAGCTCCATTGGTACTTTTTCAAAAACAGCTGAAAGCGTTTGAGGAATTGAGTTTCCTTTTATTGCAAAAATCAAAATTTCAGGATCAATCGTTTTCAGATCATTCCATAATGATGCATCCTCTGCCTTTATTGCTGTTCCGCCTGCTAAACCTAGTAACTCTTCATCTACAGTTGCCAATTTCAACGGATCCAGGCTTTCCACAATGGCAATGCTAGGTTTATCGGTTACATACTTAAGTTTATGTTCAATAATATCAATACGGGTTTCAAGGTCTTCACGTAGTTCGGCAGGAACATCTGCCAATAGTTGCGAGCGGCTATGCATATTTTAAATGAATTAGCTTATTTTCGTTGCAAAAGTAGAATATAATTAATTATGAAAGTTGAATAATGAATTATTAATACCGATTCTAATTCGTTATTCTCTTATAAAAATCCCTATCAGCATACATGAACTGTTTTAAAAAGTCTGTTCTCATTCTTTCTATTTTCTCCTTTACCATTTTAACCATTTCGTGTTCAGGCAATAAGGATAATGCTGATAAAAAGGTTTTCAATATAAACCTGGATCAGGGAATTACTTCTCTTGACCCTGCTTTCGCCCGAACGCAATTTAATTTGTGGGGAGTAAATATGCTTTTTAACGGTTTGTTGCAGTTGAATGACAGTTTAAAGGCTGTTCCGGCAGTTGCAAAAAGTTTTGAGCTGGATAACGAGGGTCGTACTTATACATTTCACTTGCGAAATGATGTCTATTTCCACGACAATGAACATTTTATTAATGGCAAAGGGAGAAAAGTAGTTGCATCCGACTTTGTTTATAGTTTTAATCGTATTGTTGATCCCAAAATTGCTTCTGCCGGAGCATGGATATTTAATGATAAGATTAACCACCAGAAACCTTTTGAGGCGGTAAATGATTCTACATTTCGTATCAATCTTGAAAAACCATTCCCTGCATTTCCAAGTTTATTAACGGCTCAATATTGTTCAGTAGTGCCTTATGAAGTGGCGGAGTTTTATGGTAAAGATTTCAGAAATCATCCTGTAGGTACGGGGCCTTTCAAGTTTAAATACTGGAAAGAGGGTGAGATTATGGTTTTTCTTAAAAATGAACGCTATTGGGAAAAACTGGGTAATGACCGACTCCCCTATTTAGATGCAGTGAAAATCACTTTTATTGCCGATAAACAAACGGCCTTTATGGAGTTTCTGAAACATAACCTTGATTTCTTTAACAGCATTGATGGCAGCTATCGCGACGATATTTTAACCAAATCCGGAAAATTACAGGAAAAGTACAACGGCAAATTCAAGCTGATAAAAGGCCCATACCTAAACACAGAATACCTGGGGATGTTGGTAGACAGTTCAATGGCTATTGTAAAAAACAGTCCGTTTAAAGACAAGCGTTTTCGTCAGGCGGTTAATTATGCAATCGACCGCAAACAAATGGTGAAATATTTAAGAAACAGTATTGGTACTCCCGGACATCAAGGATTTATCCCTAAGGGAATGCCGGGATTTGATGAAAATGAGGTAAAGGGCTATCAATATAATCCCGAAAAGGCTAAGCAATTATTGGCGCAAATGGGACATCCGAATGGGGAAGGTTTGCCTGAAATTACACTGCATACTTCAACCACTTATCGTGACCTGATTGAATATGTACAAGGCGAGTTAAGTGAAATCGGCATCAAAACCAAGGTTGAAGTGCAACCAATGGCCAGCCTTCGGGAAATGATCGCTAAGAAGAATGTGAATTTTTTCAGGGGCTCGTGGATTGCCGATTATCCGGATGCAGAGAATTATTTATCAGTTTTCTACTCCAAAAATTACGTTCCGATTGGGCCAAACTACACAAGTTTTAAAAACAAGAAATTTGATGTGCTATTTGAGCGTTCTTATTTTGAAACCAATGACTCTATCCGTTATGAGTTGTATCGCGAGATGGATAATTTGGTAATGGAGGAAGCGCCTGTAGTGATACTATTCTACGACCAGTTGGTTAACATGTACCAGAACAATATAACCGGATACAGAACCAATGCCCTAAACCTGCTTAATTTAAAAACGATTAAGAAGAATTAGCGAATAGCGGTTAGCTATTAGCTATTAGCAGTTGGCTTTTAGCTAATGACTAATACGCATAAACCTTACGGCTAATAAGAATATAAATAAGCGGTTAGTATTGGCTATTTAGAAATCAGCTAATAGCTAACCGCTAAAACCTAATAGCTAAATGAGTAAAGCATTTTTATTTGATATGAATGGCACAATGATCAACGATATGCCATTTCATTCTGTTGCATGGTTTGATATACTGAACAATGATTTGAACGCAGGCTTAACCAAAGCTGAAGTTGATAAGCAGATGTACGGTAAAAATGACGAATTATTAGTTCGTGTTTTTGGAGCAGGCAGATTTACACAAGAGGAGATGGATGCCATTTCTCTGAAAAAGGAAAAACGTTATCAAAAGGCATTCCTTTCACATTTAAAATTAATTGACGGCCTTGACAATTTTCTTCGAACTACAGAGGCTGCTCAGGTTAAAATGGCCATCGGGACCGCTGCTATTCCTATTAATATCGATTTTGTATTAGACGGACTTAACATTCGTCATTATTTTTCTACTATCGTAAGTGCTAATGATGTTGCTGAAAGTAAACCCAATCCGGAAGTGTTTTTAAAATGCGCTGCACTTTTGGATGCCAAACCCGAAGATTGTATTGTTTTTGAAGACGCTCCGAAAGGTGTTGAAGCGGCCAGGAATGCGGGTATGAAAACAGTTGTTATCAATACGGTAATGCATACAAAAGATGAGTTTGAGCAATATGATAATGTTATTGCTTTTATTGATAGTTATAACGAGCTAGATGTTGAAAAGCTATTAGCATAATAAATTCTACTTTAATGTATGTCATTCCAAGGCAAAAACAACTGCCTGTGCATTATTTGTCATGCTGAGGAACGAAGCATCTATTTGTTTGGAGGCATTAAACATCCAGATCCTTCGTTCCTCAGGATGACAATATTATGTTAATATTCACTATAGCTCAAATTAAATTTCTCAATGCAACCGGAATGGTCGGATAACTAAATTCAAATCCGCTTTCAACAAGTCGTTCAGGGACCACCCTCCTGCTTTTCAAAATCAGCTCTGTTTCAGTTCCTATTAATACTGCTCCGATTTTAAGCATCCATTCTGGTGAAGGCAAACCTATCGAACAGTTCATCGCTCTGCGGAATTGATGCATCAGGAAACGATTAGTAACAGGCGCAGGTGCTGTAATGTTAAAAATCCCAACCTGATCCTCATGATCAATTAACCACTCCACACTCCTGCAAAAATCCTCTACATGTATCCAACTAAAAAACTGTGTTCCTTTACCTTGCTTTCCCCCTAAGCCAAATTTTACCAGGTTTTTAAAACGGATAAACACACCATCGTCTTTGCCCAAAACAATTCCAATTCGCAAAGCAATTTTCCTTATTGAAGGGATACTTGCGCTTAAAAAAGCATTCTCCCAGGCAGTACAAACGTTTACAGAAAAACCTTCTCCATATTCTCCAGTCGCTTCTGTCATATCCTTATCTTCAGCATGCCTGTAAATAGTTGCAGAAGCTGCATTTAACCATACTTTCGGCTTCTGAACCAGGTTGGAGATGGCAATTGTTAATGCCCCCGTTGCATTAAGCCGGGAATACAGTATTTTCCGTTGATTTTCCCGGTTATACCGGCAGTTCACACTTTTGCCCGCCAGGTTAATCAACACCGCAGCTCCCTCCAGTTCTTTACTCCATTCGCCTTGAGAAACACCATCCCATTGTACAAAACGAACATTTACATTTTCCTTTGAACAGGATATCTTTCGTGAAAGAATCACGATCTCATCAAACTGCTCTTTAAAGTGACTTGCCAGGTTTTGTCCCAGAAAGCCACTTCCTCCGGCTATAATCATTTTTTTCATCGAGATAGCGATTAGTCATTTACAGGTATTTGCTGCTGAACAAAGTTTTTATAGTGAGAAACCGTACGTTTACGAAGTTTATAAAGCGCAATAATGTTGGTAAAGTGTACCACCCCTAAAACCAAAATGATGGCTCCAATTTTCTCACTTAACACCTCAATTACCCCTTGCGTGGTTACAATATTGTCAAAAACCTTCATTGCCCACACGGCATAACCAATGTTCAATAAATAAAAGCCAACCAGTAATAGCTTATTAACAGCATCTGCCAATTCCTTATTCTGCTGAAAGATATCTACGAGAAATACTTTACCGTTTTTAAACAACGTATTTCCTACCCAAATAGTTAAACAGGCAGCGATAGGAAGATAGATCAGGTAGGTTAAAACAATGTAGTTCATATTATTAGATTTTAAAAGTTTGAAATGATTTTATATTCAGTAATTTCAATAATTTTTGAAAGTTTATATTAAAAAAAAGTGCTCTATTTGAGCATTTTCATAAAAGTGGACAAAAACCAACTCTCATCCGCTTTCAAGAAGGTTTCGAGAGCAGAATCGGCTTTGTTTGAAAATTGGGTAATCCCTTTTATGGTCTGGCTGTAAGCTTTATATTCATCGCTGCTTTTATCACCTTCCACATTATTCAATTCAAGCATTACTTTTAGCACCGGATCCAATTCTCGTTTTTTACGCTGTTTCACAATCTGCATGGCCACTTTCCACATGTCTTTTTCAGCTTCAAAGAACTCTCTGCGCTCTCCAGATTTAATCACTTTGCTAACCAACCCCCAATCGATCAAATCACGCAAATTCATATTGGCATTACCACGAGAAATGTTCAACTCAGTCATTACATCTTCTGTACTCAAGGCCGAAGGCGAAACCAAAAGAAGTGCGTGTACTTGTGCCATACTTCTATTAATTCCCCAGTTAGAGCCTAATGCTCCCCAGGTTTGTATGAACTTTTCTCTTGCTTCTTTTAATTCCATGTACAAATGTAATAAACTTTCTAAACTTTCAAAATATTTTGAAAGTTTTATTTTTATTGAGAAACCCCCTGCCACCTAAAGGGGAACTTCCTTGCAAAAGTGACACTATACAACATTTTCAAGAACTAAGGGCTTCAGGAGATCTGATTAGTCTTTTCATCCTGAGGAACGAAGGATCTGTAAGTTCAATGTATGAAAAAAACAGATGCTTCGTGCCTCAGCATGACAAATTTTGTTCTACTGTCTCCTCTCTACAATGAGAATTCTACAATAAACCAAACTGTTTAAAATGGTGAGTAAAGTGCTTTCCATGAAACACGAGCCATTCTTCAAATGCAAGCTCACCGGTTAATGGGTTTACAGGTTTTGCATCCGGGTTATCTTTAAAGTACTGATCGAACTGTTCCAACTCAATTCTTAACTGATTAATAGCAGTTTGCAAATCGACATATTGAAGCGTAGCAAGTCCGTCCTTAGGTAGCAAAGGGCTTTTAAAGCCTTTAGGAAGTTCGTTATCCGTATAGATTACGCCTGTCTTTATCTGTCCGGCTTTAGTTGATTCATACAAAAGAGAAATAGTATCCGTTCCGTTTGAGTACCTGATCGTTTGAATCAAATGTTCAATCATATGTTGAGGCGTCATTGATCCAAAAACAGGAGTTGCATCTGGCGACAGTTTTAACAATAAATTAAATACTTTACTTCTATCGGTAATGCTAATAAATAGCGAGTCAGTTTTTTCCATTTCTAAATGTTCAATAAAATAAATAGGTATACTAAGATAGACTTACCCCGGAAAACTGATTCAACAAAAAACCTCAGTCGGATTAACGACTGAGGTCTATTTATTTAAATGATACAATTATCAGATCGCATCAACATTAAAGCTATAGCTGTAAATAGCAGATTTTGTTTTGAAAACAATGCTGAATGAGTTATCAGTTAAATAAGAAACTCTGAATTTCGTAGTTTTTTCACCATCAAGTTTTCCGACTAAGAAGATCAGACCTCCCTCATTTAAAACCTCCTGAATTTCTAATGCTACATTAGTTTGCGATTTTGTATAATCAGGATCAGAATCCCCTAGTTTATACATTACGTTAGCAACAAATATTTTCTGTCCTGCAGTTAATGTTTCAAACTTCTTTGCATTTGGCAATTTATTAGAATATGCTACTCCGGCAACGTTTGTTTCTGTTGAAGAGCCTGGTGTATACTGACTTCCGTATCTATTTCCTTCGGTCAGATTCTGTGTTAAATAAATAAGGTTGGCACCGTTCATTGCCCCGCAAATTTTGAGCTTTTTATAAGCTCTTTCTTTTACCCGGGTCATACTCGAGTAAACTGTTGTTCCTTTTGCCTTTGCACTAACAGCATCTAACTTAAAAAGTCCGTTGGTTTCCGCCTCAACATGGGCAATCGCAATCATATCGAAATCCTCTACACTTTTTAACTCCTTAAAATTTGTTTGTTCGGCGAAAGTCTGGGTCCGACCCGATTTAAAAGCTATTTTATAAATAGTATTTTTATAAACAGTATTTATAACGTCCTCATTAGGATATACGTACTTCACTGCATCGGCAGTAACTTCTTTAACATTGCAAGCAATTTTTTCATTATTGGTAAAAATTGTATCAACCTGAGCATGGGCTGCTGTTGCAAAAAACAAGCATGCACCAATCAAATAGGTAATTTTAAAATTCATTAGATATGTATGTGTTTTTATAATTGGGGACAATATTACACTATTCTATTTTAATAGAAAGTAACTTATATGCAACAAAAAACCTCAGTCGAACTAACGATTGAGGTTTACTCCTGAAATCAGGGCGATGAAAGTTTAACTGCTGTAAAATACATTACATTCCGCCTTGCTGTTGAGCATCGCCATCTTGTTTTATATCGTCATTATTAACACCCGATTTCTTGCTTCCAGGCTTTCCTTTTTTCTGTTGAGGATTAAAATCAACCTTACCGAAACGATAACTGAAGGAAATACCAATTGAACGGAACGGCACAGAAGTCTGGCTCGACTGATCAAATCCGTTTCCACTGATTTTGCTGGTAAAGTCACGATACTCATTGAACGGGTTCGATAAGTTCATACCTATGCTTGCACGTTTTTCCATGAAATCCTTCTTAAAACCAATATTAAACATTGAAAATGAAGGATTTTCTCCCTGAATTGTTCTACGAGGGGAGTTAAACATTCCAAATGCTTCAATTGCAAAATCTTTTGGCAACGACCATGAAGCATTCGCATTAACACTATACAAAATACTGTTGCTGCTGTAAGTAGTCTTTACATTCGGATCATCGACATTGTAGGTGTACACATTCACATTTCCTCTCAACGTTAAGCGCTGACCGATCTGCAATGAACCAAAAAGATTTAAACCGACAGATGAGCTACTTGCAATATTCATATAAGTGGTAGCCGAAATTCTTCCGCTATCTAACGTAGACACAACACTTTCAATTACATCATTGGTCTTTTTATAATACAATGAGGCATTGATCGAGCTTTTACCCATAAACTTTGAATAACCTAACTCAAATGAATTGGTTTTTTCAGGTGATAGAAATGGATTACCAAATGAAATATTCTGCGGGTCAGTTGCATCAATAAATGGATTAAGTGTTCTTAAACCTGGTCGTTGGATACGACGGCTATAACTCACCTTAAGCGAAGACATATCTTTAAAAGAACGCTGTAAGGTTATGCTTGGCACAAAGTTATTATAGCTGTTATTTACCCTGGTACCTTCAGTTGATGTAAAATCACCGGTGATTTCAGTACGTTCTAAACGACCACCTGCTTTTAATGAATAGCTTTTGTTAAAAGTTACATTAAATGATGCATATCCTGCATACACATTCTGGGTGTAATCAAATTCATTATTACGGGAAGCTACTGGCTCGTAATTGCCCTGAGGACTTAACACTTCATAAGCGTATTTACTTGTAATATCACGGAGGATAGTTTTTCCACCTACTTCAAGCAATACCTTTTGGGATAACGGTTGAGCGTAATCAGCCTGAAAGGTTAGCTCACGGTTTTTACCTTTATTGAAGCTTCTTTCTGCACTGTCAGGAAATGCAACAATACCATCAAATAATGAATTGGTAATGGTATTATTATCATCATTACTCATCTGGAAACTCAGGCTAAGTTCCTGTTGAGGTTTGGCAAACGTTTTACGGTAATCTGTACTCCAGTCAAGACCTGAACGTTTGAAATTATTCTCTGAATTACGGTTGTATTGCTTCCGCAATCCATCAAAATTGTCAGAGTTTGATACCAACACAACATTCTCATTATCGTTTTTCCATTGGCTGTATTTGATACTACTGCTTAATGTACTGGTTTTGGTAAGATCATAATCAAATCCAAAGTTCATGTTGCCACCATTTCTTCCGCTCCTGTTCGAACCATTCTGATTGTTGGTTCTTACGGTATCAGCAATAAAGCTATTCCGTAAAAACGTAGTCGACCCGTCAGCAGGAATAAAATACATACCACTGGCACCGGCATTTAATCCCAGTTTGCCTTTACGGTAATTGATACTTCCATTTCCGCGATTAAAACGAGTACCACCATTTAAACTGATATTTCCTGTAACTCCAGCAACTTCCGTTTTCTTGGTTACAATATTGATAATACCTGCGGTTCCTTCCGCATCATATTTTGCTGAAGGATTAGTAATTACTTCAATGTTCTTAATTTGATCGGCAGGAATCATTTTCATCGCATCAGCAACGTTATTACTTACGATAGTTGAAGGTTTTCCGTTGATCAATACTTTTACATTTGAACTTCCGCGAAGTTCAACATTTCCGTCAAGGTCAACACTTACCATCGGTACTTTACGAAGAATATCACCTGCATCGCCGCCTTTAGAAGTAACATCCTTTTCGGCGTTATATACCATTTTATCTATCTTATTCTCCACCAACTCCTTCTGCCCTACTACAGTAACCTCGTCCAACTGCTTTCCGGAAGCCTGCAGCAAAATTTTGCCTACTTTAATATCATTATCCTGATCTGTAATGCTTATTTTTTTGGTGGCTGTGGTTTTATATCCAATAAAGGTTACCACCAATTTATAATCACCGTTGGGGATTCCGGTTAGTTTAAAAACACCCTTATCATCACTTAATCCGCCATTAATCGATTTAGCATCAGCTATCCGCATTAAAGCAATAGTGGCAAAATCAATCGGCTGCTTGCTTATTGAATCGATAACAACTCCACTGATCTTCCCGGTTCCTTTGGAGGATTGTGCAAAAGCACTGGCAGCCAACAGACCGCATAACACTGTTAGTAAAACTTTCTTCATGGATTTTTTCGTAGGTCTCAAAGTTAATTTTGATAATCATATAGCATTGTAAAAACATTGTTATACCTGAGCTATATCATTCATATTTTCAATTACTTTTCAACCGTTATTTCTTAATAGTTTTAAAATGGAAATTCAACCATTCTTATTAGAGAATCGTTATTGCCGACCGCAGTCAATAGGCATTAAATGAGAATAAGAACTTGAATTCCTTATTACGGTAAAAACCCCAATGCTAATGAGATTGATCAAAAGCAAAAGGGTTTAAATCAAAACAGAAAAAAAGTTATATCCTGATTAATTAACCAGCTCTACTTTAAATTTCAATTTGGTTTCTTTTGATAACGCATCCATTTGCCCACGCATTCCATTTTGAGGTGGCATTCCCTGACCATGTCCACCATGCGGACCACCACCCATTTCTCCTCTTCCTCCTGGCATCCCTCCTCCCATTCCTCCAGAACCACCGGGTCTTCTTCCACCACCTGGAGGGAATCCATTCCCTGTTCCACGTTCAGGTTTTGAATCACTCATTTTAAATCCGTTAATATTAAAACCGATAGTCAGTGTTTTTTTATTAGGAGTTACGTCCTTCTCATACAAGTTAGCCAATGGAATAGCGGCCTCATAAACTAAACTTTCATCATTATTGATCAGTAGTTTCAACTGAAATTCTCCAATACTATCCAAGGCCTTTTCGCCTTGAGGAGTCTTGATAAATCCACTTATTATTGACTCTCTTTTCTGAAGAAGAAGATCTTCCATCATGATTGCCCTGTTTTTTTCATGATCAATAGGAGGCGGCATCCCATTTTTTTAAAGGAAATTCAATTGTATTATGCTCACTCGTTCCTCCATTAGCATCAAACCATAATCTAGCTCCAGAAACAAGCATTTTCATTTCAAGTTGAGGATTGATAATACGAAAAATGAGAAATAAATAACGATCATTATTAGCCATCGCATATTCAATTCCACTATCTGTATCCGTAAAACGGATAGGCTGTCCCCACTCAGTCGGAATGCCATCTACCTGATTATTTTCTGTTGCTTTTGAGCTGGTTGCCTGTTTACCTGAAGAACACGCTGAAAACAGTACTAACGCGGTTATGGCACATTTCACTATCGATTTCATACATTTTTATAACTAGTTCACTTTCAATGACAATGTATCGGCATTGATCCCGGTGAAGATGCCTAAGCCGTTTTTAATATTTGTGGATGGATTTTTAAGATTTAGAGAACTGGACCCTGATTGCTGATATAATGCAGCGTATTCAGGATTGATCCGATAAAGAATTAACTTATGATTACCATAATAACTAAAACTTTGAAGATTCAGATCATAAGTTCCCCCTTGGTCAGGTTGATTTCGGAAGATCGGCCGCCGGTCTGTTGACGAACTTCCACCTCCGGGAAATCCAAAGCTTATTGCTGTTGGAGCAGTTTCTATATTTTGCACTACGATCAAATGATAATCATGGGCAGGATTTGTCCATGTTAATTTTATTGGATCAGGGAACTCGGGGCGTACGCCACTACCCATATCAAACACAGGAACAGTAAACGTGGTTGCCGATGCTGCAAAATTTTGTGGTTTGGTTGGAATTGTTGTCTCAGCACTTACTATATTATCTTTATAATTGAACCTTAAAGTGTACGTTTTCCCTTCAGAAATTGCCAGCTCTGAGCCCGATTGATAAATACCATCCGACACATCTACTAATGGATATTCATTAGTGCCGTCAGCTATAAAAACAGATAAATCATTTATGGGAACCTGTGCGGTATCTGCCGTTCCGAAACCAATTTGCTGAGTAATATGCACATTTACTACCTGGCCGGGAACAAGATAGGCTTCAACAACTGGTTTATCAATTGCAGCAAGATCGGTTGTTTCTTCCGTTTCACAGGCTGAAAGTAGAGCCGTAATAATCAGTATAAAAACAAACTTCAGCTTATATGTATACCGTTTCAGTATGCCCAGATCATACTTAACTAACTGTATGTTCATGTTATCTTAATTTAAGTGTTAGGGTTAGGTTTGGTGTAAGGCCGAGGTAATTCACATTGGTTTCAACAACCTGGTTATCGGCTATCTGAAATTCTTTGTACCAAACATTCTTTCGGTTGTAAACATTGAAAAAAGAAAGACCAATAGAACCAATGTTGGTTCCGGAGTCGGCTCCGCGTAACTCGTAATTAATAGCCAGGTCTAACCGGTGGTAATCAGGCAAGCGCGAGCCATTCTTAGCCCCTATATTGATAAAACTTTGTGTGGTTCCATCAAGCAAAGTAATTTCATATCCTCCTTGCGGAGCTGTATATGGTCGTCCAGTAGCAAACACCCAATCTCCTGAAAAATTCCAACGGCCAAGTTTATAGATATTCACGATTTTTAACTCGTGACGCACATCCTGACTAGCAGCATAATAATTAGGCGAATAGGCCTCAATCTTATTTCTGGCTTCGCCAATTGAATAACTGATCCAACCGTTATAATGGCCTATTTTTTTCTGCAATAAGAATTCAATTCCCTGGGCATACCCAATACCATTGAGAAAATTCTCCTCATAAGAAACACCTCCTCTCGACGGATTAAAACGTAATGAATATTCAGTTACTCCCTTTAAATCTTTATAATAATATTCAGCACTGAATATGTATTGATGTGTTTCATACGAAGCCCCTAAAATATAATGTGTAGCTGAGCTAACCGGAACATTATTATTATCGGATAATATCCAGAAATCACGGCTTCCGGAAAGTACATCCTCACGTAGCACACGGTTTGCAAACTGATAATATTTACCCGTGGCCGCTTTAATCATCAACTTGTTATTAAGTTTATAATTGATAGTTAAACGAGGCTCGGTATATGTTTTTGAGGTTTGATCAAAATAAGAGAAACGCAGGCCGGGTTCAAGAGAAAGCTTATCACCTAACAAAAATTGCTGATCTTGAATGTAGATTCCGGCCACGTTTCCGGATGTATGCCTGTCTAGTACTGTAGATGTATCATTCTGGCTGTAAGTATATTTTATAGCGTAATTGATACCGTAAGCTCCAAATTTCAACTTATTATCCTTTCTCCAGGCATATTCAAAATCCGATTTAAAAGTGATGTCTTTCAGGTCATTATTTTCCAACGTTCCGGTTTTAATATCCCGACTATTACCGTCTTCATCTGTTATCGTGTTGGAATTCGAACGATCACGATCACTATAATAATTAGAATAACCTAAAACAGTAGTATTGAAAAAGCGTTCCGACCATTTGCGTGCCCAGCGTAAACTTCCACCTAGATTACCATAATTGGTCACATCATTTACATTAAATCCGAATCCGCGGCCTCCCCCTCCTCCTCCAAAACTTGGGGCGCTTGATTCTTGTGAATTATCAAGATTGTCGGTTCCATTGTAAATACTCAATGAAAGCACGTCCTTTTTTGATGGTTTATAGGTAAACTTTCCATTAAAATCATAGAAATAAGACGAAACAGTTGTGGCATTATCAAATGCATTTCCCCGACCTCCCGGTCCGCCTCCCATAGGAGCTCGTTGCTGAGCTGTTGAACTATTACTGCTATTAAACTTATTGAAAATCTTGTTGTACAACGGTCCTTTATAAGAACGTCGAGCCGCCAAAAGCAATGTTACATTATCTCCTAACGGCGACTCTACGTATGCATTCAAGCTTAGCAGACTAATATCGCCACCGATATTAAAACCTCTGCTATTGCCTTCTTTTCCGGTAATTTCGGTAACACTTGAAAGCCTGCCACCATATTTAGGTTCAAACCCGCCTTTAAACAACTGCACATCTTTAATGGCGTTGGAGTTAAAGGCACTGTAAAAACCATATAAATGATCTACCTGATAAACTGTAAATCCATCGTAAACAATAAGATTTTGATCCGGTGTTCCTCCTCGTATATACAAACCAGATGAGGATTCATTACTGGCAGAAACTCCAGGCATTAGCTGAAAAGACCGCATAATATCCTTTTCACCTACATTGGGCAACATAGCCAGCTTTTGAGGCGACATTTTGATCATACTCACTTTTTCCGAGACTTTCATCAGCTCTTCTTTATCGGCAACTACAAGCACTTCTTCTAATTCATTATCGGGTTTTAATTCGATGATAAAACCTGTTTTAGGAAGATCCGGATTAAGGTGTACCGAGGTTTTATTATAGCCTAAATAATTGATGGCCAGCGTTGATGTATCTGAAGGCACTTTGTTCAAGGTAAAATAACCATCAGCATTGGTGGCTGTTCCCAACTTGGTTCCACTAATTCCAATACTAACATAGGGCAGTGATTCGCCGCTGCTGGCGTCAATTACTCGTCCGGTTAAAATGTAATTATGCTTTACAGCAGCAATGGTTGCTTTTTCTCCAATTTGCTGTGTGGCACTGGCCATCGTTATCGGATCGATCTTTTGCTTCTTATCAAGCACAAAAATGACATTATCAGCGCCTACGTAGTACTTGAGTCCATATTCCAGACAAATGTATTTCAATGCCACATCAAGAGGCATATCGGCATAGCGTTCGGCAAAGGAATACCGCATACGCTCACGATCAAAAGAAAATTTCAGATTATGATCAACAGCTATACTGTCAAAAACTGAGGCAAGTGATCCCCGGTAGTATTTAGAGAGCAATACGTCTTTGAGTCGTGTTTGGGCTTTCAGCGCCTTAACACATAGCAACGTCAAAACGAGGCATAAAATTAATTTTCTATTCATTCAGGTCTGTTTACTTTCCAAAAATGACCTGAATAAATAAACTCCTAAAATGAAATAGACGCTATGACTTCATGTGACGACAAAGTTCGGTTATGTGCCGATTTTAACTCTTGTCGGGATGAATGTATTTCATCAGTTCATCTTTAAAATTATCGCTTAACGGAATTTCCGCTTCACCAATTCTGATGCGGTTTTTCCTGATGGAATCAATTTTATTAGTGGATATAATGAATGATTTATGCACCCTGATAAACTTACCTGTCGGCAGCTTTTCTTCTATCGCTTTAATGTTCATTCGCGATAAAATGGGGCGTTCCTGTTTACTGATGAATATTTTTACATAATCTTTCAACCCCTCCACATATAAAATATCACCCAAATTAACCTTAACTAAATTGTATTCAGAATTGATAAATAGATAATCAGGTGGGCTCGTTATAGCAGCATTATTCTTATTCTTAAGATTGAATAGATCATACGCTTTATTTACGGCTTTTAAAAAGCGATCAAAAGCAACTGGTTTCAGCAAATAATCGACAACGTTTAAGCTATAACCTTCTAACGCATATTTCTCATAGGCTGTAATAAATATCACCAACGGGCTTATGGAAGTCGATTGTAAAAACTGGACACCAGTTAAGCCAGGCATTTGAATATCCATAAAAATGAGATCAACCTGCTCGTTGTTCAGCACTTCCATCGCTTCAAAAGGATTTCGGCAGGTGGCTATCAGGTTTAAGAAAGGGATTTTCGCAATGTTATCTGCCAGCAACTCTAATGCTAATGGTTCATCATCTACAGCAATGCAATTCATGTTATGAATTTGACTTTAAAATTTAGTTATGCAGTGTTTTTGAGGGCTTATTCAAGTTCAATTTTCAAATCAACTTTAAACCACTCTTCATCTTTTGATAAACGTAATTGGTGGCGTTTATCATACAATATTTTTAGGCGCCTTTCCACATTTTTCAGACCAATGCCAGAGCTAACATCTTTCTGATCGTTATCGTTAAAACGGTTTTGAACAGTCAATGCTAATTCATTCCCCTCGGCTCGCAAATGGATGTCAATTACAGGATTATTAATCAGTCCAACACCATGCTTAAAAGCATTTTCAATATATGGAATCAATAACATGGGTTCTATCATTTTATTGCCTGCATCATTATAAACAGAGAAATTAACCTTTACCATATCGCCGAATCGTAGTTTTTGTAGGTCGATATAATTTTCCAGGTATTCTATTTCTCTTGCTACACTCACTTTTCGTTCATCGTTCTCATAGAGCATGTAACGCATCATATCGGAAAGTTGAATAATAACCGGTTCCACTTGTTGCGGACGTTTACGAGATAACGCTACCAGGCTGTTTAGAATATTAAAAATAAAATGCGGACTAATCTGTGATCGTAAAAAAGAAAGCTCTGTTTTAAGGTGAATATTTTCTCGCTCCTTATTTTCTCTGTCGGTTTTTAGCTGATCAATAAAAAACCGATAGCTGGTGCTAACTGCCCACATAAACAGCAGAGGAAAGGTGAAGAACATTCGCATTTCGCCATGGCCACCACGCGGTGGTCGCATTCTGCTCGGTGAAGGTATCCCGCTCTTAACCAATGAATCTGCATATACCATGCAGATTATAATTACTAAAACTGAAATTATGTACACATAAGGCGGTCTATTCCTTAAAAGCTTCGGAATAAGAAAATACGCATTTAAATAAAAGAAACCTATAAGAGGAAGATTGAAGGTAAGAATGTGATGAAGAGAAATAAATTTGGATTGCAGCCCCGGCATATCAGGTCTTAACAACTCCGGAATAGTAAAAACTCCTATCCACGCAATCACGTGAATTAAAATGACACGAATATTCTTTAACTCTCCCAATGCAGTTTTAGTATAATTAATAATTTCAAAAATAGCTTTTAAGCTGTTATTTTAATCCTTATGCCGACCAACAACATGGTTTTGTAGACAAGCATTGACTCTTGATGCCAGATTCCCATTTATTATGAAAGTACCATTAATAAATTATTGCTGTTTTAATTGACAATTTGCTGAATATCAGAATAAATGTTAACTTATAGTTGAGTTCTTGTTCGGGTAAACCAACTTCCATACAAGACAGGTATTATTTATTGTGTCGCACTTTTGTAACTTGACTTAAACTTACCCTTCGCAACTCAAAACATTGTTTCTTTCATTCAAGGCACGCTAATCCCCATCATTGTGAACCCTCTTCATTTTTAAAGCATCTTAAACATTTCAATATGAATACAGAAGACTATCTAAATTTCGAACGCTACAAAAACAAACCCGCCTCATCGGTAGCCGGTTTTTCTGCTTTTCAAGACGAACAAACCAACTTGTATTATTTTGCCATGCAGGATGAAAATGCTAATGTTTTATTAATCAGTGAAGGATATCCTTCAGAAATAGCCCTTAATAATGGCATAAATTCAGTAGTTAACAACCGGGATCTTGACGAACGTTATAAACTGAGTACGACTAATGACGGTAAATATTACCTTAGTCTTACCGCTGCCAATTATCAGGAAATTGCCATTACCGATTTTTTTGATACAGAAGCTGAAGCTATGGCGCTTTTACCTTCGGAAAGAAAAAAAGCCGCAGCCGCATTACAAACACTAACCACGGATACTAATGGCGAAGACAATTACTTGTCATGCAGTGCTTACCGGGGACATCCAAAATCTAGTTTCGAGGGCTTCACCACATTTACTCATTCCAACGGACAACACTATTTTGCCATGGTCGATAATGAGGACAATGTAATTTTAAGAAGTGAGGGTTACGGATCAATGCCTGCCCGGGATAATGGTGTTCAGGCTGTCATAAATAATAAAGATATACCTGAACGCTATAAAACCCGTCATTTTACTAACGGCACCCGTATTATATCATTGCTGGCTGCGAACCGAAAAGAAATTGCCCGAAGCTGTCCGATTGATGATGAACAAGGATTGTTTGGTTTGTTCCCATTACTGGCACCGCCGGCACTTGCATTAACAGGTAGCAAAGAAGACGATTACCTTGCGTGCCATGAATATACCGGCTTTGAACCAGATGAAAATGGAATAGCCCAATTTGAAAAAAATGGTCAATATTACTTTGTGTGGTATAACAATGAGGGCAAAGTTTTACTCCGCTCAGAAGGATTTGATAAGGAAGTTAATTTGCAGGATGAACTTGCAATGGTCTTAAAACATCGCAATGACGAAAGCAAATATGAATATATTGATAAAGCTGGACACCGCATTAAAATACTAAAAGATGAATCAGGAAGAGAAGTTGGTCGTTCTTGTGCTGAAAAATATGTGGTACCAATAGCCGCTGCTTCAGTGGCCCCAGCAGCAACGACAATTCCTGTGGCAGCTCCCATTGTTGTTCCCAAGGCGGCCGAGGCTGAAGGCAAATTCAAATGGTGGTGGATAATACTCCCATTGCTGCTATTAGCGCTATTCGTATGGTGGAGAGGTTGTGAGAAGAAAAGTGAAGAAGCCAATGTGCCTGTAATTAAGCCGATTGATTCGGTAAAAATTTCATCAACAGATACCATGACTGCACCTAGAGTTGATACAGCCATGAAAGAAGCTGTTCCGGTAGCAACTGAAAAAATAAAATCGATCTTCTTTGATTTCGATAAATCGGATCTAACTTCACAAGCAACCGCCGACCTTGACCGGGTAGTCGCTGTTTTAAATACAAATCCCGAATATAAGGTTAAACTTAATGCCTACACAGATGCTAAAGGCTCTGATGTTTATAATGCTGCACTTTCACGAAGAAGAGCCGCAGCGGCCAAAAACTATTTGGAAAGTAAGGGTATAAAATCTTCACGAATCCAGACTTCAACCTTTGGAGAGAAAGATCCTATTGCTAAAAACACACTAGCAGACGGTTCTGACACCGAAGAAGGAAGGCGTTTTAACAGACGTGTTGAAATCTCTGTATTGAAAGATGGTGTTAAAACAGGCATTGTAGAGGAAATTGAAGTTCCTGCAGAATTAAAGAAATAAATTTTAAAAATGCTTTGTAAAAGGCTTTAGTGAGACTAATAAAAGTTGTACTAAAGCCTTTTTTGTATCTTTTTATTTCGTTAACTGATGTTAACCGGTCGAAAAGCAGTTATATACATCTCCTTTGTTCCATCAAAAACAGAAAATTCTAAAAATATTTCATAAATAAACAAACGTTCACTTATATTTGCTTCTGAATGAGGACAAGAGACGAAAACAAAGAAGAAGCGATCCGTCAGAAAGCGATTGAATTGATTGTAACGAACGGTTTAGAGGGTTTTAGCATCCATAAATTAGCTAAAGCTGCTAATGTTTCTCCTGCCACCATCTACATTTATTATAAGGATAAAGAGGATCTGGTGGTCAATATTACGGCTGATGTTTTTAATAAGATGCAGGAGCATAGCCTGAGAAATTTTAGTTCTGATATGTCTTTTGAGGAAGGATTAAGAATTCAATGGAAAAACAGGGCCACTTTTTTTCTGGAGAATCCTGTTGAAGTTCAGTTTGTTGAACACCTTCGCTATTCACCGGTTTACAATAAGATTGCCCAGTGCATAAAAAATGAATTCAAAATGATTATGGGCAAGTTTGTTCATAATGCTGTTGAAAAGAAACAATTAGTACCACTTCCATTTGAAGTTTACTGGTCGGTTGCCTTCGCCCCTCTGTACCAGTTAATGAAATTTCATACACAAGGATTCAGTTACGTATCACCTGGATTTACCCTTACCAATGAAATTATGGAAGAAACCCTTCAATATGTTTTAAAAGCATTAAAGCCCTAAATGCTTTTTAATAATTTATTAATAAACAATCATTCATTTAATAATGAAAGACTATGGACGCTCTACCTCAAAAAACAGTGTTGATATTTAAGACAAATATCAAACATCATGACGACGTCAGTGTTGTTACTCCACTATTAAACCAAACCCATGGGATACATCAATGGAATGTAGCTACAGATGATGTAGACAAAGTGCTTCGAATTGAGACCTTTCAATTACAAGCCGACGAGATAATTAACTTAATTAACAGTGCAGGTTATCACTGCGAAGAATTTTTATATTAAACTAAATGACACAACAACCTAAAGAACAGCTCTTTTCAAAATACCAGATTTTTATCATCGCAATTTTAGCAATACTACAGTTCACCATAATTCTTGATTTCATGGTATTGTCGCCTTTAGGCGCAATACTAATGCCTAAACTGGGTATGAAAACTGATCAGTTCGGATTAGTAGTTTCAGCTTACGCATTTAGTGCAGGTGCATCGGGATTGCTGGCTGCCGGATTTGCCGATAAATTTGACAGAAAACGTTTATTAATGTTTTTCTATACCGGTTTTATAATGGGTACTGTTTTATGTGCAGTCGCACCTAACTATCAATTCTTATTAATAGCTCGTATCGTTACCGGCTTATTCGGGGGCGTTATTGGCTCTATAAGTTTTGCTATTATAACTGATTTATTTAAAATGGAAGTCAGAGGACGAGTTATGGGATTTGTACAGATGGCTTTTGCTGCAAGTCAAATCTTGGGTATTCCAATTGGCTTGGTGCTGGCAAATCATTTTGGCTGGCATGCTCCTTTCTGGATGATTGCCGGTTTCGGGGTGCTACTAGGATTTGTTATATTAATGTATATGCGACCTGTGAGTGATCATTTAAGCATTCAGAACGATAACAATGCCTTTCGCCATTTAACTACCACCATTTCAAAACCTGAATATATCAGAGCATTTATCGGAACAACCTTGTTAGCTACCGGTGGATTTATGTTGATGCCATTCGGTAGTGCTTTCGGCATTCACAATATTGGATTAACCATGAAACAACTACCTGTTTTGTATGGTGTTACCGGGATATTTTCAATAATTTTCGGACCATTAATTGGAAAACTGAGCGACAAGATCGGGAAGTATAAAATGTTTGTGATTGGCTCTATCATTAGTATTATTATGGTGGCCATCTACACCAAATTGGGAGTTACTCCTTTATGGATCGTTATCGCACTTAATGTTTTGCTATTTGTTGGGATCTCATCCAGAATGATTTCGGCTTCGGCCCTAATGACGGCTATTCCAAAATTACAAGACAGAGGTGCTTTTATGAGTATTAATGCAGCCGTACAGCAAATTGCTGGGGGTATTGCAGCATACATCGCTGGTAAAATAGTGGTTGAAACATCAACCGGCAAGATTGAACATTACGACACATTGGGCTATGTGGTAATGGTATCAATGCTAGTGGCTATTGTTTTACTTTATTTCATTAATGCTTACGTGATGAAACAGCCTAAAGTAAACTTAAGCGCGACTCCTTCATCTGAAGCTTTAGCAGAAGCATAAAATAAAAACAGCCTCAGAATAAATTCTGAGGCTGTTTCATTTAACACATATTGGTTGTGAGTTGACTTACAACAATTAAGTTTCTCTTTCTTCAGACTTAACTATTTAAGTCAATACTCCCCTTATAACGCAGTAACACGAGACCCTACGTTAACATTTAAACTTAATGGATTAATTGTTAATAACACTTTCCTTCTCTAAATCTTTATCCACTAAATGCATTTCACTACGATCTGTTCTGCTTTTACGTTTAAAGATCAGATCTAACACGAACCAGCATAAAGCCAGCGTTCCGATTCCGAAAATAGAGTCACCGATAGCTCTCATCCATTTTAGGGTTATCATTTGAGGCTGTTGCATTAACTCTGCAGAGCGGGCATACCACATTCCTTTCTCAATACTTTCAATAGCCTGCCATACTCCAACTGGTAGTAAGCTCAACACAGCCATCAGGAACAAACCTATATTAATCGACCAGAATGTGAATTTTAACAATTTATCATTCCAGGTAAGATCACGGTACATGCTTCTTAAAACGAACAACATAAGTCCGATTCCAAGCATACCATATACACCAAACAATGCTGTGTGACCATGTAAAGGTGTTGTATTTAAGCCTTGCACATAGTAAAGGGCGATTGGAGGATTGATAATGAAACCGAAAATACCTGCACCCAAAAAGTTCCAGAAGGCTACAGAGATCATAAAACAGATTGGCCATTTATAATCAGCAATCCATTTAGACGATTTTGTTAGTTGAAAATTATGATAGGCTTCATAACCCATTAACACCAAAGGAACAACTTCTAATGCACTAAATGTTGCACCAAGTGCCATTACTGCTGTTGGTGTTCCGGTAAAATATAAATGGTGGAATGTTCCGATGATACCTCCCGACATAAATACTACAGTTGACATCAGTACACTTAACGTCGCGGTTTTAGTTTTTAATAAACCCAGACGAACAAAAAGAAATGCGATTACGACTGTGGCAAATACTTCAAAAAATCCTTCTACCCATAAGTGCACTACCCACCATCTCCAATATTCAGCAATGGCCAGGTTTGTTTGTCTTCCCCACATTAATCCTGCTCCATAGAACATGGCAATAGCCGTACAAGAAATCAGGAATAAAATGATCAGGTTTTTCTCCTCCACTTTCCTTTTCAGTAATGGAAGCAATGGTCTAACCATTAAGGCAAGCCATAAGAAAAGTCCAACTAACAAGAATATTTGCCAAAATCTTCCAAGGTCTACGTACTCATAACCCTGATGTCCGAACCAAAAATTGTCAATAAGATTTAGTTTTTGCATTACACCCATCCACTGTCCTATCATAGAACCGACAACAATGATCAATAAAGCTATGAACAGGAAGTTGACGCCAAAAATCTGAAATTTAGGATCTTTACCACCAACCGCAGGGGCTATGTACAAACCAGTTGCAAGCCAAGCCGTTGCAATCCAGAATATCGCTAATTGTGTATGCCATGTACGAGTAACTGAATAAGGAATAATTTGTCCGAGTGGAATACCAAAAAAGCCGTTTCCTTCGACTCCATAGTGAGCTGTAATCACACCTAAAACAACCTGCAGTACGATAAGCAAGCTTACTACAAAGAAATACTTTTTAACAGCAATCATTGAAGGTGTAAGTTTTTCTCTTATCAGAGGATCTTGTGCAGGAACAGGCAATGATTCCTCTTCTCCAGATCTTACATGATAAAACACCATTACACCTACAAAGAATAATAACAGAATAATACTTACACCCGACCATGCTAATAAGTCTTTAGTTGGACCATTCCCAACCAAGTCATCTGCTGGCCAGTTGTGCGTGTAAGATATTTTGGCGCCTGGCCTTTCAGTAACCGTAGCCCAGGTAGCCCAAAACAGGAATGCATTTAATTTTTTAAGTCGACCTTCTTCTTTAATTGAGTTTTTAGGAATAGCATAGTGCTCACGTAATTTATCAAATTGAGGATCATTGGTAAACAAGCGAGAATAATAATCACTTAATGCTTTTACAGCACTTTCCCTGTCACCGGAAATACTGATGACTTTACTTTGTGGGTCATACGTATTTTTCCTTATGTCTTTTTGTAGCCTTGCTTTTAGGTAGGCTTTATTTTCTTCATTTAAATCGTCGAAGTTTACTCCATAATGTTTCTGAGCCCATGAATTAAGAATAAATACTGCTTCACGGTGTAACCAATCTGCAGTCCAGTCAGGTGCCACGTAAGCACCATGCCCCCAAATAGACCCAACTTCTTGTCCCCCGATACTTTGCCACACATTTTGTCCATCCTTAATTTCCTCACCGGTAAAAATGACCTCTCCTTTTGAATTGACGATTTTTTCAGGGATTGGAGGAGCTTCCTGATAAATTTTTACGCCATAATACCCCAGTACGGAAAAGGAAATGACCATAACTAAGGCAAATAGGAGCCATAATCGTTTTGTGCTGTTCATTGTTGTTTTAGCTTATGATTTATTTATATATTTCGGACAAACTTGTCCTTTATTGGTTTAAATTTTTTTACATCAAAAAAGCTTCCCCCTCGCCTACCCTTAATACGAGTTCATAAATGGTTGTTTTTTCGATCATTTCTTTCATTTCGGTTCTTATACTCTGGAATTTATGATGCATCGGACATGGTTTTAATTCAGAACATTCCTTTAGACCTAATCCACAGCTATTAAAAGTTTCAGTTCCATCAATTGCATACACTACATGACTTAAAGTTATTAACCGGGCTGTATCATTACTTAAAAAGAAACCTCCTAATGGTCCTTTTAACGACTCCACTACATGGCACTTCACTAGTATTTGCAATACTTTAGCAGTAAAAGCCTCCGGAGAATTAATATGAGCGGCAATATCTTTAAGGCTAGACCGTGTATTTTTACCCGACTGAACCGCAATGTAAATTATTGCCTTAACTCCGTATTTGCAAGCTTTTGAAAACAATTGATGTATGTTTTGATAATGCAAATGTAAAAACGAAATAATAAAAGACAAAAATATCTTTTATTATTTTGTGATTTTATAGTAAAACAGCTGTTATCTATAAAATCAAGGGGTATTTTAGTGAGTTGCTAACTGCAACTTCAGATTGTATTTAATAGCTTCAGTGAATATTTCATTCTCATCGGCAGCAGGATTTGGCAAACCTCCCTGAACTCCTCCATAACTACCGGCATTGCCTCCTCTCCTGTTTTGCGGGCGCATCATGGTAAATTGCTTTTCCGGAAGCAGGGCTTTATCGATACCGTTTATTCGTAATCCTACTGTTAATTCATTCTTTTTACTCTTAAATGCTGATGCATAAAATGTATTAAACGGGATAATTACTTCATAAATCAGCGCATCATCTTCATCCCAATCGAAACCCACTTTCACACCGCTGCTATTGTCATTAATATTCTGTTTTCCATTTGCAAAAGCATAAAAACCCGCCAAGTTCATTTCTTTATTTTCCTCTTTGGCTTTTTTGTGGAGATCTTTAATTCCGGTGCGCTCACCTGATTTAAAATCCCAGCGCGGTTTCTCTCCTGGTTTAAGCTTAGCTACAATAGGAAACTCAATAGCAGTATTTTCTTGCTTTTTGGCGGCTGTATCCAGGATCATTTTCATACCTCCAAAGAACACTTTTGCTTGTGTGGTTTTATCAAAAATGCGGAGCGCTATGTATAAATTTTCTTTATCGTTAGCGATTGCATACTTGAGGTGTCCACTTCTATCAACATTCTCATCATCAATGGCATAACTCCAGTCATTGAGCAAACCATCGGCAACAACGGGTTTTGTTCTGAAAGCACATTTGAATGTTTTTTGAGCGAAAGCTTCTACAGAAGAGAGGGAAAGAGCTACTAATAATGGAAAGACAATTTTTTTCATGGATTCTAAATCAAATAAAGAGACGTAAAAACTTTAAAATGGTATAGTTAAATCGTAAACAACTTTCTGAAATAAGAATAAACTAAAACTTCTGACACCAAATATCCGTTATGGTTTACTCTCAAAATAACTTTTTTATAATGCGTTACGCGACTGAAAAAACGTCCCTTAAATCATTGAATCCAGCTTTAAAAGTATTTTCTTTCGTCGCCTTCAGCGGGACTCACTTTTTTTCTTCAGCAAAAAAAGTGAGCAAAAAATGCCGTCGCTGCGTACAGTTCTCCTAAAGTTGATGCCTGTACTTAAATAATCTCTTCCGAACTGTACGAGGCGATTTTACTCATATGATAATTTATGCTTTACATTCACAAAGGAAAGCAAATCGCATAACGTTTTTTCTACTTTAGAAGATACGAATTTTGACTGCCAAAAATAACAGTTGAGCAAAAAATATCTTCAGCTACATTTTATTAACAATTCTCCGACCAAAGAGATTGTAATTATAACGCTTTAATCCAAATTTCTTATTCCTAACTTCGCAATCTTAAACAAAGTATTTTAATGAATTTCCTTTCAGTAGAAAATATTACCAAATCATTGGGTTTACGTGTATTGTTCAGCAACCTTACTTTTGGCATTAATCAAGGCCAAAAAGTAGCGTTGGTTGCTAAAAATGGTACGGGTAAAACCTCCTTATTAAAAATTTTAGCAGGAAAAGACAGTCCGGATACGGGCGTTGTTTCTGTACGAAAAGATATAAAAATTGCCTTCCTGGATCAGGAGCCTGATCTTCCTTTAGATAAAACCATTTTTGATGCGGTTTATGATGCAGAAAATCCATTATTAAAAACGATCATGAGCTATGAACTGGCTCTTGAGCATCCGGATGACGCTAAAAAGCTTCAGAAAGCTATTGATCAGATGGATGCGTTGCAAGCCTGGGATTACGAGATCCGTATTAAACAGATTTTAGGGGAGCTTAAAATCTACGACTTACATCAGGAAATGGGTTCACTTTCGGGCGGACAAAAGAAACGCGTTGCCATGGCAATGGCTTTGGTACAGAATCCGGACCTCTTGATTATGGATGAGCCTACCAACCATTTGGATTTTGATATGATTGAGTGGTTGGAAGAATACCTTGAATCTGAAAAAATGACCTTGCTAATGGTTACTCACGACCGTTATTTCCTTGACCGTGTATGTAATCAGATTATCGAGTTGGAAAATGGGCAGATTTATTCTTACAGCGGTAATTACAGTTATTTTATAGAGAAAAAAGCGGAACGTCAGGCAACTCAGGCGGCTAGCATTGATAAAGCAAAAAACCTATACACTACTGAACTTGAATGGATGCGTCGCATGCCTAAAGCGCGTGGCACTAAATCTAAATCTCGTATCGATTCATTTTATGATTTAGAAAAAGTTGCCAAGCAACGACTAGAAGATAAGAAAGTGCAACTTGACATTCAAATGAATCGGTTAGGAGGAAAAATCCTTGAGCTTCATCATGTGCGCAAGAGCTTTGGCGACAAGAAGATGGTGGATGATTTCAGCTATGTGTTTAAACGGAATGAGCGAATCGGAATTGTTGGTGTAAATGGTGCCGGAAAATCGACTTTTCTAAAATTAATTACGGGTGAGTTGGAAGTTGACGGAGGAAAAATTGTTACCGGAGAAACGGTTGTTTTCGGTTATTATAACCAGGATGGCATGAAACTTCCGGAAGATAAACGGGTGATTGAAGTAGTAAAAGATATTGCTGAATTTATTCCATTAACAAAGGGCAAAAGTTTAACGGCAGCTCAACTGTTAGAGCGTTTTCTGTTTTCAGGTGACCAGCAATATACTTACGTATCCAAACTTTCGGGAGGTGAACGCCGACGATTGTATTTATGTACCTTGTTGATGAAAAACCCGAATTTCCTGATTCTAGATGAGCCTACCAACGATTTAGATATTATGACGTTGCAGGTTTTGGAGGATTTTCTGGAAGATTTCCCGGGCTGTTTGCTGATTGTTTCTCACGATCGTTACTTTATGGATCGGTTGACACAGCATCTTTTCATTTTTGAGGGTGATGGAATAATTACTGATTTCAATGGAAATTACAGTGATTATCGCGATTACATGTTGATCAAAGAAGCTGAAAAATCTCGCCAAAAAACGGAAAACAAAGTCATTGAAGCTCCAAAACAAGAAATTCTGGTTGTTTCAACTACTGCTGCTAAGACTAAAAAGATGTCGTTCAAAGAGAAGCAAGAATTTGAACAATTGGAAAAGGAGATAGCACAGCTGGAGAATCGTAAAGCTGAAATTACTTCTATTTTCGAGAATCCTTCTGTAAACCCGGATGAACTTCAGAAACTTTCAGCAGAAATGGAACAGGTTGTAAATTCTCTGGAAGAAAAGGAATTGCGCTGGCTGGAGTTAAGTGAGTTGGCCGGATAAATTCGGATAAATATTTTAAGATAGCTGCGAAGTGTATTGTTATTTTTCATAAATTGACCGCATGTCTTCGTAGCTCAGTTGGTAGAGCAACAGACTCTTAATCTGTGGGTCGAGAGTTCGAGCCTCTCCGGGGACACTGTAAAAGAAAAGCTTAATCATAGTTGATTGAGCTTTTTTTATGTGTGTATAGCAGATTTGCGTTTTAGCATTCTATTTCCTATTTCCAACATAAATAAATTTTAAGACTCTGCAAGCATAGTAGTAGTATAATACTGATTAACAGCCAAAAACTTAAGAAAAGTGGATATTTTGAATAAAATGTTTGCTTCTCTAAAAGCGATGCGATAGCAACAGCTGTGCAAGCTTTGTATGGTGACAAGGACTTAATAAGGTTACCTTTATCCGTGATTAAGCAGGCAATGCCTTGATTGGAAGATTTAATGATATAACGACGGTTCTCAATGCTTCGAATACGTGCCATGTCGTTATACAAACTGATAGCAAACCTCGAACCTTTAAAACAGCGTTCACTCGCCTGAATAGTAATAATATTGGACTTAGCACTATTTTTTAAAAAGAAAAAGCTGTTTAATAATTCACTGCAAATTGCAGGGAAGATCTTAAGGTCACCACTAACATACAAGTCATTCTTTTCGTTGTTAATGGTGAAGAGATCTTTTTGGTTAAGGTATTTCGATAAATTATAAGGAGTTCGCTCGCTGAACGGTACTAATATTTTTTTGGTTCTGTAACCACGAATACCCTCATTGGTAATGAAGGATGTGGCATTATAGCAATGATAATAAAACTTAAACGTGCTGTCATAGTTTGCATTATCTGTTTTTTCAGCAGCTTCATTAATGGTTATACCCCACATTACTGTACTCTTAGGATATTTTTTCAGTAAGCTTTTAATGGTTGCAACTTCATACGAATTATCAATCGAGTTTGTCCATACCGGAGTGACATAAGGTGTTTCAGTTGAAACAACAAGATCTATTGTGGAATCTAGTCTTGATTTTATCAATTTGATCAGCTTATTTGTTAATGCTTTTTCAGACTGGTTGTAATTCAATGATGGTTGCATAAACAATACTTTGATATGGCCAACTGGTACCGGGTTCTTGTTGTAAAGATAATTTGAGATGATTAACGGCAAATTGATAATGAACAGTAAACAAACACCAAGAAACACGTAAATACGTTTGAATTTAATGCATTGACAACCGATTAGAAATAACACCAGATTTATAGACATTATCCAAAGTGTACCGCCCACAACACCCGTGTATTCATACCATTGTATTAATTTAGGATAAGCACCCAGCAAATTACCAACTACAGGCCATGACCAAATAACATTTGTGCTTATCCAACCTGTTTCCAACAAAGCCCACAGACAGATAAAGAACAGCAATGTTTTTATTACAGACATGTGCTTTCGTAAAAGTTCAGTAAGTACAAAGGGTAACAGCATAATTAGCGAAGCGAGAAATAAAATGAAGGTGGACCAAAACAAATTCTCACTGATCATCCAATAGCCGACACATATGTTCCAAAGCAGCAATTGACAAAAAAATACTGATAACTTACACCAATAGCTAACACAGCTAAGTAATTGGAAGAAAACAGGAATGAATACCACGAATCCAAAAATGAAATGTACGTGCCAAGTAAGAACGGTTAATATAATATTGATAACGAATGAAATCAGAAAAGTAAAATTTCTGTTCATATTAAATAACAGGAGTAATGAAAAAGGGATGGCATTGCCTTCCCTTAATTAAAAAATTATAAAGAAAAAATAATGTATTTCTTATTGATACTTAGCAAAATTACCAATTGAAGTGATAGCCTGTAAGTCCATTATCTGCTGCTGGCCATCCACTTCAACCGTAACGATTTTAAAGTTACACCTTCCTATACTAAATGAAAGAAATGCACCTTTAGGAATACCTTTGAAGTCTTCTTCGGAAAAGGTATATGTTCCTGTATCTTCAGTAATAATTGGGTTGTAAAAAGAAGTTTTATAGCCACCCTCAACAAACTGTTGATTATCAGAAGAAGCCGTATAATCAATGGTCATAACTACACCTTTATCATTTTTTGGGTCAGCATTCCATGTTACTGTTGCTCCTGGTTTAATATATGAACGACTTCCTTCATCAGCTGGTCCCGTTGGAATAGAAAGTATACGAATTGCTTCCGGCACGTACATTTCTTCAGTGTTCATATCTCCGGTCGTACTGTTTGTTATTTTTCCATTTAACGAAAACTTTACTGTTTTACCGTAAATGTTTTTACCATCTGTATCTAAATTGTAACTATTATAATTGGGATTGCCTCCACTACTTTCAATCTTTTTATTCTTAACCAAAGAAATGTTATTTACATGTATGGCTTGAACTGTCTTATTATTAAAAGAATAATAATCCATTTGAAAACTACGGTCTTTATAATCTTGTGATGTTTGTGTACTAAAAGTCTGAATTATTACACCTCCGTCAACCAATATGTTGGCATGACCAACATATTGAGCAATTAATGAATTGTTTGCCTGCTTTTTTTGACTGGGATTAACACCTTCATTTTGACAAGATGCTCCTAACAATGCAACTGCTGATAATACTAATAAACGCTTTTCCATATTTCTGTTAATTTTTACTTTAAATTATTCACATACTTCATATCCAAAATAATTCATCTTTATTTGGGTATTATAGCCACCAAAACCTCGACTTGTTACGCTACCCTTATAGTTAGTTCTTGCAGATTTACCTTTGGTCAACTGATACAGATCATTGCGTATTGAACACATATCAGAAAATTCAACACTGATTTCATATTCATAATTGTACAAGAAATTCGGAATAGTTAACGCATAACTACCATTAGATGAAGAGATGTAATACATATCTGTTTTATTTGTGTTTAAATTTTTCACACTAACCCTACAGAAAAATTTATTTACATCACCTTTCACAGTAGCACCAACAGTTCCAAAAGGATTAGCTTTATTCCCATTTGGAAACTTGGCTTCCAAAAAATCAAGTAAGATGGTGCCACTTTTAGGCTGGTTGGTATAAGCGTTTCCAGTATTCATTGGATGACTTTTTAAGCCAAATCCACCGCCACCCCCTCCTGCTGTTAAGGTCATAAAACATATCAGTACGAACCCTAATAAGCTAATTGGTTTAAGAAAATTTTTAATCATAATTCATTCAGATGTTTTTAAAGTGATATTATGACTTGAAAATTATTAGAAAAACAAGCAAAATTCTATTCGAAAAAAACTTAAAATCATCCAATATGTGCTTTTTTTCACAGGCGCCATTAAGGGGACGGCAACAGTTAATTAGAGGTGTAAAACAAACGATTTACATAGCCAAAAATGCTTTTCTTCTGAAGAGAGTTTCACTTAAACTATTTTGGTAAATGCATTACAATTTATTTATGAGGTATGCAAAGTGGGTACAGACTATTTACTTATAGCTGTAAAGTGTATATAATTATCCAAATAGTCCATCTGGTTTATGACTGAGATATTTATTACAGAAACGATATAGGTAGAGACTTATATGAATACAAATATTAACAATTGCTAAAGGTTAATTACTATGACGTAGGCATCTTGCAACTATTTAATAGTTCGAACCTCTCCGGGGGCACTGTAAAAGAAAGCTTAATCTTATTTGATTGAGCTTTTTATGTGTGTAGAAAACTTTTTAAACGATTTTTAGAGACACTCCTCATACCTTGATAATTTACATTTTCAAATTTCTCAAAAATTAGAACATCCTTTTCATGATTTGTGAGATACTCTGTGGCTCTTTAACCTTTCTAATCAGACTAAAATGACAGCCTCTTTTCCCTCCTTCATAAGTAATCAACCTTAGGTCCCTCATACGATTTTCCAGAATAGTTGTGCTTACTTTAAACTCATCTGCTAACGAAGTAATCATAACTTGAAAATCTCGAATATTACAAGGTTGATTATCTAAAAAAACAGATCCTAGTTTACTAATGCCCTCTCTCATTTGCCAGGCCTCTAATTTACCAAGAACACATCGATATGGCATAATCAGTGCAGCTGCGAACTGATTAGCTTGCCATTCAAGCCAATGCTTTTCGTTAGTTAACAAATATTTACCTGTAGCAGAATCATAAGCGGAATCATTCAAATTATCATAAATCATTTGTGACATTTGTACATTTGTGTGCAAAAAGAAATGAGCAATTTCATGGGCACAAACAAATGCAAATTGCTCTGTATCTCTTAAAGACACATCAATGAAAATCTTTTTATTTTCAATATCACAATAACCGTTAAGTTTCTTGCCTTTATCAATAGGTATGATTTGATCCGTTATAGTTTCAAGGTTAAAATTTTCCTTAAGGTAAATTATAAAATTATCGATAGGAAAATATTTAAAATCAGAGAGTATTGATGGATTAAAATCCTGTATAATACTAATAGTTATATTTTCAATTAATTGATGAGATAACTTTTGCAAACCAACTGCATTGACACCTGGCTGCTCCCAATCAACTGAGAAAGATAGTTGCCTTATTAAGAAATCTTTTATGTTATTGTCCCAATCTGGCTCCAAGCCATTGCAATCATCATAAATGTGATTAATTTCCTTTAATTGAGCAATCTGTTTTTCAGATGAATCAACATACTTATCAAAAATATACTTTCCTTTCTATTCTTATTGTGCAGAACTATCTTGGATTTTTGATTTTTATCAACTTCGATAAGCATTAGATCCTTTGATCTAGCCAAATTTGTAAGCAGATTCTTGTAATTTACCCGTTGTTATAAAAACACCTTTAACTTTTTTTCCTGCAACTTGGTCTATTTTACTTACAAATTCTTCTATATCATTTATTGGAACTGAAACGCTATAATCTTTACATTCGATAAGGTATAATATATGACATCTTTCAGCACTTTCTGGCCAGACCTCTATACTTAAGTCAAAAACAATATCATTTTCCCTATCTCTCGAATAATAGGGTCGCTTACGAAAAAACTCTACAACATGTTGGTATTAAACCAAGTTGACCTTCATTGATGGCTGAAATAATTATTTCATATGCTTTTTCTTCAAATAAATCGCCTTTTAAGGTAGTATTCATTATCCGCTAATTATTTGAGCAAAATAATAAAAAAACACTGAGTATATGTATTAAAAGTTTTTATCGGCTAACGTTTTTAGTAAAAAACTTCCTAAAACGGCAGCGTTGCCAGATCAACATTACCCCCTGAGATAATAATCCCAATTCTCTGACCTGCAAACCGCTCTTTGTTTTTGATAATAACAGCCAAGGCAACTGCCGAAGATGGTTCAACAATTATTTTCATTCGTTCCCAAATGAGTTTCATGGCAGCTGCGATTTCTTCGTCATTCGCTAACAAAATCTCGCTCACATGTTCACGAATAATTGCTAATGTCCTTTCACTTAAAGTAGTTAACAATCCATCTGCAATGCTTGAAATATAAGGAGGTTTCTCCACCTTGCCGCTTTTGAATGATAAAACTGCATCGGCAGCACCTTCGGGTTCTGCGCCTACTACTTTGGTAGATGGGGAAAAATAATGTGCGGATAAGGAGGTACCACTTAAAAGTCCGCCGCCTCCAACAGGCGTTATTATAGTATCGAACGTAAACGTTGAATCTTCAATCAATTCCTTTGCAGCGGTAGCTTGCCCGGCAATTACCCGGTCGTTGTCGAATGGATGGACTAAAACTGCTCCACGAGTTTCAATTATTTCCTTTACACCTGCTTCCCGTGCATCTAACGTAGGTTCACATTCAATTACTTCGGCTCCATAACCTAATACTGCATTTTTCTTTACAATCGGCGCTGTTTTAGGCATTACAATATAGGCTGGAAGCCCCACCTTTTTTGCCGCGTAAGCAACGGCTTGAGCATGATTACCAGACGAATGGGTTGTTATTGCCTGCGCTTCATTATTGGCAGCTACTTGCAATACAGCATTTAACCCTCCCCTAGCTTTAAAAGCCCCAATTTTCTGAAAGTTTTCACATTTAAAGTAAATCGCTGCTCCGGTCAATTCATTAATTGTATGGTTGGTAAAAACGGGGGTATGGTGTATATGGTCACGAATTCTTTCGTGCGCTTTTTGGATATCTTCTACGGTAATCATTTTATATTTACAATTGAATTCAATGCAAATTATCAGAAAAATTTCAGATCTCTCATGAATAATATAACAATCCGAAAAGTAACCTTAGTCGATTTACCCGAACTTCAGAAAATTGGAATACAAACCTTTAGGGAAACCTTTTCAGCAGAGAACAGTGATGAGGATATGCAAAAATACCTGGACGAAAAATTCAATGACATTCAGGTATCAAAAGAGTTGAATAACCCTGATTCTGAATTTTACTTTGCGATTTTAGAAGGTGAAATCGTCGGTTACTTGAAAATGAATTTCAAAGACGCTCAAACAGAATTGAGGCATAATGATTATGCTGAGATAGAACGTATCTATGTATTAGAAGATTTTATTGGCAAAAAAGTGGGTCAGTTGCTCTTTGACAAGGCGTTGGAAGTAGCAGACTCTTATAAAGTTAATTTTGTTTGGCTGGGTGTTTGGGAAGAAAACTATCGGGCTATTCGCTTCTATGAAAAAAACGGTTTCGAGACGTTTGATAAGCATATTTTCAGGTTGGGAAATGATGAACAAACTGACCTTATGATGAGAAAACAGATTACCCACTGAAGAAATGAAAAACATAACAATAGAAACAATTACAAATGGTGATATTGAACAATGCCGGGATTTATGTAATGAACTGATGGCTTTTCAAAAATCGAAGGCGTTTATTGCACCTGAGAAATTTGACCTGATGACTTTCGACACGAGGATGAAGAAGAGTTATGAAAGTTCAATGGCTAGTCAGGTTGTTGTTATTAAAGATGATGGCTTTCCTGTCGGTTATGTTTTTTCTACAATTGATGTAATCGATAGTAGTAAAAATGGATTCCCTGAATGGGCGCCGAAGGTTGAAAATGGAAAGAGTTTTTATCCCGATTGGGTAGAATTGCCACAGAAAATAGGTTGTCTCAATAACCTGTATCTACGTGATGAATACCGAGCGTTAAAATTTGGCTCAAAACTAGTTGAAATGTCTATGGAGTGGCTTGAAAGCTTTTCGGATGTGAATTTGATATTTATCTATATATCAAATGGAAACGATGCCGCGTTGAGTTTTTATCTCAATCGTGGTTTTACCTTTAGCCATGATGTTTTTGGTGGTTTTATTAAGGCTGTTTATAAACTTAAGGAATAGAAAAAAATCTATCACTGTTCAGAAAATTTAGCTCCTAAATGCTCTAATTTTTTATTACATTTAAGCTATTAGGCTTATTTGTAATTAATTAACATTAGAATAATGTAATTATGAAAAACATAATTTTAAAAGGAGCATTAGTAGGATGTGTAATAAGTTTATTATTCGCCTGTAAAGAAAAAAAGGAAGAGCCTGTGGTGATTGATAAAGAACAAATCAAAAAAGAAATTCAGGCCAAAGAAAATGAATTTGCAGAGACCTATAACAGCGGAGTATTAAAAAACATTGGTTATTATGCCGATGATGCGACAAGTTTTTTCCAAAACAGGGCTCCATTAGTTGGCAAAGAAGCAATTATAACCTTTTTACAATCCGACTTAGCTGCAAATACCGACAGAATTACATTTACAACAAATGAAGTTTTTGTATCAAACGATGGAAATCTAGTGGTAGAAATCGGTTCTTTTAAAGTTGTTGATTCTGTAAATGTTCCGATTAATACAGGAAATTACATGACGATGTTTGAGAAAAGAAATGGCAAATACGTTGCCGTACGTGATATGAGTACATCAGATGGCATGTCGGTTCAATAAGAACAAACATTAGTAATGTAACAAGTTCCTACTTTTTAATCGTTCTTTTCGGAATACCTTATTTGTAAAGTATTTTGAGGGCATCACTCCTTTAAAAAAAATTATTAACGCCTTCTTCCGCCTCCTCCTCCTCTGGAACCGCCACCACCCATTGAACGACCACCACCACCCATTGAACCCGACCTTGACGATGGAGAGGAATAGCTTGGTGATTGCCTATTAGATGTTGATGGAGATTGGCGATTTGATACAGACGGAGACTGACGATTAGACGTAGAAGGAGACTGCCGGTTCGACATAGAAGGAGATTGACGATTCGATACAGAAGCTCCATTTCCAGGCCTGTTCGATGGCATGGTTGATGCACGAGCTCCGCTTCCTTGTCGATTACCTGATCCATTACCATAATTACCCCTGGCCCTATTATCCGACACGGTATTAGATCTCATTTTGTTGTTATTGTAATTATTAAAATTGTTCCTATTCCCATTATTAATAATTACGTTATTATTTCCCCCGTAATGACCTCCATAATAACCGTGGTGATGGTAATAATGATTACTACGATAGATGCCTACTGCCATAACCGTTGCAAATCCAAACCATGGTGGATAATAGCCGTAATAATAAGGAGGTGCATAAGGTACATAAGCTGGTGAATACACATATTGTACAATTGGTGCCGACTGCACAACTACAGTGGTTGCAGGTACATCTACTGTAACGGGGTTGTCGCCGGTATACCCTGGGTTAGCGGTAACTGATGAATTTCCTTTAGGCTCAATAATATAATCTTTACCATATAGTTCCTCGTCACCAACAATCTGCAAACTAACTTTTTTATCCTTATCTCTGTCTAATAAGATTACTGCAACATCTTGTGTTTCTTTTTTGGTGACATCAACCTGAAGTATAAATGTGTAGGAATCATCCTTTTTTTTAGTCACTACTTTGATAAAATCAACTTTTTTATCCAGGTTTAAATCCAGGTTATTGATCTTGGTTTTCTCATCATTCAATGATTTTTCAAAGCCTTCAATCGTTTTTGACTTTTGAAATAAATCCAAAACGGCATAAAGATCCAGATTATCTCCAGCTAATCCTAACGTCGGGATAGAATCTGCCTTATCTTGAGAAAAAGTAGGCAAGCTTAATAGCATACATAATACGGTTGCTAAACATGACATCAAAAACTTTTTCATAACAAGTTAATTTACAACACCATATACAAGTTAAGAAATATTAGGAACACTTTAAGTACTATTTTTTCAAGTAAGCTTTCGTTAAAATAAGACAGTAAAGCCCCTTCCGCCAATAAAAGTTACATCCTTATTTCTCCTATCCGGTAGTAAGCCTCCATATTGTATATTTTATAGCTTTTCACAAGACAAGCTATAAAACAAAAAAATCCTTCCAGTAACCGAAAGGATTTTAATAATATCACCTATTGTAAGACTACTTCACTTCGTAACTCAACAAAACCACCCCACTTTTAAACACCCTTGATCCAGTTAACTTTAAATTCAGTTGATGTTTTAGGCCTTTAAAAATTGGTGTTCCCTCACCTAATGCTACCGGATCAATCATAATTTCATAACCGTCAATTAAACCTGCATCAGCAAATTGAGTGATGATGCTTCCACTACCTAAAATTGTCAAATCTTCTCCGGAAGTCTTCTTTAGTTCTTTTATCCGGGTTACAATATCTCCATTGATTATTTGGGTATTGCTCCAATCGGCTTTTTTTAATGTAGTTGAAAAAACTATTTTCTGTGCATTATTCATTCCTGCCGCCACGTTTGGATCATTTTCAATAGCAAATGGTGTTGGCCAGTAGCTTGCCATTAGTTCATAGGTTACACGACCAAACAACAGGATATTCTCAGACTTAAGCGATTGGCTTGCGTACTCGTTTTCTTCAGAACCGTGCTTATGCCAGCTGGTATCATTACCCGGACCTTTATAAAACCCATTTAATGTTAAAAAATTATAGGCTGTTAACTTTCTCATCGTATTACCTTTAATTGTTTTTCAATCAATAAGTTACTCCTAAATCTGCAAAGAGTCAATTTTACTGCTTGTGGACTGATTTGTAAATATTTTTTAATTGGTTACAGTGTCGTTGAAGATGAACATTAAAAAAGTGCAGCCATTCATAACGAGTAAGAAAACCCATAAAGGGAACTTCAAAATCAAGACACACCTCTTCTAAATCTCTTGACGTTATAAATTCAAGATTTTCATGCTTAAGAGCTGCTAACCTTTCCAATTGGCTTTTGATAGCAAATGGACCGTCTGAAGGGTGAACAAATTCAGGAGCATTCATTTTAGTATTAAAATCAAGAAATAACCCCTTCAATGTTTCAACATGCAGATCAAATGGTCGCTCTGCTTTGGTTGTTGAGCCATCCGGCAAGCCGTCTACAGCTTTACTAATATGATCAGTAACCTGTCCGGCAGTCCAACCTCCGAACACTGGTTTCCTATTTAATTCTTGCTCACTAAACATAGAGAGTTGTTGAGAATATACATCGAAAGCATTTTTAAGTTCCTCTCGTAATTCTGTTTTTAGGTCGATTAATTCCATAGCGTTTAAGTTATTTACTCAAATTTAGCGCCTCTTTTACAAATAGATACGTGTCAAATCCGACATACTCAGGGGCTGTTTGCGACAATCAAATTATTGTCGCATTAAACCCTTTAAAATGTCGTGATCAACCCAACTTTGCTTATAATTCCATCAGTATATTTGTTATAACCAATTGATTTAAAACAACAAGCATATGGAAACTATCAATCAAAAGATCACTCCTTTTTTATGGTTTGATAAGAATGCTGAAGAAGCTGTTAATTTTTACATCTCAGTATTTAAAGATGCCAAGATTAAAACTGTTCAACGGGTTAACGGAGCAGTATTAACAATAGCATTTGAATTAAACGGACAAGAATTTGTTGCCTTAAACGGAGGGCCAATGTTCAAGTTTACTGAGGCTGTTTCTTTTGTAATTTATTGCAAGGACCAGGGAGAAATTGACTACTTCTGGAAATCGTTAGCTGAAGGCGGACAGGAACAACAGTGTGGCTGGCTAAAGGATAAATTCGGTTTATCATGGCAAGTGGTTCCGGCTAACATTGATAAATTACTTAATCCCGGTGACCCTCAAAAAACCGACAGAGCTATGCAAGCCTTAATGAAAATGGTTAAGCTTGACATTAAAGCATTACAAGAAGCTTAAACTTAACCAGTTGTGCGATTTAAAATAACTCAAAAACGTCTAATAGTGCAATAAACACAGTTTGATGAATTATTTTCTTCCGCCGCATTCAGCGGGACTCACTTTTTTTCTTCAGCAAAAAAAAGTAAGCAAAAAATGCCGTCGCTGCGTACAGTTCTTTGACAGTTAATGCGAGTATTTAAATCATCTCTTCCGAACTGTACGAGGCGATTTTGGCTAATATGATAATTTATGCTTTAAATTCACATATGTGAAATCAAATCGCACAACGGGTTAAATTTAAGCAACAAACGGAGGTACAAATAATTTGTACCTCCGTTTGTTGTTTAGCCTTAAAACTCATTAGGCAGCTTTGGATCATACAATAGAATTCTGTACGCCGTCGTTTTGTACATATTACCTGTTTGAATTATTATGAAATCAGAGAAAGAAAAAATGATTGCCGGTGAATTGTATCTCGCCTATGACCAGGAACTAGTAAACGACAGATTTAATGCAAAACAACTACTCCGTAAATTAAACGTTGATGAGTATGTTGTTTCTGAAAAATCCAACGCTCTCCTGAAACAACTCATCCCAAACTCACTTACCAATTTATACATTGAGCCTCCGTTTCATTGCGATTATGGTTATAATATTTATTGCGGAGAGAATGTGTACTTCAATGTAAATTGTGTGGTGCTGGATACAATGCCAGTAAAAATTGGTTCCAATGTGTTTTTCGGTCCGGGTGCGCATATCTATGCAGCTTCTCACCCATTGAATGCGATTGCCAGGAGAACAGAGGAATTTTCGAAACCGGTAATTATTGGCGACGATTGCTGGATTGGAGGCGGCGCTATTATTTGTCCGGGTGTTACAATTGGCGACCGCTGCGTAATTGGTGCCGGAGCGGTTGTCACCAAAGATATTCCTGACGATTCTCTTGCTGTCGGGAATCCTGCCAAAGTGATCAGAAAATTATGAGTTCGACCGATTAGCAAAGTAATATTTAATCACAACCTTCTTTAGCTCACGCTCAAGAATCATTTCTGTGAACTTTTCGGCCGGTGGAATTGTTAAATCATCCATAAGTACTTTTTTAGTTTGTACTTCAGGAATATCAATCCGGTACAATAAATTGAAAAATTTATCTGGTTTGGTTTCCATCAGCGCTTTAACAACCGGCATCAACCGGCTTTTCAGTTCATCATAAAAGGTGTCTGGCAAATTTGAAAGATCAAGCTGAACGCTGATGTCATTAAAATCTTTTTCGAGTTGACTGATCAATCCGCTTAAGAGCTTTTTCTCCAACTTTGCCTGATCAATATTAGCCAGGTAATGATTCAATTCATTCATCCTCAAAGTTTGGATTTATCTTTCAATAAAAAGAATCAACGTCTTATTTATTGATTAAGTTCTTTAAATTTAAGAGAAGCGACTTTATAAATCATTTATTACCAATGGATATTATTTCTCCCTCTTTTCAACTCCTCTCACTGCTCGACAATGATTTCTATAAATTTACGATGCAGCATGCTGTTGTAAAACAGTTCCCCAATGCTAAAGCCCGCTATCAATTCATCAACAGAGGAAAACATGAATTCCCCATTGGTTTCGACAGTGCTTTACGACAGGCAGTTGATGCCATGGCTGGTTTACAACTAAGCAAAGAGGAAAAAAACTTTCTTACCCAAACTTGTCCTTATTTAGATCCGGCTTACCTTGATTTCCTGCAGGGCTATCGTTATGATCCCAGTGAGGTGATCATACAACAAAATAATACAGCTATTTCCATCTCCATTGAGGGTTACTGGTACCGGACTATTTTATGGGAGGTGCCCTTGTTATCGCTCGTCAGTGAACTTTACTATCGATTAACTAATCAGCAACGTGTTAATGACGAACAGGTTATTGCTATCACAAAAGATAAGATCGAGAAATACAATAAATTAGGAGTAACTGTTGCCGACTTTGGTACCCGCCGCCGACATTCCTACCAGGTACAACGATTGGTGATCGATACGTTGAGAAGAAGTGAAGGCAAAAGTTTCATTGGAACAAGCAATGTTCACATGGCCATGTTGTATCAAACAAAACCAATTGGCACACATGCGCATGAATGGTTTATGTTTCATGCCGCACGCTATGGCTTTAAAATGGCTAATTCATTAGGGTTGGAACATTGGGTGGATGTTTATCGCGGAGATTTAGGAATTGCGCTTTCAGACACCTACACCTCGAACGTTTTCTTTGAACAATTTGATAAGAAGTTTGCCAAACTTTTTGATGGTGTGCGACATGATAGCGGTGATCCGGTCGAGTTTGCGGAGAAAACCATCCGTCATTATGAAAAACTAGGAATTAACCCACTCTATAAAACCATTATTTTTTCAGATGCCCTGAATTATGATAAAGTGGAAGTTATTGCAAACTATTGCAAGGGAAAAATTGGCGTTTCTTTTGGAATTGGTACCAATTTAACCAATGATGTTGGTTTAAAGCCCATGAATATGGTGATTAAATTAACGGAAACCCTGCCTCAAAATAAAGAATGGACACCCGTTGTAAAACTTTCGGATGAGAAAGGAAAATATACCGGAGAACCGAAAATGATTGAATTAGCAAAGACTATTTTAAGTATTCCATATTGATCATATAAATGTCATTTCACCCTTAATGTTCAAAAAGTACCATATTGTCGGCAAATAATACCGCATAAACACCCATTAATCTAATATTTTTGTGAATACCACAAGTAAGAGTACTACACTGTTAGCGATTAGCAAAAGTATTACCTGCCGCAGTTTAAATTTTCCAAGTTTTCTTACTGTTTAAATTCACACTTAATATAAATGCGTATGTAGCATCAGTACTTAACAAATTTTCTTTTACTTAAATAACAACATCATGAAAAGATTAGTAGGAAAAGTAGCAATTATTACCGGTGGAGCCGGGAGCATTGGTAAAACAACTGCAAAACAATTCTTGAATGAAGGAGCCAAAGTTTTTTTGGTAGATATGAGTAAGGAAGCTTTACAAAAAGTAGCTGATGAATTGGGTGAAAATGTAGCTTACACTGTAGCTGATGTTACTAAAGCAGCCGACGTGGAACGATACGCAAAGGAAGCCGTTGATAAATTTGGTAAAGTCGATATATTCTTTAACAATGCCGGTATTGAGGGTGTTGTAAAACCTATCATAGATTATCCAGAAGACATATTTGACAAGGTGATGGCCGTTAATGTGAAAGGCATGTGGCTGGGTTGTAAATATGTTCTTCCGCAAATGAATGACGGAGGAAGCATGATTATTACTTCATCCGTTGCGGGTATTGCAGGAACTCCAGGTGTAAGTGCTTATGTAACCAGTAAACATGCTGTAATTGGTTTAATGAGAACTGCAGCGCTTGAAGCTGCATCGCGAAAAATCAGGGTAAATACCATTAACCCTTCACCTGTGGATAACCGTATGATGCGATCTCTGGAAGATGGTTTTGCGCCGGGTCATAGCACCGAAGCAAAAAAAGGCATGGAATCCGGAATTCCATTAGGCCGATATGCTCAACCCGAAGAAATTGCTGATCTGGTAGTATTCCTAAGCAGCGATGAAAGTAAATTTATTACGGGTACCGTTCAGGTGATAGCTGGCGGCATGGGAGCTTAATTATCTGCTTACTCACTCAAAAAGAAAGGATGTTATCATGAAATTATTAGAAAATAAAGTTGCATTGGTTACAGGTGCAGGTTCAGGTATTGGTAGGGAAATAGCCTATTTATACGCAGCAGAAGGTGCCAAAGTAGTTGTCGCCGATATTGATGAAAAGGGCGGCAACGAAACGGTATCCGAGATTCAAAAGAAATCGGGAGAAGCATTTTTCATTAAAGCTGATTCTTCAAAACCTGAAGAAAATGAACACCTTGTTTCCGAAGCCGTTAATAAATACGGCGCTTTACATATCGCATGTAACAATGCAGGTATTGGCGGACCATCCGCGCCTGTTGGCGAATATCCGATTGATGGTTGGGATAAAGTAATTGCAATTAATTTATCGGGTGTGTTTTATGGAATGCGTTACCAATTACCCGCTATTATTAAGTCTGGTGGTGGTGTAATTATCAATATGGCCTCTATATTAGGCCAGGTTGGTTTTAGAAACTCGGCTGCCTATGCAGCTGCAAAACATGGAGTTGTCGGCTTAACCCAAACCGCAGCATTGGAATATGCTCCTCAAGGAGTAAGAGTAAATGCAGTGGGTCCTGGATTTATTTCAACTCCTCTTATTGAGAAAAATATGGATGAAGCTGCCCGCAGCGGATTAGTTAGCTTGCATCCGATAGGTCGATTAGGTAAACCGGAAGAAGTAGCAGAATTAGTCTTATGGCTGAGTTCTCCAAAAGCTTCATTTGTAACCGGTTCTTACTACAATGTCGATGGTGGTTATCTTGCCCAATAATTAATTTAATATATAGTTTAAAGACCGTTCTTAACTTAATAGGCGGTCTTTTCTTTTTAACTTGAATTACCATCAGCTAAAGCACAGTGAACTTAGCAGGATTCGCCCTATCTTATCCAATGACTGAAGTTCAACAACAACGTCGTCATAATTAAATGACATTGAGCTAAGTCAACAGTCAATGAAAAACTCATTTGCTTGTTCTATGTTTTTTTAGTCAATTTGGCCATCAATCAATACAAATGCAAACAGGACCTATCGGAGTTTTTGATTCAGGATACGGGGGATTAACCGTTCTTAAAGAAGTTGTCAAACATTTACCTCAATATGACTATCTCTATTTGGGAGATAACGCACGTGCACCTTACGGAACCCGTTCGTTTGAGACCGTTTACCATTATACATTAGAGTGTGTAAACCATTTGTTCAGCATGGACTGTTCACTAGTGATCCTGGCTTGCAACACTGCTTCGGCAAAAGCGCTCCGTAGTATTCAGCAAAATGATCTTCCTAAAATGGATGGTAACAAACGTGTATTGGGTGTTATTCGCCCGACAGCTGAGATCATCGGACGATTTACAAAGAGCAATGAAGTAGGTGTTATGGGAACTGCCGGAACCGTCGCTTCTCTATCCTATCCTATTGAAATGGAGAAATTTTTCCCGGAAACAAAAGTTTACCAGGAAGCTTGTCCGATGTGGGTACCATTGGTTGAGAACGATGAATACGACAGTCCGGGAGCAGATTATTTTGTTAAACAACATATCGATCGGATATTAAGCAAAGGAACATCAATAGATACCATTGTGCTGGGTTGCACACATTATCCATTACTAATCGGTAAAATATTAAAATACCTTCCTTCTAACGTTAAACTGCTTTCACAGGGAGAAATTGTGGCCAATAGTCTTGTCGATTATTTAAACAGGCACCCTGAAATTGAAGAAAAATGCAGTAAAGGTGGTGGCCGTCGATTTCTAACAACCGATTCAGCTGAATCATTTGATAAACATGCTAGTCGCTTTTTCGGTAAGCCGATACAATCGGAACATCTGGCACTTTAGTAAGTAAACTATGCAAAACTCTATTTGTCAAACTCCTAAAAAATTAACAGTTTTTCAATTCATTTCATTTACTTTAAGGCTTAGATAATAGTAGACCGTATTTAGCATTGTTCCATGAAACACCTGTTTACCTTTTTTGCGCTTCTGTTTTCATGTAATTTAATCTTTGCCAATGGAGTACCTGATAGTACACTGATAAAATTGGATGCTGCAATAGATAATCACCAGTTTTATGAGGATCAAAAGATTAAACAGCTAAAAGTTTTAAAAGAACGGGCTCAACGATCAGAAAAACTTAGTCTGGAACAACAATACAAACTTTACTCAGCATTGTATGATGAATACCGTTCATACAGCTATGATTCGTCATTTGTATACATCAATAAGCTTCGTGCAATTGCCGACAAACTTAACGATCCGGTAAAACAGGAGGCTGTTAAAATTAAATTGGGCTTTATATTATTATCGTCGGGTATGTTCAAAGAAGGTTTTGACACTTTGCGAGTTGTAAAAACCAAACTGTTGCCCACTCCACTAAAGCAAGAGTTCTTCTCATTAATGGGAGCATCTTATTACAATTTGGGCGATTACAATAAAGACAATTTTTATACAGCAAAATATAACCAATTAGGTAGTCGCTATATTGATTCAGCATTGGCGATAAGTGACCCTAACTCATATGAATACTTATCCTCACAAGCTTTAAAATTCCTGAAAGAAAACAAAACGGATAGTTCTCTGAAGCAATTTCAAACAGTTTTGGAGAACTTTAAACTTAGTAAACATCAATACGCAATCGTAACTTCTACATTAAGCGATATTTATATCCGAAAGGGAGAAACAGATCAGGCGATACAACTTTTAGCTGAAGCTGCAATAGCAGATATTCAGTCTTCAACAAAAGAAACAACGGCCATATTAATTCTCGCCAACCTACTTTATCAGAAAGGAGATGTAAAACGTGCTTATGATTATATAAAATATGCATCTGAAGATGCAGCATTTTATGGAGCCCGTCAGCGTAAAATTCAGGTAAGCGCTATTATGCCAATTATTGCCGGAGAGAAATTAAACAGTATTGAAGCTCAAAAAAGGGCATTGATTTTATACTCTTCTATTATTACCCTCCTTTCCTTATTGGTAATTGGTTTTGTAGTGATCATCTTTAAGCAAGTTAAAAAACTGAAAGAGGCTGAAAAAACGATTAAAGCATCGAATACCTCACTACAGGCGATGAATCACTTATTAATGGAAGCTGAAAAAATCAAGGAAGAATACATTGGTTACTCCTTCCACATTAATTCTAAGTACATTGATAAGATCGAACGATTCAAGAAAAATATCGATCAGAATCTTACTGCAAGAAAATTTGATGAAATTAAGTTGCACGTAAACCGGATCGACCCTAAAAAAGAGCGGGAAGAATTGTATCATGGATTCGACAAAGTTTTCCTGCGATTATTCCCCCATTTCATCACCGATTTTAATTCGTTATTCAAAGATGATGATCAGATCAAACTTTCAGGTATTGAGTTACTAAACACTGAACTCCGCATTTTTGCACTCATTCGATTAGGCATTACGGACAATGAGAAGATTGCACAGATCCTTGATTTCTCCGTTAACACCATTTATTCCTATAAAACCCGTATAAAGAACAGATCATTGGTTCCTAATGAAGCGTTTGAAGACCGGATAATGGCCATAAAAGCCATTTAAAAGCCTTTATTTGTTCATATTTCGTTAATATTCAATCTCACACTTATCTTTAGTAACAATCTAATTATCAACTAATTAAAAACTATAACTGACTTTATTTTCTATATTCTGTTTTAGTTTATTGCGCTATCCTCTTTTTCCTACTTCTTTTGTCTTATCCACATGCTATCGTTGGCATGGGAAACAATCAGTTTATAGAACGACCAGTTTTTATTAACCAATTTATTCAACTAAGACAAATGAAAACAAGAAGTCAAAAAGCTCTTTTTGGCTGTCTGCTGATGTTCATTATTGCTACATCTGTGGGCTGTGAAAAGAAAGACGACGGAAGCTACGTGGCCCCTATTACCCGTTACGAAAAAATCAATGGTAAATGGCAGCTTACCAACCTGACCCAAACAGACGAACTTGCCAAAGCTACAGGAGGAACCTTAACCCAGGTTGCTTTATTCTCAAAATTTGGTTTTAAAGATTTGCAAATGACCTTTAATGTCGATGCACAAGGTGAACCTACCAGTTACTCGGTTAGCGGAACAGCTCCTGAACTTTTCGCAAAATCAGGTTTTTGGAGTATGGATTCTCCATTTACTACCGGAAAAACTGCCAAAATGTATTTGTATGCAGATGAGGCGAAATCACAAAAAACGGATGAATTGGAGGTAACTACCGTTCCGGGAGCAACCAATGTATTAGAGCTTCGCCTCGTACGTTCATCAGAAGGTACCCCTTTCCTATCCTATCAATTTTCTTTAAAACCTGTTGAATAGCATCTAAACACTATAAAGATGAAACGACTTTTACTCTCGATAGCATTATTAATGCTTCCATTCATAGGTATGTGTCAGAATACGATCAAAGAGATCTGGACACAACCCGCAATTTTCAAGGCTGATGAACCAGTTACCTTATTTTTCGACCTGAAAGGAACCCAATTAGAAGGTGAAACCACTGCTGTTTATTTATGGTCATGGTTTCCATCTGAACCAGATGCCGGCAACTGGCAAAGCTCTTCTGAATTTGCAAAACTTACTCATGTAGATGCGGATGTATGGAAAATTACCATGACTCCAACCGATTATTACCATGTGGCTACAGATCAGATTGTCGCTTTATACGGTTTGTTGAAAAACAAAGACGGATCAAAGGTTACAGATGCCTTTGCTCCTGATAAGGGCAATGCCATCAACCTGTACAACTTTACTGACATTAAGAGTACTAAGATCAGTGATTTTTATCCTAAAACCATCAAAGGTGACCGCCCGTTCTCGATCATCATCAACGCTAATAAAACCTGGAGCGACTGTGCTACCAACGCAACTCAGGGAGCATTAGCTACAGCTTCTGAGGTTCATATTCACTCCGGATTAAACGATTGGAAAGTTATTGTAGAAAACAATCCGGCTAATCTTTCTAAAACCAAACTTACCCACTTAGGTGATGGTATTTACCGCATGGATATGATTCCATGGGAATACTACGGCCAGCAGATTGCGATTACTAAAGTGAATGCAGTTTTCGCTAATGACACCTGGTCTAAACTAGGGCTTAGCACCAATTGCGCCGACTTCCTGTTCAACAGCACCGGTATCGAAATAGTAGTTCCAAGCTATAATATCTTCCCTCAGAAAATAACTAAGAAAGATATCCTTACGCTTGTTGCCGTAAACGGTGATTTAGATGCATCAGATTTGAATTACGAGGTAACAATGGGTAATCAGAAAGCAACCGGAAAGTTTGAGGGAGTTAAGCCAAATTATCGCGCTTACATCGATCTGGTAACTCCTTTAAAAGGTCAATCGGTCGACAAGATTCATGTTACCATTAAAACCAACACGGGAAATAATCTGCTTGATACAGATGTTGCCCTAACTCCAATTGGTAATTAATCTATAAGAACTACTACAATGAACGTACATAAACTATTAAAATATAAACTGGCATTGCTCCTGTTCTTATGCATGAGCATCATAGCCAACGCAAATAGTAACAGTTATCTGTTTGCAGACATTACCGTTAAAGGATCTGTATTAGATAATAAAGGAACACCACTACCCGGCGTTTCGGTAACGGTAAAAGGATCAAGTACCGGCACTACTACTGATGCCGATGGAAAATTTAGTTTAAAGGTGGATGACAAGGCTGTTTTGCGCTTTGCATTCATTGGGTTTGAAGCGGTAGAATTACCTGCCAGTTCTTCTGCCATGAGAATTGTATTACAAGAAAGTGTAACTAACCTTTCGCAAGTAACTGTGGTGTCTATCGGATACGGTACAGCCCGTAAAAACGACCTTACCGGTGCTATCAACTCTGTAAACGCTAACAAGTTTAACAAGGGAGTAATTACTTCTACTGAACAGGTATTACAGGGTCGCGTTGCTGGTTTAACCGTTAACCGTGCAGGCGGTGATCCGGTAAATGGTTCATCTATGCGCTTACGCGGAGGAACTTCGTTAACTGCCAGCAGTTATCCTTTGGTGGTAGTTGATGGTGTTTTAGGAGCTGATATTAATACAATTTCTCCTGATGACATTGAGTCGATGGATGTATTAAAAGATGCTTCTGCGGCTGCTATCTATGGAGCCAGAGCTGCTAATGGTGTAATTATCGTTAATACTAAGCGTCCTGCTAGCGGTCGTGTAAAAATCGACTATACAGGTTATGCTTCTTTTGGTTATGCAGCAAACACGATCGATATGTTATCTGCCAACCAGTGGAGACAATATGTGAGAGACAAAAATATTGGCGGAGCAGTGGATTACGGAGCATCAACCGATTGGCAAGATGCTGTGACTCAAAATGCATTTTCGCAAAACCATAGTCTTTCACTTTCAGGAGGAACAGAAAAAAGCTCTTACCGTGCTTCAGTAAATTTCCTTCAAAACAATGGCGTTGTTATCACCAGCAAATTGAATCGTATTAACGGAAAAATTAACGTAACTCAGAAAGCGATCAAGGATAGGCTAAACATTGATGTAAGCTTGAGTTCTACTTATGATGAATTCAATCCTATTGATTATAGTGCATTGCGTTACATGTACAATGTAAACCCAACAATGCCAATTTTCGATGCTGATGGTAATTATTTTGAGGCAAGAGGAAATCTTGATTATAACAACCCTGTTGCGCAACTTAAACAACGTAGAAATGATCAGACTCGTAATCGCTTTTTAGGAGTTACGAAGTTTGATTTTGAAATAATTAAAGGATTAAAGGCTGTTGCCAACCTTTCATACATCAACAACTCATTTGAGAATTTATTTTATGTACCTTCAAACTCCATGAGTGGCCAGTCAGATCAAGGGTTTGGTCAGCAAGACGGTAATACCGTTAAGGAAAAACTGATGGAGCTTTACATGAACTATGATACCAAGTTTGGTAATGATCATGTGCTGAATGTGGTGGGTGGTTATTCTTACTTCGACAGTACTAATGAATGGTATGGCTTACAACGCAGAGGTTTTGACTCAGACATCTTTGGTTATTATAACCTAGGTTCTGGTCAGGATTACCGTGTGGGCGATCTGTGGAACGGAAAAGCAAACTGGAAACTGATCTCTTTCTTTGGTCGTGCAAGCTACAACTACAAAGGCAAGTACATGATTTCTGGAACATTACGTAATGACGGTTCTTCGAAATTCGGCTCAAACAACAAATGGGGACTATTCCCCTCAGGTGCGATCGGCTGGAACATGGCTGACGAAAACTTCATGAAAGACGTTCAGTGGTTAGATCAATTAAAATTAAGAGTTGGCTATGGTTTAACCGGTAACCAGGAGGGTATTGCACCTTATACTTCATTAGCTTTAACCGGCCCGCTTAATGGCGAGTTGTATTATGATTCGGCAAGCAACAGCTGGAAAAACGCCTATGGACCAATTCAGAATCCTAATCCTAACTTAAAATGGGAAACAACTACTCAGCTAGATATCGGTGCTGACTTCACTCTATTCAAAAGATTAACCGGTACTGTTGATTTCTACAATAAGAAAACTAAAGACTTGTTGTATACCTATCGTGTTCCTCAACCTCCTTACTTGTATAGCACTATCCTTGCCAATGTGGGTAACTTAACCAATAAGGGTGTTGAGTTAACGTTAAGTGCCAATGTTTACAATACTGATAATTTCAAATGGAACATCGACTTTAACGTGGCTAAAAATAAACAAGAAATCACCAAACTGTCTAACCAGGTTTATACTACCGAAGCTGTTTACAGTGGGTTATTGGTTAACCGTGGTTTCTCAAATATCTATACTCAAGTTATCAAAGAAGGTTATGCTCCTGGTACTTTCTGGGGACCAAAATATCTTGGACTTGACGAAAATGGCAAATTCATTCTGGAAGATTTGAATGGTGACGGACAAATAACTGAAGCTGACGGACAGTTTTTAGGTGATTCACAACCTGACTTTAGCGGAGGTTTAGGTATGAGCTTCAACTACAAAAACTGGGATGCTGGTTTCTCGATGTATGGCTTATTTGGTCAGAAGTTATTAAACGCAACCGGAATGAGTATTACTGACGATAATCGTTTGCCTTCAAATAACGTACCTGATGAATCATTAAAAGATCAATTAACTGACCAGGCTCGTTTCTCAAGTTACTGGATCGAAAACGGATCATTTGTTCGCTTACAGTATTTAACCTTAGGATACAAGTTCAACACTAAAGCTACTTCATGGTTACGCAATGCACGTGTTTACGTAACTGGTGAAAACCTGTTCGTGATCACTAAATATAAAGGTGCAGATCCCGAAGTTAGTCTGGATGGTCTTTCAATGCCTGGTATTGACAACTTCATTACACCAGCCGGAAGCAGCAACCCTGGTTCATATCCTAAAGCAAGAACATTCTCATTAGGATTAAGCTTATCATTCTAATCTCAAAAATGATCGTCATGAAAAAGAAACTATTATATCTACCATTAATACCACTATTGTTAACGGTTAACAGTTGTACGAACCTTGATGAGAAGTTATACAGTACCATCCCTACCGATGAGTATGGTAAAACCCCTCAAGAAATTGAAACTATTGTGGGCCGTGCCTATGCCTCATTACGCGGCTATGCAGGTCACTTCCCACTTGATTATACTTATGAGTTGAATGAAAATGCTTCTGACGAAGCAGTAATCCCAACACGTGGTACAGACTGGTATGACGGTGGGGTTCACCAACGTGTTCAGCGCCACCAGTGGAGAGCCGATGAAAACCTTATTCAGGCTACCTGGGAAATGCTTTATTCAGGTATCACTATTGTTAACTCAATTATTTATCAGGTAGACCAGTCTACCCTTACAGATGCTCAAAAAGCAAATGTAAAAGCCGAATTAAGAGGCATCAGAGCTTATTACTACTACCGCCTGTGCGATATGTTCGGTAATGTTCCTTTACAAACAGATTACACCGATCAGGAATTAAAAGCAAAATCACCACGTGCAGAAGTGTATGCTTTCATTGAAAGTGAACTGAAGGACATCGTAGGCAAATTACCTGCTACCGGATATGGTAAGTTCACTAAAGCTGTTGGTTATAGTTTACTGGCTCGTTTATACCTGAATGCTGAGGTATTTGCAGGAACTCCAAAATGGCAGGAATGTATTGATGCCTGCGATCAGGTAACCGGATATTCGCTTCAACCTAATTTCCTTGATAATTTCTTAACAGAAAATCAGGGCTCGGTGGAGAATATCTTTGTTATTCCTTACGATGCTACTGTAACCTTGGGTAACTATAAACAATCACTTGCATTGCACTATCAGGCAAGAGTAGCATTCCAAACAACTGCTGATTTTGTAAACGGTTATTGCTGCGAACCTGGTGTGTACGGAAAATTCGAAGAAACTGATGCTCGCCGTAAAGGTTTGCTGCAAGGTCCTCTTTTAGCTCCTGATGGTTCTCAATTATTACAATCAGATGGTAATCCGGTGAACTTTACAGATGCGGTAAGCCTTGAAAGCGCTACCCAAAGTGATGGTGTAAGAGATGTTAAATACCAGATTTCTAAAGGTGATAAATGGGAAAGGAGCAACGACTATGTGTTGATCCGTTATGCAGAAGTGACGTTAATGAAAGCTGAAGCGTTGGTCAGGTTAGGCCGTGCCGGACAAGCGCAGCCTTTGGTTGCAGCGGTAAGACAAAGAGCTGGCGTTACAACACCTGAGACAATTGATATCGACTTCCTGTACGATGAGTTGTTAAGAGAGTTCTTATTTGAAGAACACAGAAGAACTGATCAGATTCGCTTTGGCAAATTTGGTGTGCCAGGTTGGGAGATGAATGTAACAGAAAAAACCCGTGAGATTTACCCGATTCCAACTTCAGCTATTCAAACCAATAATAAGCTAATTCAGAATCCGGGATATTAATCCTAAAAGGATACACACCCCCAACCCCTCTCAAGAGGGGAACCCTATCGCGTGCAATAGGAAAATCCCCTCTTGAGAGGGGTTGGGGGTGTGTTCTAAAAGATGTTGACACTCCCTCATTACAAGGGTAAAAGCAGATAACATGAAAAAGACTTTATTGTTAATTGGTACGACTCTATCGTTATGGGCTTGTGGAAAGTCTTCGGATGATTCACAGCCCAAACAAGAGGAGTTCAAGGTAACCGCCCACGCACCTATCCCGGTTCAAAAAACCGTAGCTAAAAAGGTGTATGTGCATTTGATGCCTTGGTTCGAATCAAAAGAAACCAGTCCGGATGGAAAATGGGGCCAGCACTGGACCATGCAAAACAAAAACCCTGATATTATTGATGGCAGCGGTAAAAGACAAATAGCAGCTCATTTTTATCCTCTTACAGGCCCTTATGCTTCGGGAGATGCTTCTATTATTGAATACCAGCTGTTATTGATGAAACTTTCGGGAATCGATGGTGTGTTTATTGACTGGCCCGGAACAACGAACCTTTACGATTATCCTTTACTGGTAAAAAATACCGAGAAATTGATTGCCAAGTTGGATAAAGTAGGTTTAACCTTTGCCATCGTTTATGAGGATCAAAACATCAATATTGCTTACAACGCCAAGGTTATCACAGATAAACTTGCTGCAGCACAGCAAGACATGATCTATCTGCAGCAAAATTATTTCAACAAATCTTCTTATATCAAAGCTGATCGGAAACCGTTACTATTGGTTTTCGGTCCGCAAACATTTGGTTCTGAAGATGAGTGGACCAATGTTTTCAACCCACTTAATCCAAAACCTTCATTTTTTACTTTATGGAACACTTCCAGTAAGGCAGGAAAAAATGCGGTCGGTGAGTTCGCCTGGGTTTATCAAAACAATCTTACAGATCTGCAAAACTTTTACGGTAACAGTTATAAGGGAATTAAAATCGCCTCAGCCTACCCTGGCTTCAAAGATTTTTATTCTGAAGGAGGCTGGGGATCTAAACTGTTTACAATTGATCATAACAATATCAGTACATTTAATTCAACGCTTGACCTTGCTTTACAAAGCGGATCAAACAGCATTCAACTGGTAACATGGAATGATTACGGAGAAGGAACTATGATCGAACCTACCAAAGAATTTGGTTATGGCTTCTTGACTGCGTTGCAATCAAAACTGGGAGTTTCCAATTCACAGACTGATCTGGAACTTATTTCTAAGCTCTACGAACTCAGGAAAAAATTCCCTAATGCTGCCGAGAACCAGAAAAAAATGGATCAGGTGTTTTATAACCTGGTTTCCGGAAGAATCAATGAAGCTAAAATCTTAATTCAGAAAATTAACTAATCATGAACCAAGCTTAGCTCGCCCAACTATTTATTCACGTCATCCCGACACCGTATGATTCTCATTTAATGATGAGCAGGATAAATTCTACGTGTCAGCAAATTAAACATGATCGTAGAATAACAACACTGCAAACACAAACGAGAATTATATAAATCTTTCAAAAATGAAAAAAATCGCATTGCTCTGTCTCTTTCTCATTGCATGTACAACCTATTCAAGTTGTCAGAATAAGGCGCAGTCATTATCGGTAAAATCACCGGACGGAAACATTCAAATTGCATTCATACTCAAAGATGGAGTTCCTTATTACTCGGTGACGAAGAAAAACTTAACACTGATAGCCGAGTCTCGCTTAGGTTTTACCATAAAAGATCAGCCGGCTCTTGATAAAGATTTTAAGGTTGTATCTTCTAAAAATGACTCTTTTGATGAAACCTGGACTCAACCTTGGGGAGAGGTAAAAGACATCCGGAATAACTATAAAAGCTTAACAATCGCTCTTCAGGAAAAAGGTGGTAAAAAACGCAAAATGAACATTGTGTTTAAAGCTTACAATGACGGTATTGGTTTTAGGTATGAAATTCCTGAACAAGCTTCATTAAAAGAATACCAAATAACTGATGAGCTTACAGAGTTCGCTATGACTCGCGATTATGATACATGGTGGATTCCTGCGTATGGCGACGAACAAGACTCTGAATACCTTTTCACAAAAAGCAAACTATCAGCGCTGAATCAAAACGTTCATACTCCGCTTACAATGGAGCTTAACGATAGCTTATTTGTAAGTATTCATGAAGCAGCCTTAGTAGACTATGCTTCTATGACATTAAAGCCGGAAGGATTAAAGCTTAAAGGAGATTTGGTTCCATGGTCAGATGGTATTAAAGTAAAAGTTTCAGGCGCATTAAAAACACCTTGGAGAAGCATTCAGATTGCCGATAAACCTGGCGACTTAATTACTTCTTACCTGATTTTAAACCTGAATGACCCAAACAAGTTAACTGATATTTCTTACATCAAACCAGGAAAGTATACCGGAATCTGGTGGGGCATGCACCTTAAAACTCAATCATGGGGCTCAGGATCGATACATGGGGCTACCACAAAAAATGTGGAAGAAATGATTGATTTCTCTAAAAAACATAACATTCAGGGTGTATTGGCAGAAGGCTGGAATACTGGTTGGGATGGCGACTGGGTAAAGGATGGAGGATTCAGCTTTACTCAATCGTACCCTGATTATGACTTAGCTAAACTAAGTAAATATGCACAGGAGTGTGGTATTACCCTAATTGCACACCATGAAACAGGCGGAAATGTTGCTAACTACGACCGTCAATTGCTTGATGCTTATAAACTATTACAGGATAATAACATCCATGCTGTTAAAACAGGTTATGTTAATAAACGTATCAATGGCAAAGAATACCACCAGGGACAATTTATGGTGAACCATTACAACCGTGTAATGCAGGTAGCTGCTGATCATAAAGTAATGCTGGATGTTCATGAGCCAATAAAAGATACCGGTTTACGCAGAACTTACCCTAACATGATGACACGCGAAGGTGCTCGTGGAACTGAATATGAAGCATGGAGTTCAGGCAATCCTCCTGCCCACACTACAATTTTACCTTTCACCCGTGGCTTAGCCGGACCAATTGATTATACTCCTGGCATCTTCGATATACTGTTTAAAAATGACAGTAATTTCAGGGTTCACACTACACTTGCCAAACAACTGGCGCTATATGTGGTAATTTACAGTCCGCTGCAAATGGCTGCTGATCTTCCACAGAATTATGTTAATCAACCGGCATTTAAGTTTATCGAAGATGTTCCAACAGATTGGGATAACACCAAAGTTTTGGATGCCAAAATCGGACAGTTTATTACCGTTGTTCGCAAAGACCGCAAAACCAACGATTGGTACTTGGGTAGTATTACCAATGAAAACAGCCGTTCAATAAATATAAAACTTGATTTCCTTACTCCAGGCAAAAAATACATAGCCGAAGTTTATGCAGACGGGGCCGATTGTAATTGGGAAACCAACCCATTACCTGTCTCAATTACTCAGACAGAGGTTAATGCTGATTCTACTTTAAAACTTAACCTGGCTTCAGGTGGTGGACAAGCGATCAGGTTCAAAGCAATAGATTAATTTCTTCTCATAATATATTGGTTTTTTTATCATTTGCAGTCCCGGCTAAGCCGGGACTATTTTTTAACCTATTGGGTGGTGAACCCCTAACCCCTAAAGGGGAATATGTATCGCTTGGACAATTCGCACTATCAGCACTAGATAGTGCGAATTGTACGCAGTCTCGACTTAGTCGAGAGCATTCTTTCACTTACTTTTTTCCCAATTAATAATCTTGCCAAATTGTAAAAATTGTTTTTTTTATCTCAAGCGACAAGAATTCCCCTTTAGGGGTTAGGGGTATTTTTTAAAGAGATAACGTAATGGTTACACTAAGCTGCCCAAAAACTAAGCATCAATTTTTATATTGCGGACCGTATTAATTTTTCGACTTATTATGAGATTCCTTTATTTACTAGCCTTTATCACCGTATATGCATCCTCTGCCTTTGCTCAGAAAAACACCTGGAACGACAATATTGTAATTGCCCATCGTGGTGCGTGGAAGAAGAATAATTTACCGGAAAACTCTATTGCTGCATTAAAGCAAGCAATAAAATTAAAATGCTATGGTTCTGAATTTGATGTTCACATGACATCAGACAGCATACTTGTAGTTAATCATGATCCCGAATTCTTAGGTATTAAAATCGAAACATCAACTTATGATGAGCTTTTGCAAAAAAGCTTATCAAACGGTGAAAAGATCCCTACCCTTTCAAATTACCTGAAAGCCGGAATGAAACAAAAAAAGACCAAGCTTATCTTAGAAATAAAACCATCCGTTATCAGTCCAGAAAGAACTCTTGCTTTAACTGAAAAAGTGGTAGCGATGGTAACTAAATTAAAAGCAGATAAGTGGATTGAATATATTAGTTTCAGCTACGACGCCACCAAAAAAGTAGTGGAGTTAAAACCTCAGGCAAAGGTTTACTACTTAAAAGGTGATGTTTCCGCAGAACAGTTAGCAGCAGATAAATTGTACGGTGCCGACTATCATTTCTCTGTTTTCAAAAAAGGAGACTGGTTTGCTGACGCTAAAAAATACAAATTACACCTGAATGCATGGACGGTAAATAAAGAAGAAGATATGAACTGGTTGCTGGATAATAAAGTTGATTTTATTACCACCAATGAGCCGGAACTGCTTTTTGAGTTGATTGGAAAAAGGTAGTGACTATATAGCTGTTAGCCGTTAGCTATTAGCTGTTAGCATTGTTAACCGATGTATAAAGGGCCAATAATTAACAGCTAAAAAAACATAAAAGGCTTCAGCCAAACAACAATGTTTGGCTGGAGCCTTTTTAATTTGCTAATGACTCACTACTAACAGCCAAAAACTAATGGCTAAAAGCTAATAGCTAGCAGCTAATAAAAAACCGTACCTTTGCAGCAGTTACACTCCGCAAACAGGAATGTACTTAACCCCAGACTGCTGAGTTTTATTTATAAACAGCATTCTGCCATACAACATTCATGACATTTAACGAATTAAATTTAATAGACCCCATATTAAAAGCCCTGCAATCAGAAGGTTATACACAACCCACCCCTATTCAGGAACAATCAATCCCAGTTGCCCTAAAAGGCCAGGATTTATTGGGTTGCGCACAAACCGGAACCGGTAAAACAGCGGCCTTTACCATTCCCATTTTACAATTATTACATCCGATTGTTCGTCACGAACAAGGAACAACTCCAATAAGAGCCCTTATTCTTACGCCAACTCGTGAGTTAGCCATTCAAATAGGAGAAAGCATTGCAGCCTACGGGAAAAATCTGAAGCTTAAACACCTGGTTATCTTTGGAGGCGTTAATCAACTAAACCAAACGGTAGCGCTAAGCAAAGGAGTAGATATTTTGGTAGCAACTCCAGGACGTCTGCTTGATCTGATGAACCAAAAATTCATTCATTTACATAAGGTTCAATTCTTTGTACTAGATGAAGCCGACCGTATGCTCGATATGGGCTTTGTGAATGATGTGAAAAGGGTGATTGCCAAATTGCCTGAAAAACGTCAGACACTATTCTTCTCAGCTACTATGCCTCCCGTTATCCAACAATTGGCCGACAGCATTTTAAGTAAGCCTGTTAAGGTTGAAGTAACTCCGGTGTCATCAACTGCAGAAACCATTAATCAGTCTGTTTACATGGTTGATAAAGGCAATAAACGCGCATTATTGACCCATTTACTAGAAAACGATGGAATTGGTTCTGCATTAGTCTTTACCAAAACTAAACATGGCGCGGATCGTATTGCTCGTGACCTCAACAAGCACAAGATCAAAGCCGAAGCTATTCATGGTGACAAATCGCAGAACGCACGTCAACGCGCCCTAAGCAACTTTAAATCAAAAGATATCCGGATATTGGTAGCCACAGATATTGCTGCCAGAGGAATTGACATTGATGACCTGTTACATGTGATCAATTTTGATATTCCTTACGAAGCAGAAACATATGTGCATCGTATTGGCCGTACAGGAAGAGCCGGAGCCAGCGGAACAGCTTTAACCTTTTGTGATCCGGAGGAAATGACCTACCTGAAAGATATTGTTAAACTGATAGGTAAGTCTATTCCTACTGTGGAAGATCATCCTTTTCCAATGACTATTCAACGTTACCTGGAGGTTCAACAACAAGCAACCGACAAGAAAAACGATAATCGAGGAAGTAAAAGAGGATTTTCTCATAATAAAAACCGCGGAGGAGGTCAGGGACATAGCAGTAAAAAACAGCAACACCGAAAAGGTCAGTCAAAATCCACCTCGGCATCTAAAGGAGGTCCAAAAAGATAATATAGAAAGCCTTGCTTTGAGCAAGGCTTTTTTGTTTTTACTAGTGCTCACTACTGGCAAAAATGTATACAATATAAAGTTGAGACAGAAATGTTAGGCTATCTGACCCTATTGCAGCTTAAATAAATAGTTGAAAAATAACATTTTACAGTTATCTGTAAGCATAATCAATACTTAATCAAGTTTTACCATCAATTTAACAATGATTCTAATCAGAGTTTATCATTACATAAATCGCTCAAGACCTGACTATTATCATGTTTGACATAAAATTAGTAAGTTACCTTTGTATCATAATAAAAATGGAACACTAATTGACATTAGTGAATTGTTCATCTAAAATTCTTTGTTATGAAAGCTCCTGCTTCAACTTCGATATTAAACTCGAAAGAAATAACTGCTAATAAGGCAACTCAAAAATATACCCTTCAGAATTATGACTACCAAAAATATTTGGGTGGAAGAAAATCACGCAAATATGGCTCGTGCTCAACGTTAGTCTATGATGAGAGTTATGAACATTGCTATTATTGTAACGCCGACTAACTATTTTTAATGCTCTATATCTTTCATACTAGAAAGCGTCCTGATTAAAACAGGACGCTTTTCACATTATGGAGTTTTGTTACAATTCTCTCCCAATAAAAATATTATATTAGTAGTAATTACGCATTATTCGTTACTACAGTATGAAATATCTTTCCCTTCTGGCATTACTTTTCATTTTAAGCAGTTGCGGTGGTTCTGATCCTAATTCGGTTTCTCCAGTGGGAACTTTAACAGCCTACGTTGATCTTTATGATGAATTTGGCAATAAACAATCCTCTTCAGATGGTGCAAAAGTAACGCTTAACAACATTAGTCCTAAAAAATCCGGTATCACTGATAAAAATGGGCGATGTGAGTTATTAAATACCAACCCAGGTAAATATGACATTGTATTTAGCAAATCAGGGTATGGCGACTTTTGGATGTTCCAGGTAAATCATAATCAACGCCATACTTCATTAGACGCAATTGATTTAGTGCAAACATCGGGTACGGTTGCCAGTAATATAAAAGTCAGCTTTAATGCTGCAACAACTCAGTATGAAGTGGAAGGCACAATTACTCCTGTAACTGCCGACAATAGATGGATTCGTTTATTTATTGGTGAATCAAACAACGTTTCATCATCCAACTATAAATACTCTCCACAAAGTGTTTATACCGTAAATAACGGAGCTTTTAAAATCCTAATGAATAAAGAGGAAATCACTTCACTAGGAATCGCACAAGGCACTAAATTTTATGCGATTATATATGGATCTCCGTTTAAATATTCATCCTATTTTGATCCAGGTAAAAAGTTGAATCTCTATCCTTCTCTGTCAGCAGCTTCAAATGTTGCAGAAGGAGTTGTGAATTAGTAGTTAGCTATTAGCAAATAGCTGTTAGCTGTTAGGCTAAAGCCTTTCTTATTTTATCTCATCAACCGTTGACTGAAGTGGCTAATAGCTAAAAAAGCTCTAGCCGCTCACACGACTAAAGCCTTTTTATTTATCCTGCGTTGACTTCAGTCAACGGCAATGAAACTAATAATATCAAATAGCTAATGGCTAACTGCTAATAGCTAAAGAACAACATTCACAATCCGGCCTTTTACTACAATTACCTTTTTAGGAGTTTTTCCATCCAGGTATTTAGCTACATCGCTACTTTCTAAAACTGCCTTTTCTACATCTGCTGCTTCCAAGGTTAAAGGAAGATTTAATTTGGTTTTAACCTTCCCATTAATTGAAATAGGATAATCAAATGCATCTTCAACCAGGTATTCAGCTTTAAATTCTGGGAAGGACGTATGGATAATTGAACCCGCTTCATTGCCAAGTAGAACCCATAATTCTTCCGTAATATGAGGGGCATATGGAGACAAAGCAATTACCAATGGTTCCAGTATGGTCTTTTTATTACACTTTAATGCTGTTAACTCATTAACACAGATCATATAACTAGATACCGAGGTATTGAATGAAAAACGCTCAACATCTTCTTGTACTTTTTGAATGATCTTATGCAGTGCTTTCAATTCAGCTTTGGTAGGTTCTTCATTAGAAACAAAGAAATTTCCCTGTTCATTGTAGAACAAGTTCCAGAATTTACGCAAGAAATTATAAACTCCTGAAATACCGTTAGTGTTCCATGGTTTTGATTGCTCTAGAGGCCCAAGGAACATCTCATACATACGCAATGTATCAGCACCATATTGATCAATAATATCATCTGGGCTTACAACGTTGTACTTAGATTTCGACATTTTCTCCACCTCATGACCGCAGATGTATTTGCCATCCTCTAAGATGAATTCTGCATTAACATAATCAGGAGACAGATTTTTGAATTTATCCAAATCCAGCACATCGTTAGTAACAATGTTTACATCTACGTGCAACGCTTGCGTATCATAGTCTTTGCGAAGGCCATAAGAAACAAACTTGTTGGTACCGATGATTCTATACACAAAGTTCGAACGTCCCTGGATCATCCCCTGATTGATCAGCTTTTTGAAAGGTTCTTCTTCCTTCACATAGCCAAGATCTTTCAATACCTTATTCCAGAAACGAGAATACAGCAAGTGACCAGTAGCGTGTTCAGAGCCACCAATATAAAGATCTACATCTTTCCAATAATCAATTGCTTCGGTTGATGCAAAAACATTTTCATTTTTTGCATCCATATAGCGATACCAATACCAACTACTTCCGGCCCATCCAGGCATGGTACTGTGTTCGTATTCAAATTCATTTTTATATTTCCAGTTTGCAGCACGAGCTAAAGGAGGCTCCCCTGTTTCGGTTGGCAAATATTTATCAACGTCAGGTAATACCAACGGTAAATCATTTTCATCGATCAGGTATGGTAATCCATTTTTAAAGAAAACCGGAACTGGTTCACCCCAATAACGCTGGCGAGCAAAGATTGCATCGCGCATACGGTAATTAGTTTTTGCCTTTCCACTGCCGTCTGCCTCGATCTTTTCAACTAAGGCTTTCATTGCTTCAGCGTAAGTCATTCCGTTGATCATACCTGAGTTCACATATTTACCCTCTTTAGTGGCATCAGCTGTTTCGTCCAAAATTTGGCTGTCCAAAATCTGAACGATAGGTAAATTGAAATGCTTCGCAAAACGATAATCACGCTCATCGCCCGAGGGAACTGCCATTACAGCCCCGGTACCGTATCCGGCCAAAACGTAATCAGCGATCCAAACTTGTACTTTTTCTCCACTTAACGGATTTATAGCATAAGCACCAGTAAAAGCACCCGAAACTGTTTTTACATCAGCCATACGATCGCGTTCACTTTTCTGCTTGGTTTTAGCGATGTACGCTTCTATATCAGCCTTTTGGCCTGGTGTCGTAATTTTCTCAACAAGTTCATGCTCCGGAGCCAGTACTAAAAACGTAACACCGTAAACAGTATCTAAACGTGTTGTAAATACTTCAATCTTATCGACCCCTGCACTTAAATAAGTCTCAGGATCAACATCATGATGAGCATCTAACTCCATCAAACCATGTTCATTCTCCGGAGCAGACATAAGCTCAAAACGTAAAAGAGCTCCAACTGATTTGCCAATCCAGTTACGTTGCATTTCACGTACAGGTTCAGGCCAGTCGATCGTATCAAGTCCGTTTAACAAACGTTCAGCATATGCGGAAATGCGCATGCTCCACTGTTTCATTTTTTTCTGTTCAACCGGATGACCGCCGCGCTCAGAAAAACCTCCTATTACCTCATCATTAGCCAAAACAGTTCCCAATGCAGGGCACCAATTTACAACAGATTCAGACAAATAGGTTAAACGGTATTTTAACAACTCTTTTTGTTGTTGTTCCTCACCAAACAACTTCCATTCTGCTGCCGTAAAAGAGCGTACATCTTCATCGCAAGCAGCTTTAACATTTCCTGTACCGTGTGCCTCAAACATCGAAACTAACTTACTGATAGGCTCAGCTTTGTTAGTATCGTTATTATACCAAGCATCGAATAGCTTCATGAAAATCCATTGCGTCCATTTATAATAATCGGCATCACAAGTGCGAAGCTCTCTGCTCCAATCATATGCAAAACCAATGCGATCTAACTGTCCGCGGTAACGTTTCGTATTCTGATCTGTAGTAATTGCAGGGTGCTGGCCCGTTTGAATTGCATATTGCTCGGCAGGCAATCCAAAAGCATCGTACCCCATTGGATGAAGCACATTAAACCCTTTCAGTTTTTTGAAACGTGTAAAGATATCAGAAGCTATATAGCCCAGTGGGTGTCCAACATGTAATCCTGCTCCTGACGGATATGGGAACATATCCAACACATAATACTTTGGTTTATTTGAGTCGATGTCCACCTTAAAGGTTTTGTTATCGGCCCAGAACTTTTGCCATTTCTTCTCAATTTCTCTGAAAGAGTATTCCATTTAACTTTTTATTTATAAATAGCGTTCTGATGCGTATGATCTATTCACCGCAATTAACAGCTTTAATCGTTTAACTTTTTGCGAAAATAGGGTTTTGTTTTGCCTTAATAAAAAAAGCGACGAAATTTCGATGCTTTTTAAAAATATAAGAACTGAAGGGCCCTTACTTTTTAATCACAATTCGTAGATTCTTCTAAACAATCGGTAAGAGGTTGAATAACTTTTATCTATAAATGTAGAATCCCTAACTTATATCTCGAGATAATTAGTTGCTGTAAACGTTCATTTGTACTATAGTTATTTGAAGAAGACACCCCTTTATTATCATTAATTACCAGCCATCCATCCGGCTTAAATGCCCAGAATAATTTACCATTGAACTTATTGTCGAATGATTTTATCGGTTTATTAGATGATTTATAATAAATTCTCACGGTACTTACAAAATACCATGTACCTATTAGGCGTTTATCAAACTGTTTATCAGCAATTTCATTTTCTTTTTTGCATGCTAATAGGGTTAATGGTATTGAAGCGAGTAATAAAAACTATATATAATTTCATTTTCATAAGTAGTATTTTCTTTGATTCAACTAAAAAACATAGCTGTTGTTACCTGAATCTTTAAAATATTCCATCCTGAGCTAATGATATATTTGCACACTTTTCATTTTTTATTTACGTTTAATTAGAGAGGTTTCCTATTTTCGCAAAACCTATACAAAATTCTTATGCAGGAGTTTGAAGAAAGCAACGTATCGAAAAGAACAAAAAGAGTTTACATCACTACTGTAATCAGTATTGCGATGGTATTATTAATGGTAGGTCTTGCCGGACTGCTAATTTTACATGTCCGCAAAATATCAGATTATGTTAAAGAGAATATCGTTGTAAACGTATACCTGAATGAAGATGCCAAGGAAGTAGATATTTTGGCGCTGCAAAAAGAAATTGAAAAAAATCCGGCTGTAAAATCTACTGTTTATGTAAGTAAAGAGTTAGCCGCTGAAAATCTTTCAAAAGATTTGGGAGAAGATTTTATTAAATTCTTAGGTTATAATCCGCTGCTTTACTCCATTGATGTTTACATGAAAGCAGATTTTGCGGATAATGCAAGTATTGATAAAGTAACCAAAGAAATTACCGGAAAGCCTATTGTTAAAGAGGTTAAGTACCAGCCATCATTAGTTGATAGCATGAATCGTAATATGAAAGCTATCAGTCTGGTTATCTTATGCTTCGGTGGCTTATTATTATTCATTGCACTAGCATTAATCAACAATACGATTCGTTTAGCTATCTATTCTCAACGTTTTCTGATCAAGAGTATGCAATTGGTTGGCGCAACCAAAAACTTCATACGTAAGCCTTTCTTAACCATGGCTATTTTGCATGGTATTTTAGCTGGCTTATTAGCTACGTTAATGGTAATGGGTGTTTTATACCTGGCACGCAATGAAATCCCTGAATTGATCGTTATGCAAGATTATGCTGAATTCGGTATTCTTTTCGCAGGACTGATCATTCTTGGAATTTTAATTTCATTGTTCAGTACCTATTTTGCTGTAACCCGTTACTTACGTCTGAAAATCGACGCTTTATACGTTTAAAACAATCACAATTAGTTATCGGATGATGAGTAATTCAATTATGACGATAACAACTAACTGATAACTTAAAAAAATTAATGAGCACTCCTTTAAAACCAACAGAAAATAAAACCGATAAGAACGTAACGTTTCTTTTTGGTCGTCAGAATTATATATTAATGCTTGCAGGCCTAGCTGTTATTATACTTGGCTTTGTTTGCATGAGCGGCACAACCGATATTATGAGCAACACCAAAATCGTAGTTGCTCCTATTTTGGTTCTGGCAGGATTTGTAATTGAATTTTTCGCGATCTTCAAAAAACCTGCTGAATAATATAGATCATGGTTCATAGATTATAGTTCATAGCTCTTTTATATTCTATGAACCATGATCTATGAACTATTTGCCCATCACCACATAACCTCCATCCCCTTCCTTACAAATGACCCTTATTCAAGCTATTATCCTTGCTATCGTTGAAGGATTAACTGAATTCTTACCTGTTTCATCTACCGGACACATGATCATTGCTTCATGGTTGATGAAAGTTCCGAACGGTGATTTTACTAAATTCTTTACGGTTGGTATTCAATTCGGAACCATACTTTCAGTGGTGGTTTTATATTTCAAACGTTTCTTTCAAACCTTAGACTTTTATTTCAAGCTATTTGTTGGTTTTATTCCTGCTGTTGTATTTGGAGTTTTATTCTCTCACCAGATTGATGCTTTGCTAGAAAGTGTATTAACGGTAGGTATTATGCTTTTAGTCGGAGGAGTAATTTTTATTCTTCTTGACAATTGGTTTAAAGCGTCTGAAAACAATCCTGATAAAGAAATTAAATATAATAATGCATTTGTTATTGGCTTGTTTCAATGTATTGCCATGATTCCTGGTGTTTCTCGCTCAGCATCGACAATCATTGGTGGTTTAACTCAAAAACTAAACCGTAAACAAGCTGCTGAATTTTCATTCTTCCTTGCCGTTCCTACTATGTTTGCAGCAACAGCAAAAAAGATGTACGACTTCTATAAAGACGGAGGCATTAACCTTAGTGGTGAAGAATGGAAGCTTTTCGGTATTGGAAACCTGGTAGGGTTTATCGTTGCAATCATCGCGATCCGCGCATTTATCGGTTACCTAACAAAACACGGTTTCAAGGTATTCGGTTGGTATCGTATCGTGGTAGGGGCTGTTATCATTATTTTTTATTTCCTTGGGTATAATCTTCAACTGATCTAAGAGAAACTACTATTGATTTTTATACTTAAGGCTGTAAAACAGAAACTAATGAATAGTTATTATCTTTGCAGCCACCGGGAAACGGATAGTGAGAACAGATGACAAATATTTCGATCGAACAACAAGAAGAATTTTCAAAGGAAAAAGGACCTGTCTCTAATACCAACAAGGATATGGAAGGTTCTTTTTTACATAATTTTGCCGAAGGAGAGGTTTTGTTGGTAAACAAACCTTACAAATGGACTTCTTTTGATGTGGTAGGCAAAATCAGAAATGCTTTTAAGCCTGCTAAGATAAAAGTGGGACATGCGGGAACTCTTGACCCTTTAGCAAAAGGTTTGTTGATCATCTGTACTGGTAAATTCACCAAAAAAATAGATGACTACCAGGCTCAGGAAAAAGAATATACCGGTACATTCGTTTTAGGAGCTACTACACCATCATACGATATGGAAACGGAGGTTGATGTTCGATATGATATCCGACACATTACACCAGCTCATATCCTTGACACCATACCACATTTTCTGGGAGAAATCGAACAGGTTGCTCCTGCTCATTCGGCCTTAAAAATCAATGGAGAACGTGCTTATGAAAAAGCTCGTCGTGGAGAAGAAGTTCAGTTAAAATCCAGAAAAGTAACCATCAGTGAATTTGAAATAACCAGAATTGACCTTCCAGAGGTTGATTTCAGAGTGGTTTGTTCAAAAGGCACTTATATTCGTTCATTAGCCAATGACTTCGGAAAGAAATTACAGAATGGTGCCTATTTATCCGCACTACGCCGCACCCGTATTGGTCAATTCTCTGTAGACAATTCATGGGAGATCATGGAACTGGTGAATAAGATTAAAAGTCAGAAGGAAATTTAAAGCCTATAGTTCATAGATCATGGTTCATAGCCGTCAGTTTAGTCCCTATGAACTATGAACCATTAACTATTATCCAAACAAGCAATTAAACAATGAACATATACAGAAGTCTTGAAGAATTTAGAACACTCGATAAACCGGTTGTAACACTTGGAACATTTGATGGTGTACATTTTGGGCATCGTAAGATTATTCAACGACTTCTGGAAGTTGCCCACACAATTGAGGGAGAAACGGTTGTATTAACATTCTTCCCTCACCCTCGCATGATTTTGCATCCGGAGGCCGATCAGCCAAAAATGATCAATACCCTGGATGAAAAAATGGATCTCTTGAAAAAAGCAGGTGTTCAGCATTTGATCGTCATTCCGTTTACACGTGATTTTTCCAACCTAACTTCGTCTGAATTTATTGAAGATATATTGGTAAAAAAGATTGGTACTAAAAAACTGGTGATCGGTTATGACCATCGTTTTGGTAAAGATCGCGAAGGTAGTTTTGAGCATTTAAAAATGTACGGACCTCAATATGGATTTGATGTGGAAGAGATTCCGGAGCAGGATGTAAATGATGTGGCTGTAAGCTCTACAAAAATAAGAGAGGCACTAATTAAAGGCGATATCGCTACCGCCAACAAATTCTTGGGTTATAACTTTTGCCTAAGTGGAAAGGTTGTTAAAGGAGATCAAATAGGCAGAACTATCGGGTTTCCTACTGCCAATCTATATGTTGAAGAGGGCTATAAGTTAGTTCCTGCAGATGGAATTTATGCTGTTAAAGTTCATATTGAAGATGACATCTTTGGAGGAATGCTTTACATTGGTCACCGACCAACCATAAACGGCATGACTCACAACATAGAAGTTAATATTTTTGACTTCGATACAGATATTTACGGAGAAGTGATCTCGTTAGAGTTCCTTGAATACCTACGAGATGATGAGAAATTTAACGGATTAGATGCATTAACCACACAATTAAAACTTGATGAGATTAATGCCAGGAAGATTTTGCAACAGATTTGATCAACACTTAATTATTTAGCCATTTTTGAGTGACTCATATAATAAGTATGAGTTTGCTTGATTGTTAGTCCTTTTGCTCCGGAAGAAATTTCTTTATATCCCATAAAGTTACCTTGCTGATCTAAGAAGCCAAGAAGACACGACATTTCTTTCTTCCCTTTTTTAAGAACGGGTTTTATTTCAACACCCAAATTTGGGAAAACCACTGTATCATTTACAGCAAGTCCACGGTCTTCGATAGCCATTCGGTACCAAAGTGTTTTTGGAGTTTCGTAAATCCTAACTGAAAAACGGAAATCATTCAGATCATCTTTGTATTTTTTCTCAAAAACGGCTATTGGCTCTTTAGATACCTCTTTTCTTTCAAGTGAAAGTTTTTCAGAATCTTCCACTTGCTTTTGAACCACTGGCTTGCAGGAGAATGTTAAAACAGATAATGTTAAATACAGGAGTAGATTGATTTTCATAAGCAGCAATTAATTCTTGCCACAAAAATAGTATCATTTCAGAAATTTAGGTGTACAATCCACATCGATTAGACTATACACCTAAAGATCTTTTTATTTATTGATTAGAAGGAGGAACATCAGTGGCAGCCACACCAAACTTTTTATTTGGAGTTTTGCCCATATTAAATACTAAAACTCCACCCTTGAGCAATTGATTATGCGTAATATAGGTTTTAGTATAAGGTTTGCCATTTAACGTTACCGACTGTATATAAACGTTCTCTTTCGAGTTATTTACTGCTTTAATCGTAAATGATTTACCACCCGCAACACTAATTTTAGCCTCATTTAACACAGGACTTCCGAATACATAAACTCCGCTCGCCGGATTAACAGGATAAATACCCATAGCACTCATAATATACCAAGCACTCATTTGTCCACAATCTTCATTACCCGACAATCCATCAGGTTTATTGCTGTACATGCTCGACATAATTTCACGAACGCGTTGTTGCGATTTCCACGACTGTCCGGCATAATTATACAAATACGCAATATGGTGACTTGGTTCGTTTCCGTGTGCATACTGACCAATGAAACCCGATACATCAGGAGATTTATTCTCACCGGTCATCTCTGAACTTACTTTGAATAATGAGTCAAGCTTAGCGGTAAATGCAGCTTTGCTTCCAAATAATTTGATTAATCCCTGTGGATCTTGTGGTACAAACCAACTGTGTTGCCATGCATTTCCCTCAATATATTGTCCGCGTTCATCATGTTCAGAATAATAAGGATCGAAATTAGAAATCCAGTTGCCATCGGATGTTCTGGCACGCATAAAACCGGTTGATTTATCGAATAGGTTTGCATAATAACCGGCACGCTCCATGTAGACTTTATAATCCTCGGTTTTGCCTAATTTCTTTGCAACCTGTGCAATACACCAATCATCATAAGCATATTCAAGCGTAATAGTCACACTCCAACCGTGCTTATCTTGTGGTAAATATTTATACTGACGATAAGCATCTGTTCCTCTAATGTTTTGCATTGAACTTTTCTTCATTGCTTCAAAAGCTTTTTCTTTATCAAAGCCTCCAAAACCTTTTAAAATAGCATCAGCAATTACCGGAACAGCATGGTATCCTGTCATACAATTGGTTTCACTGCCTACTAATGGCCATACCGGCAACAAACCAGACTGATCATAAAATGCAAGGAAAGAGTTAATAAAATCAGGAACTCTTTCTGATTGTGTAATCGTATAAAGTGGATTAGCCGCTCTAAATGTATCCCATAAAGAAAACGTAGTGTAATTGGTAAAACCTTTCGCTTGGTTTATTTGTCCGTTCGGACCTTTGTAATTACCATTTAAATCGCTGAATGTAGTTGGTGCACAGTAGGCGTGATAAAGAGCGGTATAAAATATAGTTTTGTCTTTATCAGTTCCCTGAACCGCAATTTTCGAAAGCTCTTTTTCCCAGGCTTGTTCAGCATTTTTTCGAGCTTGATCAAAATTCCATCCTTTTTCTGCATCCAAAGCCTTTACAGCTCCTTCAATATTAGCAGAAGAAATGGCCACTTTCATTAGCACTTGCTCATTATCTTGGGTTTTAAAAATAAGAGATGCTTTAATATCTTTTCCTCTTTCAGTTTTATATCCACTTGCTACACCATTTTTTGCCATTGAAAAACCAATAACTTTTTTCGATAAGCGAGCCGCGAAATAAACCCATTGATCACTCGACCAGCCCTTTGACTTGCGATAACCGACAACCGTTGAATCATTTTCTATTTTGATATAGGTTTCTACAGGAGCATCCCAGTTAATGGCAAAACCAAGATCAAAACGAATGGTTGCTATTTCTGCTGCCGGAAAAGTATAACGATGCCAACCTACATTTTTGCTGGCTGTTAATTCAACTTTAATTTTTGACTTGTCTAATAAAACTGAATAATAGCCCGGACTCGCTTTTTCATTTGCATGTGAAAACTTTTCGCGAATCTTTGCTGTATCTAAAAGACTAACAGTTGGCATAACAGAAATATCTGCAAGATCACCAATACCTGTTCCACTCAAATGTGTGTGGCTAAAGCCTGCTATTACAGAATCAGAATAATGATAGCCCGAGCACCAGTCCCAGCCTTGCGTACCATTATCAGGACTTAATTGAACCATACCAAAAGGCACAGTAGCCCCTGGATAAGTATGCCCATGCCCTCCTGTTCCAATAAAAGGGTTAACGTACTTTGTGTATTGTTGAGCAAATGAGAACTTACCAACAATCAAGAGCGCTACTAACAATGAAATTCTTCTCATACTATTGGATAAAAGATTGAATTGCTAAATGTAAGTATTTATTATATTGCATTTAAATAATATTAAAACGATTTAGCAATTAATTTTAACAACATCGTGAACTAAAAAATACGATTCTGTCAATATTGTTGATTAACATCCGATTTTCACTAGTAACGGACAGACTATCGCAATTTACATTGCAAATTTCCCTCTTAAGAGAGTAAAACGCTTAGCTATTGACAGTAGGGTCAAAAATGTCTAATTATAGCATTCAACCGTGCTTTATTTCACTTAGTCGCTTTCCGCGAGACTTACTTTTTTCATGCAGTGTTTCATTTTAAAAGTATTCAAGAATGCTTCGCATGTTTTTCTACGCTCTCGACTTAGCCGAGACTACGTACAGTTCTCCCGCAGTTTCTGCAAAAACTTAATTTATCCCTACCGAACTGAACAAGGCGGAATTGAACATATGGCAGAGTTAACGGTCATTTATTAATGCAGAGAGTGATTTTTTTAAGCGATATGGATTCCCCTTTAGGTGTTAGGGGTGTATCCATTTTTTACAAAAAAGGCGACTTGGGATAAATCCAAATCGCCTTGTTAATTATTTAAACCGTTCCTTCAGGAATTTCCCGGTATACGAATTTTCACATTTTACGAGATCTTCCGGCAAACCTTCGAACACGAGGGCCCCTCCCTTGTCGCCTCCCTCCGGACCAATATCAATAATCCAATCGGCACATTTAATCACATCCATATTATGTTCAATAACAATAATGGTATTTCCTTGTGCAATAAGTGCATCAAATGACTTCATTAATTTATTGATGTCATCAAAATGTAACCCGGTTGTTGGCTCATCAAATATAAATAGTGTATGATGCGGATTATGTCCTTTTACTAAGAATGAAGCTAACTTAATACGTTGAGCTTCACCGCCAGACAAGGTATTTGACGATTGCCCAAGCTTAACATAACCCAAACCAACATCTTGCAATGGCTGAATTTTAGTTAGGATTTTCTTATCATCAGCAAAGAATTCCAGTGCTTCATCAATACTTAAATCCAATACCTCAGCAATATCCTTCTCTTTGTACTTAACGTCTAACACATGTTGTTTAAAGCGTTTACCACCACAAGTTTCACAAGGCAGATAAATATCAGCCATGAATTGCATTTCAATTTTCACTTCCCCTTCTCCCTGGCAAGTATCGCAACGACCACCTTCTACATTAAATGAAAAAGCTGATGGTTTTAAGCCCGAAGCTTTAGCTGCAGATTGTGCTGCAAATAGATTACGGATTTCATCATAAGCTTTTACGTAGGTAACCGGATTTGAGCGGGAAGAACGGCCAATCGGATTTTGGTCGATCATCTCAATTTGCGCTACTTTCGAAATATCTCCCGAAATATTATTAAACGCTCCGCTTTGTTCTCCGGTGAAATTCCCAATTGCTTTTTGCAGCGCCGGATATAAAATACGTTTTACTAAACTGGTTTTACCGGAACCACTTACACCGGTAACGCAAGTCATGGTATGAAGAGGGAACTTTACATCTATATTTTTGAGGTTATTCTCCCGGGCTCCTTCAACTTTAATAAAATCAGACCATTTACGACGCTGTTTAGGTGTGGCAATTTCTTTCTTTCCCGAAAGATATTGTCCGGTTAAACTTGCTTTATCCTTAATGATTTCTTCGAAATTACCTTCAAAGATCAACTCTCCACCATTCACACCTGCACGCGGGCCAATATCAATCAGGTGATCGGCAGCGTGCATAATCTCCTCCTCGTGTTCAACTACTAGGACTGAATTTCCGGCATTTCGCAATGACTTTAACACTCCCACCAATCGATTAGTATCACGAGGATGCAAGCCGATACTTGGTTCATCTAAAACATATACAGAACCCACCAGGCTACTGCCTAAAGAAGTTGCCAGATTGATTCGCTGAGATTCACCGCCGGATAGCGTATTTGATAAACGGTTTAGGGTTAGATAACCCAATCCTACATCATTTAGGAAACGTAAACGATTTTGAATTTCGATCAGTAACCGTTTTGCGATCTGAGTATCGTGTTCATTTAATTGAATTTCATTAAAGAATTTAGACGCTTTTTCCAGCGGCATAAGAACAATATCCGTAATTGATTTATGAGCAATTTTTACATAGCTGGCATCTTTTCGCAAACGACTACCTTTACAATCAGGACATACCGTTTTACCACGATAACGCGATAAAATAACCCGATACTGAATTTTATAAGTCTGTGTTTCCAGATCTTTGAAAAAATCGTCTAGTCCACCAAAATACTTATTACCAGTCCAGAGTAACTCCTTTTGCTCTTCGGTTAGTTCAATATAAGGTCTATGAATAGGAAAGTCAAATTTAGCAGCATGCTTAATCAGCGTTTCATTCCACTCCTTCATTTTTTCTCCACGCCAAGGTGCAATCGCCGTTTCATAAATTGACTTTGATTTATCCGGAATAACCAAATCAGGATCAATACCAATTACATTCCCGTAGCCTTCACAGGTTTTACAAGCACCAAAAGGATTATTAAAACTGAAGAACTGTGGGGTCGGCTCCTCAAAACGCAGCTCGTCTAACTCGAAACGGTCACAGAAATGCGTTTCAACAGATTCACCCTCTTCATTAGCGTATTGCACGTAAGCATCTCCTTTACCCTCAAAAAATGCTGTTTGAACTGAATCCGAGATACGATTCAACGTATCATCTTCCCTATCGATAATAATGCGGTCCACTAAAATCCGAAGCTCTCCTTCGCGCAACGGATGATTAGCATCAATAGACTTATCATCCAAAATATCTTCAATTTTAGATACATTACTATGATAAGCTACACGCTTAAACCCTTTTTGCAATAAAACAGCTAATTCCTCTTTTAATGATCGGTTATTGTGCGGTTGCAAAGGGCAATAAATATTCACAGCCGTATCATCAGGTATTGATAATACGAAATCAGTAACGCTGGTAACTGTATCTTTTCTTACTTCACGACCCGAAACCGGAGAAATAGTTCTTCCTATGCGGGCAAAAAGAAGTTTCAGGTAATCATAAATCTCAGTTGATGTTCCAACTGTTGAGCGAGGGTTTGTTGCGTTTACCTTTTGTTCAATGGCAATTGCAGGAGCAATACCTTTAATATAGTCGACATCAGGTTTATTCATTCGCCCCATAAATTGGCGTGCATACGCAGATAAACTTTCCACGTATCTGCGCTGACCTTCGGCATATAACGTGTCAAAAGCCAGGCTCGATTTACCCGAACCCGACAAACCTGTTATCACTACCAGCTTATTTTTAGGAATTGCTACATCAATATTTTTAAGATTATGTACACGAGCTCCTTTTATGACGATATGCGATTTCGCACTTACCTCATCTATGTTCTTATTCAAAATAGAGTTTGATTATAGATAATTTTAAACCATTAGTAATCAATAGCTTTAGCTAAATAATCACTATTACCACCCGACCGTTTGATTTACTACAAAACTGCACAATTTCAAAGGGCAATAAAAATATTTTGAAGTTAAAATGGCAGATGTAACAAAAATATATTTTTGATTTTTTGAAAATAGTTGTTTATTTGTGAAAATAACCCACTAAAAAAAAAGGAGAACTATAGGCTAAAAATCTACACGACTTAAACATTTCATTAATTAAGAGTTAATTAGATAGAGGCCCATGAACTGCCATCAAGAAAGCGATCAATCCCTGATTCACTCGTACCTTATAGGTAACGAAGAAGCACTTGAGATTCTTATAACCCGTCATAAAGCTAAGATTTACACCACTATCTATTTGTTGGTAAAAGACAGTTATCTGGCTGAGGATATTTTCCAGGATACTTTTATTAAAGTTATTAATACACTTCGTGCAGGCAAATACAATGAAGAAGGTAAGTTTTTACCTTGGGTATTACGTATTGCCCATAACCTGGTAATAGACCACTTCCGTAAAGACAAGCGTACTCCAATTGTTACGACGATAGACGGTTACGATATTTTCAATGTACTTCATTTTGTAGACGAAAATGCTGAAGACCGTATTATTCGTGAACAATCGACTTCAGATCTTCGTAAATTGATATTAATGCTTCCGGAAGAACAACGTGAAGTTTTAATCATGAGACATTACGCCGATCTTAGTTTTAAGGAAATCGCCGATATTACAGAAGTAAGCATTAATACTGCTTTAGGTCGGATGCGTTATGCATTGAATAATCTTCGGAAGATGATGAGTGTAAAAGAAGAAAGCCTTAAACAATAAGCTTTTTGTCTTTTCAGTGATATATAAAGGCGTCCGGGTTTAACCGGGACGCCTTTGTTTTATTAATCATTCTCCTTTACTGCCACTATCCGAAGTCGTTTATAATCGCCGTACCACTTCCCGTTCCGGTGATTTGTTTTCCACAGCAGTTCAACAGCCGCAGCGATTACCTGCTCTGTTTCACTATCAGATAATCCTACAAAATAGTTACCGCCGAACATCTTTATCCAGTCATACATACCCGTTTCCGGATCAGCAAGTTCTGTTTCGCGATCAAAATGAGCTGCAAGCAACACTCGAAAACCAGTTTTTTCCAGTAAATAAGTGTACTCACTGAGTGATGGAAAATACCAGAAATTAATTTCAGCATTTTTTAAATATCCCTTTTCAGTCAGAACCGTTTTAATTGCATCGCATATCTGCTGAACATTACCTTTTCCACCCATTTCCAGTACGAGCTTCCCACCTCTTGTCAAATTTCTGAACATGCATATGGCAGCTTCTTCTTTATTTAAAATCCAATGAAGTGTTGCATTAGAAAAAACAGCATCGAACGGCTGGATGAATTGAAAGTTCGCGGCATCCTGCACCTCAAACAAAAGGTGAGGGAACAGTTTTTTTGCCTGTTCAACCATTGTTGATGATTTATCAATACCCACTATATCAGCACCGGATTCAGCAATTTTGGCCGTAAGATGTCCGGTTCCACAACCAATATCTAAAATCCGCATACCTGGCTCTGCTTCAAGAAGACCGAGAAGATCTTCTCCATACTTATAAACAAATGAGTGAGACTGATCATACAAGTCGGCATTCCAGATTTTTGTGGGTTGTTGCATAGTTTTAATTTTTAAAGTTGTACGTTAATTTTAATTGAGAATTAGCCCTTTATTATTGGCTTACTTCCTCATTCAACATAAAAATCAATTGTAAGATTGATTTAATGATTGGTAGATCAATGTGTTTCCGATCGGTTCATTAAAAATACGTTTGTTTCGCTACAACCTAATAGATATTTTTGATATCATTACGACAGCAAAAACACCAACCATGATTATAAAACCGAATTTAAAAAACTTAAAACCTATTGCTGCATTTGTTTTAGCAGCGTTTATTGCAATTGCATGTAAAAACGGAAAAAACACCAACCAAACAGGAGATGCTTTTGATACAATTGTGGTAAAAGGCTTGTATATTCATTCTGACAAACTTGACAGCTTAAGAGATTGTGTTGATACCTCTAAAGTATTTTATATAAAAGATGAAACCGGGACTCTTTCTCAACGATATGATAGTTTGCCGGGATTACAACATACTGATGAGGCTGTTTTGGTAGAATTAAGGGGCACTGTAGAAAAAACTAAAAATGACTCTATCGCCAAGACACTTCCACATACGCTAAAAGTGCACGGGATTCAACGCATGGAACGTAAAAACTTTCAGAACACTTGTATCCCTTATGAATTCTGGGCATTAGGTAATGAACCAAATTGGAACGTACAGATTTCTCAAGCGGAAAACCTGATTTCATTTGAAGACTTTAATTCTGAGAAAACCTATCGCTTCAATTATAAAGAGCCTAAAATAAGTAAAGATACCACCTCATGGACCTATGAAACCCGCAACACTAATGAAAGGGCAAACATTAGGGTGATTATCCGTAAGCAGGAGTGCGACGACACGATGACCGACATGAAATATAAATACAGCGCTGAAGTATTGATCAATGGTCGAAACTATAGAGGCTGTGCCATTTCATGGAAATAATTTCTTTATAAAATAGAAAGTTTAGGATGGAAAAAATTAAAACAATACGAGTAACAAATTGTCGTATTAATAGAGTCCAATCATTTCACTCTAAACTATTTAGAATATTTATAAATAAGCAAAATATGGTTTACGGATCAATTTAGAATTGATTTTTCGTAAATTCGCATTGCTTAAATTATGAAATTCGTAAAAGTCTTTAATAAAGATTTCTGAATTTCCTAAGCTATCTAAACTCTTTAATTGATGAACTTCTGCCAAACAGAAGTGCTGTTTTGTCCATTATTAATAAATAAATACTCATAAAAATGGCGTTTGACATAGAAATGATTAAAAAGGTTTATGAGCGCATGCCTGCCCGTGTTGAGGCGGCACGTAAGCTTGTAGGCCGACCGTTAACCTTAACAGAAAAAATCCTTTATTCACACTTATGGGATGGAACTCCTGCTACTGTATTTGAACGTGGAAAATCATACGTTGATTTTGCACCAGACCGTGTAGCTATGCAGGATGCAACTGCTCAGATGGCATTATTGCAGTTTATGCAAGCTGGTCGTCCTAAAGTTGCGGTTCCTTCAACTGTACACTGTGATCACCTTATTACTGCAAAAGTTGGTTCTGCTGAGGATTTACATACTGCAGAAGTTACTAACAAAGAGGTTTACGACTTTTTATCATCTGTATCAAACAAATATGGCATCGGTTTCTGGAAACCAGGAGCTGGTATCATCCACCAGGTTGTATTAGAAAACTATGCATTCCCGGGTGGTATGATGATAGGTACCGACTCACACACTGTTAATGCAGGTGGTTTAGGTATGATCGCTATCGGTGTTGGCGGTGCTGACGCTTGTGACGTTATGGCTGGCTTACCATGGGAGTTAAAATTCCCTAAATTAATCGGTGTGAAATTAACCGGTAAATTAAGTGGTTGGACCGCTCCTAAAGACGTTATTTTGAAAGTAGCCGGTATTTTAACTGTAAAAGGTGGTACTGGTTGTATCGTTGAGTATTTCGGAGAAGGTGTAACGTCAATGTCGTGTACTGGTAAAGGTACGATCGCTAATATGGGTGCTGAAATTGGTGCTACCACTTCAACATTCGGTTACGACGAATCAATGGAACGTTATTTACGTTCAACAGGGCGTGCTGACGTTGCTGAACTGGCTAATGGCGTTAAATCACATTTGACTGCAGATGCTGAGGTTTATGCAAACCCTGAAAAATATTTCGATCAGTTAATTGAGATCAATCTCGATGAATTGGAGCCACACTTAAATGGTCCTTTCACTCCAGACTTAGCTACTCCTATTTCTAAAATCAAAGAAGTTGCTGAAGCAAACGGTTGGCCAACCAAAATTGAAGTGGGATTGATCGGTTCTTGTACCAACTCTTCATACGAAGATATTTCTCGCGCTGCTTCATTAGCTAAGCAGGTAGCTGCTAAAAATCTTAAAACTAAAGCTGAGTTTACTATCACTCCAGGTTCTGAGCAAGTTCGCTATACTATCGAGCGTGATGGTTTCTTAGATACTTTTGATCAAATCGGTGCTAAAGTGTTTGCTAACGCTTGTGGTCCATGTATTGGTATGTGGGCTCGTGTGGGTGCTGAGAAACAAGAGAAAAACACAATCGTTCACTCATTCAACCGTAACTTTGCTAAACGTGCTGATGGTAACCCTAATACGTTTGCATTTGTTGCTTCTCCTGAGTTAGTAACTGCCTTAGCAATTGCCGGCGATCTTACTTTTAACCCTGCAACTGATTACCTAACAAACGAAAAAGGTGAGAAAGTTAAATTAGATGCTCCTTCTGGTGATGAATTACCTACAAAAGGCTTTGCAGTAGAAGACGCAGGATACTTAGCTCCCGCTGAAGATGGTAGCGGTGTTCAGGTAGTTGTATCTCCAACTTCTGATCGTTTACAGTTATTGGATCCATTTGCAGCTTGGGAAGGCACCGACCTAAAAGGACTTAAGCTTTTAATTAAAGCTAAAGGTAAATGTACTACTGACCATATTTCAATGGCTGGTCCTTGGTTAAAATACCGTGGTCACCTTGATAATATTTCAAACAACATGTTGATTGGTGCGGTTAACTTCTTCAATGAAAAAACCGATAATGTTAAAAACCAATTAACAGGTGAATACGGACCAGTTCCTGCTACACAACGTGCTTATAAAGCGGCCAATATTGGTTCAATCGTTGTTGGTGACGAAAACTACGGAGAAGGTTCTTCAAGAGAGCACGCAGCAATGGAGCCTCGTCACTTAGGTGTTCGTGTAGTTTTAACTAAATCATTTGCTCGTATCCACGAAACAAACCTTAAGAAACAAGGTATGTTAGGAGTAACCTTTGCAAATCCGGCAGATTATGACAAAATCCAGGAAAATGACGTTATCGATATCCTAGGTTTAACTGATTTTGCTCCTGGTAAACAATTAACAGTTGTTTTACACCATGCTGATGGTACTACTGAACAATTCCTTGTAAACCATACTTATAATGAACAACAAATTGAGTGGTTCAAAGCAGGTGGTGCATTAAATATCATTCGTAAACAAGCAGCGGCAAACTAAATAGTCGTTTCTTAAACTATTAAAAGCTGTTCTGATTACCCAGAACAGCTTTTTTATTTCCAAACTGAGGAAAATGCTCCACTTAATTATTGACTATTTATTAACTGATAAGATCAAATGTCAACCATGAGTAAATTATGGAATAAATACTGCAAGTATCAATTTTATGTATTAAATTGGTATAGTTTTATAGGGATTATAAGTATATAATCGCTCTCCATAAATTAAACTTTATAAAATTATGAAGAAATTCATTCAGTTATTCCAATACCTTACCGACCTCACAAAAAAGGGATACAATTATACATTTGAACTAAAAGAAAACGGACTCCGTTTAATTGAAAAAAATCTCTTTTTTACTCCAGAAAGCTTTACCATTAAAGAATATTATAAATTAGACGGAATTAAAGATCCTAAGGATGCTTCATTAGTTTTTGCTATCGAATCAAACGATGGCTTATTTAAAGGAGCACTAATTACAGCTTATTCTGCTTTTAACGAATTGATCTCAGCCGATCTTATTAAAAAGCTGGCCATGCATCCGCATCCAGTAAACAATTAAAATATAAATGCTCCTTTTAAAGGGGCATTTTTTTTATCCCCTCTCTTAATCCAAAATAACTTCCTAATAATCAGTAACTCATACCTGTTTTTTAAGATAAGTTTCTTAAATTAAAGTATGGCTCTCAAGTTTTACGTTACTCTATTCTTAGTGCTATTTTTACATTCTTTCTTGGTTTGTAATGCACAATCCATACCTAATGACGAGTGTGCAAATGCTACTCCTCTACTCAATATCATTAATTATTGTTCAGCAGATGGAGCATTCAACAATGCAAATGCCACACCTAGTAATGTACCACAGCCTCAGCAATGGCCCTCTATCGGAAAGGATGTATGGTTTAAATTCACTGCGGTTGCATTAGATATCAATATTACAGTTTCAGGAGATGTAAATGGGATGGGCGGAAGCCTGATAGACCCATTAATTCAGCTGTACAGCGGCAATTGTACCACTTTCAATGAGTTGTTTTCTTCTAACTTAAAAAATGGAAATGTTAGCACACTTTATAAAGGCGGATTGTCTATTGGTCAGGTTTATTATATCCGGATAAGCGCAGAAAACAACAATGATGGCACATTCAAACTATGCGCAAACAATTACAATCCTATTTTAAAAGCTGGCCAGGATTGTGGTTCTGCTTCAGTTTTATGTAATAAAGATGCTTTCACTCAAACCAATGTGGTTGGTGCAGGTTTAAACAATAGAGAGGCAGCAGGAACATGCCTTGATCCACGGCCAAATGAACCATCTGAATCAAACGCAGCCTGGTACAAATGGACAGCTGCCAATTCTGGTACTTTAACATTCACCATCACCCCTACAGTTGCTAATGATGATATAGATTGGGTATTATATGATTTTGGATTTACCGATGATTGCTCTTTGGTTAGTCCGGCAAATGCTATTAGATGCGCCGCGGGCAGCGGTGTTACTTGTGACCCATTCTACAATAAAACCGGCATGAACCTAAATTCAACAGATTTAAGGGAAGAACCTGGTTGTCCCCCCGGACAGGATGGATTTGTAAAGTATATTGACATGGAAGAAGGACATATTTATGCACTGCTCGTCAACAACTTTTCCAGTGGCAACAATGGTTTTACTATTGAATTTGGAGGAACCGGAGAATTTCAGGGGCCAGAAGCGTCCATTAAGGTAACGGCTTTAGATCCTCCTTGTGGCAAATCTCAGCGTTTTAAGTTGGAAGCTGATGTAAAAAATGGCATTTCATACAAATGGACCTTTGGTGAGGGTGCTTCAATCGACTCCAGCAACACAATTGGTCCGCATACAATAACTTATAATACTGCAGGTATAAAAACGGCTGTATTGCAAGTTTTAGGAGAGAAGGGTTGCAATGTTATTGCCTATCAAACATTTACAGTTGGACTTAAACTTCCAATACCAAAGGTTAGAACACCCAATAAAGGATTATGCGTTTTAGATACCCTTCGACTAAATGCTGATCCAATTCCAGATGCTACATACTTTTGGACTGGTCCAAATGGCTTCACTTCCAAATTACGCAGCCCTCGCTTAATCGTCAGGGGGCCACAAACATTAGGTGAATATGTATTAAGGGTTACAAGATACGGATGTGTGAGCGATCCCGTTTCCTTAGTTTTTGATGAGCTAATTACCACACCGCAAGCTGCATTTACTACAGATCCAATAATGCCTGTAAAACTGTTTCCTCCGTATACGGTAAAATTCACCAATTTATCACAAAATGCCGATTCCTATATTTGGGATTTTGGAGATGGCAGTACTTCAACAGAAATAAATCCTCAACATGTTTATGAAAAAGATGGGGTGTATAACATCACATTAACCGCATTCAACCAGAAAAGCTGCAAGAACACAATTATTCAGGGAACCATTACAATTTCATCAGAAAGCGAGATATTTGCGCCCAATGTTATTACCCCCAATGGAGATGGACTGAACGATTCGTTTCAGGTTATCATTTCTTACTTAAAGACTTATAAAATAAGTGTTTTTGACCGATGGGGGGCAAAAATTTTTGAGTCGATAAACATAGATGACCGTTGGAATGGCACTTGCAATAACAAGCCAGTACCTCCTGCCACTTATTATTATGTTATCGACGGATTTAACTTAAGTGATAAGCCTGTACAAAAGGCCGGAGCTATTACTGTGATTTATTAGTTGATTTAATGAAAATAACCCTTATCCAGATAGGTAAAACCGAAGACAAGTATTTATTGGAAGGTATTGATAAATATGAAAAACGCCTGAAACATTATATTAACTTTTCCACAGTTACTATCCCTGCTCTAAAGAACACCAAGAATCTGAATTTTGAAGAACAGAAAAAGAAAGAAGCTGAATTGATTCTAAAGAGTATTAACAATACGGATTATGTAATCTTATTGGATGAAAAAGGTAAAGTATTTACTTCTGTCCAATTCGCCGACCAATTAAATAAGCACATGAACAGAGCTGTTCAAAATCTCGTATTTATAATTGGGGGACCATACGGGTTTGATGAAAAAATATATGCCCGTGCAAATGAAAAATTAAGTTTATCCACAATGACTTTTTCGCATCAAATGGTTCGTTTGTTCTTTATAGAACAAATATATAGGGCAAACACCATTTTAAAAGGAGAACCTTATCATCACGAATAATTTTTTTAAAAATTATCCAAATATCATTGTTAATAATATTTTTTTTGATTTAATTGTAATCATGTTACTTTAAACGTTACGATGTCATTCTAAACATGATTAAACCATGAATCTAGATCTAGAAACCAAAAAAGAAGTAAGTCTGATTTTACTTTTTTTATTGTTGATTCTGACGATCACGATTAACTTTATTGATCATTGGAAAAATGATCGATTATCGTTGCCGGTGTCGACAGAACAGCAAACCACAAAAACCATTGGCACATTAAAAAATTAAAAAAAAAGCGGAAATTATTCCGCTTTTTTTGTTTTTCTGGTCTTTTTAGGAGCTGGCTCTTCAGCTACTACAGGTGCTTCTTCTACCACAGGAGCTTCAACAGGAGATTCTGCATCCGGATCTGCTTCATTCCATAAAGGAAGCACTGATAATAATTTTACCCAGCTCACAATTTTCTTAATATCTGAAACATACACACGCTCATCATCATGATCAGGTGCTACAGATTTAAAATAATCTTTTAATATTTTATTGTCAGCTTTAGGATCAGGAACAGTAGACAGGTTTTCACCCATTTTAGCCAATATACCTTTCAACTGTAAATCGTCACTCTGACCGTATACTGTAATTTCCTGTAATGCTGCTACCTTAGCATTTCCATTAATAACGGTTTTATTTTTTGCCTCGTCTAACGATTCAAGAACAAAACCAGCTTTATTCTGGCCAATTACTTTATATAATCCTGGTTTTCCCGAAACCGCAACAATTCCTCTTAAATTCATTCTTTTAGATTTTTAATACCGATAATTACCGGGGATAAATTTGAGTACTGATCAGTGGTCAATACCTGAATCCGATTTATGCTTCTATTACTTCTACTGATAAAATTTTGTCACCCTGACGGATATCATCAACAACGTCTACATTCTCAACTACTTTACCAAAACAAGTATGATTACGGTCTAAGTGAGCTGTGTTTGCACGACTGTGACAAATGAAGAACTGAGAACCTCCGGTATTACGACCAGCATGAGCCATCGATAATACACCACGATCATGATATTGGTTATCACCATCAAGCTCACAGTTAATTTGATAACCTGGACCACCAGATCCGGCTCTGAATGCAGTTGCTTCATCCTTTGAGAACGGACAGCCAGCCTGAACAACGAAATTTGGAATTACGCGGTGAAAGGTTACACCATCATAAAAGCCTTCTTTAGCTAGCTTTACAAAGTTAGCAACAGTGTTTGGAGCATCTTTTTCAAAAAATTCCACTGTCATATCACCTTTTTCGGTCTTAATTATTGCTTTAACCATTTCTAAGCGTTTGTTGAATAAATGAGGGTCAAAAGTACGAAAAAGATATTAGTAAGCATTAGCATTTAGTAGTTTCCATTGAACATCTCAAACTCTATTGTTACTTTCATTAATCACCTGCATTAGTTAAATTTGAACATGAAGAAGGCCTTTCTCACAACTCTGCTTATTTGCATCAACTTTATTTCTTTTGCTTCATCCGTGCTTATTCCTATGGACGAAGGACAGAAAAATCATTTAAAAGCGTACGGTATAGCTTATTGGGTATTAAGCAAGCAATTAACTGTTGACTGGCTGCTGAATTATAGAGGAGGAAGCTTCCTGATTCAGAATAATGAACAAATCCAAAATGAATGCCGGATAAGGGGTGTTTCCTTTGAGGTGATTCCTGATGTACAGGTTACAGCTATTCTAAAAGAAATAAGTGATCCTGAATCAAATACTGACGTGGTTAAGCTGGAGAAAATGCCCAAAATTGCCGTTTATTCTCCAAAGAATAAATTACCGTGGGACGATGCTGTAACACTGGTTCTTACTTATGCGGAGATTCCATATACAACTTTATACGACGAAGAAATTCTTAAAGGAGAATTACCTAAATATGATTGGCTGCATATGCACCATGAGGATTTTACAGGCCAATATGGTCGTTTTTATGCACAATTTAAAATGACAGCCTGGTATCAGCAGGATGTTGCATTACAGGAACGTACAGCTCAGTCATTGGGCTATAAAAAAGTTTCTGAGATGAAATTAGCTGTTGCTAAAACCATTCGCGACTTTACTGCCGGTGGAGGTTTCTTATTCTCTATGTGTTCAGGAACTGACAGCTTTGATATCGCATTAGCTGCAGAAGGTATTGATATTTGTGAATCAATGTTTGACGGGGATTCAGCCGACCCCAATGCTAATTCTAAACTTGATTATAACAAAACATTTGCCTTTCGGAATTTCAGACTTGATATGAATCCGTATAATTATGAATTTGCCGATATAGATGTACCTCCATTAAGGGCAGTTGACGAAGCGAATGATTTGTTTACACTTTTTGAATTTTCAGCAAAATGGGATGTGGTTCCAACTATGCTTACTCAAAATCATACCCGTATTATTAAGGGTTTTATGGGCCAAACAACTGCGTTTCGCAAGTCGGTTATAAAACCTGAAATTCTGATTATGGGTGAAAATAAGGGTATGAACGAAGCTCGTTATATTCATGGTGAATATGGACAAGGCACGTGGACATTTTACGGTGGGCACGATCCTGAAGATTATCGTCACCAGGTTGGTGACCCTCCTACTGACCTTAATCTTTACCCCAATTCACCAGGTTATCGGTTAATACTAAACAATGTGCTATTTCCAGCTGCTAAGAAAAAGAAGCAGAAAACGTGATGTGAGATTTGATGTGAGATGTGATATTGTCTTATTACTCATATACAGGAAAGGGTGTTCAGAAGATTATTCTGAACACCCTTTGTTTAATTGATTCGTTAAAGTTTCTTACATCTCACATCCCATATCTCATATCTATCTAACCTTAATCATAAAATCTCCAACCTACACCAAACTTAAACGTAGCATCAGGCATTGCATATTTATCAACGATGTAATAACCTTTCTTATTAAGTCCTTGATTTAAATAATCATACTTGATCAAAAAACGAGTTCGTCGGAGTCCTGCAGTAATAAATAGATCTGCAATTGGATAATTACCAACTTCCATCATACCGTTTCCAACATAAAACTGACCTAGCTCAGGTGCATATCCCATCGACTTGAATTTGGTAAAATACCGAACATCTAATCCAATCTGAAAATCTAAGGCTTTAAACAATTTATTTTGATAATAAACGCTTTGATAGGTGTAAAAATCAGGTGCAGGCAATATATCCTTTGCATTATTTGCCTGATAGGTGAAGCTTCCCGACCAACCGAAGTGACCAAAGTTAATAGTTTGATCGGCTTTAATTCTTAAAATACTTATCAAATCGCCAGTTTGCTGGGCAATTGTTTCCGATTGAGGTGTTGCTCTATAGAAATAGGTATAATTATTAATCAGGTTATACTCTGCCGATAACCGGGTTCTTGTTAACTTATTTTCATAAGTGAATGATAGCAAATTGCTATTAATCTTTGAGAAACTATTATCGTACCTGTGAAAATTTGAACGATTCTTAGTAAAGATTATCCCAGGTTCAACATTTTGAAGAAGGGCCCTCAAATAAATATTCCCCACCTTACCCATCGATACGGTTGCTACTCCATCCAAAGACACATCGCCAATATTATAACCGGCAAAAATATAATGCCCACGTACATCTAAATCAACATTTGAAGCAATAGAGAGGCCAATACGTCCTTTTAACAAAACGTTATTTGTATTCCTCGCAAAAACCTGCATTGAATCTTGCACAAACTGCGTATAGTTAATACTTTCATAGGCAATACCTCCACCCAATGTAAACCGTTCAGCACGCCCTCTACCATATAAACTTAAATCTAAATCTGTTCTGAAATGCTTTTGTTTAATTCGATCAGCTGCATGAAGTGAGTCTAAATAATAAACTTTTCCAAAATAAGCAGTAGGTGATACTTCGTCATTCTCTCCGGAATAATCGAACTTATAATCACGCTGATCATACTGTATAGTATTTGTAACCTTAGAGTAAGGGGATTTAAATGCCTTTGCCTGGTAAACTGCATTTGTATCTCTTGCCCCCACCACATAAGACTGCTTTAAGTATAGCGACATATTACTCCAGGTAGTTAGTGAATTATTGAGATAAACACTCTCAAATTCATGCTGTTTATTAGTTGGTTCTGTAAAAAGCGTTGCATTTGTTTCGCCACCATTTTCAGGAGATTTCAAGCTGTTAAACAAGACATTTCCAAGTATGTTATATTTAAGGTTTCGCGATTGATACCAGCTCCAGGCCGAAAATAAATTATGCTTTGGTCGTTGACGAGGGTAATAGCCCTGAGATCCAATCGATTCATATTCAACACCGATATTTAGATTAGGCTTAATATTTTGTGTATGAATGAAATTAATAGAACTCTCCTTTCCCAAACCGCTAATCCAGGTAACATCTGTATATGGAGAATAAACGCGATAATAATTAACACGTTCAGGTCTGAATTCATATAATGACAAAGCTGTTTGGCCGTCATTAAAACCAATCCGGTTTCCAAATCCAGGATACATTGCACGACTGGCTAAGCCAAGATTACCAATGCTTAGATAGTAATTGTTTTTAGCGTACAGCGGACTATAATTCTGGAAATTATGAATAGAAGTATCTAGTCTCGAAAAAGCAATTGTATCCAGATCAAATTGACGAGGTTCTGCAAAACGAATCGACTTAGCGTAGAATTTCTTCACCGAATCTTTTCGGGTAAAAAAGTCTTGTAGCTTTTCCTCTTTAGCCGGTTTCTTAGTAATGGTATCTCTTCCAAAAGGGTCGCGTGCCGGGTCGTTAGGATTTACGATTTGCCCTTTAGCAACAACCGAAAACAACAAACAACAAAAGAGTAATAGAGTAAAATTTTTCAATGTTAAAATGATGAAATCAGTTCTTTCAAAATTAATGTCATCTTTGGCTCTGCCTCTTCTGCAACCTTAACAATTTCTTCGAAGGAAACTTTATTCAAAACATCTTGAAATCCTTCGTCAGTAATTACTGAAATAGCAAAAACAGGCAGACTCATGTGATTAGCCACAATTACTTCAGGCACAGTTGACATACCAACCACATCACCGCCAATAATACGTAAATAACGATATTCGGCCCGAGTTTCCAAATTAGGACCTTGTACGCTCACATAAACTCCGGTATGTGCTGTAATATTATGTGTTGCCGCAATCTCTTTGGCTTTTTTTATGAACTCAACATCATAAGGTGCTGACATATCAGGGAACCGCGGACCAAAAAAATCAAGATTGTGACCACGGAGCGGATTATCAGGCAACAAATTGATATGATCTTCGATGATCATCAGATCACCTTTTTTATAATCAGGATTCAAACTCCCACATGCATTTGATACCACTAAATGTTCAATACCAAGCAATTTCATTACTCGTACAGGAAACGTAATTTGTTGCATTGAGTAGCCTTCATAATAATGGAGACGACCCTGCATGGCTACTACATTTTTCCCGTTTAACGTACCAAATATTAGCTTACCGGCATGAAATTCAACCGTTGAAATTGGAAAATTGGGAATGTTTGAATACATCAACTCGTATTTAACATCAATGTCATCTACAAGTTTGGCTAAACCTGTTCCCAGAATAATACCTATTTCAGGTTTAAATCCTTCAATTCGTTTTTCAATATGATCTACGGTAGCACGTAACTTATCCAACATAATTTAATATCTTATTATCAAAATCTTCTTTAAAGCGATCGCAAATTTCGGCTTTAATAGGAATATAATGAATAGGTAATTGTAATACTTCGGTTTCTAACTCAGGCGCCATCAAGCGCATTGCATCCTTTTCGGTAGTAATGATTACTTTTTGCCCGCCATGAGCAGCCGATACAGAATTGTAAACATCAGCCAGTTTCTGCACATCCTTTGCCGTGAACTTGTGATGATCAAGATATTTCAGATGAGTAATATTTTTGGTCTTAACTTCCAGAAAATCAGTCAAAGGCTTCGTTTTGGCAATTCCTGTCAATAAAATTATTTCTGTTTTCCTGGTTATATCGCTTAAAGTGAATTGCTGAACGTCTGAGTTTTTATTAAGCAGTTGTAATTCACCATAATGAATATAGGAATAGAAAATTTCTTTATCGAAATAAGGACGAATTTTAGCTTCAACGACACGTTGATCTAAAGGGGAAAATATTTTAGGTGCTTTAGTAACAACGATAACATCCGCTCTTTTCATTCCTGCTTTAGATTCACGCATATTACCGGCTGGTAATAAAAATGAGCGTTCTCCAACTCTGTTATAATCTAATAACAAAATGGTGAAACCTGCTTTCACTTTCCGGTGCTGAAACGCATCATCCAACAAAATAACCTGCTGATCATCCTTAACAGTATTTATCGCCTTTACCCTGTTTTCGCTTGCAACTACAGTTACCTCAGGAAATTTCGTATTAAATTGCATCGGCTCATCACCAATTTCCTGTGCAGATGAATTTTCATCAGCAATGATCATCCCTTTAGTTTTTCTTCCATACCCACGGCTTATGGTAGCTATTTTTTTTTCAGGAGATAATAATCTAATCAGGTATTCAATCATTGGTGTTTTTCCGGCCCCCCCTACTTCGAGATTTCCAACAGCAATCACTGGGATATCGAACTCGTGAGAATGAAAAATACCTTTGTTGTAAAAGTTGTTTCTCAACTTTACAACCAAACCATAAATAAGAGAAAAGGGAAGAAGTAATAATCGAAATGCTGACATAAAATAACGCTGATTCCCGGCGGCACAAAAAAAGAGAACAGTCGACAATACCCTATATCATCGACTGTTGTAGCTAAATAATTCTATTAATGATGGTGGCTGTGACCAGGACCGTGTACATGTCCGTGATCGATCTCAACCTGGGTTGCGTCACGCATTCCTTCTACTTTAACATCAAAATGTAAAGTTTCGCCAGCTAAAGGATGATTGCCATCAACTGTAACTTTATCACCATCAATATTTACAATACGGATAACCATTGGACCAGCTTCGCCTTGAGCCTGAAACTGCATACCTACTTCTAAAGGAGCATCAGGAGGGAAATTTTGGCGTTGAGCATCAAAAACAAGCTCATTGTTAAGTTCACCGTATCCATCAGCAGGAGCAACAGTTACCTTTTTAGCATCTCCAATAGTTAAACCTTCCAATTCTTTTTCTAAACCAGGGATAATATTGTAGCTACCATGAAGATACTCAAGAGGTTGGTTTGGCTGTGATTGGTCCAGCACTTCATTCTTATCATTGGTAAGAGTGTAAGAGATACTTACAACTTTGCCGTTTTTAATTGTTTCCATCTACTTTAAATTAGTAGTGCGAAGGTAACAAATACTGTTGAAAATATCAGAAACCTTGTATCATAGACTTATGCTTCCTATTCTCCAAGTATTTTCTTGCGGCCTGCGACATGGTAACAATACTAGCCCCGAGCATAATGACATCCTTTAGTACTAACCGACCAGCTGCACTTAAATAAGGAAAACCATGCTGAGAATCACCCAGCGCAGGAACCCAAGTTTCGGGTGTTGTGATTAGAAAAGAAAGTGTAACTAATGACATGCCGAAACTTAAAAAACTTCCAAATGCTGAAACACCCGGAAAAACCGGATAAAGCCCAATAAGAATACCCATTAATACAATAACACCTCCTAAACCATAAGAAAACTCATAAGTATTATTTGCTTCATGCCATGCAATATTTTCAGGTTTGTATTCTCCCTCTTTATTCATGTGCTTTTTATACTCAGGGGCATCATACTGATAGAAAAAATTCATTACAGGACTATTTGCAACAAACGGAACAATGCCGACGGCTTCATACCTGAAAGCTTTTAAACCTCCTATCCATAGTAAAACAATGATTAATCCGATTCGGCTAAGGTGACTTCCTAAATTTTGCAAGGATGCAGCATACGCGAATATTTTGTCCATCATATCTATATTTTTCACAAAAATACCCGCATGCTTATTCATAACTAATGGACAAATGCCACTATGGAATGGACAAATACCCCTTTCGTATCTCCCATTCTTTTTCACGGAACAATTTTGGAGATAATCCTATGTGTTTTTTAAAAAATCGACTGAAATAATACTCATCCTTAAAACCCAAACTATCAGCTACCTGTTTAACTGGTTTATCAGTATGTAACAATTCCCATTTTGCCTTTAGTAATAACTTTTCACTGATTAATGCTGATATCCCTTTACGAAAATGTTTTCGACATGTATTACTTAACGACTTTATAGAAACATTTAACTGATTTGCATAAAATGCAGCCTTATGCTCTATAGTGCAATTCTCATTGATCAATCCAATCAATTTTTCTAAACTACCAGGAGTAGCCTTTGAGGTGCCTGTTAATGGGGATTGTGTGGTTTTAAGCCGGGTTAATTTGACCAGGAAAATTTTGAGGTAGGAGAAAACCAGTTCATTGGTTGCGATTCCTGTTATCTCTTTTTCTTGTTCAATACTTCGTAATACTGTTAACAGTTCGTGGCTTTCCGATTCTTGAATTGATATCGGACCAATATCAAACACTGAATTAAATAAAAGCCCATTGCAGCCTACTTCATGTTGATAGGTTTCAATACAGAAAAAATTAGGATGAAACTGAAGTAATAAACCTTCGGTTTTTACTTGTGGATGTAATACAAAGGGTTGGTAGTTATTAAAGCAATAAACTGTATCTGCACTATAATCAGTTTTTATGAAATCAGTCTCAATCATACCATCTCCTTTCCGTATCCATAATACACTAAAGTAGTTGGTATGATTTTGCCAGATTCCGTCTTTAAGAAGCGTCTCCAATAATACCGGAGATATATCCTTACGAGCCTTATGAAATTGCAAGCCTGTTTTTTCTGTCAACATGAATTAACTTTAACCGTTTCCTCTTGAATTTTGAGTTTATAAATTTAACGCGACTTATCGATATTTAATATCAGTTTAACCCATTATGCGATTTGATTTCACCTATGTGAATTTAAAGCATAAATTATCATATAAGCCAAAACCGCCTCGTACAGTTCGGAAAAGATGATTTAATACCCCTCACTAATTGTCAAAGAACTGTACGCAGTCTCGGCTCAGCCGAGAGCATTTTTGCTTACTTTTTTTGCTGAAGAAAAAAAGTGAGTCCCGCTGAAAGCGGCGGGAGAAAATAATTCATCCAAACTGTATTTATTGCACTATTAGGCTTATTCTAAATCACACAACGCATATCAGTTTATAAAACATAAGGGGTGGATATTCATCATATCCACCCCTTATAAGTATCCCTGCTCAAGCAATTTATAACTTGATCATAATTATAATAGTAAAATTTAAAGCATAAACGAAGATTAAGTAAGTGGATATTCATCCACAATTAATTTGTCTATTTTTTGAAGGTATAATAAATACCAATGTTAAATACCGGACCTAATGAATTTACATTAAGACCTAAATCAGAAACTTCATTTTCGAAATCACCAATTGAAGTTTTAGTTGACTTATAGCCAAAGAAACCATATTGACCTACAGCTGTAAAACGGCTACTCAATGCATATGCAGCTCCTAACGATAAGTTAGCGCCATAACCACTTAAGTCGTATTTTACATCATTAGCCTTAGTTGAACCTGTAGTGAAATTACCTACAACTCCTACAAAAGTTGAGAAGTTTTCGCTCACTTTGAAGAAACGACGTAAGTAAACAACAGGTGAGAATTTAGTTACAGTTGAATCAAAGCTGCCGAATTCCATTTTATTACCGCTAAGATTAACTGCAACACCTAATTGCAAATTATCTTTTAAGAATGTACCTACTTCAGGAGCAAAAGTCCATTCGTTATTTTTGAACTCAGTACGACCAGTTACTTTTTCGGTTTTTGAGTTATAACCTCCTTGTCCTCCAATATACCAGCTACCTTTTTGCGCAAAAGCAGAACCTGAAAGAAGAAGCATAAAAACAAGAGCGAAAAAGCTAAATTTTGATTTTGTCATGTGTTGATTTGTTTGGTTTGTTTGATCAAAACAGTTATAAAGCCAGGGAATACTTTGCTGAAAACATCGATTTAATAATATTGTTATTTTCAACAGGGGCGCAAAGATCATTTTTAAACTTCTTTAAACAAACTATTGACAACTTTTAATTAAAAAAATTACTCAACAGTTACATTTATAACATTTTTGTCTTATTAGGTTAGAATGATGAACCACCCGATCAACTTCATACTCTTGGCAGTTTTTCCTATCTTTGCGGCTCGAAATAAACCTTAGTTTTCAATTACTTAAATCATAATAAGTTATGCTTAAAGGATTTTTCACAATTCCTAAACCTTACAATGAACCAGTTTTAAGTTATGCCCCCGGTACTCCGGAACGTAAAGCATTAAAAGCCGCTCTGGCAGAAGCTCGTTCAAAACAATTAGACATACCAATGTATATTGGTGGCGAAAAGGTATTCACAGAAAAGAAGTCATCGCTTCGCCCACCTCATGATCATCAACATATATTAGGTCATTTCTCTCAGGGAACCAAAGACCATGTTAAACAAGCAATTGATGCTGCTTTAAAAGCGAAAGCTCAATGGGAAAACCTGGCTTGGGAACACCGTGCTTCTATCTTCTTAAAAGCGGCAGATTTATTGGCAGGTCCATACCGTGCCAAAATCAATGCAGCCACCATGCTTGGACAGTCGAAAAGTGCTTATCAGGCAGAAATTGATTCAGCATGTGAGTTAATTGACTTTTTACGTTTCAATGTGAGCTACATGACTGAAATTTACAGTCAGCAGGTTGATTCAGCAAAAGGTATTTGGAACCGTATCGAACAACGTCCTTTAGAAGGTTTCGTTTTTGCATTAACTCCATTTAACTTCACAGCTATTGCAGGTAACTTACCTACCTCTGTTGCTATGATGGGTAACGTGGTAGTTTGGAAACCAGCCAATACTCAAATTTATGCAGCTAACGTAATTATGGAAGTGCTTCGTGAAGCAGGCTTACCTGATGGCGTTATCAACCTGGTATATGTAAGCGGACCTGACGCTGGAGATGTTATCTTCAAACATCCTGATTTCGCTGGTATTCACTTTACCGGTTCAACTGAGGTTTTCCAAAACATTTGGAAAGAAATTGGTAACAATATCCACTTATTCAAAACCTATCCACGTATTGTGGGTGAAACAGGTGGTAAAGACTTTGTAGTTGTTCACCCTTCGGCCGATGTTAAAGCATCTGCAGTTGCTTTAGTTCGTGGTGCCTTTGAATACCAGGGACAAAAATGTTCAGCAGCCTCACGTGCCTATGTTGCAAAATCAATATGGCCGGACATTAAAAAATTAATGCAAGAAGACATTGCTTCATTCAAAATCGGTGGTACTGAAGATTTCGAAAACTTCTTTAACGCGGTTATTGATGAAAAATCGTTTGATAAATTGGCAAAATATATTGACAACGCTAAAAACGACTCTTCTGTAGAAATCATTGCCGGAGGTGCTTATGATAAGTCAAAAGGTTACTTCATTAATCCTACTGTTATTGAAACAAAAGACCCTAAGTATGTAACTATGTGCGAGGAGCTTTTCGGCCCTGTATTAACAGTTTATGTTTATGAAGATGCCAAATTTGAAGAAACATTAGATATCGTTGACCAAACTTCAATTTATGCATTAACAGGTGCAGTACTTTCTCAAGATCGCTATGCAATTGAGTTAGCATCAAGAAAACTGCGCAATGCTGCTGGTAACTTCTATATCAATGACAAACCAACAGGAGCTGTTGTTGGACAACAACCATTTGGTGGTGCAAGAGGTTCTGGAACTAATGATAAAGCAGGTTCAATGATCAACTTATTACGTTGGGTTTCTCCACGTACTATTAAGGAAACGTTTAACCCTCCGCACGATTATCGTTATCCATTCATGGACAAAGAATAATCTTATTCGGCATAATGAGAAAAGCCGTCCCGGTTGAACCGGGACGGCTTTTCTCATTAAAAGTAGCTGATTTAACTTGTTAAGTTATTGTAAACCTCCAATTTTCATTATACCCTATATATCTCTCTTGTAGCCATTTAATTGCCCCAAAATTTCATATCTCATTCACAATATCTTAACATTGATTTAACCTTGAGCTCTCATTTAAGTAATATGTTTGCAGCGTTAATTTAACTGTAATTAAACACACGGTTAACAAAGAAAAAACATAACAGTTAAAGGATTATTAATAATCATTTAATAAATTATCAGAACCGAACGATATTATAATGAGACGCAAAGTAGTGCTTAAGACAACCTTATTAATTCTTTCACTGTGCCTTACATCTGTAATTGCCAATGCCCAGGTAACTATTTATAAAGATTCGGTCAGAACTTTATTTTTAACAGGCTATATACAAGCACAGTACGAGAAAGCTGATTCTGCAGGCATTCCATCATTTGATGGAGGAGACTTCCCTCCTAATGTAGACTCACGATTTATGATTCGTAGAAGTCGTTTAGCTATAGGGTATGCTGAGAAATTCATTTCCGGAAACTTAGAGATTGATTATATCCAGAATAACATAAGAATGACTAATGCTTATGTGCAATTCACAGAGCAAAAATTTAAGACTTTTTCTGCTGGCTTAGGACTTGCAACTGTTCCATTTGGATTGGAGACACCATATTCAACTTTTAACCTTGAATCTTCGGAACGAAGCCGCTTAATTCAAACACTATTTCCGGATGAAAAAGATTGTGGAGCACAGTTAACTATTGCTCCACCAAAAGATTCGAAATGGAACTTTATATCCGCAGGATTCGCTATTTTAAATGGAGCTGGACGAAACTTTAATGACTATGACAGTAAGAAAAACTTCTCAGGAATGATTCAGTTTAATGCGGCCAGAAAATTAAATCTTAAACGCATTCCTATATTAGGTGCGGGTATTTCTTACTACAATGGAAAATCTCGCTCAAATACAACCACCATGCTATACAATGGATATAATAATGGCATAAAAGGCTTTGTATTAAATACGGATGCAAAGAATGAAGGCGGATATGCCAACCGTATCTATAAAGGTGTAAATGCACAGGTTGGAGTATCCTCTAAAATTGGACTTTCAAGATTAAACTTTGAATACATTATGGGTGAACAGCCTGGAGTAGCATCTTCGGCCACCATCAACGGACCGCAATCTTCAAGGAGCTTTGGAGCTCAACCTTTAACAAATATCTACAATCGTGAATTTAATGGCTATTATTTTACTTTTAATCAGACGATCGGAACTACTCCATTAAATTTAATGGTTAAATATGACTGGTATGATCCTAACACATTTGTTAACGGTAAAGAAATTGGAGCTCAAAATAGTAATACCACAGAAGGAGATATTGCTTATTCAACCTGGGGATTGGGAGCCTATTTAAATCTCATGAAAGGGAACGCCCGTTTAGCCCTTTATTATGATATTGTCAAAAATGAAAGTACTTCAATAGCCAGCTATGCTAAAGATATCAAAGATGATGTATTAAACCTGCGCTTGCAGTTCAGATTTTAACTAACCCTGGAGTAAAGATTACTGTACAATAGCTATCCTCCTGATCTCCAAAAATCTTGCAGGATAGTTACTGGTTTTATAGGTCGTAATTTTTGTACACGCATAAAAAAATGATGATCTGAGAAATCACCATGCTGGCTGGCATCAGTAATCCACCCTCCCAAATTAGCAATGAAACTAGTTACAGCGGCTACAATTCCCGTTCTATCGGGACAAGAAAGTGTTAGTGTATAAAGACGTTTTTCAGAAACCATAAATATTATTGCAAATAGAATAACAAGATTGCATTTTTTATTTCAAAATATCAACAAAAACATTGTTTTATTAAAAATAATATCAAATATATAAACTCTCCAATTCTAACTATTTTTAAAGGCTATATTTCCTTTATTTTCTGTATATTTTTAAGAAAACAGATTGGCTATGGTTATGCTAAGAAATCTGACAAACTTCGTTTTTCTTGTGGCCTTCTTTTACTCATGTGGTAACGTATCTGAACACAATGCTACTGATGATAAAGGCAAATCTTTTTATGGAAAAGACGAATCCTTTTATGAAGGGATTGGAGTAGGTCCGATCAAGTCGGTCCAACTTTCAGATACATTAAATGAAGAATGGGTTAAGAAAGGGCAGACTATTTATCAGCAAAAGTGTATTGCTTGTCATAATCTCACTACCGAAAGGCTAATTGGACCGGGCTGGAAAGGCGTTACTTTGAGAAGAAGACCTGAATGGATAATGAACATGGTAATAAATCCGGATGAGATGGTAAGCAGTGATTTGATGGCGCAGCAAATGATGGAGGAATACAAAACTAAAATGCTTAACCAACACCTAAATGAAATAGATGCTAGGATGATATTGGAGTTTATGAGGAAAAATGATGAAGGGCTTTCCTCTTCAACAAAATAAGAAGGGCTCCAAAAACGGAGCCCTTTCTATTTTTAATCTCATTAAGAGGATTATTTCACTTCTTCGAAATCAACGTCTTTAACATCGCCGCTGTTGTTATCACCTGAAGATGACTGACCAGCATCCGGACCTGGTTGTGCACCTGCATCCTGAGTGGCTTTGTACATTTCTTCAGAAGCTGCATTCCAAGCATTTGTTAAAGCAGTTGAAGCGGCTTCGATTCCTGCAAAATCTTTAGCAGCATGAGCATCTTTCAATTGTTTCAATGCATCTTCAATTGCTGTTTTATTTCCTGCAGAAAGCTTATCTCCATACTCTTTCAACTGTTTTTCAGTTGAGAAGATCAATGAATCAGCTGCATTCAGCTTTTCGATTTCTTCTTTGGCTTTTTTATCTGCCTCAGCATTTGCTTCGGCTTCTTTTTTCATCTTTTCGATTTCAGCATCAGATAAACCTGAACTTGCTTCAATACGAATCTTTTGCTCTTTACCGGTAGCTTTATCTTTAGCTAATACATGCAAGATACCGTTAGCATCAATATCAAAAGCTACTTCAATCTGAGGAATACCACGTGGAGCAGGTGGAATACCATCTAAGTGGAAACGACCAATTGTGCGGTTTTGGTTAGCCATTGGGCGCTCACCTTGCAATACGTGAATTTCTACTGATGGCTGATTATCAGAAGCTGTTGAGAATACTTCACTACGTTTAGTAGGAATGGTTGTATTCGACTCAATTAAGCGAGTCATAACGCCACCCATTGTTTCAATACCTAATGAAAGTGGGGTTACATCCAATAATAATACATCTTTAACTTCACCAGTTAATACACCACCTTGAATTGCTGCACCGATCGCAACAACTTCATCAGGGTTAACACCTTTTGATGGAGCTTTACCGAAGAATGACTGAACAGCTTCTTGAATAGCAGGGATACGAGTAGAACCACCTACTAAAATCACTTCATCAATATCACCTACCGATAAACCGGCATTTTTCAATGCAGTTCTGCAAGGCTCAATCGTGCGTTTGATCAGAGAATCTGCCAATTGCTCAAATTTAGCACGACTTAAAGTACGCACTAAGTGTTTTGGCACGCCATCAACAGGCATAATGTATGGTAAGTTGATTTCGGTTGATGCTGCGCTTGACAACTCAATTTTAGCTTTTTCAGCAGCTTCTTTCAAACGCTGTAAAGCCATTGGGTCTTTGCGAAGATCTAAACCTTCATCATTTTTAAATTCTTCCGCCAACCAGTCGATAATAACTTGATCAAAGTCGTCACCACCTAAGTGAGTATCACCATCAGTAGATTTAACTTCGAATACGCCATCTCCTAATTCAAGAATTGAAACGTCATGTGTACCACCACCACAGTCGAACACTACGATTTTCATATCCTTGTGAGCTTTATCCATACCGTAAGCTAATGCAGCAGCAGTAGGCTCATTGATAATACGTTTAACTGTTAAGCCCGCAATCTCTCCTGCTTCTTTAGTAGCCTGACGTTGTGCATCATTAAAGTAAGCCGGTACAGTAATAACCGCTTCTGTAACTTCAGTACCTAAATAATCTTCAGCAGTTTTTTTCATTTTCTGAAGAATCATAGCTGAAATTTCCTGAGGAGTGTAAGTGCGGTCGTCGATTTGTACGCGTGGAGTGTTATTATCTCCTTTTACAACCGTATAAGGTACACGGGCAATCTCTTTATCAACCTCACCAAAGCTATTTCCCATGAAACGCTTAATAGAGTAAATCGTTTTCTTAGGGTTTGTGATAGCCTGACGCTTAGCAGGATCACCTACTTTACGCTCACCGTTCTCAACAAATGCAACAATTGAAGGAGTTGTTCTACGTCCCTCACTGTTTGGAATTACTACCGGTTCGTTACCTTCCATAACGGCAACGCATGAGTTGGTAGTTCCTAAGTCTATTCCTATAATTTTTGACATAATATATAATTCGTTTTATTGACAAACTACATTATCAAGGCTTATGCCAATAGCGACCTGACATTATTTATTGAAACTATGACAGTGATTATGGGTAATAAATTTCATGTCATGTAACCATCGTATGACAAAAAGACATAACCCTTCTTTCCTGAAATAAACACTTAACAATCAATTTTTATCAAATAATAATTAGGATTAGATTAATTTTATTAGTTTCGTCGCTGCCAAACCGCTCTCTTTAACCGGTTCAACTTTTTTAATTCTATAATTCATTACGCTAAATGAAGTTTAACTTCTATAAATCTTTTATTGCTCTTACATTGGGTTTATCAATCTTTTGCAGCACCTCCTGCGTAAACAAAAAAGAGATAGTTTACTTTCAACCCAAAGTCGGTGAAACAGAAATTGAACATCAACTTATAAAGCAAAAATTTAACGCTAAAATTCAATCTGGTGATATATTAGGCATAATGGTTAACAGTATTAGTGCTGAAGCTAATGCTATGTTTAACCCTTATGCTTCTGTACCCACAATGCAACAGGTTGCACAAACAACGGCACCATTGCCAGCAGTTGGCTACTTAACCGATAATAATGGCGAAATCACTATTCCTTTAGTTGGAAAAGTTAAAGTGACTGACTTAACTACACAAGAAGCAGCTGATGTTTTAACAGAGAAGTTGAATAAATATTTGGTTGAACCAACTGTAAACGTAAGAATACTAAATTTTAAAGTTTCAGTTCTGGGAGAAGTAAACCGGCCTGCTGTTTATACTGTGTCTAATGAAAGAATTACATTACCTGAAGCTATTGCATTAGCTGGTGATCTATCAATTTATGGACAACGTAAAAACATTATGGTTATTCGTGAAACGAATGGCGAACGAATATTTGCTCATGTAGATCTCACCAAACGTGATGTATTTAATTCTCCTTACTATTATCTACATCCAAATGATGTGATTTATATTGAACCAGGAACTGGCAAAATTACCTCCACAGACCGAACGTATCAATTAGCACCAATGATTATTAGTGCACTCTCATTATTGACCGTTATAATCACAACAATAGCCAAATAAACCATAACCAACCATTAAAGTAATTACTGCCTAACCCACAATGAGCACACCAAGTATAGATCCTTTCTTTTCTGAGCCGGATAAACTTACTGACTTTAACCTTAAAGCTACAGTATTAAAGTACGTTGCCTATTGGCAGTGGTTTACAATATCAATGATCGCCGCTCTGGGAGTAGCCTACTTCTTTATGAATACCCAAAATCCTGAGTATGCTATTCGGACAAGTATCATGATCAAGGATGAAAAAAAGGGACTGGGACAGGATGAGCTCATGAAACAGTTGGATATTTTTGGATCTAACAAGGTGGTTGAGAATGAAATTGAGGTGTTGAAATCATATACCTTAATGGAAAAGGTAATAAAGGATCTGAATCTTAATATTGTCTATAGTCACGTGGACGGATTAAGACAAGTTGATCTTTATAAACAAAGTCCAATTATCATTGATCTGATTCAACCCAACGACGCAATATACGCTGAACCCTTAGAAGTAAAGATTCTTAATAAAACAAGTGTCGAAGTAAATGAAAAGGAGTTTCCTTTAAATAAAATTATAAAAACTCAATATGGAATAATCAGGTTTACAACAACGGGATCAAATCCTGCTATTACCCATCTTACAGTTGCTGTTAAGCCATTAAACGCTCAGGTCGAAAAATACTTGTCAATAATAAATATAGAAGCTGCGAGTAAAATGTCTTCTGTATTAAACATTAGCTTAAGTACTCCCGTTCCTCAAAAAGGAAAAGATCTACTTAATAAACTTGTCGAGGAATACAACATAGCATCAATTGCTGATAAAAACGAGGTAGCCCGCATAACCCTTGATTTCATCGAAGAAAGATTAAAGCTAATTTCAGGAGATCTTAGTACCGTTGAAAAAAACGTTGAAGATTTTAAAACACGTGAAGGTATAACCGATATAAGTGCGGAGTCTAAGCTATTCTTAGAAAGCGTAAAAGAAAATGATGCACAACTAAATCAGGTCAAGATTCAACAAAGTGTTTTAAATAATATTGCTGATTATGTTCGAGGAAAGGCCAATGGTAGTAATACAGTTCCTGCAACATTGGGAATTTCAGACCCTAATCTGCTTAAAACTATTGAACAATTAAATGAACTGGAACTCAAACGTAAAAGTGCGGTAAAATTAGTTAGGTCTGACAATCCCATTATTATAGGCTATGATGAGCAAATTCAAAGTTTAAAACTTAGCCTGAAGGATATTCTGATTACATTAAACAATAGTTTAAATATTACTCGGGCAAAACTTGAGAATGAGAATGCTCGAATGGAAGCTGTTATTCGTACTGTTCCACGAAAAGAACGACAATTAGTTGATATTAGCCGACAACAAGCTATTAAAAATAATCTATACCTGTTTTTATTGCAAAAAAGGGAGGAGACTGCTCTTTCTTATGCATCAACGGTTCCGGACAGCCGTACTATTGATACAGCTAGAAGTAGCACAAAACCGGTAAAAATTATTAGCCGGAATATTTATTTACTATTTGCCTTATTAGGATTATTATTCCCAGTTGTTGTAATCTATATTATTGAGTTACTTAATGACAAAATAACAACACGTAAGGAGATCGAAAGGCAGACACAGGCTCCGATTATGGGAGAAATATCGTTAAGTGAGCAAAACTCACTCATAACCTCAAAAAATAATCGCTCAGTACTTGCAGAACAAACCAGAAGTCTGCGAACCAGCCTTTCATTTTTAGCACCTAAAACAAAGCTCAAGTCATTACTTTTTACCTCTAGTATAAGTGGTGAAGGAAAAAGCTTTGTATCATTAAATCTAGGAGCAAGTTTGAGTTTAGCAAATAAAAAGACTATCATTTTGGAATTAGACCTACGCAAACCTAAACTTCATAAATATCTTAACTTAAATAATAGTACCGGATTAAGTAATTATTTAGCTGGCTATACATCTCTTAATGAAATTATCCAGAAAGTACCTGGACATGATAACTATTTCATCATAACAGCCGGGCCATTGCCGCCTAATCCTGCTGAATTATTAATGTTTGGTAGTTTAACCGAGCTATTTATTCAATTACGAAAAGACTTTGATTACATCATCATTGATGCTCCTCCGATTGGATTAGTTACCGATGCTCAGATATTAGCAGAACAAGCGGACGCCACGCTTTTTGTGATTCGCCATAATTACACACCTAAACTTCAGTTAAAACGGTTAAATGAATTATTTAAGGAGAGACGTTTTAAGAATTTTGGGTTGGTATTCAACGCAATTAACGAAAGTGCCCGTTATGGATCTGAGTACGGATATGGGTATGGTTATGGAAATGGCTATTATATTGGCAACAATACAGTGGAGAGTAGGACAGAAAAGGTTAGAGCATAACGCTGTTAATCGTAGAATAAAATTGAAATGACTTCGACTTTATTATTAAAGGTTAATAAAAACCTGCTTAAAAGCTCGTTTGCCATAAACTCATTATGGGCAATAATGAGTCTGTTTGTTTCGAAAGGATTAAATTTTATTACGATTGCTTATGTAGCCAAAACGCTAGGTCCTAAGCAATTTGGTGAATTTAATGTCATTCAAACAACTGTCGGTCTGTTTGGAACAGTATCAGGCTTGGGGCTTGGCCTGGCTGCAACTAAATTAATAGCAGAATTTAAAGATGTTGATCAAAAAAAAGTAGGTGAAATAATTGGCTCACTATTCTTATTATCAAATCTCATTAGCGTATTTGTCTTTATTGTCTTTTTTATATCATCCACTTGGATTGCAGGTGGTTTATTAAACAATGAAAATCTTTCTATTTTACTTAAAATCACATCCTTTATTGTCGTGCTCGATGCGATGATTGGTGTCCAAAATGGCATTCTATCGGGTTTCGAATCATTTCGAGACATTACTTTTGTCAATACTATTGTAGGTTTGGTTGGTTCTCCATTGATGATAATTGGAACCCTCTACTTTGGATTAACAGGGTTAACTGTAATGCTATTAACCTCAAGAGTAATTAATGTTTGGATAAATAGCACCTATCTTAGAAAGAATTACAAAAACTTCAATATTACGGTTAAAACCCACCTAACAAAGGATAAATTAAAACCCATTTTTGGCATTAGCATACCCTCATTTTTAAGTAGTATGACTACAAGTCCTGTTAATTGGGTTAGCACTACAATTTTTGTTAATCAGCCTATGGGATTTAGTGCTTTAGGAATTTATAATGCGGCGAATCAGTTACGGCAGTTCGTTTTATTTCTACCTGATAGTGCAGGGAAAGTCTCAATTCCTGCTATGGCAAATGCATTCGGCAATGGCAACTTTTCAAAATTTAAATCCACAGTCTTAACTACCTTTTTATGGAATTTGGTTCTCTCATTAGGTCCAGCAGTAGTTATCTTCCTCTTTTCTGGAATATTTAAGAATTTCATAGGCAAAGAATATACAATTAGCACTAATCTTATAGTCATAATATTAGCAACAGGCGTATTGGTTGCCTTAAATAACGCTATTGGTTATATATTCATTTGCTCAAACCTTATCTGGTATGACTTTGTTCTTAGAATCTTTTGGGGGGTAACATTAATAGTTTTATTGCTTATATATGGTAGATACAATGGGGTTACTGGTTATGCAATCTCCATTCTTGGGGCTACTATAGTACATATGATTATACAAATTTTCTTATTAATAATAGGGGTTGGAAAGAAACTTCTTAAGAGTACAATCAGGTAATAAAAATTAATGAATACTATTGTAGGGCGGGTATTTCCCTTAATTATTACAGTTATAGCTGTTTTTTTGCTTAGGCCAATGGCGTTAGGATATGCATATACTCCTATCGGCTTAGCTCTACTTGTAATTGGAGCCATTTTACATACGGTCAATAATAAAACATTGCATATTACTCCCGAAAATAAATACGTATTGAAATGTATCTTATTTTCATTTCTTCCAGTATTAATAGTCGGGGTAATTTCAGGAAAAGTAAACCCGCTTCAAGATGTAGCCATCATTCTAATTAGTACCTTTTCATTTGCAATACAATTTTCCATAAAAGGTAACAGAAGGATTTTTATAACCATATTATCGCTGATATTCTCAGTTCTTATTGTTTCCGCATTAATTACCCTCATTGTAGGATACCCGGATAAATATCAACACCTTTTAAAATATGAAATCCCAATAAGAAGTAGATCAGATTTTACTTCAATTGAAATTTATTACCCTTTCTCCACAATTTATTCATTTTTCTGGACTGAGTTATTTGTCTTTCCTCGTTTTAATCTCTATTTTATTGAAGCGGGCATTACGTCAGGGTTCTTAGCTGCGTTGTTTGCAATTCATATATTGAGAAACAACAGCATTTATAAGTATATCATATTAGCTGTATTGATTTTAGGTGGATTTCTGACCTTTTCAACATCATTCGTTCCCGCGTTCGGAATCGCAATGCTGGTAAACTACATTTCCAAATCCACTCTTACTGTTCCGAAGGTTATTGTAATTACCGCTTTGGGAATAATCGTTTTTTGGTTATTCTCTCACATACCTTATATCGGATTAAATGACAAAAGTCAGACTCATGGTAGTTCATTTGATGACAGGGTTGACTATTATGCATTCAGTACAAAGAATATAAACCAATATGTTACACTTGTATCGTCCATTTTAATGATCTATTTCATTCAAAAAAGAAAGAAGCATAATCTTATATTCTTAAGCTTTTTTGCCCCCATTTTTTTTACAGGCTTAATAAATGTTGTATTCTTTAGCCCATTATACATCGCGTTCAGCTTTCTTGATATGGGAGTTATTCAAGTAAATAAAAGTAAACCTGTTTTTGAACTGTATTAATATGCCAAAAGTAAACATAATCACGCCCTTCCTTTCTAACGAGTTTAGTCGGCAGTTATCAACAAAATGGGATCAGGATTTTATGTTTTTTGAAAATGGACCTTCTGAAGAAAAATATGATTTAATTATCGTCTATGAAGGTCTGAATTCGGAAACTAGAATAAACTGTAATAAGGGAAATATAGTATTTATTTCAGGAGAACCACCAATGAGCAGAAGGTACACTAAAGGTTTCCTATCTCAATTCGACATGGTGATTTCATCACATCCTAACATTCAGCACCACAACAATATACATTCACAACAAAGTTTGCCGTGGCACTTTGGGTTAAATTTTAAAACACGTGAATATATTTATTCATTTGACGATCTGCAATCATTAGTACCACCACAGAAGACGAAAAAAATGTCCATTATCGCTTCAAGCAAGACAATGATGCCTGGACATAACAAAAGAGTAAAATTCATAGATAAACTAAAGGACGCATTTAGCGACTCGATTGATTTTTATGGAAAGGATACCAACCCTGTAAATGATAAAGCAGATGCCATTTTACCATATCAAATGAGTATATCTATCGAAAATTCAGCAATTAAAAACTATTGGACTGAAAAAATAGCTGATGTACTGCTTGGTTACTCTTTACCTATTTATCATGGATGCCAAAACATTAGAGATTACTTCAACGACAAATCATTAATATCATTAGATATAAATGACGCAAAAAAAGGAATAAAACAAATAGAAAACTTGTTAAATAATAGTGATTCGATATATAATGAAAGACTTCCTTTTATTATAGAAGCAAGAAATCTATTACTTAACAAGTATAATATTTATCCAAGCATTATTGATTTCTATACAAAGAATGATCTTAACCAAAATACCCATGAGGCTTCAATAGATCTGCAGCCTAATCACTCTTTTAAGTATTATAAGCTTTCCATGAATCTTTTGAAATTGGAGAGATTTTCTAATAAATGGTTTGTCTAACCCATTGAAACAACACATGAATAATAGCCCTTTAATATCAGTTCTTATCTTAAATTGGAACAGACTTGAAGATACCAAACGAGCAATAGATAGTGTATTAACTCAAACTTATTCTAACATTGAGATTATCCTAATTGATAATGCTTCAACCGAAGTTGGCACCAATACATTAAAAACACTTTACCCTCAAATCGAATATCATCAATTAGATAAAAACTACGGTTGTCCAGGAGGAAGAAACATTGGAATTAAGCTTTGCAAAGGGGAGTTTATCTTTTTTGTTGATAATGATGGCATCTTGGAAAAAAATGCTATTAAAAACGCATACAATATTTTTACAGCAAGAAAAAATGTAGGAATTGTGGCTGGTAAAGTAGTTTATCAGCAATCACTGGATGGGGAGCTAAAAACTCCAGAAATAAAAGGAATATCTTATTATAAAGCTGCTTTTTCGGGAGGCGTAACAATGCATCGAAAGTCCATTTACGATAAGATAGGAATGTTTAATGATGATTTCATGTATGGTCATGAAGAAACTAATCTCAGTATGCGTATTATAACTATCAACCAATATGTTTATTATTCAGATAACATTATTTTATGGCATAAAGAAGCTGATTCCGCAAGAAATAAATCTGCTAATTTTGTCAGTACTTATTCCAATAAGTTGGTCACTTACTGGGAATTGCTACCTCCTAAGCAATATCTTATTTTCACTTTGTATTATTTACTAAAATACCCTGTTGATTGTTTCAAAAATGACTGTTTGTTACTTTTTATAAAAAAGCTGCCTGATACTTTTATGCGCGTAATCAGAGCAAGAAAAAACAGTAAAATAAAGCTTACATCCAAAGACCACAAAACGTTTAGGCATTTACAATTAAATACACCTTCTGAAATATAACTATTTAGTAAATCAGTTTAACAAAGGTTTAATCAAAAAATGTTAATCAAAAATGCAGAAGGAAATACTTTCTACTAATGAAGCCGGAAACTTTTTTTTCGGATTTCATGATACTTTGGCCTGGAATGATAATGGAACCCGTTTGGCTGCTTTAAAAATAAAGCATATTAATATCCCCCCTTCTTTGGATAACCCTTGTTCATTTGGTTTTATAGATGATGAACAACGATTCCATGAAATTGGGATTACTTATGCTTACAATTATCCGCAAGGTGCCCGTCAGCAATGGTTACATGCTTCAAATAATTTAATTATCAATGATAAAGTAGCTGTTACATGGGGATCAAAAGTCTATGATACAGATGAAGGAAAACTTATATCAGAACTTCCCTACCCTTGTCATGTAATAACCAAAGAAGGTTGGGCTTTTGGATTGGATTATGCTAGATTGCATAGAGTTGGAGGGTATGGCTATACTGGTATTAAGGATAAAACTGAAGGCCAAAATGCTCCGGATACTATAGGAATTACAAAACACAACATTTACACAAATGAAAATTCACTACTAGTATCAATAAAAGAGGTGGCTAATTTTGAGATGTCAGAAAACATAGGTGTTCACCATTATATTACTCACTTGGTTTTAAATCCTTTACAGGATAGAATAGCATTTCTACATAGATTTAAACTTAAAGATGGAGGAGAAACTACAAGATTGATGACAATTGGTAGTGATGGGAATAACCTTCGCTGCCTTGCTACAGGATTTCTAAGTCACTTCGACTGGAAAGACAACTCTACAATATTGATATGGGGCCGTATTGGCAGCAATGTCGAAAAACTTCGTAACTCGAAACTATATAGTCTATTACCTAAAGAGTTAATCTTTTATGCAAAGAAAGCATTAAAGCTAATCTATTATTCTTCAAATAACAGCTTTGTTAAGAGTGATTTCAACTGGATGTTATTTTCAGATGATGACACGAGTAAGCAGGATTTCTTTGCTAAAGATATAATGGTTGTGGATGGTCACCCAATGTTTTGTCCAACTAACAGAGACTGGCTGATTTGTGATACCTATCCTAACGAAGCCGGAATCAGAGAATTATTTCTTTTCCAAGAAAGCACTCAAAAAAGAATTTTGTTGGGCCAATACAAAATGATTGACTCCAAACCAAATATAGAAGATGCCAAGCCTACACTGACAGATGTTGAACCATCCGTTTTAAAATCGTTCTCAATTGAAATGATGGCCTTTTATAGAAGCGGACTTCATTGTGACTTACATCCGAGATGGAAACCGGACGGTTCAACGGTGGCATTTGATTCCATTCACTCTGGCGAAAGGAAAATTTACAGCTTTGATGTCAGAAATTATCTACAATAAGCTCTTCAACTGTACATTATGATTTCTTTTTTACAACCTTTAATACCACATTATAGACAGGACTTCTTTCACAATTTGAATAAACGCTGCCCTATCCAAGTTTATTGCTACGAAGATCAGAATGAGATTGCTAGTAATAACTTCCATGGTTCATCTGTTTCTCATACAAAGATTAAATCGCTTTCGTGGAAGGGCTTCTTGGTGTTTAATCCATTTACCTTATTAAAGGAAAAATCTTCCATAATGGTCTTAATGTTACATTTTGGACATTTGACTACTTGGTTTTTGCTCTTTACAAAATTATTACACAGAAAAAAAATCATTCTGTGGGGGCACGGTATTTCTGTTAAAAGATATATCAAAGAAGAGAAAAAGCCTGATTTTCTGTTAAAACTGATGATCAGTTTAGCTGATGGCGTTTGGTTCTATACAGAAGCCGAATTAAAGATATGGAAACAAACTTTTCCTGAGTTAAATGCAATTGCCTTAGGTAACACGATATCAGGAATTGAAGATATTCTTTCTCTTAATGATCAAAACAAGATTGTATTAAAAGAAAAATATAAAATAAAACAGAATATCATTTTTATCTTCTGTGCCCGATTTAATACCCCTCATCGAAGATTGGACTTATTATTAGAAATAATTGAACGGTCCGACAAGGCAAAGTATGGTTTTATTATTATCGGAGATGGAAAATTAAAACCCGACTTTGGAGCATATTCTAATGTATATGATTTTGGGAGCATTTATGATACTCAAGTAAAAAATGAACTTTTCATTATTTCTGACATTTATCTTCAGCCTGGTTGGGTTGGACTTTCGATTGTAGAAGGAATGGCTTATGGAAAACCAGTTTTTACATTCAGAAGAACCCAAGATATCCTTCAATGTGTTGAATACAGCTACATAATTGAGAATTTTAATGGAAGAATGTTCAGTTCTGTGGATGAATTTAATGAAGGGGTAGAGTCATTAGACAGCCAGGAAATAAAACGCATGGGGGCAAATGCTAAACAATTTGTATCAACACAATTACGAATGGATCTTATGGTCGGGAATGCTGCTAGCAGTTTAATCCATTTTCACAACTAATCACTCCTATGATGAAAATTTTGCATGTTATTACCGGAATGGATCCTCAGCTTGGAGGTGTTTGTCAGGCTGTTCGTACAACAATAAAAGGGTTAGGTAAGTTAGGAGTTCATAATGAAGTGGTATGTTTGGATGCATTCGACTCACAATTCATCAAAGAAGATTCCTTTATCATTCATGCTTTAGGTCCTTCCAAAAGTTCATGGGCATACGGTCCGACTTTTCTTAATTGGATGATGGCTCATGCTTCTAATTTTGACAAAATAATTATTCATGGGTTATGGCAATATCCGACATACGCTACGATTAAAGCAATAAAAAAGCTTCGCAAAGTAAAGTCATTACCCAAAGTCTTTATTATGCCACATGGCATGTTAGACCCCTATTTTCAGAAAGCTAGCAGTCGGAAACTGAAAGCAATTCGGAACTGGATATATTGGAGATTAATCGAAAAGAACACTATTAATAATGCCCAAGGACTCCTATTTACTTGTCAGGAGGAAATGGAGTTAGCAAGAATACCATTCCATCCATATCAACCAAAAAGAGAGGTTATAGTAGGACTTGGCGTTGAAGCACCTCCAATATACACTGAGGAGATGAAAAATGCTTTTTTAGCCCTTTGCCCTTCATTGCAACAACACTCTTATCTACTTTTTTTGAGTAGAATACATGAAAAAAAAGGCATTGATTTACTATTAAGTGCTTATAATAAAATACTTATTGAATACCAACAAATTGGAAAACGATTACCCAAATTGGTTATTGCAGGTCCTGGCTTAGAGACCAAGTTTGGTCAGCAAATGCAAGAGTTTGTAATTCAACATCGTCTTCAGGAGGATATCCTATTCACTGGAATGCTAACTGGATACGCTAAATGGGGAGCATTTTATAATTGTGAAGCATTTGTTCTTCCAAGTCACCAAGAGAATTTTGGAATTGCAGTGGTAGAATCACTAGCCTGTAGTAAACCCGTATTAATATCTAATCGGGTTAACATTTGGAAAGAAATTGAAGCTAACACCGCTGGGTTCATTGGGGATGACACATTAAATGGTACAATTCAACTCTTAAAACAATGGTTTTTACTTTCCACTGAGGATAAAGAAAACATGAATCTAAACGCCCTCAGCGTTTTTAAGAAACACTATGCTGTTGAATCTGCTGCAAGAAAATTTCTTGGAGCAATTAAGTAATAATAGATTAAGCTTAATACCAAAGAAAATTCTACACCCAATGATTACTAATTATCTAAGCAATAAATTGAAGTTTTTTTCTTTCCTATTAATCGTAATGGTTGTTGTTTTACACAGCCAAAACGTATATAATAGAATTGGAGGATTTAATGAAACAGAGGGACTTAATTATATTCTTCAAAATATAATATCTGGAGGAATTTGTGCTGTAGCTGTTCCTATGTTCTTCTGTATTTCTGGTTTTCTTTTTTTTTATTCAGGAATAGCCTCCCCTATTGACTACATTGATAAAATTAAAAAAAGATTCAAGACCCTTGTAATTCCTTATGTTTTAACATCAGCTTTTGCAATCATCTTTTATTTCCTTTTGCAAATACCCGAAAGCACGAGAAAATTCTTTTATAACAAATTAATAATTAATTATAGCATTTCTGAGTTATTAGAAACGCTTCTTTTCAACCCACTTGCTTATCAATTATGGTTTCTTAGAAACCTAATCATAATTATTTTATTAACTCCTTTAATCTACTTTTTAATAAAAAAGCTTAAGCTTATTTATATCATACCATTGACGTTATGCTGGATTATATTATCAAATAAAACTCCTTATAATATTTTACCAACGCTTTATTTTTTTTCAATTGGGGCATACTTTGCCATTAATAACTTAAAAGCCATTCCTTTCATTGACAATTTAACTTTAAAAAGAACACTATTAATTATTTCTATTACTGGCTGGATTGCACTAATACTAATCCGCGTAATATTTCTTTCTGAAACTCATGCAGAGCTAATACTAAATAACTTGTCTATTTTGTTTGGCATAATAGCTCTTTGGTTGCTTTACGATCTAAGCATTAATAGTTCTCTTCAAAAAATTAAACCAATTATAAAACCATTGATCGCCTACTCTTTTTTCATTTATTTATTTCATGAACCAATTCTTACCATGACTATTAAGCTAGCATTCGCCATATTGGGCAAGAATACCAGAACAAGTATAATTTGTTATTACTCGTTACCTCCATTGGTTATCTATCTTACCTATTATATAGGAATGCTAACAAAATATAAACTTCCTTTTCTTTATAATTTACTCACAGGGAATAGATAACTATTCGTTGTACCTATTAAATGACCAACGTTATAATTTTTGAAATGGAACCTAATATTGACTTATCTAAATATAAAAATCATTTTTCCTTAAAGAATAAGGTTGCAAGATGTATATGGAATATTTCTTATCTCTTATTATTTAAACCCTTTTTTTTGAACTTTTTCAATAAATGGAGAATCTTATTACTTAAGATATTTGGAGCCAAAATAATGTGGAGTACGAATGTATATTCATCAGCAAAAATATGGGCTCCATGGAATTTAGAAATGGGGGAATATGCGTGCCTAGGGCCCTATGTCGACTGTTATAATCAAGGAAAAATTAAGATAGGGGCCAATACAACAATATCTCAAAAAGCCTATTTGTGTGCTTCTAGCCATGATATTTCAGACCCTAGCAATCCCCTGATCTTGAAACCAATAACAATTGAAGATCAGGCATGGATCGCGGCCGATTCATTCATTGGCCCGGGAGTCTTTATCAGACAAGGAGCTGTTGTTGGAGCCAGATCTGCTGTTTTTAAAAATGTCGACGCATGGACCGTTGTTGGAGGTAATCCTGCAGTGTTTATTAAAAAAAGAGAACTAAAGAGTTTTTAAAATGAATGGACAGGCGTACCTAACAACATTACAAGCCATTTATAAATATTTTATTGTTAAAAACGAAGAATAAGAATTAAAATAATGATTTCTGTACTAATTCTAACTAAAAACGAAGAGCAAGACTTACCAGGTTGTTTAGCCTCTGTTTCATGGAGTAATGATATTCACGTTTTTGATTCATACAGTAGCGATAAAACTGTAGAGATTGCTAATTCTGCAGGTGCTAAAATCACTCAAAGAAAATTTGATAATTGGGCAGCCCATCAAAATTGGGGGCTCAATAATATAGCATTCAAAAATCCTTGGGTTTTATATATTGATGCAGATGAAAGGGTTTCTGAAAGCTTAAAACATTCATTATTACATTTTAACCCTGACCTTAATAATACCGTGGCTTATGAAATTCAGCGTCGTGATTTTGCATGGGATGGGTCATGGTTGAAGCATGCGCAAATATCACCCTATTATTTACGATTGTTCCAACCGGGAAAAATGCGTTATGAAAGATTGGTTAATCCAATTTCAATACCAGATGGCCCGGTAGCCCGTCTAGATGGATTTCTTGATCATTATCCTTTTAGCAAAGGTTTTAGAGCCTGGTGGCAACGACATTTGGGTTATGCTGATATGGAAGCTGCAATGAGGTTAACAGATCTTGAAAGCAAAACCGATTTCTCAATAAAAAAAGCTCTGTTCAGCAAAGACTTCACAGAAAGAAGGTATCATCAAAAAGGGTTATTCTATAAAACACCTGGCAGACCGTTCATTAAATGGGCATATATGATATTTGCTCGAAGGGCCTTTTTAGATGGGAAAGCAGGAATTACTTATGCAACGCTTCAATCTATATATGAGTACTTTATCGTACTCAAAACAAAAGAATTATTGAGTAACAAGTCTAAATAATTAATGAACATTCTAATTTACGGTATTAACTACGCTCCTGAACTTACTGGTATAGGAAAATATACCGGAGAAATGGCTGAATGGATGGCTTTACAAGGACATAAGGTCTCTGTAATCACCTCAATGCCCTATTATCCGGAATGGGAAACTCATAAAAACTATAAAGGAAAATGGTGGCATACAGAGGTGATAAATAACGTAACTGTTTATCGTTGCCCAATGTATGTACCGTCAAAAGTTACCGCTAGCAAAAGAATAATACATGAATTTTCATTTGTATTAAGCTCACTTGTTTATTGGTTTAAATTTTTCATCACACAAAAGACGGATATAGTAATAACTATTGCCCCTCCTTTTCACCTAGGCTTTATTTCTGCTTTTTTTGCAAAACTAAAGAAAGCAAAACTTATTACTCATATACAGGACTTGCAAGTTGATGCAGCAAGGGACTTGGGAATGATAAAAAATAAGTCATTTTTATCACTCATGTTCAAGGCAGAAAAATACTTATTAGATAAAAGTTCAGCTGTTTCGACTATTAGTGAGGGAATGATAAAAAAAGTTTATGCCAAAAAAATAAGTAAAGAAAAAACTATTTTGTTCCCCAACTGGGTTGATGCAACAATAATTTACCCTTTAAAGAAAGATTTGTCATTAAAGAAATCTTTTGGTTTTGCTGATCAGGATCGAATCATTCTATACTCCGGAAATTTAGGAGAAAAGCAGGGCTTAGAAATATTAATAGAAGCTGCTCAACACTTTTCAACTCAAAAACATGTTAAGTTTCTTATTGTGGGTTCGGGAGGAGGAAAAGCAAAACTTGAGTCAGCCGTTGAGAAAAGACAACTGCAGAATGTTTATTTCAAACCTTTGCAACCTTATTTGCAGCTATCATCCTTGTTAGCTACAGCTGATATCCATCTTGTGCTTCAAAAGAAGTCTGCAGCAGATCTTGTAATGCCTTCAAAATTGACTAGTATCCTGGCAGCAGGTGGATATGCCCTAGTAACAGCTTTACCAGGAACCTCTTTATATGACATAGTTGCGCAGCATCAAATGGGGCAACTTGTAAAACCAGAATCATCTGAAGATTTAGTAAAAGCAATTGACTTTGCGTTATCAAATGATCTTGAGCCAGTAAAAAAGAATGCTCGTAATTATGCAGAAAAACATTTATCAAAGGAGTACATTTTAAAAAGCTTTGAAAATGAGCTCATAAATCGTTAGACTAAGGAATATTTTTATTGGCGTAGGAATGCATACTGCATATGATAACCATTTTTCATCAGACTGCTTTCTGCACGAATTAAAGATTAAGCCACTATAATGTTTTGAACCAATATCCAGTATGAAAAAAGGAGAAGTAAACCAATGCTTACTTCTCCCTTATATACCTTGATTATATCAGGTTCTAAGACCTCGACGTATATTATCTATAACTTGAGTAGTTCTGAGATGAACCAAAACTGTATCTAACACCAAATGTTAATATACCGAAAGCATCTGAGAACTTATTATCAAATGAAGGATTGTACCCATCTATATTCTCCGTAAAAGTGAAATCATATTGGTAATTTATGTTCAATGACAATGGTTTAAGTTCTTTAAAAGAATCAAAGAATTTGATATTTGCACCAATATTAACTGGGATAAAAATATTAGTTCCAGCGTATTTAACACCTCCTACCCGGCCAAATTTTCCATCGGGTGCTACTAAATTAAAATTGCTCATACTGCTTCTCACAACTCCAACTCCAACGCCTACATAAGTATTATCAAACAAACCACGGGTATATTTCCAGTTAGGTTGAGTTATCTCACCTAAACTAATATTGATGATACCAGAAAAAGAAGTTAGATTACTTTCAAAGCCTCTACCATATTGATCAGGACTTTTTCTTGAAAATTTTCCATTATTTACTCCAACACTTAAATAGGTAAAAGGTGAAAAATGAAAATCTCCAGATAGCCCAATATTAACATTCACATCAGGCTGATTAGCATCCATAAACGCAAATCCTGCCCCTGTGTTTAGTGTTACCGAAAATGGTCTATAATTAAACTGAGCCTGAGCAGAAAGACAAGTAATAATAAATAAACAAAATGAGAATATATATTTCTTCATTGTTTGAACTAGGATAAGTGGTTTGATTGTAATTTAGTTACCAAGAAGCAAAAACACTTCCAGCCTTTATACTGCTATTTGCTAATATAAGTTTGGTTTTTTTTCAATAATATTTAATTAAAAATTATCCTTTTAAACTATGAATAGTTATTGGTTTATATTGTAGAAGCTGTTGCACATATTGTGGAAATAATAAAATTTTTAAATTAACATTAAACCCCAACTTTCTTTAATAATTTTTCATAGTTTCGGGAATCTAAAAATCAAACCAAACTTCGCGCTCTCTCAAACCAAACTTATCAAATGACTTACAAATATTCCTCTTATTTAAAGGGGTTAAATATTATGATAGATTTCATTCTCGTTAATCTATCATTTTATCTTGGTTATGCTACATGTCTTAGTACATGGGAATGGAAAAGTACGTCTGACCATAATTGGCTCCATATTATAACGATCAATCTTGTTTGGTATTTATCATCCCATATCTGCAGATTATATAATAACATTTTTATCAGAGAAGCAATTCCAACTATAAAGGTTACTATTAAATCCCTTTTTGTTTTTGGTACAATAATGCTGTTGTTAGTAAATAATATCAAGGAGTTCACATTATCTCCTTATCTCTTTATTATTAGCTATATTATCTTTAATGTACTTCTTATAAATTGGAAACTCTTCTTTTTGATAAAGCGTAGGCCTCGTCGAAATTCACTTATTGATCACAAACCTGTTGTTATTGTTGGTGCAGGAAAGAATGGAATCGAACTTTTTTCCTATTTAACAAAGAATCCTAATCTTGGGTATAATGTTGTTGGTTTTTTTGAAGATGACCCATTACTTCTAGGAAATTTTGACATCCCAATCATTGGTAGTGTAGATGATTGCATTTCCTATGTAAAACGTCGCAATATTGGAGAAATATTTTGTGCTTTACCTGATGAGGCTGATCAAAAAATCTCTAAGTTAATGAGAGATGCTGACAAACATATGATTCGCTTCAAACTCGTACCAGATGTAAAAGATCATTTCCGGAAAAACGTGATGGTAGAATTGTATGGTCACCTTCCTGTGTTAAGTCCACGATCTGAACCATTGGAAAGTAAAGCTAATCAATCTCTTAAAAGAGCTTTTGACATATTATTTTCACTAATTGTAATAGTAGGAGTTCTTAGTTGGTTATTCCCTATATTGGCACTATTAATCAAAATTGAATCTAAAGGTCCTGTACTTTTCCGTCAGATTAGATCAGGAAGAAATAATAAACCTTTTTATTGTCTAAAATTTAGAAGTATGAAGGTAAATAATGAAGCTAACACAAAGCAAGCAACAAAGAATGACAGTCGAATCACCAAAATAGGCTTATTCTTACGCAAAACTAGCCTGGACGAGTTGCCTCAATTTTTCAATGTTTTACGTGGCCATATGTCAGTTATAGGCCCACGTCCACATATGCTTAAACATACTAAAGAATACTCTGCCATAATTGATAAATTCATGGTTCGCCATTTTTTAACACCTGGTATTACTGGATGGGCTCAGGTAAATGGATTGAGGGGTGAAACAAAAACTAATGCTGATATGAAAAACCGTGTAGAAGCTGATATATGGTATTTGGAAAACTGGTCCCTTATGCTAGACCTTAAAATCATATTCATGACAGTGTATAAGTCTATTTTTGGAGATAAAAATGCCTATTAGTTCTAAACTGGCAGGAAGAAATAAATAGATATACAAAAATAGCTATAGTAGTTCATTATTCTGTTTAATAACAGAATTGAGTAATTCAGAGTAAGCAGTTATTTTAAGGGAGCGCAATGTATTTAAATGCCTCTCATGATGCAAATCTGTACCCAATAAGTCAACTAATCCTTCTTTTAAGAGAATTACTCCTAATTCTTTTTGTTTGCTTCCGTAATACCCTGTCAAAGAGTTAATATTCAACTGAAACTTACAACCAAGCTCTTTAAACTTAAACAAACGATCATAATTTCTCAAATAATAATTATACCGTTCAGGATGTGCCAACAACGGTGTATATCCCTTTGAAAGAAGTTCAAAAATTACTCTTTCGATAGCTAGAGATTCTTGCATAAAAGACATCTCAAAAAGCACATACTTGTCTTTGCCAAAATGAAGTAATTCATTTTGCTTAATAAGATAAATAAATTGCTCATCCAGAAAATATTCAGCAGCAGCATCAAAATCTATCTTAAGGTCTTTACTGGTTATGGCTTCTCTGACTGCATCTCTTCCATATAGAATTATTTCCTTATTATTTTGATACTGATCAATCATTACGTGAGGTGTAGTAATAACCTTCTCATAGCCAAGCTCCTTAAGTGCCCTTAGATAACTAATCGTTGTATCCATATCAGGAGAACCATCATCAATGCCTGGTATCAAATGAGAATGAATATCAACTTTTGGGAATACAAATGGGGTCTCAGATTTAACCTTCTTTTTAAATAAACCGAACATATTTACAACAAACCTGTGAATATAAGAAAAGGGAATGCCAAATGACATCCCCTTTAATATTTAAAGATTGAATCTTTGCTAAATTATTCAGCTGATTCAGCAGCAGGAGCTTCTGTAGCAGGAGCCTCAGTAGCGCCTTCAGCTTTCTTAGCTTTAGAACCTGCACCACGACGACGGGTAGCTTTAGCTTTAACAACTTCAGCTTTACCAGCAGTGTAAACAGTATTGTAGTCAACTAACTCAATGAAACACATTTCTGCGTTATCACCCATACGATTACCAGTTTTGATAATGCGAGTATAACCACCATTGCGTGTAGCAATTTTAACTGCAATTTCGCGGAACAATTCAGTAACTGAATCTTTATTTTGAAGATAGCTAAATACAGTACGACGATTGTGCGTAGTATCAGTTTTTGCCTTAGTCATTAAAGGCTCTACATATGTACGCAAAGCTTTAGCTTTGGCCAGAGTAGTAGTGATTCGTTTATTTAGAATCAGAGAAGAAGCCATATTTGACAACATCGCTTTGCGGTGTGCATCGGTTCTTCCTAAGTGATTAACTTTTTTACCGTGTCTCATTGTTTTATTCTTTGAAGTCTGATGGCTGGCCGAATCTTATCTTCGGAGAAGTCTGAAGCTGATTGATCCTTAAAGTGATAACTCAAACTTCGGACCCCCGACCCCGGACCTCTAGCATCGGTTCTATTATAAATCCTCGTCTAATTTAAATTTAGAAAGGTTCATGCCGAAGGTTAAACCTTTCGACTTAACTAATTCCTGAATCTCAGTGAGTGATTTCTTACCAAAGTTTCTGAACTTTAACATATCAGCAACATCGTAAGTAACTAACTCAGCAAGTGTTCTGATATCGGCTGCTTTTAAGCAGTTCAATGCGCGAACTGAAAGATCTAAATCCTGAAGTTCTGTTTTAAGGATCTTACGCATGTGTAAGATTTCCTCATCAACTTCTTTAGATTCCTCTTTTGCCTGTGTTTCAAGCATAATACGCTCGTCAGAGAACAACATGAAGTGCTGAATCAGAATTTTAGCTGCTTCTTTAAGCGCTTCTTCAGGGTGAATTGAGCCGTCGGTAGCAATATCCAAAACTAATTTTTCATAGTCAGTTTTTTGCTCTACACGATAGTTTTCAATAGTATACTTCACATTTTTAATAGGAGTATAAATTGAATCAATCGCGATTACACCTACAGCAGCATCTGCTGATTTATTTTCTTCAGCCGGAATGTAACCTCTACCCTTGTTAACTGTAAGTTCAAGTTCAAGAGTTACATCACTATTCATGTTGCAAACTACTAGGTCAGGATTTAATACCGTGAAGTTACTAGAGAACTTGGTAATATCACCTGCAGTAAAAGCATCTTGTCCGCTGATTACTACAAAAATCTTTTCAGAGTCACCAATTTCCCCGGTTTTTTTGAAACGTACCTGTTTCAAATTGAGGATAATTTCGGTTACATCTTCTACAACGCCTTTAATGGTTGAGAATTCGTGCGAAACGCCTGCAATTTTAACACTGGTAATTGCGTAACCTTCTAAAGATGATAATAAAATCCTGCGCAAAGCATTTCCGATTGTTACGCCAAAGCCAGGCTCTAACGGACGGAATTCAAAGAGACCTTGAAAATCGGTCGCTTTTTGCATGATTACTTTGTCAGGTCTTTGAAACGCTAAAATTGCCATTTGAGATTTTTAAACGTTATATATAATTAGTTAAGCGTTAATTTACAAAATTGATGGTTATTTGCAATATATTATATTTCTAAACAAATAACCATCAATTATTAACTACTATTTAGAGTACAACTCTACGATCAGTTGTTCTTTGATATTTTCAGGAATCTGATCACGCTCAGGTAATGTAAGGAAAGTACCTTGCATCTCTGATTTGTTCCACTCTAACCAGTTGTATTTAGATACTCTGTTAGCAGATAATGAAGTAGTGATAGCTTCAAGAGATTTAGATTTCTCACGAACACCTACTACATCACCAGCTTTCAATGAGTAAGAAGGAATATTTACAATTTTACCATTTACAGTGATGTGTTTGTGACCGATCAACTGACGTGCAGCAGCACGTGATGAAGCGATACCAAAACGGTAAACAGCATTATCTAAACGAGACTCTAAGAATTTCAATAATAATTCACCTGTAACACCTTGTTTACGTGAAGCTTTATCAAAAATCAAAGCAAACTGTTTTTCTAATACGCCGTAAGTATATTTAGCTTTTTGTTTTTCAGCTAACTGAATTGCGTATTCAGATTTTTTAGCACGTCTTTTTGAAGCGCCATGTTGACCCGGAGGATAGTTTTTCTTTTCTAAAACTTTATCAGGTCCAAAGATAGGTTCGTTAAATTTACGAGCAATCTTTGATTTTGGTCCTATGTATCTAGCCATTTTGTTGTCTTTAAAGTATTAACACCCTTTAGGTGTTAAATCTTAGCTTTAAAACCTATAAATAAAATTAATTAAACTCTTCTGCGTTTTGGAGGACGACAACCATTGTGAGGAAGCGGAGTGATATCCTTAATAGATGAGATCTCCAAACCTACAATCTGTAAAGTACGCATTGCTGATTCACGACCAGCACCTGGGCCTTTAACAAATACTTCGATTTTACGTAAACCAAGGTCGTGCGCAACTTTACCGCAATCAGTAGCAGCTTGTGCAGCAGCGTATGGGGTATTTTTCTTAGAACCTTTGAAACCCATTTTACCAGCTGAAGACCAAGAAATAGTTTGGCCCGAATTGTTGGTAAGGGTGATAATAATGTTATTAAAAGTAGCGTTAATGTGAGCTTGGCCTTGCGCCTCAATCACTACAATACGCTTTTTAGTAACCTTTTTTGATGATTTAGCCATTCTTATAGTTAAACTTAAAAGTATACCCTTAGTAATTCTCTCTAAGGGAGGTGATCAGTTATCAAAATCACTTCAATAACCCTAACTTGCTAACCTACTATTATCTAGTAGCTTTTTTCTTACCTGCAACAGTCTTACGTTTACCTTTACGGGTACGTGAGTTGTTTTTGGTACGTTGACCACGAAGAGGCAAACCTTTACGGTGACGAACACCACGGTAACAACCAATATCCATCAAGCGTTTGATGTTTAACTGCACTTCTGAACGTAATGCACCTTCAACTTTAAAACGTTGATCGATAATTGTACGAATTGCTCCCAATTGATCGTCGTTCCAATCTTGTACTTTAGTATTCCAGTCAATACCAGCTTCAGTTAATATATCCTGAGCTGATTTACGACCAATACCAAAAATATAAGTTAGGCCGATTTCTCCGCGTTTGTTTCTTGGTAAATCAATACCTGCTATCCTTGCCATATTTAATTCAATCTATTAAGTTCTAAATTAACCTTGACGCTGTTTGTACTTAGGATTCTTTTTGTTGATAACATAAAGTTTCCCGTTTCTGCGAATGATTTTGCAATCAACGCTGCGCTTCTTAATTGATGCTTTAACTTTCATTTTATTTATACCTATAAGTTATACGCCCCTTGGTTAAATCATAAGGCGACATTTCTAATTTAACTTTATCACCAGGCAAAATTTTGATGTAATTCATTCGCATTTTACCTGAAATATGAGCAATAATTTCATGTCCGTTTTCAAGTTCTACACGAAACATTGCATTTGATAATGCTTCTCTGATAATTCCGTCCTGCTCAATTGAGGATTGTTTTGCCATTTAGTATATTAATTATTTAATACTTCTTCAATAAATGAGAAAGTTGATAATATATCCGCCTTTCCTTTAGATACAGCTATTGTATGCTCAAAATGCGCAGATGGCTGACGATCTTGTGTAAAGATTGTCCATCCATCATTTGCTTGTTTTACGCGATGAGTTCCCATATTGATCATCGGTTCAATTGCAATAACCAGTCCTTCTTGTAATTTAAGTCCTGAACCACGTTTACCATAATTTGGCACTTGCGGATCTTCGTGCAAATGTTTACCAACTCCATGACCAACAAGCTCTCTCACTACACCATATCCATGCTTTTCAGCGTGTTCCTGTACGGCAAAACCAATATCACCCAAACGCATTCCGACAACTGCCTTTTCAATTCCAAGAGTCAAGGACTCTTTTGTAACTGTTAACAATTGTTGAACTTCAGGAGCAATTTCGCCAACGGCAAATGTATACGCCGAATCACCGTAAAATTTATTCTTTAAAACTCCACAGTCAACAGAAATAATATCGCCCTCTTTTAATTCCGCTTTTGATGGGAATCCATGCACCACTACTTCATTAACTGAAATACATAGTGATGCAGGGAATCCTTCATATCCTTTAAAAGCTGGGATTGCATTATTATCACGGATAAATTGTTCCGCAATCTGATCAAGCTTAAGAGATGTAACACCCGGCTTGATATATTTAGCAACCTCGGCTAATGTTTTTGAAACTAATAAAGAACTTTCACGGATAAGCTCAATTTCTTCTGCTGATTTGTAATGTACCATCCCGGCTTGCCTCTTTCAAATAATAAATTATACAGCTGAAGAAGTTACAGGAGTGCGTCCTTGAATTCTTCCGGTTTTCATCAATCCATCATAATGACGCATCAACAAGTGACTTTCTATTTGTTGTAAAGTATCAAGAACTACACCTACGGTAATTAGCAATGAAGTACCACCAAAGAAGTGAGCAAATCCTGAGTTAACACCTGCCATCATTGCAATTGAAGGCAAAATGGCAATTAATGCTAAAAATACTGAACCAGGGAATGTAATACGAGATACAATCTGGTCAATAAACTCTGCTGTTGGACGTCCAGGTTTAACGCCAGGAACAAATCCTCCGTTACGTTTCATTTCATCAGCCATCTGTACAGGGTTAACTGAGATAGCAGTATATAAGAAAGTAAACAGGATGATTAAAATAGCAAATGAAGCATTATAAGTAACTGAAGTAAAATCACGGAACTGAGCCAACAAACCAGAATCAGCTGCACTCGGGAAGAATGAGCCAATAGTTGAAGGAATGAACATGATTGCTTGAGCAAAAATGATTGGCATAACACCAGCTGCATTCACTTTTAAAGGAATGTATTGGCGAACACCTCCATATTGCTTGTCACCTACAATACGCTTAGCATATTGTACAGGAATTTTGCGTGTACCCTGAACAATCAGGATTGCAAACATTACAATACCTAAAAGTATTACGTTTTCAATGATAAAGGTAATAATACCACCTGCACCATTTAAACGAGTTGATAGTTCTTGTACCAACGACAATGGCAAGCGAGCAATGATACCTACCATGATAATGATAGAAATACCGTTACCTATACCTTTGTCAGTAATCTTCTCTCCTAACCACATTACAAACATGGTTCCAGAGGTAAGAATTAGCACTGAAGATATTGTGAATAATGTAGAATTCACTAAAACAGCATTAGCAGGAACCATGGTTTTCAAATAACCAATAGCCTGCGCCGCGGTAATAACAACCGTCAATATACGAGTGATTTTATTGATCTGCTTGCGACCACTTTCACCCTCTTTCTGCATCTTCTGGAACGAAGGAACAGCGATAGTTAAAAGTTGGATAACAATGGATGCAGAGATATATGGCATTACACCCAGTGCAAACACTGATGCACGGGAAAATGAACCACCCGCAAACATATTAAGCAACCCAAGAATACCTTCTTGGGCGCTTTGTTTTAAATGCGATGGGTCAACTCCCGGTAATACGATATAAGAACCAATACGGTAAATCAACAGGAACAAGAGCGTATTAAGGATACGAGTTCTTAAATCCTCGATATGCCAGATGTTTTTAAGAGTGCTTACCAGTCGTTTCATTTGATTACAGCTTTACAACTATACCACCTTGTGCTTCAATCGCTTCTACTGCCTTAGCTGAGAAAGCATGTGCTTTAACTTCTAATTTAGCTTTAAGTTCGCCACGGCCTAAGATTTTCACTAAATCAGATTTAGATACTAAACCATGAGCTTTCATAGCTTCGTTATCAATAACTGATAAGTTGAATTTCTCCGCTAACCCTTGAAGAACATCCAGATTTACACCTACATACTCAACACGATTAATGTTTTTAAAGCCTACTTTAGGCAAACGACGTTGTAATGGCATCTGACCACCTTCAAAACCAATTTTGGTTGAAGTACCAGAGCGAGATCCTGCACCTTTGTGACCACGAGTAGAGGTTCCACCTTTACCAGATCCGGTACCGCGACCAATACGCTTGCCATTTTTTACAGAACCTTCTGCAGGTTTTAAACTACTTAAGTTCATATCTTAAATATTTTCTATTGCTACCAAATGTGACACTTGTTTAACCATTCCGATAATTGCCGGAGTAGCTTCAACTTCTACACTCTTATTTATCTTGGTCAACCCTAAAGCTACCATCGTTTTCTTTTGGCGCTCTGAACGGTCGATAACGCTCTTAATTTGGGTAATTTTAATCTTAGCCATCTTCTTAACCGTTAAATACTTTATCCAAAGAAACCCCACGTTGTTGAGCTACAGTAACCGCATCACGCATTTTAGTTAATGCGTCAATAGTAGCTTTTACTACGTTGTGAGGATTTGATGATCCTTTTGATTTTGCTAATACGTCAGTAATACCAGCAGACTCAAGAACTGCACGCATCGCACCACCTGCAAGTACACCAGTACCGTGTGCAGCTGGTTTAATCAATACATAACCACCTGAGAATTTACCATGCTGAGCATGTGGAACAGTTCCTTTTAATACAGGAACTTTTACTAACGATTTTTTAGCATCGTCAACACCTTTAGAAATAGCCTCGGTAACTTCTTTTGCTTTACCTAAACCATATCCAACAACGCCATGCTCATCACCTACCACTACGATAGCTGAAAAACTGAAGGTACGACCACCTTTAGTTACTTTGGCAACACGTTGAATAGAAACCAAGCGATCTTTCAACTCGATTTCACTAGATTTAACTCTTTTAATATTTGCAGTTGACATCCTTGTTCAATTAAAAGTTTAATCCGCCTTCTCTCGCGCCTTCAGCCAATGATTTAACACGACCGTGGTACAGGTAACCATTACGATCAAATACTACAGAAGTAATACCTGCCGCTACAGCTTTTTCAGCGATTAATTTACCTACTAATTTTGATTGCTCTGATTTGGTTACAGTTGTAGCCACTTTATCAATTAATGATGAAGCTGAAACTAATGTTTTACCTGCAACATCATCAATGATTTGAGCATAGATACCTTTATTGCTACGGAATACAGTTAAACGTGGACGCTCAGTACTGCCGGCAATATTTTTTCTGATACCTTTTTTTATTCTGTCTCTACGAGATAATTTACTTGCCATGGTTCAATTATTTCTTACCAGCTGATTTACCAGCTTTTCTACGTAAAACTTCACCTTCAAACTTAATACCTTTACCTTTGTATGGTTCAGGAGCACGTAAAGAACGAATCTTTGCTGCAACCTGTCCTACCAACTGTTTATCAATACTTTCAAGTATTACAGTTGGATTCTTACCTTTTTCTGAAGTAGTAGTTACTTTAACTTCAGCTGGTAATTGGAATACATAATGGTGAGAGTATCCTAACACTAAATCAAGGGTGTTACCTGTGTTTGAAGCACGGTAACCAACACCTACTAATTCTTGTGTAATTTTATATCCTTCGGTCACACCTTTAACCATATTGTTTAACAAAGCGCGGTATAAACCGTGTAATGCTTTGTGACGTTTTTGGTCTGTAGGGCGTTGAACGACTAATTTTCCATCTTCAACAGTAACAGTGATATCGGTATCAACGGCTTGAGTTAACTCGCCTTTAGGACCTTTTACAGTTACTACGTTATCAGGAGAAACAGTTACCTGAACGTTCGAAGCTAGTGCGATTGGTAATTTACCTATACGTGACATTTCTTCTACTTCCTCCTAATTAATAAACGAAACATAATACTTCACCGCCAATGTTGTGCTTACGCGCTTCTTTGTCGGTCATAACACCTTTTGAAGTAGAAAGAATTGCAACACCTAAACCATTCAATACTCTTGGCATACTGTCTGTACCCACGTATTGGCGATGGCCTGGTTTACTAATTCTTTCAATCTTTGTAATTGCAGAAAGATTATTAATCGGGTTGTACTTCAACGCGATTTTAATAACTCCCTGAGGTCCAGTCTCTTCAAACTTAAAGTTTGCGATGTATCCTTTATCAAAAAGTACTTTTGTAATTTCCTTTTTGATATTAGATGCAGGAATTTCGACAACCCGGTGGTTGGCCTTAATGGCATTCCTTACTCTGGTTAAATAGTCTGCTATTGGATCACCTAACATTTTATAACAATTAATTCATAAAAAACGAGGCGCAAAGATACAAAGTATCCTTGTGCCTTGAAAATATTTTTGTATATTTTTTTGATTACCAGCTTGATTTTGTTACACCTGGGATTTTACCATGTGACGCCATCTCGCGGAATAATACCCTTGAAATACCGAATTGACGCATATAACCGCGTGGACGGCCGGTAATTTTACAACGATTGTGTAAGCGAACCGGAGATGAATTCTTAGGTAATTTATCTAAGGCAGCATAATCACCGGCAGCTTTCAATGCTGCACGTTTCTCGGCGTATTTATCAACGAGTTTCTGACGTTTAACCTCGCGTGCTTTTACTGATTCTTTAGCCATTATACTTATTTTTTAAATGGTAAACCGAATTCTTTTAACAGTTCAAACGCTTCAGCATCTGTTTCAGCCGAAGTTACAAAGGTAATATCCATACCCATGATCTTATTGATTTTGTCAATGTTGATCTCTGGGAAAATGATTTGTTCAGTAACACCTAAAGTGTAGTTACCGCGTCCATCAAAACCTTTATCGTTAACACCTTTGAAATCACGGATACGAGGTAATGCAACAGCGATCAAACGATCAAGGAATTCGAACATATTATTGTCGCGAAGCGTAACACGAACACCGATAGGAACGTTTTTACGTAACTTAAAGTTCGAAATATCTTTTTTCGACTTTGCAGCTACTGCTTTTTGACCAGAAATGATAGTCATTTCTTCAACAGCATTATCAATAAGTTTCTTATCTGAAACTGCTGAACCAACACCTTGGCTCAAACAAATTTTAAGAAGCTTAGGAACTTGCATGCTGCTTTTGTAAGCAAATTTCTCTTTCAAAGCAGGTACTACATCGGTAGTATACTTTGCTTTTAATCTTGGTTCGTATGACATTACTTGATAACCTCCCCTGAAATTTTTGCGTAACGTACTAATTTACCATCAACCAATTTACGACCAACGCGAGTTAATTTACCTGATTTAGGATCAACTAATTTCAAGTTAGAGATATTGATTGGTGCTTCCATCTTAACGATACCACCGTTAGGATTTTTAGCATTAGGTTTAGTATGCTTAGAAACCATATTTGCACCTTCTACAGTAGCACGGTTTCTTGCGATATCTACAGCTAGTACTTTACCTTGAGTACCTTTCGCATCACCTGCGATAACTTTAACTAAATCTCCGGTGCGGATTTTCAGCTTAGGCTGTGATTTAACAGTTTTTTTCATATTATAACACCTCCGGAGCTAATGATACAATTTTCATGAATTGTTTCTCTCTCAACTCTCTGGCAACAGGACCAAAGATACGAGTTCCACGTGGCTCGTCCTGGTTGTTTAACAACACAGCAGCGTTATCATCAAAACGGATATATGAACCGTCTTTACGACGTACTTCTTTTTTGGTACGAACTACTACAGCTTTAGATACAGTTCCTTTTTTAACGTTTCCTGAAGGAATAGCGTGTTTTACAGAAACAACGATCTTGTCACCAACAGAAGCGTAACGCTTGCCGGTACCGCCCAGAACTCTAATACATAATACTTCTTTGGCACCACTGTTATCAGCAACAGTAAGCCTGCTTTCTTGTTGTATCATTATTTAGCCCTCTCAATAATTTCGATTAATCTCCAGTTTTTATTCTTACTCAGCGGACGAGTTTCCATAATAGATACAGTATCACCGATACCGCACTCGTTTTTCTCGTCATGAGCCATAAATTTGGTAGTTTTCTTGATAAACTTACCATAAATCGGGTGTTTTACTTTACGTTCAACAGTAACCACAACAGACTTGTCCATTTTGTTACTGACTACTTTCCCGATCCTAACTTTTCTTAAGTTTCTTTCCATTTTGCTAAAAATGTATTTATTACTGGTTAGAAGCAGCGTTATTGCGCTGAGTCAACTCAGTGTTTAAACGAGCAATGTCCTTACGAAGAGCCTTGATTTTAAGAGGATTTTCAAGAGCTGAAACTGCCTGGCTGAATTTAGCTTTCGTTAAATTCGATTTTTCCTCGGCAATACGCGCTTTGATTTCTTCTGTTGTTAACTCTTTAATTTCTGCGTATTTCATTGTTTTAAATTTTTACCGGTTCAACAATAGATTAAGCTTCAACGTAATCTCTACGAACTACGAACTTAGTTTTTACCGGAAGTTTCTGAGCTGCTAAACGCAATGCTTCTTTCGCAGTTTCCAGTGATACACCTTCTGCCTCGAACATGATACGACCAGGTTTAACTGGAGCTACCCAATATTCAGGAGCACCTTTACCTTTACCCATACGTACTTCGGCAGGTTTTTTAGTGATTGGCTTATCAGGGAAAATACGGATCCAAACTTGACCTTCACGTTTCATTGAACGTGTTACCGCGATACGAGCAGCCTCAATTTGGCGTGCAGTAATCCAGCATTCTTCAAGAGATTTGATTCCGAATGAGCCGAATTCTAGTTCGAAACCACGCTTGGCATTGCCTTTCATTTTGCCTTTGTGCGCTTTTCTAAACTTAGTTCTCTTTGGCTGTAACATATTATTATTCTTTAATAATGTTCTCTAAAAATAAATTATCGTTTTCCGCCACGGTTTTGACCGCCTTTGCCACGGTTATCGCCACCACGGTTTCCGCCACGGTTATCACCGCCACGACCACCACGGTTATCACGACCACGACCACCTTTGTTATCGCGTCCGCCTCTTTCGTTGAATGAAGAAGCACCTTCGCCACGGCCTTTACCAGCAGCTTGTTGTGCGCCTACATTTGGAGAAAGATCACGTTTACCGTAAACTTCACCTTTACAGATCCAAACTTTAACACCTATTTTACCATAAGTAGTTTGAGCTTCTGCTAAAGCATAGTCAATATCAGCACGGAATGTATGCAAAGGCACACGTCCGTCACGATATTGCTCAGTACGTGCCATTTCAGCACCACCTACACGACCAGATACCATTACTTTGATACCTTCAGCGCCCATACGCATAGTAGCAGCGATTGAAGTTTTCATAGCACGACGGAAAGAGATACGAGCCTCTAATTGTTTAGCTACGCTTTCAGCTACTAAAGTAGCATCCAACTCAGGACGTTTGATCTCAAAAATGTTGATTTGAACATCTTTCTTAGTGATTTTCTTCAACTCTTCTTTGATCTTATCAACTTCCTGACCGCCTTTACCAATCACGATTCCCGGACGGGCAGTGTGAATAGTAATAGTGATACGTTTTAAAGTACGTTCAATAACAACTTTAGCAACACCACCTTTAGCGATACGAGCTTTTAAGTATTTGCGGATTTTATCGTCTTCAACCAGTTTATCAGCGTAGTTATTGCCACCAAACCAATTAGAATCCCATCCACGGATGATGCCCAAACGAGCACTAATCGGATTAATCTTTTGTCCCATGTTTTTTCTAATTAGTTTTTAGTTAGCACTGTTTTTACTGTCTACAACTAACGTTACGTGGTTTGAACGCTTTCTGATACGGTAACCGCGACCTTGAGGTGCAGGACGTAAACGTTTCAACTGACGGCCTCCGTCAACGAAAACAGTTTTTACATACAACTCAGCGTCTTCAATGCGAACACCTTCATTTTTTGCCGCCCAGTTAGCTACAGCAGATAATAAAAGTTTCTCAACTCTTACTGAAGCTTCCTTGGTGTTATATTTCAAAATATGTAAAGCATGTTCTACCTTTTGACCTCTGATCAGGTCAACTACCAAACGCATCTTACGAGGCGAGGTAGGGCAATCATTTAATTTTGCTACTGCTTCCATTTTTTATTATTTCTTTTTATCGCTTCCATGACCACGGAATGTACGTGTAGGAGCAAATTCACCTAATTTGTGTCCAACCATGTTTTCGGTTACGTACACAGGAATAAATTTATTACCGTTGTGTACTGCGAATGTATGACCTACGAAGTCTGGAGAGATCATTGATCTGCGAGACCAGGTCTTAATAACCGATTTTTTACCTGCTTCATTTTGAGAAAGCACTTTGCTTTCCAAGTGATGAGCGATATATGGACCTTTTTTAATTGAACGAGCCATTATTTTTTCCTTCTTTCAATAATGTAACGATTCGATGCTTTTTTCTTTTCGCGGGTTTTGAAACCTTTCGCTAATAAACCTTTGCGTGAGCGAGGGTGGCCTCCTGAGGCTCTACCTTCACCACCACCCATAGGGTGATCAACAGGGTTCATTGCAACACCACGTACGCGAGGACGTTTACCAACCCAACGATTACGACCAGCTTTACCTTTTCTTTCAAGCTGATGATCTGAGTTAGATACTGCGCCGATTGTAGCTAAACAAGTTAACAAAATCATACGAGTTTCTCCTGAAGGCATTTTGACAACGGCATATTTACCGTCACGAGCTGCCAACTGAGCATATGATCCTGCTGAACGAGCTAACGTTCCGCCTTGTCCAGGGTGTAATTCGATGTTATGAATTACTGAACCTAAAGGAATATTTTTTAATGGTAATGCATTACCGATTTCCGGTGCTGCACTCTCTCCCGATACAACTTTTTGTCCGGCTTTTAAGCCTTCAGGAGCGATAATATAACGTTTCTCACCATCAGCATAGTGCAATAATGCGATAAATGCTGTACGGTTAGGATCGTATTCAATTGAAGCTACTGTAGCAGGGATTTCAGCTTTATTACGCTTGAAATCAATGATACGATAGGCTTTTTTATGACCACCACCGATGTAGCGCATAGTCATTTTACCATCGTGGTTACGACCACCAGATTTTTTAATACTGGTTACCAGTGACTTTTCAGGTTTGTTGGTAGTGATTTCAGAGAAATCAGCACCAATTCTGAAACGAGTTCCTGGAGTAATTGGTTTATATCTTTTAATAGCCATTTCTCAAATCAATTAAACTGTTCCGTAAAAATCGATGGTTTCGCCTTTAGCTACTGTTACCACCGCTTTCTTGTATGACGGGGTTCTACCCACTACAAAGCCACGTTTTGTACCACGCGATTTAACTTTACCGCTATAACGCATTGTGTTTACTGATTCAACAGTAACACCGTACATTTTCTGAATGGCGTCTTTAATCTGTATTTTGTTGGCATTTTTGTCGACAACAAAAACGAAGCGATTTAACTTTTCAGTTAAGCCCGCAACTTTTTCTGTCAATACCGGTTTTTTTAAGATTTCCATTGTTACTGTTACTTAGCAAATGACTCTTCGATAGTTTTAACTGAACTCGTAGTAAGCAAAAGCTTCGAAGCATTCAATAAAGCGTAAGTGCTCAATTCAGAAGCGGTGATTACTTTTGCTTTCGGTAAATTACGGCTTGATAAGTAAACGTTTTTGTTAGCATCAGCAATAACTAATAAAGTTTTAGTGTTTGCTAATTTTAAACCGCTTACTAAGCTTGAGTAATTTTTAGTTTTAGGAGTATCGAAAGAAAAATCTTCTAAAACCACGATGTTACTTTCAATAGCTTTGTAAGTCAATGCTGACTGACGAGCTAAAGATTTGAGTTTTTTGTTTAGCTTAAAGCTATAGTCACGAGGTTGTGGACCAAAAATACGACCTCCACCACGGAACAACGGGTTTTTGATGCTACCTTTACGAGAACCACCGGTACCTTTTTGCTTATGAAGCTTGCGGGTAGAACCTGAGATTTCGTTACGTTGTTTCGATTTGTGAGTACCTTGACGTTGGTTAGCTAAATATTGCTTAACGTCTAAGTAAATAGCATGGTCATTAGGCTCGATGCCGAATATATTGTCAGCAAGAGTAACGGTCTTGCCTGTTTCTTTTCCTGTAATATCTACTACTTTTACTTCCATGGCTATTTCTCCAAAATTACATAAGAACCTTTAGCACCAGGAACTGATCCGCTGATAACTAATAAATTCTGCTCAGTGAACACTTTTAAAACTTGTAAGTTTTGAATTTTCACGCGGTTACCACCCATACGACCAGCCATACGCATACCTTTGAATACACGTGAAGGCCATGAAGATGCACCTAATGAACCAGGAGCTCTCAAACGGTTGTGCTGACCGTGAGTTTGGCCACCTACCCCTGAGAAACCATGACGTTTAACTACGCCTTGGAAACCTTTACCTTTTGAAGTACCTACAACTTCTACGTAGTCGCCTTCTGCGAAAAGGTCTACGGAAATTACTTCACCCAATGCTTTCTCTTCTTCAAAGTGCTTGAATTCCACCAGCTTACGCTTAGGAGAGGTATTAGCCTTTTTGAAGTGACCTAACAACTGTTTAGAAGTGTTTTTCTCCTTCTTCTCGTCGTAGGCCAACTGGATCGCTGAGTATCCGTCTTTTTCTAAAGTTTTTACTTGCGTAACTACGCAAGGACCAGCTTCGATAACTGTGCATGGAATGTTTTTTCCATCGGCACCGAAGATGCTGGTCATTCCAACTTTCTTACCTATAATACCAGACATTCTAAAAATTGATTAATTAATTAATTTTTCTCTCTCCTTTATTGCTTCTGCTTCACAAACTGCAAACATTTTGGTTTTTAGAATGTTACACTTCACGCGTTAAAGGACCGCAAAGGTAGAAAACTGTTATCTAATTTCAAAGAGTTAATCAATTAATTTTCAATATTTTTTATCATTCAAATAAGTCCACTTTCTGTTCTTGATTTTCATTCCTGAAAAATGAAAGTCCCGGATATTTCTACCCGGGACTTCGATCCCAAAATGAATGAATAGATAATTATTCAATTATTATTTTCATTATTTACCCATGCTAAACAATAATGAAATATCGTGAGCTCCTGTATTTAATCCGGTCTCTCTTCCTATACTAAAGTTATAGGCATATCCAACTTTTAAAAATTGATTATTCTTGCCAGTATTTAATTTAAACCTGATCATTGGTCGAAATGATGATTGACCATTCCCGTTTTCATCTGTTGTTACATTCTTAATTTCACTCAGATAACGGTAACCAATCCCTGCATCAATTCCTTCCGTTAATGTTGCCATAACATTGAGATCATATGCATTCATTCCTTTAAATGTTTTCATTATTAATAGGCCCGATTCAAGCTTATTGACATCATTAAGTCGAATCTCTCCCCCTCCTATTATATACATACTGATCTTCCTAAACATTGGAGGTATTTGATTTTCGAGATCTTGCTTATTGGTGTAAAAGGATAATATATTGTCAAAGGAAACCCCAACATAGTAGTTATTATTGAAGGTGGCACTAAGTCCATAGCGCGCATTCATTTTAGAGCTATAAATGTTTTGCTTTTCTAAAGGATCATTGGGATTTACTGTTGTTAGGTCGGCCAGATTAATTTGAAATTGCTGTAAACCCAAACTTAATCCTGACGATAAACCAACTTTTTCCGAAACCTGAAGATGATAGGCATAATTAATATATGCAGTAGTATAATGATCATTTCCAAATACCATACTCATAACATTTACTCCTATTCCTGATTTAATTTTAGATAGGTAGAAATTTCCTGCTGCATTAATATTATATGATTTACCCGGATTCTGACTTATTTCTTTTAGCTGGAAGTTCGCACTAGCAGCGATCAATCCACTGCTTCCTGAAAAAGCTGGATTAACATAGGTTTTATCAAATAAGTACTGGCTCCCTTGCATTTCCACTTGTGCAAAAGCCGGCATAGTAAAACTTAACAGTATTACTGTTATCCTTACTGTGCTATTATATATAGTTTTCATAATAATTTTTAAGGTTTAATAAATCAACAATCACCCATTCAAGTTTTGCTGATTTAGTTTTTAATAAACAATTGTTATATATCCCTTAAATACCTGTTCAACTCCATCCTTGCCTTTAACCTTAAGAATGTAGCCATATGAACCCATTGGTAAATTATCGCCAGTCCAATCATTCTGATAATTATCCTTCTTAAAAATCTGGTTATAGGCTTTATTAAAAATGATTAAGGTATTAGATGCATAAAACTCATTCACTCCAACAATTTCAAACAGATCATTTATGCCATCTCCATTTGGAGTAAACAAAGAAGGTATCAATAGCTTAGCACTATTTGATCGGTTATCAATCACCCTTAGTGATTGAGGTTTCAGTGAGTTATTACTAAGGTTTACATCATTATTAACAACTATATTTCCTTTACCGAGGTATGTATCACCTATCTTGTTCGCCTTCAACACTAGAATGATCTCCTGTTCAGCCTCTGCTTCTAATTTTGCCAGTTGAATCTCCATAACATTCTCGACATCGTTAAAAGAGGTATTAGCAAATGAAGACGATATGTAATTAATGCTTGCGTCAAGTGTATCTTTCAAGATTGCATTAACAGCTAGATCTTTACCTACATTTTTAATCCTAATGATGTAGTTAAAGTTTTCACCCTTATTTACTTCCGAAGATTCAACTATATTTTCCACCTTCAAATCTGCATTTCCTTCTAATACTAATATTACAGGATGGTCAATATTTCCGGTGATTTGATCTCCTTGCTGTTTTAGAGGTTCTTCTACTTTGGCTGTGTACTCTTTCTTTTCCACTTTATCATAAACCTTAATTTCCACTGTTTTGCCATCATCTGTTTTATCACCATTCACCGGAATAAATCCAACCGATTTTCCATCCGGCAGCACAACTTGGTTTACAATATTTACCAGTTTATTTTCTACATATACATAAGTTTCATAGCGGTTGTTGGTGTTGTTTATAATCTGTCCACCTTGATTTATCACCGAGGTAACCGACATGTTATTTTCATAATTAACCGTATTTACCGATGTATTTTGATAAACTGTACTGGTAACTGTTGTATTGTTATTATTGATGATCGTTGGCGCTGCTGGATTATAAACTGGGGCCGTCTGGATATTTCCTTGATCTTCGCCTGGATTTGGAGCATATGGAATAACTGGAATAGTAAAGGTGTCGGTTCCACTGTAAATCTTGTACCCTTTGCCTGGTCGTAAATATTTCAAACTACCCGACCATGTTTTGGTTACCGCATTATATTGAGCAAATTCCTCCTGACTAACTACCTTTAATCCGTCTGATGGGTTAAAATTTTTCAAGTATGTACCCAATTCCATATTTATAGCCATAGGATATCCTGTCCAGTTCCAACCTTTATTTAATACCACGTTGGCCGGTTGAGTCATGAAATTACCCAGCACTCGTAATGTATCAGGTTTAGCTACATAAATCATATAACTATTATATAAGTTGATTTTATCGAACGTTCCAACCCAACCTAATTTTGATGAATACTGACTGTATGTATTATTATTGCTGAGTGTTTTAATAATATCACCTTCTGTGGGCTTCAATGAGCTTAAAATCTTTTTCAAACTCATATCCGAGTTCTCCACATTTAATGAAATCCAGGTCCAACCTTTCTTTAAAGGAATTGTTTGAATTACGCCTTCCGGATGTAGAATGATGGGGTTTGTTAAATTACCTATTGTACCATTGGCCACAAAGGAAAGTAGTTCCTTGCCTTGATACTCAACTCCTGGGTAAGCATCCCAAAAACGAATAGTTAGCTCCTCTCCTGCTGTATTCGAATAAGCAGTAATATACGCGATGTATTTATTTGCATCGCTATCATATTCTATAGGTGCGATGCCTCTACATTCATTTCCTACGAAAACACCTATTTTGTCTCTAATGTCTTTTGAAGTAAGCGTATCAGTTTGATTAAGACTAAACTGGGCAGTCACGGCCATATTGTATTTGAACGCGGAAGGATTCACCGTCCAGACAGGGGGAGTTTTCGAAACATTTACTTTTACATACAGGAACTGTCTTTTACCATCAATTAATGCAATAACTGTATCTGCATAAGTTCCGGTATTAAGATTTTTGTTCAACTCAAAGTCGATGTTTTCCTGACCCTGTGCCACAATTTTGCTTGATTTAATTGTTGGACGCAGCCATTCGGGGTATTTAATTAATGAAAAGTTTTGGGGTGTGCCCGATTTGTTTATCAACTTAGCTCCAAAACTAGTTTGCTGGTTTTCTATTGCATTGATTGTAATGTTAGCGGGCGACCAATAAACAGGACTTAAATTGACTACAAAGCTCCAGCTTATGCTGTCTGCCACTTTATTTCCTATTACATCGGTTAAATTCTTAATGGTTGCAATCAGTTCAACATTTTCATAATCGTTAATTGCATTGGCGGGAATAGTCCTGATCTCAAAGTTTTTACCGTCACTTAAAAAAGTAGCAGGAATAAGCTGACCATTATCTTTACGCTTCAGTGTGACCTTCACCGGATTTGAAATATCTGCATACACGATATCTTTATTAAAGGTTATTCCGATAATATCGGCTACCGTTAATATTCCATTCTTCGGACTTGGTACACCAAATGCTACGGCCGACTTTCGATCTATTTTGCCCTTATACACTGGTGAATAATTTACATCCACACCCTGGCAAATAGCGATTGCTCTTAGCTCATAATTACCATCCGGCAATCCGCTAACATCGAATGTATAATCATAATACTTGTCTTTTAAATTAGCTTTAGGAACAGTAATAACAGTTTGCCATAATCCATTTTCATAATCAGTATTTATTTTGCGGTACTGCAAACCCACGGTGGTAAGTGGCGATGATTCTGAGGCATCATACTTACTAAAGGCAACAAATAATTGATTATTGTTTGACTGATTTACCACCCAATTATCTCCAGGCACAAAGAGATCAACATCACTGCATCTATTTTGGAAATAGGCGTTAAATTTAACTTTTGGTTTAGCTAGTGTATCAAATTCTGAAATATCATCTAAGGTGTTATCACAAGTTGAGAAAATTACCAATGTTAGATTTTCATAAGTGCTTGTTAACGGACCTCTATACACCTCAACAGGAAGTTTAAAGCTTTTGCCTGTTGGAATATAATAAGTAGCTGCCTTATTGGTTACATCCTGACCACCCACTAAAACTTTTGCTCCATCCAGATTAGATAATGGATCTAATTTAATGGCATACTCAACAGTTTCATCACTTTCGCTTCTGTTAGAAATTAGAATTTCAAATTTCGCAGGTTTATCAGAAGGAACATTTCGCTGTTCACTCACACCGGCAATTTGCATTGCAGGTAAATGCCTGAACTGCGTATTATTTTCATGAGGACAGCTTGAAGAGCCCGAAACGGTTTTAAAAACAGGGGTTCCATAAACCTGATCCTCTGCTAATCCTACTGAGAAGAAATCACCTATATCATTATCTTCTAAATGATAACTGGTTGTGGTGCTGGTGGTAGTACTGTTTTCCTTATTCTTGCTATGGTTAAACCTAAAAGTGACTAACCCTCCGGCATTAGTTTCATTTGCCTCACCTCCATGCATTGAAATACCTACTTTAACATATCCATTAAGGTAAACTGAAACTTCATCAAACGTTGTAGTATCAGCATCAATGCTTATCGTATTATCATAGATCGCACCAGAACTAAAAGAAATATTACCTCCAACAACACCCTTCACCCCATCAGGCAGTTTTCGATCCTTAGCATTTTTTCTGTTTGCTTCATTTTTTACTAAGGCGGACTTCCAGGCATCAATATTAGCTTTATACTCCAACTGCTGTTGGTTCATTTTCTCCAACACTTCATTACTAATACTGTTGTCTCCACTTTTCACTTTCTGGTAAGCTACATCATAATCTGATTTTGAAATACTATAAAGCGTACTCAGTTGTGCCAGTAAAGTATTTTTAATATGTTTCTCGGTGTATAAGAAAGTGGTATTGAAACCATCATTATTTACAGCTAATGAGGTATCTCTATCCATATCTTGTTTGGATTCATTGTAGTATAACTTATCCGTTAAAGCATAAGTCATATTAAGAGAGGCACCCACATATAAATCACCTTCATTGCCAACCAATGTTTCCTCTCCTGAAGTAGAGAAATCTTCCGTAAACGTAATTGTTCTATTAGTAGTAGTGCCTGAGTTTTTGTCGGCCCCCGCTTCTACTTCACTCTGTATCTGTATAGCTGCTCCTATTTTACCAATAATAGGTAACACCACCCCTTTACCAGTTTTTACATCAGCATAAGCTCCTCCCCCTGCTCCACCGCCATACTGAGTAGTGCTTGTGGTTGAAATGGTTGTCCCTTTAGATATTTTTGAAAAGGATTTATCTCCCGGAGGATCATGTAATACAAAGAATGGTATTTCAGGAGTTTTTGTAACAAAAGTTTCTCGTCGGGGTCTTTCACCTTCAACAACAGCTTTTACAATAACACTTGTTTGTCGGCCTCCAACCTTACCTACAAATTGAATTGATTTTTCATAAGGAGCTTCTAATACAGGTTGTCCGACTTTGACAAAGTACTTTACAAACCCAGAATCCATTTTTAACTCCTGGCGATCAGTACTATCAGAAATAGCATCATAAATATATACGGTACCGGTATCAAGTGCACAATTGTATTGAACGCCATCATACTCATAAGTTTCTCTTATTTTAATGTTTACCGGGTACTTATCATTTTGAGCCACTAAAAATTTATCCTGACCAGTTGGCCTGAATTTCTTTTTCTCAGAGAAGATGTCATTACCGTTATTTAATAGAACCTCAAGGTCTTTATGATAAATAAAATCAGCTTGTCTAATTACTGCTTTTCCATCAATGGTATCTCTTTTTCCTAAATCTGCACTTTGTACATTGTACTCACGTGTAAAATATTCAAGCTTATTGCTATTAATCCCATTGAGCTCCCTTACCTCTACTACCTGAACATTAAACTGGGTTGCAGGTAAAATTAAAGAGGTTATGCCCGGTTCCTTTTGGCCGAATGTAGTTCCTCTCGAAAAGGCTTTTGAACTAATCTTAATGGGTTTTCCATAAATCAGCTTATCTCCTGTAGGTGTTACACCAGCAACTGCGGAAGTCAACTTTACCAACGCATACTCACCAATAAAGGCATCACAACTTGCTGCTACATGTATATTTAAGGTATCTGTTGTTAAATCTTCAAAGTCAACTCCATTAACCAAACTATAAACGCTTACTCTTTTACTGCTTACTATTTCTCCAACTGCTTTTATAGTATGATTCTTAAACTTTGCTTCAACTGTATAAACACCTCCATTTATAATTGTAGTGCTATAGCTACCATCAGGACTGGTTTTTGTTTGCGTATTTTTACCATCTACCCATATTTCTGCATCCTTCAATGGAAGTTTAATACTTACTCCATTTGAATCTATCAAACTCGAAAAATAAACCTTTCCACTAATTGCAAAGGAAGCTGTGTCAGAGAAATTTACCTGGCTTTGATTAAAGTTATCAATATCTAGTTTACGAATTAGGCTGTCCGGATCAAACCGAGGCTTATCGTAACCAGGCATTTTAGGTTTTACAATATATTCAGCAGATGCTGCAAAAAAGATATTGCTAATTTCATAATAGCCATCAGCCCCTGATGTTGTTGTATAAGAATAGGTTTGAGCTGTTTCTTTATCAGACAAGTTGGTTTTAGAGGTTACTGTAATTTCTACTCCTGGTACACCACCATTAGTCTTTCCTTTAACATAACCGCTTATTTTCCCTTTGGGTAAACTTCTCCCCTTGGCAATATTGGATGTCCAGTTGTTAACATCAATTGCTGGTGTATTAGGATCTTCATCCTCAATTAAACCCAAGCGATAGGAATAATACATGCCTGGCATAACATCCGGATCATTATAAGTTTTTGTTGTTTTAGTAAGCTCAGTTATTACTTCACCATCCCTAAAAATAGCAATGCGCTCTAATCCCTTAATACTACTTAGCGTTGGCCATGTTAACTTTATTCTACCAACATCTGTTTGGGTTGCCGTTAACTGAAATGATTGGGAAGAGATTGTTGTAGAAACAGCATCTGAAACATCTCTAATCCAATCTCCGGGAGCATTAGGACCAACAATTGTTTGAACCGTATAAGAATAACCCATCCCTGGCAAAATCCCGGTGTCAACAAACTCAACAGATCCACCACTCGCTCTGGCAATCTCGGTTCCATTACGCTTAATGAGGTATTGGATGTTATTGTTATCGATAGACGTACCTTTATTCCAAGTCAGTTTAACGGAATAATTTGGTGAAGTTTGAAAGGAAGCTAACAGGTTGACTGGCGCTTTGATTTTAGCGGTTGTTCCCGAAAAAGATGAATACCCCCAATGCAAATTACAACCGGTAGAGTTACTTCCGGTTTCGTATTTGAAAACGATTGTATACGGCATACTTGGGCCTAATTGTATAGCCCCGTTTCCGGCTCCGGCAGAAGCAGAACTTAATGAACCACTATCAAAACCGGCCCATCCGGGAGACGTTCCAGACCAAGTTTTCAAAATGTGACTGTTCTCACTATCTACATTATCACACCACACCTTACCGTCGGTATCGTAACGCGCAAAGCCCCACCAGTTGAAGTGAAAATATTGATCATCTACAGAGCTCGACATTTTACCCTGAATATTCAGGTCACCTTGAGCTAATGTTTTCTGATTTGTTGCGAAAAGCAGTAACATAAGTAAAGGAAGAAAACGAAATAGTCGCTTCCTTAATTGAAACCGTTTAAGGCAATTACAATTTTTAAGTAAATGTGCAATCATAGTTTAAGTGGTGAATGATTTAGATTGAATAGTATATAGAACCACCAACAAGGCCTATAAACCAAACCCAAACCTAATCATCACTACTTCTTAACTATTAACAATGTATGTGAAAGGAATACTTTAGCATGTGAACAGCAAAATTATTGCTGTAAAGAATAATGATTAACCTTACTTTTTAAGTATCTTATAGAGAGGAATGATTAACGAAAATCAAAACATTTGAAAAATTCATCTTTATAATTTCTACCTAATGGAACCTCATTTTTCCCAATATTTAAGAAGACATCATTAAATGTGGTTAAATGATCGAGATTTACTGCATAGGATCGATGGACACGAATAAGTCCGGGCATTTCAAGTTTCTCAAGAATAGCATTTAATGATAAACGAAGCGAATATTGCTTATCGACAGTATATATATTGGTGTAGTTATTTTCAGCTTCCAGATAGTATATGTCTTCGAGTTTAATCTTTAAAAAACGATAATTCTGTTTAATAAAAACATGTCCATTAAAATGCAAGATAGATTCTTTCCCGCTCTGCTCCTTTTCTTTGCCTTGCAGCGTAAAAACAGGAGTTGAATCCACCTCTTTCCGAACTGCAAAATTATTGAGAGCCATCTCAATTGCTATTCTCAGGTTTGCAATTTGAAAAGGTTTTACCAAATAGGCTGATGGGAAGGTTTCCTTAGCTCGCTCAATAGTCGCTGCATCCGTAAATGCAGTTAAATAAATAAACGGAACTTCTCGCATTGATAAAATTCTCTTTATTGTTTCGATGCCGTCACAATCACCTTTAATACTCACATCCATTAATAAAAGGTCAACCGCATTATTTTTGAATATTGATAATGCTTCATCTGCATTATCGGCAACTCCGGCAATTGTAAAGCCCTCCAACAATAGTTTCTCTTCCAAATCCATCGCAAGAATGGCCTCGTCTTCCACTATCATTACATTAATATTGTCTTTCATAAGAATGATAAATGAGGAGAGCTTAATAGAAATAAATGATATTTAAATATTTTTACAATTGCGAAAATAAATAAAACAACAGACTTAAACGCTTAACTCATTCGCATTATTTATTATTTTTGTTTGACTATTAACTAGTTATTACTGCTCTCCTTAAGTTATCAACCTAAATCTATCCAATGAACCATTGCTCAGTCAGGTACCCAATATTGGCATTTTGCTTTATTTTAACAGGATTTATGATTGCCTGCAAAAAGGAAAATCCACCATTTAATGAATTCAAAAAGGTTTTATCTCCTATAGCAATTGAAGAGTTATATAAAAAAGGAAATAGAACTTCATTAAGCGATTCCATTAATTATTATTCAAAACATTTGCTAGAGGTTTCAACAGATAATAACGATGCTTATATCAAAGGGAAAACTCTTGAAGCCAAATATTTATGGAGAACGGGGCAACATCAAAAGGCGATTACCTCAGCAATGGAAGGATTAAAAGAGGCACATCTAAATAACAATACAAAGCAAATTCCTTGGTTACATGCCATTTTAGCTAATGTTTTCAAAGAGAAAGAGAGCTATTCATTAGCAATGGAAAATGCAAAAAAAGGTCTTGATCAGGCAATTACTTCAAAAGACACTGTAAATATTATTTACCTGATGAGGGTAAATGCTATGATCTGGAGGGGTTATGGTATGGTGACAAATAATGAAAACTATATTAATAAATCTATCACCACACATCTTGAAGGATTAAAACTTGCAGAAAGCTCACCTAAGTATAAACTTGAACGTCCCGGATATTATAGTAATATTTCTCAGTTTTATCTTGAACATAGGAATGATTTTGAAAGTGCTATATATTATGGATTAAAAGGTCATGAAATAAGTACCAAGAATAACGACTTTAGTAACCTGTCATACATAAGTAGTTGGTTAGGAATTGCTTATTACAAGAAAGGTGACAATAAAAGAGGTGAGCATTATTTAAATGAAGCACTAATTGCTTCACAAAAAACCAAACGTATTTTCAGGGAGATGGAGATTTATAGGGAATTCTCAGAATATAATGCCCTTAATGGTAACTATAAAGCTTCATTAGATTATCTGAAAAGATACAACTCCATCCATGATTCACTTGGTGTAGTTGATAATCTTAAAGCAATTAATGAGTTGGAAGTTCAATATAAATCAGAACTGAAGGACAAACAAATTGCGCTGTTGAATCAGATCGAGAAGAATAATACTGCTAAGTTCACCTTAGCAATTGTAGTACTTTCCATTGTAGTAATATCTATCATCATATTAAGTTTTCAATATCGCCAGATTAGAAATAACAATAAAAAAATTGTTCAACAGGCAGATAAACTTCAGTTACTACTTAAAGAACTTCATCATCGTGTAAAAAACAACCTTCAAATCATATCAAGTCTGCTCAGCTTGCAGTCGAACCGACTGGTGGATGAGGATGTAAAAAAGGTTGTGCAAACCGGACAGCAACGTATTGAAGCAATGTCGCTTATTCACCGTAATCTCTATCAGCTCAATAATCCCGGAATGGTGAACATGAAAGAATACATTACTGATTTATGTGAGAGTTTGTCCAAAAGCTTCGGTTTTTCATTAGATGACCTTCAACTAAAAATTGAGATTGATCTGGATGAACTAGATGTTGATAAGGCCATTCCTTTAGGTTTGATTATTAATGAATGGATTACCAATGCATTTAAATATGCTTATGAAGATGTAAAAAGGCCGGAATTAACCATAAGTTTGACGCTTGAAGAAGGAATTAAATTATCAATTGAAGACAACGGACCTGGTTTACCAACGGAAAAATGGGAGAATCCTCAATCATCATTTGGTTTAAAACTGGTTAAAGTGTTAAGTAAACAACTAAATGGACATTTCAAACTTGATAATACTAAAGGAACATTGTTTAGTTTAAATATTCCAATGGCTAGCTAATTCAGCATAAGATGAATTTTCCTGAACAGTCTGAATGGTCCTGAAATAAGTTGACAGATTTTATACAGATCCCAGTTGCATAAGTAGCTGGGATTTTTGTTTATAAACACACTGAGGTGTTTGCATTTGCAAAGATAAATGCGGACGATAGTTGTTGTATAAATTTACGGCTTCTTCTGCTAATAATTTTGCATGAAGCTTAGATTTCAGCCTATTCCCTAAGCCAAATTCTTCTTTTAACGTTCTGTTCATTCGCTCTGCCAGCGCATTTTCATACGGATCGGACTGTTCGGTCATGCTCATGGTAATTGCATGTGAACTGGCAAGGCCCACGTATTCTGCACTACAGTATTGCAATCCTCTGTCTGAATGATGAATCAATCCATCCGTTTTTGTTTGGCGGTGTTTAATGGCCATTTGAAGGGCTTGCTTCATCTGGACTGCTTCCATGCTATCTGCTACTACATAACCCATAATCTTTCGGCTATAGACGTCGGTCACCAAGTTTAGATAGCAGTTGCCCTCATCCGTTTTTAAATAGGTGATATCACTTACCCAAACCTGATCAGGCTGATCAACCGTTCTGTTTTTAAGCAAATTGGGATATTTCCTGAGCCAATGTTTGGACATAGTGGTTTGCACATACCGCCGTTTAGGCCAAATCAACAACTGATGATTACGTAAGAAGTCAAAGAGTTTATCCCTGCCCATTTTGATCTGCTGAGCCTGAAAGCTATCCCGAAGCTGATGATGCAATTTCCGTCCACCTAAGCGTGATAAAACTTTCCGTTCTTTTTCAACCAGTTTCTTTACGGCAGCTTCTTGCGCTGCTTGTAAAGCCTGCTCTTTACAGTGCTTGTAAAAGTATTGTCGGCTATAACCTAAAGTGTTTGCTACAAATTTGACGGGATATCCTCCTCTGACTGAGCCTGCTTTGTAGCTTCGGATAACAGGCTCAAATACTTTTTTCGAATATCGGTATGAAACTGGCTGTCGGCTATATCGATGGCCCGGTTCAGTATTTCCTTTTCCTGTTCCAGCCGTTTGAGCTTTTTCTCCAGTTCTTTTATTTTTTTACTAGGCGTATCGCGTTTCATGAGCTCTGATTCTTTCCAGTCTAATCTACCATGTTTTCGCAACCAAACCAAAACAGTGCTTCTTCCCTGGATTCCGTAACGAAGCTGCGCCTGCTTATATGTAAGTTCGCCTTTTTCTACCGCGTCCACAATCTCCAGTTTAAAGGCTAAACTGTAATCTTTTTGAGTCCTTCGATGGTAACTCTTAATTTCCTGATCTTTCATATAGTTAACTCTTGTTGTGTCAACTTATTTCAGGACGGAACAGTCCAAAAACAAAAAAGGCCGACATAAGTCGGCCTTTTCTTTTCAGTATCTACTATCACACTTTGATCTCAACTTCAACACCTGAAGGTAATTCAAGTTTCATCAACGCGTCAACAGTTTTAGCGTTAGAGCTATAGATATCCAATAAACGTTTGTAAGAACATAATTGGAACTGCTCACGTGCTTTTTTGTTAACGTGTGGAGAACGAAGTACAGTGAAGATTTTTTTCTCTGTTGGTAACGGAAGTGGTCCGCTAACTACTGCGCCAGTAGGCTTAACAGTTTTTACGATTTTATCAGCTGATTTATCAACTAAGTTGTAATCGTAAGATTTTAATTTAATACGAATTCTTTGGCTCATCTTTTTGTTTTATTAAATTTTCGCACCGTAAGAGCTATTTACTACGGATTGAAGTTTATCTTTTTGGATATGAGAGATGAGATTTGAGAAGTGAGAAAAGTCTCAAATCACAAATCCCAATACTCACATCTTAAATTTATGCGTTAGCTTTTTTGCCTTTTACTTTAGCAATTACTTCTTCAGCTACGTTTTTAGGAGCTTCTGCATAATGCGAGAACTCCATAGTAGAAGTAGCACGACCAGAGGTAATGGTACGTAAAATGGTTACATAACCAAACATTTCGCTCAATGGAACTTTAGCTTTGATTACTTGTGCACCAGCACGAGTATCCATACCTTCAAGTTGACCACGACGTTTGTTCAAGTCACCCATAACATCACCCATATTCTCTTCAGGTGTAAGAACTTCTACCTTCATGATAGGCTCCATTAACACAGGACGAGCTTTTGGTAATGCTTCACGGAATGCAGAACGAGCACAGATCTCAAATGACAAGGCATCTGAATCGACAGCGTGGAATGAACCATCGAACAAGCGAACTTTCATATCTGTAACTTCGTAACCAGCTAATACACCATTCGCCATTGCTGATTTGAAACCTTTCTCAATTGAAGGGATAAATTCACGAGGAATTGATCCACCCACAATTTCGTTAACGAATTGTAAGCCTGATTTACCTTCTTCAGTAATTGGAGAAATTTCAATTTGGATATCAGCAAATTTACCGCGACCACCTGATTGTTTTTTGTAAACCTCACGGTGAGTAACTGAACCAGTGATAGCCTCTTTGTAAGAAACTTGAGGAGCACCTTGGTTACACTCAACTTTAAACTCACGTCTCAAACGGTCAACGATGATTTCTAAGTGAAGCTCACCCATACCTGAGATAACTGTTTGACCAGTATCTTCGTCAGTTTGAACACGGAAGGTAGGATCTTCCTCAGCTAATTTAGCTAAAGCCATACCTAACTTATCAACGTCAGCCTGAGTTTTAGGCTCAATTGCTAAACCGATAACTGGCTCAGGGAAATCCATCGCTTCAAGAACGATTGGGTTTTTCTCATCACACAAAGTATCACCGGTTTTGATATCTTTAAATCCAACGATTGCAGCAATATCACCTGCTCCTACATTAGGAATAGGGTTTTGCTTATTAGCGTGCATTTGGAAGATACGAGAAATACGCTCTTTATTCTCTGAACGAGCATTATAAACGTAAGAACCTGCTTCTAAGTTACCTGAGTAAACACGGATAAAACACAAACGACCTACAAATGGGTCAGTTGCAATTTTAAATGCTAAAGCTGCAAATGGCTCTTTAACATCTGGCTTACGAGAAATTTCTTCACCGGTATCAGGGTTAGTACCTTTAACGGCTTCCTGATCCATTGGAGAAGGCAATAATTCCATTACGTAATCCAACATGGTTTGTACACCTTTATTTTTGAAAGATGAACCACAAACCATTGGAACGATTTTAGCATCCAATACAGCCTGACGTAAAGCGTCTAATACTTCACGCTCAGTAATTGAATTAGGATCTTCGAAGAATTTCTCCATCAAAGTCTCATCGTATTCCGCAACAGATTCTAATAATTTCTCTCTCCACTCAGCAACTTCATCAAGCATATCTTCAGGAATAGGCACTTCAGTAAAGGTCATACCTTTATCGTGCTCATTCCATACAAGACCACGGTTGTTGATCAAGTCAACTACACCTTTGAATGATTCTTCCGCTCCGATAGGTAACTGCAAAGGAATTGCGTTGCTACCTAACATATCTTTAACCTGTTTAACAACTTTTAAGAAGTCAGCTCCAGAACGATCCATTTTGTTAACGAAACCGATACGAGCTACATTATAGTTGTCAGCCAAGCGCCAGTTAGTCTCTGATTGAGGCTCAACACCATCAACAGCTGAGAACAAGAACACTAATCCGTCCAATACACGAAGTGAGCGGTTTACCTCTACGGTAAAGTCCACGTGACCTGGGGTATCGATAACGTTTACCTGGTATTTGTTACCTCTGTACGGCCAGAAAACTGTAGTAGCCGCTGAAGTGATAGTGATACCACGTTCTGCTTCCTGTACCATCCAGTCCATTGTTGAAGCACCTTCGTGTACCTCACCAATTTTGTGGTTCACACCTGCATAATAAAGGATACGCTCAGTTGTTGTGGTTTTACCAGCATCAATGTGAGCTGCGATCCCGATGTTTCTTGTGTATTTTAAATCTCTTGACATCGTCTTATGATTTCTCTTTTGTATTAGTTCTTAGAAACGGAAGTGTGAGAATGCTTTGTTAGCCTCAGCCATTTTGTGAGTATCCTCTTTTTTCTTAACTGCCGCACCTTCACCTTTAGCTGCTGCAATGATTTCACCCGCTAAACGCTCGTTCATAGTTTTCTCACCACGACGACGAGCATAAAGGATCATCCATTTCATTCCTAAAGCCGTTTTACGACCAGGACGAACTTCTGTAGGAACCTGGAAGTTAGCTCCACCTACACGGCGGCTTTTAACCTCTACAGCTGGCATAATGTTAGCCAATGCTTTTTTCCAAGTCTCTAATCCGTTTTCACTTGTTTTTTTCTCTACTAACTCAACTGCTTTGTAGAAAATATCGTACGCAATACTCTTTTTACCATCCCACATCATATGATTAACGAAACGGGTTACCATTACGTCATTGAATTTAGGATCAGGCAAAATAATGCGCTTTTTAGGGGTTGCCTTTCTCATTTTGTTTTCTTAATGTCTTTGTTGCCTTGAATTAATTACTTCTTCTTTTTACCGGCTGCTGCTGGAGCTTGACCTGGTTTAGGACGTTTTGTACCGTACTTCGAACGACGTTGGTTACGGCCATCAACACCTGAAGTATCCAATGCTCCACGAACGATGTGGTAACGTACACCTGGTAAATCTTTCACACGACCACCACGAATCAATACGATCGAGTGCTCTTGTAAGTTGTGACCTTCACCTGGGATGTATGCGTTAACCTCTTTACCGTTTGTTAAACGAACACGGGCAACTTTACGCATTGCTGAGTTAGGTTTTTTTGGGGTAGTGGTATATACACGGGTACATACTCCTCTTCGCTGTGGACATGAATCCAACGCTGGCGACTTACTCTTGTCAACCAGAGCTACTCTACCTTTTCTTACTAATTGCTGAATAGTAGGCATTTTTCTCTTTAAATAATTAAATACTACACCCAAATTTGGGGTTTGCAAAGGTAGACACAATATTTATATTTCACAACACTAGGTAGAAATTTAATTCTCAGATAATTATAGATTGATATTCTTCACTAAAAGGTAAGTGATTATGTATTATTTCTTAATAAAGCATCTTCCCTGTTGTTGGTAATTTTATGGGTTGAGAAAACCTGATCAATTTATCCTGATCCGAAAAAACAATTCCGTAAGTTTTCAGATCACTTGAAGATAACCTGTTTAAGTCAATAACTTTATAACTAGAATTTCTGTTAAAAATACATATGGCTTCAGGCAACTGAGGTTTACTATCCTGAACCGGCACTCTCATCAATACTTTAAACCGACCGGTTGAAAAAACCTTAGCTTCCCCATCATCGATAAAAAACTTGGTTTGCTCAACCGAATTTGTTTCCAGTTGACCTTCCATAGTCCAAACTTCTGATGCTTTTTCAAATGAAATAATCCGCTCCTTTAATGCTGAGTTTTCACTTAATAATGAATTATTTGCATAAGTAAAGCCCATTAACGATATAAACAATAGGAAATAGGCTGCAAATGCTCCCGACAAATTTAAGGTTAATCCTTTAAAAGGTCCTGCAACTGAAGTTTTAGAAGGAAGTGTTTTATATAATATATAGGAAGGAACAAGTGGTAGAATAGTTATTACAATTAAGTAAATCAATTGAGTATTCATAACAAAAAACGTTTATCCTACTTAAATTTACAAAGATTTATCGTGTATTTTCGTTATCATAACTTTCAATTAAACTATACAAACATTAACTTCTAAAGTTTCCTTTACATTTGGGTTTAATTATACATTCAATATGAGAAAAGCTATTAGACTACTTATTGCCGTTCTTTTTATTATCGGCGTTGTTTATTTCCTTGGACCAACACCTGAGAAACCTGTGTATAACGCAAGTTTACCTATCGTTCCGGCAGACACAGAACAATTGCAGTTGTATGTTAAGAACATTGATAGTCCGCATAAAATAAAACCCGGTAATGAATCGCAAATTATCTGGAATGATAGTACTAAATCAAAAACGACGTATGTTATTCTTTATTTACATGGATTTTCGGCCAGCCAGGAAGAAGGAAATCCGGTACATAAGGAATTTGCCAAGCGATATGGTTGCAATCTTTACCTGGCTCGTCTTTCAGAACATGGAATCGATACCAGTGATGCACTGGCAAATCTAACTGCTGAAAAATACTGGAGAAGCGCTGTACAAGCTTATGCAGTTGCTAAACAACTAGGTGAAAAGGTTATTATACTTAGCACTTCAACAGGAGGTACGTTGGCATTAAAATTAGCAGCAACTTACCCGGAGATTTATGGACTTATAAATCTTTCTCCCAATGTTGCAATTAATGATCCTGCGGCTTTTATCACCAATGATCCCTGGGGATTGCAGTTAACAAAACTTGTAACAGGAAGTGATTTTAAAAGCTCCCCTGTTGATAATCCTGAATTAACAAAATACTGGTATTACTCTTATCGCTGTGAGGCCGTTCCTGCTTTAGAAGAATTGGTAGAAACTTCAATGACCAAAAAGACTTTTGAAAAAGTAAAATGTCCTGTGCTGATAGTATGTTATTATAAGGATGAAAAAAATCAAGATCCTACGGTAAAAGTATCAGCTATGAAAGAAATGATGAGCCAGCTGGGAACACCCGATTCAGAAAAAGAATTTAAACCTTTACCTGGACCCGAAACGCATGTCATTGGCAACCACATAAGAAGTAAGGATGTAAAAAGTGTTCAATCAGCCTGTTATGAGTTTGCTGAAAAGGTATTGAAACTTCATCCACAACCAACTGTTTAATTGTGTATTTTTGACACTTAGAAAATAACACAAACAATTATAATGGCACTTAAAAGTATTAATCCAACCTCAACTCAGGCATGGAAAAAGCTTGAGAAACACTATGAGGAATTTAAAAACGTCAGTTTACGTGATCTTTTTGCAAACGATATCAATCGTTTCCAAACTCACCATATTCAATTTAATGATCTGTTAATAGATTATTCTAAGAATAGAGTAAATGATACGACGTTAGCACTTTTGTTTGAACTTGCTACAGAGTGTGGCTTGCAAGAGGCTATTGAAAAACAGTTTTCCGGGGATGTAATTAATGCAACTGAGAACAGAGCTGTATTACATACTGCCTTACGTAATCGCAAAAACTCACCTGTTTTAGTAGATGGAAAAGATGTAATGCCTGATGTTAATGCTGTACTTTCTCAAATGAAAGCATTCTCTGCTCAGGTTATCTCAGGCGAATGGAAAGGTTTTTCCGGCAAAGAAATTACTGATGTAGTTAACATCGGTATTGGAGGCTCAGATCTTGGTCCGTATATGGTTTGTGAAGCATTGAAGCATTACAAAACCCGCCTGAACCTTCACTTTGTTTCTAACGTTGACGGAGCACATCTTGCAGAAACTGTAAAAACGTTAAATCCGGAAACTACTTTATTCATTATTGCTTCAAAAACATTTACAACTCAAGAAACTATGAGCAATGCGTTAAGCGCACGTGACTGGTTCTTGAACATTGCAAAAGATAATGCTGCGGTTGCAAAACACTTTGTCGCCTTATCAACTAATAAAACAAAAGTTACTGAGTTCGGCATTGATGAAAACAATATGTTCGGTTTTTGGGACTGGGTTGGTGGTCGCTACTCATTATGGAGTGCCATTGGTTTATCCATTTGCTTAAGTGTCGGATTTGAAAAGTTTGAAGAATTATTGAGTGGTGCTCATGCAATGGATGAGCATTTCAAAACTGCTGACTTCTCTAAAAACATTCCGGTTGTTTTAGCTTTGTTAGGTATTTGGTATAACAACTTCTTTGGAGCCGAAAGTCATGCATTACTCCCTTATGATCAATATTTACATCGTTTTGCAGCCTATTTCCAACAAGGGGATATGGAGAGTAACGGTAAATATGTAGACCGTTCGGGTAATAAAGTTAGTTATCAAACCGGACCTATTATTTGGGGTGAACCTGGAACTAACGGACAACATGCATTTTATCAATTAATTCACCAGGGCACCAAATTGATTCCTGCTGATTTTCTTGCTGCTGCCCAGCCTTTAAATGACATGGGTGATCATCATGAGAAATTACTGTCCAACTTTTTTGCTCAAACGGAAGCATTAGCTTTTGGAAAAACTGAAAAAGATGTAAGAGATGAGTTCTTAGGCTCAGGTAAATCACAGGAAGAAATTGACTTTATTACTCCGTATAAAGTATTTGAAGGCAACCGTCCGACCAACTCAATTATTTACAAGCGTTTGACTCCTTTTAATTTAGGTGCGTTGTTAGCAATGTACGAGCAAAAGATCTACGTTCAGGGTGTTATCTGGAATATCTTCAGCTTTGATCAATGGGGTGTTGAATTAGGTAAGCAGTTAGCCAATGTTATTTTACCTGAATTAAAATCATCTGATAAGATCACTTCACATGACTCATCAACTAATGGGTTGATTAATGCCTGGAAAGAGATGAGATAGACAAAAAAAGTCCATGGTTTCCATGGACTTTTTTTATGCTTATTTATTCGCTGTTACAGGAGCAGAACTCATGGTTATTAAGTATTTCATAATGGCTTCCTGTGTTTTCGGGTTAATCACGTCACTTCCGGCCTTACGATTTGCCTTTTTGACCATTTTTGGAACGATCATACTCCACTGTGTTTCGCTAAAATCTTGTGGATTCTTTAACGCATGACATCCACTGCAAAACTTTTGGTTAGCAGCATTACCCTCTTTATACTCTTCCAAAGTATATCCGGGAAATTTCAAAGCACCTCTTTCAACATCTGCATTTTTGGTAGAAGCAACTTTAGATGTACCACATGCTACTAAAACAATGGCACTAATAACAATTAAACTTTTATTCATTGATTTTTGGGTTTGGAAATCTTATTTTTTTCGAATCCAATATAAAATTAAATCTTTCATAAAAGTTAAAAGTTTATCAAATTATGCAAGTAAACAAAAGAGCGGCTATTAAAAATTTAATAGCCGCTCTTTATAATTACTTAAAAATATTCCCGCTTAACTTACTTATTCAACCGCGTCATCGCCAATTCAATTCCAATGGTTGAAAAGGCTTTGATCATTTCAATGCTTTTATCAATTAATAAGGGCAATTGAGGACTTTCATCATCATCAAAGCCACTTAATACGTAATCGACCTGTCTACCCCTTGGAAAGTTATCGCCAATACCAAAACGGATACGTGGATAAGCCTGAGTGCCGATCATAGATTCAATATTCTTTAACCCGTTATGTCCGGCGTTACCTCCCTTTGGTTTCAATTGAACGCGACCAAATGGTAATGCAAGCTCATCAACGATAACCAACGTATTTTCAACAGGAATTTTCAGTGTCTGCATCCAATAATTAAGTGCCTTACCACTTAAATTCATGTAAGTTGTGGGCTTTATTAAATGCAATGTTCTACCCTTAAAGTTTACTTCAGTGTAATATGCATGACGTTCTGTGGTAAATTTCACACCTTCTTCCTTTGCAAATTGGTCTAAAACCATAAAGCCTATATTATGACGGGTATCTGCATATTCAGGACCTATATTTCCAAGTCCGGCAATTAAGTATTTCATTTATTAAGATATGATTCGGGGCACAAATCTAACAAAATAAAAAAGCAGTCCCGGGTTTAACCAAGACTGCTTAATTTTTTAAAGGAGTGTTCCGTCCTGAAATAAGTTGACACAACAAGAGTTAACTATATGAAAGATCAGGAAATTAAGAGTTACCATCGAAGGACTCAAAAAGATTACAGTTTAGCCTTTAAACTGGAGATTGTGGACGCGGTAGAAAAAGGCGAACTTACATATAAGCAGGCGCAGCTTCGTTACGGAATCCAGGGAAGAAGCACTGTTTTGGTTTGGTTGCGAAAACATGGTAGATTAGACTGGAAAGAATCAGAGCTCATGAAACGCGATACGCCTAGTAAAAAAATAAAAGAACTGGAGAAAAAGCTCAAACGGCTGGAACAGGAAAAGGAAATACTGAACCGGGCCATCGATATAGCCGACAGCCAGTTTCATACCGATATTCGAAAAAAGTATTTGAGCCTGTTATCCGAAGCTACAAAGCAGGCTCAGTCAGAGGAGGATATCCCGTCAAATTTGTAGCAAACACTTTAGGTTATAGCCGACAATACTTTTACAAGCACTGTAAAGAGCAGGCTTTACAAGCAGCGCAAGAAGCTGCCGTAAAGAAACTGGTTGAAAAAGAACGGAAAGTTTTATCACGCTTAGGTGGACGGAAATTGCATCATCAGCTTCGGGATAGCTTTCAGGCTCAGCAGATCAAAATGGGCAGGGATAAACTCTTTGACTTCTTACGTAATCATCAGTTGTTGATTTGGCCTAAACGGCGGTATGTGCAAACCACTATGTCCAAACATTGGCTCAGGAAATATCCCAATTTGCTTAAAAACAGAACGGTTGATCAGCCTGATCAGGTTTGGGTAAGTGATATCACCTATTTAAAAACGGATGAGGGCAACTGCTATCTAAACTTGGTGACCGACGTCTATAGCCGAAAGATTATGGGTTATGTAGTAGCAGATAGCATGGAAGCAGTCCAGATGAAGCAAGCCCTTCAAATGGCCATTAAACACCGCCAAACAAAAACGGATGGATTGATTCATCATTCAGACAGAGGATTGCAATACTGTAGTGCAGAATACGTGGGCCTTGCCAGTTCACATGCAATTACCATGAGCATGACCGAACAGTCCGATCCGTATGAAAATGCGCTGGCAGAGCGAATGAACAGAACGTTAAAAGAAGAATTTGGCTTAGGGAATAGGCTGAAATCTAAGCTTCATGCAAAATTATTAGCAGAAGAAGCCGTAAATTTATACAACAACTATCGTCCGCATTTATCTTTGCAAATGCAAACACCTCAGTGTGTTTATAAACAAAAATCCCAGCTACTTATGCAACTGGGATCTGTATAAAATCTGTCAACTTATTTCAGGACCATTCAGAGATTAAAATTATTTTTTACCACCTTTAGTTGCTGCCGCAGCTTCAGCATCAGCCTGACGTGTAGCACGTGAAGCAAGAACTGAAACCATAGTATCAACTTTCGCATTTAAGATTTCAAGATTTTCTAACTTGATTTCTCCAACACGGATGTTCTTTCCTAATTCTAATTTGCTGATATCAACAGGAACATAATCAACGAAGTTTTTAGGTAAACCTTTAACTTTCAGTTTGCGGTATTTTTGATTCAATTTACCACCGATACGTACACCTGGAGAAGTACCCTCCAAACGAATTGGCAATTCCATAACAACTTCTTTGTCATCAAATAACTCTAAAAAGTCAACGTGAACAACAACGTCAGTTAGTGGGTGGAATTGAGCATCTTTTACAATTGCAGTGTGTTTTGCACCTTCGATGGTCAATTCAACGAACATTGCATCTGGAGTATACAACACTGGACGTAAATCTGCAGCGGATACAGAGAAGTGAGTTTGTTCTTTACCACCGTACAATACAGCTGGTACTAAACCCTCATAGCGTAACTCCTTAGCATCACGTTTCCCTACGTTCGATCTTTTCGAACCGCTAATAGCTATAGATTTCATTTGCTTAAATATAAATTATTAAAAAATTAAAATTTCACTGTTGCTTGCACACCGTCACCCATACGGAACAAATCGCTGATTGAGCCGTGCTCGTATACGTTTGCGATGGCTTTTGAGAATAAATCAGCTACTGAAAGTACTCTGATTTTGTCAGAAGCACGTTTCAAAGGAATTGTATCACAAATGATCAACTCTTCCAATACTGAATTCTCAATATTCTCATATGCTTTACCAGAAAGAACTCCGTGAGTACAAACAGCACGAACACTGTTTGCTCCCTTTTCTATTAATAAAGCAGCTGCTTTAGTTAAAGTACCTGCAGTATCACAGATATCATCAACCAAAACAATATCTTTTCCTTTTACGTCTCCAATAACCGACATTGACTCGATTTCATTGGCACGTTTACGTTGTTTATCACAAATTACTACTTCAGCGTTTAATGCCTTTGCAAAAACACGAGCACGAGCGGTACCACCCATATCCGGAGAAGCAATAGTCAGGTTCGGTAGCTTCAATGATTTGATATACGGAACCATGATAACAGAAGCGTCAAGGTGGTCAACCGGAATATCAAAAAAGCCCTGAATCTGAGCAGCGTGCAAATCCATCGTCATAATGCGGTGAGCGCCGGCCGCTGCTAATAAGTTAGCAACCATTTTAGCACCAATTGCAACACGAGGTTTGTCTTTACGATCTTGACGTGCCAATCCGAAATAAGGGATCACAGCAGTAATGTAGTGTGCGGAAGCACGTTTAGCTGCATCAATCATCAGCAGCAACTCCATTAAATTATCTGACGGTGCATAAGTTGACTGAATCAAGAACACATCGCAGCCGCGAACCGATTCATTATAAATAGGTTGGAATTCACCATCGCTGAAACGCGAAAGTGTGCTATCACCTAGCTCACGAGCACTGGCTTGAGCAATTTGATCTGCCAGGCCACTCGAAGCTGAGCCGGCAAATAACTTAACGGGATTAAAACGAGAAGGCATTTTTTTTAGCTAGCTTTAAAACTAAAATTGCGAAATACGAAATCTTTAAAACTCGTATTTCGCAATCACTTGCTTTTTTTAAGTAGCCCGACCTGGATTCGAACCAAGACTAAATGAACCAAAATCACTTGTACTACCCTTATACTATCGGGCTATCTCCTTTTAAACAACTCTCCGTTTAGGGATCGTTGTCGTTTGGGACTGCAAAAGTAGAAATCAATTTTATTTATGCAAAAACTTTTTTCACTTTTTCTGAAGGCTTTTTAAAACCTTCTGATTGTCAGTCTCAAATTTTTTTATTTCAAATTTTAAAAGAAGCCCTTCTGGCCTCTAAGCGGGTGCAAAGATAGTATTTACCTCCATTTTAAGAAATTGTTAATTAAAAAAACTAATAAAATTTACAATATCCCCGATCCTCCATACCATGAGCTACTGTTTAAGCGTTATTTAGAAATCTTCATCACGCCTACTGACTATCAACCTTTTAACTATGACAAACTACGCTAAACTAAACAATGTGCTTGGCTGGCTTGCTTTTATGATTGCAGCCATCGTGTATTCGCTAACCATGGAACGAACTGTAAGTTACTGGGATTGTGGAGAATTTGTAGCTTCTGTTTATAAACTCCAGGTTTGCCATCAACCGGGCGCTCCGCTCTATTTAATAATCAGCAAAATACTATCATTGTTATCGGGAGATTCAACTCAAGTTGCCTGGTGGATCAATTTAGGTTCCGTTCTTGCGAGTGCCGCAACAATTATGTTTTTGTTCTGGACCATTACCCACCTTGCAAAGAAACTCCTAAAAACCGATCAACAACTAGGCACAATTCAGTTAATCACCATATTTGGGGCTGGTTTTACAGGTGCCCTTGCATACGCCTTTTCCGATACTTTCTGGTTTTCTGCAGTGGAGGCCGAGGTATATGCCCTGTCATCGCTATTCACAGCCATTACTTTCTGGGCAATCTTAAAATGGGAAAACGAGGCAGATCAACCCAGAGCAAATAGATGGTTACTATTTATTGCCTACTTAATTGGGCTATCAATTGGCGTGCATTTACTCAACTTGCTGGCTATTCCGGCAGTTGGAATGGTTTATTATTTCAAAAAAATAAACAAAGGCTGGAAGGGAGCCTTGTTAACATTTGTTATATCCTGCCTAATATTAGTTTTCATTCAATATGGAGTTATCCCTGGTACAGTTTCACTCGCTGCAAAATTTGAGCTGCTATTCGTGAATGGAATTGCCCTTTCATTTGGAAGCGGGGTAACGTTTTTTATCATTTTACTAGCTGTTAGTTTTGCATGGATACTCCATTATTCATTCAAAAAGCAAAAGGTTTGGTTAAACACCGCTACATTATGTTTATGCTTTATTTATATCGGCTATGCTTCATATGCATTGATCATTATCAGGGCAAAAGCTGATACAAGTTTAAATAACACATCTCCGGACAATATATTCTCTTTTTTAGACTACCTGAACCGTGAGCAGTTTGGGGCCGGAGACGAGTTGGTTGTTGGGCCGACTTTTACTAGCAAAATTTATTATACTAAGTCTGACCAGAATATATACGTTAAAGGGGATAGCAAGTATGAAGTTGTGGGTAAAAAGTATGAGAAAAAAATCCCGGACGGACAGAAAATGCTTTTTCCAAGAATTGCCAACCAGAAGTATGAGAGTTTTTATCGTTCATGGCTAAATAAACCTTCAGGTAATCCCAACTTTGGAGATAACATCAACTACTTCACCACTTATCAGCTAGGTCATTTATACTGGCGCTATTTTATGTGGAATTTTGCAGGTCGACAAAATAACATTCAAGGTGAGGGCGAACCCAACAAAGGAAACTGGGTAAGTGGGGTTAAGCCAATTGACGCCATCGCATTGGGAGACCAAAGTCAACTCCCTCCTAGCATTGCTAATAATGAAGCCTATAACAGGTTATATTTTCTTCCTTTGCTATTAGGTATTGCAGGGCTTATCTATCAACTTAAAAAGAATAATAAAGACTTTATAGCCACTGCATTGCTATTTCTTTTTACAGGTATTGCAATAATTATTTACCTCAATCAAACCCCGCAGCAGGTACGTGATCGGGATTATGCTTATGCTGCTTCATTTTACGCTTTTGCCATTTGGATTGGATTAGGCGTTTTATTTATAAAAGATTTCTTGAGTAAGCGATGGAACAATGTAGCGATAGCTAGTCTTAGTTCGGCGATCTGCATGGTAGCGGTTCCGATTTTAATGTTGAACCAGGAATGGGATGACCATGATCGTTCTCAGCGTACACTTGTTCGCGATATTGCCAAAAACACACTCGACAGTTGTGCTCCCAATGCAATTCTTTTCGTTGCCGGAGATAATGAAACTTTTCCATTGTGGTATATGCAGGAAGTTGAAAACTATCGTCCGGATATCCGTATTGTCAATCTGCAACTAATTGGGATGGGATGGTATGGCAAACAACTATTAAAACCGGTAAATAAAGCTGCCGAAGTAAAGTTGTCATACACCTACAAGCAATTTGCCAACAGTAACAGAGACTATACCCCTTTATTTGATCAGCATATTAAAGATCCGGTTGAACTGCAGGAGTTATTAGATTTTATAGGAAGTGATGATGAACGAGCTAAAGCACAATTAGACTCAGGAGACTTTATCAATTACTTGCCAACAAAACAATTGAAGTTAACAGTTAATAAGCAAAAGATGGTTAACAATGGAACCGTACCTAAGGCCGATGAAAATAAAGTTGTTAATGAAATGGTTTGGCAATTACCGCAGGATATGTTACTAAAAAATCAATTGTTAACGCTAAACATTATCGCTAATAATATAGAGAATCGGCCGATTTACTTTCACCAGTTCCTGGGAGAAGAAGATTTTTGCGGACTCGATAATTACTTCCGCAAAGATGGAATCGTTTATCGTTTGGTACCAATTAAGGATGATGGAATAAACCATGGTATTGCCGAGAAAGGCAGCGTAAATACTTCGATCTTATATAGCAACCTGATGAATAAATATACCTGGGGTACTATAAACAATGGAAAAACATACATTGATCCTACTTTTGCGCGCAATGTAAGTTGGTATAGAGATTCCTATAATGTATTGGCAAAGGCACTATTAAACGAAGGCAAAGTAAAAGAATGTGAAAAGATACTTGATCGGATGGAACATGATCTACCCGTGAGCAATACTGGAATAGGTTTATCCCAATTTACCCGTCTTGATACCTCTACCTTATACTACAACTGCAAAGCTTTAAAAAAAGCAAATGCTATAGTACAGGACACCAGCGAGTATATTACTAAAGAATTAAATTACCTGTATGCTATCCGTGGCAAAGACAGCAAGTTTGTTGCTAATGAAGTGCAGACTGGATTATATATTTTGCAGTTATTAGCTGAAGAAAGCCGCAAACACGGACAAACTGCACTTAGTAACAAGATTGAAACAAGACTGGGTGAATTTGTTCAAAAGTTTGGCCTTAATGGATAAAACATAATCACAAGCGTTTTTTATCCTGTTGATTACTGCATTTAGTAATTTGAAAAAACTGAATAATATTCAGGAAACAACAAATGAGTCGTAAAAATCACTTGCGACTCATTTATTTTTCCTTACACCACAAAATAATTTCTAAATTCGGCGTTTTGAAATAGAGTAAAAATAAAAACCTTAGGTTGAACATAAATTATGACAAATTACACACGGTTAAATAACCTGTTTGGATGGATTACCTTCCTCATTGCAACTACCGTTTACACATTAACCCTTGAACCTACCGGAAGCTTTTGGGATTGCGGAGAGTTTATTTCATCAGCATTTAAATTACAAGTTTGCCATCAACCGGGAGCTCCTTTGTTCCTGATGATCTCTAAAGTGCTTTCTTTATTTGCCGGTGACGTTACTCAGGTTGCCTGGTGGACCAACTTTGGTTCTGCTGTATCGAGTGGTGCAACTATTATGTTCTTGTTCTGGAGCATTACACACCTGGCTAAGAAACTAATTTTTACTGAAGGCTCAACAATCAATGGCGGACAAACACTTGCTATTATTGGAGCTGGTTTGGTTGGCTCATTAGCTTACACTTTTTCAGATACATTTTGGTTTTCGGCAGTTGAGTCGGAGGTGTATGCCATGTCTTCATTATGTACAGCAATTGTTTTCTGGGCTATTTTAAAGTGGGAAAATGAAGCTAACGATAAACATGCTGATCGTTGGTTGATATTTATCGCTTACATGATGGGATTATCAATAGGTGTTCACTTGCTGAACTTATTGGCCATCCCTGCTCTTGCATTTGTTTATTATTTCAAAAAACACGAAGCAACAACGAAAGGTGTACTATTCACATTCATTATTTCTTGTGTCATTTTAGTTTTTGTACAATACGGACTTATACCGGGTACTATTTCATTTGCTGCTAAGTTCGACTTATTCTTTGTTAACAGCTTGGGAATGAACTTTGGTACCGGAGTTGTTGTGTTTGGAATTTTGTTTGTTTTACTATTAGTAAGCCTTCTTCTTTATAGCATTTCAAAAAGCAACATTCAACTTTATATTGCAGCTATCAGCTTAGGCCTTATTTTATTTTTGGGATGGGGAATTATTGCTGGCTTTTTATATTTAATCGCAGCTGCCGTTACACTATTCTATTGGAAACCAGCTGTTAACCAATACATTTTAAACACCGCTGTACTTTGTACAATGTTTATTATGATTGGTTATGCTTCTTTTGCAATGATCGTTATCCGTGCAAAAGCAAATCCTAACTTAAACAATAATGATCCTTCAAATGCCTATAGCTTCTTGAGTTATTTAAATCGTGAGCAATATGGCGATCGCCCGTTAGGTTTCGGTCCTTATTACTCTGCCGAAATGACTGGTCAGGAAAAAGGTGATATGATCTACCGTAAAGGCGATCATAAATATGAAGAAGTTGGTCAAAAACCAATTCCTGTTTATGATAAAAACAAGACTATTCCTTTCCCTCGTATTTATAGTGATGATGCAAATCACGTTCAGTTTTATAAAAGCTGGTTAGGAATTAAAGGGGAACCAACTTACTTTGACAACATAAGCTTCTTTGTAAGTTACCAGGTTAACTATATGTACTTCCGTTACTTTATGTGGAACTTCGCCGGGCGTCAGAATGATGTTCAAGGAGCAGGAAGTGTGCACGAAGGGAACTGGATCAGTGGAATAAAACCAATAGATGCTGTTCGCTTAGGCAACCAGAATCAATTGCCTAAGAGTATTACGGAAAACAAAGCTTACAATAGATTATACTTCTTACCATTGATTTTAGGATTAGTTGGTTTATTCTTCCAGTATAAACGTAACCTAAAAGATTTCTCAGTAGTATTTCTACTATTCTTTATGACAGGGTTAGCTATTGTACTTTATCTAAATCAAACTCCTTTACAGCCACGTGAGCGTGATTATGCTTACGCAGGATCTTTTTATGCTTTCACCATCTGGATTGGACTTGGTGTATTAGCAATTTATGAGTTCTTAGCTAAACGAATTAACTTAATGGCTTCTGCCGGAATCGCTACGGTGATTTGCCTGGTTGCAGTTCCGTATGTAATGGCAAAAGAAGAATGGGATGATCATGATCGTTCTAATCGCTACACTTCACGTGATCTTGCGGCTAATTACCTGAACAGCTGTGCTCCAAATGCCATTATCTTCACTTACGGTGATAACGACACCTATCCTCTTTGGTATTGCCAGGAAGTTGAGAATATCCGTCCGGATATCCGTATTGTAAACTTAAGTTTATTAGGTACAGATTGGTATGGTCGTCAGATGAAAGGTAAAATGAATGAATCTGCTCCAATAAAGATTTCATTAGATAATCATCAGTTTGCAGCAGGTATTCGTGATTATACACCTTTGTTTGAACAAAACATACAAGGTAATGCCGAATTAAAAGAGGTAATGCAGTTTGTGGGAAGTGATAGTCAGGATGCAAAAGCGCAGACCCAAAGCGGCGAGTATATCAATTACTTACCAACTAAAAACTTTAAAATTACAGTTGATAAAGATGCTGTGATCAAAAACAAAGTGGTTGATCCGTCTCAGTATAACAAAATTCTACCTGAGATTGACTGGACCTACCCTTCAAATGGTTTATACAAAAATGACCTATTAGCATTAGACATTATTGCTAATAACATATGGGAACGCCCTATTTACTTTGCTATTACTGTTCCAGACCGTAACTTCTATGGGTTACAGAAATTCTTCCAAAATGAAGGCTTTGCTTATCGTTTAGTTCCAATGAAGAGCGATTCAACAGAAGCTGTTTTAGGTCGTGAAGGAAGCGTTAACAGCAACATTCTTTATAATAACATTCACAATAAATTTAAGTGGGGTAATTATAACAGCGGTAAAATTTACGTTGATCCGGAAAGCTCACGCATGACCACAACTTGTAAGAGCACCTTCACTATTTTAGCTCAAGCCTGTTTAAATGAAGGCAAAATTGATTCTTGTGTGAAGACATTGGATAAAATGAATGAATCTATTCCATTCATCAATAATCAAATTGGCTATAATCTAGTACCAGATTTAATGGCAGCAGATCTTTACTATAAATCAAAAGTCCCTGCCAAAGCCAACAAACAGATTGAACTGGTAAATAACTTTATCACTAATCAGTTGGATTACTATCATTCATTAGGAATGCCTCGAATGGGTCGTTTTGGTGAAGAGATCAATTTCGGACTCAGTTTAATCCATGAACTTGCTGATATGGCTTCGAAAAATAACCAGCCAGCATTAGCTCAGAAATTACAAAATGAATTAAAAACACTAGAAGGTAAATTTAGCGCAGTGCTAGAAGAATAAACCTGACAGATAGATTTATAAAGAGAAAGGCCATACAGAAATTCTGCATGGCCTTTCTCTTTTATTTGTTTTGAAGTATTAAAAAGTTCTCAATGAAAATGTTTTTACGGTCTTGTATAGAACACATTCAATCTTAACTAAGCTCTCTTAATAAGATTAAAAACTTAATTTACAAACAACCGGAAAGTGATCTGATGGAAAACGTTGCTCTTGTGTATCAGTAAGAACACCGTATTTCAATACATCAAACAAACTATTTACAAAAACGAAATCGATACGTTCTTTTATCGGATCATTATATTTAAATGCATTAAATGTTCCATTCGGACCATAAGGTTTTGTTTTAGAGATCAGTTTTGCATCATTAAATCGCTCAGTAATTGTTCCGTAAGCTTTAGTTTCAGGACTTGAGTTAAAATCACCAGTAACAACTACCGGAATATTCCCTGAAACCAATTCTTCAATTTTTTCAAGAATTAATTTAGCAGAGTTTTCTCTCGCCTTCTCACTTATATGATCGAAATGAGTATTAAACATGAAGAATGATTTCCCAGAACTAATTTCTTTAAAATAAGCCCACGTACAAACTCTAGGATAAGCAGCGTCCCATCCTTTTGAAGGTTTCTCAGGAGTTGGTGAAAGCCAGAATGTACCTGTTTTGATTACCGAATATTTTTTAGTGTTATAAAAAATAGCCGAATATTCTCCACCATGCTTCCCGTCATCACGACCAGCACCCACATAATCAAATCCTGGAATTGAATCCAGATCCATCATTTGATCATATAAAGCTTCCTGTACTCCAAAAATATCAAAACCGTGATATTGAATAAGACCCATTACCCATTCTTTACGGTTTGGCCATGCATTAACTCCGTCAGATGCGATATTCAGCCTTAAGTTGTAAGTAGCTAAGGTAACTTCGCTCTTACCCTGACCGAACATAAACAAAGGATTAAGCAATAAAATAAGTAGAAGAAAGCGTTTAAGAAAGATAGTTTGTCTCATTATATGGAATATTAAAAATTACAAAAACAATATTCAGTTATTTTTTTATAAGTATAAGTATATATACAAATATATTACAACGCTCAAACTTAAAACATGACATTAAACTAAAAAAGCTACTCTACGTTAAATAGAATAGCTTTTTAGTCTGGCTGAACTATGATTTATTTAGTTATGGGCAAAACTGTGTTCATGACTACTTTTGTAGTAGGGCTGAATTTTCGATTTATGGTCGCCATACGATTATCATCACTAGGGCGCTTAAACACAAACTCATTATCGGTTAAGCTTACAATTTGAATTTCTTCACGAATTGAATCTCTGTGATCTGGAAGACCAACCGGGTAAGCAATATAAAGCTTGTTGTTGGTTTTCAAACTCCACTTGCCTTTATAGTTATAGACGGTGTCACGACTATTGATCATCTGTTTGGTACATGTAAAATCTTTAGAGAAATTGTAAGTCACTCTTGTAGTAATCATATATCCGTTTGCATTTCCACTATACTCCTCACCTTTCCAGATATAATTTGTTAATTGGTCAGCATCAACAATACCATCGTTATCATCACTTTTTTTACATGATGCAGCTACTGTAATTCCAATAATAAGCAGCAACACCCACTTAATTTTTTTCATTTGTCGTTTAAATTTAAGAGCCTAATCTATTTGATTGAGAGGTTTCTATTTTATACGCTGAGCAATGAAACTAGTTACATAATTTTTATAATAATCTAATTATCAATACTATATATAATCAATGGTGTTTTTTATTGCTTAATAAAAAATAAAAATTATTAATAATAAAACTTAAAACTATAGCATCTTTCCAAAAATGTTGGTAGATTGAATTAGTTAAATCATTATAAACTTATGCGCTCTAAAATCTCAAACTGGTTACCATCAGTATTGATACTGTTGTTAACAACCGCTATTTTAACCTCCTGTGGACCAAAAGATTCTGAAATTTCTTCAGAGGTAAATAAAACAATTACTGCTTATGGCCCCAACGTTAGTGCTACCGTTGAAAAAGGTGTAGTAACTCTAATCGGAGAAGTGAATGACGAAAGCAGTAAGACTGCCCTTGAAGCCTCTGTAAAAGGAATTAAAGGAGTTAAATCCGTTGTCAACAATACTACTGTAAAACCAGCTCCTGCTCCAGAACCAACAGTAACGATCAATCCTGACGATGTGCTAAAAACTACTATTGAAAATTCCTTTACACAAAAAGGAATTACGGGTGTTTCGTTTGCAATTGCCGATGGCGTAGTTACACTCACAGGCAAAGTAAAGAAAGACGATCTGATGAAGGTTATGCAAGCTGTAAATGAGGCAAAGCCTCGTAAAGTAGTTAATCAACTTACAATTGTTAAATAATAGAGACATGGCACTACAAGATAAATATAAAGAGCTGATAGATTTCGCCCAAAGTAATGGAGTAAGTGATTTATCGGTACAAGAGCAAAACAATGTTTTGTATGTTACAGGTACCGCTCCGGGAGATGGAATAAAGCAGCAGATCTGGAGTATTTATGAAAAACTGGATCCGGAAATGCGATCAGCAGATATGGTTCTAAACATCGGAGTTGCGGCAGGTGCCAGTACTACCTACACTGTACAACCAGGCGACAACTTGAGTAAGATAGCTCAAAAGTATAGTGGATTAACCTGGCAGAAAATATTTGAAGCCAATAAAGATCAGATTAGTAATCCGGACCTGATAAAACCCGGTCAAGTACTTAAGATACCTCAATAACAATTAAAAGCCGGCTTTAGTTCGCAGGGGCGGCTTGGCTTATTTATCATGGCAGTTATAACGATTAAAAAGATATATGCTCCTATTAACAAAGCTGACGGTTTTCGTGTATTTGTCGACCGACTTTGGCCCAGGGGTCTAAAAAAGGAGAATGCCCATTTTAATATATGGATGAAAGACATTGCTCCTACTCCTGAATTAAGAAAATGGTTTAACCATGAACCTGAAAAGTTTAATCTATTTGGGATTAAGTATAAGGAAGAATTACAACGTAACCCAGTAGTTCAGGAACTTTTGGATGATACACAAAACCATGCAACTGTAACACTGCTTTATGCCGCAAAGGATGAACATTGTAATCACGCGTTGGTATTGAAAGAATATTTGGAAGGATTGCAAGGTTAAAAATTACAAATGGAACCTCCTGAAACAAAGAGAGCCTGGATAAAAACCCAGGCTCTCTTTGTTAGTATAAATTTATAGCTAGTTCTTAATGCTCATTAACAACTCCCATTGACGAGAATTTATCGATACGTTCAGAAACTACTTTTTTAATATCTTTTTTAGTTAACGTTTCCAGATCTGAAACGATTTGTTGTTTTAAAGTAGACGCAATTGCAGCCGGATCATTTTGAGCTCCACCCAATGGTTCTTTGATGATACCGTCGATAAGTTTGTTAGCATACATATCATCTGCTGTTAACTTTAATGCATCTGCTGCCTTCTCCTTATAATCCCAGCTTCTCCACAAAATAGAAGAACATGATTCAGGAGAAATCACCGAATACCATGAATATTCCAACATGTAAACTCTATCGCCAATTCCTATACCTAATGCACCACCAGAAGCTCCTTCACCAACGATGAAACAAAGAATCGGAACTTTTAGTACCGACATTTCAAGTAAATTACGTGCAATAGCTTCACCTTGTCCACGTTCTTCGGCTTCAAGGCCTGGGTATGCACCCATTGTATCAATTAAGCAAACAACAGGAACATTAAATTTCTCTGCCATGCGCATTAAACGCAATGCCTTACGATAACCTTCCGGATTTGCCATGCCGAAGTTTCGGAATTGACGCTCCTTTGTATTTTTTCCCTTTTGATGACCAATAATCATTACTGGTTTACCATCAATCGTTGCAAAGCCCCCTACAATAGCTTTATCGTCCTTTACCGTACGATCACCGTGTAGCTCAATAAAATCTTCACACATCATCGCTATATAATCAAGCGTTTGTGGACGCTCCGGATGACGCGACATTTGTACTTTCTGCCAACCTGTTAAGTTATTATACACGTCTTTTTGTGTTTGATCTATTTTTGCTTCTATTTCACGTATGGTTGCCGAAAAATCTACTTTGGTTTTTTCTTGTGCCTGCTTAACCTTTTCCAGCTCTTCCATCAATATGGCAATCGGCTTTTCAAAATCAAAAGTTGGTTTCATTAATTTTCTTTAGTCTTTTAATGCTGTAAATCATTTATGGAAAGCGCTATTCTAAGATTTACTGTGGTTAAAATTGAGGGGTAAAAGTAAGAAACATTTTTAAAATCAATGTACTACTAACCCCCTAACAATCGTCTTAACTCATTACTTCAGATTAAACAGCTGACTATCAATGAGTAGAATCATACATTATGATTGCTTTATATTTTGATTGCCCTTGTGGTGATTTAAATGAATTAATGATGGTTGAAAGTTGATTACTCGTAACTTGGTTAGCTACAAAAGATATTTGCGCAGTATTTAACTCATAATTAACCTGAACTTTTACTACTCCTTTTTGCTTCTGCAATTCGCTGGTGAGCTGCTGAGCCTGTTTTCGTGTTAACCTGTCACCACTTATCTTTACAGACAATGAATCGGCACCTTGCGTTTTTTTGAATTTTACAGGATGAAGAACAACTACCCCTTTTCTCGACTGTTCGGGATAATAGCTATTAGCGGCTGACTGAAAACATATTGTTATCAGGATAACGAATGTAATGATGCTCCTAAATGTTTTCATAGTACGGAAGTTTAGTTTTCTGATAAATTAGTTTGTGCATTTATGATTATAATTAAACGAATTTATCCCTTAACTATTACATAGTTAATCTACTAAATATCTATTTAATTATTGTGGGATAGCTGCATATGTTTTGTTAGGCATCAGGTTTTTGTTAGTTTTGATTTTCGCGCTTTCTTCCGCCCACATTTTTAAGCTATAAGGATGACATCAGACAATGAAAATGGAGCATTATCCGATGAGCAAATAGCAGAAAGATTATTAGAAAGAGATCATTCGGTATTTACAAGCTTATACCGCAATTACTTTCAAAACTTATTAATGCTGGCTCATAAATATGTTAAGGATCAATTACAGGCTGAAGAAATCATTCAAGATGTATTTTTGCGGCTCTGGGAGAGTCCTATTGCCCTTGAAAATCCTGCAGCAATGCGCTCCTATTTATATAGAGCTGTTATCAATCAATCTATTAATCATATCAACAAGCAGAAAAACATTTCAAAACATCATTCTATTATTGCTGAACAATTAACAGAAGAATATATCGATACCCTTCATGAGGAAAATGAACTAAAACTGTTAATACACCGTGAAATAGAACTTTTGCCTGAGCAATGCAAAAAGGTATTCAAGATGAGTCGTTTTGATCATATGAAATACCGTGAAATTGCACAGGAACTTAATATTGCAGAAAAAACAGTAGAAAATCATATTAAAAATGCACTTAAAACCTTGCGTGAGCGTTTATTTATTGATACCGAGAATGGTAATAAACATTACTCTGTTCGTTTAAAAATGTCGATTGCATTTCTATTGCTTTGCGAAAAAACTCGAAACTAACTCCCTCCCACTTCTCCTCAAACCGAATAAAATAGGGCATTCTGAAAAAAAATAAAAAAATTATACCGTTTCTTTAGTGGTATGCCTACCCATTGTTTGTCTATATACTAAACACCAAAAGTTATATGGATATAAACAATAACATGCTGGATAAAATAGTGCAGTGGTTTAATGCTCCAACAAATAAAGAATTAGAGCAAGCGATCGCGAACTGGAGGAATGAATCAAAACAAAACGAAGAGGCCTTCCAGCAACTGCTAACCGTTTGGCAATTTTCAGAAAAAACCAAAGTTCTCGATCAAGTCCCTGTTCAACAGTCGACCGATACATTCTCGTTATTGCTTGAAGAAAACAGTTTATCACGTCAAAAAAGAACAAGAATTATCAGCTGGATTCGCAGTGCAGCAGCCGCAGCTATTATTAGTGGTGTTGGCTATTGGGCATACACTTCACAGGAAGTTAACTACCTTGAGAAAAACACATTGGCAGCTATAGATTCAGTTAGACTTAGCGATGGCTCAATGATCTATGTTGCGGCCAATAGTTCGATAAAATATCCTGAAAAACTTAAAGGAGGATTTCGTAAAGTCTACCTCAATAAAGGTGAAGCCTTTTTTAAGGTTGCTAAAGATTCATCACACCCTTTCATTGTACAAATGCATGAGGCAAGCGTAAAGGTATTAGGAACATCTTTTAATATAAATACCGAAGCAAGTTCAATTGTATTAAGTGTAAAAACCGGAAAAGTAGGTTTTACGCCCTCTAAAAGTTCTACCCAAACTATCCTGATAAAAGGGAGTGGCTTAGTATTTAATAAGGCAACCGGAACAATCAGTCCTTTTCAAACACAAAACCGTAACGAAGAAGCTTGGTTAACCCAACAACTTGTCTTCGAAGATGCACCGTTAGCAGATGTTTGCAAAAGCCTTGAATCCCACTACAATGTTAAAATTATCATCAAAGCCAACGTTTCTGACTATAAAAAGCTAAATGTAAGATTTGATAATAGTTCATTAACAGAGGTACTTGAAATACTCGAAGCAACTTATCCTATTACTATTTCAAAGGAAGGAGATAGTGTAATCATTAAAGGTATCCATTAATATAATAAAGAAGAAAAGAATCAGATTTAATAACCCCAATCTAATCCATGTAAAAATGTACAAAAACCAGAGAGCAAAGTTAAAATTGCTTTTGTTCTTATCTGTTCTGGCACCTTGCACAGCTATGGCAAAGCTCGACGAACCGATACAGGCAAAAGTCGACTCATTTGAAAAACTTCCTGACTTCCTTAAAAAGTTAGAAAAAAAACACAATGTAAGTTTTGTTTATGATGCTTCTGAAGTATCAAAAGATATAGATGTATCAGAAAGCAAAAATTTAAGCTTAGAATCAGCTTTAAAGCAATTAGAAAGTAAAGGCATTAGCTCAAAAATTATTGGAAATAAAATTATACTTAAAAAAATAGTAGTGCAGCCGGCTGAAGCTCACAAAGCTGATGTAATTATTATTAAAGGTAAAGTTACATCAAGCAATAAAAACGCAGAGCCGTTGGCAGGAATCAGCATTCTGGAAAAAGGTACTACAAATGGCACTTCAACAGATGGTGAAGGTAATTTCTCTATTAAAGTAAAAGAAGGAGCTACACTTGTTTTTTCAAGTATAGGTTTTAAAACGAAGGAAATAAAAGTTACTTCGGCAAATATCAACCTTAATGTTCAACTGGATGAAGATGTCAATAAATTAACCGAGGTTGAGGTTGTTAGTACCGGTTATCAACAGATTGATCGTAAATTATTTACAGGTTCGGCGGTTAAACTAAAGGCTGAAGATGTAAAAATTGCCGGGGTAACAGACGTTAGCCGTATGCTTGAAGGTAGAGCGGCTGGCGTATCGGTTCAAAACGTTTCCGGAACATTTGGATCTGCTCCAAAAATCCGCGTGCGTGGGGTTACCTCAATTACCGGTAACAACAAACCATTATGGGTGGTAGATGGTGTTACCCTTGAAGATATAGTTGATATCTCAATGGACCAGCTTACCTCCGGTGATGCCAATACACTTATTGGTTCAGCAGTAGCCGGCATCAACTCTGATGACATTGAAAGCTTCCAGATTTTGAAAGATGCTTCGGCAACTGCATTATACGGAGCCCGCGCAATGAACGGTGTAATTGTAATTACTACTAAAAGAGGAACCAAAGGCAAACCGTTGTTTTCTTATTCAGGAAATTATGCGATGAGTACTAAACCAAATTACTCTTCATACGATTTAATGAACTCTGCGGACCAAATGTCTGTTTATCTTGAACTTGACAGAAAAGGATGGTTGGGTATGAACCGCCTTACCAATAGTGGAAACTCAGGTGTATTTGGTAAAATGTACGATCAAATCAATGCCTATGATCCCGCCACCGACACTTATGGGTTAGCTAATAACTATGAAGCAAAAACCAACTTTTTGAAGCGTTATGCAATGGCAAATACGGATTGGTTTGATTTATTATTTCATAATTCATTAGCTCAGGATCATTCAATTTCACTTCAATCAGGGACCGAACAATCTCAATATTACGGTTCATTAGGTTTTTACGATGACAATGGATGGACTGTAGCTGACAATGTGAAGAGATACACCGCTTCAATGCGTGCAAATTATAAACTTTCTGAAAGAGTAAACCTCGGTTTAAACACTGTGGGATCAGTTCGTCAGCAACGTGCACCTGGTACTCTATCTCGTTTAAGCAATGTGGTGGAGGGCTCATATGAACGTAAATTCGATATCAACCCATTCAGCTATGCGTTAAATACAAGCCGCACTTTAACAGCTTATGATGAATACGGCAATTTGGAATACTTCAAACGCAACTTTGCTCCTTTCAACATTCTGAATGAAATGGATAACAATTACATCAATCTGAATGTAATGGACTTGAAATTCCAGAGTGATTTAGGTTGGAAAATCAACAAGAATATCCGTTATGATGTAATTGGTTCAGTGAGATATGTTAAAAGCAGTAGAAAACACAATGTTACTGAAAACTCCAACATGTCTGCTGCTTATCGTGCTGATGAAACTTCAACGATTCGTCAAAATAATCCTTACTTATATTCTGATCCGGATGATCCGAATGCAGAACCGTACAGTGTTTTACCCCAAGGAGGTATTTATTATCGCTTTGAAGATGAAATGACCAGTTATTACCTGCGAAACTCATTTAACTGGGACAAAACTTTTAACGACAAACACATGACCAACTTCTTACTTGGTCAGGAGATCAAATCTGCCAACAGAGAAAAAATGAACTCTAATGGCTATGGATACCAGTATAATAAAGGAGGAGTTCCTTATACTGACTATCGTATGCTTAAAATGCTTTCAGAAAACAATATTGATTATTATGGCTTAAGCCAGAATTATGACCGTGCTGTATCATTCTTTGCAACCGGTAGTTACTCATATAAAGGCAAGTATACATTTGGTGCAACAGGTCGCTATGACGGTTCAAACCAATTAGGTAAATCAACTAGTGCCCGTTGGATGCCTACCTGGAACATTAGTGGATCTTGGAACTTAACTGAAGAAAACTGGATGCAAAAACAGAATATTTTCAATCAGTTAACTCTTCGCGCTACTTATGGATTAACAGCATCTATGGGTAATGCCAACAACTCTGCTGTATTGTTAAAGAACATTGTTACCGATCGTCCTTTCTTAACTGAAAAAGAAAGTGCCATTATTATCGACGCACTTGAAAACTCAGACCTTACCTGGGAAAAGCAATACGAAACAAACGTAGGTGTAGATATGACTGTATTGTCTAATCGCTTAAACATTACAATGGACTACTATACCCGTAAAGGTTTTGACCTAATCAGCCCTATACGCACTGATGGTATTAGCGGTGAAACCATTCGTTTAGCTAACTATGCTGATATGAAATCTCATGGTTTTGAATTTGCATTCGGTTACACAGTTGTTAAAAACAAGAACTGGGATTATCGTGCTAACTTCACCTTTGGTTTCAATAAAAACGAGATCACAAATCTAAAGAGCCAGCCACGAATCTTCGACCTTGTACGTCAGGAAGGTGGAGCTAAAGAAGGATATCCGGTAAGAGGTCTTTACTCAATCGTTTCAAAAGGTTTAGACCCGGATAATGGAGTTCCGTTGTTTGTTAATGAAGAAGGAAAAGTGTCTAATGACGTTTATTTGCAATCTAAAGAAACTAGCTATCTTAAATATGAAGGCTCTGTCGACCCTACAACTACCGGTGGTTTAAGTAACAACATCCGCTACAAAAACTTCACATTAAATGTATTTTTCTCTTATCAGCTTGGCAATAAGATTCGTTTGAACCCTTATTACAGAATCGGAATGAACGATTTAGATGTAACATCCAATGAATTCTTTGATCGTTGGATGCAGCCTGGTGATGAGAAATACACTAACATCCCTGCTATTGCATCTAACATGCAAAATGAACAACTAGAGGGAACATATCCTTACAATAACTACAACTATTCAGATGCACGCATTGTTGATGGTGGTTTTGTAAGACTTAAATCGGTTTCATTAGCCTATAATCTTCCATCTCACTGGATGAAAAGATTCGGTATGAATGCAGTGTCTATCCAATTATTAGCAATGAATCCATGGTTAATCTATGCTGATAAAAAACTTAACGGACAAGACCCTGAATTCTTTAGTGCCGGTGGTGTTGCGCTACCAGTTGCAAAACAATACACCTTGTCTTTAAAAGTAAGCTTATAATACTAATTGATTTGCGTAATGAAAAAAACACTCATATATACTTGCATCCTTAGCACTTCAATGCTATTTAGTTGCAACAATTTTCTGGATCAATTGCCTGATAGTCGCTCTCCTTTAAATAATAAAGAACAAATTGCTGAATTATTAACGTCTGCATATCCAAAAGCAAGCTACATTGGATTTTGCGAGGTGATGTCTGATAATGCCGGAGAGGCTTCTGAAGGTTCATTTTATGATTCTAATGCCAGAGCCTTTGCCTGGAGCGATAATTATCAACCAGATGCTTATGATTCACCTCAAACCTATTGGAGTGCCTGTTATGCGGCAATAGCAGTAGCTAATCAAGCGCTTGAAGCAATTCCGGAGAACGATAAACTATACAATGCACAAAGAGGTGAAGCGTTAGTTGCCCGTGCTTACTCACACTTTATGTTAGTAAACTTATTCTCAAAGTTTTATGATCAGGCAACAGCAGGAAACGACCCTGGTATTCCCTATCTGACCAAGCCTGACACTAAAATGCTCACGAAGTATGATCGTAAATCAGTTGCTTACGTGTACGAAATGATTGAAAAGGATCTTGTTGCTGGGATGCCTTTGATTGACAACAATGAGTATAAAGTACCTGGATTCCATTTTAATAGGTCTGCGACTTATGCTTTTGCTACACGTTTTTATCTTTTCAAAAAAGATTATGATAATGCGCTGAAGTATGCACAATTAGCATTTCCGGGCAATACAATTGGAGATTATATGCGTCCTACAAAACTTTACAGGTCAAAAGATGCAGCTTATATCCGCGAAAACTTTACCCGTGCAAGCGAACCATCTAATCTTTTGTTAGGTGAAGCAGCTTCAATGTGGTACAGAATGAACAGAGCGTACACATTTGGAGTAAACAGCGAGAAAATTTCGAACATAATTACCGGTTCAAACGTTAATGGAGCCGCTTGGGCTATCAGTACTTATCAGGTATATGGAGATGGGGTAAAATTTGCGATCAAGTTCAGAGAACATTTTGTTACTACATCTATCGGCGCCACCACCGGAGAGCCTTATATTATGGCCCCATTATTTGTTACCGATGAAGTATTATTCAATAGAGCTGAAGCTAAAATCTATAAACAGGACTACGACGGAGCTCTTAATGATCTAAACATCTTCGTGGCAAAAAACAGTAATGCGACAAGCCCATTGACTTATCAGAAGATTGAAAACTTTTATGGCTCTGATCTTTCAAAAGAACAGGGATTGCTGGCTACCTTGTTAGATTTTAAACGTGTTGCATTTATTCATGAAGGTATGCGCTGGTTTGACAATATTAGATACAATATGCCAATTGAGCATGTTTATTATAATGGCTCCAGAATTCAGTTAGCTACTAATGATCCAAGAAGAATCATGCAGCTGCCTCCAGAAGCTACCTTATCAGGTTTGGAACTAAATCCACGGTAACATCTATTAAATTATTTAAGAAATGAAGAAACTATATAATTATATCTATCTCCTGGCTTTCTCAACAATCATTGTAACTGGTTGTCAAAAGGAGGATGATTTAGTAATGCCAAGCTTTGAACAATTGGAAGGTGAAACCTGGACTAAAACGGATCTGGATATATGGATTGAGCAACAGTTGGGGATCCCTTATAACATTGAGGCAAAATATCGTTGGGACAAGAATGAAGTTAAGCCAAACAAATCATTTATCCCACCAGATACAGCATCTGTACGCGAGGTATTTAATGTATTAATCAATGGAATGATTGACCCTTACGTTGAAAACGTAGGTTCTTATTTTGTAAAAACCTATTTACCAAGACAGTATGTTATTGTTGGCAGTTACGAATGGAACTCTAATCAGACAATCACATTAGGTACTGCCGAAGGTGGAAGAAAAATCACCTTGTATGGCATCAGAAATTATGTTGCTGCTAATGATCAAGGGTTAACCAGACAACTATTACATACGTTGCATCATGAGTTTGCTCACATCCTGCATCAGAATATAATGTATCCAAAAGAATTCAAGACCATTACCGGTAGTGAATACAGTGCCGATTGGAACAATTTATCACTTGCTGAAGCTTATCAAAAAGGGTTTATCAGTCAATATTCGCGCAGTAATCCGGATGATGATTTTGTAGAAATGGTGTCTATAATGCTTGTAAATGGAAAAGATTGGTTTGAGGCCCTATTGGCAAGCGATAAAACCAATGCGGATTCAAGAGCACTGCTTAGAAGAAAAGAAGCTATTGTAAGAAACTATTTCAGAGATGTTTATAAAGTCAACTTTGACGACTTACAAAATTCAGTGCAAAAAGGAATTAATGAAGGTATTTTTTAGACTTTAAGAAATTAACATGAAAAAACTAGCATTACTAAGCATTGCCGCCCTTTTTGCGATCTCTGCTTGTAAAAAAGACGACCATATATTTGATAAATCACCCGACGAACGTGTCAATGAATCATTGAAAGGTTATAAGCAAAAGTTAACCGAATCTGCTCATGGCTGGAAAGCATTTCTGTTTCCAAAAGAAGGAGGAGGCTACACGTTTATGATGAAATTTAATGCTGAAGGAAACGTAAGCATGACAATGGATTTCAGTGATGCATCTCTTTACAATCCGGAGGAAAGTACTTATCGCTTGCGTGCATTGGAAGCCCCTGCATTAGTATTTGATACCTATTCGCCGTACATACACCTTTTAAGCAATCCGGATAACTTCGAATCTCCTTCTGCTTACGAAACGGATTTTGAGTTCATCTTTAAAGAATCAAAAGGCGATACCATTAAACTGATTGGAGTACACTACAAGAATGAGTTATTGTTAGTTAAAGCAAATCAGGAAGATGATAACAAGCTGAAAAAGACGCATGAAGTGTTTGGCAATATGAATGGCATCACAACATACTTTAAAGATCTAGATGTAGACGGACAAAAGTATCAGATCACCTATTCAACTACTTTGCCAAGAAATATCAATTTCTCCTATATTGAAAATAGCCAGGTTAAAACATTTTCGACGGGGTATTACTTTAACGAAAACGGCTTGCAACTGGTTGAGCCTTTCAATACAGGAAAATCTGCTATAGCAGGATTAAACTTCACTGAATTCGATCCCACTACTCAGATTGTTAGCTTAATCACTAATTCTGGAAAAGCAGGTACCATAAAGGGAGGAACAGCACCATTACAGTACGATCTTAATACAGCTAAAGAATTCTATAATAATCCTTCAAATGGTTCTTACTGGATTTCGACCGGGGGATTTACAATTGACGGAGTAGCTGACGCTTATAATGTGCAATCAATCCCAGGCTTTAATTTTCTGTTGTTCTGGCCTAAGTACAACCCTGCATACAGCCGTCTTGGCTACATTGTAAATGGAGGCTGGGCTTCATACGGACCTGCTCCTATTGCTAAGTTCACTGAAGATGGTCTTATTTCATTTACAAGTGCCGGATCATTCGGAACTCCTCCTGCCACAATTAAACCAATTGTAGACAAGGTAACGGCTAAATGGATTGATCCGAGTGGATATTATGTTATTAAGACTGGTAACAAAACCTATGACCTTGTAAGCGCAAAAGACGCCAGAACATGGATCTCATTTGAATAAAGCTTTTATTATCTAAAAACCCTCTTCATACTCCTAATACGCAGTTAAGTTCCGGGCCGATTGTTGGTCGGCCCGACTTAGTTAGTGGTTAAAGAAAAAGTGCGGTACTGAATGATCAGTACCGCACTTTTTTTAAGATATCAATCTATTGGAACAGTTTTCCAAAGAAACCCTTTTTATTTTTTGCGGCAAGCTCCTTGGCGCCTTCCACATCTGCTGCTAAAGCTTCTTTCAGGTGTTGACGCGCCTTCACTTCATTTTTAACTTCAGGATGAGCAAAATAAAGCCGTGCTAACAACAAGTGACTTTCACTATCGTCCAAGCTTAAAGCCTTATTATAATAGTCAATCGCTTTATGTACATTTTCCTTACAACCTAATCCTAAAGCATAAAATTCTCCTACACGTTTGGTTGCATAGTCATAGCCATTGTTTGCATCCTCAAGGTAATACCTGAACGCATTGTTAAAATCGCCTTTTTGTTCATAAGTATAACCCAATGGTGTTACAGCCTCCTTATCTCCCGCTGTGTATACTCTTAACCATAAGTCCAATGTTTTTTCTGCATCATACTCATTATTTACATCATAATAGTAATAATAAGCAAGATTTTTCAACGCTTGCGTACTACCGTTATTAATGGCCAGGTTATACCAGTACTTTGCCTTGGCGTAATCAATATCGATACCAGTGCCTTTTTTATAACACTCAGCAAGATTATTCATAGCATCGGCACTACCTGCATCGGCTCCCTTTTTATACCACTGAACCGCCAAGGCCTCATCCTTATAAACTTCTTCAAATTCATATAAGTAGCCCAGGTTATTCATGGCATCCTTATTCCCCATCTCAGCAGCTTTACTATATAACTCAATAGCTGTATCAAAATCTCTTGCATCATTGGCATCCCATGCTTTTGTAAAAATATCCTCCGATTGCCTCAGCGGACTACTATTATTAGTTAAAATTTCTATTTCAGCAGCAGTGTAGTAATTAGAAGCAATGTCAAGATAACGGATTTCAGATTCCGCCTCGGCCTCTGTCAACAACCTAACTTCTCCATCATTTTCTATTATAAAAGCTTTGTTATCCTTAAACCCGATGCCAATGGCTGACTCAATATATCCCATTCTATTACTCATACTCTCAAATTCAGCTGGCAACATTAGCTTGTTATCACTCCTTATTACCCCCCATAAATTATCCTGTTTAAAGCTAAAGAAGTTGTTATTCAGCCAGGAAATCAATTCATATTCACATGGAATTCTCCAATCCGGATTCTTACCTGTATAGTATAGGCCATACATTTTCCCTTTTTTAACTATTGCGTAACCTCCGTTTGCTCGGGTTGAATTATAATGTGTTACTGTTGTGATCTTATCATAATCACAATCTAATAAAAACCCTTCATCGGCTTTATAGAAACCGGCTTTTTTACCATCCCGTACAATGAAGCACGCAAGAAGGTAGTCAAACGTTATTTTTGTGTACTTAACAGGCAGTAATTCATTCCCTTTGCTATCCTTTACTCCAAAAAGTTTACTCTTTTCGGTCTTTTCACTTACAATGTAAAATGTTGCCTCATTATAGGTAATCGCCTCAACCTCTTCAGATAAATAGGTTCCAATTGAAAAAAAATCTTTTGAAAGATAAATGGTCTTTTCTGCACCTGGTGCTAATGCGGTATAAAAATCAGTTCCATAATTATCGCTATCATCCAATTTTTCGTATTGAAAGTCGAGCTTAACTGTCCCTTCATTGTCAATAATTCCCCATAGGCCATTCAATTTCATCGCCCAGTACTTTCCAATCGGGACTAGGTAATGGGAATCTTCATAAATACATTCAACGACAATCTCTCCTTGCTTATTAATCAATCCACGTTTACCATTAATGCCAACTTGTGCATAATTAACATCAAAGTCGTAAGCATCATCAAATTTGCATTCTATTACTTCCGTACCTAAACGATTAATGTAACCAAACTTGTTATTATTATTAACAACTGCCCATCCTGAGTTGTCATCAAAGCCGAACATTTCGGTATATTGTGGAGGGAGGATAATGGTTCCCTCAGTATCTTTCAATCCCCAAAGCCCATTTTCTTCGAATTGTATGAGGTCATCTGTTTCATCCGGAAAGTACCCCGACTCAATTACTCCCCACCCGTAGTCATAAACCTCATAATTCAGCAAATCACGAAACTCTTTAAATGCACTAAACTTATCATTGAACATCGGCGTCAAGTTCAGAATTGCAGGATTATTTGCTTCTATGGCTTGCTGTATAATAGAATTGCTTAATGAAATTTCTTCCAATAAATCTTTTGCTTGCTCATGATGGGACTCATCACTCATGTTAAAAACATCCCAGGCATCAAGGTGGAAATATTTTTTATTGGCTTTATTATCGAGAAAGTTAAAAACCTTTTCTTTCGCAATCTCATAAGCTTCCACATTCGTAATCAGTTTATCTTTATGCGCATCTATAAACTCATAGAATCGTTTTAAAGCTTCTATCCCCGATTCTGTATCAGCATACAACCCTCCCTCTACACCATTATAAACAGGGGCCTGAATTTCAGGAGTATTCATAAACAGTGGATGGAAAAACAAAGGGAATTCGTATTTCCATTCCATCATCATTAAATCATCATGATTCTGCTCTGCAACTGTGGAAAGGTTGTAGAGATACATTCTATGCGACATAGTAGAAAAGAGGTTTGTTTAAGTGCAATTACAAACTAGCGTCTATAATTACTCAAAGTTAATCATACACTACTTTTATGGAAGAGTTGTTAATTATTTAGCAAGTTTTCAACAACTAATAATACTTGATAAATAAATTTTCGGGGGATATAAAAATGATAATCAGAGATTACAATCCAATAAAAATAAACGTTGAACCATATTTAATCAGGGTTGCAATGAGCCATAAGAAAGCCGCCATACCTAATAGTCCCCATGTTTTATAATCTTTCCAATACCAGTTCCAGAAACCTGGTAGTTCCCAGTACTTTATTATAGCAAAGACCACCAGAAATAATACCCCAATTGTAGAAAGCAACTGCATTGATAAAATTGCTCCTGCAAACATGCATCCTATAAAATAAAGCATACTAACTAGTTGTACATAAACATAATTACTAATGAGATCGCCGGAAGCTTCTTTGGAAGAAATGATCAATAGCCAACATGCCGATAGTACTCCCAAAGTTAACGGAATTGAACGGTGGATATTGGGGATAAACAAACTGATCACCCCTAAAATAATTGTTAGTGTTATATAGGGAAGTATTCGTGGATTTATCTTATTTAATTCATACGTAACGGGAAGGATTAAACGTCCGAGCGGACGACAAACTGAATAGACTAAAGGAATTGTATAAAATGTAATAAGTCCGATTATCACCAATTCGTAATAATACCATTCATCCGCTATTTTAGTTGTAGTTATAAAAAGAGCAACTGCAGTTGTAAAACATGGCACACAGATCTGAATAAATGTACTTCGGTTTGGAATCCATTCGGAACTACTATTAAATACCTTTTTATAACAAGCTTTAAAGTTCAATTCAGCCGCTACCAATTCTGTTACCTGGCTCCACAAAAGAAACAAGCCCACATGAATAATAATTGTTCGGATAGTGACATCCTTAATTGATGGACCAAACCATATTCCCGCAGCACCCAATAGAAGCAGTTCAAACGTAAGCATTCGAGGTGCAAACAGAATTTTAAATAATGGGGCAAATATCCGGAGGAAAAACACGGAAATAACACTCCAGTATTTATAAATAAGCATGATAATGGCGTATGCAGCAATAAGCGATGCAAAGCTTAGAATTAACCCTGTTGCAGTAAACAACCTCTCCAAAAACCGGAATGAAGAAGGTTTCTTTACCTTATAAACCAGTTCAACATTCATTAGCAATTCATTGGCTAATGAATCTCGCTGAGCATTAGCCAAATGAGGCATTAATTGTTTATGTTGAGTCCAGAAGTTTTCAGCCTGAGGTGCTGATGCAAGTTTTTTGAGTGTTCCGTACTGATATAGAACCGTTTTCTGATCAGCTGATAACGAATCGATTAATTGAGGCCGATCATTGGAAAAAGTTCTCGTTGAAAGGCATAAAAGGACCAAAATTAACAATAGCGATCTCATGGACATTTACTTATTGAACAAAGTAGGATTATACTTTTTTAAGACTGTATACGGAACAACAGACCACTCCGGATTATCACAAGGACGCGCAGCACGGTAAAAATAAGCTCCAAGGTATAAGCCTTTATCTGTTAAGTACCAAACGCCAAAATCCCATACTTCCGGATCAGTATAATCGCAGTAATCATCTTTATCTGTGGGCTTTTGCATCTCAACAGGATAAAGCTTCTTAAATAGTTCAACCACTTTGGGAGCGAAAACATCGCTCCTGTATTTATACCATCCGTCTGAATCTCTCTTTGGCTTAACGCCTTTGCCAAACCATAAAACATCTTCCAATTCCATTTCCTTTCCTGTTTTTGCATTAATCGTTGTTCCCGATTCACCAAAGTCAGGATGAGCAGCTCTATTACAATACCAACTGCTGTTAATGCAGTAACTGATAAACTGGTCATTAAGAAAACAACTTGAGACCTCCATTATGTCAAATCCAGAGCTGCCATTTCCTCCTGCACAAGAAAAGTAAGCTTCTATATTAGCGTAAAAATCTCTATCGATTATCTGATTAACAGATTTCAATATATTCTCCGGATAACCGGCAACCACTTTAAACATCGTTAGTTTTGAAGTAGGCTCTGAATACCACTGTAGGGTATACTTTTTACTAACGACTTCCTGTTTACCGGGAACAAGTTTAACCTCTGCTAGTCGAAGTTTAGAGTAATCAGAAAGCGCTCTTTCAAATTTTAGATGAGGAAATGGATTTTTTACACTTCCTCCATTCACAATAGTTAACTGAACGGCTAAAGAAGCACCTTTAGCGTTTTTATAGGTTCCCACATAAGTATCTCCGTTTTTTGTCAACGAAAATTTATCGCCTGTATCTTCCGACGCTAATCGAATTAAATTTCCTGAAACAGACCCTGTTAATGGGATATCTTGTTTAAATTTCTTATAGAAATAAGTACCATATAGCGAACTTTCATCTCCTTCAAACTCCATTACAATTGGATATTTCCCAATTGTTCCCTGAAGCGTAACAGATTGACCGCTAGCATTAAAAACAAGTATTGTAAAGCAGAAATACAGGAAAAGTTGTTGAACCAGTTTTTTCATAAATGGAATGAATAGCTTGATTAAATGAAGAGGTCAATAACCCGTTCGTTATCGACCTCTTCAGATAAGTATTATAATGTACCTGCTTTCATTTTTTGCAGATCACCTTTCATATTGGATAACATATCTTCTTGGATATAGTATCCCGATTTTTTATCCGCTGCTTTCGCTACTGCTAATTGCTGTTGCTTTAAAGCCTCTACCTTGTTACCTAAACGATATAACAGATGTGCATAAGTATCGAGATAGTATGGATTATTTTTCTCCAATACTAATGATGATTTCGACCAGTTTAAGGCTTTTTTCAGCAGCTCATCATTTACTTTATTCTCAAAGAAACTCCATGCGGCAGTATTTAATGTAGCTGCCATTACCTGATCAAAGCAAGCTTTATCGCCTTTTTCTGAATTACAATATTCGCCCAGAATCGCATAATGATTATCACTTAGTGAAACATCAAAAGCTTTCTTTTGAAAACTGGCTAGCTTAGTGTAAACCCCATCAACGATACCTCTTACGGCCTCCGGATTTTTAGCAATTGCTTCACAGTAATTAATAGCCACCTCTTCAAACATTGGTTGAAGGCTTAATTTACCTGCGTAAAAATTCAGGTTGTTTATCAAAACAGGTGTTTCAAAATGCTCTACTTCGGGAGTTTGCCTGATAAATTCTTGTTGAAAGGCGAGCATTTTACGTTGGCCTTCTTCTGTTTCAGCCGCATATAGCGCCCGTTTGATACGCTCACTGATAATTTCATATAATGAACGACCTTCATCATCATAATAAGAATCAGCTGAGGTTTTATACTGATAATTTTTCAACTCCGCATAGTTTTTCAATAAGTATTGCATTGCCGGAGAAACCTTCATTTGTCCATCTACTGAAGCAATGTACTGACTGGTCATTAGCGGACAGTAGGTTTCATCGGTATTTATCATTACCTCTGCGATCAGGTTAACTGTTGCAGTGTCGGGCGGACTGTTCAACTTATATTTTGCGATAAGCGTATCCAGATAGTGTACCACTCTTAATGTATCATATGCGGTTTCAAGCGGAGAAGAAAAATTATTCAGATCTTTTTTAGCTGATTCAGCATGGTAACCATCATAAGCAGGAGTTGTAGCATCTGCATACTGCTCACTTTTAACTAATGCAGATTCTTTTAGATAATTCACTAACTCTGGTTCACTGTATCCAGACTTTTCAACTCGCGCGGGTAGTACTACATTAACCTGTTGCATTTTTAGGTTGTTAACAAAATCAGTATAATAGGTAAATACCTTATCCAACTGCGTTTTGTTATCCGGACCGTAACCATAGTATAGTAATTCTTCTTGCGGAGTCAGAATTACCATAGCCGGAAATTTCTTTATCGTATATTTTTTGAATCTGTTCTTATCTGCTTCCGGAACTTGATAAAAAACATAGCTTTTATTTACAGAACCGGCAATATATGAATAAGCCGATTTAGCTTCTCTTAACACTTCATTGATTGTTGAAGTACATCCGGAACAGTCTTTAGGCTCGTAATACATTACCAGGTATTTACCTGTATTCTTCGCTTCTGTTAATGCTTTGCTGTAATCGGTAAATACACTTATTGAGTCCGCAGAATAATCGTACGCAGCTGCGACTGTATCAGCTACAGCAGCATCCGAATAATTATATTCAAACGTGGAGTCCAGAAACAAGCTTTGCTTTGTTAGTGTAGTAAAGCCTGATTTTACTGGCTTTACAAAAGTAGGTTCCGCCTTTTTATCATCAGCTTTTTCTATGGAACGAATAAAAAAGAAGGAAAGCGGACTTCTTCCATCAGTAATCACTATTTCATTCGCTTCCTTTCCTTTGTAAGCATACAACTGATTGAAAACATCCAAAATATCACCCCTGTTTTGACCGATGTATAACTCATTTATTTGATTATTCAATGCATAATCATAAACGTAAGACTTGCTCCCTCCCAATGAGTTTACGATGAACAAATGATCATCAGCATTTATTTTCTGAGAAAAATAGTACACAGAGTCCTTTTTTTCAAAAGTTGAAACGGCCTTTAATTTTTCTTTATCATACTTATCGCCGATCATGAGCTGTATATAATCAGCATAATAAGTATCTTCTTCTCCCAATACAATGGCAATTTTTGTAACTGGAACTTCGTTGGTTGTCATTTTCTGATTGACAACGAAACGATCAAAAACATTATCCGTACTAAATCTAAGAGTGTCATTCTTAAGTGTAAACACCCCTTTTATGTCAGACTGATGCTCTTGTTGATTAAGAGATAATTGAAAACGCTGATTCTCGAACAAGAATAGCTGAAAGTTTACTTCTGAAAAACTGGATTTATAATAACCAGAGAGCCCTTTAGAAGTTGATTGTGCAAAAGATGTTAATGCGAGTGCGCTAAATACAAGCGGTAAAATTAGTTTTTTCATGACGTGTGTAAATTCATCACTATTAGTGTTCGGTAAATTTTCAGAAGTGTTAAGTGCAACTTTGATTTTTAAAGGAGATTAACAGAAGGTCAGACCTACGCGACAGTGTGATGTTTTAAACCGTAAAATTAATAAGCTTTGTTTATGTTTTAACTCTTTTTTTAAAGAAAAGTTATAAAAAGAAAGCAAGTAAACTTAGTCACCTGCTTTCGATTAGTTATTTTTAATCTATAGTTAACAATCAATTCCCTGTATTTTAGTTGAGTGAAGAGTATAACATCTCAACTACTGCACTAATGACATAAAGGATTATGACTAAGACAAGCAGAACATTAAAAGAAAAATCCCGACTTCTGTCGGGATAGAAAAAGTTAGTATTTTGCAATCCAATCTAAAATATAGTCTGCATCTTCTTTCCAGATGGGTTGACCCAGTATGTGATGATTCCTTCCTTCAAATTCTTTATATTCCAATACTGAACCGTTCTTTTTATAGCGTTCAAAGTTGCGGTGATTTAAATGAGGAGGAATAATATTGTCTTCGCTGCCAGCGGTTATCAGCAATGGCGGATGGCTTTTCTCGAAATCGACATGAGCCGCGCTTGTTAATCCACCTCGTGCCACTCTCTTAGATTCAGGAATGGTGTATTTCTCATAAGCAGCTCTTTGCTCTTCCAGCGGCATACCGTTTACAAAAGCATATTGCCAGTCTTCAAAAGACATCAAGTATGTTTTATCAAGAGATGTAAGGAACCCCAAGGCTTTCCAACCTGCCTTTAAAAAAGAAAACTCATAAGGAATAACGCCTTGAGGAGGCACCGGATGAATGGCCACTGCAGCAACTGCCAGATCTTTGTTTACAATTATTTGGGTAATTAATCCTCCCAATGAATGACCGATAACGATCGGTTTCTCAGGAAAACTACTGGCAATCTTTACATAATGATCTACCAACTCATCTAATGTAAGATGAGCGAGATCGGTATCATTAGGCCTACGAGCCCTGAGCTCTGCTGCAGGAGCATCCTTAAAAGGCCAGGCAGGAGCATGCGTTTCATATCCCTTGCTATTAAAATAGGTTTGCCACTCATCCCAGCAGGTGTTACTTACAAAAGCACCCGTAACAAATAATACTGTTTTAGTTTTCATTTGAAAGATAGTTATGGTTAGTTATCCAAGATATTTCTTTAAATACGCTGCAGCATGAATAAAAGCAGCTTTTGTTTGAGGAATTGTAGCAAGTACGTTTAATAATCCGAAATCATGGATTACATCATTATATCGAACTGTGGTTACATCCACGCCCGCTTCACCTAACTTACGACCATAGGCTTCTCCTTCATTTCTGAGGATATCGTTTTCTGCAGTTTGAATCAGTGTTGGTGGCAAGCCCTTCAATTCATCCACAGTAGCTTGTATTGGAGCTGCATAAATTTCATTTCGTTGGGAGAGGTCAGCATACTGATCCCACATCCATTTCATTAGGGAAGTTGTCAGGAAACGATCTACTCCGAACTTGTGATAAGAACTTCTTTCAAAATCGGCATCGGTTACAGGCCACATTAATAGCTGTACTTTAAACTCCGGACCTCCTTTGGCTTTTGCCATCAAGGTGGTTGCCGTAGATAAATTACCTCCAGCACTATTTCCTGCTATTGCCAACTTTTTACCATCTACACCAATTTCTGTACCGTTTGATGCCAACCATTTGGCAACCACATAAACTTCATTTAATGCTTGAGGATACTTTGCTTCAGGCGAACGACTGTAGTTGACAAAAACACCCGTATATCTGGTTAATACGACCAAGTCGCGCACCATTCTTATATGGGTTGGATAGTCTCCCAGAACCCAGCCGCCTCCATGAATAAACATGAATACAGGCGTTACGTCGGTTTTACCTTCGGGTTTTACGATGTTGATTTCTACAGCATTGCCATCCTGCTTAATGGTTTTCACTGCTTCTGAAATACCGCTTAAATCAGCGTTTACAGAGGATTGTGCAGCAACAAGAACATTTCTGATAGCATCAACTGGCAAACTTTCAAGAGGAGGGCCTCCGGCGTTCAACGGTTTCAGGAATTCTTTTACGAGGCTGGATAAATGTGGATCTGTTGCATAATCCTTAGGAAGATGCTGAGTTTGTGTGTGAGTGTTCATTAGGTATTTTGTTTGTAGGTTATTTTTAAGTAGACTTACTGCTGTTCGCCATTTTTTCTTACATAACACCAAAACCTTTTTCTCTATCTGGAATTAATATCAGAGAAAATCAAAATCATTCAAAACTCAACAATACCAAACAGTAGATGTCAAATAAAATTCATCTCAACTGTAATTTACTTAAAAATATATCAAAACCACGTCCATCAAACAATTAAATTATATCATTTATTGACACTATTTTGCCAAACAGTTACAAACAACAACTATTATTCACTTAAATACCAGTAAATGTTAACTAATAAAACTATCACATTACTCAAATTGATTAAAAACAAAAATCATTTCATAAATTAAGCTACATAAACAAACCAATCATGCTCTTTGCCGCTTTTATAGCAGAAACACTTCCTATTTTAACTTGATTTTCAACATAATTAATCTGCTCTTTAACTGATCCATGATTAAAAAACGAATAATGTAAATAGTAACTAATTACATCATGCATCCATCTCAGATTCTGTCCTTGCCTGTTACTATAAAAATGACCGGATTCCTTCGTCACAATTTCAAACTCACCTATAACTTTCCATATTTCGTTCAAACCACTTTTATTAAGAGCCGAAGTTGTAAGCACCTTAGGATACCAGCCATTAGCTGCGGGAGGAAACATGTGCAATGCATTCTGATACTCGCGTTTTGCTATTTCACATTTTTTGACATTGTCACCATCAGCCTTGTTAATGATAATAGTGTCTGCCATTTCCATAATGCCACGCTTAATTCCCTGCAACTCATCACCTGCCCCTGCCAGCATTAACAACAGGAAGAAATCAACAATTCCTTTAACATTAGTTTCACTTTGTCCCACCCCAACTGTTTCAATAAGAATAATATCAAAGCCTGCGGCTTCACACAATAACATAGTTTCTCGTGTTTTTGAATGAACTCCACCCAATGTATTCCCAGAAGCTGAAGGCCTGATAAAAGCATTAGGATCATTAGCCAGCTCCTCCATTCGCGTTTTGTCGCCCAAAATGCTTCCATTGGTTCGCTGACTGGTAGGGTCAATAGACAGTACTGCTACTTTTTTGCCTAATGAAGTAAGGTGTTTTCCGAAGGATTCAATGAAAGTGCTCTTACCGGCACCTGGCACACCCGTTATTCCAATACGTAACGACTGCCCGGTAAAAGGCAATATTTTTTCCAATATGAACTCCGCTATCTTATCATCAGATGACAGCTTACTTTCAACTAATGTGATCGCTTTGCTGAGTAAAATCCGGTCGTGATTAAGTATGCCCTGTACATACTCTTCGGCTGTATGTCGCTGTTTTTTAAACATAATACATCAAGGTTGTAGCGCTTATTATTTCAATAAACGCCCTAAATGTAGATTTTTTGAGCACTTAAAAACATGATTAATATTGAGAAAACCATGTTTAACCAATCGCTGACAATTTTGTTTGCAACTTTATTGTTACTAAAACCAGACTGACTAACCTACTGATAATAATCATTTTTCACGCCTTGTTTTCCCAATTACTTTAACCCAATCAAAAACAACCAATGATGTATTAACGCCACGTTCTCAGGAACCTATTTTTTAGTGCATTAATCCTTCATAATTCGGTATCGAAACTCCCATTTCTATATCGATCTATTCAAAGCAATAACTAATTGAAGTATTATGATTTCGATTGTATCAATTATAGCCAATGTCATTTTTGTCATTGGGTATATCAATGGCTCTAGAGTGCCCTCTAGTTGCTACCGTCGAATATTCTATCTGAAAAACGGCAGCTACTCTGTCAAAATTTTCCATCGAAATCTTACTTGTTACTGCATCCCACTCTTTAATTGATGATTATTTGACTCTACTACAAACACCAACCATTATGAACTTAAATTATATCGAACACATTGGCATAGCAGTAAAAGATCTCGACACTGCCATCAACTATTATGAAGATGTTTTAGGCCTGAAATGCTACTCAATAGAGGAGGTTGCAGACCAAAAAGTAAAAACAGCCTTCTTCAAAATCGGTCAAACCAAAATTGAATTACTGGAAAGCACTTCTGCCGACGGCCCTATCGGAAAATTTATCGAGAAAAAAGGTGAAGGCATCCATCACATTGCGTTTGCAGTGAACAACATTGAAGAGCAACTTCAGGGTGCAGCCTCAAAAGGAATTCAACTTATTGACGAAAAACCAAGAAAAGGTGCGGAAGGATTATCCATCGCATTTCTACATCCCAAATCAACACTAGGAGTTTTAACAGAACTCTGTGAAAACAAAGCAGATAAAAGCATTACACAATAATAAAACTGCATAAAAGAGAGGTTATCAGTCTATTTAAACTAATTGAATTATCAAAAAAGAAATAACGTATGTCTATACATTCTGAAAAAATTAATGAACTAATGACCAAGCGGGAAGAAGCTCGCTTAGGAGGAGGCCAGAAGCGCATTGATGCTCAACACAAAAAAGGAAAACTAACGGCCCGAGAGCGTATTGATTTATTACTGGACGAAGGCAGCTTTGAGGAATTTGACATGTTCGTAGCTCATCGTTGTGGTGATTTCGGCATAGATGACGACAGACCTTTAACTGACGGAGTGGTAACCGGTTTTGGCACTATTGACGGCCGTTTGATCTATGTTTTCTCTCAAGACTTTACTGTTTTTGGCGGCTCATTAGGAGAAATGTTTGCAAAGAAAATATGCAAAGTAATGGACCAGGCAATGAAGATGGGAGCACCAGTTATTGGAATTAACGACTCTGGAGGCGCACGTATTCAAGAAGGTGTTCAAAGTCTGGCCGGCTATGCTGAAATTTTTGAACGAAATATTTTGGCATCGGGAGTGATTCCACAATTGTCAGCGATATTTGGCCCATGTGCAGGAGGTGCTGTTTATAGCCCCGCACTTACCGATTTCATCTTAATGTCGAAAACAAACAGTTATATGTTTGTAACCGGACCGAAAGTGGTTCAAACTGTAACCGGAGAAAATGTCACGGACGATGAGCTTGGAGGTGCGATGATACATGGCTCTAAATCCGGGGTTTCACATTTTATTACGGAAGATGAGCAGGAAGGCATATTGATGCTTCGCAAATTGCTCAGCTATCTTCCGCAAAACAACATGGAAGAACCTCCCGTAGTTACCTGTACCGACCCTATTGACCGCCTAGAAGAATCCCTCAACAACATTATCCCTGAAAATCCTAATAAACCTTACGATGTTAAAGAGGTAATCCATGCAATTGCTGACGACCATGAATTCATGGAAGTATCCAAACATTTCGCCCCTAATATAGTAACCGGCTATGCCCGATTTGATGGTATATCTGTTGGTATAGTAGCCAATCAGCCTAATTATTTGGCGGGTGTTCTCGACATAAACGCATCACGCAAAGCCGCCCGGTTTGTCAGATTTTGTGATGCATTTAATATCCCTATTCTTACGCTTGTTGATGTACCGGGCTTTTTGCCAGGAACAGCGCAAGAGTATGGAGGAATTATTATTCACGGAGCTAAACTTCTGTATGCTTATGGAGAAGCTACCGTTCCCAAAATCACAGTAGTATTACGCAAAGCGTATGGTGGAGCTTACGATGTGATGAGCTCTAAACATCTGCGTGGAGACATTAACTATGCATGGCCAACTGCAGAAATTGCTGTAATGGGAGCCAAAGGTGCTACAGAAATATTGTACAATAAAAAATTAGCGCTTATAGAGGACCCTGCTGAAAGAGCTAAAGTGCAGCACGACTTTGAAGAAGAATACAAAAATAAATTCGCCAACCCATACGATGCAGCTTCATACGGTTTTATCGATGATGTGATTGTTCCTCGAAACACACGTTTCAGAGTAATCAGAGCGCTCCATGCATTGGCGACTAAAAAAGATACCAATCCAGCCAAGAAACATGGCAACGTTCCATTATAACTAAAGCAGCTATGAACTTTTTCCTTAGAAAGAAGCCGAAAACTGAATTTTCTGAAACACCGGCTATAACGGAATCTGCAGCTACTGCAAACGACGAAGTAGCTGCTGTGATTGCCATTGCACTTCATATGTATGTTAAACAAATGCGTGAATATGAAAATGCAGTAGTCACTATTCAGAAAGTAATTAAACCATACTCTCCATGGAGTTCCAAAATATACGGGCTCAGACAACAACCAATTCGTATCCCAAACTTAAAAGCAAGAATCAGGTAAATCACTAAACTAAACACAATGAACAATTTTTGTTTCAAAATAGAGGATAAGCAATACGATGTAGATATACTCGGCATTGCTGATAACATTGCAAAGGTTAGCGTAAACGGCGAAACCTATGAAGTTGAGGTTAACCAGCAGCTAAAAACCACTAAAACACCTACTTTAAAAATAGAACCGGCGGTAATTCCAACCGACAGTTCGCCATCAACCGCCAGAACGGCCAATCCTTCAGATCCTAAAGGAACGGGAATGATTAAGTCTCCATTACCCGGCAAAGTGCTCGACATTTTTGTAAAGCAGGGTGACCAGATATCTAGGGGACAAACAGTTATCTGTCTTGAAGCAATGAAAATGGAAAATAACATTATCAGCGATCGTGACGGTGTTGTGGTGGCCATTCATACACAAAAAGGCGATACCGTTCTGGAAGGACATAAATTAATCGAAGTAAGCTAAACATCTGCTTAATCATATACATGGGGGTGATGCATTGATTTGCATCACTCCTTAATTACTAATCTTAGCAAAATTAACCCGCTATGGAATCTATAACAATCTTTTGGCTGGCTTTTGTTGTTCTCTTTCTTACTGTTGTAATTATTGATCTTTATGTAACGAACCATCGTCAAGGTGAAATAAGCGTTAAAGTTGCTCTACGCTGGACCGGACTTTGGATTTCGTTAGCATTGCTTTATGGAATTGCCATCTATTGTTTCTTCCCGCAGAATCCGGAAAGTGCTGGAAAAACATCAGAAATTATGGCCATAAAATTTATTTCAGGTTACCTGACGGAATATTCACTTTCTGTAGATAACCTCTTTGTATTTGTCATGATCTTTTCTTTGATGGCAGTACATACAGACAACCAACCTAAACTACTGAAACTGGGTATTCTGTTATCCATTGTATTACGCATTTTATTTATTGTGGCCGGAATGGGACTTATTCAGAAGTTTCATTGGGTTATTTACATTTTCGGAGCTATCCTCGTTTGGACTGCCTACAAAATGGCCTTTACCAATGATGAGGACCATGTAGATCCTTCAAAAAACATTTTATTCCGCATAGCTTCCAAGCTATTCCCTATTGATCCGGACAAAGATCATTCGGGTTTTATGCATAAAATAGATGGTAGATGGCATGTAACGAGCATATTCCTTGTATTTCTGGTAATAGGCTCCACAGATGTATTGTTCGCCATCGATTCTATTCCTGCCATTATTGGAGTAATAAAAGAGGGCACGGTAAATACACTTACCCATAGCGAAGAAGACTTTATCGCTATTACCTCAAATGTATTCGCCGTAATGGGGCTTGTTTCCTTATTCTTCGCGTTGAAGGGCATCATGGGTATGTTCCGTTTTCTAAAACACGGTGTAAGCTTTATTCTGTTCTTCATCGGAGCAAAGATGCTTCTATCTTACTTCCATCCTGTTGAAGCTTTTTTCTCCGCTCACACATGGGTATCACTTACTGTCATCATTTCTACACTGGCCTTTTCAATCCTACTGTCCTTAATTATTGCAGAAAAACAGGAAATAGACCTATTGGAAGAAGAGGTAAAAGAATTAGAACAAGAAGTGGAAGAACTGAGAGGACATTAATCGCTACGAACGGAATCTATCATCAAACAGATAAATGATCACTGTTCATTGAAAAAATTAAACATAACAACATGAATATTCAAGATTTATTACCCGTATTATTCAATATAACATGGCAACATCTTGTCATGATTGGGGTAGGAGCTTTACTTATTTACCTTGCTATTGCCAAAGAATATGAGCCTACTTTATTACTGCCGATGGGCTTTGGCGCTTTGTTGGTAAATATCCCATTATCAACCGCAATAACACAGATTGATCCAGCCACCGGAAAAGCAGTGGAAGGTGCTTTAAGTGTACTATATGAAGCCGGTATCTACACGGAACTATTTCCCTTACTCATATTTATTGCCATTGGAGCAATGATCGATTTTGGTCCGTTGTTCAGAAACCCCTTCCTGTTACTCTTTGGAGCAGCAGCGCAGTTTGGTATATTTTTCACCATGGTAGCAGCTACATTATTAGGCTTTGGCTTAAAAGAAGCTGCATCTATCGGCATTATCGGGGCTGCAGACGGACCAACATCTATTTTTGTTGCGTCTAAATTTGCCCCGGATTTACTTGGACCCATTTCAGTTGCTGCCTATTCTTATATGGCGCTTGTTCCTATTATACAGCCACCGGTAATAAGAATGCTTACCAGTAAAAAAGAACGTCTGATCCGTATGGAGGGACAATCGAAACCTGTTTCACGTACAGCCTTAATTCTATTCCCAATTATTGTTACGCTTATCGCAGGAATTATTGCTCCTTCATCAATTGCCCTTATTGGATTCCTGATGTTCGGAAACCTGATCCGTGAATGTGGTGTATTAAACAAACTCTCTCTATCCGCCCAAAATGAATTAGCAAGTCTGGTTACAATTTTATTAGGTATCAGCATCGCCAGTACAATGACAGCCGAACGGTTTGTAAAAGTTGATACGCTTATGATCATTGGCCTAGGGCTAATTGCTTTCATTTTCGACACTTTTGGCGGAGTGATGTTCGCAAAACTTATTAATGTGTTCAGGCCTGAAGGCAAAAAAATGAACCCAATGATTGGGGCCTGCGGAATCTCTGCGTTTCCAATGTCGGCACGTGTGATTCATAGCATGGGACAAAAAGAGGATCCGTACAATTATTTGCTTATGCATGCTGTAAGTACAAATGTTGGCGGACAAATAGGATCGGTTGTAGCAGGTGGTCTCATCCTGGCATTAATTCCATTATTCTTTTAAACAGGAGGATTTCATTATGACACTTTTAACAATAAGCACTGCAACTAACAATGCCTTAACAGTTTCAGCAGTAGGTATAGCAGCAATCTTCGTGTTCATGTTTATTTTCTACATCTCCATCCGGTTAATTGACAAGTTCTTTCCCGGGGAATTTTAGAAAACAATTCATTAATCCAGTCACTATAAAATTGATGTAAAATGGCAAACTATATATCTCCACAGGAAGCAGTCAAATTAATAAAATCGGGCGATCGCATTTTAGTGCAAGCTGCGTGTGCGACTCCAGAAATATTATTGAAGGCGATGGTTGAACGAGCAGAGGAGCTACGAAATGTAGAGCTTGTTCATCTTCACACCGATGGTTATTGCGACTATGCAAAGCCTGAATATAAAGACAGTTTCAGAACGAGTTGTTTCTTTATTGGTGGCAATATCAGAAAATACGTTCAAGCCGGAACGGCTCAATATAATCCAGTATTTCTAAGCGACATTCCCCTACTCTTCCGAAACGGCACACTCCCGCTGGATGTGGTACTGGTTCATGTTTCGCCACCCGATAAACACGGCTATTGTTCATTAGGTACTTCGGTCGATATAGTTGTGGCCGGCATTGAAACAGGTAAAACGATTATTGCACAGGTTAATCCGAATATGCCACGAACGATGGGCGATGGAATTGTTCACATCAGCAAATTTGCTGCCTGTGTTCAGGTCGACACTCCTATTTACGAGATGCATCTTGGTGAACCTACAGAACAGGAAAGACTCATCGGCCAACACATTGCGTCCATGATTGAAGATGGTTCTACTTTACAAATGGGCATTGGAGGAATTCCTAACTCAGTACTATCCTGCCTAACCAACCACAAAGACCTTGGTGTTCATACCGAAATGTTTTCCGATGGCATATTGCCATTGATCGAAAAGGGAATTGTGAATGGCTCGAAGAAAGTCGTGATGCCGGGCAAAATTGTTTCTGGCTTTGCGATGGGAACAAGAAAGCTATACGATTTTATGGATGACAACCCCGAAGTATTGATGATGGATATTTCTTTTGTCAATGACACTTCGGTTATCCGCAAAAACCCAAAAGCTATTGCCATTAATTCTGCATTGGAAGTCGACCTTACAGGTCAGATTTGCGCAGATAGCATCGGCACCCAAATGTACTCCGGTGTTGGCGGGCAAATGGATTTTATGCGTGGAGCTGCTTTATCAAACGGAGGCAAAGCTATTTGCGCATTGCCTTCTATCACCCATAAAGGAGTTTCAAAAATCACCGCCACTTTAAAACAAGGTGCCGGTGTGGTTACCACCAGAGCTCATGCCCAATATATTGTTACCGAGTATGGAATAGCAGAACTCAAAGGAAAAAACCTATCTCAACGTGCGAAAGCACTTATAAATGTGGCTCATCCGAGCGTAAGGGAAGAGTTGGACAGAGAAGCCTTCGAGCGTTTCGGTCCCAGCTTTATCTCTTTTAACAATTTAACTATGGCTTAAGTAAAGGGCTTGCAAGCAAGCCCTTTACTTTCATTAACAAAGAAATGCTTAAGCAATGAATTCAACAGAAAAATTGTTTGCTGACTTTCCGGGACTTACTCAAAAGCAATGGAAAGAAAAGGCTATTGATGACCTAAAAGGAGCCGATTATGAAAAAAAGCTGGTCTGGAAAACAGATGATGGCTTTTCGGTGCAGCCTTTTTATACAACTGAAGATATAGAAAGTGATTTCCTTAAAAATCAATATAAATTCTTTACCGCTTCATCAGAAAGGACATGGATCAATTATACTGAAATCAAGGTAGAAGATGTTCAAAAAGCCAATAAGCTTGCCGTAGAATTACTGAACTTCGGAGCCGAAGGTTTTCTGTTCAAACTGGAAGGTAATGATATTCCTGATTTCAATACTTTACTTAACGGGATTGATGTAAATAAATACGCCATTTCATTCTCGATCTATAAACCTTCAGTTGCCTTTCTATCAAAATACCTGGCTTATCTGATTGAAAAGAACATCAAAGCAATGAATGTAAGAGGTTTCATAGAAGCCGACATTCTTGAAAATTTGGTTCTTCGAGGATGCAAGATCGATATCACTGAACTCGCCGAAATTATTCACTTAACCAAATCGTATCCTAATTTCCAATCACTGACTATCCGTTCGCATGCTTTCGTAAATGCAGGAAGTAATACCACTCAAGAACTTGCTTTCACGCTTAACAAGCTGGTTGATTATATCGATCTTCTTTCCGAAGCAGGCTTAACGCCAGTCGAAGTTATCAACAAACTTCAGTTCCATATGGCCATCAGCGGGGATTATTTCTTTGAAATAGCAAAACTGAGGGCAATGCGAATATTGCTGAATAGTTTGATGAATTTATACGGATGTAATGCTTCGGTGAAAATCCTCAGTTCCAACTCCGTCTGGTCAAAATCATTCTATGATCCGAATGTAAACATGCTAAGAAATACCAGCGAGGCCATGTCTGCTATTTTGGGGGGATGTGATGCTTTACTCACCTACCCTCATGATTATAGTTTTCAGGAACCGTCTCCTTTTAGCCAGCGGATCGCACTAAATGTTTCAAACCTGTTAAAGTCGGAGTCATATTTTGACAAGGTAAATGATCCCTCTGCAGGCTCTTACTACCAGGAATCGCTAACTAAAAACATTGCAGATACCGCACTGAATCTATTCAAGGAAACAGAAAATGCAGGAGGTTTTATAAATGCCTATAAAGCGGGTTTGATTACAGAAAAAATAAACAAAATCAGAGACCTGAAAGAAAAGGAAATAGCAGCGCGAAAACGTGTATATGTCGGAGTAAATAAATACCCTGACCTACAGGAAAAAACTCCTTTGGACTCACATGTGACATCGGCCCATGTACTCAGGCCTCAACGGGCGACGAAGTTGTTTGAAGAGCTGAAAAGTAAAACTATTGTTGACGCTCAAAAATCCGGAAAAACGCCATCGGTTTACCTTGCTTGCTTTGGAGACCTCGCCATGCGAAAAGCCAGAGCCTCCTTTGCCAGCGAATTCTTCGGAACTGCAGGATTCGATATTATAGAGGAAGCTTTCTTTAAAACTTCTCAACAGGCAGTAGAAATAAGCTCCATAAGTGAAGCTGATATTGTAGTAATATGCTCATCCGATAGTGAATATGAAACCGAAGCTGCAGCATTTGCCACAAAGTTCAAATCATTATCGAAAGGCAAGTTGCTGGTATTAGCCGGTTATCCAGAAAGCATTGTTAACGAACTAATGAATTCCGGAATTGACGGATTTATTCATCTCCGGTCAAATGCAATAGATGTGTTAACGGCTTTCCAAAAAATGATTAATCCTTAGTTTTTGAGCTTTCAAACAGAAGAATTATGAAACCGAATTTCTCTAAACTCCATATCGATCTGAATGACAACCCTCAGATTAAAGAAATAAAACAAACCACAACTGAATGGGAAACTGCGGAGGGAATACCTGTAAAGCCCTTATTTACTCCTATCGAAATTGAAGGAGCTGAACATTTGCAGTTTGGAGCTGGAATCCCTCCGTTTTTAAGAGGCCCCTATTCTACCATGTATGTTTTGCAGCCCTGGACTATCCGTCAATATGCAGGTTTCTCTACAGCTAAAGAATCAAATGCATTTTACCGGCGCAACCTTGCTGCAGGACAAAAAGGGTTATCTGTAGCCTTCGACCTCGCTACCCACAGAGGTTATGATTCTGACCATCCACGCGTTGTTGGTGATGTTGGAAAAGCGGGAGTTGCTATCGACTCTGTGCTTGACATGAAGATATTATTTGACCAGATTCCTTTGGATAAAATGTCGGTGTCGATGACGATGAACGGAGCCGTAATTCCGATCATGGCATTTTACATTGTTGCAGCCGAAGAACAGGGTGTTCCTTTGGAAAAACTAAGTGGCACTATTCAAAATGATATTTTGAAGGAGTTTATGGTTAGGAACACTTATATATATCCGCCTAAACCTTCTATAAAGATTATTGGTGATATATTCAGGTTTACCAGTAAACATATGCCTAAGTTCAATTCCATTTCGATCTCAGGCTATCATATGCAGGAGGCCGGAGCAACGGCCGACATTGAATTGGCATATACTTTAGCTGACGGACTGGAATATTTAAGAACGGGTATAGAAGCAGGCCTTTCCATTGATGATTTTGCACCGAGACTTTCCTTCTTCTGGGCTGTAGGCATGAATCACTTTATGGAAATCGCTAAAATGAGGGCCGGCAGATTATTATGGGCTAAACTGGTGAAACAGTTTAATCCTACTAATCCGAAATCAATGGCCCTCCGAACTCACTCACAAACATCAGGATGGAGCTTAAGTGAACAGGACCCTTATAACAATGTTGCACGTACCTGCATTGAAGCAATGGCGGCAGCTTGCGGGCATACACAATCGCTTCACACCAATGCACTCGATGAGGCTATTGCCCTGCCTACAGATTTCTCGGCACGTATTGCACGCAACACACAATTATATCTGCAACATGAAACCAATATTTGCCGTGTAGTTGATCCTTGGGGCGGATCATATTATGTTGAATACCTGACGCAAGAGCTTGCCCGTAAAGCATGGAAACACATCCTTGAAATTGAGGAGCTAGGCGGGATGACTAAAGCTATTGAAACAGGCATTCCTAAATTGCGAATTGAAGAAGCTGCAGCCAGAAAGCAAGCCCGTATCGATTCTGGCAAGGATATCCTGGTGGGTGTTAACAAGTATCGCACCGATGAGAAAACAGCTATTGACGTTCTGGAAGTTGATAATGCAGCTGTAAGGAATGAACAAATAGAGCGCCTGAATCAATTAAAAGCAGAAAGAGATCAGGATGCTGTAGCCAATGCGCTTGAAAAAATAAAAAAATGCGCAGCTACAGGAGAAGGCAATTTGTTGGAATTAGCAATTGATGCAGCCAGAAAGCGTGCCACTTTGGGAGAGATTTCAGATGCGATGGAAGCTCATTTCGGCCGTCACAAAGCTACCATAAGAACAATCTCGGGAGTTTACTCCAAAGAGTCGGCAGATGATCAGGAATTCAGAGAAGTCCTGCAACTAACCAATCAGTTTGCAGAAGAAGTTGGCCGAAGACCCCGGATAATGATCGCCAAAATGGGTCAGGACGGTCACGACCGCGGTGCCAAGGTAGTCGCTTCTTCATTTGCCGATATGGGTTTTGATGTCGACATGGGCCCTTTATTTCAAACTCCGGAAGAGGTTGCAAAACAAGCAGCGGAAAATGATGTCGATTTTGTTGGTGCATCATCACTGGCGGGAGGACATAAAACATTGATCCCACAACTGGTAGATGAATTGGAAAGAATAGGGAGGAAAGATATTATCGTTTTTGCAGGCGGTGTAATACCGCAGCAAGACTATAACTATCTTTTTGAAAAAGGCATTACAGCAGTTTTTGGCCCCGGAACTAAAATTCCAAGTTGTGCCAAAATCATACTACATAAATTAGTGGAAAATCAACCTACTAATTAATGCTACATATATGGTGATAAAGCCTCCGACTGGGGGCTTTTTCTTTTTTATCTTAATCTGTCATTTTTAGGGGGAAAGTAAATTTTAGTTGAATCCCATTTCACCTTCGATGAATCATAGAATGTTCCATTCTTTTTGTAGGTTAAAACGACCTTAGTTTCTATAGGTATTGGCGCAACAACTACATTTAAATGTACAGATGTATCTTTTTGCAGTTGGAGTAAATGGTTTAAGAAATCATTCCTGATTGTATCTTTCGCTGAGCCAATAAATACAAGCCTTCTATAAGTCGATTTATCCTTCAGCACATTTTCTTCGAAAAAATTGATCTCCTCTCCTCTCGGTATAGCGAAAATATGATTAGGCATCAATCCCATAAAATGAGGAATAAACGGGCCTTCACAATAGAAGTTTCCCTTTTCAATCGGCTTCTGAAAAGAATAAAAGTAAGTGCTGTTGCTTGAGTCTATAATGAAATTATAATTGGCAAAATAAACCGTTGGGGGGACAAGTTTTAGAGATCCCATTTCTACCCCTTGCTCTGAGATGATATACTTATTATTATTTGTACAAGAACTAAGTATCAGAAGGACAAGTAGAAGTTTATGTTTCATTTAATTATTCATAGGTTCAATAATGCCTGTAAGCTACTTAATATTTCTTCAAATTGTTTCTTCTTGAGTCTTGATTTTCATATAAATTACCGCATCTCCAAATTCATGGTATCTTCTTTTATTTCTTCAATCATAACTTTTAAATTATTGTCCAATAGGCTTGGATGGTACATTTTACTTTAAGTAATTGACTCTGTCTGACTGAGAGAGTCTGAAAGAAACTATATTCACTTGAAAATGACATTTTCTTAACACGTTCGTGAACGGAGAAGTTGCAAGTATAATTTTGATTAGTTTCGTGAAACAAATAGTCCGGTGTTTTTTTGTACCGGACTATTCAGATACTAAAGCAAAGTGCCTTTAAAACCTTAGCGTATCTATCACTTTATTTTTATTTTGTAAGATCAGTTTATCATTGGCGAGAACAATCCTGAAATCTTCGAATTTATTGTCGCTGTCATCAAATTGATACACCCAGTTAAGTTTTAATTTATTTGACTTTATAGCTAATAGATGTAAGTTATAACTTCGGCAATTGGTTCCATTACAGTATGGATTCTCTCCTTTAATTAAATAAACAAAACTATTCCCATAATTAATTTTCTGGGCCACCAAATTGCTATCTGTATATTTGGGCATAATAGAATATGTGAACTCATATCCTTTGTAGTTTTTAAATGAAGAAGTTTCATAGACGATTCTATTAAAAATAAATAAGGACTTTAATACTTTATTATCTCCATTTTTGATTTCAACTGTATAATAAGGTTCATTTGATTCTAATTTTCCGAATCTGCTATTGATTTGTAGAGAACTATCCGTTTTAATTGTATCACAAAAAAAATTATAGTATTTTTCGTTAGCTAAAGTTTGTTCTTTATTATCACAGCTCGTTATCACAATTAAAAAGCTAGAAATCATTACTACATTTCTAAAAAAATCTGTGTGTTTTGCCATCACCTCTCCAATTTTTTGCTCCATTAACTTTGTCCTTTACAACTAATAAGCCTCGCATTTTTCTCCTTTGAAAAAAAGCTCTTCATTCTGTTGTATTAATGATGGTTTTTTCCATAAAAAAATTGAATCCCCTTTGACCGTAAAGCTTTAAAAAGTCATCTACATCTCCCGATCCTCTACATAAAATGAAGCAACAAGTCTTAGGAACACTTTCGAACTGAGGATTAATTATAACTTGAAAAATAATAAAGCTCGGATAATCCGAGCTTAGAAAATATAAAACAGATCAATTTCTATGCTCTGTTATGCAAGAGATTATTTTCATCTCTTTAAATCATAACTAATTGGAGATTTCTCATTTGTAACCAAACGCCAACCTTTATTTAATTTCTGTTCAGCATTTGGACCAACATAAAATTCACCAATTTGTTTAAACTCTTTTTTTATTTTTTTACTAAGATTATTAAATAATGTATTCGAATAGATATCATCAGAAATTGTTCCAATTGCGCCTGCTACTAAAACTCCTTCCTTAAATACACCTCCTGTTTTTAACACAATACTTCTTGGATTGATCATTTGATCAATTGCATATTTAATTCCTCCTTTTCTCTGTGGAACTTCTCTAAATTTAACCGAGTCATCCTTTCCAATAACTAAAAGATTTAAACAAAGGTTCCAATCACCTACATTAGCTACTCTTAAATTACTTACATCAAAAATCGAAGAATATTTAAGTATTTCTGAATAATCGAACAAACCTGTAGCGTAATACTGTACGTTATTATTTGTTTCAAAATCTTGTAAAATGGATTTTAAGTCCTCTATATCGGAAAAAATAAAAATTTGCTTACTCTTCATTGGTTATATAAATACTGTACAAACTCTATCATATTGTTCCCACAGAATTCAATTGGATCTGTATTAAAATTTGACCTAAGGCCAAATGAATGTATGTTAGTTCCTGTTTGTGAAATGCAAATCCAGTATCAGCTGAATCTTTTCCGAATAAATAATAGTCAGGGATTTGTTCCATTAAAATTTTATAATCCTCATTTATCTCGATCAATTCTTCAATAGGAAATAAACAAAGCCAACTATTTTCACCAATTTCACCTTCTCCACCGTCAAATGCCTTCATCAAATCTATATAATCATTTGGCTGTACAAAATCTAATTGATCTTGAACAGTTTTAATTAATTCATCTGATGCCCTATGTTCATTTTTCTCAATATCATTCAAATAAAAATTTATTTTTTCGTTCATTAAAGATTTATAATGATATAATGACTTCGTTTAATTATAGCTTGAAAAACAATAAACCCGATAAATCGGGCTTTATTGTTTTTATTAGTTAGTAGGTTATACTACTGCTGTTGTTTCAAATCAATATCTGTTAATTTTCTCTTTCTGCATTGATTTTTAGTACGAAATTGGAGAATTATGCATTACTCAGGTATTCTAGAAATTCCTTAAAATCATCTCCACATTTTTCAGATTCCTCAATGGACATCCCAATAAAAGGAACTTGTACAAACGTTCCATCAATCTTTCTAATTGCGTATGCAGTACCACCTCCATCTGATCCTATTAAAAATAATTCTGGAGCAAATTCATTAACCATATAACCATGATTAAATTCAATAAGATCACTTGTTTTCCAAAGTATAACGTACGAGTTCTCCCCAACAAACCCTTCACCTCCGTTAAATTCATTCAGAAATAATAGAAACTCTTGTGGTAATGAAAAATCAATTTGTGAGGTCAATTTTAATACATCATCATCATTCGGTTTTTCGTTTCTACTTACTTTATGAAGTAATTGTTCTATTTCAGTTTTCATAGTTATTTCAAAATTTGTTTGTATCTCTCATTAATTTATTCCAAAAATTAGTGTATTGCTGATGTTCTTGAGGCGATAAAATAATCTTATTTGCTTGATCGGTTGGACTTCCTCCAAATTTGACAGGTTTTATTTCATGTATTTCTTTCCCAGCATACATTGAAGGATTTGCTTTCCTCATAGCCGCATTGGCTGAATTAGCTGTTTTTCTAGCCGCTGTTTGCTCTGTTCCTTCAAGTAATCTAAAGGTACCAGAAGGTTTAACTCCGCCTTGAGGATACCCAGTCCAGTCTACTATTGAAAATGATCCATCTAACTTAGAAGCATCGCTTGCTACCTTTTTCGTTACGTTTCCTGCCCCTGAAGCAAAGCTTTTTTCGAGCTCAGCTCCAAGAAGTACAGTAGCAACAGCTGTACCCCAATCCCCAACAACTTCTCCTTTTTGTGTTACATCTCCATTTTTTAATGTATTAACATCCCTTTTTACGCCAGCTTTAATGTCTTTAATTATTTTCCCTGGATGTGCAACAGTCGATGCAACATTTTTAGTAGTGCTAACAGGATCAGATGCAAAACTTGTTACCAGGTTCGTTGCTCCATTTACTGTACTATTAACATTTTTTGTAATACCCCATCCAACGCCATTTAAGAACTTTAACCAATCATCACCAGGACCTCCGGCAGGAGACATACCATCTGGATCAATAAACCGAATTGGGTTATCAAAGGCATAATTGTACGGTGAATGCCTGCGCATCTTTTCCGCTAGCGGATCGATAACATTCCATCTCCCCAAAGTCGGGTCATACTGTCTTGTTCCGTAATCATACCATCCTGTTACATCCTGTTCCTCTTTACCGTTATAAAGATATTTATTCTGAGGAGAAGAATAAATATTGTTTGGCAGATTCATCCGCATACCAAACGCATAGTAACTATCTTCCTGGAAAACCGTTCCATCTTCATTGACCGTTACCCGTACGTTACCTAAATTGTCTGTCAGGTTGTAGCGATAGATATATGGACTCGCTCCATTCTTATAAGCTATACCTTCTTCAGTTTGCATAAACTCAATCGAACCGTTCTTATACTGAATACCATCGACATATTCCAGAGAGTCAATTGTTCCTACCAATACCCGTCGTAGCTTTCGTCCTCCGGCATCATACACATACCGAACCGTTTGGGTGCCTTTCTTAATCAACGTTGGTAGGTTCAGGTAATTATATTGGATCGTATCCAGCCCCGCATTAAAATCGCGGGTTATGTTGCCATTTAAGTCATAGCGGTATTCAATGGACTGTGTTTTACCGTTCACAAAGCCTGCAGTGGTTCCTTTATCTTCTACTGCTAGCAAACGGTTACCGCTATAGGTATAGGTCAGGGAATCAATCACCAAATTGCCTGTTGTTCTCCTACTTAATTTTTGAATATTGCCCATTAAATCATAGCCATCAATCCGTTCATTAAAACTGCCTCCGGCTGTACTTTGGGCATTCAACAGACGGTTCAGTTTGTCATAGCTAAAAGCATAACTTTGCTGCAGGTTCACCTTAGCTCCTTTCCAGTCCATCCCCGAGATATTGCCGTTGTACTGCGGAACTGTTCCATTCTCGTACTTTAAGGTTAGTCCAAACTTATCAGTTCCCATTGATGCAGGGTCATTGATCTTGGTCAGCCAGCCGCGAATGTTGTAATTGTATTTAACCGTTTGCGTATACGTGCTGCCATTGTTGCGGGAGTTCAGCTTTTTAGTCACCTGCTGGCCCAATTCATTGTAGTCATAGGCTGCAAGGATAATCCGCTGCTCGCCGTTGATCTTCTGCAAGGTGCGTTTCTTCCGGCCCATGTGATCGTATTCATACCAGTTGATCACGGTAACAGCATTGCCATTACGTCCAGTATGCACCCGTTTTACCACTAAGGGTTGTCCAGTAAAACTGTACTTGGTATTGACTATATCTTTACCACCTACATAGTTTTGTTCTTGCTGCTGAATCACCCTTCCCTCCTTATCATAATAGTTAACTATCCAAAGTGAGTCATTGCTATTGAGCACCTTCACCATCGAACCGGTCAACAGACCATGGGTCATGTTGCTTTGAGTATTCAAGGTGTCAGTAACATAGGTATAGCCAGCAGGTTTTGAGAAATTATAATCATCATAATAATTAGCCGTAAGAACCTTCATGGTTGTTTGCGGCATGGTATTGTTGGTGTATCCGTAATGAACAGCACCTTTGCTTTCCCATAGGATAGTTTGTCCGTTGATGTAATTTTGTAATACATCACGCGTGCCATTGGCCTGCATGATACCTGTCAGGATCACCCTGCCTAAGGCATCATACTTATTAAAGCTCCATTCTTTATTAGGTGTTTTTAAACGCTGGTTGCCATCCTGGGTATAAACCACCTGATCGAGCTTGTTATAAACGATATATTCCCAATCTTTCCCTGGGATTTTCTTTTCCACTACCCGCTGGCGGCTGTCATAATGGTAGCCGTATATCAGGTCTTTGAATTGGGTATCGGTTTCAGTAAAACTACTCACTGTTACTGCAGGAGGAAGTACGTAACGCAGGTTACCAAAATCATCGTACAGGTAATAGGTTGAGAGCGTTTCGGTTGTTTCCGCATTGTTTTTATTGAAGGTTCGTTTTAAAACAACTTTACCTTCTTTATCTTTAAACTCCTGAACCGTTCCGTGTACACCATCGGCTGCTTTCCAGTTCTCATCTTTCAGAGTAGTTTTATACAACTGGTTAGCTGCGTAATTGGTAGTACTTGTGGCTCCGGTAGCGGTGATTGTCCAAAGTTTGACTTCAGTTGCGGTATTGGTGCCGTATTCAGTCTTTACGGTATTGCCTAAAAGCGTACTGATTCCTGTTGCATTTTTCAAGACCCGAAACGCTTTACCCGGAGCGCCTTGTTCGGTCGCTCGGTTTAAAGGCGAGGTCTCAAAGATGGTTTCCGAAAACGGGAAACTAGTGGTATCAATAGACTGGGTTGCTAGTTTGTAATGAGCCCAAACGCCTTGCCCTGCGGTTAAGGCATTGGTTTTATAGCTGCCGTCCTGCAATCCGGTGATATTACTGTAAGGCAGGTATTTTTTAGTTTCTCGTCCCATATTGTCATATGTAAATGGTTGTACAATGTCTTTAGCATTGGTAGCAGCCTGTTTTTGCACCGTTTGCAGTGGTCGACCCAGACCGTCAAAATATTGAATGGACGTTTGCTGTTGCGTATAATTTAAACTATTTAATGCATTAGGATCTGTTACCGGAATTAGTGGTGTACGACTTTGTACATAGTTTTGGTTGCTGCTCTGCCCCAAACTGATAAAAGGCAGGCAGAACAATAACCAGGCTATCAGCTTGGGAATGCTATTCATAATGATTAATTTTTTCATTCTCGTTAAATCGATTAGGATATTCTGTTTTCATAGTTGCAGGTTGACCATGCAATTTTTAGGATAGATTTATCACTTTCATTAATAAATTAGTATATTCTTAGGTAATACATTCATGAGGGTTACCCGGTCATTACTTATACCGCCACCAACTCCTATATAACTGCCTCCATATTTAACAGAAAAGGAGCCTTGTGTATTTTCCCTACTAAAAGCTACTGTGTATAGCCCATAAGGTAGATAGAATGCATCTGAAGCACCGCCTATTATTACTTTGGAATAAACAATCTGTCCTTGCTGATTGGTAAAAGTGAATTTCACCACTAAGGCTTGAGTAGTGTTTGAGGCTGAAACCAAAATCATTTGTTGGTCGCAGGTGCCTATATTATTGGCATTGGTTTTACCGTTTTGCAGGATCTCTTCAGTTGCCATACGGTTAGCGTCCGCTAGTGAAATAGTAGACGAATATTTTCCAGCCGGCACCGTGTAAGTAACATTTGATCCGGTAAAACCAACAGCACAATCTTTTGTAAATACCTGGCTTTGCTCCGTATTATAGTAGAGTGTAGCATTACAGTTTGTTGGTTCTCCCGTTACACTGTAACAAAACGAACTAGTAATATTTCGATCGGCATCTCTGATTAATTTTAACCGTTGATTTTCGTCGTATTCATAATAGAATGTTTCACCTTTTTCATTAATCGTAGAGATGATTCCTACTGCCGGTTCATAATTATAAGTGTTCAATTTTGAATCAGCAGGATATACGCTGATATCATCCACACTTACAGTGGATGCAAAGGTTTTATCTCCGGTATAATCTTCGACATAGTATACCCACTGTGATCCGTTCCATTGAAACCAACTGATCTTATAGGCTCTGGTGTTAGGTTTTGTAAAGGGAACTTTAAAGGTCCGGTTGTAATTGAGTTTTTCTCCGCAGTGGGCCTTAATGGGAGCTGTTGGGGCGGTTACATCTTCTTCAAATCCTTCATAATAAAATTCACTATCTAATGCGTTTTCACAGACTGCAATCGGGAATAGATTCTTGTATCCCCATTTATATCCTTTAGCAGGAGCTGAGGTGGGTTTCAGTGTGGTTAAGTTAGCTGTAGCATTATAGTTATAGGTGAAACGCTCTGACATTCGGGTGTCATAAATAAAGTCTTCGGGAGCAGTGCTACTAGTGATCTGAAATGCGCGAAAATCTGTTAACGGAGTTGATGTTTCCAATTGATATTCCTTGTAAGGAGCTAAAAAGAAAGAGCCGTCCGGTTTATTAAATGAAAACTTTTTATAAGTTGTTAATTCAGCATTCATTACTTTTTCTACACCACCGAGTTTTTTGTATGTAATCGTTTGAACTGGTGTTCCAACCATATTTTTTTCTAAAAGCGCCTGGATTTGATAACTAAACGGATAATTGTACCTTAAAATGCTTTCGACGCCGTCACTATTTGAGGTTCGGTCTTCTACCATTTTATTGTAAACAGGGTCGTATACATAGGAACGAATCGATTGTACTGTATTAATATCGTTATTGAATTCAGTAGTAGTCTGCTTGGTAAGATAGGTTTGATAAGTAAAAGTCTTAATGGCCGTGGCTCTAAAAACAATCAGATTATTAAACGTTCTTCCACCGCAGACAATGGCCCTTACATGGTTGTCGAATCGGTTAGGATCATTGTTGTATTCATTAACAACCTGCTTTACCAGTTTTTTGCTGCTATCATAAAAGTATTGACCCAATAATTTACCTCTTTCCAGTGCCAGACTGTTAAAGGGCTCTGTTTTTAAAACATCACGCGTAGAATAAACAGCTCCTGCAAAGGGCTGATCCCGGTAGCGAGCCTGGTCATGATTGGAAAATTTATTGACCACAAAGCTTCCGTCAGTGCTTGTTTAGTGACTTCTGTATAGGTAACATGATTACCATTGGTATTATTAAGCGGACCGATGAACTGATCTCTCCAAAACCAATAATTAATCCAATCTGAACCGTATAAAAAAGAACCTTCATCCAAATACTGCGGATAGCCCGCAAGTATTCCACTTGATAAAGAACCACCACTCTTATAGTTCTTGACATATGAATAGGTTTTCACAATCAAACTATCCCGGTTACTATCCTGGTGGGTGATTTTCTTTATCCTTAATCCACCTGCATATTTGTTTATCAACAAGGTGTCCAGGCCAAACGGATGCTTGGTGGCTATAGTAGAATAAGTATTGGCTTCATAATCAAATTTTGTATAACCACCTGTTGGATATTTGATCTCTTTTAGAATACCCGCCTGCATGAATGCAGGATTAGGTTCCCTACTCAATGTATAAGGGACGACATCACTTTTGGTATAGCTGGTCGATGGTCTGGTGTTATCAAAATAATCAGCCCCGCCATGATAATAGCCCCAATGATCTACCTTTCGTGAATTATAGGAAGGCAAAGGTGTCGGGTCATAAACAAAAGTGTAGCTGTTTTTATTGGATTCTTTAAGAGAGGTCAGCATTAATCTTTTAGTTACATCATTGGTATAGGTAAATTTTACCTTCTTAAGTAATCTGTTATTAAATACCGAATTAATAGCTATACTGTCCAGTTTAAGCCATCTGTCAAAATTCTTGGTTTCATAACCTCCATATCCGGCAATATCAGCGTAATGGGTATAGTCGGTGTTGGCAAGTCCTGCTGGGTGATCAAATTTCAGCTCTGTGCTTTTAGACCTGTAAAACTTGATTTTTTCAGTTGGAGTTTCAATTTCACTTAGGTAAGAAGGGTTTGTGATGCTTATCGTTACATTTTTAAGGTCAATAGTTGGTTTTCTCTCCACTCCTCCCATGGTATAGGATGCCAAAATAGAGGTATTAGTGAATGAAATATTTATTCCATCCCGCTCATATTTTAAGCTAATCTCCTTTCCGGAAGGAGTTATTACTTTAGTTAACTGCCAGCTATTGGCAATGATGTTTTCATTATAGTTTCCGGCAGTTTCGTATTGCCCCCTTGTAAACTCAATCGATTCAGGAGTTCCACCAAAAAAATACTTCGTGCCATCATCAGCAGTAATTATAAATTCATGAAATATTTTTTTTAGCACAACATCCGGGCAATTTGTTTGACCCTTTAATACAAAGTTGTCTTTTAAAGTGACCTCAATTTTAAAGTAATCGGGCTGAGATGTTCTAACCCGCCAATGACCTGTATGATCCCAAAAGAAACTGCCGGAAAATGGACCGAAACTAAAAATAAATTCATCTGGGTTAGGCAATACTGAAGGTGGGGTAACTGAGGTATACCTTACCAGGTTTCCGCTGCCACTAAACCAATCAGCCCTGTCAATATCTGAATAATGGTAGTAGTAACTCCGTAAATCATTCTCTGTATAAAACTCATCAGTACCATTATTAATGACGCGGGTAATTGTTCCGCCTGACGTAAGATTCCAGCCTAATCCCACCCATCCCGGGTGATTATCAGGTTTTATTCCACTTGCGTGATAGTTAAGCTCTATAGGTAAGGTTACATTGTCAACCTTGATAGTGTAAAATGGTATTGAGGTTTGTGCAAGACCATTAAATAATGATACAGGGACCTGTCCATACTGGCCCAAACTTGCTGCATTTGCTGATGGTAAATTGATTTTTGGAACGTTATCCGATTGTATATACTGGGCGTTTGAAGTCAAAGGAAATAACGCAAGAAAAACAAGGAGTTTAAGCTTTATTAATGTGTTTAAAAAATGAAACATCTTAGGGTTTATTTTACAATTCATAACCACTAGTAATTTTAAAATGTGTATTGATTAGCAATAGAATTTGCTTAAAAGGGATGTAGATGTGTTGTAGTAAATAGATTATGCTATGGTTGGTATAAATAATTTCATGGTAAAGCATTTACAAATTAACACTTCCTTAAATCTTTTACTTGCTTTAAGGTTTTAACAAGTTTCTATAAATGCAATCTATGTTTCATTTTTATTAATAAATATTCGCAAAAATCATTTTACCACTCAATTTGTCCTTTTTTATTGCAAGAGATCATAGAGAAAAAATTTGTTTCTTGGAGAAAATAGAAAAACAAAAAAAGCCGCCCTGTATCTTAAAGGCGGCTTAATCCAATCAGCGCTTTCCAGGACGCTTTATGATATGGACGGTTTCTACTAAAACAAAATCGAAAGAATAACCGTAATTTTACTATTCGTAAAACACAAACTAACATTCAAATTGTATTAATCTGTTTCATCTCATTTATAGGAAAACAATAGCGAAACTATAACAATAAATTTGTTCATGAATTAACACACAGGCTTTCTTCTGGAATTGAAAGTGTTTTGGATTTTTATGGATCAGGTCCAAAATCTGTGGACTAAGCATATAATTTAGCCAGCCTGAAAAGGAAAAAATTCACATTTCCCACCCCTCTGTATTGAGCTCTGAACGCTTTGATCTTGGCATTGAACGATTCGGCCGAAGCATTGGTACTTTTGTTGTCGAAGTAGTTGAGTATGTGTTGGTGGTGATTAATAATTGTTCTGGAGAGGGTATTGAACGACTTGAATCCCGATTGTTCCACCAGTTCGTTCCATTTGGCCAATCTTACAAAAGCATATAATTTATCTGTGGTAGTACTAAAGATCCAGGATAATTTTTGAGTGAGTTCATAGGCTTTTCTTAGATCGGGGTATTTTTCAAATAACAGGCTGGCCCTCTGGGCCTGTTCGGCAGTCCAGTTATCCTCTTTTTTATACAAGAGGTACCTGCTTCTGGCCAACAGTTGCTTGAGCGTATCTCCATTGGAGAGAACCGGAGGGCAGTAGGTTACTTGGGCTGTTTTAGCATCTTCTATTGCTTGATTTTCTGCATCGATTGCTTGCCAGCGGTATTTAATTCTCATCTCCTGCAAGGCTTCTGTGGCCAACTGCTGCACATGAAACCGATCGATCACCCGGGTGGCATTGGGAAAACACTTCTTGACAATCAGGCTCATGTTGCCCGCCAGGTCCAGGGTTATTTCCTGTACCTTATTGCGTTGTTTCGGCGATAGCTTTTGCAACAAAGGGATGATCGTTTCCGATTTAGTGCCTTCCATAATGGCCACTAAAGTTCCTGCCTTCCCTTTTGCCTGTTTGTTAGTCACCACCGTATAGAGCTCTCCGTGAGAGAGCGAGGTTTCATCAATCGATAGAAAAGGTCCCATATTCTGTTCAAAGACAAGTCCCTTGCGAGCATTCTCTTTGTGTTCCCAAAGGGAGTAGTCACTGAGTTTATCCCGATAATAGCGTTGCAGTTTTTTACCCTAATGCCGTAAAATGAACCGATCGTTTGCAGGCTATGTGCCTTGGTATCGGCTGATAGCTTTTAAAAAAGCGGCAAAATCCTGGGTGATTCGCGTTCCCTTGGCCACTACCTCCCAGTTACGGAAAACCACTTTATTGCTATCTAAATTCAGCCATCGGCGACGCTTCACGTGCAAGAACACCTCCCGGCCACGGAGGGGAAAATCCTGTAAAATCACTTCATCGAAAAAACCTTTGGATTGCAGCCGGTTGGACTGGTACTCCAGGGGAATACTATTGAGTTCTTCCAGGTAAATATGAATGGAGTTGGCCTGCGTTTTATGGTCAACCACTTTGAAATAATCTGAAACACCTTCGGGAATAACCAAGTGAAGAAGGGCTTGAAAGGAATCGTGCATTATTCTTTTTTTGATCCACAAAAATCAGCTTTTAGCCTAAACTCCACAACTTTTGTTCCTGTTCCATTTTTATTAAAAAGTAGGAATAGGGAAAAGTTTTTAAAACAAATGAAATATGTGGGTCCAGCTGACCGAACTGTTTTATACTTACCACAAATAGCCATAAACAAAAAAAGCCTCACATTTCTGTGAGGCTTTTCTGCTCCTGAGGCTGGGCTCGAACCAGCGACCCTCTGATTAACAGTCAGATGCTCTAACCGGCTGAGCTACTCAGGAGTTTGAGAAGTGGGAGTCGTCCCTTTTTCGTATTGCAAAGATTACTCTTTACAATAGCGCTCCTGAGGCTGGGCTCGAACCAGCGACCCTCTGATTAACAGTCAGATGCTCTAACCGGCTGAGCTACTCAGGAGTATTGAGTATTTTTATTATCCCGAAACTATTCGGGACCGGTAATTTTTGTTTTCAAATTTACAGCAAAAAATGATCTTTTAAACTGCATTCCCTGTATTTTTTCGATGGCGTTCCATCGATTTGGGAGTGCAATATTCGGGATTTAAAATTAATTATGCAATCTTTGCGGTGAAAAATTTTAAAAAAAAATAAATGAGCTTATTGGCAGTTGGCACGGTGGCATTCGATGCCATAGAAACCCCTTTCGGCAAAACCGACAGAATCGTCGGAGGCGCAGCAACTTACGTTTGTTTGTCGGCTTCTTACTTTACTAAAAATGTAAATTTAGTAGCCGTTGTTGGAGACGATTTCCCTCAAGAAGAAATTTCAGATTTAAACAAACATGGCATAAGTACCGAAGGCTTACAGATCAAAAACGGTGAAAAATCTTTCTTTTGGGCCGGTCGTTATCACAATGACATGAACAGTAGAGATACATTAGCTACTGAATTAAATGTACTGGCTGATTTTGATCCTGTAATTCCTGAAAGCTATCAAGATTGTCAGTACCTGATGCTGGGGAACCTTACTCCAATAATTCAGCAAACAGTAATTAAGCGTTTAAAAAATCGCCCTAAGCTAATTGTAATGGACACCATGAACTTTTGGATGGATATTGCAATGGACGATTTAAAAGAAACATTGAAGATGGTAGACGTTCTTACCATAAACGATGCAGAGGCGCGTCAACTATCGGGTGAATTCTCATTAGTAAAAGCCGCTAAGAAAATTCATGCAATGGGGCCTAAATACCTGGTAATTAAAAAAGGTGAACACGGGGCTTTATTATTTGGAGAAGGTCAAATCTTCTCAGCTCCTGCCCTTCCTCTTGAAGATGTATTTGATCCTACCGGTGCAGGAGATACTTTTGCAGGCGGATTTATTGGCTATCTAGCAGGACAAAATTCTATAAGCTTTGAAAACATGAAGAAGGCTGTTATATATGGTTCAGCTCTTGCTTCTTTCTGTGTTGAAAAATTTGGGACAGAAAGAATTAAAAACTTATCTGAACAAGACATTAATGCCCGAGTAATAGAATTCTCTAAGTTAGTGCAGTTTTAAGACACTAAACATATTGGTTATTATAGTTTTTGAGTTACTAAATTATTGAGCTCAACAACTATAATAACTGACTACGAAACATTACCTTTGAGCGCTTAATATTTATTTAAATGGATACAGTTTATAACGGATTTATGGCATTGCTATCGTTTTGTGTTGTAGCAGCTATTTTATGGTATGGAATTCGTTTTTTGAAAGCTCAAACAGAATTGACTGAACTTAAAATTGACAAAATTAAAAGGGAGATAGACATCTTGGATAAAGAGAAGCATAACACTCCTTTATAATAGCTTTCCAACAGTTTTAAATTTCTCAAAAACCTTTTCACTGTGCGGAGCATCTTTTAACTCATCTGTTAGATCCTGTCCCGCCCAGTGTTCATAATGCTTCCCGTTTCTCCACAATTTACTTTCTGAAACATCATAAATAACACCTTTAAAAGCTACCCAAATCTGTGGTTTATCCTGCCCGTTTCGTAATGCTAACTGCCCACGGGTATATGTTTGCAATTCATCCATTGGGTCAAAAATAGCTTCCACACCTGCTACTTTCTCTGTTTTTTATCATTTTTATTTTATTGGCTTAACATTAAAACGCATTTAGCACTGTATCTTTCGGCTTAATCATTTGAAAATTATTAACTTAATACAATAATTAGTATACCATGGACGAAAACAAAGCAGGCGAATTAGCCGACAACTTAAAAAACGAAACATCTGAAGTAAAAAAGGATGTTAAGAATGCTGCCGAAAATGTCGTAAACGATGCAACCGAGAAAGCAGAGGGTATAAAGGACGAGGCAGAAGAAACAGCAGCAGAAGCAGCTGATGCCACTAAAACAGCAACCTCTGAAGCCTCAGACACACTGGGTGAAATAAAAGAATCTGTTTCAGCAGCAACCGCAAGTGCTACTGCTTTTGCAAGCGAAAAAATCAATGATTTGAAGGAAACTTTCAGTCCGGAAAACCTTCAAGAGATGAAAGCAAAAGCAAACGAAAAAATCGATAATCTTTCTGAAGAAGCGGCAGAAACATTTGAAGAGTTAAAAGCAAATGAAATAAGCGGCGATATTAAAGAAGGTACTGCCGAAAAACTTGAGGAATTAAAAGAAACGTTCAGCAAAGAAAATATAGATGAGTTAAAGGCCAAAGCCAATGAAAAATTGAGCGATTTTAAAGAAGAAGCTGCAGAAGTTGCTGACAATCTTAAAAATAAAGCTGAAACACTCCTGAATGTTGACTTAGATAAAAAAGCCGAAGAAGCTTCTGTGGCAGCAAAGGGTTTTTGGGGCAGAGTTAAAGGTCTGTTTGGCAGCAAATAACTTTTAAACAAAATGCTGTCTTACAGTGTTCAGGGTCAACAAAAACACTATAAGACAGCATTTTTAATTTTAAAAACACAAAACTACATTAACTATCTCTCAAGAGATTAATCTTCGTAAACAACTTTACCCGGACGACCAGCCGAATAATCTTTAAGTTGATTTTTAAGCAGCTTACGGGCAACGTGAATGCGGGTTTTTACTGTACCAATCGGAATATTCAAGTCCTCTGCAATCTCATGATATTTATAACCTTCAAAATACATAGTGAACGGTTTATAATATTCTTCAGAGAGATTGTCTAATGCTTTATTAACATCTTCCAGAATAAATTTCCCTTCGGCATTATTGCTGGTTGCACTATATAATAAACTTGAAGAAAGGATTTCATCCGATTGAGTAACCACGTTATTTACTTTTACCAATCTGCGATAGTTATTGATAAAAGTATTTTTCATAATGGTATACAACCATCCTTTAAGATTTGTGCCTTCCTTAAACTTATTATAATAGGTGATTGCTTTTAAAAGTGTATCCTGAACAAGGTCATTTGCATCTTCAGAATCCTTTGTAAAATGCAACGCATATAGTTTTAATGACGAAGCCTGGCGTAGGACTAAGGTATTGAATTCAATGCGAGTCATATTGTTTAACCTTTCAATTGTTTAGTTAAACAAAGTTACGTATCTATTTAATAAGTACAAATTTTTTGTTTAATATTTTAGTTACATAGATAAACAAAATGTTGCAACACCAATACAGCGCAGCGTATGCTCATCTTAACTAAGTGAGGTAGTTATCAAAGGCAGAAAAACTGTATAATATTTTAAAAATCAATTTTTTAACAACAAAAATGTTTAATGCTCAAGTTTACAGATTTTGAAAGCTACAACAACAAAAACAATAAAAATAATCAAACTGCATTATGACAATAGTTAAACAAATCTATATCGACCAGTTACTTTGTTTAACTTTTAATGAAAAAAACTAATCATTACTAATAGCTACCACAAAAACACTTAAACAAAATACCCGCATTTGGGCGGGTATTGTTTATATTTTATTAGAAAATATTAACCTCTCTTTCCAAGGTAACTTCAAATTTTTCTTTCACCGATTGGATAATCTCTTCCGAAAAATCAAAAATCTCTTTTCCGGTTGCTTCACCATGATTTACTAGAACCAGCGCTTGATTTTTCCATGTTCCAGTATTTCCTACAACTTTACCTTTCCACCCACATTGCTCGATTAACCAACCCGCAGCAAGTTTAACTTTACCATTGCCGGCAGGATAGTTAACTACTTCAGGATGCGATTTTTTCACTCTTTCTGCAATATCTGCACTTACAATCGGATTTTTAAAGAAGCTACCGGCATTTCCTATGGTAGACGGATCCGGGAGTTTAGAAACACGAATATGAGAAACTACCTTACTGATATCCTTTATGGATGGCTCATTTATTCCACGCACATTCAATTCAGTTTCTATTGCGCCATAAGACGTATTTAAATTCGGTTTCTGAGAGAGTTTAAGCGTTACTGACGTAACAATATATTTCCCTTTTAAACGTCCTTTAAAAACGCTTTCACGGTAGGCGAATTCACATTCTTCTTTGGTGAATTTTCTAATGGTTAATGACGAAACATCAAAAGCTTCAAGTGAATAAAACACATCTTTAAGCTCAACTCCATAAGCACCAATATTTTGAATGGGAGATGCTCCAACCGAACCTGGAATCAAACTTAAATTCTCAATTCCCGCAAACCCCTTATCAACACAATAATTTACGAGATCATTCCATACTTCTCCGGCTCCGGCTTCAACAAAAACATGATCACCTTCAACATGAGCGCTAATCCCTTTAATGCTCATCTTAATCACCAATCCTTCAAAATCATGCGTAAATAACATATTACTCCCACCGCCAAGGAATAGCAAAGGTTGATTTACCACCTCTTTATTTAAAAAAAGATTAATTAATTGATCAGGATGAGAGATTTCTACAAAATTGCGCGCATTAATGTCTACGCCGAAAGTGTTTAGTCTTTTTAGAGATTTATTATGATGAATTACCATGTGTATAGCAATAAAATAGGTATGATTTATACTGTCGCGAAATTACTCTTTAGTTCCTTAAAAGCCTAACGACAACATTATCAATGTTACCGAGTTTTTTTGTAAATTATCTACTGATATACATCTATCGTTTCCTGTTACTTATTAATTATGGCCAAAATTATTTTTGACATTTATCCTGCTATCAGCCATCTGAATATGACCCTTGGTTTAGCTCAACTATATGCTAATCATGGTCATGATATAATATTTTTATGTGAGCCGGAATTTGAAGATCATGTAGTTAAGCATCGGTTCAGATTTATTTCACTTCCCAATTTCCTTTTTAGAAACCCTCCTGCTTTTAGTTTCAATGGAAAACTCCATTTATTAATCAAAAGCTTTCAATTATATAAATCAGGAGAAAAAAGAAAAATGATTCTGGAACGCGCTAAGTTGTATGAAAAAACAATAGCATCCTTGCAGCCAGACATTGTTTTTATTGATCATCACAATATTATTAATGTAATCATCACTCATTCACTGCGATTGAATACGGTTATTTTACATTCCAAATTATCTACCCGAAAACGGAAATATGTTCCTCCTTTAAACTCTTATTATTTACCCGAAAACTCTTGGATAGATCATCTAAAATCAGAATTCATATGGCAAAAGTTGCTAATCAAAGAATCTTTCAAGAGATTATTATTTATGACGTTGTGTTTCAAGCAAGACTATTTCTCTATGGCCAAAATGCTTGCCTCCAACTACAACTTTCCATTTAATAAATACCTGGATACAAAACGATGTTTCGACTACAGTTTCAATCATTTAAAAGAATTAATGCTCTCACCGCATGAATTGGATATATTTCCGGAACATTCTGCGAATGAACTCAATATTGGCCCTATACATTTTGAAGAACGAGACAGATACCTCAAGACTCCTTACTTCGAATCGCTAATCGATGAACTTGATCAGCTTAAGGGTAATAAAGCTGTGATTCTGGCTTCAATGGGTAGTATTTCTTCGTCAGAACCTCATCTCTGTGAGCACTTCTATAAAAACATGATTCTTGTTGCTAAAGAAATGACTGAACATTTTTTCATCATGACAATTGCCAAAGAATTTGACATAGAGAACTATCGAAACATTGCCCCTTCTAACATGCAATTATTTCAATTTGTACCACAAATGGAATTATTAAAGCACGTTACCTTAATGATTAATCATGGTGGACTACAAAGTATTTGCGAGTGTATTTATCAGAAGGTTCCAATGCTCAGTTACCCATTAACCAAACACTGGGATCAGCGAGGCAATAGCGCTAGAGTTGAATATCATCAGATTGGTGTACGTGGAAAAATAATGGAAGACAATCCTAAGATTATTGTGAGAAAGATCAATAAAGTGCTGGAAAATTACTCGCATTACAAGAACAATCTTTCTAAAATGAAAGAACGGATTTATAACGGACAAGGTAAAACTACTGCTCTTAATATATTAAATGATCTATTGAAAGAAAAGCATCACTTAACCATTGTATTGTACATAACAATGCAAAAGTCGTCTCGGTTTAATCAAGACGACTTTTATCTATTATTTATCGAAGTATTTCGGTACTTAAATATGCAATGCTCTGTTTGCAGTTGCAGCTAAAGCTGCTTCTTTAAACGATTCAGTATACGTTGGGTGAGCGTGACAAATACGACCGATATCCTCTGCAGAAGCACGGAACTCCATTGCAACAACCGCCTCAGCAATCATATCGGCAACGCGAGGACCAATCATATGGACTCCTAATATCTCATCTGTTTGCGCATCAGCCAATACTTTGATTAGGCCGTCAGTATCCATACTTGCACGTGCACGACCACTTGCTTTGAACGGGAATGAGCCTGTTTTATATTTTACGCCAGATGCTTTAAGTTCTTCCTCAGTTTTACCTACAGAAGCTACTTCTGGCCACGTATAAACTACTCCAGGAATTAAGTTGTAATTCATGTGAGGTTTTTGTCCGGCAATTAATTCAGCAACAAATACACCTTCTTCTTCAGCTTTATGTGCCAGCATTGCACCACGTACTACGTCGCCAATTGCATAAACACCTTTTACCGCAGTTTCTAAGTGATCATCAACCGTAATTTTCTTACCACGCTCTTCAACTGTTAAGCCAATATTTTCTAAGCCTAAACCTTCAGTATATGCTGAACGTCCAACAGCAACTAAACAGTAATCACCTTTAATTTCAATAGGCTCGCCTTTTGAATTCTCTGCTGCCACAGTTACTTCTTTACCTTTTACAGTAGCACCTGTTACTTTATGACTTAATAAGAATTCAAAACCAATCCCTTTTAATGAGCGTTGTAACTGTTTACCAAGCTCTTTATCCATAGTTGGGATAATACTATCCATGTATTCAACTACAGTAACCTTTGCACCTAAACGTGCATAAACCGAACCTAACTCTAAACCAATTACTCCACCACCGATAAGCACTAAATGTTTAGGAACTTCCTGAAGATTTAAAGCTTCGGTTGAGGTAATAATACGTTTTTTATCGATTGAAATAAAAGGCAAAGTTGCTGGTTTAGAACCGGTAGCAATAATTACTTTTTCAGTTTCTATTGTTTGTTCAGAACCGTCGCCTTTAGCGATCTTAATGGTATTTTTATTCACAAATGAACCATGACCGTAGTAGGTATCAATCTTGTTTTTCTTCATCAAAAACGTAATACCGTCAGTAGTTTGTTTAACTACCTCACTTTTACGTTTAATCATTTGCTCAAGATTAACTTTTAAATTGCTAAGCTCAATACCATGAGTTTTAAAAGTATGTTCAGCATTATGATAATGCTCTGATGAATCAAGTAATGCTTTTGAAGGAATACATCCAACATTTAAACAGGTTCCACCAAAAGTGCTGTAACGCTCAACCATTGCCGTTTTTAAACCCAACTGAGCGCAACGAATTGCCGCAACATAACCACCCGGACCGGAACCGATTACTACTACGTCGTATTTCATGTTTATTATTGATTTATTATTATGTGCTGATGATAGTGTATCAGTATTGTATGTAACACCGATTTCTTGCTCTAGGTTCTCAATTCTATTGTATCGTTTTGGTTGCTTTAAATAACCAAAATTAAAAACCGGCGTAAAAGTAGGGATTTGATTTATAGGATAAAACCTAAAAATGGTATAATTCAACAATTTATTCCATAAATAAATCACAGGTTAAGTTTGATTTTAAAACAAAAAAAACTTATATTCATATTAATAGGATCAGTCAATAAACCTTATTTACTTTCTCAATAACCAACCTTTATGGGAAAAGTTAGATCTATACTCCAGCTCAAAGGCAATGCGGTTTTTACCATCAGTCCTTCTCATACTGTTTATGATGCACTCGAACTTCTGGTTGAAAAAAACATTGGGGCATTAATGGTGGTAGACAACGAGAGGTTTGTGGGTATATTCACCGAACGTGATTATGCCAGGAAAGTAATTCTAAAAGGTCGGTCTTCCAAAGAAACTCTTATTGGAGAAATAATGACCTCCACCCCTGTTTCAGTTACTATTGATGATTCAATTGAACATTGCATGAAGCTGATGACCAATAAATTCATTAGGCATTTACCGGTGGTCGAAAATGATAAATTAGCTGGTTTGATTTCTATTGGCGACGTAGTGAAGTATATTATTGATGAACAAAAGTTCATTATAGAAAATCTTGAACATTATATATCCGGACAGAAATAAACCTTGAGCAATCGGGCCCTGTTCATATTTATCAATTTGTTAAGACCATTTCCAGGTTCAGGCAAATTAACTTTTATTCCGCATCCAGATTTTAACTGATGCGGTTTTTTAGAGTTCTATTCGCAAGGAGGCGAACTGCATGCAGAATTCAACACTTTCCATCGGTGTTTTATGGCCATTTATGGCTTATGCAGCTATTGTAGTTGTACTCGTTTCTGTTATTCTTCTGCTTTCTTACTTATTGGGCCAGCATCATAAAGAGCAGGCTACGGATCAACCCTATGAATCGGGTATTGAAGAAACCGGTTCTGCCCGCTTACGTTTTTCAGTTCAATTTTATTTAGTGGCGATGTTATTCGTCATTTTTGATGTAGAAACGATATTTATCGTTTTGTGGGCATTGCACTTTAAGGAATTAGGCTGGGTTGGCTATGCAGGAATAAGTCTATTCATAGGAGTACTGATAGCCGTATTAATTTATGAGTGGAGTATTGGCGCTCTCGACTTTGGACCAAGTGGAAAGAAAATATTGAAGGCATACAGGAAACAACAAAATGCGGCGAAAGAAGCACTGTATCAACAACTTTTCAATCAAAATAATCCAAGATAAGTAATATAAACTGGTGTAATCTAACTTTAAATCAGTATAATCCAAAAAACAAAAAAATGAAGTGGTGGCTAACACATGCTGACGATCCAACCGGAAAAGTTTCGGGTGAAAGTTCTATGATTGAAAGTATGGGACAAAGCATAATGCTAACCACTGTTCAGGATCTTGTAGCCTGGGGACGAAAAAACTCCATGTGGCCCTTTCACTTCGGACTCTCATGTTGTTTTGTTGAAATGGCCACAAGCATTACCAGTAAATATGATGTGGCAAGATTTGGGGCTGAAGTAATCAGGGGAACCCCGCGGGAAGCGGATGTTATGGTTATTGCCGGAACGGTTTTCATTAAAATGGCCCCGGTAATAAAACGATTGCATGAACAAATGATGGAACCTCGATGGGTAATTTCAATGGGATCGTGTGCAAATTCAGGAGGAATGTATGATATTTACAGTGTGGTTCAGGGTGTCGATAAATTTCTACCTGTCGATGTGTATGTTCCTGGTTGTCCTCCTCGTCCCGATGCATTTATGCAAGGCTTAATGCTTTTAAGCAACTCCGTTGGAAAAGAGCAACGTCCATTAAGTTGGGTAATAGGTGAACAAGGGGTCATTAAGCCTGAAAAAATATCAATGAAAGAACTCAAACGTGAAGAACGCGCTCAAATGGTAAACTTTCGTTCTCCGGATGAAATATAATGGTTAAATCAAAATTTTTATGCTAAGTATTCAGAAACACTATTTACGAAAAAACACCTTATTGAAATTCTGTTCGTTACTGCTTATATTTCTAAGCAGTTGCAGTCCTTTGATTGCGCCCTATAACGAACATATTTACCGTGAACTGGTCTCCCTGAAAGTTGAAACCACCACCCTTGTGGGCAAAAGCAATGAAGAATACAGCAAACATGTTACTGAAGTTGAGGATGTAGACAAAGACATGAATAAGCTGTATGAATACATGAAAGGACTTCCCAAAAACACCGAGTCAGCAAGCATGCTGAAAAAGATAATTGATGGCGATGGCATGTGGAGCGGGATTAAAAATCACTGGAAAACTAAAGGACAGTTGCAACCGGAGCTTGCTGGTGAACTCCAAAAAGCTATTGGAGAGGGATTTGATGAACTGATTGAGCTTGAATCAAAAAAACTAAAATAATCCATTTAACTAAACAATAACCAACATATAGCTCACTATGGCTGACTTTGAAAAGATATTTGATGAATTAAAAGAAGATGTAATAAATCTGGCAAAGCTCACTTTTAAAAACTTCAAAGATGATGCAGAGAAAGATATGAATGCATTTCTGGATTCGTCTAAAGAAAAACTACAACGCTGGACCTTACTATTATCGCAAAATAAAATAGATAAAGACGACTTTGAACTCTTAGCTAAAGGTTTAAAAGATATTGCAGAGTTGAAACTGATTAAACAAAAAGCATTGGCTAAAATTCGGGTGGACGAATTTAAAAATGCGCTAGTAAATCTTATTACCGATACTGTTTTCAAATTTTTGTAATGAAGTTATAACCCATGTATGCCCCCGAAAAGTTGGCACCCGAACTGACGCTGAAATTCGGCGAATCAGTTTTAACACCACAACAGACCGCTGATGATGTTGCCACTTTTTGGGTTCACTCAACCAAGGTTATAGAAGTATTAACCTACCTTAAAACAGGCTCTCCTGAACCTTTTCCAATGCTTTATGACTTGTTCGCGATCGACGAGCGCTCAAGAGCAAACCGAAATAATTACCCTTCCAAAGACTTTACTATAGTTTATCACCTTCTGTCATTTATACGCAATCAATTCATCCGCCTAAAGATTGCTCTGGACGGCGAATATCCTTCGGCTCCTACTCTTACCCATCTGTGGCCTTCAGCTGCCTGGTATGAGCGTGAAGTATATGATATGTTCGGAATTCGTTTTGACGGCCACCCCCATCTGCAACGGATACTTATGCCATTAACCTGGCAGGGCCATCCGCTCCGTAAAGAGCACCCTGCCAGGGCCACAGAAATGGGTCCGTTTAAACTTTGGGATGAAAAAGTGGATACTGAACAAGGGGCATTGCGTTTTAAACCTGAAGAATGGGGTTTAAAACGTCATAGTGAGGATGCTGATTTTATGTTTTTGAATATTGGCCCTCAGCACCCCGGAACTCATGGGGTATTACGCATTATTTTGCAGCTGGACGGAGAAGATATCATCGACGCAGTTCCTGATATTGGCTTTCATCATAGGGGTGCCGAGAAAATGGGTGAGCGACAATCGTGGCACACTTACATACCTTATACTGACCGTATTGATTATTTAGGCGGTGTAATGAACAATCTTGCGTACCTGCTTTCTGTTGAAAAACTGGCAGGCATTGAAGTTCCTGAACGTGTAAAGGTTATACGGGTGATGATGTGCGAATTCTTCCGAATTGCCAGTCATTTAGTTTGGTATGGAACCTTTGCGCAAGACATTGGCCAACTATCTCCTGTATTCTACATGTTTACTGACAGGGAAAAGATATTTGACATAGTTGAAGCTGTTTGTGGAGGAAGAATGCATCCGAACTGGTTCAGAATCGGTGGTGTTTCACAAGACTTGCCAAAAGGTTGGGATAAACTAGTTGCCGACTTCATCGCTTATTTCCCTAAGAGAGTAAAGGAATACCATAACATGGTAATGAAAAACAGCATTTTCAAAGCCAGAACTGTAGGAATAGGCATTTACACATTACAAGAAGCGATTGAATGGGGAGTTACAGGTCCTGGATTACGGGCTTGTGGCTTTGAATGGGATATGCGCAAAAAACAACCTTACTCAGGTTATGAAAACTTTGACTTCGAAATTCCTATCGCCCAAAATGGCGATTGCTATGATCGTGCAGTTGTTCGTGAACTTGAGATGTTGCAAAGTCTAAGAATTATTGAACAATGCTTAAAGCATATGCCTGAAGGCGCCTTCAAAGCGGATCATCCGCTTACTACACCTCCTCTGAAAAAATATACAATGCAAGACATCGAAACACTTATCAATCATTTCTTAAATGTTAGTTGGGGACCGGTTATTCCGACTGGAGAAGCGATGAGTTGTATCGAAGCCACAAAAGGAAATAATAGTTATTATATGGTGAGTGATGGAAACACATCGCCCTACCGCTCAAGAATAAGGACACCTTCTTTTCCGCATATGCAAATGTTGCCCTATATAAGCAAGGGGTACACGGTTGCCGATTTGCTTTCAATTTTAGGAAGCATGGATTATGTGTTGGCGGATATAGACAGGTGATCGCGTTAACCTGCTTAAGGAGGAGATATTGAAGGCACTAGCCATTTCCCCTCAAAGTGGTTTAGCTGTGTGTTTAATAGCATCTGTTATTGGCAGACTTATAACGAAAGACTAATTAATAATGGCCTTAGATATTCAAAATAATACAAGTAATGGTTCTCCTCCTTTGGAGGGGTTGGGAGATACTGAACGTCATGCTATTGATCATGAAATAAGCCTTGTTCCTTACAAAAAGGCGGCTTGCATTGAAGCGATGAAAATTGTGCAAAAACAGAGAGGTTGGATTTCTGATGATTCATTAAAAGCTATTGCAGATTATCTTGAAATGTCGACAGCAGAATTAGATAGTGTGGCTACTTTTTACAATTTGATTTTCAGGAAACCGGTTGGCGAGCACATTATTCTTCTTTGCGATAGCATTACCTGTTGGGTGATGGGTTATCAGTCGCTTTATACTGCTATAAGAAATAAACTGGGGATCAGTTTCGGAGAAACCACTTCGAATGGTCAGTTTACATTATTACCCAATGCGTGTTTGGGTTGCTGTGATCACGCCCCAGCTTTAATGATAGATAATGACTTATACAGAAATACAAAGGTGGAGGAATTGGAGGGGATTCTCGCAAGATATAGCGCACCAAAGCCCTCAGCTTAAGGAGTGGGAGTGCTTGACTGGATGAGAAATTAGCACTCTCTTATTCCCCTTTTGAGAGGGGTTATACATACGGGATTTTATTAAAATTCAGAAATCAATGGAAAGACCGCTTACTAAGAATATAAATCCTAACAGACCTCCTCTAAATCTAAAGGAATATGAGATGACTGGAGGGTATTTGGCTGTTAGAACGGTGATGAAAATGGAGCCCAAAGAGGTTACTGAATTGGTTAAGGAATCTAATTTAAAAGGCAGAGGAGGCGCGGGTTTCAGCACCGGGATGAAATGGAGTTTTGTACCGATGAATGAACATGCACCTCCTGTTAAATATTTGGTTGCTAATGCCGATGAGATGGAGCCCGGCACGTTCAAAGACAGAATGCTTTTAGAGGGGAACCCTCATCAATTAATCGAAGGGATGATAATTGCAGCTTATGCCATTCAGGCCTCAACCGCTTATGTATTTCTTCGGTTTGCCTATAAACAAGCTGCCGAATGCATTATTAAAGCAATTGAAGAAGCTTATGCTGCTAACTATTTGGGTGAGAATATTCAGGGTTCAGGATACTCGCTTCAAATGTATTTGCATACTGGCGTTGGAAGGTACATGTGTGGAGAAGAAACAGCTTTATTGAATGCATTGGAAGGAAAAAGGGCAACACCAAGGGCTAAACCTCCTTTTCCTCAAGTGAGTGGTTTATTTGGCAAACCCACTATTGTAAATAATGTTGAAACGCTTTGTAACCTTCCTCACATCATTAATAATGGGGCCGATTGGTACAAAAGTTTAAGCTATAGTGAAGATGGCGGAACTAAATTATACGGAGTAAGCGGACATGTTAATAAGCCTGGCTGTTGGGAATTGCCTATGGGTGTTACTATGCGGGAGTTAATTGAAGATTATGCCGGTGGTATGAAAGCTGGTTATAAATTCAGAGGTGTTTTACCTGGCGGTGCGTCTACTGACTTTTTGGTTGAGCAACATATGGATATTAAAATGGATTTTCGTTCAGTGGCAACAGCGGGTAGTCGCTTAGGAACAGGAACAATGATCGTTCTTGACGATCGAACTTGCCCTGTTGGTTTTGTCCACAACCTTGAATTATTTTTTTCACGCGAATCATGCGGTTGGTGCACACCTTGTCGCGAAGGACTACCTTGGATCGAAAAGATTTTATTATCCATCGAACGAGGAAACGGAAGCATAAATGACCTTGAAATACTTGATCAGCACACAAAACTATTGGGTCCGGGAAATACATTTTGCGCCTTAGCTCCCGGTGCTGTAGAACCGCTGCAAAGCGCTTTGAAATATTTCAGAGAGGATTTTGAACGGCATGTATATGAGAGGAAATGTCCGTACGGATAAGACCTCATCCCCGGCCCTTCTCCTTAAGAAGAAGGGAGCGCTCGGAGTGACTGGGAGCGTGCTCGGAGTGTCTTAATGGATATTAGAAAGTATAATAGATGATGATTAAATGGAATAATTAACAATAAGCACTGGCTCAAAAGTCCCTCTCCTTCAGGAGGAGGATTTAGGGTGAGGTAAAATGAAGGGAGCGCTCGGAGTGACGGGATGGATTTATTAGATAATGTAAAAGGATACTGATAATTAAATGGAATAATTAACAATTAGCAATGGCCCAAAAGTCCCTCTCCTTCAGGAGAGGGATTTAGGGTGAGGTAAAATGGCAACGCTCTACATTGATAATCGACCGTATGAAGTAAAAGAAGGTAAAAACCTTCTGGAGATCTGTTTGTCTTTAGGGATTGATCTTCCTTATTTCTGCTGGCATCCCGCAATGGGATCAGTTGGGGCTTGCCGTCAGTGTGCTATAAGGGTTTTTAAGGATGAAAATGATAGCAATGGCCGTTTAGCAATGGCCTGCATGGAGCCGGTTAATAATGAACTAAGAATTTCTGTTGATCATCCTACTGCCAAAGCATTCAGAAAACAACTCATCGAATGGTTGATGACCAATCACCCTCATGACTGTGCGGTCTGCGATGAAGGTGGTTCTTGTCATTTGCAGGACATGACGGTAATGACTGGACATAATTATCGCCGCTTCGAATTTCCTAAACGAACCTATACCAATCAATATTTAGGACCACTGATTAATCATGAAATGAACCGTTGCATTCAATGTTATCGTTGTGTTCGTTTCTATAAGGATTATGCGGGAGGTAATGATTTGGATGTTTTTGCAGCGCATAATCATGTTTATTTTGGAAGAGCCGAAGATGGCGTGTTGCAAAGTGAATTTAGTGGCAATCTTGCCGAAGTTTGTCCAACGGGTGTGTTTACTGACAAAACACTTAAGCAGCATTATACCCGAAAATGGGATTTTACTTTTGCGCCTTCCATTTGCCAACATTGCAGTTTAGGCTGTAATATTATTGCCGGAGAGCGATATGGAGAACTCCGTCAGATCACTTCGCGCTATAACAGCGAGGTAAATGGGTATTTTATGTGCGACCGTGGACGATTTGGTTATGAGGCTGCTAATAGTGATCAACGTATTCAACAAGCCGCTATAAAGACTCATCATTATCCTATCGATAAAAAAATACTCTTAGATCATATTTCAGAATTGCTTATCAAACATCAATTCATTGGAATCGGATCACCAAGGGCTTCTCTGGAATCCAATTATGCACTGATGAAACTGGTTGGAAAAGAGCACTTTTTCAACGGCATTTCAGAAACTGAGCATCAACTCAACACTACTGCTTTAGCACTTTTACAAAGTGGAGTAGCACATATTCCTTCATTAAAAGAGATCGAAGAATACGATGTGGTCTTGATTTTAGGTGAGGATATAATCAATTCAGCGCCAATGGCTGCATTATCAGTACGGCAAGCCATCCGTCAGGTTCCGATCGACACAGCACATAATGCGATCAATTTACCAGTATGGCATGATGCTGCATTAAGAGAATACATCCAAAATAAGCATAGCGCTCTTTTTATTGCCCATCCTTATGAAACTAAATTAGATGATATAGCAACGAAAACTCATTACCTAACACCAACAGAAATTGCTGCATTAGGATATGCGATTACCCAGCACATCAATAATGGTTCTCTTTCTGAACATTCATTTAACGAGGAGGCCTCGCTTATTGCCTCCGAACTCTTAAAGGCAGAACGCCCTTTAATTATTGCAGGAACCAGCCTAATGAATGAACCTACTCTGAAAGCAGCCGGAAACATTGCAATGGCGCTTACCAAGAATGGAAAAACGGCTGGGTTGTTTCTGATTATGCAAGAATGTAATTCACTTGGGCTAACAATGATGCAATCCACATCTCTTAATGAGGCTTTAGCTAAAACTAATGAAGAAGACTTTGCCGTTATCATTCTTGAGAATGATATCTATCGCCGTGTACCTGCTGAGCATATTGATTTGTTTTTAACGAAATGCTCAGAGGTAATAACCATTGATCATCAATATACCAAATTAGCCGAAAGTTCGACTGTTATCATTCCTTCCGGATTCTTTTCAGAAGCAGACGGAACGATCATAAATAATGAAGGAAGGGCTCAACGCTACTTCCAGGTGTTTACACCTGAAAATCCGATGATACGAGAAAGTTGGCGTTGGTTAACTGATATGTATTCGTTAAAAAACGGTATCGCCATCAATGATGCACTTTCTCTCAACGATCTGCAGCGTGAGTTAATTGAAAGTTTACCGCAATTCAAAGGTGTTGAAAAAACAGCTCCTGAAGATAGTTTTAGGGTAAATGGACAAAAAATTCCACGTGAACCACATCGCTATAGCGGCCGCACTGCAATGCAGGCCAATAAAAATGTGAGCGAACCTAAGCCTCCTGAAGATCTGGACTCTTCGCTTTCATTTACGATGGAAGGTTATCAGGGCATTCCACCATCTTCATTAACACCATTTTTCTGGTCGCCCGGATGGAATTCTGTTCAATCGATCAACAAATTTCAGATCGAGATTGGAGGTCCCTTGCATGACGGAGATCCCGGAGTACGGCTAATTGAACCCTCAATTAATACTTCGTCGTCATTCATTACCACTTCACCAGAAGAAGAGAAAAAGTCCAACGATTGGACGGTTGTTCCAATCCACCACATTTTCGGCTCGGAAGAGTTGAGCAATTTATCAGCACCAATAGCGGAACTAAGTCCGGCACCTTATGTGGCCCTGAATGAAACAGACCTTAAAGAACTTGGATTAAATACTACAGACAGACTGATTATCACGCTAAATAACAATGATTTCGAATTGCCGATTCAACTAAAATATGGATTGCCACCTAAAACAGTTGGCATCCCATATGGCTTAAAGGATTTTGCTATTAATCCTTTCCCTATCAATTGTATAGTTAGAAAAAAATGAACGAGACACTAACCTACTGGCTTATTATTGTCGGCGTACTTTTTAGTTTGCTTACGCTTGCCGCTTTATTAATATGGGTAGAGCGACGTATGCTTGCATTGTGGCAAGATCGTTTGGGGCCAAACCGCGCCGGGCCTTTGGGTTTATTTATTGTGGTTGCTGATTCACTAAAATTATTTTTCAAAGAAGACTGGATCCCTCCATTTGCAGACAAGCCTGTTTTTATCCTGGCTCCGGCGGTGGTAGTTATCAGTGTGCTGTTAAGTTTCAGCATCATTCCCTTTGCTCCAAATATTCAAATTGCAGATCTAAATATTGGTTTGTTGTTTTTTCTTGGAATGTCGTCTTTGGGTGTTTATAGCATTGTTTTAGGAGGCTGGGCTTCCAACAACAAATATTCATTATTGGGTGCTTTACGGGGAGCTTCACAAATGATTTCTTATGAAGTTTTCATGGGCTTATCCCTAATGGGGGTTGTGATGCTAACGGGTTCGTTTAGTTTGCAAGCCATAGTAGAGGCACAAAAAGATTATTGGTTTATTCTTTTGCAGCCTGTCGGTTTTGTCATCTTTTTTATTGCCGGAATTGCAGAAACACACCGATTGCCATTTGATATACCAGAGGCTGAAAGCGAGTTGGTTGCAGGATTTCACTCTGAATACTCAGGCATGAAATTCGGTATGTTCTTTATTGGAGAGTATTTGGGAGTCACCTTAATATCGGCCATGACAGTAACCTTATTTTTCGGCGGGTGGCTGGGGCCTTCATTCCTTCCGCCTTTGGTTTGGTTCGTTTTAAAAACGTTTGGGTTTATCTTATTCTTCGTGTTGCTAAGAGCTTCATTACCACGACCACGATACGATCAGCTAATGGAATTCGGATGGAAAACGCTTTTACCAATTACATTATTGAATTTATTGATTACTGGGGCTGTGGCTTTATACCTCACCCCTAGCCCCTCTCCTTAAGGAGAGGGGGACACAGACAGTGCAGTACAATAGCGTACTCAAATTATGTAAAATAGAATCATTTTTTAAGTACTGTCTTCTCACCCTTCTCCTTTAGGAGAAGGGTAATAAGCATTAATTAACAAGAGGTAACATGCTAAGTATTATTCGAAGTATATGGCTAACCTTTTTGCATTTGTTCAGGAAAACGGAAACAATTGAATACCCTGAGCAAAAGGCTCCATTATATCCGCGGTGGAGGGGCCGCATTGTACTTACACGAGATCCAGATGGTGGTGAACGTTGTGTCGGGTGTTACTTATGTGCAGCGGCCTGCCCTGTTGATTGTATTGCCTTGCAGGCAACTGAGAATGACGAGGGCCGTCGTTATCCGGAGTTCTTCAGAATAAACTTTTCGAGGTGTATTTTCTGTGGATATTGTGAAGAAGCTTGTCCGACTTACGCCATTCAGCTTATTCCCGATTTTGAAATGGCGGAATATTCACGTCAGAATTTGGTTTACGAGAAAGAGGATCTATTGATAAACAGTGAGGGCAAATATCCTGGTTATAATTATTACAAAGTGGCAGGGTTAGATGCGGGTGTAAAAGGGAAAGGAGAAGGTGACAATGAGGAACCTCCGATTGATATCCGGAGTTTATTACCATAATATATTAAACCGTAAAGTCGCGATGAAGCAAAGAAGAATAAACTTAGCAACTCTGTGCCTTGGCGGTAAAAAACGACACACCATGGCTATACTATTTTACATAGCATCATTAGTCGCCATTCTGGCAACATTACTGGTAATCACCAGGAAGCACCCGGTTCATGCACTGCTCTATCTTGTGGTGTCATTTCTGTCCGTATCTATAATTTTCTACCAACTTGGAGCTCCATTTATTGCTGTGTTAGAAATCATTGTTTATGCAGGTGCAATTGTAGTATTCTTCATTTTTGTGGTGATGATGCTGAATTTAGGAATTGAAACAAAAATGAAAGAAAGCGAATGGCTCCGCCCTCAAACATGGTTCGGACCAACAGTTTTATCAGGAATACTTCTAATTGAATTGATTTACATGGTTGGTATTGCTAAAAATGAAGTGTTAGCAATTACCGAAATCGGTCCAACGCAGGTTGCTGCATCATTGTTTGGACCTTACTTAATAGGAGTGGAATTGGCTGCAATGCTTTTAATGGCGGGTGTTGTTGGAGCAGCCCATATTGGTCAGCATAAACGAAAACATTGGCATCGATTTTTAAAGGAATAATTATGATAAGTACTGTTGAAATCAATCATGTTTTGCTTCTTGCTGCTATCTTGTTTGGGCTGGGGGCCATCGGTGTTGTGATAAGACGGAACGTATTATTCATGCTTATTTCTGTAGAAGTTATGCTCAATGCTGCAGGACTAGCATTTATCACAGCTGGAGCCAAATGGGTACAAGCAGATGGACAGGTAATGTTCCTTTTCATCCTAACAATGGCAGCAGCGGAAGTTTCGATCGGACTTGCACTCATCATGCAAATCTATCATCAACATAAAACCTTAGATATAGATGAACTCGCCAACTTGAAAACAAAAGTATTTGACAATGAGAAAATCACATAGCATAAACGACGGATTAAAGTCCATGGATTACTAAACAACATAATATGCAACTCGCCCTCCTACCGGCATTTCCGTTTTTAGGTTTTCTGCTGCTGGCTTTTTTTGGCAGAAGATTACCCCAATCAGCCATTGCATTCATCGGAACAGGAAGCGTTAGCATTTCTGCATTATTAGGCATCTACATTGCTGTCCATTACATCACTAGCCCTCCATCCTCAGGATACGTGATCCAAACATTATGGGAATGGATACAGGTCGGAAACTTTTCCAGCGGCATTACCTTTTATTATGATGCCCTTTCATTGGTATTTGTCTTTGTAATCACCTTTGTTGGAGCGCTGATCCATCTTTATTCGACTGAATTTATGGAACACGATAAAAGCTATGCTCGTTTTTTTGCCTATATGAACTTATTCGTTTGCTCCATGCTCCTTTTGGTTTTAGCAGATAACCTGGTTTTACTTTATTTAGGATGGGAAGGTGTTGGTTTATGCAGTTATCTTTTAATTGGTTTTTGGTATGAAGAAACCCAAAATGGACAGGCAGCACAAAAGGCTTTTATTATAACACGTATTGGAGATACTGCTCTTGCCTTGGGTTTATTTCTTCTATTCTATCAGTATGGCAGTTTACAAATCCTATCTATTAATAACGTTATTCAACATCAACCAACTCATGATAGTTCATTAACTACCCTGGCCGCCTTATTGTTATTAGGAGGAGCTGTAGGAAAATCGGCTCAACTGCCGCTGCAAACATGGCTTCCCGATGCTATGGCGGGTCCTTCACCTGTTAGTGCGTTGATCCATGCTGCCACAATGGTTACAGCAGGAGTTTATTTAATAACACGAATGCATTTTGTTTTTGAATTATCGCCTACCGCAATGACCACAGTTGCAGTTGTAGGGGCTTTAACCTTACTTATTGCTGGTACCTCTGCATTAGCTCAATATGATATAAAACGAGTCTTAGCTTACTCAACAGTGAGCCAATTGGGTTACATGTTTTTGGCCTTGGGGGTAGGCGCCTGGACTGCTGCTATATTCCACTTCATGATTCATGCTTTTTTTAAAGCGTTGTTATTTCTGGCTGCCGGAACCGTTATTGAAGCACAACACCACGAACATAATATGTTTAAAATGGGAGGGTTGAAAGATAAACTACCTGTTGTTTATAAAACCTTCATTATTGGAGCCGCCGCCTTAGCTGCATTACCTTTAATAAGTGCCGGTTTTTACAGTAAAGATGCCATTTTATGGTATTCAATCAGCTCTCAAAATGGCTCAATCCTGCTTTGGCTTGCAGCAATAGTCGGTTCGTTTATTACGGCCTTGTATTCTACCCGTATGGTTGTACTAACGTTTTTCGGTGAATCAAAAACCGAAGTCAGTTACCTGCCAAAGTGGAAAATGATCATTCCGCTTATTATTTTGGCATTTCTTTCAATTGTTGGCGGATTTATTGAACTACCACACAACTTCGGTCATGTTACCTTATTTTCTGATCTTTTATCGAACATGCTACCCTCCGTGCAACTATCTGAAGGGTTTTCTGAACTAACCTTCCAGCTCCTGGCAGCAGTTATTTGTTTGCTTGGAATATTTTTGGGATGGAAGCTATATACTAACAACCAACTGCTTCATAATAAGCTAAAAGACAGTACTTTTTTTGAATCCATTCATAATTTTCTCTTAAGTGGATGGAAGTTTGATGTGCTCTATAATGCCTTATTTCAACAGCCTTATCGTCTTTTAGCAAAAGCCAATAAAAATGATATTGTAGATCAACTCAATACAATAATTGTTGACTTCTGTAATTGGCTATATCAAATGCTTTCATTTACTCAGTCGGGATCACTTCGATGGTATGTGATGGGAATTATTGCCGGAACAATCATGATTTTAACCTTACAGCTATTACTATGATACTGCTATGGCTCATTGTTACATTACTTTCAGGAGGGCTACTTGCATGGATTGCTGGATATTTTATACCTGCTTTGCCTAAGTGGATCGCCCTGATAAGCTGTTTTATATGCTTTGTTATTTGTCATAATATATGGCATGAGCAAAGTGTGGCCATTTCAACTGTAGCCAATAGTCAATGGATCATTGAATATAAAACTCCCTGGATTCGCCAATGGAATATCACTTTTCACCTCGGACTCGATGGACTCAGCTTAACTATGCTGTTGCTGACTTTTTTTATTGGAACGGTTGCCATACTGTGTTCGTGGACAGAGATCAACTTAAAAACCAATTTCTTCTACTTTAATTTATTATGGGTTCTTGCTGGAATAACGGGCGTTTTTGTTGCGCTAGACCTATTCCTTTTTTACTTTTTCTGGGAAGTAATGCTTATTCCGATGTATTTTCTCATTGGCATTTGGGGAAGTGAAAAGAGGATCTACGCGTCATATAAGTTTTTCATTTTTACTCAGGCAAGCGGGCTGTTAATGCTGGCAAGCATTATTACGATTTATTTTACAAGTAATTCAACTTCTTATGATTACGAACAATTAATTGGCATTGAAATCAGAACTCCTTATTCACTTTTAATCATGCTTGGGTTCTTAATTGCATTTGTTGTTAAGCTGCCCTTATTCCCATTTCATACTTGGTTACCGGATGCACACTCGGAAGCTCCAACCGGAGGAAGTGTGATTTTAGCCGGACTAATGTTAAAAACGGGGGCTTATGGGCTGCTACGATTTATATTACCGCTCTTCCCTCAAACCATGCATCAAATTTCGGAGTGGGCCATTATTTTAGGGGTGATTTCCATTTTGTATGGGGCCTTACAAGCCTTCGGGCAAACCGATTTGAAAAGACTTGTTGCCTATACAAGTGTAAGCCATATGGGTTTTATCATTTTAGGCCTATTTGCATTTAATGAATTAGCCATTCAGGGAATTATCCTCCAAATGATTGCTCATGGAATAAGCGCTGCCGCATTATTCATTCTTGCCGGGATGCTTAAGGAACGTTTGCATACACGAAATATTAATGAAATGAGCGGACTTTGGAGTTCAGCTCCACAAATGGGATCAGTGGCATTGTTATTTGCGATGGCAGCCTGCGGGCTACCTGCTTTAGGTAATTTCATTGCTGAATTTTTGATTTTACTTGGCTCATTTGAAAAACATCCGGTTGCAACTGCATTAGCCAGTGTTGGTCTCATCTTGTCTGCCATCTATTCCGTCAGAATGATGCAGAAAGTATTCTTCGGACCCACGCACACTCCGGCTCCTTCAACGTACGATCTTTCTATGCGAGAAAAACTGATTATGGGTTTATTAACTGTAGCGATAGTAGTTTTGGGCTTATTCCCTCAACCGGTAATTGACCTGCTCAAACCTTTAGCTCAACGCTTATCTATAACCACAATTCAACATCCTGATACGAATGATCTAACCGATTCCCAAGATGCCAATAATTGATCTATATAATTGGATGCCATTGCTAACTACTGCCGCAGGATCAGTACTGCTGATGTTGCTTATTGCCATAAAATTATCACATAGAGTTATTGAAATCATTTGCTTGATTATTTACCTGCATGCAATTGTTGCCTTATCGGAGTCGCATTACATGCTAAATAACCTGTTTATTTTTGATGGTTTTCAGGCTCTTTTTCAAGCTATACTATTATTTTCCGGCTTAGCGGTAACCTTGCTTTCTTACACTTACTTTAATGAAAAGGAAGAAAACCCCAAAGAATATTATGTGCTATTATTGCTTAGTACTTTAGGAGCACAAGTACTTTGTATTAGTCATCATTTTATTAGCCTATTTCTGGGACTCGAAACCTTAACCATTGGTCTGTATGCACTTATTGCCTATTTACGAACTCGTAATAATGCAGTAGAAGCAGGAATCAAGTATTTAATCCTTGCTGCATTTTCTTCAGCATTTTTATTGCTGGGAATGGCTTTTATTTATTTCGAAGCCGGCACTATGGAATTCAGCAAAATCGCTGAAGTAGCTAAAGACAATCCTTCATCTGTTATCCTGATAACAGGAGTAGGTTTATTAGTAGTAGGCGCTGGTTTTAAACTTTCCTTGGCGCCTTTTCACTTATGGGCTGCCGATGTATATGATGGTTCCCCTACTCCGGTAACAGCATTTATTGCAACCGTTTCAAAAGGTGGAATGCTGATTATTTTATTCCGCTTTTTGGCCATCACCGGGTTGTATCAATATGAACCCACATTTACTATTCTAACAGTATTAGCTTTAATTTCGATGCTAACAGGAAGTTTCCTGGCATTAAAGCAGCGAAACCTGAAGCGTATCATGGCGTTCTCTTCGATTGCTAATATGGGCTATTTACTGGTGACAATACTTGCGGTTAAAAACGGTGGAATTCAAGCTGCTACCTTTTATACACTTATTTATTTTATTGCACTATTAGTGATTTTTGGAACCATCTGTACTTTATCAACTAAAACTCGTGATGCCGATTCGATAGATGATGTTAAAGGGCTCTTTTGGTACCGGCCCGTTCTGGCAATGCTATTAACCGTTGCCTTACTTTCATTAGCAGGGATTCCCTTAACAGCAGGCTTTATTGGAAAATTCTACATACTGCGTACAGGTATAGAAGGGAAACAATGGGTACTAATATTCACCTTAATCTTCACCAGCATTGTAAGTCTGTTTTATTACCTGAGGATCATTGTATCAATGTTTTCGGCAGGTGATAAAGTTATTACTGAAGCTTATCAGCTTCATCCCGGATATTATTACATCAATGGGCTTCTTTTAACAGTTTTAACTGCGGGACTCATCATAATCGGTGTGTACCCTCAACAGATAATTGCCTTTTTACAGACACTCATTCACTGATGTAATGTATTCATTATCAGTACATAATTGATTAACTTTATAAACCAATGCATTTGTCAAACAACCAAACACTTATGAGTTATGAAAAAACTAATCGTTCTCACAGTTTTGCTTTTTATTGGAGCTGCAGCTTATGCCCAGGATACCATTAAAAACAAACAAACTATGAAATGGTCGCCGATGTACATTTGTCCGAAATGCGATCACACTTCATCAACTCCTGGAAAATGTCCGGGCGATAATATGACAATGGTAAAAGAAGGAATGTATTATTGCAAAATGGATGACGGCCAAACTTCTGAAACCGAGGGAAAGTGCCCAAAATGCGGAATGGACATGGTTAAAATGGAACGTCCAAAGGAAAAAATGAAGGATAAACCTAAATATTAAAAGAAAAGCTGTCCCGTTGTTACGGGACAGCTTTTTTACACTAGTTCAAAGAATGTTTTATTGTGGATTCGTTACCGATTTCTGAACAGAAGTTTCATTGGTTTTGCCTGCAATAATCAATAAAACTGCACCTGTCAACAATACCAACCATCCCCAGCTGAAATGAACGATTCCTGTCGCTAAAGTTGCCAATTTTTTCAACGGAATAAATGCAAAAGAGTCAGCGACTTTCCATTTTGCTGCCATAAAGATGAAAACAGTAAGCCCCAAACTAAACCAACCCGATAATCGAATCAATAAATTTCGCTGAGTAAATAACGCAAACAGGGCGATTACAGCAATTGTAACTAACAATATCCCTAAAGCTACATGAATCCAAAAGAAGTTCATCGATCCGTATAACGGCACCCGCATCACAGGCAAACAGCCCCTATCCCTAAAGCTAATGCCCCTGCAATTCCTATTACTTGTTTCATTTTATATGCAAAAATTTATGCGGCAATAGTACAATTATAATCCTAGTAGGATACTTAAAATCTCCCTAGACATCTCATAATTGACTATACCACTTCAATTACTCGTTCTACATTTACCTGATCCAGAAAATATTGATCGTGCGATACCACAATCAATGTTCCTTTATAGTCATTAATCGCTGAAGTCAAAATCTCAATATTTTGAATGTCTAAATTATTGGTAGGCTCATCCAAAATAATAAGATCAGGAGCCAAGTTGCTTATGGTTAGACAGCAAAGCATCAGTCGCATTTTTTCACCACCACTAAGAACGTTGCAAGGCTTGTCCCAATAGTCTTTGGTAAATAAAAAACGATTTAACCGGATTTTGATTTCATGCTCTTGTAATGCTGAATGATTGAATTGCTGAGCCTGTTCATAAACATTAAGCTGATTATCAATTAATGAATAGTCCTGGTCAATGTAAATCCCTTTATTGATTGCTCTATAAACGGAACCCATTTCAGATTCAATTTCACCTAAGATTATTTTTATCAAGGTTGTTTTACCCGATCCATTTGATCCATTAAGCACAATTCGTTCCCCACTTGTTATCTGAAAATTCAATGATTGGCTCCAGAGGAAATATTCATTATATCGATAGTTAGTTTCCTTAGCAGAAAACAATATTTTACCCTTATGAAGTGCCGAGTCATAAAGACCAAGTTTCATTTTATCGGTATCAGGTAACTCCTTTCTTAATTCACTCAGCTCTTTCGAAATAGATCCCACCTTTTCAGCATGAACACCCTTCATACGGGAAGTACTTTTCTCCGCACTATTCTTTAGCGTATTCATCATAATGGTTGGAAGTCCTGCTTTTTCTTGTTTTTTCTTTCCGCGGGCATCCAACTTTTGTTGCCGTTCCATCGCCTCTTTCTCTACTTCCTGTGCTTTTCGTAAAGCTTTCTCCTTACTTTTTAAATCAAGATTTAAGGCATTGCTTTCAATTTGTTTTTGTTCCGCGTAGAAATCATAATTTCCTCCGTAAACAGTTATCCCTCGTTTACTTAATTCATAAACAGCATCTAGCAGATTTAGCAATTTTCGATCATGGCTCACCACAACAATCGTTTTTGAGCTTGACGTAATAAAATTATAAAGCAATTGCCTTCCGGCCGTATCTAAATGATTACTTGGCTCGTCCATCAAAATCATTTCGGGTTGATGAATAGAAATTCCGGCTAGAAACACCTTTGTTTTCTGTCCGCCACTTAGATTTTTCATTTGTAAAGACCAATCGAAGCCATCCAATTTCCAATAAGCCAAGGCTTCACGGCAACGCTCTTCAATCGTCCAGTCATCATTCAATAAAGTGAGGTTCTCATCCGTTACATTACCGTCCAGAATTTCAGTTAAGGCATTTATCTTAGCATCTACCTGAAGCGCCTGAGCAATAGTAAGGTGATTGAATTGACCAAAAAGTTGGGGTATATAATAAGGTTTCGACTGAGATTTTACGAGCCCGGTTGAGGGTTGTAAAACATCAGCTATGATTTTTAACAGGGTTGATTTCCCAGTTCCATTATTACCAATTAGGGCAATTTTATCTTGTTTTTTGATAGTAAGATTTATGTTTTCGAACAATAAATCTTTATTAGGATGTATATAGGTCAAATTTTGTATAATAAGCATAGAATCTTTCTTTTAAGGTGAATAACTATAGCCACCACACATGGGGGCTAACATTTATATTTCCTGAAAGAAACTATCTATTACATACTTTGTCCTTTAATTTTGGTGTGCAAACTTAATAATTTTCTTGTAAATGCAAGAAATCAGCGAAACATCTCAATGATATTTCTAATTTGTTCTTAATTACCCTTCACAAAAACAGTACAATTAAAAGAAGATACCTTTCGCTTGCCATTCTCCTCAACACCCGAAATAGTTGAAAAAATAAACTTAACAGTCGCTTTTTGTTGAGTATCAATCAACGTCATCTTCTCCTTTGGTAATGAAAAACTGTAGTCATTGGTTAGTGTTATCTTTTTTTCCTTAATCAACCTATTAACTAACGCAACAGTATTTACAGAATAGATTTCTGTGTTATTTTTTATAATAGTTAACCTATCTGCAAGGTCACAATCGATCTCAAGGGTATCATTATCCAGTTCATACTTCAACTGTCGCTCGCTTGCTCTGCTAAAATCAAGTCCTTCAAACATGTAATCAAACCCTTTAACAGATAGTGCATTGGTTGAATAATAGTCAGCCCGAAGTACAAAATTTTTCTGGCTTGTACTTGCAGCAACCGGATAATAATCACTAGCCATTTCAATGTTCATCAACGTCATCACTTCACCGAGCCGGTAATCATATTTTCTGATTTCATCAAAAGAAAAATCAGTTTTTCCAAACCAGGACTGAATACTTTTTAATCCGTGATTAGTGTTCAGATACCTCAACGTTTCAGTTACTTCCCTTCGATCTTTCAGCGAAAGCTCCTTATGATTCTTGGTAATCTTATTATTTACCAATACAGCATTTTTTATTAAGATCTTCTTTAATCGCGCTAGCTGACTATTCTCGGAGATGGCAAAAGCTCCCCATGGACCGAAAGAACAAAATAGAGCCAGTAAACAAAGGGAAACGGGAATTAGCTTGATGTTTTTAGAACGACTAAATAAAAAATAGGTAGCAACGCTAAAAAGCCATAGGGCTAAAGCAATAATAAAATACCTATTTTCTGTAATTCCATACTGCCGTACGCGCTGATAGATTGCAACTCCTAATAATATGATCAACGGATAAATTGCCAGATAGAACCACTTTGCATACGACTTTATCCAAGTGTTGCCCTCCTTCTCCCGAATTGGCCAGACAAATAATAATGCTAAAATTCCCGCCACTGAAAACCCAATCACCAAATAGGCAACCCAACCTTTGGGTAATTCCCATTGATATATAATCTTAATTAAATAAGCATATAAAATAACGAGGTAAATGGTTACCAGGGGAAGTAATACATATTGAGTAAAGACTTTTACACTTTCAGGATAATGCGTATTGTCTTCTAATTCCTGATAATCGTCCGGCAATCCTGAAAGAAAAAACCACACGTTAAAGATCCAACCCATAATAATGAAGAGTTCGAAATAACGTTTTTCATTTACGTTGAGATCAAAAAGCTGGTTAACGGCTGCAATTGCCAATACTAAACCGATATACAATACGCCTGCATATAATGCTGCAGAGCATACACGGGAAAATAAGGCTAGGTTAAATTGCCAGAAACCATTACCGAAACCCTTACCAATATAAGGAGCGAAAGCCACCAGCATGTGTATTGCAATGAAGAACAATCCATAACGCGAATAATCAACCACCCGGAAAAGTTTAAGTTCGGGAAGGAAATAGAAATAAAAACCGAGCAGTAATGCTCCAAATAGATTAATCAGCAGTTTTTTCCATGCTTTGATTTTCTTCGACTCTGCAAATAAGGCAAGCGCAGTAAACCAACCAATTCCCAGCAAACAAACCATCGATAATTTTCCCATCCATACATCATCTCCATTATGCTCTACAATATACAAGTGGCAAAACGCTCCAATAAATGAACTGATCATCACAAATGGAAAACGACTTAAGCTAATAGCAGCAGAATCAATAATGACAGCAATGGATGGAAACTTAAATTTCATGAATCGATGTTAAATAGGACTGCAAATTAACAAGATGCATGGAGCCTGCAAAGGCTATTCATTCCTATGTCTTTATTTAAAATTTAATGTGCTGAAAATCAAATGATTAATATATGTAAATAATCTTGTCGGCATTTTTCATCCTGTTTTCATATTCCCATTACACTTTTGAGTCAAACAATTTAAAACTATTACCATGAATAAGAATTTAAGAATCATTGCAGTATTGCTAACTGCTCTTGTTGGCTTCTCGGCATGTTCTAAAACAGAAACAAACGGAACAACTCAACTTCAGGTTCGCATGACTGATGCTCCTGGTAACTATGAGGAAATTAACCTGAACGTTAAAGAAATTGTCGTTAAAGTAGACGATACTATTTCAAAAGGTTATGTTTTAGAAGCTGATAAACAATTTAACATCCTTGACTTCCGTGCTGGTACAGCAACTCCAGATATTTTGGTTGCAAACGAAGAAATACCATCAGGAAAAATTAAAGAAGTAAGACTTGTATTAAATGAAACAGGTAATACCATTAAAGTTGACGGCCAATTGTACGATTTAAAAGTACCAAGTGGCTATTCATCAGGATGGAAAGTTAAACTAAGCGAACAACCTACCTTAACCCCTGGAATCGCTTATTCGTTGGTTCTTGACTTTGATGCAGCAAAATCAATCGTAAAAACCGGAAACAGTAAATTTATCTTAAAACCGGTTGTTAGAGGCTTAGCTGTTGCTACTTCTGGTATTTTAACAGGTACTATCAATCCGGTGGCTGTTCAAACTAAAGTGTATGCTATCAATGCTAATAATGATACAGTAGGAACTATTTCAGATGTTACTACCGGAGGATTCTCAATCGGTGGATTAAAAACTGGTTCTTATAAGCTGTCATTAGATGCTCAAGATACCACTTACAAAGATTCAACCATTAACAGTGTTGCAATTGTAGCTGGACAAACTACTGCACTTGGAACAATTACTTTAAAGAAAAAATAATAATTTCGGCCAATGATGGGTTTTGCCTCACTATGTGGGCAAAACCCTTTTTTCATTTTAAGCCGTTGCACAGATGTTTGTCTTTTTGGCAACAAACTTATTATGTTTGCAATCATGATCAGGAAATATTTAAATCGATTCCTTTATTCGTTTATTATAATAATAGCAGGCTCACATGTATCGTTCGCCGCCACTGTTGGGTCTAGTGATTATTTGAATGAAGACGTATTCTCTATACCTGATTCAACTGGAAGGCAACAAAAAAAGCCTGATCCAAAAAGCAACAATGGGAAAAAGGGTGATATTAAAGAGGTGCCTAAATCTCGTAAACAAGCCAAGCCTGCTGTTGTAAAGCAACAACCAATTAAAATTAAACCAGTTAAAATTGCTAAGCCAAAAGTTAAGGTCAACATGCGTAGGTTCTAAAATGATTAAGTATATATGCTTAAGCATTTTTTTTTGTTTAATAAGAGTGATAGGATTTGCCCAAGCCGATAGCAGCAAAACCACACTCACTGTTGCAGCTATGTACATCAGCAATGCTAACTATTACGGTCAAACAACCGATCAAAAGTTTCCATTGGTTTTAACAAATGCTACTGTGAGATTGCCTATGGGGTTATACTTCGCCTCAAGCATCTATCAACTAATAAATACTGAAGGAGGTACTGTTGTTGCCTTAGGCGCAGGTTACGATTATAGCCTAACTGAAAAGTTGACTGTAGGTCTCGGATTTAATCATACATTTTTTCCTACAAATTCTCCTCTTCTGCAAGCTTCAAATGCAGAAAATATCAACGCATCTGTAACGTATAATTACTGGCTAACCTCTGCCCTAAGTGCTGATTACGCTTTCGGTAAAGAGCAGGACTTCTTTATCACGCTAACGAACTCCAAAGCATTTAGCCTCGGAAGTTTATTTAGTGATGAGGATTATATATCCATTGAGCCCGGAGTTGAAATAGTTGCCGGAACTCAACATTTCTACGACACTTATATCACCAAGAAAAATAATAAAGCGAACCCTGGTGGCAAACCTAATGTTCAGCAACAGCCTGTTAATAATGGCAATGGAAGTATTGTATCGTATGTTCCTGCCTCAAAATTCAGTTTGTTGTCTTATAACCTTAAAATGCCCTTAGCCTATAATAGATCAACTTATTTAATAGAAGCTGCTTATCAGCTATCAATACTAGGAAAACAAGTGGATGCAGTATCAACAACTCCAAAATCATTTTTCAATTTAAGTTTTTACTATCAATTCTGACCAGATGAATGTATTGATCATTGAAGATGAGCATAGTTTAGCTTCGGAAATGGAAGATTTTCTAAAGAAAGCTTTTTACATCTGCGACAAAGCATATACCGCCAAAGAAGGTCTGGAAAAAATTGCTGTCAATCTTTATGATTTTATACTACTAGACCTTGGGTTACCAGATAAAGACGGATTAACATTACTGCAAGAGGCAAAAAAACACAATCCGGAAGCAGCCTATATTATTCTGACTGCTCGCGGTAATTTGGAAGATCGTATTAAAGGACTTGATTTGGGAGCAGATGATTATCTGCCTAAACCTTTTTCTTTGCTGGAATTACAATCAAGAATGCATGCTATCTCCCGCAGGAAGTCAGGACTTAGTGATTCCTTAGTTTCGCTGGGCGATTTTAAAATAGATCTCAAGAAAAGACTGGTACTACATAATCAATCGGAAATTGAGCTTTCACGTAAGGAGTTTGACTTACTTAGCTATTTACTATTACACAAAAACCGTCCGTTAACAAGGATGCAGCTAAGTGAACATATATGGGGTGTTTTTGCAGATGATGATTATGATTCAAATTACATCGATGCAACCATCAAAAACATCAGAAAAAAACTTGGGTCTTTTGCGGCAACAGAATGGTTGGAAACGATCCGTGGAGTAGGTTATAAAATAAAATCGCGATAGTATCTTTTAACTTAATATTAAAGTGAAACTACTAACAAAGCTTACCCTTTTTATTACGTTATCAAAACTGGCAGTTGTGGTGCTCTTTGTCACCCTGCTCCCTTCTTTAATAGAGAGAATAGCTTTTCAATACACCACCTATTACTTACGCGAACAACAAAAGAAAGTATTAAAGGTAATTGCACATAATGGTGTCGACTTTTATTTACAGGGCGATAGCAGTTATGGTAGTTACACTATGCTCAAAGAAGAATATATTTCACTTGAGCCTGCCGATCGTAATAGTAAGCTGGACACTATACAGACAGCGAAACGTGTGGTTGAGCAAGATACACTGACTTATCGTGTGCTTAGCTATACTTTCAACCATGGCAATCGAAACTATAACCTCGAAATTGGGAAAACTACTGCTACTATCAATCAATACAATAGCGCTTTGCAGAAAGTGGCTCTGTATGTGTTAATTGGTCTAGTAGTGATAACCTTGTTAATTGACCTGGTATTTACCCGTTACCTGTTAAAGCCTTTAGGGCAGATTATCAATACCAAACTCTTAAATAGAAAATTCCCATTCAATGAGGAGATTCCTCCAATAAAGACCTCCACTTATGATTTCAAGTATCTTGATACTGCTTTTATCCAATTGATGGATCAGATTCATGAAATCTTTGAAAAAGAACGGGAATTTACTGCAAATGCTTCTCATGAGTTAATGACTCCTATCAGTATTCTACAAACCAAAATTGAAAATCTGATGATGGAAGAATCAATTGATGAGCATTTGCAAGGCAAACTAATGGAAATGATGAAAACCTTGAATAGGTTAAAGAAAATTGTCAGGTCGCTGCTTCTTATTTCACGAATTGAGAATGAACAGTTTGCCAAAGTTGATACAACCAGTCCTAAAACATTAATTAATGAGGTAATACAGGACTTACATCACCGAATGGCTGAAAAACAACTCATGCTATCTGTCAATGTATCTTCGTCAGTTACCTTGAAGAAGCTGAACTATGATCTGCTTTTTCAACTGTTTTACAATTTAATAAATAACGCGATCAGGTATAATAAACAAAAAGGCATTATCCAGATAAACGATGAAAAGATAGACGGAAGCTACTTAATAAAAATTTCTGATACGGGCATCGGCATTCCTGCTGAAGAAATTGCTTCCATCTTTAACCGTTTTAAAAAAGCCAGTCAAACCAGTGTTGGGTTGGGTCTTGGTTTGTCTATCGTCAAAAGTATTGTAAACTATCACCAGGTGGAACTTAATGTAAACTCGGTTATCAACGAGGGAACAACCTTCACCATTGTATTTCCTAAGGAGATGATTGGATAATTGGAACCATATAAGACATTTAAGACCATTTAAGCAGTTTCACTTACCTATGTCTTATATGGTTTATACTTTAAGAACCTTTAATGCTTTAAGAACCTTTAATGCTTTGCAAATTCATTAGTCCTTTTTGCAAATCTTCAGCGTTCATTACCGGACTGAGGTCTACTTTAGCATTTAATTGCATGAAAAAGGGTTCTGCAATAGCCGGAATTTCGGAAACATCTTTCAAATCAAAAACGAAAAAACAAGATCGACTACCGTCAACAGTGTAAAAATAACTCGCTTCAGGCTTAAGTTTTTCTATGGTAGATTGCATGATTTTGGGTAAAGAACCTTCCATTAAAGCTTTGTTTGCTGCTGCAACATCCAAAGTTACTTTCAGTAGTGTTCGCATGGCTTTCAATATTTAGATAGATTAAAGTTCAAGCTTTTTTTCTTCAATTGGAAATTAAAGAATGCCCCCTCATAAACTTATTTTTCAATGAAGCGAATCATAAAAAAGCCCGGCAATTATTGCCAGGCCACACTAAAATTAAGGCTATGATAATTTGTGTTTGTTCAATTAATTCCACCCTCCTCCTAAAGCCTGATAGATATTTACTACCGCATTCAATTGCTGTTTTTTTGTTTCCACCAATTCCAATTTGGCATCCAAAGCATCACGTTGAGTCATTAGTACTTCCAGGTAATCAGCTCGTGCCGAGCGGAATAGATCATTAGAAATATCAATTGAATGGGTAAGCTCATCCACCTGTTTTGACTTTAATTCATAGCTTTTTTGTGAATTACTAATAGTAGACATCTGATTAGCCACTTCCACATAAGCATTTAAAATGGTGCGTTCGTAATTATAAATGGCTTGTATTTGTTTTGCATTAGCACTTGCTAGTTCTGCTTTTAAGCCATTCCTATTAATCAGCGGTGCCGCCAATTCACCCGCCAGAGAGTAAAGCATCGATTCGGGGAATTTAACCAAATAGCTCGGATCAAAAGCCTGTAATCCGATTGAGCCGGATATACCTAATGAAGGATAAAACTCTGCTCTTGCAGCCTTCACATCCAATTTTGCTGCTGCTAGTTCTAATTCTGCCTGCTTAACATCTGGTCGGTTAGCTAACAATTGGGATGGAATACCGACATGTATATCCGCGGGAATTAAATCTGTAAAATTGGTTGAGCTTCTCGCAATAGGCTGAGGATACCGGCCCAATAAGAAATTAATTCTATTTTCCGCTTCTGTGATCTTCTGTTGAATTTCGTATTGCAAACTTTGAGAGTTCAATACTTCGGCCGAAAATTTCCGTACAGCTAACTCTGTAACTCTGCTCGCTTCTTTTTGGATTTTTATAATCTCCAACGCATTGTTTTGCAGTTCAATGTTCTTTTTAACGATGGTCAACTGCGTATCTAATGCTACTAATTCATAATAAGAGTTGGCTATTTCGGCCACAAGATTAGTTACAACGAAGTTCTTACCTTGTACACTTGCTAAATAACGGCTTACCGCTGCTTTCTTTTCATTGCGTAATTTATGCCAAATATCTACTTCCCAATTACCGTATACACCTAATAGATAATCAGGTAGCGGATCTGGCATTTCTTTACCAGCCGTAATTTCTGTAGAAGCATCACCAGCTCCCTGACTGGTATATCTCCCTATTTTTTCTATCCCAACTCCAGCCCTAACTTCAACAGATGGCAACAATTGACCTTGTTTAAGCTTGATCTCGCTTTTAGCGATTTCCAATTCCTGTAAAGTAATTTGCAATTCCTGATTGCGATTCAGTGCTGTATCAATCAAACTATTCAAGTTCGGGTCTGTAAAGAATGACCTCCATTGAATCTTACCCGAATTTAGCGAATCGGTTGCGCTTACATAACTTAACGGAACCTCTTTATTTTCTACTTTTTGAGTTGCCGCAGGAACTTTACAGCTTGCCATCGCAAAGCAAATTCCAGCCAGTCCTATACCCAGATATATTTTCTGTTTAAACATTACCTTTAAAATCTTCAGTTCAACACTTCTTCAATTTCTGCCATGTGACCCTCGACTAATTTGTTCTCAAGCTCTTCAGTCAGCGGTTGTTCATCCTCAATCCGGATCAACTTATGTTTTTCAGCTATTTTACCGAAGATGTAATACAATCCAGGTATTACGATTACTCCGAACACGGTACCAAACAACATGCCTCCTGCAGCTGCAGAACCAATAGTTCTGTTTCCAATTGCACCCGGACCAGTTGCCATAACCAATGGAATCAATCCGGCAATGAATGCAAATGAGGTCATTAAGATTGGCCGGAACCTTACCTTCGCTCCTTCCATTGCGGCCCTGAATACGGATGCACCCTCGCTATGTCGTTGAACAGCAAATTCTACAATCAACACTGCGTTTTTACCTAACAATCCGATAAGCATTACCATGGCTACCTGTGCATAAATGTTATTTTCCAGTCCGAATATTTTTAAGAACAAGAATGCTCCAAAAATTCCGGCAGGCAATGAAAGAATAACCGAAAGTGGTAAAATGAAACTTTCATACTGCGCAGCAAGGATCAGGTAAACAAAGCCAAGGCAAATAAGGAAAATGTAAACAGCTTCGTTTCCTCTTGAAACCTCATCTTTAGAGATACCAGCCCAATCAATACCGAAACCTCTGGGCAATGTTTTAGCAGCCACCTCAGTAATTGCCTTAATGGCCTCACCACTACTATATCCCGGAGCTGAAGAACCACTGATCTCTGATGAGTTATACATGTTATGACGAGTGATTTCAGACAGACCATAAACTTTCTCCATTTTCATGAAGGCCGAGAACGGTACCATTTCACCTTTATCATTTTTAACATACAGCTTTAACACATCTTCAGGCAAAGCGCGATATTGAGGTAAGGCCTGCACCATCACTTTATACTGCCGATCGAATTTGATGAAACTGGTTTCATAGTTACTACCAATTAAGGTAGAAAGCGTATTCATTGCATTATCAATAGTCACACCTTTTTGCTGTGCAATGTCATTATCGATTCGCAACATGTATTGAGGGAAACTCGCACTGTAAAAGGTGAATACAGAGGCTAACTCTGGTCGCTTGCTAAGTTCTTTCACAAAATCACGACTCACCGTTTCCATCTTTTTGTAATCACCACTACCGGCTTTATCCAATAAACGTAACTCAAAACCACCTGCAGCTCCATAACCAGGCACTGCCGGCGGTTGGAAAAACTCAATACTGGCCCCGGTAATGTCTTTTGATTTCTCTTCCAACTCATTGATTATATCCTGAGCTGATTCCTTACGATCTTTCCAATCTTTAAGGTTGATCAAACAAGTACCAGAGTTAGCACCGGTACCCTCGGTTAAAATCTCATAACCCGCTAATGAAGAAACCGACTTAATTCCATCAATTCTCTCCGCAATCGACTGTAGTTTTTCTGCAACCTGATTGGTTCTTTCCAAAGATGATCCTGGAGGAGTTTGAATAATGGCATACACCATTCCCTGATCTTCATTTGGAATAAAACCGCTCGGTACACTATTATTTAAAATCCCTACTCCAATACAAAATGCCGCCAACACACCAAAGGTTACTATTCGTCTGCTCACCACCTTATTAAGCACCAGTTCGTACTTAATGGATAGCTTTTCAAACAATCGGTTGAATCCATGTAAGAAACGATCTACAAGAGTTTTCTTTTTAGCTTTCCCATGGTTATTCTTTAACATCATGGCACACAATGCAGGTGTTAAAGTAAGCGCCACCAATCCCGAAAGAATAATGGCTGTTGCCATAGTGATTGAGAACTGACGATAGAAAATACCTACCGGGCCCGACATAAAGGCTACTGGAATAAACACTGCCGCCATCAGGAAGGTAATTGCGATAATAGCCCCACTGATTTCCCGCATGGCGCGTTGTGTAGCTTTTAATGGGGAGAGATGATATTTCTCCATGTTAGCGTGAACTGCTTCGATTACCACAATCGCATCATCCACAACTACACCAATGGCCAATACCAATGCAAAAAGCGTGATCAGGTTTAAAGTAATACCAAAAAACTGCATGAACACGAACGTACCCACTAATGATACCGGAACCGCAATTGCCGGAATAATGGTGGAACGCCAGTCGCCTAAAAAGATGAATACTACTATACCTACCAAAATAAAGGCTTCGACCAGGGTATGAATTACTTTTTCAATAGAAGCATCTAAGAATTTAGACACATCATAACTGATTTCATAGTCCAGCCCCTTAGGAAAATCTTTTGATTTTAGTTCCTGCATTTTGGCCTTTACATCAGCAATAACCTGACTTGCATTACTTCCGTATGCCTGTTTTAATACAATGGCAGCAGATCCTCTTCCGTTAAGATTGGAGTACAAATCATACATTGAGCTACCAAATTCAATATCGGCAACATCTTTTAATCGAAGTAACTCGCCATCAGGACTAGAACGTAACACTATATTTCCATATCCATCTTTGGTGCTATACCTACCTGGATATTTTAAAACATATTCGAAAGCCTGTGAACGTTTGCCTGAACTTTCCCCTGTTTTACCCGGAGATGCTTCAATACTCTGTTCATCCAATGCTTTCATAACTTCATCAGCAGAAATTTTATACGCCAGCATGCGATCAGGTTTTAGCCAAATCCTCATTGCATACTCGCGGTTACCTAAAATATCGGCAAAGCCTACTCCATCAACCCTTTTTAACTCCGATAAAATGTTTATATCAGCAAAGTTGTAAAGGAAGTTTTCATTCATTTTAGGATCCTTGCTATAAAGGTTGATATACATCAACATATTCGACTCTTCACGACTAATCTTTACCCCTTCTCGAATTACTAACGGCGGCAATTTATTAGTTACCGCAGCTACACGGTTCTGCACATTCAGCGAAGCCTGATTAGGATCGGTTCCTAAGTTAAAAACCACTTGAATGGTTGCTTCTCCATCATTACCTGCATCAGAAGCGATGTATTTCATTCCTGGTACACCATTCAATGCTCTTTCCAACGGAATCACAACTGATTTTATTAAAAGCTCATTGTTTGCTCCCGGGTACTCAGCAGTGATATTCACTTTTGGAGGAGAAATGGATGGAAACTGTGTTACCGGCAAATGAGCCATTGACAACACACCCAAAAACACGATGATGAGCGATATTACAATAGAAAGGACGGGCCTTTGTATGAACTTGTTAAACATAAAATTAGGTTTGGCGTGTAAATTATTCCGCTTTTAATTTTAACTGGCCGATCACGTTTTTAGGATCTTCAAAGTTGCAAGCGATCTTATCATCGTCTTTCACTTTCTGCACTCCTTCAATCAAGATTTTATCATCAGTTTTAAGGCCATTACTTACAATGTAGATATCAGGAAGCTCTGTCGCTACGGTAATTTCTCTTGATTTTACCACATTGTTTTTATCTACGATAAATACATATTTTTTATCCTGTAACTCGTAAGTAGCTTTTTGAGGTATTACCAGTGCATTTTTAATAGGGACTACCATTTGTACTTTCCCGGTTTCACCATTTTTTAACAATAAGCCTGGATTAGGGAATTTTGCTCGGAAAGCAATATTTCCGGTTTCATTATCGAACTCACTTTCAACAGTTTCTACCTCACCTTTTGCTTTTAACATTTCGTTATTGGCCAGGATCAGACTAACCTTTTGCTTTTGGCCTTTATTAGCGGTGCTTTGATAGTTCAAATATTCCGGCTCCGATACGTTGAAATAGGTATAAACCTGGCTATTGTCCGAAAGACTAGTTAACAATTCGCCTTCATCTACTAAACTTCCCAGTTTTAAAGGGATGCGATCGATCGTTCCATCAAATGGCGCCCTGATTTCTGTAAATGAAAGATGCAGACTTGCCAATGATGCTTCAGCTTTAGCCTGGTCAAGCTTAGCTTTCGCCATCGTCAATTCGTTTTTAGAAACGATATTTTTGTCAGCTAACGTTTTCGTATTTTCATACTCAATTTCCGTTGCTTTAGCTTCTGCCTGAGCCTTTTGTAATTCTGCCTCATAAACCTTCGGCATAATTCTGAATAATAACTGACCTGCTTTTACTGATTGCCCTTCGTCTACATAGATGTTTTGCAGGTATCCTTTTTCCTGAGCTCTGATTTCAATATTACGAACTGAGCGTATCTGAGAAACATACTCCTTTGTAAAAGAGGTGTCAATAGCTAACGGACTTGTAACCGCGTAATTACTTACCTCTTTCTTTTCTTCTTTATCGGTTTGTTGGCAACTAGTATTGTATAGCAGGGCACAAAAACCCGCAAGCACTACAATCTTCTTCATCATAATGAGCTCTATTTGGTTATTAAGTATCTTTTAGATTATGCAGGAAAATTGAACAGTGCGAGAGCTATCTTTTTTGAATACCAGAAATGATTCGATTGAATCTGCAATCAAAAATGAAGCATAATGAAATGAAAACTGCTCCTTCCATGATACAAAACAAAGGCAGTTTTATGAATTTTTTATGAAGTTACCAGGGATAGTAAGAGAGATAACGCTAAGATGATAATTGCTTAACGAAATTGGAAGGTTTGTCTCCATTCATTAAAATGATTTAAATGAAACTAAAAACGGCCCTTCTCTTTAAGGAGAAAGGCCGCTTCAAAATTATCATTTTAAAAGACTAAACACCTAATAATAAGCGAGTAGGATCTTCTAATAATTGTTTAACACGTACTAAGAAACCAACAGACTCGCGACCATCAATAATACGGTGGTCATAAGAAAGGGCAACATACATCATCGGACGAATTACCACCTGACCATTTACAGCAACAGGACGCTCAACAATATTGTGCATACCTAAAATAGCTGATTGAGGAGCATTGATAATCGGCGTCGACATCATTGAACCAAATACACCACCATTCGTAATAGTGAATGTTCCACCTGTCATTTCTTCAATTGAAAGTTTGTTCTCTCGAGCTTTTAACGCTAGGTTAAGAACTTCTTGTTCTATTTGAGCTAATGTCATAGAATCAGCGTTACGGATCACCGGAACAACTAAACCTTTAGGAGCAGAAACAGCGATAGAACAGTCTACAAATTGATTGTATACAATTTCCTCACCATCAATACGTGCATTAACAGCAGGGAATTCTTTCAAAGCCTCACAAACTGCTTTGGTAAAGAATGACATGAAACCTAAACCAACACCGTGTTTTTCCTTGAATTTATCTTTGTATTTAGAACGGATCTCCATGATTGGCGACATATCTACCTCATTGAAAGTAGTTAACATTGCCGTTTCATTTTTAACAGCTACTAAACGTTTAGCAACAGTTTTGCGAAGATTCGACATTTTTTCGCGTTTCTCAGCACGAGGACCAGCAGGTGCAGCGGCCGCAACAGGAGCTGCAGTTTTCGCAGGTGCAGCAGCAGCTTTAGCTTGCGCTTTTTCAGCATCCTCTTTGGTAACACGACCATCTTTACCTGTACCGTTCACATCTTTTGGATCGATACCTTTTTCTGCTAAAATTTTACCGGCAGCAGGAGATGGATGACCCGCAGCATAAGAATCACCTGACGATGCAGGAGCGGCAACAGCCGCAGGAGCTGAAGCAGCTACAGTTTTTTCTTCTTTAGCAGGCGCGGCAGCTGGAGCTCCGGCACCTTCTTCAATAGCACAAATTACAGCGCCAACAGGAATAGTATCACCTTCAGCAGCCATTGTTTTTAACACACCTGATTTCTCAGCAGTTAATTCAAAAGTTGCTTTATCCGATTCTAATTCGGCAATTACCTCGTCCATTTCAACAAACTCACCATCATTTTTAATCCAGCGAGATAAGGTTACTTCGGTTATCGATTCGCCCACAGCGGGCACTTTCATTTCTAAAGCCATTGTTTTTTTATTACGGATTGCGAGTTATTATTTTTATTTCGGGTTGCGGGTTACGGGTTTCGAATTGCGTATAACAAGTACTGTTATATCTACGATTTGAGTTCGTAATTCGTAACCCGAAACTCGTAATTCACTAATTAATCTACTTTTACTGCTTTCTCAGTTGTTTTCTTCACGTTCTCTTTTACCTCTGATTTCACTTTGCTGGCAAAAGCTTTTGCAATAATATTTAATTGCTGCGCTACGTGCAGTTTCGAATAACCGGTAGCTGGAGAACTTGCTTCTAAACGAGCAATTACATCTAATGGTTCTCTGCGTAAGTGACGAACTAACCAAGGCCATGCTCCCATATTCTCAGGTTCTTCCTGTACCCAAATCCATTCTTCTGCATTGCTGTATTTCTCTTTAATCGCATTGTATTGCTCATAAGGGAATGGATAGATCTGTTCTAAACGAACAACAGCCACGTCCTTACGGCCATCTTTTTGTTGCTGATCAAGTAATTCATAATAAATCTTACCTGAACAGAACAATACGCGTTTAACGTCTTTTGCTTTTACGTAGTTATCGTCGATGATCTCTTTAAAGCCACCTTTAGTAAAGTCGGCCAATGGACTCACACATGCAGGGTGACGCAATAAGCTTTTAGGCGAGAATACTGTTAATGGTTTACGGAATTCATTCTTTAACTGACGGCGCATAATGTGGAAGATCTGTGCCGGTGTAGTACAATTAGCTACATACATATTGTACTCTGCACAAAGCTCCATCATACGCTCGATACGAGCTGATGAGTGCTCAGGTCCTTGACCCTCAAAACCATGAGGTAATAACATTACCAATGCATTACTGCGTTGCCATTTGGTTTCTGCAGCAGCAATGTATTGATCGATAACGATCTGTGCACCGTTAACAAAATCACCAAACTGAGCTTCCCAAATTGTTAAAGCATTTGGAGAAGCCATCGCATAACCATATTCAAAACCTAAAACGCCATACTCTGAAAGGTGTGAGTTATAGATTTCAAATGGAGCTGCAGGTGAAGTAGCTACTTTTTCCTGAATTGGATTGTATTCCTCATCCGACTCTTCTACCTTAATGATAGCATGACGGTGTGAGAATGTACCACGTTCAACATCCTCTCCTGAGAAACGTACTCGGTGGCCTTCATTAACCAAAGTAGCGTAAGCTAATAATTCACCCATCGCCCAATCCAACGATTTAGTTTCGTTGATCATTTTCTTGCGATCGCCAAATAGCTTTTCAATCTTGTTAATGAATTTTTTATCTGAAGGAAGATCGGTGATCCTATTTCCTATATCAACTAATGTTTTCTCGCTTACCGCGGTATCAACTGATTTTACAAAGTCTTCAGGGGTAGCAAAACGCATACCTTTCCATGGACCTTGCATGGTTGGTTTTGTAAACTTAGGCGCTTCTTGTTTTACTTCATCCAATCGTTCTTGCAACATTTTACGGAAGTTCTTATCCATTTCTTTTGCAAGATTGGCATCCACATCACCTTGTTTCAACAATTTTTCATTGTAGATCTCACGTGGATTTGGATGTTTCTCAATCGCTTTGTATAAAGTAGGCTGAGTGAAGCGAGGCTCATCTCCTTCATTGTGACCGTAACGACGGTAACAAAGAATGTCAATGAACACATCATTATGGAATTTCTGACGGTATTCCATTGCCAGGTTAATTGCATAAACAACCGCTTCCACATCATCTCCATTTACATGGAACACAGGAGAAAGGGTTACTTTAGCAATATCTGTACAATAAGTACTTGAACGAGCATCACGGTAGTTGGTAGTAAAACCAACCTGGTTATTGATTACCAGGTGAATAGTTCCTCCAGTTTTGTAAGCATCAAGCTTAGCCATCTGAAGTACTTCGTAAACAATACCCTGACCTGCTACAGAGGCATCACCATGAATTAATATTGGTGCAAGCTGCTTATAATCATTATCGTATTTCTGATCGATCTTAGCACGAGCAATACCTGTTACTACACCATCAACAGTTTCAAGGTGTGAAGGATTTGGACAAAGGCTCAAGTGAACATCTTTACCATCTACTGTTTGTACATCGGTAGAGAATCCCATGTGATATTTTACATCACCTCCAAATGGCGCACTTTCATCGTAGTTTTTACCTTCAAACTCTGTGAAAATATCTTTGTAGGTTTTGTTCATGATATTGGCCAATACGTTCAAACGACCGCGATGAGCCATACCAATAACAAACTCTTTAATGCCTAATTCTGCACCTTTCTCAATAACTGAGTCTAAAGCAGGAATAACTGTTTCAGCTCCTTCTAAAGAGAAACGTTTTTGTCCTAAGAATTTTGTGTGAAGGAAGTTTTCAAAAACAACTGCCTGATTCAGTTTATGAAGAATACGTTTTTTCTCATCAGAAGTAAATTTTTGCTTATTTCTGCTGCTTTCCATACGCTCCTCAAACCACTTCATTTTTTCAGGGTTACGGATGTATTTGTATTCAGCTCCTACTGATTCACAATAGGTTTCTTCAAGCAGCTGACGAATGTTTCTCAAAGTTGTAGCGCCTAATCCAACTTCGATACCTGCATTGAATACAGTATCCATGTCAGCTTCGCTTAAGCCGAAAGTTTCCAGTTCTTTACCTGGGAAAAACTTCATGCGTTCGCGAACAGGATTAGTTTTAGTGAACAAGTGGCCGCGTTGTCTGTAGCCGTTTATCATGTTCAACACCTTCATTTCTTTTTCAAAATGCTCATTTGTTGCAGGCACATCGGCTCCTGCTTCTGAATTTTTGCCTAATTCAAAGCCTTCGAAAAATTTCTGCCAGCTGAAATCAACTGACGTCGGATCACTTTTATATTGTTGATAAAGAGATTCGATATACGAGGTGTGCGCGTTGGTAAGATACGTGAGATTATCCATTCTACTTACTTATTTTCCAATAAAATCTGTCGGGTAGCAAAAGTAGTTATCTTACCTGTTATATGGAAAGAAAAAAAGGAATTTTGCGTTTATAGAAAATGATTTACATCAGTTAATCATTCTGATGCAATTTTAACCTTTCTGACCATTTAACAAGTAAAATACAGTCGTTGCACTTCGGCATTGTTATTAATAAAATCGATTAGTTCAGGTACATTTTTAATCACTGTTAAGCGATCTTGAGGAGTAATGGCAGAATTTAATGCCAAATGCCCTGAAACAGCTAATGGCCATTTTGGTAAATTTTCAAGCAATTTAGTAACCATGATATTTACATCTCCAAATACAGTATCGGTAATAAGGAATGTAATTGCATAATCAGGATCATAATAACTGGCTACCTGAAAAAGGTCTTCATACGGCAAGTTAGCTCCCAGGTACAACACATGATGACCACGAGACTTAATCAAATAATTGGCAAAAAGCAGACTTAACTCGTGAGCCTCTCCTTCTGGTAAAAAGAGCATATATTTTTTAGCAAGCTCAGGGTTAGGAGTTTCAATCTTACTAATTGCGGTGATAAGCTTTTGCTTGATAAGGTGAGTGATAAAATGCTCGTGCGCAGGATTAATAGTACCGGCCTGCCACATCATTCCTATCTTATGAAGAAATGGATAAACAACTTCCAACATAGTACGCTCCATACCCATCGACTGAATACTTGTTTCCATTGTTTCTTCAAAAATGGCTTCATCAAGGGTAAGCATAGCATTGCACATAGACCCAATGGTACATGAACAACCATTAATTTCGCAGTCGGCAAGCTTATTTATTTGATTGGAGATATCATTCTCACTCATTTTCGCCACTTCAGAAATTCTCATCCCTGAATCGAGCAACAATGAAATATTCAGAAACTTTTTCAGATCACAATCATCATAGTACCTGATATTGGTATCTGTTCTTTTGGGGATAATTAGGTTATATCGTTGTTCCCAAACCCGGATGGTATGTGCTTTAATACCTGTCAAACACTCTATATCACTTATCGAGAACTTTTTCACTCTTTTATTATTTCTGCAAGTTTAACAATTGTTAACGCATTGTTGTTTGTAAGTTAAACGTAGTACTACAAAGAAAATAAATTCACTTAAATTCTTCGCCAGTCCTTCAATATACTATGTATTGATTTAGCGTCTTCTTAATATTTTATTCTGTAGCTATAACGAGTAAAAACGATAATTGTTTAAACTTCAACGCAATTCATCTTTAAACTTAAACTAAACAATTTTTGTTACCATCAAGTTAATTATTTTTAGTTTAGGTTATACCTGTCTAACCAATGTTTTTTTGTTTGTTTTGTTTATAACCTAACCTTGTTGCTTAGCTCATTTTTGATTTCATCATATGAAAATTGCCATTCTAGACGACTACCAAAATGCTGTAAAAGATCTTAACTGTTTCCAGTGGTTAAAAGACTACGATGTTACCATTTTAACTGAAACGGAGAAGAACACCATTCTACTGGCCGAAAAGCTTAAAAACATTGAAATTCTGGTGTTGATAAGAGAACGTACTCAAATCAATGAAGATTTGTTAAGTAAGCTGCCTGATTTAAAGCTCATTAGCCAAACGGGTAAAATCGCTAATCACTTGGACTTGCCCGCTTGCACACAACACAAAGTTGCGATTGCGGAAGGCATTGGTTCTCCCATCGCACCGGCCGAGCTAACATGGTCGCTCATTATGAATACGGTTCGACAAGTTCCTGCTGCCATTGAAGATTTCAAAAATGGTAAATGGCAAACCAATATCGGATCAACAATTTACGGTAAGACAATTGGTATCTGGGGTTATGGAAAAATTGGAAAAATGGTTGCCGGTTATGCTAAAGCGTTCGGCGCTAAAGTATTGGTATGGGGAAGTGAAAACTCAAGGATAAATGCTGTAAATGACGGTTTTGAAAGTGCTAAAAGTAAAGAAGATTTTTTCAGATTGGCAGATGTGGTTTCGCTGCACTTGAGGCTTAACGATAAAACAGCTGGAATTGTCAAAGAAACTGATCTACTATTAATGAAACCTACAGCAGCTTTAATAAATACCGCTCGTGCCGAATTAATTGAAGAAGGAACTTTACTTAAATGCTTAAAAACGGGTCGTCCAGGTTTTGCAGGGGTGGACGTTTATGAAAACGAGCCCATCTATGATAGTAACTATGAACTTTTGCAAATGAAAAACGTTGTTTGTACACCTCATTTAGGCTATGTAGAAAAAAGCGGATATGAACTGTACTTTGCCAAAGCCTTTGAGAATGCAATCAACTATATTAATGGCAATCCTACCAACATTGCCAATCCTGAAGTATTGTAATATTGAACAGTTAATTAAACTCAGGTTGCCAGTTATAATATGTACTCCATCCGAGTAAAAGATTGCTAATGTTGCGATTATAAAAAAGCTTTTTGCGAGGCAACTAACGTTAATTAGTTAGTATTCAAAACATAAACATAGCAAACGCGTTATGTAAATAAGTAGTCAAAAGCTTACATCTAAACTCATAAATTTATGGACGCTCGTGAGAAAATTAAAACCGCGTATATGGACTATGTTCTTACTAACAATGAACAGCCCAAGTCGGTATACGCTTTTACCAAGTCTTTAAAACTGAAAGAAGAAGACTTTTACAAACATTTTAATTCATTTGATGCTATTGAAGGTAGTTTCTGGAAAGATTTGTTTAACGAAATAGCCCTTAAAGTAAAGTCTCAAGAGGTTTATCCTGATTATTCTGCAAGAGAACGTATCCTCTCCTATTTCTTCACTTTAACAGAGGAAATGAAATCAACCCGAAGCTTTATTACGTATTCAATTAAACATGCCGGAAAAGGCTTTTCGACACCTAAGATCTTAGTAAAAGCAAAACTTTCTTTTGAAGAGTTTATCTCGGAAGTACTTCACGAAGGAATCGATAAAAGTGAGATTATCGACCGTAAATTCATTTCTGACAAATACAAAAATGCGCTATGGCTGCAATTGGCTTTCATTATCAATTTCTGGATCAATGATGACAGTGAAAACTTTGAAAAAACCGATGAAGCAATAGAAAAAGGAATCAACGTTACCCTCGACCTTATGAGCCGTGGCCCAATCGACAATTTGCTCGAATATGGAAAATTCCTCGTTCAACAAGGAAAAGGCAAAGTAAAATTCACGTTTTAAATCGGTCAATCAGAACAATCTAAAACGATCGGTGTAATTCCTCTATAATCGGTGTAATCCCTCTTAAAAATAATGAAAGAGCAAAGCAGTATCCCCGTGTCAAAAGTAGAACGATCTGTTAAGTTCGTTACTACAGGTGCTAAAGTGGGAGTCAATTATATAAAGCATTACTCAAAGAAATTAGTCAATCCTGAACATACAAGAGATGAGCTAAATGAGAACAATGCTGCTGATATCTATAATGCGTTGAGTCAGTTGAAAGGCAGTGCCTTAAAAATTGCACAGATGTTAAGCATGGATAAAAATATTTTACCCAAAGCCTATTCAGATCAGTTTTCACAAGCTCAATATAGCGCCCCACCTCTTTCCGGACCGCTGATTATTCGGACATTCACTAAATTCTTTGGAAAAACACCTGATAAGATTTATGACTCCTTTAATCTTAAATCAACACATGCTGCCTCCATCGGACAGGTGCATAAAGCAAGCTTAAACGGAAAGAAACTTGCAGTAAAGATTCAATATCCGGGAGTTGGCGACAGCATCAGTTCTGACCTTAAAATGGTAAAACCTTTTGCATTCAGGTTACTGGGAATGAGCGAAGCCGAATTAGCTGTTTACATGAGGGAGGTTGAGGAGAAGCTCTTAGAAGAAACCGATTACGAATTGGAGGTTAATCGTTCACAATATTTTGCACGTGAATGCGCGCACCTGGATAACATTGTATTTCCGACTTATTATCCACAGTTCTCGAGCAAACGCATAATTACTATGGATTGGATAGAGGGTCTTCATTTACGCGAATACCTTAATACTAACCCCTCTCAGGCAGAACGTAACATGATTGGACAAGCACTGTGGGATTTTTATAATTTCCAGCAACACGAGCTGAGAGCAGTCCACGCAGATCCACATCCCGGGAACTTTCTTATTACACCAGAGAAAAAACTTGGCATTATTGATTTTGGTTGCATCAAAGAGCTACCTGATAATTTTTATTATCCTTTTTTTGCTTTCGTTGCCAACCCGTTTGAAGATCGAGAGTTAACGATCGATTATTTTAAGCAGTTGGAAATGATTTTTGAAGATGACACCCCAGAAATGGTGGATTTTTATTATGAAAATTATCGGGAAATGATTGGCCTTTTTGCGAGACCTTACGTGCAAAAAGAGTTTGATTTTAGTAAACCGGGGTATTTTGAAGAGTTATTCATATTAGGTGAAAGAGCATCAAAAATGCCAGAATTTAAACAAGCTCGCGGAGTAAAGCATTTTATTTATACCAACCGTACCAACTTTGGCCTTTACAATATTTTGCATGAACTGGGTGCAAAAGTAAAAACGGATACCTATAAACCTCACGTGATAAAAGCTTAGGATTACATGAAAGTACTTTTTTCAGGTGTTAACGGATATATAGGAACGCATTTATTGCCATTACTAATCGAAAAAGGACATGAAATATTCTGTTTCGTTCGGAACAAGAAACGTTTCCATGAAAAAAATAAGTTTAGCGATCAGCTACATATTATTGAAGGAGATCTTTTAAAAGCAGGTTCATTAGCAAATCTCCCGACCGATATTGACGCCGCTTATTACCTTGCCCATTCTACAGGTGCCATTCATGAAGATTTTCATCACATGGAAAATCTTTGTGCTCATAATTTTATTTCCATACTTAAAAATACGTCGTGTCAGCAACTGATATTTCTAAGTAGCCTTGTTAATAGTGATACCGGTCCAGCGTTAAATCTTGAGAACAGACTAAAATCCAGTTCAATTCCTCACACCATTTTAAGAACAGGTCCTATTATAGGCACGGAAAGTACTTCAGTTGAAATTATCAGAACCTTGGCAAAAAAAGCCCCTGTTATCATTACTCCTCAGTGGTTCAATAATAATTGTCAGCCGATAGCGCTTCAAAACGTACTCCAATACTTAGAGGGCGTTTTAGGCAACAAAAAAACATTCAATCAACAATTTGATATTGGCGGACCAGATATCCTTTCGTATAAGCAAATTCTGTTAACTTATCTTCAATTGGCCAAACTCCATCGTCCGGTTATATGTGCTCCTGTTTCTGCCACCCAATTATCTGCATATTGGTTATTTGGTTTAACCGACATTTCGCTTTCCTCTGCTAAAAAGTTAATCAGCAGTATGAAAAACGGACTTGTTTGTGCCGATAACAGGATACGTGAAATCGTAAAAGTACCCTTGCTTAGCTATGATGAAGCATTAAAACAAGCAATAAACTAACAGCGCATCAAGCGTTAAAATCACGCTCAATTAATCTTGTTAAACATTTAATTATCTGTGTAATAACCGTTATATTTTTTATATTTAAGTAAACTGTACAAGTATGCTTAAGGTAAAAGACATTTTAGCCAAAAAGGGCAATACGGTTTACACCATTGATGCAGAAGAAACCGTATACGATGCTTTAGAGGATCTAATAGAAAAGAACATTGGGGCATTAGTAGTAACAGATCATGGGCGTCATATTGGCATCTTCACCGAACGCGACTATGCGCGCAAAGTAATTTTGAAAGGACGAGCATCGAAAGAAACCCGTGTAAGAGAAATTATGAGCGACCACCTATTTACCACTACTCCAAATGATGAGGTGGAAGAATGCATGGAAGTTATGACCTGCAATCGGCTTAGGCATTTACCAGTAGAAGATAATTTTGAACTAGTTGGGATGATATCGATCGGAGATGTTGTTAAACACCTCATCGAAGTACATGAGATGATTATTGACGACTTAGGACATCAAATCAGGGATTGTAAAACTGATTTTTAGGTTTACATAGAATACACCCCTAACCCTTCTAACTGAAATCGGGAGAGGTTAGGGGTGTAAATATGAGGTAATATCAACACCCCATTAGAGGGTGGAAAATAAACTGTGTCAAAGGTTAGAAAGAATTAAGACCTTTAACACAGTTTTTTATGGAAACACCAGAATTTGATTTAGAGTTTATTAAGAAGAAAGCCTTGGAGCAGTTTCGCTCAGGTAAGTCTCTGTACGGCAAAGAAGGGGCATTCGCACCATTGCTGAAACATTTTTTAGAAGCCGCCTTGCAAGCAGAGTTAGAGGGCCATTTGGATGAGGAGGAACGCAACTCGGGCAATCGGAAGAATGGCAAAGGCCAAAAGCAACTCAAAACGTCCGATGGAACGCTGACCATCGAGACTCCCCGCGACCGAACCGGCACCTTTGAACCCGAACTGATCCGAAAACGGGAAACCATCCTGGCCGAAAGCCTAGAGTCCAAGATACTGGGGATGTACGGCCTGGGGATGAGCTTCCGGGACATCTCCAAACACATCAAGGATATGTATGACACGGACATCTCCCACGCCACCCTGAGCGCCATTACCGACAAGATCCTCCCGCAGATAAAAGAATGGCAAAGCCGTCCTTTGGAAGAACTGTACACTATCGTTTGGCTGGATGCCATGCATTATAAGGTGAAAGAAGATAACCGGGTGGTATCGCGGGCTGTTTACAACATTCTGGGCATCAATCGTTATGGTAAAAAAGAGCTATTGGGCATGTACGTCTCGCAAAGTGAAGGCGCCAATTTCTGGCTGGGCGTACTGACCGATTTAAAGAACCGTGGAGTCAGCGACATCCTGATCGCCTGCATTGATAACTTAAAAGGCTTTGCAGAAGCCATTAACGCTGTTTTTACCGAAACAGAAGTACAAACCTGCATCGTTCATCAAATCCGCAACAGTCTGAAATACGTGGCCTCTAAAGATCAAAAAGAGTTCATGAAAGACCTGAAGCCTGTTTACCAGGCTGTAAACAAAGATCTGGCCGAATTACGGCTGGAGGAACTGGAGGAGAAATGGGGCAGGAAGTATCCGGTGGTCTTGCAGTCCTGGCGCCATAACTGGGAAAAGCTTAGTACGTATTTCAAATACGATGTGGCTATCCGACGTTTGATCTATACGACCAATACCATTGAAGGCTTTCATCGGCAGGTACGCAAAGTGACCAAAACCAAAGGCGCCTTCACCTCGGACACGGCCCTGATCAAATTGATTTATCTGGCCCATGGCAACATCAGCCAGAAATGGACCATGCCGCTGACCAACTGGGCCCAAACCGCCTCTCACCTGGCCATTTGGTTTGATGGAAGAATGAAGTTAGATTTGAACTAACAAACAAAGGTGTTGAAATATGGAAAACTCGAAAAGAGTTTACCACATTCCAACTCCTCAACAATAACAATAATAATGGTTGACACAGTTTATTTTCCACCCTCCCCCATTACTTTGCCTGCAACTGATCAAGCAGTTCCATATCCATTACCAAGCGTTCTACTACTCTATTGTTTAGGATATGCTCATTAACGATTTCTTCCACGTCCTCTAATTGTACCTTACCATAAAAGATACCTTCGGGATATACTACTACCGATGGTCCAAGCTCACAGGTTTCTAAGCATCCGGCCTTCTGCGCCCTCACTTCTGTTGATAATCCTTTATCTTTAATTACTTTTTTAAATGCGGCTACCAGTGCTAAACCGTTCTTCTCCCCACAGCATACCCGTGTACCTGGTGCGCGCTCATTGGTGCAAACAAAAATATGTTTGCTGTATCTTAACTTATGCTCCATACAATTTGAAATCGCTTAATAAAAAAAGCAAACAAAAGTAATTCTTAATAGTTTTAAAACCGTAAACAATCAGGGATATTACACTTTATCATTTTCATCTTGGCCCGATATTTTCTTTATCTGAACTATGGCAAAAAATATTCTCATAACCGGAGGTAGTGGTTTGGTTGGCAAACGTTTAACAACCATCTTGCAAGAGAAGGGCTATAACGTAGGCTGGCTTTCAAGATCCGACTCTGCTATGGAGGGAAACATAAAAGTTTTTAACTGGGATATCCCTAAAGAAATAATAGATGAAGCTGCCATTGAGTTTGCTGATGTTATAATCAGTTTAGCTGGTGCCGGAATTGCAGATAAACATTGGTCGGATAAACGAAAAGAAGAAATTATTCATAGCAGAGTTGATGGGATAAACCTGCTCTATTCTAAAGTAAAAAATTCAGCTAAAAAATTGGATTGCTTTGTCTCCGCTTCAGCAGTTGGATATTATGGAGATCGAGACAACGAACTTCTAAACGAAAGTGCTCCCCCAACGAATGAATTCCTAAGTCTTTGTTGTCAGAAATGGGAACGTGCAGCAGATAAATTTAACCAATTAAGCATTCGAACTGTAAAAATAAGAACAGGAATGGTGCTTGATAAAAATGAAGGCGCTCTACCTCAGATTACTAAACCCATAAAATTAGGTTTAGGAGCAGCATTGGGAACAGGAAAACAATGGATCAGCTGGATTCATATCGATGACCTTTGTCGCTTATACATTACAGCATTTGAGAACAATACAATGATTGGCGTCTATAATGCCTGTTCTCCTTTGTCTGTAACCAATACTGAATTTACTAAAACAGTTGCTGCAACACTGAAAAAAAAGTTATGGTTGCCAAATGTTCCTGCATTTGCCTTAAAGCTTGTATTGGGAGAAATGAGTAAAATAGTGCTGGACAGCACTAAATGTTCTGCCAACAAAACAATTCAAACAGGCTTTAAATTTGAATACGGTGAATTGTCAAATGCTTTACAAGCAATTTACCGCTAATTACAAATTCTCCATTTATGTGTGATTCAATAACTGTTTGCTGGCTTCGTCGCGATTTACGTCTGGAGGATAATGCAGCCTTATATCATGCCTTGAAACAAGCCTCACCTGTTCTGTTACTTTTTATTTTTGACACTACTATTCTTAATCAACTTGAGGACAAGAATGATGCACGGGTAACTTTTATACATGACCAATTATGTGCTCTTAACGATGAATTAGTAAAATTAGGAAGTAGTTTATTGGTAAAACATGGCACTCCGTCAGCCATATGGACCGAATTAATACAAGAATATCCGATCAAAACCGTTTACGCAAATCATGACTATGAGCCTTATGCCACTCAACGAGACCAATCAATAAAAGAGTTATTACAACAATCGGGGATAGAGTTTATTACATTTAAAGATCAGGCCATCTTCGAAAAGAAAGAGGTATTAAAAAATGATGGATCACCTTATACAGTGTTTACCCCCTACAAAAACAGGTGGATGCAGCACCTTAAGGATTTCTATTTGAAACCATACCCATCCGAGAGATATCTGCAATTCTTATATAAAACAACTGCATTTAAGTTACCTACTTTGAAAGCAATCGGTTTCAACAGAGCAACAATTGACTTTCCTAAAAAAGAATTTGAACGTATCCTCGAAAATTATACTCAACATAGAGATTTCCCGGCAATCAATGGTACTTCAAGAATAAGTATACACCTCCGTTTTGGAACTGTTAGCATCCGAAGATTAGCCCGTAAGGCCTATGAAGCTAATTCTTTAGCCTGGTTAAACGAGCTCATTTGGCGAGATTTCTATTTTATGATATTGTGGCATTTTCCGTATGTGGTTAGTAAAGCTTTTAAGCCTGCCTATGATCATATTCAATGGCGAAATAATGAAGAAGAGTTTAGACGGTGGTGTGAAGGAAAAACCGGCTACCCAATTGTTGACGCAGGAATGCGCCAATTGAATACAACGGGTTTTATGCATAACCGAGTTCGAATGATAGTTGCCAGCTTCTTAACCAAGCATTTATTGATCGACTGGCGTTGGGGTGAAGCTTACTTTGCGAAGAAGCTATTAGATTTTGAGTTGTCTAGTAACAATGGAGGGTGGCAATGGGCTGCCAGTTCCGGATGCGACGCCGCACCGTATTTTAGGATATTTAACCCTGATGAACAAACCAAAAAATTTGATCCGCAATTGGAATACATAAAAAAATGGGTACCTGAATTTAGAGAGCTCAACTACCCATCTCCTATCATTGAACATAAGTTTGCCCGTGAACGTTGTTTAAACGTTTATAAGCAAGCGCTGCGTAAATAACTCCTAAATCGCCTGCACTAATTCGAGTTCAAATATAAAGTTGGAGTTTGGCGGAGCTATCTGCTTTCCGGAGTTATCAACTATTGCCCGCGTGCCGAATACATAACCGGACGGTATATACAGAATAACTTTACCACCAGGCTGTATTAATGGAACGCCAATTTGAAATCCTGCAATCAGATCGCCCAGTGTATAGGTAACAGGCGTATCCTTTGCACTTTCATCAATCACTGTACCGTCTAACAACAAGGCTCTAAATTTAACCTGGATTTTTGTAGTCGCATTATAAACGATTGAACCTACTCCTGGCTCAACAATTTTATAGTATACGCCTTCTTTGCTCCGTTGATAGGGTAGTTCGTTCTGTTTTAAGAAATTAGAAATGATCACAGTATCCTTCGCCAACTGTTCATTGAACTTACGTTCTTCCTCTCGTTGTTGTGCAAGAGGATCGTAGTTGTCTTTTTTGCAAGATGTAACCAGTACAAGAGCTAAAAATGAGAAGAGAAGTAGGTTTTTCATAATGGGATTATTAGGTTATTATAATTTACCGAATAAATTCCACTTATTTATATATGTAACACTTTATTTATCAACTTTTTTGGGGTTTACAGGAAACAAAACGAGCAATAAAAAAGCAAGGCCCGTTAAACGGGCCTTGCTACTTGTCTTTTGATTATTAGTATTTTGCTATTTCAACTAATCTTACATCAAATACCAGTGGTGTATTTGGAGGAATGGAACCACTTCCACAGCTGCCATAAGCAAGATGAGACGGAATCATTAAACGAATTCTGCCGCCTGCCTTTATTAACTGTAAACCTTCGGTCCATCCTTTAATAACCTGATTCAATCCTAAAGCGGTATGAACACCTGAAGAGTCAAATGCTTTTCCTGTTGTATCTGAAACCATAGATCCTCTATAGTCTACTCTAACAACGGAAGTTGGGCGAGGTGATTGACCTTCACCTTCTTCATAAATAAAATAAGACAATCCTGATGATGTAGTTTTAACACCTGTCATACCTTTACGCGCAACAAATTCACGAATGGCTTTACGGTCAGCCGAATCTTGCGCTGCCGAATATTCATTCGAACATATGGGAGCATACGGATCTTTTCCACAAAAACTCAAAAACAAACCCGCAGCTACTAAAAAAATGGGAAACAGTTTCTTCATACTTAATCTTACTCTATTTAAATCGAATCTCTAAAACAAAAGTATTTAAACGCAAATATGCTCTGAATCGGCTACTTATAAAAATCTTTTTTTTGTGGGATTACCAATAAAGAACGGCGAAATAATACTATTTCGCCGTTTCTGTATTCCAATCGCACTTTTTTGTAGATTAAAAAGGATATTTATTTTTTTCAATAACAACCTTTGCTACTCGTTGACGAGCATCTTTTACATTGAAAGGCTCCGTTTTAGTGAAACGTTTCAAGCCCATCATCATCATGCGTAACTCATCACCTTCTGCAAATGAATTCAACGCTTCTTTACCATGTAACCAAACCTGATCCATTGCTTCGTTCAAATAAATACGAACCATGTCGATCTGTGTAGCACACGCTTCTTCGCCACGAATACCGATTAATTTTTCGGTACGTAACAACGCTGATTCTGCCACGTAAGCTAATGAAGCCATATCGGCAATATTCATCAAGATCTCCTGCTCTTTACCTAATGTCATCATTAGTTTCTGAACAGCAGCACCTGCAGCCATTAATGTGGCTTTTTTAATGTTTTTGATCAGGCGTTTTTCATAAGCGAATAATCCCTCATCCTCCTGATTAAAGTCAGGTATCGACATTAATTCCTGCGCTACAGCCTGAGCAGGTCCCATTAAATTAAGTTCGCCCTTCATTGCGCGCTTCAACATCATATCAACGGTTAACAAACGGTTAATTTCGTTTGTTCCTTCGAAAATACGGTTGATACGTGAGTCGCGGTAAGCACGGTCCATAGGAGCCTCGGCAGAGAATCCCATACCACCGTAAATCTGCACCCCTTCGTCGGTTACATAATCCAAGGCTTCGGAACCATAAACTTTCAAAATTGCACACTCAACAGCAAATTGTTCAGTACTTTTCAATTTAGCTTTGCCTGGCTCCATTCCATCTGCTACTAATGCATCATAAGCATCGTCGATGTTCTGACCGGCACGATACATTGCGGACTCAACCGCATAGATTTTAGTGGCCATTTCCGCTATTTTATAACGGATGGCGCCAAACTTAGAAATAGGCAACTTAAACTGAATGCGCTCATTTGAATAATTAACCGCTTTATCAACCACTGCCTTAGATGCACCAATTGCAGCGCCGGCTAATTTAATACGGCCAATATTAAGGATGTTTACGGCGATCTTAAAGCCATTACCTCTTTCAGAAAGCAAATTCTCAACAGGCACATGACAGTCATTGAAGAAGATCTGACGGGTTGATGAACCTTTGATACCCATTTTGTGCTCTTCAGGGTTCATGGTAATGCCACCAAAGCCACGTTCTACGATGAATGCGGATAAGTTTTCGTCATCATCGATTTTTGCAAATACGATGAAAATATCAGCAAAACCACCATTGGTGATCCACATTTTCTGACCATTGATCACATAATGTTTACCATCCGGACTTAAAACCGCTTTGGTTTTACCTGAGTTAGCATCCGAGCCTGAATTTGGTTCTGTTAAACAGTAAGCAGCCTTCCACTCACCTGTTGCTAACTTCGGAACATATTTAGCTTTCTGCTCAGCATTACCGTAATATAAAATTGGCAGTGTACCAATGCCAGTATGAGCAGACATAGCAACTGCAAAAGAATGACCTGCACCAATCACTTCAGCAACTAACATTGAAGTGTTAAAGCTTTTGCCAAAACCTCCGTATTCCTCAGGTACAGAAACCCCTAAAATACCCAACTCACCTGCCTTATCCATTAAGCTCTCCATTAATCCCTCTTCATGGTTGTCAAGGGCATCTAATTTTGGATAAACCTCTGCTTCCAGGAAATCAGCACACGTTTTAGCAATCATTAATTGTTCCTCATCCCATTGCTCCGGAATGAATATATCAGCAGCTTCCGTTTCTTTGATTAAGAATTCGCCACCTTTAATTTTGTTTAGATTTGAGATTTGAGACATAAGATCTTAGTTTTATTATTGATTGATTTGAGACCTGAAATCTGAGATAAGAGCAATCTATTGATTAGTTGGTTCTCCTATCTCAAATCCCATATCTCACATCTCTTTACATTAATTCAAAAATTCCTGCTGCACCTTGCCCTGTACCTACACACATGGTTACCATACCATATTTTTGCTTACGCTCGCGAAGTTCATTTAACACTTGAACGGTTAATTTTGCGCCAGTACAGCCCAATGGGTGACCTAATGCAATCGCTCCTCCGTTAACATTCACGATATCAGGGTTTAATTCTAATTTACGGATAATCGCTAAAGATTGTGATGCAAACGCTTCGTTCAACTCAATCAGCTCGATATCTTCTTTCTTCATTCCGGCTTTTTTCAAAGCAACTGGAATAGCTTCAATCGGACCAATACCCATGATACGAGGTGGAACACCTGCAACTCCATAACTAACCATACGAGCTATCGGTTCTACATTTAATTCCTTCAGCATTTTCTCTGAAACAACTAATACAAATGCAGCTCCATCTGAAGTTTGTGAAGAGTTACCTGCTGTAACACAACCATCTGCAGCGAATACCGGCTTTAGCTTAGCTAACTTATCTAGTGCAGTATCTGCACGCGGACCTTCATCGGTATCCACCACATACTCGCGGGTTTTCTTCTTCATGTTCGCATCCAGGTAGTTTTCCTTTACAGTAATAGGAACAACACCCGCTTTAAGTGAGCCACTCTGCAAAGCTTTAATCGCTTTTTGGTGTGAGTTAAAGGCAAAAGCATCCTGATCTTCACGCGATACATTATATTCTTTTGCCACTGCTTCGGCTGTTAAGCCCATACCCCAATAGTAATCAGGGTTATTTTTAGCCACATCAAAATTTGGAACGATCTTCCACCCGCCAAATGGCATGCCCGACATTACTTCAACCCCTCCGGCAACAATACAATCGGCCATTCCTGCTTTAATCTTAGCAGCTGCAATAGCAATGGTTTCTAAACCCGATGCACAATAACGGTTAACAGTCATCCCCGGAACCTTATCTGTCTTTAATCCCATTAAAGAGATCATACGACCAATATTTAAGCCTTGCTCAGCTTCCGGAGTGGCGTTACCTACAATAACGTCATCAATTTTTTCTTTATCTAAATTAGGAACAGACGCAACCAGATGATCTACCACTTCGGCAGCCAAATCATCAGCACGCATGAAACGAAATACTCCACGAGGAGCTTTTCCAACGGCGGTGCGGTATCCTGCTATAATGTATGCTTCCATATTTCTTTTAGATTTCTTTAAAGTAATTCCCCTTTTCTTGTCATCCTGAGGCACGAAGGATCTGTTAGTTTTTAGCACTATTTCGACATGCTTCACTCCGACAATCAGGGCTATTCTTTATACTCAATTAACATTTCTCTACTTGGTGGCCATGCCTCCATAACCAGTTCATTCCAGAAGTTCCAATCAGAATTTTCATTCTCTATCAAACTCTCTTTTTCAGCTCGAGTCCATCCTTTCAGTTCTTTCTCTCTATTTATTGCGTCTTCTATGTATTGAAAACGCTCGTAATAGATAAGAAAGTGAACGTTGTATTTCTTAGTAAAAGAATGCTTTCCGAAATAATGCTCAACCAGGCGTCTTTCTAAATTGTTAGTTACACCTACATATAAAACAGCCTTGTTCTTATTTGTAAGGATGTAAACAAAATATTGATGGTCTCGCATATGCTATTCTTTCAAGTAATTCTTCGGAAAGAGATCCTTCGTTCCTCAGGATGACACGCTTATGAACTTTTTTAATTCCTCAACGGTTTACCTTTCGTTAAAATACTTTGAATACGTTCCAGGGTTTTCTTTTCGCCGCAGAGAGAAAGGAATGCTTCACGCTCTAGGTCTAACAGGTATTTCTCCGTAACGATAGTCGGAGCAGAAAGATCTCCGCCACACATTACCCAGCCTAATTTCTCTGAGATCTTTTTATCGTGCTCAGAAATGTAATTACCTGAATACATAGTATTGGCACCTGCGTAAACCATACCTAAACCAGATTTTCCTAACACTTTGATATCCTTGCGCTGAACTGGCTGAACATAACCTGCCTCAGCTAATTCGATTGCTTTTGCTTTCGCATCGGCAATCAGGCGACTGCGATTCATGGAAATATCAAACTTGTCTTTTTGCAAATAACCAAGATCATAAGCCTCTAATCCTGAGGTTGAAACCTTTGCCATTCCTATAGTTAGAAAACGATCTTTCAGTTCGTTTTGTTCTATTTGTCCTTCACCAAAAGCGTCAGAAGCACGTAAAGTAAACTCTTTCGTTCCTCCTCCTCCTGGGATTAGTCCGACACCAAATTCCACCAATCCCATATAGGTTTCGGCATTTGCCTGAACAAAATCGGCATGCAGACACAGTTCACAACCGCCGCCTAAGGTTAAGTTATGAGGAGCGGCCACGACAGGAATCGATGAGTAACGAACACGCATCATGGTATTTTGGAACTGACGGATGGCAAAATCAACTTCATCCCAATCTTGCTCTACAGCCATCATGAAGATCATTCCTACGTTAGCTCCGGCCGAGAAGTTACCACCATCATTACCAACAACTAATCCACGGAAATCTTTTTCGGCTAACTCAATTGCTTTGTTTAATCCCGAAAGCACTTCACCGCCGATGGTATTCATCTTTGTGTGGAACTCAACGTTCAAAATTCCGTCGCCTAAATCAGTAACAGTAGTTCCTGCGTTTTTCCATACTGTTTTGGTCGGGCGAATGGTATCTAACACAATGTATTCGGAAGTACCAGGAATTGCTTTAAATGATTTTGATGGAATATCATAGTACAATTTCTGTCCGTTATCAATTTTGTAGAATGAAGCATTTCCGGCTGCAAGCATTTCAGTTACCCAAGCTGCAGGTGCATGACCGTATTTTTTCATCATTTCAACACCTTCGGCAACGCCTAAAGCATCCCAAACCTCATACGGACCTAATTCCCAGCCGAAACCTGCACGCATTGCATCGTCAATGCGATATAACTCATCAGAAATTTCAGGAATACGATCCGACACATATTCAAATAAACCGGCAAATGAATTACGGAAGAACTCACCAGCTTTATCGGTTCCCTTTGAATAGGCTTTCATACGGGCACGTAAATCCTCAATTGGTTTCAACATCTCCAATGTTGCTGATTTAACCTTTTGTTGTGGCTCGTATGCTAATGTTTTAAGATTTAACGAAAGAATCTCTGATCTGCCATTTGCTCCTTTGATCTTCTTATAAAACCCTTGACCGGTTTTATCGCCTAACCAATTGTTCTGTTCCATTTTTGCTACATAATCAGGCAATTTGAACAGCTCACGAGCTTTATCGTCCGGACAGTTATCATAAAGTCCTTTGGCCACTTTGATCATAGTGTCCATACCAACAACATCTGTAGTACGGAATGTTGCCGATTTCGGGCGACCTAAAACAGGGCCTGTAAACTTATCAACTTCATCTACTGTCAGCTCCATTTTTTCTACCAAATGAAGCATGGCCATGATACCGTAAACACCTATACGGTTAGCGATAAACGCAGGAGTATCTTTACACAATACAGTGGTTTTTCCAAGGAACTTATCACCGTAATGCATTAAGAAATCAATTACTTCAGGGTTTGTATGTGGAGTTGGAATAATCTCCAATAAACGCAGGTAGCGTGGTGGATTAAAGAAGTGCGTTCCGCAGAAGTTTGCTTTAAAATCATCACTCCTGCCTTCAGCCATCATATGAATTGGAATACCTGAAGTATTTGAAGTGATCAGCGTACCCGGTTTACGGAACTTTTCAACTTGTTCAAACACCTTCTTTTTAATATCCAAGTTTTCAACAACTACTTCAATTACCCAATCACACTGAGCAATATCCTTCATGTTGTCGTCGAAGTTTCCTGTACTGATTTTATTAAGAACCTCTTTATTGTAAACAGGAGAAGGGTTGGTTTTTACCGCTGTTTCCAGGGAGCTGTTTACAATCCGGTTTCGAACAGCCGGACTTTCTAAGGTCAATCCTTTCGCTGCTTCCTGAGGCAAAGGTTCCTTAGGAACAATATCAAGCAAAAGTACCTCAAGCCCGATATTGGCGAAGTGGCAGGCGATACGGGAACCCATAATTCCCGAACCTAACACCGCTACTTTTTTAATTATTCTTTTCATATCGATTTATTATTTCTTGATTGATTTCACAGATTATTTTTTAGGATTACACAGACTAATCGTTGATTGATCGGATTATCTTCTAATCTTCTTCAGGTTGATAGTCTTGGGCTAACCTGTTTATTTTTTGTAAAGCCTCAATGCAAACCATTTTTTCCGATTCGGTGAGGTTTTCGGCCAGGTATTCGTTAAATTTTTTTACAACTCCGCTGGCGACCTTTCTCTTTTCAATACCTAACGGTGTTAAAAAAATCTTCACTAAGCGCTTATCATGGATATCAGTTTCGCGATAGATCATTCCCATTTCTTCCATACTGTTTAACAGACGAGACAAACTGGTTGCTTTTTGACCTAATAAACCAGCCAATTGAGAAACTGTTGTTCCCTCTTTAGCAACATTCATTAGCAAATAACCAAAAGCATGGGTAATACCGTATTCAGCTGCTATCTGGTTGTACTTATTGGCTATGCTTTGCCAACTGATTTTCAGATAGTAATCAATTGTATCGAGCTCTTTCAATTATTAACGGTTTATTGATGATTAAAATATTTTATTTATATTGGTCGAAGCGGCCTAACTGGTTTCTTATGCACGCATAGCGAATTTATACAAAAGAAAATTACTATGCAAGCATAAAATACAAAAATATATTCTGACAAATCCCTAATAGGGAAACAGCCATAAAAAAACGCTCTGGTTTTATAGAACCGGAGCGTTTTGCTTTAAAAAATTAATTCTGATAAAGACTCAGTGCTACCAACCAAGAGCAGCATCATCTCCTCTTTTATCTGCACCTGAAGTGTAATAACCCCAACGAGTTTTTAAAATTGCATCCGTCCGTCCGATTGCAGTTCTCACTTTAAAATTATATCCTTTGGTTTTCAATTTTTCAACCACCACACTGTCGATCGCCTTTTTTTCATATTGAATAGTATCAGGGAACCACTGAAAGTGCACTCGACCGGCATCCACAGCATCCTGCATACTCATATCATGATCTATTACATTTACAATTGTTTGGAAAACTGTTGTGATAATAGTAGAACCTCCCGGAGTTCCTACAACCATAAATAATTTCCCCTTATACTCAACAATAGTGGGAGTCATTGAACTGAGCATCCGCTTACCTGGCTGAATTGCATTTGCTTCTCCCCCTGTTACACCGTATAAATTAGGCACTCCAGGTTTTGCACTAAAATCATCCATTTCATCATTTAATAAGAAGCCAGAACCCTGTACGAATACATGAGAACCATAGCTGTTATTAAGAGTAGTTGTAATGGACACAGCATTTCCTTCAATATCAACAATTGAAAAATGGGTGGTTTGCTCACTTTCTTTCGTATTAAATACAGGAGCTACCGGACCAAACTCTCCTGGTTTTATTTTACTGCTTGGAGTAGCCTTTTCAAATGAGAAATCATTCATTCGTTTATTCAGGTAAACCGGATCCAATAACATTTTAACAGGCACAGGAAAATAATCTGGATCTCCCAAATAGGCAGAACGATCAGCATATACCCTACGTTCGGCCTCTGTCATTATTTGGACGCTTCTTTCGGTATTCCATCCGGCATTTTTTACATCGTAGGGCTCCACCATCTTTAACAGTTGCAATAAACACACACCTCCGCTCGATGGAGGAGGCATAGAGATTACTTTATATCCACGATATCCCCCTTCCAACGGTCTGCGCCAAACGGCTTTATAATTTCTAAGGTCATCTTTATTAATCAAACCTTTACCATACTGCATCTCACCAACGATATTATCTGCAGTCGTTCCTTCGTAAAAACCAGCTCTACCTTTATCTCTGATCAGTTCAAGCGTTGTTGCTAAATCTTCCTGTTTTAGGATATCATCTGCTTTCCACTCTTCATTCTTAATCAGGTACGTATTTGAAGGGTGATTATATTTAACAAAATCCGATTTATGCTTATTCATCTCACGAGCCTGCATAGCTGTGATTTTAAATCCATTTTTTGCTAACTCTATTGCCGGAGTAACTAAATCGGCCCACTTTAACTTACCATATTTTTTATGTGCCTGTACCATTCCATCAACTGTACCCGGCACACCGGCTGACAAATGTCCATAAATGCTTAAATCCGAAATAACATTACCTTGCGCATCAAGGTACATATCTTTACTTGCGTTAGCCGGAGCTGTTTCGCGAAAATCAAGAGCATCAGTAGCTCCATCAGCAGCACGATAAACCATAAATCCACCACCACCAATATTACCGGCATTTGGGTAAACAACAGCTAGCGCAAACTGTACCGCAACTGCCGCATCTACAGCATTGCCACCTTTCTTCAAAATTTCAAGACCAACTTTGGAAGCCACTGGATGCGCTGTTACCACCATACCATTATGGTATTCACCATCAACATTTTCGCCTAACTGACCTTTTACACAAGAAGACGTTTGAAGAACCGTAATGAATAAAAAGAAAGCGTATAAAATTTTATTAGATGTGTAAAAAATGTGCATAAGCATATTCGTTTGGATTCTTTCAAATATAACCGCTAACTGCAAAGTTCAAAAACTTTATTCAATCTATTTTAAATTAATAAGGCATTTATCTTAAAAAAAATATACCCCCGTAATTTCTCACGGAGGTATAAACAAACACAAAACAAACTATTAATAAACTTATATAGCTACTTCTTCATCACGAGAGTAAATCTGTTCAACTAAACTTTTATTTTTCTCCAAGATCACTTTTCGTTTCAGGCTTAATTTTGGTGTCATTTCACCACCGTCAATCGACCATTCTTTTGGCAATACGATGAATTTTTTAATCCTTTCCCATTTGCCAAAATCTTCATTGTATTTATCTACTTCTTGCTGATACTTAGCAATCACCTCATGATGATTAACCATTTCCTCATTTGACGTATAATTAATATGATGACGCTCGCACCACTCTTTCAACACTGTGAAAGCAGGAACGATAAAGGCCGAAGGGAAACGCTGATTTTCACCCATCACCATTATTTGTTCAATAAAAATGGATTCCTTGAACTTATTTTCAATTAACTGAGGAGCGATGTATTTACCTCCGGCAGTTTTAAACATTTCTTTTTTACGATCGGTAATTTTAAGGTATTTTTCATCTACCAACACTCCGATATCACCAGTATGGAACCATCCATCTGTAATGGCCTCGGCCGTTAGTTCCGGACGTTTATAATAGCCTTTCATTACATTCGGACCCTTACATAAGATCTCGCCATCTTCAGCAATTTTAACCTCTACCCCATCAATCACTTTACCAACAGTACCAAAGTGTTTACCTCCCGACTGCAGTGTATTAACAGCAATAACCGGCGAGGTTTCGGTTAACCCATATCCTTCTACAACAGGAATACCGGCTCCAAAAAAAACTCTTGCCAAACGCTCCTGAAGTGCCGCACCTCCCGAAACAATAACTTTTACATTGCCTCCTAATGCCGCCTGCCATTTAGAAAAGATGAGTTTACGAGCAAGTTTCAGCTGAGTATTATACCACCAGCCATTTTTGTCGTCGTGCTCATAGTTCAACCCAAGGTCAAGGGCCCAGAAGAATAGTTTCTTTTTAATGCCTGTTAGCTCTTTACCTTTTGCAACGATACGATCGTAAACTTTTTCGAGCAAACGAGGAACTGTTGAGAAACAATCCGGTTTTACCTCACCAAGGTTAACCACAATAGTATCCATGCTTTCAGCATAATAAACCGAAACACCTATTGATAAATACATGTAAACGATCATTCGCTCAAATATGTGCGACAAAGGCAAGAAGCTTAATGCCTTGTGGGTTCCTTGCGGACAAATTTTATTACAGGAAACCACATTGCTAACCAGGTTGCTGTGCGTTAACATAACACCCTTAGGATTTCCGGTAGTGCCCGATGTATAAATTAAGGTTAAAAGATCATCCGGGGTAACTTTATCATTCCATTCTTTCAATGAAGATCGATCCCCTTTTCGCCCCATGTCTTTAACAGCTTCCCATGAGAGGGCTCCGTCAACATCATCATAGGTATAGATCGCTGTTAATGAAGGAACCTCATGCTGAATTCGTTGAACCTTTTCATATAATTCTTTGGTAGCAACAAATAATACCTTTACCTCTGCATCATTTAAAATGAATTTCAGATCGTTTTCTGCAAGTGTTGGATAAAGCGGAACATGCGTGGCATCAATTTGCAAAATCGCAAAATCTACAAAATTCCATTCGGGACGATTAGCCGACATGTTACCCACACGATCGTGCTTGTCAATTCCTAATTGTAACAATCCGAGGCTCAACAGGTCTACATTCTCTCTGAATTCTTCAGCAGAATACTTAACCCAAACTCCGTTTTTTTTCCCGGCAACGACCTCTCTGCCCTTATATATTTCAGGCAAAGAATTGAGCAGGTCGACAATGGTGTTCACTTGCTTCATAAGGTTGGTTAAAAAGGTTATTTATTGAAAATTGGTTGCTCTATATAGTTGATTCGTTTGCAACAGATGATTATTATTTTTTATAGACAAGCCAATTTTCCGGCCCTTTTAATAAACCCTATACCGAATCAGTATTTAGTACAAATATATTTTTATCGTTTATATTTCCAATACACCAATTAAAATTTTTCAAAATATTTATTACGCTAAATATTATTCTGAACTCCCCAAGCACTTAATTAAAAAGCACTGTCTTTACTTTTTAGGAAGATACTCAAAAAACGAGCCATTCGGAAATTTATGTGCAAGATTTTGAGGACACAAAAAAGGGGAAGATTGCCTGCAATCTTCCCCTTTTTTGTGTTTCTATTTTGATCCGTTTTATTGAACCTGGGCGTATATTTTTTCGATCAGGGATAAGTTATTATTAACAATAACTTTTCGCTTCAAACTTAATTTAGGGGTCATTTCTCCTCCCTCAATCGTCCACTCTTTAGGAAGTAATTCAAACTTTTTGACTTGCTCCCATTTTCCAAAGCCATCATTATATCTTTCGGCTTCACTCGTAAACTTAGCTATCACCTGATCATTACGAATCATTTCTGCATTGGTGGTATACGGAATGCTGTGACGCGAGCACCATTCTCTTAAATTATCAAAATTGGGAACGATTAAGGCTGCCGGGAAACGTTGATTTTCTCCAATAACCAAAACCTGTTCGATCAATAATGATTCTTTAAATTTATTCTCAATTGCCTGAGGCGCAACATATTTACCTCCTGCTGTCTTAAACATTTCTTTCTTACGATCGGTAATGCGTAAAAAACCATCGCTATCCATTTCTGCGATATCTTCCGTATGAAACCAGCCGTCGGAGTCGATCAACTTTTCGGTAAGATCAGGACGTTTATAATATCCGGCAAAGATATTCGGTCCTTTACAAAGTAATTCTCCGTCTTCTGCTATTCTTACATCAACACCACCAATAGGTCGGCCAACGGTGTTAAATTTATAGCGTCTGGTATCAAAGTGATTTGCTGCAATAACCGGTGAAGTTTCTGTTAATCCATAACCCTCAAGAGTAGTTATCTGAGCCGACATAAATACTTTTGCCAAACGTGGTTGTAGGGCAGCTCCTCCGGATACGATTAATTTTACATTTCCACCTAAAGCTTCACGCCATTTGCTAAAAATCAGCTTATTTGCCAATTTCAACTGCATCTCATACCACCAGCCGTTAGCTCCATTCAGTTCATATCTGAGTCCGAGATTTAACGCCCAATAAAATAACGCTTTCTTAATCCCGGTTAACTCTGAACCTTTGATCGTTATTTTATCATAGATTTTTTCAAGTAAGCGGGGAACCGTAGTAAAGAAATGTGGTTTTACTTCAGCCAGGTTAGAAGAAATTGCATCAATACTTTCGGCATAATAGATACTGATTCCTATATCCAGGCATAGGTAATTGGCTACGCGTTCAAATACATGCGAAAGCGGTAAAAAGCTTAAAGCGCGTTCAACTTCCTGTGGAATGTATTCTCGCAAAGCCTTTAAATTGCTGACGATATTTTTATGTGTAAGCATTACACCCTTAGGTGTTCCCGTAGTTCCAGATGTATAGATGATGGTTAATATATCTGATTCACTAACCGTTGATTTGCGTTTATTAATCTCATCCCAGTTTATTTCATCCTGACCAACAAGAAGCTCTTTCCATGATTTTGCACCCGGAACGTCGTCATAAACGTAGATTTCTTTTAATAATGGTAATTCCGAACGTAAGCTATTGATCTTATCATAAAGCTCTTTTCCTGAAACAAAAATCACTTTTACTTCGGCATCATTTAAGATGAACTTTATATCATGATCAGCTAATGTGGGATAAAGCGGAATATGAATGGCGTTTGTTTGTATAATCGAATAATCAACAAAGTTCCATTCTGGTCGATTAAAGGCCATATTGGCAATTTTATCATCCTTTTGAATCCCCAGATTGATTAGTCCAGAACTTAATCGGTTAACATTATCTGTAAATTCATCAGCTGAATACCCTCGCCACTTACCGTTTTCCTTTGCAGAAACTACGGGTTTATTTATAAATCGCTGCTTAATTGAGTCAAATAAATCAATTATAGTGTTTATATCCATTGATTATTGTATTGGTCGTTACTTTAATAAAAAACGGGAAACGCTAACTGCAGATATGCATGCTAAACAAAAGATTTGATTTTGCTTTAAACTTGTATCGACACAGGTTAGCGTAGCAAGGATACGACTTTTCGGTTGATTATCCCTTTTTATTAGCCTTTAAAGCACCTAATAACAGATAAGTTACTATTATTCAAAGCACAAATTAATTATGCATGCATAATTTTTTGAGTTTATCTATCCTTTACTTATCTTGCATAATACAATCAATAAACCTTTCAGTAACACTGAACAACCAGGATAAAATGAAAATAAGCAATAAAATGACCAAGGAACTTGGAATCGAGCATCCAATTATAATGGCACCTATGTTTTTGGTTTCCAATGAGGCCATGATGCGAGCTGCGATTGAAAGTGGAATAATGGGTGTTTTTCCAAGCTTAAATTTCCGAAATGATGGCGAACTGGAAAAAGTGCTAAAGAACTTGAATAAATACAAAAGTGAAAATAGTGGTTACACCGGAAACTATGGGGTTAACCTTATTGTTCAACGCTCAAATCCTTTATTTGAAAAGCATTTGAAAATTTGTGGAGAACAGAAAGTACCATTTTACATCACGTCTTTGGGAAACCCTAAACCTGTTATTGATATTGCTCATTCGTATGGAGCAAAGGTATATTGTGATGTTACCAATATTGAACATGCGGCTAAATGCGCCAGTTTAGGCTGTGACGGCTTTATCGCTGTTGGACAAGGAGCCGGTGGACACGCGGGACCAAGTCCTTTGCATCTGTTAGTCCCCTCTCTTCAACATCATTTCCCCGACATTCCCGTAATTGCAGCAGGAGGTATAGCAAATGGTGAAGGTATTCTTTCTGCATTATGTTTGGGGGCGCAGGGGGTATCAATTGGTACGCGTTTTATAAATTCAACAGAAAGCACAGTTAGTGATGCTTATAAACAAGGAATTATTGATGCCAAAATGGAGGATATTGTTCTAACAGAAAAACTCTCAGGAACTCCCTGTAACATCATTAACACGCCTTACGCTAAAAAAATAGGTTATAAGCAAAACTGGCTTGAAAAACTACTTTCAACCAATAAAACCACCAAGAAATACTTTAAAATGTTAGTGCAGGTAAAGGGCATGAAAAAACTAGAAGCTGCAATTCATCCAAATAATTATAAAACGCTTTGGTGTGCAGGACAATCAGTTGAATTGATCAACGATGTATTGCCATCAAAAGCTATTACCGAACGGTTGATAAATGAATTAACTGAAGCAAGAAAAAACCTATTGCTAACCCTATCCGGAGAAGAAAAAGCTCCCATCCTAGGCGAAATCAATCAATAATCGGTGTAATCCAAAATTAAAATCTGTGTAATCCCAAACAATGAAACAATTAAACAACCTTATCAATAAAGCTAAAGGCTCCCCTTTTAACCTTTGGATGCTCAATCAGGTATTATGGCGAGCAATTCCATTTAACAGTCCACATAGATTTAAAATAACAACTGTAACCGATGAAAATGTGGTAATAACGATGCCCTATATCCGTAGAAACCTGAATCATATTAAAGGGCTACATGCATGCGGACTGGCCACACTTTGTGAATATACTTGTGGCATGCAGTTAATGAATGTATTGGGAGCTGCCAATTATCGCATTATCATGAAGGATTTACACATGGATTATCACTTTCAGGGCAAAACTGACGTAAGTGTTGATTTTAGATTTACACCACAGGATGCTGCACAAATCAATACTGAATTAGAAAGCACTGATGCTGTTTTTAAAACATTTAAACTTCCTGTTTTTGATAGTCAAAAGAACCATATCTGTACAGCTACAGTAAACTGGCAGATTAAGAAATGGGATAAGGTAAAGACAAAGATTTAGTTAATTCATTTAGTATTTCCTGTTATCATAAATCTTGTTTGGTTTATGATAACAGCCCTTTCATTAAGATATCATCCATTCGTTCTTTCAAAATTGCAATTAATTCAGGTTGCATATAATCGTACTCATCTTTTATATACAAGCAAATAATCTTTTTTGAATTATATATTTCGCGATAGTTCTTTTGAATAAAATTCCTATGAGATTTTTCCATTACAACTATTGTATCTGCCCATTTCAACATCTCATCATTTAATACATTGTTTGCATGTGCCGAAGTACCTGCAGACTTAACGTCAAACCTGTTGTCTTCTTCAAAAATTGTGTGTGCAGTTGCACTTCTCATCCTGTTAATAGTACAAACAAAAAGAAGTCTTATTTTGGATTCTTTCATGAAAAACGACATCACTGATAATACAGAAATTAAGTAAATTTATAAAAAGTGATAAAAGGTTCATTTAACATAAACTTATTCTGTTTCGCTTATGGAGAATTCTGCGTACTCAAACCACAAGCCTGTAACTATTGGATTTGCAGGTGATGTCATGATAGGAAGATCTGTGAATGATAAAATCTCGACAACAGGTTATTCTTATCCATGGGGCAATGTCTTGCCTCTATTTAAAAGTACAGATTTAAACCTTATTAACCTGGAAGCTCCCCTAACTCAACATAAAACTCAGCAGCAAAAAAAGATGATAAATCTAAAAGCTGACCCTAATAAGATTCAAACATTAATTGACGCAAGAATTGATGTGGTTAATTTAGCCAATGATCATATACTTGATTTTTGGGAGGAGGGCATGCTAGAGACAATAGACCTATTAAATAAGTCGGGGATAAAGCATGTTGGAGCCGGAGTTACCATACAGCAAGCGGGGCTACCCGTGATTCTTTCACTGAATGATATTTCCATTGGCATTTTAGGCTTTACCGATAATGAACCTTACTGGATTGCTCAGGACAAGCCCGGAACGAATTACGTTGAAGTTGGAGATATTGAAACCATTATAAGAGCTGTTTCTGCAATCAGAGACCGTGTTGATGTGATTATCTTAAGTATTCATTGGGGAGATAAAATGACACATAAACCAATACCTGATTTTGTTTCATTTGCTCATAGGATCATAGACGCAGGTGTGGATATTATTCATGGACATGGAGCCCATGTTTTTCAGGGTGTTGAAATTTATAAGAACAAACTGATTATGTACGATACTGGTGACTTAATCGATGACTTCGAAGCGGTTCCAGAATACAGTAATGACCGTACTTTCTTTTTCTCCTGTGAGTTGAATAAGACAGGCATCAAAAAACTGAAGCTTACGCCATTAATCATCAAGGATTTTCAGGTTAATATTGCAGCTAATGGAGAATATGATTCTACCCTCCAACACATGCAGCAATTATCTGCAGATTTCGGAACACGAATAAGTTCAAATGGGGAAATTGCGATTAATTAATATTCACGCCAAGCCGCAAAGACGCAAAGCTATCTCTAAAAAATCTTTGCGCCTTTGCGGCTTGGTGTGCTAATTAACTTAGCCCTTCAATAAACCCATTTTTTAAACCGATTTGCAGAGCTGCAGGTTCTTTTGGCAAACCAGGCATACGCATAATATCTCCGGCAATAGCCACAACAAAACCGGCTCCTGTGTTAACCACCAGATCTTGTACCTCAAAAACAAAGTTATCAGGTACCGGACCCATTTGTGGATCATCGGCAAACGAATATTGTGTTTTCGCAATACAAACAGGCAAATTGTTCCATCCGTTATTGCGAATTGAAGTTAATTTTTTCTGAGCCTTTGCACTAAACTTTACACTGGCAGCCCGATATATTTTAGATGCTACTTTTGCTATTTTAATAGAAATATCGTCATGCAGATCGTAAGTAAAATTAATTGGCGTTGAATCATACTCATCGATCACTTTAATCACCTCAGCAGCTAATTCAAGTGCTCCATCACCACCATAAGCAAAACAATTACTTACTGCAAAGGCTACATTGTTCTGTTTACACCATTCCTTTACATAATTTATTTCCTCTTCGGTATCAGTATTGTGCTGGTTCAGCGCTACAACAATGTTCTGTCCAAAATTCTGCATGTTTTCAACATGGCGTTTAAGATTTGGCATTCCACCTTTTAAAGCTTGCAAATTAGGTTGCTTCAATTCTTTTTCATTTTGACCACCATGTAGCTTCAATGAAAGTGTTGTTACTGCAATCACGGTTGCTTTAGGCTTTAGTCCGGCAATTCGGCATTTAATATCCAGGAATTTTTCAGCCCCCAGATCAGCTCCGAAACCAGCTTCTGTTACCACATAATCGGCATGACTCATAGCCATTTTTGTGGCCAGAACAGAGTTACATCCATGAGCAATGTTTGCAAATGGTCCACCGTGAATAAAAGCAGCGGTATTTTCGGTAGTCTGAACCAAGTTAGGAAGCAACGCATCTTTCAATAAAACAGTTATGGCGCTGCCAACTCCAAGATCTTTTACATAGAATGGCGTTTTATCTCTCCTGTAACCTAACAAAATAGAATTAACCCGGTTTTCCAGGTCTTCAAGACTTGATGCTAAACAGAGTAAAGCCATAATTTCAGAAGCCGTTGTAATGTCAAAACCAGTTTCCTGAGGAATTCCATTGCTACCCAATCCAGATATGATTTGACGCAATGACCGGTCATTAATATCTAAAACGCGTTTCCAGACGATCTCTGCAAGTGCATTACCTGTATTACGGTTTTGGTACTGGTAATTATCCAACAGGGCCGCAATCATATTATTCGCCGAAGTGATCGCATGAAAATCTCCGGTAAAGTGCAGGTTAATATCTTCCATCGGTAATACCTGTGAAAAACCACCACCTGCAGCACCTCCTTTCATTCCGAAACAAGGACCTAAAGAGGGTTCTCGAAGTGCAACCACTGCATTTTTACCAAGCTTACTAAGACCTAATGATAAACCCACTGAAGTCACTGTTTTTCCTACCCCTGCTTTATTGGGAGTGATTGCAGTTACCAAAATTAGATTAGCTCGTTTAACTCGTTCTTCATCAATTTCACTTAAAGCAACCTTTGCCTTATATTTTCCATAAGGTATTATGTTATCCTCATCTATATTAATTTGTTCGGCAATTGCATAAATACTCTTTAATGGGGTTGACCTTGATATCTGAATATCTGTTTCCATAAATTATTAATTCTAATATCCTCACGCTAACTAAGGCCTATTTCTCAAAAAAAAGAATGATAAAAATTAGGTTATCGTCCAATTCAGTCACGGAATTGCAATAAAAAAGGAGCAATTAAGAAATTGCCCCTTTAATTTATGTTTTAGCAGAATTTAAGATTAACTGCCCGATTGATCGTTAAATTTCATCCAGTAGTTATAAGCTTTGGCTTGATCTGCAGTTACCGATTTGATCGCCTCAAAACGGTAACGAACATTGGTATTCGCTTTAAAAGTTACCGGAATTGCTTGCAATGCGCCTTCGCGGCTTACCAGCACAGTTACTTTATCACCTACTTTCTTATAACCTACCCATTTAGCCAGGTCATCAACACGATAGTTATCAAAAGCAATGATCTCATCATTTACGTTAATTCCGGCCTCATAAGCGGCACTTCCTTTAACGACTGATGTCACCATGATTTTTCCGTTATCAACTTTTGTATTGGCTCCAAAAAACACCTCTTTACTACTACCATTTTGATCTACTAACTTAAGACCAACAGCAGCGAAATAATCATTATAAGGAATCCCCTGTGTACCATTAACATATTTCGCCCAGAAATCATCCATATTTTTACCTGCTATTTTTTCTACCGCAGCTTTAAACTCACCATCTGTGAATCCACGATTTTTACCTAAATAGTATTCGTTGTATAAATATTTCATCAAGGCATCAAGATCTTTGGCACCTTTGCTGTTTTTAAGAATTTCCATATCAAGCATCAATGCAAGCAATGATCCTTTGTCATAATAGGAAATTGAACTGTTTGCCGAGTTTTCACTTGGACGATATAATTTGATCCATGCATCGTAACTAGCCTCAGCAACCGGTAATACATAATTTCCAGGCTGATTTGTTACTTTATTAATATCGGCAGAAATTACGTCCAGGTACGCTTCCGGAGTATAGAAACCTGCGCGGCGGGTTAATAAATTATCATAATACGCGGTAAAGCCTTCTGAGAACCAAAGCATTGTTGTATAGTTCTCATTATCATAATCAAACGGACCTAATGCTTCGGGACGAAGACGTTTAACATTCCACAAGTGAAAATACTCATGTGCAATAAGCGATAAGAACCCTTTATAGGAAGTTTCGTTAGTAAAACTGAATTTAGAAGCCTGTACAGTTGTTGAATTCAAGTGCTCTAAGCCTCCGCCGCCAGATGGCATGCAATGAACTATGAATGTATAATGCTGACAAGGGTGAGTATCAAAAACTTTAAACGCTTCTTCACAAATACGTTTCATATCTGTTTTCAAGCGCTCTTTATCATAGTTACCCCCACCGTATAATGCAACTTCATGTGGCACACCTGCTGCTTCAAATGAGATAATTTCCTGATTACCGATCTCAATTGGTGAATCAGCAAGGATATCATAATTAGGCGAGCTTAAAGTCCATTTATCGCCATTAACTTTTTCTAAACCGGTAGAGATTTCTTTCCAGGTTTTGTATGGGGTAATTTTTATCGTTGAAGGAAGTTCTTTTTTCCCATCAACATACATAAAAATGCTGGTTCCGTTTAAATATCCATGAGCGGCATCAATAAAGCTAGTACGCACTGTTAATTCAAAAGCATACACTTTATAGCTAATGCTAATGTTGGCTGCTTTATTTGCACTTATTTTCCAGGTATTTTTACTGATCTTTTTAACAGCCAATGGTTGTCCGTTTGAAAATGCCTGAAATTGTTCAACATTCCGTGCAAACTCACGAACCAGGTAAGATCCAGGTGCCCAAACAGGCAATTTAACTACAAGATCTTTTCCATTCCAGTTATTTACATCCATTTTTACATCCACATAATGTTGTGGAGCATTGTCAAAAGAAAGCTGATAACTCAACTTTGGGTCTGCCGCCGAAGCTGTGCTCATAAAAAATACTGATAATAAAATTAGCGTACTTAATCTCTTCATTATTTAATCGGTTCTTTCGTAAGGGCGCAATAATACGAAAATGTTAAGGGTCTTCATACTCTCGATTTCGTAACAAAAAAGTGACTCTTCGATATTTAGGTAAAGTCAATTAATACTTTGTATTACAGGTTAAAAACTTTTTTAACTCTCTATAATCGGATACCTTCAAAACATACTTTTACTAAAATAATACTACTTAAGGTTAACAAAAATTTTTAATCGTAGTATAAATTATTATCAACAAACTTGCTACTATTTGCATGGAGAACCTAGACGCTATTATTGAAAATTACAAAAAACTCTCTACCGATAAATTAATTTCACTTGCAGAAAAGCCGTCTGCATTAAGAATTGAGATAATTCCTTACCTGCAATCTGAACTATTAAACCGCGATAAGAAAGAAGAAGCTCTTTCTCTTAGTGAGTTCCTAGTTAATAAACCCCGATCATTTAAGGATATGTCTGAAAAGGAGCTGGAAGAAATGATCAGAGAAAGAATGAATTCAGGTGAATCGATTGAAAGTATAAAATTAGATCTTAAAGATAATGGGGTTGATTTATTTGAGGTTTTAGCTACTGAAACGAAGTGGAAGGACGAAACATTCGACTATATCGTACACCTAAAGGAAGAAGGTTGGGATGAAACTTCTATTAATGAGAAAATGGAAGCTACTTATGGTATAACTGAAAATGAAACCGAAATTTTAAAAAGTCAATTAAAATCTAAAGGCAAACAAAATTTAATAATCGGCTATTCCATTGTTGTTATAATGATCCTTTTTGCAACCGCTTCTTTTGCTGTGGGTGGAGGCTTCGGAATTGGTTTAGTACTATTAACCGGAGTAGGTGTATGGCGGATTGCAGAGGGATACCGGCAAAGAAAATAAGGTACTTAGTTTTTTGATCGTATTTTAATAGAACGAATCAACCAAAAAGTTGTCACAATTAGCCGTGAGCAAAAGACAAGTGACGGAATTATAATAAGTAAAATTAAGCGGTTCATAGCTATAGATTTCTTATCTATAAGTTACGATTTTTTGAGGATTTTTTCTGATGATAACTGAAGTTTTACGATATTATACTTACTCAAATCTCCCTTCCTTTTAGAAGGGAAATGGTGAAACTACATAGTTTTTAACAGCAGTGTATCTTTTTCATTTCCTTGTTTCAAATGAACATAATAGACTCCATCAGAAAGGCCATTTCTATGCAAAGTAACTTCATGCTGACCTTCATTAATTGATTCTTCTAATAAAACCCTTACTGTTTTACCTGCTGTATCAATTAATGATAATCGGGCTTTACCATTTCCCGAGATAAACCGGATGGTGGTATAATCAGTAAATGGATTCGGGAATACTGTTATTAGTTTTAGTTTTCCCTTACTATTGTTATCTATTTGATCTTTTGTCCTAAAAATTGCCAGCTCTTTATTCAAGTCGGGCTTATTATCCATTACTCGCTGAATTTCTGATTCAGTTACTCCAAACCATTGATTCAAGACAGTAGCATAAATATTCCTGAAATCATGATTAGGATCGGCAACAACGCTGTCTCCGACTTTTGTATTTTGAGGAATCTGAGGATTGGAGCCTAATATTCCCGGAATTACACCTGATCCAAAAACGATCATTGGTGCAGCAGCACCATGATCGGTACCATAACTTGCATTAGACCTAATTCTTCGCCCAAACTCAGAGAATGTGAACCCCGCCACCCGATGATCTTGTTTCATTAATTGAAGATCGTCCTGAAATGCAGCAATTGCTTCGGATAAATTCTTCATCAAGTTGGCATGCGTTCCGGTCAATGTACCGAACGCATCTTTATTGGTCTGATCGGCATGGGTATCAAAACCACCCATACTTACAATAAAAATCCTTGTTTTCAATCCACCTGCCAATAATCTGGCCACTACTTTTAGTTGAGCCGCCAAATAATTCTTTGCGGATGAAGGAGGATATTTTGAAGAAAGATTAGCTCCTTTTTGGATTGCTTGCCTAAGTACATCCGAATAATCACCCGAAACCACCGACATATTCCGGATATATTTCAACTCTAATTCCGCTGCTGTTTTAGGAATTGAAGTATCAGCCTGCCCCTGTGCCAGGTACTCAAATACTTCAGGACTGCTTACAGAAATCCCCATCGGGTTACTCAACTCACCCATTAATCCCAGCGAAAGAATTGCTCCTATTTGTAAAGCCGGTGGATGATCATATTTAGTTTCCGGATAACCGGGATAAATACCTTGAAGATATCTCCCAATCCATCCCGACTCTATTACACGGGTTACATTATTCGGTGCAGTCCACCAAATGTCTGTTGAACGAAAATGAGATTGGTTGGCAGGATAGTACCCGGCATTTTGAATCACACGCACCTTTCCATCCTGATATTGACCATGTAATGCGCCCATAGATGGATGCAACCCCGTACTATTGGTCATTCGGAGAATCTTTGTTTCAGGCAATAAGATATTGGCCCGTGCAGCTGCCAGATTCGAATATTGATCAAGAGGTACAACCATATTTAATCCGTCGTTTCCTCCGTTCAATTGCACTACCACCAATACTCTATCATTATCAGCCTGGGCTAGAAGATCTAATAATTGAGTATTTGCAAATGCTTTCATCTGAAAGCCTCCGGCTAAGACGGGAACGGCCGCAGCTGAGCTATATCGTAAAAAGTCTCTTCTTCTCATAACTTGGATTTCACTGATTTTTAGGGATTACACTTTCTAAGACAAGTGATATTCTGGCATGGCCAGCAAGTAGGTGAAAAATGAATTCAGCATTTGGGTTACTTCCATTGTAGAGCCATTAGCCGTGTACTTGGACCAGTTTGTTGTCCAATAGTTTGGATCTGTTGACAAGCCCATTAACAAGGCGTCGAATAATAATATATCTTTTTGTGCTTGGGTAAGCGGCAAAACAGCAGGTAACAGAAAACCTGTTATTTTATCAATCATTACCCTAGCATCAATGATTTCTGCCTGAGACAAGTTCTTTTTGAGAAAATCCAACGGATGTATACTCAACATTAATCCGTTTGCATCTACGCCGGTAACGATATGGTCTGTAAATCCTTTACGTTGATACATCGTATCCGAATTGATCCAATACTCATGGTAGGAAGGCTCTTGGCCGTAACCCGCCCAACCGGAAACACCGGGAGGATCTAACAGATTTAATTGCATCTCCATTGCCTCCTCGTATAATTTAAACCACGCATTGTATTTTGCCTGAGGAGTGTCGACGGAACCATTCGTATCAACATCAAACTCTTTGCAAACTCCTGCTACATAATCAATCGGATTTTTAATTACACAGCCCCTGTTCAGCACATCATAAAAATGCTGACTTAAAAACAACTGCTGCAACACAGGTTTAAATTCAAAGTTGCTGTTAAATAACGTTTGGGCAAGCGGAGCAATAATGTTGTCTTCGGTAAACTGGTCTATCTGATAGTAAACAAAATACCGGTATAATCGTCGGCAGATAAACTTAGCGGCGGCCAACGGATCCTCTGATTGAGTAAGAATCATATCAACCAGCGTTTTATATTCAGTTTCTCCTGCTGGCTGGATAATGTAGTTTTTAAAACGTGCTGAAAACTGTTTTGCTTTCTGATCGTGGAATTGTGGTGTAAAATAAGATGAAATGGTATTGTCTGCTTGCACCTGATGCCGCCAACCCGTTAGCACACGTGTTGCGGCCTTTACATCATCTTCATTATAAAAAGTATAATCACCTATCGGATCAGCCGTTTGCGGGCCTTTTCCAATACTAAATAACTCTAGCAACTCTCTGCCATAATTCTCGTTGGGATTAAATGCGGTATTACTATCTCCATTCAGGTAACGCAGCATTGCAGGATTTACGGTAATTTCTTCCAACAACGTACGATAACTACCAATCGCATTCTTTCTTAATAAAGCATTATATTGATAACAATAGTGGGCTTCATCAACTATTTGCGACTCGGTTACAAAATGGTTGTGCCAAAACAAGGTCATTTTTTCTCTGACATTAAACCCTTCCGGTTTTGAATAGTCTTGTTCTAACATGAGTCCAAACCACCATGCCCTTAAACTATTTAATCGCTGACCATTTGATTCTCCGTTTGCATTGGCTTTTATAGTCCAGGAGTCGGTAGGATTTGAGAAGTTATCTTCAGTAGCATTTTGTGGAGGATTTGGAGCCGACAAACTGATTAGCAATTTGTTAACCGCACCTTGTAAACCCAAACCTTGCACATAGTTTACAAGCTTTTTGGAGGCACCAAACGTTGCCCTTCGAACTAAATGCTTGGCTTCCTCTTCTCCCCATACCGTTTGAGGAGCTAAAGTTGAAGTTGGTCGTTGTATATCAGAAACAGGAGGAGCAGCAACTCTGGCAGATGAAGGAACAAAAAAATAAGAATCGAACGCTGAAAGAAATGACCGTCGGTTCATAGTTGATTTTGGTTTGTTATGGTTGTACGAGTAACAAGGTTGTTGGGTTTCAAATGAATGTTTTTTGATAAATTTATACAGGCTTAAAAAACCTAAAAGATCAGAAAACGGAATAAACTCTTTGATTAATTGAAAAGAAGCATAGTAAAAACGTTGATACAGTAAAAAGTTTTCAAGTAAAAACAACTTACTTGCGAAAAAATTGTTATCACATATAATTTAATTAACCCTTATCTGTCAATGAAAGTAAAGTACATTATTTACGCTTTAATAGTTGTGGTTTTAGGCTACCTGATCTATAACAGAGTTACAGCTCCTTCACCTGGCAAGGAAAAAGGTGCTGCCGGAAAAGGTGGAGGCAAACCAAACGGTCCTATGGCGGTAAATGGTGTGATTGCAAAATCCGAAAACTTTACCGACAAGCTAAATATTACCGGAAATATCGTTTCTAATGAAGAAGTCTCTATAAGAAGCGAAGCTTCAGGACTGATAACCAACATCTATTTTAAAGAAGGAAGCAATGTTGCAAAAGGTGCTTTACTTATCAAAATAAACGACAAAGATTTACAGGCGCAGCTCACCAAAGCGATTACCATGCAAAAGCTGGCCGAAGAAAAAGAATATCGAGCCCGCATCCTTTTAGAAAAAGAGGCTGTTAGCAAAGAAGATTATGACGCTACTCTTGCCGACGTCAATGCCTTAAAAGCTGAGACTCAACTCATCAGAACTCAAATTATTAAAACCGAGATAAGAGCCCCATTCAGCGGTACTATTGGATTGCGCTCTGTTTCAGTTGGAGATTATCTTACTCCACAAACAGATATTACCACATTGGTAAATGTAAATCCTGCAAAAATCACGTTCACTGTTCCTGAGAAATATATTCAGTTAATTAAGAGAAATTCAGCTGTTGATTTTACTGTTGAAGGAAATAAACGGGTGTACACGGCAACTGTTTATGCTATTGAGCCTAAAATTGATGAAGCAACGCGTACAGTACTGCTCAAAGCTACTGCACCTAATAATGATGGAAGCTTATTACCTGGCTCATTCGCTAAAGTTGAATTAGCCTTAAAAGAGGTAAAAGATGCTTTGTTTGTTCCAACACAAGCGGTAGTACCTTTGTTAAAAGGTAAGAAGGTGTTTTTATGCAAAAATGGAATTGCAAGAGATGCAATTATTGAAACTGGTGCTCGTACAAGTGATCGTGTGCAGGTTCTTTCCGGCATTAGTCCGGGCGATACCATTATCACAACTGGTATCATGTCATTAAAGCCTGAAACACCAGTAAAAGTTAGTATTAATTAAGTTTTTAGGTCGAATAAAGGTGTGAGTAAAGTGTTGACACAGATTAGTAACACTTCCGGCAAAACTAACTAACGATCAATTGAGGCCTTTTAGAACTATAAAAAATGAGTAGTTTATCAACCACCAGCATTAAGCGTCCGGTATTAGCGATTGTGATGAATATCATCATTATACTGTTCGGATATATTGGTTTTAAATATTTGGGGGTTCGCGAATACCCTTCTATCGACCCTCCTATTGTTAACGTGCGTACCAATTATCCCGGTGCAAACGCTGATGTTATTGAATCTCAGATTACCGAGCCGCTTGAAAAAGCAATCAATAGTATTGATGGAATTCGAACCATATCTTCATCAAGTAACCAAGGGTCAAGTAATATTACCGTAGAGTTTAACCTGAGTAAAGATTTAGATGATGCTGCAAATGATGTGCGCGACAAGGTTTCTCAGGCAGCCAGGAGCTTACCTAAAGATATTGATGGATTACCTGTTGTAAGTAAAGCAGATGCCAACTCTGATGCGATCATCTCGATGACACTGCAGAGTAATACACGAAACCAATTAGAGGTAAGTGATTATGCTGAAAACGTATTGGCTGAACGCCTGCAAACTATACCGGGTGTAAGTTCTATCCAGATTTGGGGGCAAAAGCGCTATGCAATGCGTTTATGGATAGACCCTATTCGTTTATCTTCTTACGGACTTACCACACTTGACGTAAAAAATGCACTGGACAGGGAAAACGTTCAGTTACCTACTGGAAAAATAACCGGCGACAATACTGAACTGACAGTAAATGCAGCCGGCAATATGTCAACAGAAGAAGAGTTTAACAATCTTATCATTAAAAATGATGGTGCTAACATCATTCGCTTAAGCGATGTTGGGCACGCCATTTTAGGTCCTGAAAATGAAGAAACCATTCTTCGCGAATCAGGTGTTCCGATGATCGGTTTGGCATTAGTTCCGCAGCCAGGAGCTAATTATATCGATATATCCAATGAGTTCTACAAACGATACGAACAAATCAAAAAGGATCTTCCTAAAGATTATAAAACCGATATAGCGGTTGATAATACCTTATTCATCAAAAAATCCATTAATGAGGTAGCCGAAACGCTTATCATCGCATTGATTCTGGTTGTATTAATCATTTATATATTCTTCCGTAACTGGGGAATTGCATTTCGTCCACTGATCGATATTCCGGTGTCCTTAATTGGCACCTTCTTTATCATGTACCTGATGGGCTTCTCCATCAACGTATTAACTTTGCTGGCCATTGTACTGGCAACGGGTTTGGTGGTTGACGATGGTATTGTAGTAACGGAGAATATTTATAAAAAAGTAGAAGAAGGCTTTTCTCCTTTTGAAGCGGCCATTAAAGGCTCAAATGAGATTTTCTTCGCTATTATCTCCACGTCCATTACACTTGCGGCGGTATTCTTACCGATTATTTTCCTGGAAGGTTTTGTAGGCCGTTTATTCCGAGAGTTTGGTATAGTAATATCGGCGGCGGTATTGATCTCCGCATTTGTGTCGTTAACATTAACGCCAATGCTAAATGCGAAGCTAATTCGTAAGAATAGTAAGCAAAGCCGTTTTTATGAGTTGACGGAGCCTATGTTTGTGAACATGGTAGAAAGCTACCGTGCTTCTTTAAACAAATTCCTGACGAATAGATGGTTTGCCTTCCCACTGATTGCGCTTTGTATCGGCATGATCGTACTTTTCGGAAAGAGTCTTCAATCAGAGCTAGCTCCTTTAGACGACCGTAGCTTTATTAGTTTAAATGTGACGGCTCCTGAAGGTGCTTCTTATGACTACACTGATAGTTTTGTTAAGAAAATAACGCAAACAGTTATTGATTCCATTCCGGAAAAACAAGTATTGCTAACGGTAACAGCTCCGGGATTTGGTAATTCTGCTACCAACACGGCTTTTGCCCGCTTACGTTTAACCGACCCTGCGAACAGAGAACGCAGTCAACAACAAATTGCCGATTATCTGACCAAAATAACAGGTAGAATGTCGGAGGCCAGAACTTTCGTAATCCAGCAACAAACCATTTCTGCAGGAGGTGGCCGTGGCTTACCGGTTCAGTATGTGTTACAAGCACCTAACTTCGACAAACTAAAAGAAATATTGCCTAAGTTTATGGATGCGGTTCAGCAAAGTCCGACATTCACCATGACGGATGTGAACCTGAAATTCAATAAACCAGAACTTAACATCACCATTGATCGTGATAAAGCTAAGGCTTTAGGTGTTTCCTTTGTAGATGTGGCACAAACTTTACAGTTAGGTTTAAGCGGACAACGTTTTGGTTATTACATTATGAATGGTAAACAATATCAGGTAATTGGCCAGTTTGACCGTTCAGACCGCGAAGATCCATCCAATCTGACTTCCATCTTTGTGCGTAACAATCAGAATCAATTGATTCAGATGGACAATCTTGTAAAAATTCAGGAAAACAGTTCTCCGCCTCAATTGTATCACTTTAATCGTTTTATGTCGGCTACTGTTTCGGCGGGTTTAGCTCCGGGTAAAACCATTGGTGATGGAATTGCAGAAATGGATCGTATTGCCAAAAAGGTATTGGATGATTCATTCCAAACCTCTTTAACAGGTGCCTCACGTGACTTTGCAGAAAGTTCGTCAAATATTCTTTTTGCTTTCGTTTTAGCATTAGTATTGATCTATCTGATCCTGGCTGCCCAGTTTGAAAGCTTTATCGATCCGTTTATCATCATGATCACGGTTCCATTAGCAATTGCAGGTGCAGTGTTTTCATTATGGTTATTTAACCAAACGATCAATATTTTCAGCCAGATCGGTATTATTATGCTGGTAGGTTTGGTAACTAAAAACGGTATCCTTATCGTTGAGTTTGCAAACCAACTGAAAGAACAAGGAGTTCCGTTGCAAAAAGCAATTCGTGACGCATCAGCGGCTCGTCTTCGCCCAATCTTAATGACCAGTTTAGCAACTGCTTTAGGTGCATTACCAATTGCGATGGCCTTAGGAGACGCTGCAAAAAGCCGGATGAGCATGGGTATTGTTGTTATCGGAGGTATTTTATTCTCGCTTGCGTTAACACTGTTTGTTATCCCTGCCGTTTATTCTTACTTATCACGCGAACATAAGCCGCATCCTGATGAAGTAAAACCAACAAGTGAAGAATCTGAGCCGAAATTTATTCCGGCAGAAGCATAAAAAAACAAGGTATTCAACCAAAAATGATTGAATACCTTGTTTTTAACAACGAACCGTAACCATATATAACACTATAGATAAAATTCTGAATGAAAAAAGTAACTGTCGCTTTTATACTAACTGTTGTATGTACAATTAGTGCTAAAGCACAAGATATTTTAGCTATAAACCAGGCTATTGAAATTGGTCTTGAAAATAACTATTCAATTAAAATTGCCCGAAATGATGCTACCATCAGCACCAATAATGCGCGGGATCTATACACTACATTACTACCTGTTGCAACCGCTGGCGGAGGCTTAAACGGAAGCAGAGTTAATTCAACTCAAGAATTCAATACAGGAGCTACGCAAGAACGAAACTGGGCCGAGTCACACAGCATTAATGGAAATGTTGCGTTGAACTGGACCGTTTTTGATGGGTTGAGAATGTTTGCAACCTATGATAAAGTAAAAGAGTTGCAAAAACTTGGTGATGTAAACGCACAGATAACTGTTCTTCAAACTGTGTATGATATTGTTTCTACTTATTATACTATAGTTAGTCAGCAGAACCAAACAAAGAGCTTGCTTGAAGCACTTGAGTTATCTCGCAAACGTGTGAAGGATGAAAAAAATAAATATTCAGTAGGAAAGGCTTCAAAGTTGGACGTATTAAATTCTACTGTAGACCTAAATGCGGATACAACCAATTTAATGCGCCAATTGCAAGATTTACAATCAACCAAAATACGCTTAAATCAATTAATGGCTCGTGATGTAGCTACCAATTTCTCTGTTACAGACACTATTATCATTGATTATGCCCTAAAATATGACGAAGTGCGTCAGCGTATTTTAACAAACAACCCCCAGTTAAAAGCAGCCCAATTAAACAAAAATATTGCTTCATTAAGTTATAAAGAGGTTCGTGGCGACAGATTTCCGGTTGTTAAACTAAACACTAACTACAATTACACCAAGTCTGAATCAAGCTATGGACAGGTGTTGTCAAATTTAAATTCTGGGGTAAACTATGGGGCAACGGCGACCATTAATCTTTTTAATGGATTAATACAAAACAAACGTGAGCAAAATGCGAAAACGGAGATTAATACAGCAGGCATTTTATACGATCAATTAAAGCAAGATCTGGATGCTCAATTAAGTACAGCTTATATTAATTATCAAAACAGCATTTCTTTGGTAAAAGTTGAAGCAGCTAATCGAGAAGTTGCTCGCCAAAATCAGGATATCACTTTTGAAAAATATCGTTTGGGTAGTGTAACAGCTCTTGAATTACGACAGGCACAACAAAATTATATTATCGCCGACTTCAGATATATTAATGCCCAATACGATGCAAAAACCGCTGAAATTGGCCTAAAATTGCTTGCAGGAAATTTACAGTAGAAATACTTTGGTTTTTTTTGTTTTTTTTTCCTAATATCGAACTTCGTGGAGATAATCTACGTATAACCAGTACCAAGACTTTGAATTTTGAGTGGATGGAGAACTTTATCTACAACTCAGCTCTCATTATAGACGATAGTACTATCGACAATCTAATACACAAGAAAATTCTTGTGAACTATCACTTTGTTAAAAATGTACATTGTGTGGTTTCCGTAAAAGACGGCTTAGATTATCTTCAGACCCAGTTCGATAAGAAAGCTGATTTACCCGAATTAATTTTTTTAGATATCAGAATGCCTGATATGAATGGCTTTGATTTCTTAAAAATGTTTGAACAGTTAGAGCCTGCAATTCTTGAGAAGTGCAAAATCTATATGCTTTCTTCGTCATTAGACCCTGTTGATCATGAACGGATTGCCAACTACAAATTTGTTAAGAAATTTTTAGGCAAACCACTTACACGTCAAATTTTGGAAGAAGAGTTTTCGGCTCAATCTGAAGTTGATCAGTAAGCCGCTGCATAGTCCACAACAAGATCTAATTTTGTCATTTTACCCTTCTCAACTGCAACCGGATTAATGTTATTATCTCCGTCGGAGATGTTAGCAAATAACCCTTTGTCTTCTTTTACCAACACAGAATATTTCCCCGGAGGTAACGTAACTGAAAATGTCCCTTTTTTATCCGATTTAACCCTCTTTATCTCCCTGGTTTTTAACGACCTAAAAAACGGACCATCTGATTCGGCATCGCTCATTTTAGTCAATTCATAGATCACAATCTCACGCACAACTGGCTTTCCTGAATTGCCGCCTACCCCTACCCCAATATCTGGAGATGGCATTAAATTGCCGGATTTAAAGACTATAGTTCCACAAATGCCTGTGCACTCTTTACTGGTTTGAGCAAATGCCATATTTAGATTATTTGGCAAGATAATGGTTAACAAAAAACTGTATATCAACAAGATACTTTTCATTTGTAATTTATTTAAGCGATATTAATTAGCTACAATTAGGCATACATTTATTAAGCCATAATTTAATAATGATTTGTGAGGATATATAACTAATTGAATAACAAAAAAGAATAACTTTAGAGGCTAAAGTATCCAAGAACACACACTTTATCGGAATTAGTACATGAATAGACGCATTACATTTTTATTGGTAGTTCTTTCGTTTTTTTCTATACAGACTGCGTTTAGTCAAACTTACAATGAAACCATAAAAACTCAGAAAAAAGCATTAAAGCTTATCGCAAGTGAGCTAAAGAACGATCATGATAAAAAGTATAAAAAAGCAACCCTTTTAGCCAAAGAAAAAGGATGGGAGCTTTTTAGAGTAGATAAAAAGGGAACCATTATCGCTTTACAGGGAATCGATGAGAGAGGGTTACCCATGTATCTTATCACCACCAATAATATTCGTTCTGCAGCCACCATTAGCACCGATAAGCTTTGGCCCGGCGGATCGACAGGACTTAGTCTGAGCGGCTCAAAAAGTGCCTTAAAAGACAAATTAGCCTTATGGGATGGTGCAATTGCTCGCTTAACCCATCGTGAGTTTCAAAGTAGAGTAAAAGTTGGAGACAATGGCTCAGGAACTCAAGATCATTCCACGCATGTTGCAGGAACAATGATTGCCGCAGGGATAAATTCTGTAGCAAAAGGCATGGCTTTTAAAGCTCCTTCTTTAATAAGTTTCGACTTTGATAATGATGATGCTGAAATGGCTGAAGCCGCTACCAAATACAACCTTCTTGTTTCTAATCATTCCTATGGCAATATTGCCGGATGGCGTTACAATGACAGTCGGGCCGGAACTGCAACAGACCCCAACTGGGAATGGTGGGGTGAAGAAGGAAAATTTGAAGATTACAAATTCGGTATTTATAATTCTTCAGTAGCAGCCTGGGATCAGATCGCATTTAATGCCCCTTACTACCTGATCGTTAAATCGGCAGGAAACAATCAGGATCAAAATGGCCCTGCAATTGGGTCTCCTTATTACCAGCGCAACTCAGCAGGTGTATTCACTTTGCATCCCCAACGAGTAGCAAATGCTATTTCTAGCAATAATTCTTATGATAATCTTTCAACAAACTGTAATGCCAAAAATAGTATGGTTGTTGGAGCTGTAAGCGCATTAGCAAACGGATATACGAGAGCTTCAGATGTGATATTAGGTTCATTTAGCAGCTGGGGGCCTACCGATGATGGACGGATAAAACCTGATGTTGTTGCCAATGGAGTTAATGTTCTGTCAACATTTTCGGGAAGCGATGATGCCTATGGAACTTTAAGCGGTACCTCTATGGCCGCTCCATCAGTTTCTGGATCGGCCCTATTATTACAGGAACATTACTCAAACCGCAATAATGGAAATTATATGCGTTCAGCTACGCTGAAAGGGTTAATCATACATACAGCTGATGAAGCGGGCATTGCTCCGGGCCCAGATTATAAATTTGGATGGGGGTTAATGAATACTGCGACAGCTGCGAAGGTTATTTCCGAAAATGGCACTTACAGTCAGATTTCAGAACGCACCTTAAATCAGAATGAAACATACGAATTTAAAGTTACTGCTTCAGGAAGAGAACCATTATCCATTACTATTAGCTGGACAGACCCGGCCGCCACTGCCACCCCAGACGGAACTGTTGATAGCCCGAATCTTAAACTGATCAATGATTTGGATATACGCATCACGAAGAATAATGAAACCTTTTCTCCATGGGTTTTAAATCCGGCTATACCTGGAGACGCAGCAACACGAGGAGACAACTTTCGTGATAATGTAGAGAAGATAATTCTTGATAATACGGAGCCTGGTGAAATTTATACGGTTAAGGTAACTCATAAAGGAGTACTAAAAAATGGATCTCAACCCTACTCTATTATTGCAACTGGAATTGGCGGCAGTAACTATTGTGCATCCAGTGCAACCACAACTTCCGGTTTAAAAATAAGCGAAGTCAAAATTGGCACTCTTGTAAGTTCAAGTACTGACTGCGCTGGTTACAGTAATTTTCTAAAAAATGCTATTGCAGCAGAGCCCAACAAAGCCTTGCCTTTAAGTATTACTTTGGGAAATTGTACTACTTCTGCAAACGGCTACATTAAAGTATATATTGATTGGAATGGAAACGGAAGCTTTACTGATGCTAACGAAACAATTAGTGTTAGCCCTTTATTAAACGCATCCTCTGTATATAATACACAAATTCAAATTCCTTCTACAGTAAATAAAGACGACATACTGCGTATGCGGATTATCGTTCAGGAAACCAACCAAAGTGATTTGATTACGCCTTGTGGGACTTATAACAATGGCGAAACAGAGGATTATTCATTAAAAATCAACGCCCCATCTAATGATGTAGGTGTTACAGGCTTAACTTCGCCGGAAAACACTTCTTGTGGCAACAGCACTCAAAAAGTAGCTATTAAAGTTAAAAACTACGGAACAGTTGCACAAAATAGCATTCCGGTTAAAGTTGATATTATTTCCGGTGGGACTATCATAAAGACGTTAAATGGAACGTTGACTCAAACCCTACAGACTGGACAAGAAGGTATTTTTACATTTGTCGATTCTTTCTCAACCACTCCTGGAGCTAGTTATACATTCAATTGCAGTACAAATCTTGCTGCCGATCAAATCAGCAGTAATAATAACTTCAGTACAAGTGTATCAATAGCAACAAACCCTGACGCTCCACAGATAAGTGCCACCTATTGCGATGAAGATCAAATACTCTTAAAATCTAATACCACAGATGGGACTGTTTTTTGGTTTGACTCGGAAAATGCGACCATACCAATTGCTGTTGGAAACAATACGTCCGCATTTACACCGATTACCAAGGTATATGGAGCTTTAAACGATTTTAAAGGAAAGCTGGGACCATCGTCAAAAACAGAATTTGAAAGTGGAGCAAATGCTTATAATCAGTTCACCCCATCTGTAAGCCTTACTACCTATGCTCCTATTGTATTAGACAGAGCACGATTATATATAGGCAATTCGGGAACGGTAACATTTAGCGTTACTAATGAGGAAACTGGAGAAGAAGTATCGTCGGTAACAATAAATGCTAGTGCTACACGATTTCCGGAGGCAGCAGGGTCGCAGGATAACGATCCTAATGACACTGGCAAAGTATATGACCTTGGTTTAAAAATCCCGTCTCCAGGAAATTACCTGATTAACATATCCTACGGAGATGGTGCTACTATTTTCAGAAATAAATCCGCAAATACGCTTAACTATCCATTTGTTATTCCGAATGTGATATCAATAACAGGAAATACTGCAAGTATAAGTAACAACACAGGACCGCTAAATTACTGGTATTATTTTTACGATCTTGAAGTATCAGCATTAGGTTGTAAGAGCCCAAGAACATCGGTAGACGTACAAAAAACTACTATTACCCTAAACAACAATATATTGTATTCGAGTTCGGTGAGCTCAAACCAGTGGTATTTGAATGATATAGCGATCCCTGGAGCAACAGAGCCCACCTATAAACCACTACATTCCGGAGTTTATACAGTAAAATTAACCGACGCTTGTGCAGCAACTTCTAATGAAATTGACTACAAACTTCCTGTAATTCCTGAAAATATTGGATTGAAGCTTTACCCTGTTCCGTCAACAGATAAAATCTCAGTTGAATTTAATGTCTGGGAACCTAAAAAGGTTAAACTTTCAGTTATAAATTCTTTGGGCCAATATTTTGTAGATGAAACAGTTGAAAATTTTAGTGGAATTCTTACAAGAGATTATTTACTATATGGCTACAGTTCGGGCATGTATTTTTTACGTGTTATAATTGGAAAAGAAGTGTATACAGGCCAGTTTAGCGTAATCAAGTAGTAGATAGGATTTTAGGAAACGAATCTAAAATGTATTTAGTATACTAACTTTTAAAAAAATAAATTAAATAAATTTTCAAATTCATTATAATTAAACTATTTAACTCTTTTAGCAATTGGAAACAAAAGATCGTTGGTTGAACAACAATTTATAATTAAACTCATTGCCTTTTAGTTAATATTAATGCGCATAAGTTATTAAGTATCAGTTAATTAACCAATAATTAATGTAACTTTTGAATTGGTTTATCGTACACCATTGGGAATTTAATTATTAACCCAATAAAACAATGATCAGACCAGTTCAATTAAAAAAACAGACTTACATGTTGTCAGTTATTGCTGCTGCCTTATTAACCTTCAATACTTCCTGCCAAAAGGAATTAATTGAGCCTGTAAAAGAACCACAGGAAGAGGCAAGTGCACCTGCTGCCAACGAAGCTACCACTGACCCTGCTATTAAATACAATTATTTGGTAACAAATGCTAAAGAACTAATAGCTGCTACCAAAAATGCGACAGCAGGACAAGTAATTTATGTTGCAGATAATGCAAAAATTGACATGTCCAACCTTGGTACACTTACCATCAGAGGCAAAGTAACCCTTACCAGTAACAGAGGTTTAACCAAGAATGGTAGAGTTTCTCAAGGAGGATTGATTTTCACTAAACAAGAAGATCACTACCCATTAATTAGAGTTGCAGGGGATTATGCAAAAATTAGCCGCATAAGAATTATTGGACCTGATACTTTAACCAGAGCTGCTGAAGTTGCAAGATTAACAGCTTTAGATAAACAGTATGGTACAGGCAACAAATACTATTACACACTTAAGCTTTCAAGAGGTGTTGAGGTAAAAGGAAATTACTTCGAAGTTGATAATTCAGAATTAGCAGGCTGGTCACATGCTGCACTTTTATTCCCTCCGGGATCTCAAAATGGCTATGTTCACCACAACTATATTCACCACAATCAGAGAGCTAGATTAGGCTATGGTATCTCATTAACAGGTGTTTATGCAAGAGTAATGTACAATACGTTTAATTATAACAGACATGCTATTACTGGCTACGGAACTCCAGGTACTGGTTATGAGGCTGCATTTAATACCATATTGGATGTAAATACAAGTCATGCTTTTGATATGCATGGTGGTGTAAACAGAAATGACGGAACCAATATCGCTGGTACAGTAATCAACATCCATGATAACACTTTCTATAATACCAAAACCAAAGCGTTTAAAATTATGGGATATGTTCAAAAAACATTGATTATTAAGAACAATAAATTCGTTCAAAGTCAAGGTATCAATTCAATTGATCTGTATCCTGGTTCTAAAATTTATTCTATAAGTGGTAACCAGTTTAGCATTCCTTACAAAAAAGTAACTGTAAGCTTGAAAACTTTCTAATTCAAATTTGAGTGTCATACTCTTATTAAGAATTGAAGGGTACAACATTAATCCCGGCTCGTAAAGAGCTGGGATTTTTTTATTATAGAATATTGAGGATTTGAAATTGGGATATTATTGCTCGACCAGCATCTTCTACATGTACCCTTGCTAATTCACCTTTTTACAGCAACGGGACTAACTCCCCTTCTTTAAGCTTTCAGAAAGCGTTTCAGGCCTTATGTAGATGAATCATTTTTTTGCAGTCTCTTACTATTAACTATTTGTTTATCAATTCGTAGATTAAGCTTACCCATGGAACAGACTGAAAGAATTTTATATGCCTTTAATTTACCTTTTTTAATTTACAATTAACTGATTTTCAAATAGATAAAATCCACAAATGGGGATAATTTTGCCTCAATGCAGAAAAGATTCCTCTCACAGTTAATAATTGTTTAATTAAATAATCCTCATACAAGCTGTATTTAAACTTTTGTTCTTTTTGGCATGATATTGACCTATAATGCAGCGTAAGTTAACAAATTAGTAAAATTTTAAAACCAGAGATTTCTATGCTTTCCTTTACTAGTGTTCGCCGAGCGGGCATCAGAATGGTAATGTTATGTTCACCATTTTTAATTTTTTCATGCAGCAAAGAAACCGATAACTTTGCGCAATCTGATTCAACGTTGGATCAGGTACAAAAAACAGAAGCATTAGCTGCAACGTCAATCAGCGCTACTGGAGTACAATACAATTACCTAGCCCGAAATGCAGCCGAATTGCAAAACGGTTTAAAATACGCAAAACCAGGAGAAGTTATTTACATTCCTAGCAATGTAAACATTGACGTTACCAATGAGCGCATCCTTTATCTTAATACTGGTGTTACTATCACAAGTGACCGCGGATTAAAAACATCAACCGGAGCTTTAAGCAACGGAGGTTCTATTTTCACTAAAAACAAAGGTCATCGTCCATTAATTAGTGTTAAAGGTAACGATGTAAAAGTGCTAAGAATCAGAATTCTTGGACCTGATACTTTAGAACAAAAAGAATTAGTGAAAAAACTAATGAGCGAAGGTCGTTTAGGCGAACTTGCAGCAAGTAGAGGTATCGATTGCGCTTATGCAAACTTAACAATTGATAATTCAGAGTTTTGTGGTTGGTCACATGCGGCTATTTACTTTACTCCAGGTGCAACAAAAGGAAGAGTTACCAATAACTATATTCACCACAACAGACGTTGGTTAACCGGATACGGTGTAAACTTCTACACTGGCCAGGGTCTAGTGGCTTATAATATTTTTGATAAAAACCGTCATGCGATTGCAGGTTGGGGTACACCGGGTACAAGCTATGAAGCAGCTTACAATACGGTAATCAGTTCAACAAGTCATGCTTTCGATATGCATGGTGGTGCTAACAGAGGAGACGGTACTAACATTGCAGGAACCCGTATCTATATTCATCATAATACATTTTATAACACTGGTCAGAGAGCCATCTTTATTAATGGTGTAGCACAAGAATTAATGTCATTCCAGTACAACAAATGTGTTCAGGCTAATGATCCAAAAACAGGAGTATATTATTACCCTGCTCCAAATGCATACAATAGATACAACACTTTTAGTATTATTAAAAAGCCTGTATCTATTGCTCTTAAATCATACTAAGTTAGCTTTTACAACAATAAAGCTTTCCTAAAACCTGAGGCTGTCTTTAATATAGACAGCCTCTTTTTTTATTATAAGATTTTTAGAAAACTAGTTAAACACTTAAATTATCCAATACTTCTATTAGTAATTTAGCACCAATACAGTAATGGTTTAAGATTAAGTAAGCTGGTGAATACTTGTATTGGAAACCACGCTTCTTCTACCTACACTAAAATAATTAAAACCGAGTTCACTCATTTTAATCAGATCGTACTGATTTCGTCCATCAAAAATAACCTTCGATTTCAATTTTCCTGCGATCGTATCAAAGTTTGGATTTCTGAAACACGACCACTCTGTTACTAGAATTAAAGCATCTGCATCTGTTAATGCTTCATACTGGTCATCTGCAATTGAAACACGATCACCAAACATCGATTTTATGAAAGGCCCGGCAACAGGATCATAACCAACAACACGAGCTCCCGCTGCTGATAATTCATCAATAATGTAGATGGATGGAGCCTCCCGAATATCATCTGTTTCCGGCTTAAAAGATAACCCCCAAAGTGTTATTGTTTTACCTGCCAAATCACCTCTGAAAAACGACTTTATTCGGTTAACAAACTTTTTGCGTTGAGCCTGATTGATCTTAATAATTGACTCAACCATCTCGTGCTCACAATCATTATCGCTGGCAATCTTATTTAAGGCAAGCACATCCTTAGGGAAACAACTTCCACCATAGCCAATACCCGCATATAAGAATTGTTTTCCGATACGGTCGTCTGTTCCGATGCCTTTTCTTACATCTTCGATATTAGCGCCAAGTTTCTCACAAATGCCTGAAATTTCATTCATAAAGGAAATTTTGGCCGCTAAAAATGCATTTGCTGCATACTTGGTGATTTCCGCTGAACGTTCGTCCATAACAATCATCTTATCACTTTGCCGCATGTAGGGTTCATACAATTCCCTGAAAACTTTTTTAGCGTATTCAGATCGAGTACCCACTACTATACGATTAGGCTTCATAAAATCATTTATGGCTACCCCTTCTCGTAAAAACTCAGGATTTGAAACTACATCGAATTCTGTATCAGTATATTTTCTGATCGTTTTTCTTACCAATTCAGTTGTTCCAACAGGCACTGTACTTTTATTTACGATGATCTTGTAGTCATTCATGCAAACTCCAATCCCTTCACTCACTTTTATAACATAGGAAAGATCTGCTGATCCATCTTCAGCAGGAGGTGTTGGTAAAGCAAGGAAAATAATCAACGATTCATTAACACCATGAGCTAAATCAGATGTAAAGGTTAATCGACCTTGCTCTATGTTTCTTTTGAACATACTTTCAAGACCCGGCTCATAAAATGGTATGATTCCATTTTGCATGGATGCTACCTTCTCAACGTTATTGTCAACACAAATAACATCATTACCGGTTTCTGCTAAACAAGTTCCGGTTACAAGTCCGACATAACCTGTACCTATAATTGTAATTTTCATAGAGCGTAAACTTTAGATTTTCAAAGAGTAAACAAACAGAACTCTCTATACTATTTTTATGTTAAGCGTATACTTGTACAAATTCCATAATGCACTGAGCAGCATACTCAATTTGTTCAGAAGTTAGTTCTGCATACATTGGAAGTGATAATATCTCATCCTGATATTGACTAGCAATAGGAAAATCATCCTTTGTATGTCCCAAATATTTATAACAAGCCATATTAGGCAATGCTGTAGGGTAATGAACTGCGGTTTCTACCCCCTTCTCATGCAAAAAACGTTGTAACTCATCACGTTGTTTGGATCTGATCACATACAGGTGATAGGTGTGTTTTGTATGCTCACGTTCTGTTGGAATAATAACTCCTCCAACATTTTGCAATGCTTCGGAATATGCCTTGGCATTTTGCCTGCGTTTCTCCGTCCATTCCAAAATATACGGAAGTTTAGCACTTAAAATACTGGCCTGTAAACCATCTAGTCGGCTATTAATCCCTTCCATTTCATGCTGATGTTTTTTCAATGCTCCATGTCTCGCAAACATTTTGCAGCGCAGGGCCAGATCACTATCATTAGTAATAATACATCCGGCATCACCATAGGCACCCAGATTTTTTCCGGGATAGAAGCTAAATGAACCTGCAATTCCTATTGTCCCAGCTCGCTTTCCTTTGTATTCAGAAAAATGAGACTGTGCACAATCTTCAATTACATATAAGTTATGCTCCTGAGCGATACTCATTATTTTATCCATTTCACACATTTGTCCCTGCAAATGAACGGGCAGAATAGCTTTTGTTCGTGCCGTAATTTTAGAGGCTAACTGCGCTTCATCAATGGTGTAATGAATCGGATCAATGTCTACAAAAACGACACGGGCACCTGTTTGAGTAATAGTTTCAGAACTTGATATCCAACTATTTGCCACAGTAATTACCTCATCACCAGGACCAATACCCAGCATTTTCATAATAACATAGATAGAATCAGTTCCATTTCCTACTGCGATACAGTGCTTAACACCGTACAATTCGGCAAAGGATTTCTCAAATTCTTCTACATAATGCCCGCCAATGAAAGCAGTTTCTTCAATAACACGGCTTATTGCATTATCAATATCTGCTTTAATACTTAGATATTGACTTTTAAGATCTACAAATGGGACTTGCATATTTGTTTTTTTAGTTAGATTGATAATTTTCGAATAAGACGAGCAGGATTTCCTGCATAAATTCCCGGTTCAATAATATCTTTAGTTACAACTGCACCGGCTCCAATAACAACACCAGAACAAATGTTTACACTTAAAATTGTTGCATTACTTCCAATGGAAACATTGTCGCCAATGGTGGTGTATTGCCATAATTCTTTTTTTCCACCTGCTGGGGCCCCAGTCTGAAACAGGTCGTTTATAAACATAACACCATGGCCAATAAAGCACGAATTACCTATTGTTACCAACTCACAAATGAAACTATGGGATTGAATTTTTGTATTATTTCCAATGGTAACATCCTTTTGAATTTCTACGAACGGACCAATGAAACAATTATCACCAATCGTGCATCCATAAAGATTTAAAGGTTCAACAACTTTAACATTTTTGCCGAGGGTTACATCCTTTATCCCTACCTGATAACGAATTACATCATTAGCTATGGTTTCCATATATTGATTATTGACAGATTTAGAACCACCTTATTAATATCAAGAGCTGATCTTAATAAAATGTACAAGACTAATTATTGAACTAATGATTAGGATACTTTAACTACGGGAATAGGATTGATTGGCACAAGAACATCTTTCCTGAACACTTCCTGTTCTTTCACAGGAATAGTTGATAACTGATTTGCCGATCTATAGATCTTATCAATGATTTCAACTGTTTTTAATCCTTCAAAGGAATTAGTACTGATTATGCCACCTTGTGTAAGTACATTAATGACATTTTCGTAAACTTTATCGTGGTTTGACATGGAGCCCTGGTAGGTGCCGTAATTATTCGCCTTATTACCTTCTGGTAAATCTTTGAATTCGAAACCATCAATATTTTGGTATTCCAATTCGTTAAGATATTGTCCTCCAATTTTCACGGTTCCTTTTTCACCAAAAATGGTTAACGAGCCTTCCATGTTTTTACCAAAACTATTTACGGTATAATTGATGGTACCTAATGCACCGTTGTTGAACTCTAAAGCCACTACTCCTGTATCTTCAAATTCAATTATATCATGATGAGCAAAATTTCCGGTTAAGGCGTAAACACGTTTAACATCACCGATTAACCAATACAACAAGTCTACAAAATGGCTAAACTGTGTGTAGAGCGTTCCTCCATCCAGCAACCTTGTACCTTTCCAAGAATTAGCATAATAATCAGCATTACGATTCCAGAAACAACTTAATTGTACACTGTAAATCTTACCCAGAACTTTTTGGTCCAAAGCAGCTTTTACTGCAGCAACAGGAGGGTTAAAGCGATTCTGTTTTATTACAAACAAGCGTTTATTTGCTTGTTCAGCTGCCTTAATCATCTCTCCACAATCATCCGCATTTATGGCAAGCGGTTTCTCGCACAGTACATTAATACCCGCTTGTAAACAAGTAATTGAATGCTCTGCATGCAATCCATTAGGACTACAAATGGCCATTAAATCTAAGTGAGGTTCGTTTTCTAAGAGTTCAGATAAGGAAGAATACGCTTTGCAGCCATATTGCTGGCTAAATTTCAAAGCTTTTTCATAATCGATGTCGCAAACAGCTGTTAGTTCAGCCTTTGCGTGAATGTGTTCTGCATGACGTTGACCAATACGGCCACAACCAATCATGCCTACCTTTAAGAGCGTCATATGTTGTTTTGTTTATTTTAGCTTAATTCATTTTTGATTCAATTTTGTTACACGGTTTTCATTTAACAATAAACAGACCAAATGTTAGGAATAATCACAAAATAGTCTATTGTATACAATAACAGTCTAAAGAGAACTGTTTGCGGTCAATCCTAAATAAAAACCGAACAGTTTTCCCTCTTCTACTGTCCAGTTATATTTCTCAATAACAGAACGTTGTCCATTCGCACCCATTCTTATAGCTTCCTCATCATTTGCTAATAAATAGTTAACTGCGGAAGCAATTTCATCAGGGTTTAACGGATCAATGCAAATTCCACATCCTTTATCTTTTACCACATCTTCAATAGCAGGAAAATTTGATGCTACAACAGGAATTCCGGCAAGCATGTATTCAAACATTTTAACAGGCAGTCCTTCAATGTAATTTTTATTTGGCAGCAGCGTCACCAATCCTACTTTTGAAACAGCTAATACGCTATTTACACCTGTTCTGTTTAAAAATCCATGTTCATTTACCTTACTCCAACCATCTATCTCGATAGTTTCATTATAAAGTTGTTTAGATTCAAATTCTCCGACCAGATTTAAAATAGCATTATCTACCTTATCCATTGCCTTAACAATGTTTTTTATTCCACGTTCTTCGGCGATTGTTCCTACATAGCATACTTCATTCTTCTTATTTTGCCAGTCAAATGAATGAATATCTCCATTTAAAATAGGAAAGTTGTTGACATCCAATGAATTAGAGTTAAATTTCAGAAATTTATTTCGAATAAAGGGTGTTGCAGTAACAATACCTGACATTCTTTTTGAAAAGTAAATTTCTAACAGATTAACCACACGCGATAATGGCATTCTAAAAATAGCCGGCACATACTTTTTCCCTTTAATTTGCTCTGGCAAATCTTCATGGGCATCGTAAACAACTATTTTTTTCTTATTACGTAAAAAGTAACCTATGATCAGAAGTTCAGGATCATGAAAGTGGTATATCAGAGCATCTTGCGCCAAAGCCGTTTTATATGCCCTAACAGCATACATAATAAACCGTTCGAAACGAGATTTGGGTTTACCTATATCAATAATCTTAATGCCATTTTTGGTTTCATTTCCTAATCCATCAGCAACTATTAATACAACTTCATATCCTGCTTTTGAAAGGCTTCCACATTCCTTGTAAAAAATACGAGAGTCATAACGCTGATGAATAGTTGAAATATGGCAGACCTTTGGTCGAGAACTATTCATGTATTTGTGTTTAATTGTTTATTTCTTGAGTATATTTTTCTTCATAATTATGGAATAATTCCCTCTACAATCTTTTTATAATTAGACTTTTGTCTGTCAGATATCAAGTAATTATTATGAAATAGCAATACCATATTACCATTAAAGTGCCTGCATACACTTGCCAGCTTTATCGATTGTTTAATAAATTGATCATAATTGGCAAAAGCAGCATGAGAAACATCCATCACAATTAAAGGCCTTTCGATTAGATTCAAAATTTTTCTTTCCTGTAAATCATACACCGGGTACTCATAACAGGTGCCAGATCTAAATCCGGTTATCGTGCTCCATCCAATTGATGAATCAAAATTCGCACCCATTTTATCCCATATTCTCCAGGTATCCGGATTTTTCCACCGTAAGAAATGCTGCCGCCCTCCCCATTTATCTTGTTTTATACCCAATTCGTCACAGATCTTTCTAAGTTTTGAAAACTCTTGCTGGGTTTTATCATAATTACAAAATGTAAAAAAGCTTGGATGAAACCCTACCTGATGATTTCTGGAACTTATAACAGAAAGCATCTTCTTATAAAAGGGACTATTTAATTCATAGTTACCATCAATCGTATTATTGCCTTTGGTAACAATGAAATAAAACTCACTTTTTAACCCATAATGCTCACTTACCCCCATTATAAACTCAAAGGTGTTATTAGGATCAATCGTATCTAAACTGTCTGTCGAATAGAACTTCGACATTATTCTCTTAGTCATCACCTTTGGCGACTTTCTACTAACCAAATCTCCAACACACGCCTTAACAAAAATCCAGCTACTTGCATAACTGCTTAAAGGGTGATCTACATCATGAGTTAAATAAAGTTTATACTTTCTTTCTTTTCTTTTTAACTCCGGATCTATGGATGCTAACAAATACCAAAGAACTTCCAGGTATTCATTAACCACTGCCCGGTCATACAATCCATGCTGAAAAAGAATCGATTTAGAATAATCGAAACGACCATATGCATCATAAGTATTCAACGCATATTCTTCATATAAGGTCAGGTAAAAGAACATTCCCCCAATCAAATCCACATTAAAAAAGGTTGCAGATTCATCTAAATCGTCCGGCGGCAGTCCTTCATACAATACAGGAATATTTGGCGCGTAAAATTGATTTTCTGGAGCAATGGTGGTAAGGTCAAAGAACTTAATTGGAGAAACAGGTAAGCTGCTTTTTTTCAACCACTTACGTTCATGCGTTTGAAATAAGGTATCGGGTAATACTAACAGGTTAGTCTTAAAATCCTTGTCAGTTGATATTTTAATATGCGATGAATTATCAACAAAGCTAACCTCATTCTCAATCCCTAAAAAATGATCAAAAATTACATGAGAAATGTATATTTTCTCATTAATAAACGTCAATGGATACTGAATAAACAACTTTTTCACTAAAATCGATTTTTTTACCCCTATCTTTTAAAAAGAAAGGTGAAAAGATTGAGAAATATAGAATTAGACTTGGTAATGATAAAATAGGGAATTTGCTTAGCTCCAAAATTCCGATAAGCTGCTTCAACACCTTTTATCATACTTCCTTCAAAATCAAAGCGAGTTACTCTTTTGGATGAAGTCTTTATTGCTTCGTAAAACAAAAGACTTAATGAATTACTACTGCTATGATCGGGGTGTATAACGCTAATTAGTGAGTAGGCCGACACATTATCCCATACGTAAAATAAGCCACTATGCATTTCACCCTTTTCATCCACTGCATAAAAAATTTCTCCACGCCCTTTTTTAATCGTTGCATCATAAATTCTTTCAAACAGTTCATATGAATAAGAGACTTTAAACCCTTCCTTTTCAAGAGATTGTTTATGAAATTTATAAAACTCTTCACAACTTAAGCCTTGCTTAACTTCCACAAGTTTTTGAGCTTTTCGAATATTATTTCTTTTATTCTTTGAGAAACCTGCAAATGTTTGATCGATATCAGAAATATCCTCTAGTACATAGGAATATCTAATCGTTTGACTAAAACCTCTCCAATAAAAAGCAAGCCAATTCTTAAATGAATAATTAAACCCTTGATAGAAGTAGTCGTGCTTAGGCAGCATTTCAATGAGCGCACTACACAGCTCAATTTCATATCCTAACTTATTGGTATAATTTTGATTAGATGGATATTTAATCCAAATGCCTGTAAAAGGGGTAAATTTGGGAGTTGTTATTAGGTTAAAAATAAAGCGTTTTTTCTTGTATACAGGCCACGATGCTACGATCTGTCCGTCTGATTCAATAAAATTTACATCCCAATTATTTTCACCACAAACCGCATCCAACCACCAGTATTGGGAGTACACGGGGATATCATTCGTGAGACACAATTCTCTGTATTTTTCCTTATTGCTAATAAAGGAATTGTGAATATCCTTTGACGCTTCTTGGGCAATATATGCCGTAATTGCAGTGTCAGTATTCATAGGAGGCGATTGATAATTCATAATATTTTTTTTGTTAATGCATGGAAAGTACCATGAGTATTATATTATTTATATCTATTAGATTAATTACCCTTAACGACAGTATTTTTAACACGAACGAGTGTTATATTACTAATATATAGCTAATTAACTATCTTTAATGACAGTTTTTTAAACATTTTTTATGCCAGAAAACAGCATTTAATTAATTAAAAAGCTCAGAATAAGACAATGCCAGCTTATCAAAGGTTCTATTTTCAATAATGTATTTTTTACCTCTAAGACCAATTTCATTAAGCTGATCATTAGACATAAAAAGATAGCTTTGCAATGCATTTTTTAATGCTTCAACGTCCTCTGCCGGAACTACTAAACCACAATTTGCCTCGTTTATCATACTTACATATCCTGTATAAGAAACAATAATCGGTCTTCCGCTTAGCATGTAATCAACCCACTTATTTCTCGACAACCCAAACTGATATAATGGAGTAGATTTAACTCCATCATACAACACGTGACACTTTTCAAGGAATGGTTTAACATCTTTTTTTGCCACTTTCCCTAAAAATGACACATTACTTAATCCAGCAGCAGATTGTTGCAACTCCTCTTTTTTATATCCATCACCCAGAATTAAGAAATGAAACTGACGCAAACCAGATTTTTCAAAGCATTTTGCAGTCTCAATCAGTGTTTCAAGATTATTGGCAGCCCCAATGGTTCCTGCATAACCGATAATAAACTTATCCTTAGGAAAATTCTCTTCGAAGGAAGGATTTAACACGGATTGAGTCTCTTTAAGAATTTCTTTATCTATTCCCTGTGGGATACATTTAAAATTAAAATCATTGTTTACCACTTCTCTAACATGTAAATCGGCCTTAGGCATTGTTGATACAATAAAGTCTGATTTTGAATAAGCAAATTTTTCAAGCCACGATAAAACAACGATCAACGGATGTCCTTTAGGATATTTTCCAATTGTTGTTAATGTTAGGGGCCATATATCCCTGATTTCCATTATGAGCTTCGATTTAAATTTTCGTTTAAATAGATAACCATTGATAATTGGAAAAATTGAAGGAGATGATACAATTATCACATCTGGCTTTTTAACCTCATCCCCTACTCTTATCCAAAGCATTCTGAGTGAGAACAATAACCAACTAAAAACACGGCCTAACCCTGATGGTTTTCTGTATGTATTGCCCTTAACCCAGCAAACCGTTATATCATTAATTTTTTCGTAAGTATAATTTCCATTTATTACGGGTTTTGTATGAATAAAATGATTAAATGATGAAGTAAATATCGTTACTTCGTACCCCTGCTTAATCCATTCTTCAGCCAAATAAAAGTGTCTGCTACCGAATCCATATTTCAATGGAGCTGCGTATTGACAAATAATCCAAACTACTTTTTTAGTCATTTCGTAATCTTAATATCACTCCTTATAAATCTCTCAGAGTTAGTTTCAAAATAGATTTGATGAAGTGCTAATGACTTCTAAAAAGTGATGCATTCTTAATTGGTCTCTGCTTTAAAAAACGTGGTACATCCATAAATCAACAATCAGACCATGAAGGATATTGTTTTAATTTTTAATGTGATACACTAACTACTTAAAGCACCTGAAGTTGGTTATTTACACCTTTTTCCGTAGGAATTCTATAAAATATCACTGATAAAAATATCCAGGTAACTTGCGTTTTTAAATATGTTGAGTTTTGAGCTGACAATAGCATAAATGCAATTGTCGTAATAAGTATACACACCCCCCAAGTTGTTTCAGTGTCTGTGTTACGCAGCGATGCAACGATAAATACGACTAGTAGCAATCCTACATAAAAACCATAATTTACAATCACTTCAATTACCAAATTATGCGGACTCTCATTGCCATAAGTATAATAGGGTTTATTAAAGGAACCTATACTTTCATAAGTTCCAGGACCTAACCCCAGACCTCCGGTTTGTATAGTATAATAAACACAGTTTTTAAAGTGATTAACCCTTATCTGGAAGGTCTCTTTACTTGATGTTTCCTCACTAACCTCCAGTTTTTCCTTGAAGCCCTCCGCCAAAAATTTCCAACCACCAAAAATCAATACCAGACATAGTAAAACTGCTGAAATAGAAACTGCATACAAGTTAAATCTCCTTCTAAGCATGAACCATCCAAAGAGGCCAACATTCACCAAGAATACCACTATCGAGAAACGAGCATCGGTGAAATAGATCAGATAAGGTGTAATTAAGCAAGTAAGAATAATGACACTTTTTAAAAATTTGCCCTTAACAATGGTGTACAGGTAATATAGAAATGGCTGGCTTAATACCATAAAATAGGCGTAGCCATTAGGATTTTCCAGAAAGGCAATAGCTATCTGTCTATCCAGTGCGTAATCAGGAAGATTGGTTATGTATGAACCTTTAAGGTGGTTAAGAGTGGACAACTCCCATAATGCTACCGGAATAGAAATAATATTTGCCAATAATAAGCCCAAGCAAAAATAATAGGGCATCTTTTTACCTGTCATTAGCATTAATTGGCAAAACATCAAAAAGATTACTACACCCCAAACTAAAGCCATCCATGCTTTAAAACCTTCCATGAAATCTTTGATAAATAACAATGACACTAACCCATAGACAACCCAGAAGAAACAAAAATGTATAAACCAAAAATTTGGCGTGTTGTAACGAAAGTTAAGCAATCGGAAGTTCCGAAACACAAATGGAGCGAACAGAATTAACAGCAGCCTAAAAAAGAACAGATTAATCCCTCCAATATTAATTGGTAATAAATGACTTCCAATAATTCCCGTTACTACAAAAAGGACTAACAGCAAACCACTTTTATCAGACTCTTGAAGACTTTTCTGCATACTTATAATTACTTATAGTTTCCTTATATATATCAATCATATTGGTTGAAACCACATTATCACTGTAATTGATTATTGCGTGAGTTCTGAGTTCGACAGGGTCATACTTATTATAATTCTGATAAACAAAAAGCATTGCCTGGGCATATTCCTCTTCATTATTGTTTTCAACCAATACCCCCAAATTATCTGTAAGTATATATTCCGGTCCTCCGCATTTAGTGGCAATTACTGGCAATCCCATTGATAAGGCCTCAATAACTACTACACCAAATGTTTCAAAGAAGCTAGACACCACAAATACATGAGCTTTATTTAATTCCGTTACAACTTCTTCTCGACTTAACTTACCTGGAAATAACACTTTGTCTGCTAAACCGTATGATTCAACCAACAATTTTAAATCCTCCAGGATATCTCCATCTCCACCGATTATTAATTGAACATCACTCACTTTTTCAGTTAGGCTTTTAAAAGCCTTAATCAATAATGGAATATTCTTTATTTCTCTTAATCCTGCCACAAATAAGAAAGTGAATATCTCATACTTTTTAATATCCGGATCTGGCTCAAAAAAATCTGTATTAATAAAGTTTGGCGTCACCACAATCTCTTTGTTGGTGTATTTCTGCATTTTTAATGCTAATGGTTTGCTTACAGCTGTTAACACATCTGAATTATTAAATGCTTCTCTTACAAATGGAGCCTGACTTTCCTTAATTGAATCGCTTAGAAAAGTGGAAGAATGCTCCGTTAATACATAGGGTATATTGTAACGTTTCTTTAATTGGTAAGCTACATACCCCGACATGTATGCATGGGCTTGAACAACATCCGGCACACCAAATCTTTCAACATAGTCATCATATAACTTCAATGTGAGGTAAGTCCAAAACCGTTTACCTAATGCGTACTTAATATTTAATATATTAATACCATTAATCCTGAATGTTGGTATATTATCATTTACCTGGTACTTTCTTAGGAACAGAAAATCCTTAAGCTTTATTTGTCTAAAGGAACTAAGCGGTTTAAAGTCTGTGTATATTAAAGAAGCATCTATTTTATTAGTAATCAGAGCCCTTGTTTGTTCACCAAAAAAGTTACCTGCCAATGGCCTTATGTCACTATTATACCATGCTGGTATCACTAACACTTTCATATAGTAAGAGTCTTTTATTTAATACGAATTACTTGTTTATTTAAGCTCAAGCAGTATACAATATATCATTATTTTCAAGATAAATATCTATATTTCAAGAATTTAAACTTATCAATCATAATAAAAACAAAAGCAACAATAAAAATCAACACGGCATAGCTTGTACCCCCAAAATATTGAGCTGTTAATACGATGATTACAAACAAAAGATCATACCTAAAATATCCAATATTTCTTTTTATAAAATCTATCAGGCTTGAGTTCAGTAGTCTAAGAATCCAATTAATGTAATAGATATAAATTATTGTACAGGCAATTGCGTACAAGCTGATTGATAACATTGGAGAATTGAGGAAGTAATAACCAAGATACAGAACTATAAACCTGGTAATTGTTTCAACAATTGTAATAACTGTAGCCGTTTTCTGGTTCTTGGAAACAAGTGCATATGAGCTTATAGGACTTGATACCATTGAAAACAAATAACTAATTGACATAACTCCGGCAAATTCAGCCGTCAGGCTCCATTGTTTGCCTAAAACAGCCAGAATAATAGGCTTACTGTAAAAAATTACCGGAATAAAGAAGAGAAATGAGATACCATACAGATAAATTATGGACCGTTCAACTAACCGACGTCTCCCCTCCAAATCATCGATCTTTGCCACTCGCGGAAAAAACACTTGAGCAACTGCGGCCCCTACTAAACCTAAGGGAAAGCCTACAGTACTTGCCAGCATACCGTACTGTCCGGTTACATTGGTTGAATAAAGAATTGTTAGTATAACCGGAACAAAATTGGTCCCTAAGGTGGTAATTAATACTGCGGGTAGATTATATAAGGGAATTTGCTTGTGAATTATGATCTGTTCGATATACTCCGCCTTGCTGAATACTCTTTTTTTCTCCAATTTCACTGACCAGAGCAATACAATAACACTAATGGCGTAGGCTATTAAAAACCCATAAATTAATCCATCATATTTATTAATAAGTATTAAACCAAGGCAAAGCTGTAATATCGCTTGAAAAAAGGGTCTCAAAAAATTGGATAGTCCTACATTTCTGAACTTCTCATGATCCAGATTCCATGCTCTGAACACATTGTAGCAACCCATAATTAACACAGATACCCCCAGATAATTTCTAAATTCAGGGTATATGTTAATTCCCAAACAAATAACTACTACAACGATTGATATTACAACGACGCTAATCAGGGCTATTCCTAGCACCTTATATTTATCCTCACCTTTAGACAAAGGGATTGCAGATTCCATTTTCAGGGTGGCAACATAGGATAAGATAAAGGATATTGAAATAAGGTTAGCCTGAACACCAAAAACATCTGGGGTATATATATCTTTAAGAAACAGCACGGTGATACCCATTAATACCACTTGTCCCAAAACAGTTCCAAGCGATATTAATGCCGCTCCTTTAAAATATTTACTCGAACTTAAATTTTTTAATACATGCAACGAGTTGCGCAACGGACCTGAAATTTGTTTACTCAAGAGCATAATACGAAGGCAGTGATCAATAAGTTTTAATCAGTAATTATTACTAATTCAATTTCAGGCGCTTATTAAGCTTCTTATTCACATGATTGTGAGTATAATAACCATGATCATTGTACATGTATTCTTCAGATGCTTCTAGATCCACTGCATTAAATACAATACTCATGTTTTTGAATTTACCTTTGCTGTGAAGGTCTGAGATCATTTTCAAGTGTGGCACCAATGTATAACCATATCTTACCACATAAATGGATGCCTGAGCATATTTTTCGAGTAATAATGCATCCGTTACTAAGCCAATTGGAGGTGAATCGATAATAACCTGATCAAACAAAGCAGAAACTTCCTTAAATAATTCATCAAGCTTGTCGCTCAGCAACAGTTCTGCGGGGTTAACAGGAATTGCACCACAAGGCAATAAGTAGAGATTCGGTTGATTTTCAACCGGAACTATGATCTCATCAATGGTAACAAGACCGTTCAAATAATCTGATAAGCCCAAACGCTTATTTGCATTAATCTTATTACCGATATCTGGTTTACGGAAATCCATTTCAAGAATAACCGTTTTCTTCCCAGTAATCGAAATGCTTGAACCTAAATTCAATGAAATAAAGCTCTTTCCTTCATTACTGATACTAGAGGTAACCAAAATAGTTTTGTAGTTTTTCCCTTGATCAATGTATTGAAGATTAGTTCTTAGGAATCTGAATTGTTCAGAGATTGCGGTTCTACTTCCTTCTTTAACAACCATTACTTCTTTTGAGTGATTTTTTCCAATAACTCCTAAAATTGGTGCATTGGTAGCATCCTCGATCAGTTGCTTATTAAGGATTTTGTTGTTAAGAATTTTTCGTCCCCATATTGAACCAATTGGAATCAACCCACCTAATAACATGGCAATTGCTAAGGCTTTTGTTTTGGATGGACGAACAGGTATAGTTGAGCTTTGTGGAGGATCTACCACCTGACTATCAATTACCATTGCCGCATAAGAAAGAGCAGTTTCTTCCCTTTTCTGTAATAGATAGAGGTATAAATCCTGTTTAATATTTTTCTGACGCTCAATATTGATTAATGAGCGCTCTTTTTGAGGAACAGCCCGTATTGCAGAAGAATACTGAGAATTATTACGTTCAAGCGTATTTTTAGTGGTTGATAATCCTGTTTTAATATCCTGAATTGAATATAAAATACTGCTTTTAGTATTAGCTATCTGCTCATTAACTCCTTCTACCAATGGGTTGCTTTCTCCGGTTGTCGACAATAATTTAGTACGTTCAAGTTCCAGATCGTTCAGTTTATTTAGCTTATTTTGAAGTACGGGATCAGCTGTAAAAACATTTGGCGGAGAGTTTCGGCCCCCACTTTGAATAAAATCGCTAACAGATTCTAAGGTACCCAGTTGAATATTTACCTGGTTTAATTGTGAATCATTCTCTTTCATTTGTTGTAGCAACTGAGCTGATTGAGTGCTTATATCAGTAATTTCTTTGCTGGTTTTATAGGCTTGCACATCTTGTTCAACAGTTGAAAGTTCACCTGTTATAAGTTTTAAGCGATCATCAATAAATGCTAAAGCTTTAGATGCTTCACGATTTTTCTCTTCAATTGCAGATTTATTGTATTCTTCAATAAGTGCATTTAGCAGATCAGTACCACGAACAGGTACTGCATCTTCTAACTGTAAACGAAACACAGTAGCATTTTTACCTCTTACAGAAACTTCAAGGCGTTCCATCAAGGCGTCCACTTTTTTATCAACGCTTGTTACGTTAACCTTAATCATTTTGCCTTCTTCCGTTGGCTCTCCCACTAAGTGAACTGTAAATTTCCCATCCTCAGTGTTAACAGATTCTCCAAAGGCATATAATTTACTCTTGCCCTCAATCTTAAACTTTGTCTTATCAACAAGTTCTATTTCCATTGGCTCCTTAAATCCTTCAGGATAAATGGTTTCAACATTAACTCTTATAGGAGAATATTTATAAAGCTCTTTTGAATACCATGGTTTAGCGATGTAATCGGCAAATGTTTTGTCAGCTGAGTTAAAATAAGAAACATTCAATCCTAAACTTCTTACCACCTTATCCATTAAAATCCGAGATTTCAAGATCTCCATCTCGTTTTCAACTATTTTAGTGTTGTCAAATACGTTAAGTTCATTTAATACACTTTCCTTACTTTCTTTCTCACTTGTTTTTGGTTGTTTTACAAGGATACTGGCTGTTACATCATAAACAGGCACAGCAAATTTCAAATAAAGGAAAGCTAATAGTAAACAAGTGGTGATAGAAGCCAGAAACCAAGGCCAGTTTCGTAGGCAGGTATTAATAAACTCCTTTACCGCTTGTTCCTGAGCAGGAATAGTGGTATTGTTATAGGAATTGTTTTCACTAATCATGATAAGAGAGCTAAATGAAGTATTAAGTTATAAGTTTTAAGTCACAACTACCTAAAACTTTATCAATTAATATTTTGAGTAAAATTAACAGTTATGTTAATTAATTATTGAGACTGCTTATTACTTAATAGCGTAAATAGCTGCAACGTTCAATAAACCAATTAACACAGTAAGTACTTGATAGGTTCGGTTTTCACTGGCGTAAACTTTACGCGGACCTGGTTCAACATATATCACATCACCTTTGTGCAGGTAGTAGTAAGGAGAACTAAATACATCTGTTTTATTCATGTCGATCCGTGCGAATTGGCGTACACCATTTTCCTCACGAATTAACAACACGTTTTCGCGCATACCGTAAATAGTTATATCTCCGGCCATACTTAGGGCTTCAGTAATGGAGATCTTCTCGTTTGGAATATTATAAACATTTGGACGAGCAACCTCCCCTAATACAGATATCTTAAAGTTTAGGAATTTTACTTTAACAGTAGGTTCCTTTAAATAATTAGTTAAACGAGATTTTATCAATTCTGAAGTAGCTTCAGTTGTTAAGCCCTGTATCTTTAGTACTCCTAAAATTGGTAATTCAATATTTCCGTTTTTATCAACCAGGTAACCATCTAGCTGACGGAGTTCAAGTGAGTTTGAATTTCCAGTATTGGATTGTGGATTAAACATCTGCGTAGCTTCGGGACTTAAACTCGAAATGGTAACAGAAACTATATCGTTAGGTTGAATAAGGGGTTCGTAACTATTAATTGCTTGCTGGGGAGCAGTTTGCTTGGTTCCTGCTCCTTTAAAGTATGCAATATTCTCTGTTGAAGAACATGAAACAACTAAAAAAGACGACAATAATACGAAGACAGAGGTAATGTAATGCGTAAACTTCATGGTAATGGGTTATGTTAATACATACGTGTAAATTTGGGATGTACATAATCAATTTATATACCAAAAAAAGGAAGTCAATAAAAATTTGCTCGAAACTTATTTTTTAGATTAAATAAAATTAACACTAAGAGCCAGGACCTTACACATTCTTTAATACGATCACTGTCTACCTTAGACATGATTTTAGACACCTCCAATAAGTTTATATTACAGATTGCCTAATTAATTATTGAGACAGCAAAACGTTATGTTGATATTTATATCAACTGTTTCATTCATCTTGACTTATAATAAAAAAGGTATGACTATTATTTAAGCCATACCCGTTTTACAGTATACAAAAACGCTTTAAACCACTATAACTAAAGCAATTTTTGACTACCAGCAGTTATCATTTGCCAAACGAAAACTTCAAATTTAAACCTGCAGAGGTCCATTTAATTTGCTCAGCACCTAATCCGCCCAGTGGATACTTTAGATAAGGTTCAACTGTTAACTTATTGTTTTTTAGATTATAATCAATCCCGAATGACATATTAAACGTACGGAACCAATCTATCCTTGAGAATAATTTGCCCGAATTATCCTCATTTTCAAATTCAGTTGTGGAGAATGCCATTGCCGATCCGTTTACGTTAGGCGATTGATACATCTGTGTATAAGACGCTTTATAGGAGTCTTCAATGTAAGAGTAACTACTCAATCCACCACTAACAAACCATGAATGCTTCTCTCCTGGAAAAACTACTTTAACATTTACCGGAAGATCAATGGCTAACATACTGGCTTTATAGTCATCCAATGTTCCCATTGAATATACAGTGCTCATTTTTGAAGATAATCGAGGAGGAAGTTGATTGTCATTTGCAAATGTCAACGACTGATGTCCTAAATTCAACCCTGTATTAATGTGTACATTAGAAGCAATAGGAATTTCCACGTCAAAACCTGCCTTGTAACCTAGCGTATTATTTTCAGCACCTTTTGAATAACTCATAAAAGATCCCGCTAAAAATCCTACATCAACGTTATCTTTTTTCTTTTTCCTGGTTTCTCCTGCAATGTATTCCTTTACATTATCTTCATTCCTTAATGTTTTTTGAGGAGCAGGGATGTTAGTTTTAATAGTTGTTAAGGTTAAGGCTGGTTGCCCCAAAACACCTTTTGACAGCCCGTTAAAATTGCCTTCCCGCTTTTGCAGTGCGACCAATTCTTCATCATATTTCAGTACTGGTTCTTCAACATGAGACGGAGCATAAGCAAAATTTACAACTGATTTAGGTTTCAGATCACTTGCATTGGGAGTCTTAACCTGCTCATTTATTGCAATTTCACCAAACGACTTCCCTATCGTAACAAGAGCACCTGTGTTTGCTTTAGGTTGCTTGATTACTGGTGTAGTTGTTGATGATTTTTCATTTTTAGTAACCATATGTTCTCCGCTATTCATTTTCTCCACATTTAATATATTGATATTAAAAGCAAAGAAGACAAATAATGCGGCAACAGCAGGCCCTAACCAATACCATAAAGGAATGATTTTACGTTTCTTCTCAGGTTCTGCTTGCTTTATAAGCAGCTTGTTCCAGCCTTCGAATGCATCGCAATCCTCGTAATTGTCGAAAACCTCACGGATATGCGCTGATAATTTTTCGTCAAACCGCTCTTCCATAACCCTTTGCTGTTAATTCGCCAACTAATTTTCTTAATTTATCTTTCGCTCGTGATAAGTATACACGAGAGCTACTCGATGTTATATTGAGTAATCCGGCTATTTCGTCATGTGAATAACCGTCAATTTCATACATATTGAACACCATTGATTGAAGCTCAGGAAGTCTGTTGAGCATGGAGAGAATATCCTTGTAACCTAATAAACTAATAGCATCAGCATCTGCCCAAACAGGTTCAGCTACCTCATCAATTGATTGTTCATTTTCAATTTTAAGCCACTTCCTTTTCCGATCGATGGATTGATTTACAACAATTTGTCGCAACCAAGGCTTAAATGAACGGTTGGGATCAAATAAATGGAATTTATCAAAAATCTTAATAAATGCATCGTTAACAACTTCAAGAGCATCATCACGATTGATACAATACCGCAATGCAACGCCCATTGCATATCCGTAAAAACGTTTATACAATAGTTCGTAACACCGCTTTTCTCCTTTGCAGCAACGTTCTATAATCTCTAAATCTGTTAACTTATCCAACTTAAGCATTATGCTTTAAAAGGTTTTTACCGTTCCTACCATTCATTATCAATTAAAAACCAGTCATTTTCGGTTGCAAAGAAACAAAGAGTTGAGCATACAGGCCAAATTAATTCACGCTTACAAATTCTACGTCGACCATTGGAGAGAAGATCTGCAGAAAGGGGACCTGTATTACTCAACCTTTGTTCTGTTTACAACTAATCGAAATTTATTTTACCGGACTATATAACATATAGCCTTTTTTTCCGGCATGTATTAAAACTGTATTATTTTTAATCTCGTACAGAGCTCCTGCTTTTAGGAAAACCAATGACAGGCTATCTTTAACCGACACAACTGTTTTGTCTGTTGCAATTTGACCTGCAGTTAACTTATAGTTGCCGTCCATTTTATAGGATCCAGTCATGGTTACACTTTCAGGTTTTCCTGTAAATGCTGCAAGACTCTTAGCTTTATCAAAATTGATTGACAACGTACTTTTGTCAAGTTTTGTTGTTGCCGAATCTTTTCCGGTTTTATCAAAGTGATGTAGTTCAACTAATTTCCAGGAACCAGTAGGCACCTGAACAATTGGTTGAGGATCATCATTATCACTGCACGATGCAAATGAAATTGCCATCATTATTAAGGCTACAAATTTAGTCTTCATGTTTTTTTACTTTTAAATTCTGATTGATTTTTCCGGAAGAACCGGAGAGAGCACCAACCTGTCGACAGAAGGCTTGTAGCTGTTAATATGACTCCGCGAAAGTATATCAACCGTTACATTAGATATTACGGAGCTAAAAAGTTAAATGCTACAGTTGGTATGAAAAAAATTAAAAGCCACGATGATTTAATGGCTCAGGAAGACATAAAAAAGGTCAGCCTTATCAGCTGACCTCAAATTTAGTTATATAAAGTGTATTGAAATTGGGTTCAAAGAATAATCTACATATTTTTAAGCTCACTTACCAGTTGTTGTAGCACCGCTTTTGCATCGCCGAACAACATAGAGGTTTTAGGCTGGAAGAACAAAGCATTTTCGATTCCGGCATAGCCAGGTTTCATACTTCTCTTATTGACTACCACAAGCTTGGCATCTTCAACCTCAAGGATAGGCATGCCATAAATAGGTGATGATGGATCTTTTTTGGCCGCAGGGTTTACGACATCGTTCGCTCCCAACACCAAAACAACATCAGTGGTCTTAAACTCCTCATTAGCCTGTTCCATTTCCATCAACTTATCGTATTCAACATCTGCTTCAGCAAGCAATACATTCATATGCCCTGGCATACGGCCAGCTACTGGGTGTATCGCATAAACCACATTTACTCCTCTTGATACTAATGTTCGTTCCAATTCATGGCAAACGTGTTGAGCCTGAGCTACTGCTAAACCATATCCCGGAACAATGATCACTTTTTGAGCATAGTTCATTGCAACGGCAGTATCACTAATACTTATTTCCTTATAAGTACCACCAACTTCACTATTTCCATTGGAAGTTTTCTTTGCACCAAAAGAACCGATTAATACATTTTTAAGGCTTCGGTTCATGGCCTTACACATCAAAATTGTTAACAAAGTTCCCGCCGCACCTACTAAGATCCCTCCGGTAAGCATTACCTTGTTATCATATAAAAAACCACCACACGCAGCCGCTATCCCGGTAAATGAGTTCAGCAATGATATTACTACTGGCATATCAGCTCCACCTATTGGCAAAACAAATAGCATCCCATAGATAAATGCCAGAGCAAGTAAAACATAGAACAAGTAAAAATTGGAAGCGTTTAGATTAAAAATCAGATAAATGCATAAAGTGAAAATCACCAGCAACAACCCAATATTAACAAAGTGCTGACCATTAAATGAATAATCTTTTAACCGACCATTAAGTTTCGCCCAAGCTATTACACTCCCGGTAAAGGAAACAGATCCGATAATCAGCCCTAAGAAAATGATTAATAACAGTCCGTGTGGGACCTGCGTTGTCTGTTCTGAAACAGAGAATAATGTATGTTTTAAATGATCAAACTCAATTATTGAAATAAGAGCAGCACAGGCACCTCCTACGCCATTGAATAAACTAACCATTTCGGGCATGGCAGTCATTTTTACTTTTTTGGCAGCCAGCATTCCAACTACACTACCTATAATAATTGCACTAAAGATCCATACGTAATTATGAAGAGGATTTCCTTCCGCATCTTTATAAAAGAAAATAGTGCCTAAGATGGCCAGCGTCATTCCAATGGCTGCTACTATATTCCCTTTTCTTGCTGTCAACGGATGTGACAGCATTTTTAAGCCCATAATAAAGTTGACAGACGCTATTATATATATAAGAACTAATATTTGCATGTTGATTTAGTTAAATTGAATTCATGATTCGGACAAAAGACAATGTTTTTTCGCATCGATAACTATTTCTTCTTTTTAAACATTTCCAGCATCCGATCCGTAACTACAAATCCGCCGACCACATTTATAGCTCCTAATACAACGGCTAAAAACCCTAACCCAAGTGCCAGGTAATTATCGGGCTCTGCTTTACCCATAACTATTATTGCACCTATTATAACCACCCCATGAATGGCATTTGCTCCGCTCATAAGAGGTGTATGTAGCACACTTGGTACTCGTCCGATCACTTCAATCCCTAAAAAGATCATCAACACTAAAATGTAGATATACTGTTCATAGGATGAAATGAATGAAAGCACTGTTTCCATATAATTTAATTGACAGATTTATTGTATAACTATTCCTCGAGCTAACACTCTTCAGAAATAATCCTTATTGTTTTTTTGATATACAGGTTGCATTAACAATATCGTCTTCAAAATTTAAAGCGATCTCCCCTTCAGGTGTTAATACCAACTGTAAGAAATTAAGAAGATTTTTGCCATAGAGCTTACTGGCATCGAAAGGCATTGTTGAAGCCAAGTTGCTATTGCCAACAATTATCACTCCTTTATGCAAAATGGTTTCTTCATTTTTAGTAACCGCTGTATTTCCACCAGTAGCAGCTGCAAGATCAATGATTACAGATCCTGTACGCATCTTATCCAGCATATCTTCAGTAATTAAAACTGGTGCTTTTTTACCTGGAATTTGGGCGGTGGTAATTACCACATCCGCCTTTTGAATGGAATTTGCAATGAGTTCCTGTTGACGTCTTTTATATTCTTCGGTTTGTTCAACTGCATAGCCTCCGGCTTTAGATGCATCAGCGGCACCGTCTACTTCTACAAATTTGCCTCCTAAACTCATCACCTCCTCTTTAACGGCAGGTCTTGTATCGAAAACCTCCACAACAGCCCCCAGCCTTCGCGCTGTGGCTATAGCCTGTAACCCAGCAACCCCTGCCCCTATTATCAGCATTTTAGCAGGAGGAATACTTCCGGCAGCAGTCATAAACATTGGGAAATAACGAGGATACAATTGAGCTGCTAGTAAAACAGCTTTATATCCGGCTATATTTGCCTGACTACTTAACACATCCATACTCTGCGCCCTGGTTGTACGCGGAATGGCATCAAGACTAAATAATGTTATTGATTTTGATTGGCATTGTTGAACCCATTCTGCATTAAACAATGGCTGAAATACGCCTGCCAGAATAGTTCCTTCTTTTATATCACCGCTTGGGATTGGGTGAATGGAAAAAATTAGGGAAGCTTTTAGTAGTGCCTCCTCCCGGCTAACTATCTCTGCCCCCTTCTGAACATAATCTTCATCGGTTGCAAAGGCATTTAATCCGGCATTGTGCTCTACCAACACCTTTATGTTTTTTTCCGTAAGTACCTCAACCTGTTCAGGTAACAAGGATACTCGTTTCTCGGTGGAAGACTCCTTCAGTATTGATACAATCATGAGATGAAATACGAAGTTTTCTTAAGATAAAAAAACGATTTATATCATAAAAGTTATTTTGAAGAAGTTTTTATTTTATTCTTTAAATAAGGCTTTAGGAGTTAATGAATTAGAAAATTTATTCCTGAATGTTTTCAATTGAAGTGCCTGGCGGCAACAAATGTTGTACGGTTTCAATGTATTCAGGTCCAGCATATTTTGGCAATCGATTTTTCCCACCAATTATCAGTATGCCAGGAAATATCAAAGGTAACAGACCGGTATTTTTCGTCAACCTCTCCGATCTTATCAGTAAAATACTTAAAATCTTCAAACTCTTTAAGAGAATTCGCATTTAAAAGCACCTCAATACCCTTTCTATCTCTCATTTCATAGTCAGCTTCCCACATTGTGGCAGAATACGGATCAACCCGAAAAGTTGGGGGCTTGAATTAAATTATTTTCTTTGCAGTTCCATGCAAGATTTTAGCGTAGCCCAATTAATACTGCCGGAGGGAATGTTAGATTATTTTCTCCTTAGCGATATAGAACAAACTGACGAGCATATTTATATTTCGTTAACCGAAAAAAACACTAAACCGGAACAGTACGGCTCTGAGCATTTGGAATCTAAAGGATTCTTTGATCCAATTAAGGTTCAAGACTTTCCATTACGGACAAAAACGGTTTATCTACTCATTAAACGAAGAAAATGGTTGAATCATAGCACAGGGAACATTGTTTACAGGGATTGGGAGCTGGTTGCCAAAGGAACCCGAATTACCAAGGAATTCGGGGCTTTTTTAAAAGCATTGGCTCGATACTCAGCCAGTCAGCGCCAATAGTGTTGGGACTTATTTCAAAGTAGATGGCAAACAACTGGAAGAACACTACCGCTGTCATCTAAGTCATTACCATAGCTGGGATCAACGGGAACATGCCCAGGACTGGATTTTATTTGAGCATAATGTGGGGCCTTGTTTGAGCATTGATGAAACAGCTCTTTCTCAGGGTGAACTTTATACGATCATTACCAATAAAGCGGCCAAGGGTCGAAAAGGAGCATTGATAGCCATGGTAAAGGGAACCAACAGTGATAAAGTCAGGGCTGTGCTGGAAAAGATTCCTGTCCGCAAGCGTAACCAGGTCATCGAGGTGACCTTGGACATGGCTGCCAGCATGGAAAAGATTGTCCGTTATTCTTTTCCTAAGGCCAGTCTGGTAACAGATCGGTTTCATGTTCAGAAATTAGCTTACGATGCCGTTCAGGAAATGCGGATTCAGTACCGGTGGGAAGCTATCGAACAGGAAAACCAAGAGATTGCTTTAAGCAGGGAACTGGGACGAAAATACATTCCTGACCTGCTTGAAAATGGAGACACTCTGAAACAATTACTGGCCCGCAGTAGATACCTGCTATTTAAAACACGTTCCTCTTGGACTCCCTCTCAGGAACATCGTGCAGAACTGTTGTTTAAGTACTATCCGCTATTGGAACAAGCCTATGAGTTGTCCATGCAGTTGGGTAAGATCTTTCATTCCACTAAAGATAAAGGCATTGCTTTTACGCGACTAGCCCGATGGTATGACCAAGTGGAAAAAGCCGGATTTAAATCCTTTAATGTGGTGGCCCGGTCTATTCAGGCTCACTACCTGACCATCCTGAATTACTTCGATAACAGGAGCACCAATGCCGCTGCCGAATCTTTTAATGCCAAGATAAAGGCATTCAGATCTGCTTTCAGAGGTGTAAAGAATGTCAGTTACTTTCTTTTCAGGGAACAGGAACAAAAGTTGTGGAGTTTAGGCTAAAAGCTGATTTTTGTGGATCAAAAAAAGAATAATGCACGATTCCTTTCAAGCCCTTCTTCACTTGGTTATTCCCGAAGGTGTTTCAGATTATTTCAAACTGGTTGACCATAAAACGCAGGCCAACTCCATTCATATTTACCTGGAAGAACTCAATAGTATTCCCCTGGAGTACCAGTCCAACCGGCTGCAATCCAAAGGTTTTTTCGATGAAGTGATTTTACAGGATTTTCCCCTCCGTGGCCGGGAGGTGTTCTTGCACGTGAAGCGTCGCCGATGGCTGAATTTAGATAGCAATAAAGTGGTTTTCCGTAACTGGGAGGTAGTGGCCAAGGGAACGCGAATCACCCAGGATTTTGCCGCTTTTTTAAAAGCTATCAGCCGATACCAAGGCACATAGCCTGCAAACGATCGGTTCATTTTATGGTGTTAACGGAAAGAAACTACAGCGCTATTATCGGGATAAACTCAGTGACTACTCCCTTTGGGAACACAAAGAGAATGCTCGCAAGGGACTTGTTTTTGAACAGAATATGGGACCTTTTCTATCGATTGATGAAACCTCGCTGTCTCACGGAGAACTCTATACGGTGGTGACCAACAAGCAAGCAAAAGGGAAGGCAGGAACTTTAGTGGCCATTATGGAAGGCACCAAGTCGGAAACGATCATCCCTTTGCTGCAAAAGCTATCGCTGAAACAACGCAATAAGGTACAGGAAATAACCCTGGACCTGGCGGGCAACATGAGCCTGATTGCCAAGAAGTGTTTTCCCAATGCCACCCGGGTGATCGATCGGTTTCATGTGCAGCAGTTGGCCACAGAAGCCTTGCAGGAGATAAGAATTAAATACCGCTGGCAAGCAATCGATGCAGAAAATCAAGCAATAGAAGATGCTAAAACAGCCCAAGTAACCTACTGCCCTCCGGTTCTCTCCAATGGAGATACGCTCAAGCAGCTGCTGGCCAGAAGCAGGTACCTCTTGTATAAAAAAGAGGATAACTGGACTGCCGAACAGGCCCAGAGGGCCGGCCTGTTATTTGAAAAATACCCCGATCTAAGAAAAGCCTATGAACTCACTCAAAAACTATCCTGGATCTTTAGTACTACCACAGATAAATTATATGCTTTTGCAAGATTGGCCAAATGGAACGAACTGGTGGAACAATCGGGATTCAAGTCTTTCAATACCCTCTCCAGAACAATTATTAATCACCATCAACACATTCTTAACTACTTTGATAACAAAAGCACCAATGCTTCTGCCGAATCGTTCAATGCCAAGATCAAAGCGTTCAGAGCTCAATACAGGGGTGTGGGAAATGTGAATTTTTTCCTTTTCAGGCTGGCTAAATTATATGCTTAGTCCACAGATTTTGGACCTGATCCCTTTTCAGACTTTCTAATATCTATGCTTAAGCCCCCAACTTTTCGGGTTGATCCATAATTTATCAATCTGTGGAAATATTATCTGAAGGTATAACAAACAAAAAAAGGAAACAATTTTATAATTGTTTCCTTTTTTTGTTTTTGGTAGCGGGAACCAGACTCGAACTGATGACCTTCGGGTTATGAGCCCGACGAGCTACCAACTGCTCCATCCCGCACTGTATTGTATTGAAAAGATTTGCTTGGTCATAACTCCTTTCGGTAAAGAAATGCAAATCTAAAAATTAAAGGCCGACGACTTGTCGACCTTTGATCTTTGGTAGCGGGGACCAGACTCGAACTGATGACCTTCGGGTTATGAGCCCGACGAGCTACCAACTGCTCCACCCCGCACTATTTTTATTTCAGGGATTTTCTATTTGCGATCATAACTCGCTATCCCCTTTTGGGACTGCAAAGATAGGAATGATTATTTAATCACCAAAAATTATTTTAAAAATATTTCAAACCGTATCTTTGCCGAAACTTTTGCTTAACTCTTTACAATTGTAACACAAATAATTGCATCGTTTTAAGCTGATCACCTTTCAGATTATATAGGCTAAAACTTCTTAAATGTAGTTTTCTATTGATCTGAACTTAAATTAACTAAATGGAACACAAAGCAGGTTTTGTAAGTATTGTAGGTAAACCAAATGCCGGCAAGTCAACCCTAATGAACATTCTGGTGGGTGAACGTATGTCGATTATTACGCATAAAGCGCAAACTACCCGTCACCGTATCATCGGAATTATCAATGACGAGGACACCCAGATCATTTTTTCTGACACTCCTGGAATGATCCAACCTAAATATGGCTTACAAAAGTCAATGATGTCGGCTGTAAATGAATCCTTTTTAGATGCCGACGTACTTTTGGTTGTAACCGACATCAATGAAAAGCATGATGAAGCTGACTTAATAGAAAAAGTAAAAAAATATGAAGGTCCGGTTGCTGTATTGATCAATAAAGTTGATCAGTCTAACCAAGAACTGGTAACTGCAAAATTCGAATACTGGCAAAAAGAATTAAATCCGGCTGCTATTATTCCTATTTCAGCATTAAAGGAATTTAATATTGATGCGATTACTTCCTTCATTCGCGCCAATTTACCTGTTCACCCTCCTTATTACGACAAAGAGGAGTTAACCGACAGAAGTGAGCGTTTCTTCGTATCTGAGATCATTCGTGAACAGATATTTAAATGTTGCGAAAAAGAAGTGCCTTATAGCTCTGAAGTTGTAATCGTTTCGTTTAAAGAAGGTGAAGATATAGATCGTATCAGTGCTGAAATTATTGTTGAACGCGAAACTCAGAAGGCTATTATTATAGGTAAAGGCGGATTGATGTTAAAGAAAATCGCTTCTGCGGCCCGTTATGATATAGAACTGTTTTTACAGAAAAAAGTATTTCTTGAGGTCTTTGTTAAAGTGCTGGACGACTGGCGCAATAAAGACAACTACTTAAAAAGATTCGGATACGAATCTTAATATACTGATGGATATAAATTGATCTACTGATTATAGCAGCCAAGATTGAATTATACCCATCCTATTGTTGAACTATAAAGTTCAGAACTGTTAAATTTAATGAATTAGCAATAAGAGAATTGCTGATTGAACACCTGATTTTAAAAAAATGAGCAATATTGTAGCTATAGTTGGTCGCCCGAATGTAGGCAAGTCCACCTTATTTAATCGTTTAACCGAAACCCGCAAAGCCATTGTTGACGATATGAGCGGCGTAACCCGCGACCGTCATTATGGAAAAGCTGAATGGTTAGGACGTGAGTTTATCGTGATCGACACCGGAGGTTATGTGGCCAACTCCGAAGATGTTTTTGAAACAGCCATCCGTGAGCAGGTAATGATCGCTATTGAAGAAGCATCCGTTATCATTTTTATGGTTGATGTAACTACTGGCGTAACTGACTTGGAAGATGACGTGGCAAACATTCTTCGCCGCTCTAAAAAGCCGGTTTTTGTAGTTGCCAACAAAGTAGATAATACCAAACTGGTTCACGAATCAGCTGTATTTTATTCATTTGGATTAGGCGAAGTGTACAATCTTTCTTCAATGACAGGAAGCGGTACTGGAGAATTATTGGATGACATTATAGCCAAATTCGAACCTGATGCTGAAGACACCACAAGTGATTTACCTAAATTCGCAATCGTTGGTCGTCCAAATGTGGGAAAATCGTCCATTATTAACGCCTTTTTAGGTCACGACCGTAACATTGTTACTCCAATTGCAGGAACAACACGAGATTCAATCCATATCCATTACAAACAGTTTGGTCATGAATTCATGTTAATCGATACTGCTGGTCTTCGCAAGAAAACCAAAGTAAAGGAAAACATTGAATTCTACTCAGTTATGCGTACCATCAAAGCTTTGGAAGAAGCAGATGTTTGTATTTTGATGGTGGATGCCACTGCAGGCATTGAATCTCAGGATATTAATATTTTCCATCTAGCAGAAAAAAACAGAAAAGGTATTGTATTGCTGATCAACAAATGGGACCTGATCGCCAAGGATCATAAAACCATGAAGCAGTTTGAGGAAGCAATTAAACAAAAAATAGCTCCTTTTACTGACGTGCCTATTGTTTTTACTTCAGTAACGGAGAAACAACGCATTTTCAAAGCAATTGAGGTTGCACAAGAAGTGTATACTAACAAAACCAAGAAAATACCTACTTCAAAACTTAATGATGTAATGCTGGAAGTGATTGAACACTATCCACCACCATCAACAAAAGGTAAACACATTAAGATAAAATACATTACGCAACTGCCGGGCTCAGCTCCTACTTTTGCGTTCTTCTGTAATTTACCTCAGTATATTAAAGAACCTTACAAGCGTTACTTAGAGAACAAACTTCGTGAGAACTTTGATTTTACAGGTGTTCCGGTAACGATCTATTTCAGACAGAAATAATCACCCTTAAAAAAATAACCATGGCTTTAGCTTAAAACAGATTTAAGTTAAAGCCATTTTTTTGCTTAAAAAGCCCCTATAATCAAAAAAATATAAATTTAATTATTTGCTTATTAAGTTTATTAATATTTATCTTTGCCCCCGTTAAAAAATCTAACAAGTAAGAAAACACATGAAAAAAGTATTTGCATTAATGTTAGCTGCTGGTATGTTCGCAGTAGTTGCTTGCGGTGAAGGTAAAAAAGCTGAAGGTTCTGCTGATTCAGTTGCTGTTGATTCTGCTCAATCTGCAACTGTTGATTCATTAGCTAATTCAGTAGACTCTACTAAAGCTGTTGACTCTGCTGCTGTTGATACAGCTGCTAAAAAATAATTTTAGCTTAATAAAAAATGAAAGGCTATCCAATTGGATAGCCTTTCATTTTTTATAGCACTACTGTTTACTTAGCCGAAACATTTCCGGCCACAGTTTGCACCGTATTACTTATCGACCTTAAAACTACCTGGTCGTTGCTATTTATTACTTTATAAAAGCCCTCATCTTTCCAGTACCTTCGGGCAATTAAAGCTTTTATCTGTTGCTTTATTAAGCCTTTACTTCTTTTTAAATCAGTATCATTTACATTGATCTTCTGTTCGCGCGCCAACTTCATTAGCTCTTTCACATCATTATCAGCTATTTCAAAGCTTTTCACAAAATCTTCCAAAGAGGTGTAGGATTTCAGCATACTATAATTCTTCTCCATATAATCATAGGCATAATCAACCACTAATCCCTTGTAGGAAATATAATTGTACAAAGCTGAGCCAGCAGAAGTATCAACTGGAATAAAATTATCTGGCATAATTCCGCCGCCGCCAAATAAAGTCTTTCCTGATGGTGTTATGTACTTTGGTGCATTAACAAATGCAATCTTGTTACTATCTGCATTAAACAGTTCTCCATGCTTTAAACGCTCATCCACTTCATTCTTATAACTCTCAATCCCTGCCGAGTATGACTTTTGAATACAACGGCCAAGTGGGGTATAATAACGTGCTACGGTCAACCGCAATGCCGAACCATCAGGAAATAATACCTGATCCTGAACTAAGCCTTTACCGAATGAGCGGCGACCAATGATAGTAGCTCGTTCAGTATCTTGTAAAGCACCCGCAACAATTTCACTGGCAGAAGCTGAATTTTCATCAATAAGAACTACCAGGTTTCCTTTTTCGAATTCTCCCGAACCTGTCGCAAAATATTCTTCTTTAGCCTGCTTACGTCCTTGCGTATAAACGATCAACTGTCCATTTGGCAAAAATTCGTCAGCAATAGCGATCGCTGCCCTTAAGTAGCCTCCTCCATTTCCACGTAAGTCGAGCACCAGACTTTTTAAGCCTTGTTGCTCCAACTTTTCCATTGACTTCAAAAATTCTTTATGAGTAGTAGCAGCGAAACGGGCAATCTTAATATAACCTGTTTGCTCATTAAGCATGTAAGAGGTTTCAATACTATTGTACGGAACCTTTCCACGGGTAATACTAAACTGTTGCAACGCAGCTTGTCCGTAGCGCTTGATGCCTAAATTTACGGTTGTACCGGAAGGACCTCTTAAAACCTTGAATATATCTGCATTGGAGGCTTTTACAATGCTCTTTTCATTCACATTGACAATCTTATCTCCGGCTATTAAACCAGCTTCAGCAGATGGACCATCAGGCACTACATTCACAATTAGCAATGTATCTTTCAGCATGTGAAATTCTATGCCTATTCCGTCAAAATTGCCATCTAAAGATTCCGACAGTATCTTATATTCATCCGGGGTTACATATTGCGAATGTGGGTCGAGCCTTGACATTACAGCTTCGATCGATTGTTGCTCTACTTTATCGATATCAACCGTGTCAACATACCTGTCTTGAATTACTTGTAAGATCCGACTCATTTTATCTACAGACCTTGCACTGAAAGGGAAACTAAAGTTGAGGTCAGATGTAGAGGTATCGCCCATTCTAGACCCCACAACCATCCCTCCAGCCATCATTAAGGCTGCAATCAACGCAATTCGGGCATTATTTTTAGTAGCGCTCATTTATAATTAATAATCTGCAATATTAATACAATTAATATTCCGCTATTGTTCTTTAAAAAAAACAATCCGTAACAATGCATTTACTGAATTGATTAAGAAAATGTTGTATACTTTTAGTAAATAAATAACGTTTCAACACTATTTTTCATTATGATTTAAGTGTTGCAATACAGAACTTTGCAGTTAAGATATTTTCTTGTATGCACAGAACAACTGAATCCGATTCAAAATATGAACATTTAGAAAAAATGTCAGTTCTTGAATTATTGAAAAACATAAATAATGAAGATAAATTAGTTCCTCTTGCTGTGGAAAAGACAATTCCGGCAATTGAAACTTTAGTTATGGCAATTGTTGAACGACTGCAAAATGGTGGTCGTCTATTTTATATTGGTGCAGGAACAAGCGGCCGCCTTGGTGTTGTTGATGCATCTGAATGCCCTCCCACCTTTGGTGTTCCCCATGGCTTAGTGGTTGGTATAATTGCAGGCGGTGATACAGCAATTCGTAAAGCTGTGGAATTTGCGGAAGACAATGAACAACAAGCGTGGATTGATTTGCAACAACACGACATCAACGAAAAAGATTGTGTTATTGGAATCGCAGCTTCGGGAACCACTCCATACGTTATTGGAGGATTGCAACAAGCTAATAAAAAAGGACTACTTACTGGCTGCGTTGTTTGTAATGGCGGCAGTCCGGTAGCGGCAGAAGCACGGTATCCGGTTGAAGTAATTGTAGGCCCTGAGTTTTTAACCGGATCAACCCGTATGAAATCCGGAACGGCTCAAAAATTGGTACTGAATATGATATCTACTTCGGTGATGATCAAATTAGGAAGAGTCAAAGGCAACAAAATGATCGATATGCAGTTAAGTAATCATAAACTTGTTGACCGTGGTATCAGAATGGTAATGGAAGCAACCGGTGTTGATCAAACGTTGGCTGCAAAATTACTTGAAGAGTGCGGCAGCGTAAGAAAGGCTGTTGAGCATTTTGAGAAAAAAGATTGATCGAAAACTATTCGTTCATCACTCTGTATTATTTTTTATTTAAATCATGCACGAATTAGAACCATATTATAACTGGCGGGATTATTATGTTGCTTCGGAAGACAAGTTATCACCGTTCTATAATCGTGAGTATAGCGAGTTTTATTTCGATAAAACAGTTTATAATTATTACATCCATCCTCAATGGGATTTTTTTGGATCTAACACCTTATACCTGAAAGTCTTGTTTGCTGATTATACTGCAGGCTATGGCATCATTGAGTTTATTGGCGAATGGAATGATTGTATTAACAATGACATCATGCTCTTAAAACGTGAAGTACTGGAAGACATGATGGCTGAAGGAATTAATAAATTCATCCTGATTGGCGAAAATGTACTTAATTTTCATGGTTCTGACGATTCTTATTACGAGGAATGGTATCAGGAAGTAGAAGACGGATGGATAGCACTTATTAATTTCCGTGAGCATGTTTTACAGGAAATGGTTAGCAATAATCTTGATTATTACTTGAATTTGGGAGGTGAACTTGATGAATTAGGATGGCGTACGCTAAAACCAATGCAGCTTTTTAAAAAAGTAGATAATATGATGACGAAAAGGTTAGGGATGTAATTTACACCCTATTCTTTTCAACCATTAGTTTTACCAGAATTACCCATGATCGTCATGAATTACTCTTCCACTCTTTTTAACTCTTCTCCATCAACAGTCATTTTCCAAACACCTTCTTCTTCATGAGGAGGATTTGTAACCTTGAAAGTAGTTGTTATACCTAGTGCTCCTACTTCGAAATCATTTCCAATGAACTTCTGGAGTGGGCCAGATACACTTTTAGATGTCCCTCCTTCAATCCTCTCGTACTGAACACTTCCATCCTTAGTAATAACCAGTTCCATTGATAACGATTTCCACCTGCCAACATAATTCATTTTATCTGACGGGATACCGGGACTTTTTAAATTACAGGCCGTGATCAAAAACATAGAAATCAACAAAAGTAGAATGTGATTTTTCATGATGATAAATGGTTAGTACTCAAGAATACATAATTATTTTCAATAAAAAAGGTCCGCACTCACTTGCAGACCTTAAATCATACTATTTTTATTGGCAAGCAACGATTATTCATCGTCATTATCCATTAAGCTGGCCTTTTTTCCATGTTTCAACACTTTGGCTTCAAGGAAGAAAATGATCTCTTCAGCAATGTTAGTAACATGATCACCAACGCGTTCAAGCTTGCGAATGATAGTCATCAGGAACAATGCCTGTTTAACATTATGAGGATTTTTGCCAATATAATCAGCAATCAGGTCCGTCGCTTGCTTGTTGATAGCATCTAAGATACTGTCCATGCTAAATACCGTACGAGCAAGCTTTGCATTTCGTTCAGCATAAGCGCGATTAGAGGCACTCAGCATCAGCTTAACAGTTTCAGCCATTTCGTAAAAACGACATTCTTCCAAAAGATTCTTATCAAACCCCTTTTCAAAATCGATCACATAATGAGCAATACCTTCGGCGTTATCACCAATACGCTCCAGATTATAATTGATTTTTAAAGTGGCAAAAACAAAACGCATATCCTGCGCAAACGGATTTAATAAAGTGAATATATTCTCACAATCCTTGTCAATCTTTAACTCATAAGCATTTACGCGCTTTTCATTAAAAACCACCTCTCTTGCTAATCCTTTATCTTCGTCTACCAATGAAGCAATACATTTCTCAATTTGGCCTTCAACCAAACTTGCCATATCGTTCATCTGGTAAAATAATTTCTGTAGTTCTTCTTCTAAGTGTGTCATAGTTGCTTCCTCCGAAGAGTGATATGCATAATGTAATTAATAAACCCTAAATATGGTATAAAATAATGACGAAATCCACTTTGTCTGTCAATCCTTTTACATCAACCAAATCTACCCGTTACGTAATTTTGAGTAGCCTCTTTAGCCGGATTAGTGAACATAGTTGATGTTTCATCATATTCAATTAATTCACCCAAGTAAAAGAAAGCTGTTTTATCACTAATACGCGCAGCTTGTTGCATATTATGCGTTACAATTACAATCGTGTATTTGTGTTTAAGTTCGTGTATAAGTTCTTCAATTTTTGCAGTCGAAATTGGATCAAGTGCCGATGCGGGTTCGTCCATCAGGATAACAGAAGGCTCAACCGCCAATGTTCTTGCAATACACAAACGTTGTTGTTGTCCACCAGATAAAGCTAATGCTGATTTCTTAAGATCATCCTTAACCTCATCCCATAAAGCTGCCTGACGCAAGGAACGTTCAACGGTTTCATCAATAAACTTCTTATGAGTAATACCGTTAATTCTTAATCCGTACGCAACATTCTCGTAAATAGATTTTGGAAATGGATTGGGTTTCTGGAATACCATTCCTATCTTTTTACGGTGATCCACTACGTTGATTTTATTTTTATAAATATCACGACCGTCAATAAGTATTTCACCTTCCACTCTACAATTATCGATCAAATCGTTCATACGATTAAAACAACGCAAAAATGTTGATTTACCACAACCCGACGGACCAATAAAGGCGGTAACACTGTTGGCTTTAATACCCATGCTAATGCCTTTTAATGCGTGCTTTTCGCCGTAATACAAATTGACGTCTTTAGCTTCTAATTTATTCATGTATATTCAATTTGGCTAATAGCTATTGGCTATTAGCTATTGGCTATTTAATATTTTATTCTTCTATTATGGCGATTACGTAAAAATACGGCGATGCCATTTAATATGAAAACAAACAATAACAAGATGATAATTGCAGCCGCTGCATTCACAACAAATCCTTGTTGTGGTCTGCTCGTCCAGTTAAAGATCTGGATAGGCAGTACCGTAAACTGATCCATTGGCGATTTAGGAGCAAAGGGTACATAAACCAAGGCACCAACAACAATTAGTGGAGCAGTTTCTCCTACAGCCCTTGAAACGGCCAGAATCATACCTGTTAAAATACTTCCGAAACTTGCCGGAAGCACAATACGGCTAATTGTCTGCCAACGAGTAGCACCTAATCCTGTCGATGCTTCACGCAATGAGTTAGGAACAGCCTTAACAGCCTCACGGGTAGCAACGATAATAACCGGTAATACCAATAAGGAAAGCGTTAAACTCGCAGCCAAAATACTATTACCTAATGCAAGCAAACGACCAAATAATTCTAATCCGAGAATACCGTAAATGATAGAAGGCACACCTGCAAGGTTAGCAATATTGATTTCAATAAATTTGGCAAACCGATTCTTTTTGCCGTACTCTTCCAGATATACACCTGCTCCAATTCCAATTGGAAATGAAATTAACAACGTTAATGTTACTACCCAGATCATTCCTAACAAAGCGGTATAGATACCGGCTTTGCCTGGTCTGCGTGAAGGGAGGTTAGTAATAAAATCCCAGTTGATACGTGTTAAACCAACGGAAATAATGTTGTACAACAGCAAGCCTAAAACAATAAGACCAACAGATGTACAGACAAGCGCAAACACTTTAAAAGTATTGTCTTTCAGCTCATTCTTACGCGCGTTATTCATATTTCTGCTGAAATTTACGTTTCATCCAAAACGAAATATTGTTCAGGATAAAGGTTAAACCAAATAATGTAATACCTGCCGCAAATATTGATCGGAACTCAATTGAGTTTTGAGGGACATCACCCATGCTCACCTGTACGATATAAGTAGTAATCGTTTCAACCGAGTTCAATGGATTGAAGGTAAGCTTTGGCTCCTGCCCTGCTGCAACGGCAACGATCATTGTTTCTCCAATCGCCCGAGATATAGCAAGGATCACGGAAACAATTACACCGGAAGAAGCCGCAGGCAGCATAACTTTAAAAGCTGTTTGCAAACGGGTGGATCCCATTCCATAAGCAGCCTCTCGTAAAGAATTTGGTACCGCACTTAAAGCATCCTCACTCATCGACGATACATACGGAATAATCATAACTCCCATTACTAAACCAGCCGACAATGCATTAAAACCGCCTAAGGATGGAATAAATGTTTGTAGAATTGGAGTAATAAATGTGAGCGCAAAAAAACCATATACTACTGTCGGTATAGCAGCTAATATTTCTAATAAAGGCTTAATAAATGCTTTAAAGCGTTTATCAGCATATTCATTTAAATAAATAGCAATGGTTAACCCTAGCGGAAGAGCCACTAAAATAGCTATCAAGGTGGTTAATAAAGTTCCTGAAACCAAGGGCAAAATCCCGAACTTCTTATTGGCAAACAACGGGGTCCATTCAGTACCGGTAAAAAACTCAACAATTGAAACATCCTTAAAAAACTGGAATGTTTCAATTGTTAATATGATAATAATCCCTAATGTGGTTAAGACAGTGATGGAACTGCAAAAGAACAGTATTCCTTCAATGATCTTTTCTTTGATTTTTTGCATTTATGGTGATAGTTCAGAGATGATAGTTTATAGCTAATTAGTTAAGTTATTCAACATCAATAATTAGCTATAAACTGAGAACTTAATCTTATTTTCCTTCTTCCAGTTTAAGAAGATCAGACATTTTAGTACCTACAATTGATTTACCATTGGCAAACATAGTACCTGTTACTTTTTTAGTAAAACGTTCTTCGGCTAACTTATATTCAGCATCACCCAATGGAACGTAGCCAATTTCTTTGGCTAATTTCCCTGCATTCTGAATGTAAAACTTCACGAAATCCTGCACTTCTTTACGCTCTGCAGATTTTGCGTTTACATAGATAAATTCTGGACGAGATAATGGCTGATAGGTTCCGTTTCCTACCGTTTCCTGACTAGGAGCAATCGGACCATTTCCGTTATCAACTGGAATTAGTTTTAACTTATCAATATTTTGTTCGTAATAAGCTAAACCAAAATAAGCCAATCCGTTTTTATCATTAGAAACACCTTGTACTAACACGTTATCATCCTCACTAGCTGTATAATCACCACGTGAAGCTCCTTTTTTACCACAAATTGCTTCGGTAAAATAATCGTAAGTACCTGATGCTGTTCCTGCACCGTATAATTTAATTGGTTCTTTCGGAAAAGAAGAGCGAATTTGATCCCATGTTTTAACAGTACCTTGTGCAGCTGGTTCCCAAAGTTTTTTCAACTCTGCCACTGTTAAATGATCTATAAAAGTATTTTGCTTACTTACAACTACTGCTAAACCATCGAAAGCAACGGGAATTTCAATAAAGTTAATGCCTGCTTTGGTACAAGCCTCTATTTCTTCTACAGTAATCGGACGAGATGCATCACTAATGTCAATTTCATTTCTGGAGAATTTCTTGAAACCACCGCCAGTTCCTGATTCACCAACTGTTACGTTAACATTTGGTTGGATCGCCCTGAATTCTTCAGCTACTGCTTCCGAAACAGGATAAACGGTACTTGAGCCATCAATTTTAATAGCTCCGGTTGCACTTTCCGTTTTATTCGTTTTTTGTCCACCGCCACAAGAGCTTAAAAATGCTGCTGTTGCGATTAAAAGAAAAATCTTTCTCATAATTACTTCTTTGGATAGAATATATTTCGGATACAAAGAAGAAAGAATTACATTACTTGAACATTAATCTAATGTTAAGTAAATGTTAAGTAACATTTCTTTAACAATTTATTCACTTTAACACTGATAAACAAGTAATTAAAAAAGAAAAAAACAGACTAGATATTTACAATTGTTAATTCAACTCCTGCATCTTCAATTTGTCCGGCTGTTCTGGGATTAATATTACTATCGGTAATAATGTGATCTATATCTGAGAAATCGCAAATCTTACCAAAACCACGCTTACCAAATTTCGATGAATCGGTTAAAACAATTGTCTTCTGCGCAGCCATAATCATGTGCTGATTTACATGAGCCTCTAAAATATTACTGGTTGTACAACCATATTCAAGGTCGATTCCATCTACGCCTAAAAATAACTTACTGGCCGAAAATTGTTTTAAAATATACTCAGCAAATGGACCAGTAACTGAGGTTGACGTTTTACGAATAATTCCGCCAAGTTGTATTACTTCAATATTATCCTTCTTAAGTAAAGCCATGGCAACGTTCAACGCTGAGGTAAGCACTGTTAAGCGATCCTTGGGTTCTACCACTTGGGCAAGTTGCAAAATGGTAGTACCTGACGCAAATATCACCGCATCTTTAGGCTCAATTAACTCAGCAGCCTTCAACGCAATCCGTTTCTTTTCATCAGCAGAAAGAAACTCTTTTTCTTCCACATGCTTGTCTTGTGTATAAGGACTCGAAACACATATCCGCCCATGTGTTTTATATAAAAGTTTCTTACTTTCTAAATATTCCAAATCCTTTCTAATTGTTACCATTGAAACATTTAGCTCGTTGCTAATATCTATCACCTTAAGCTCACCCTCTTTCCTAAGTTTATTTAAGATAAAAGTGTGTCTTTGGGTCTGTGAAAGCTTATCCATACCAATTCTTTGTGCAACTAAGATAATTCTTTTATTGCTTTCTGCTTCTTTTTTATAGCCTGCAAAACATGATATAAATCATATAAAAAATAACTATTAAAAACATACATTTGTTTCTAATTATTTCTAATTGTTACTTTTTATTGCGGATATGAAAAAAAGAAATGCATTAATTGATCAACTTGAGCAGGAAGAAATTTGGGATATAGTGATAGTTGGCGGAGGCGCAACCGGTTTGGGAATTGCTCTCGACGCTGTTACACGAGGCTATAAGACCCTATTGCTTGAGCAACATGATTTTGCCAAAGGAACTTCAAGTCGCAGTACTAAATTAGTACACGGCGGAGTTCGATACATGGCACAAGGCGATCTTGCTTTGGTTAAAGAAGCTTGCTTTGAACGTGGCCTTCTACTAAAAAACGCTCCACATTTAGTAAAGAACCAATCATTTGTAATTCCCAATTATTCATATTGGAATAATCTGAAATACACCATTGGTTTAAAATTCTACGATTTCCTCGCCGGAAAACTAAGCTTAGGAAAATCGGAATACATAAATAAGGCTGAAACAAAAAATCTTTTGCCTACCATAAAAACAGAAGGATTAAAAGGAGGCGTAAGGTATCACGACGGCCAGTTTGACGATTCGCGCCTGGCGGTAAACATTGCACAATCGGCTATTGAAAATAATGCTTGTTTATTGAACTACTTCAAAGTTAAAGGTTTATTAAAGTCTGAAACCGGACAAGTTGCGGGTGTTGTAGCTCAAGACATTGAAACCAATAAATCGTATGAAATAAAAGCAAAGTCGGTTATTAACGCTACAGGAGTATTTGTGGATGATGTATTATTAATGGATAAACCTGAAGCACGGAGAATTGTACGTCCAAGTCAGGGAATTCACTTAATGCTCGACAAAAAATTCCTTCCCGGAAACGATGCCTTGATGATTCCTGAAACCAGCGACGGACGGGTATTGTTTGCAGTTCCATGGCACGATAAATTAGTGGTAGGTACCACTGACACTTTACGTGATCATCCGGAACTAGAACCCCATGCATTGGAAGAAGAAATCAACTTTATTCTAAATACTGCAGCTGCTTATTTAGTTAATAAACCTCAACGATCTGACGTTTTATCTGTATTTGTTGGACTTAGACCTCTTGCTGCCGTTGAAGGAAACAACCAAAGCACTAAAGAAATATCAAGAAGCCATAAAATCATTGTTTCATCCAGTAAACTCATCACTATTACCGGAGGAAAATGGACAACCTACAGAAGAATGGCCCAGGATACCCTTGAAAAGGCTATTAAACTCGATCTTTTACCTAATCGTCCATGTGTTACTCAAAATTTTAAGATACATGGATATAAGGAAAAAGTAGACAGAACGGATCCGCTTTATATTTATGGTTCTGACAAGGATGCGCTTTTACAGCTTAGCCATACCGAGAGAGAACTTTCTGAAAAGCTACATCCAGCCCATCCTCATCTAAAAGCAGAAGTTGTATGGTGTGTTAGGAATGAATTTGCGAGAACTGTTGAAGATATATTATCACGAAGAGTTCGGTTACTATTTCTTGATGCAAGGGCAGCCGTTGAAGCAGCCCCAACCGTTGCTCGTCTAATAGCTAATGAATTAAATAAGGATGAAAACTGGATCAATCAGCAAATAGCAGACTTTACAGCTTTAGCCAAAGAATACATACTACCAAACAAATAAAGTTTAACCAAGAAAATTATGAATACACAAAAGTTTATCCTTGCCTTAGATCAAGGCACAACAAGCTCACGTGCAATTATTTTCAACCATCAGGGCGAAATCGTGAGCCTTTCACAAAAACCATTTGAACAAATTTTCCCACAACCGGGGTGGGTTGAGCATGATGCCAACGAAATCTGGTATACACAATCTTCGGTTGCTGCAGAAGCTATTGCCAAATACGATCTCACAGGTGAAAATATAGCAGCAATAGGCATCACGAACCAACGTGAGACAACTATCGTTTGGGACCGTCAAACAGGTATTCCCCTTTACAATGCCATCGTTTGGCAAGACAGAAGAACATCAAGATACTGTGATGACCTTAAAGCACAAGGCCTTGAGAAAATGATCAAAGACAAAACCGGGTTAGTTATCGACGCTTATTTCTCTGGAACTAAGGTAAAATGGATACTCGACAATGTGAAAGGGGCCCGTGAACGGGCAGAGAATGGGGAGCTCTGTTTCGGAACCATTGACAGTTGGCTGGTATGGAAGTTTACACGAGGAAAAATGCACATCACAGATGTTTCAAATGCGAGCCGTACGCTACTTTTCAATATCAATACAATGGAGTGGGACAAGGAATTGCTTGAATTATTTAACATTCCTGAAAGTATGTTGCCTGAGGTAAAACAAAGCTCAGAAATATACGGAGAAACCTCTACTACCCTGTTTGCTTCAAAAATTCCGATTGCAGGTATTGCAGGAGATCAGCAAGCTGCATTATTTGGTCAAATGTGTGTTCATAAAGGCGATACCAAAAATACGTATGGGACTGGTTGTTTTATGTTGATGAACACTGGAGATAAACCTGTTCAATCTAAAAACAGTCTGCTAACAACAGTTGCATGGAAAATAAACGATAAAGTAACCTATGCACTAGAAGGTAGTGTATTTGTTGGGGGAGCTGTTATTCAATGGCTTCGTGATGGATTAGAGATCATTAAAAAATCAAGTGACAGTGAGGCTCTTGCCCTTTCTGTTGAGGACAATGGAGGCGTTTATTTTGTCCCTGCCTTAACAGGATTAGGTGCTCCTTACTGGGATCAATACGCAAGAGGAGCCATTTTAGGTATCACTCGCGGAACAAACAACGGTCATATTGCAAGAGCGGCTTTAGAAAGTATTGCATTCCAGGTTTATGAATTATTAAGAGCAATGGAATCTGATTCGGGACAAAAATCGACCGGACTTAAAGTGGATGGTGGTGCAGCCAACAATGACCTGCTGATGCAATTCCAGGCCGACATCTTTGGCAGTGCCGTTATTCGTCCGAAAACACTTGAAACAACCGCTTTAGGAGCTGCATATCTTGCAGGACTTGCTGTTGGCTATTGGTCAGATATTGATGAGATCAAAAACCAATGGGCAGTTGACAAACGATTTGAACCTGCTATTAATGATGAGAAAGCTGTTGAATTATTAAAATACTGGAAAAAAGCAGTTACCAAATCCTTAAGCTGGATTGAAGACTAATATCAAAAACTAACACAACCAAAAATAGTATTATGTCAAATTTTATTTCTGAATTTATTGGCACTGCTGTGCTTATTCTTCTGGGGGGAGGAGTTGTTGCTAATGTTGTTTTAAACAAAACAAAGGGCAATAGTTCCGGTTGGATTGTTATTACGGCGGGTTGGGCATTTGCCGTATTCTGTGGAGTTATTGTTTCTATGCCAAGCGGCGCTCATTTAAATCCGGCAGTGTCTTTATGTTTAGCCATTGCAGGCAAATTTTCATGGGCAAGCATGGCAACTTACATAACAGCCCAGCTTTTTGGAGCCATGACCGGAGCCTTTCTTGTGTGGCTTACTTACAAAGATCATTTTGACCAATCGGATGCAGGTTCTCAACTTGCCGTTTTCAGCACTGGACCCGCAATTAAAAATCCAATCCTGAATTTAATAAGTGAGGTCATAGGAACTTTTGTTTTAACATTTGTGATCTTATGGTTTGGTACTGGAGCCAATGTGCAAGGATTAGCAGCATTAGGTCCATTACCTGTATCCATACTCGTTTGGGCAATTGGCTTATCATTGGGTGGAACTACCGGATATGCCATTAACCCCGCCCGCGATTTAGGTCCACGTATTATGCACGCCATACTTCCGATGAAAAACAAAGGATCATCTGATTGGCAGTATGCCTTAATTCCCGTTGCAGGACCTTTAATTGGCGGTGCATTAGCTGCTATTATTTTTAATTGTGTACAATAACTATCCCACATCTACCCGAAAAACACCATTAAAATTAACGCTCATGTTTTATGAAAAAACTATTTATTACTCTCTTTTCGCTTGTTGCATTTGCGACAAGCTCTTACGCGCAATCTGAATACAAACCAGTTGATTTTACTTTACAATTAAAGAATATGCACTTATGGCGTGGTTACACAGTTACCAATACGCCAATGACTGCTGTTGACTTACATTACAATTCAAAAAACGAACATTTTAGTGCAGGAGTTTGGGGAGGAGCAGGTTTTACAGGTGATTACAAAGAATTCGATTATTACCTCTCTTATCAAAACAAAGGATTTAATATAGCGCTTTGGGATATTTACAACTTCTCGACAGGAGCAACTTATAACAACTCCGAATTTTTCAATTATAAAGCAGGAGAAACTGGTCATTTTATCGACTTAACTGTTGGTTATAAATTCCAGGGAAGTTTTCCATTGAGCATGTCGTGGAGTACAATCCTTTACGGAAGGGACAGAGGAAGCCAAAATCAGCAAAATTTATATTCGACTTTTGTTCAGCTAGGTTATCCAGTGATGAAAAGCGACATCGTCAATATTGATGTTTTTGCAGCAGGCGCCTTTGCCTTAAATCCTGAAGATGGATCTAAAGCCAACTTTTACGGTTCAAAAAGTAACCTGGTCAGCTTAGGATTTACTGCATCGAAAACCCTGAAAATCGGCAATTTTAGCCTTCCTGTTTCAGTTATGCCAATGTGGAACCCAGAACTAAACCAGGGAAACATTCAATTCGCAGTTAACTTATTCTAGTTTCATAAGTTATTTATAGCACGCAAAGCCGCTAAGACGCAAAGTATTATACTTTTATGCCTTAGCGGCTTCTTCGTATCTATGTCAAAATCACGCAAAGTCACTAAGAGCACAAAGTAATCATTCCTTCACTTAGTGTCTTTGCATGACTTATCTTCTTTCTATATCCATTAAAATCAGGCAAAGCCGCTAAGACACAAAGCAGAACTTTCGTTTGCGCCTTAGCGTTCTTTGCATGACATATCTCCTTCCTTTACCTTGTATGATAAAATCACTAAAGCCGCTAAGCACAAAGTAGAACATCCCTTTGCGTCTTAGCGGCTTTGCGTGACTTATTTCTTAATTTATTTCTTTTCTTCGGTAACCTGTAATACTAAGCATAACTCCACTTCGCAGTTATCCTTAATTTCAACAAGTCGATTAGCGTCTGAAGGATTTAAGCCAAAATCTCGTAGATTAATTTGTTGTAAAGCTTTAAATCTTAACCCACAAGTAGAAGACTCTCCCTTATACGGAATTAAATAAGTCTTTTTAACACCAGCAATGGTAACACTTACCTTGCTTAAACCATTTTGCCATGGCATTTCATTGGCTCCTGGCTTAGGTGAAATAGAAATTACTTCAATCTTACAAATTGGATGTTCCTTGGACTTTAACAATTTTCTAAAATCCCGGTTCATTAAAAAATTACCAGAAGTAAATTTCTCAATTTCCAATTGTAAATCTCCAAATGCACTAATCAGTTGTTCATTGGTAGAGTTTGCTCCTATTTTAAAAGCCCGCATCATATCACCTTTATAGGTAAATGAGTACCCACCTATAGAAGTACGACCTTTTAATTTCACAGTGCTTTCAGGAAGTACTTTTACGAAGGTTTGCTGAGCTTCTACAGGAAGCGTTTGCAGCAGAAAGAATCCGGCAACAAGCACGATTAAATTTAGCTTCATTTTATTCGCCGTTAAAGTCTTTAAGAGGGGTAAATTAGAATTGAGAGCTTAAGAAAGCAGCAGACCTATAGGTCTGCTGCTGGTTATGAAGAATTTGTGTTTGTTTTTTACACCTTAGAAAGAGATGGCTGCTTCAATTACGTAACCATTGAATTTACCACCGCTACGATAATCAGCTGTTGGGAAATCTTTGTATTTTTGGTCAACGTATTCAGCTTTCATCATGATGTTTTTAGTGATGAACCAACCAGCACTTCCAGCGATACGGTCAATTTTTACATCATCAGCTACACCCATTACTTTACCGCTAACTGTATTGTAACGTGCTCCTACAAAAAGATTCTCATTTTTTCCGAATCTGTACACACCTTCAACAGCATATTGATTTAAGGTTCTGCTAGTTGTTTCAGCCGCTGCTCTACCTTTTGCATTTTCGTAAGTTCCGAAGAATTCAAAACCTTCATACTTTACAAAAGCGTTGATCATAAAGGCATCCACTTTCTGACTGAAGTTTGGATTTAAACGACCTGACCAAGGAATATTTTTATAATCCGCAGGAGTAGTTTTGCCATCATTAGCATTATAGGCTCCCCATTTTTCCATCACGTTTTGATAGTTGGAACCTGTTCTATCACCCCAGTATAAAGTACCAGCATTGTTTCCGGCATTTCCATTGTGATAATAACTACCTGACAAACGTACTCTTAAATTTTCCTGGATTTGTTTGTCAACCCCAGCTTTCAGGATAAGAGATGGTGATTTTTTAGCATCTGTATTTGTTGCAGAAGTTACAATTGAGTCAACATTACCTTTTAATTGACCACCAGTTACTCCCACCATTCCGAAGAAACCATCTTTTTGAACGAATACATCACCACCAATTTCAGTTGTGAATCCATCAAGAATATAGCCTTCCATGAACGGATTTTGAAGGGTTTGGCCACCGTCAGATCTGCGGAAGTGCATGTCACCGTAGTTTACTTCATAGTGACCAGCTCTGATCGTGGTGTATTTCATAATGTTATCCCATAACTCACCTTTAAACGGCAACTTGTCAATTTGTAAGTAACCGCCTTTTACCCAAGTTTCATTGTGGTGACGAGATGACAAATAAGTAGTTAAGTTCAAGCGGATACCATCGTATAACTGCGCATCAAGATATAAATTAGCCTGAGCAGTCATAAAACCAGGTGAAAGCGGATATAACTTATTGGCAGCTTGATTATTTAAGGCTTTAGGATTTTCTTGTTTCAAATTTTGAAACTGCTGAGTAAATCCAGCGCCAATTCTAAATTTGAATCCATCATAAACTACGCTATCATTTTTACCGGTTTCAAACATGTTGATACCACGTTGATCGTATGGACGGAAATATTGGATTTTTTGTTGTTGAGCATATATGGCTGTCGAGCTCGCTGCTAATACAGCCAAAAGAGTAAACACTTTTTTCATCTTTTTATCCTTTAACTTTTAAAAAACTTTTTTTTACGTTGGGTTATTTGTAAACCACATCAAATTCGATAGAGATATCGTCGCCTGTTTTTATAGCGCCAAGCATCGCTTTAGGAGGGGTGATACTAAAATCAGTCATCTTCATTTCCTTTTTCCCTGTAATTTTCACAGCACCATTACCTAATACTTTAGCATTTCCGGTTACAACAATGTCTTTTGCAACTCCGGCAATTGTTACCTGAGCAATCGCATTAACATCTCCTGTTGTACTGATACTGTTTACTTTTTTGAGATTAAAGACTATCTGAGGATATTTATCAGCATTTAATGATTTGTAAACATTTTTATCCATTCCTGAATCATAATATTTACCATCTTCTTTTAAACTTTTCATCGATTTCACCACCATTTGCATTTGCATGGCTTTGATCGATTTTAAAGTAGTTCCTGATTTTTCGGCCTGCAACTCACCTGAAAGCTGCTCCACTTTACATCTCCAATCATGAAGTGTAGAAGTTCCTTTAACCATTACTTTACTTTCGCTTGCGGAAATTTTTTGTTGAGCACTCGTCATTAGTGGCAATGACAACAAACAAATTCCAATGAGAATTTTCATTTTACGTTTCATATAATTCCCTTTCTATTTATTATTTATTGTTTCGTTTCCTTTTGTACAGCAAATATAAGGGGAAATTAGATGTTAAAACATGATTAAAATCATTGTGTCAAAAACACACTAATAATCAATGTTAAAACATTGATTATTAGTCAAAAACAATTCAATAACTATTAGATAGTATACCGTATGGATAAAGAAGGTCTATTAATCAATAAAAAACTTGTAATTAACCAATGAATTACAGACTTTTGTATCGCTTATAAAGAAAGACGGAGGGAATAGACCCGATGAAGTCTTGGCAACCTGTGCTAACAAGGTGCCAAATTCTATCCTGATAAAATCAGGAGAAGATGAGCAAAGTGGGAATCTCCACTTGATATCTGATAAGCACATAAATTATAAGTTGACACAGATTATCTCTTTACAGAAATAATCCGGTTTATTCCGATACCACAATTGATGTTATGGGAATTGATTATTCCAAACTTGGCTTAATCATTTAAACTGAAAATGTGGTAATAAAACGGAAGATAGCTGATTATATCGCCGTTAGGTTTTATGGCCAATTGCCGGCCGTTGATACTTGAATAATGGATATTAGAAATATACTTACAAAACGCATTTTGGTACTTGATGGTGCAATGGGAACCATGATCCAGCGATATAAATTGCAGGAGGATGATTTTCGTGGCAAACGTTTTAAGGACCACCCTACCGATCTGAAGGGCAATAATGACTTATTAAGCATTACCCGCCCGGATGTAATCAAAGCGATTCATCGCGAATATCTTGAAGCTGGTGCTGATATTATTGAAACCAATACCTTCAGTGGTACCACTATCGCTATGGCTGATTACCAGATGGAACATCTTGCATATGAACTAAATTATGAATCAGCTAAAATAGCTAAAGAAGTTACAGCGGAGTTCAATGCTAAATATCCTGAAAAACCTCGTTTTGTAGCTGGTGCCATTGGTCCGACAAACAGAACGGCTTCATTATCTCCGGATGTTAATGACCCTGGATTTCGTGCAATCACTTTTGACCAGTTAGTTGAAGCTTACACCGAACAAGTACATGGACTTGTTAGTGGTGGTGCTGATATTATTTTGGTGGAAACTATTTTTGATACGTTAAATGCCAAGGCCGCCTTATTTGCTATCGACCAATACTTTGAAGTAAATAAGATTAAGCTTCCAATCATGGTTTCGGGAACAATTACTGATGCCAGCGGACGTACTCTTTCCGGACAAACAGCAGAGGCTTTTTTAATTTCATTATCCAATTTTGATCTTTTATCAATAGGTTTTAACTGTGCTTTGGGTGCAAAAGATATGCGTCCATACCTGGAAGAAATTTCAGAAAAGGCTCCATTCTTTGTGGGGGCCTACCCAAATGCAGGCTTACCGAACCAATTTGGTGAGTACGATGAAACCCCTGATCAAATGCTTGATCAAATTCGCGATTTCTTAAAAAGCGGATTTATAAATATTGTTGGAGGTTGTTGCGGAACCACGCCGGATCACATTCGTGCGATTGCAGATGAGGTTGCTAAATATGCTCCCCGTAAAAAAGCTGAACCTCAACCTTTTTTGCGTCTGAGCGGTTTGGAACCTATTGTGATTACTCCGGAAACTAATTTCGTAAATGTTGGTGAGCGAACTAACATTACCGGATCTCCCAAATTCTCAAAATTAATATTATCAGGAGATTACGAAGGTGCCCTTGCTGTTGCTCGTCAGCAAGTGGAAGGCGGCGCTCAAGTTATTGACGTTAATATGGATGAGGGGATGTTGGATTCGGAAGCAGCAATGGTTAAATTTTTAAATCTTATTGCATCCGAACCTGATATCGCAAAACTGCCCATCATGATCGACTCTTCAAAATGGTCGGTTATTGAGGCTGGACTTAAATGTTTACAGGGAAAAGGAATTGTTAACTCCATTTCACTAAAAGAAGGCGAAGAAAAATTTAAAGAACATGCTCGCAAAATAAAACGTTATGGCGCTGCAACAGTGGTGATGGCTTTTGATGAAAAAGGTCAGGCCGATACTTATGAGCGTCGTATCGAAATCTGTGAACGTTCTTATAAGTTATTAGTTAATGAGATTGGATTTGCTCCTCAAGACATTATCTTCGATCCTAACATTTTAACTGTTGCGACTGGTTTAGATGAACACAATAATTATGCAGTCGATTTTATTGAAACAGCCCGATGGATCAAACAAAATCTTCCGTTAGCAAAGGTTAGTGGCGGTGTAAGTAATATTTCGTTCTCCTTCCGTGGTAATAATACAGTAAGAGAAGCGATGCATTCAGCTTTCTTGTATCATGCTATTAAAGCGGGACTTGATATGGGTATTGTTAACGCTGGTATGCTGGAAGTTTATGAAGAAATCCCTAAAGATCTTTTAGTATTAGTAGAGGATGTTCTTCTAAACCGTAAACCTGATGCCACAGAGCATTTAGTCGCTTTTGCAGAAACTGTAAAAGCCAAAGGAAAAACAATCGTAAAAGATGAGGAATGGAGAAAAGAAGGAGTTGAAAAACGACTGAGTCATTCATTAGTAAAAGGCATTATTGAATACCTGGAGGAAGATGTAGAAGAAGCCCGCCAGAAATATGATCGTCCGTTACAGGTTATTGAAGGTCCGTTAATGGACGGCATGAACGTAGTAGGCGATCTGTTTGGTTCCGGAAAAATGTTTTTACCTCAGGTTGTTAAGTCGGCCCGTGTGATGAAAAAGGCGGTGGCTTATCTATTACCATTTATTGAAGCTGAAAAAGAAAAGCTGGCCCACGCTGATCCAAGTTCTGTTATCGAGGGAGGCCGTGAAGGGGCCGGAAAAATTTTATTAGCTACGGTTAAAGGTGACGTTCATGATATTGGAAAAAACATTGTAGGCGTTGTTTTGGCTTGCAATAACTACCAGATTATCGACTTAGGAGTAATGGTTTCCTGTCAGCAGATATTGGAAACTGCCCGTAAAGAAAATGTGGATATAATCGGCTTGAGCGGCCTTATTACACCTTCACTTGATGAAATGGTGCATGTGGCCAAAGAAATGGAACGCGAAGGATTTAACATCCCGCTTTTGATTGGAGGTGCCACCACTTCACGTGTACATACAGCAGTAAAAATCTCTCCGAACTATAACGGACCTGTTGTTCACGTATTAGATGCATCGCGTTCAGTTCCTGTTGCAGGAAATTTGCTAAATGATCAAAAGGATAATTTTATGGCTGGTATTACCAAAGAATACGACCAGCTTAGAGATTTCCATCTTAATAAAAAATCAACAAAGACATTCGTCTCTATTGAAGAGGCTCGTAACCGCAGGCTGAAACTAAACTGGGAAAGTTATCAGCCTGTTAAACCTTCTTTCACTGGAGCTAAGGTTTTGGACAATTACGATCTTGCTGAATTGGCTGAATATATCGACTGGACACCATTTTTCCATACTTGGGAATTATATGGAAGTTATCCTAAAATATTCAATGACGAGGTTGTTGGGACAGAGGCTAAAAAGCTTTTTGCGGATGCGCAGGTTTTATTAAAACGCATTGTTGACGAGAAACTACTGACAGCTCGAGCTGTTATTGGTTTCTGGCCAGCCAACTCGGTTGGTCATGATGATATTGAGTTATATACTGATGATAGTCGTTCCGAAAAACTGACGACCATTCATACACTCCGTCAGCAATTAGAAAAGGCTCAGAACATTCCATATTTTGCATTGGCCGATTTCATTGCACCTAAAGAAACAGGAATTACTGATTATTGGGGTGGTTTTGCTGTTACCACAGGTATTGGACTGGACAAGTTGGTGGAGGAATTTGAAAGTCAGCACGATGATTACAATAGTATCATGGCAAAGGCTTTGGCCGATCGTTTAGCCGAAGCATTTGCAGAGCGTATGCATGAACGCGTTCGTAAAGAATACTGGGGTTATGTTGCAGATGAACACTTCAGTAATGAAGAATTGATTGAAGAAAGATATAAAGGAATCCGTCCGGCACCAGGCTATCCTGCCTGTCCGGATCATACGGAGAAAACCACACTATTCGAAATCTTAGATGCAGAAGCCAATACAGGAATCTTCTTAACCGAAAGTTTAGCAATGTATCCGACAGCAGCGGTTAGCGGATTCTATTTTTCTCATCCTGAATCTAAATACTTTGGCTTAGGAAAAATCCAGAAAGATCAGGTTGAAGATTATGCAACACGCAAAAAAATGACTGTGGCCGAAGTAGAAAGATGGATGGCTCCGAATTTGGCGTATTAATTAATTACGAGTTGCGGGTTACAGATTACGAGTTAATTAATTAAACGATAAGAATTCGTGATTATGAACCCGAAACACATAACCTGTAATATTATAACATATAAAAATGAAGATTACCGAACATATACAAAACGCAAAAAGACCGCTCTTTTCATTTGAGCTTTTGCCTCCAATGAAAGGTCAGAGTATTGACCAGATATTTGAAGCAATTGAGCCTCTAATGGAATTTGAGCCTCCTTTTATAGATGTTACTTATCACAGGGAAGATTTCATTTACAAAAAACAACCGAACGGGTTACTCGAAAAAGTTTCCACCAGAAAACGTCCGGGAACTGTTAGTATTTGCGCTGCAATTCAATTTAAATATAAAGTAGATGCTGTTCCCCATTTGATTTGTGGTGGCTTTACGAAAGAAGATACGGAAAATGCATTAATCGAACTTAAGTTTTTAGGTATTGATAATGTATTAGTTTTAAGAGGGGACGCGCGCAAAGAAGATGGAGGGTTTATTCCTGAAGCGGGAGGCCACTCCTATGCATCTGAATTATTGGAGCAGGTGGTGAATATGAACCGTGGAAAATACCTTCATGATGAGTACAACGGAATCAATGGCACTAACTTCTGTATAGGAATTGCGGGGTACCCTGAGAAACATTTTGAGGCCCCTAATTTAAAGACTGACATTCGTTACCTGAAAATGAAGGTTGAAATGGGAGCTGAATACATTGTTACACAGATGTTTTACGATAATGAAAAGTATGCATCGTTTGTAAAAACCTGTCGTGATAACAGAATAAATGTTCCAATAATTCCCGGATTAAAACCTCTTACCACTAAAAAACAGTTAACCTTACTGCCCAAGGTGTTTAATATTGACATTCCTGAAGATTTAGCAGATGCTGTAATGGATTGTAAAACAGATAAAGAAGTTCGAGAAGTAGGTATTGAATGGTGCATACAACAATCGAAAGGACTAATTGATTTAGGAGCGCCTTGCCTACATTATTATACGATGGGTAAGTCTGAAACGATTAAACGAATCGCTAAAGCGGCATTTTAAAAACTGACTCTAAAACTCAAATTCTCAATTTTATAATTAATTCAAAATATTTTTAACTATTTTGTAAAATAAAATTGTTTAATTAAAAAAATTATTAGTAATATTGAATAAGCTTGAGAAAGTTACTAAAACGTCTCTTTCTTCATATACAACCTATATCATCCACAATTGGCCGACTCATTTTTAATGAGTCGGTTTTTTTATGATGCTGATCATTTTCTTAAGAGTGTGTCATTTCCAAATTTAGCTTCACGCTCACTAACTTCTTTTAATAAGTGCAAGCCTTCTTCAAAACTTCCGCCTATCGATTTGTCCATGTCCATAAACATCATCATAACATTGTATGGAAAGGTATAATGTGCCTTAAATCCCCATGTTGCCTTAGTTCCTTCCAGCAAAGGTTCAGTCATCACCCAACCATCAGCTTCACTTTCGAAGGGTTTAATAAATATCATTTTATACTCCATGCGATTTTCTGCAACAGCAATATTTTTCACAATCCCTTCGCCAACTTCCTTGTTACCTTCCCAATGATAGGTTGCCCCTATTGCCCCGTCCGTCCCCTGATAAGTTTCCTTCATTTTTGGATCAAAATGTTTCCATGGCGACCATAATCCCCATTTTTTAAAATGAACCATGTGATCATATACAATATCTTCAGGAGCATTGATGTTTATACTTCTTTCGAGTTGGTAGTCTTTCGGGGCCCAGATGCCCAATATTACAAAAATGGCTACAAGTGCAATGAGAGTAACAGCCAAAAACTTAAGCGTTTTCATTACAATTTGTTTAGGTAAAAAACTGATTAACTTAAAGTTAAGAAAATTAAATATCTCTAGCAAAGAGGCAAAAAAGTTATAGGTATACCTTTTAAAGTATCGATAAAGAATTCTTAAATGGATGAGGATTCTCTAATGAGAATTCAAATGCGAGAACATTTGACTTGTGTGTGTTTTCTCTTAAGCCTCCTCTTCAATGTGGTATCTCGGACGGGCTTTGGTTTCCATGTAAATCTTACCTAAATACTCACCAATAACGCCTAAAGCAAGCAATTGAATTCCACCTAAAAAATACATTGGTAATGTGATAGATGCCCAACCTGGAACGGTTATACCATAGAAACGTTGGAAAAGCACCCATAAACTGATCAAAAAGGAAGCAACAAACACGGTGAACCCAATATAAGTGATCATTTTTAACGGAAGGTTAGAAAATGAGGTAATCCCATCTACAGCCAAATGAAGCATTTTTTTAAATGGGTATTTTGTTTTCCCTGCAACTCGTTCTTTTCTTGCATAATAAACAATACTCGATTGAAAGCCCATCATTGGGAACAATCCCCTAAGGAAGAGATTTACTTCTTTATAGTGCTGCAGTTCGACCAAAACCTTATTTGACAATAACCTAAAGTCGGCATGGTCATAAATTAAATCAACGCCCATCTGTTTCATTAATCGATAAAATAAATGAGCTGTACCACTCTTCATTTGTTTATCCGAGTTCCGACTCCCTCGTACACCATACACAATTTGCGAGCCCTGACGATAATCCTGTATCATTTGTTCGATAACAGAGCTGTCATCCTGTAGATCAGCATCCAACGAAACACAACAATCAACTTTATTGGTAACATAGGTTAATCCCGCCATTAGTGCGTATTGGTGACCTACATTATGACTCAGCTTAATGGATTTTACATGGGGCGATTGATTGGTCAGTAATATGTTCCAGGTACGGTCTCTACTCCCATCATCAACAAATAAAGCAAAACTATCCGCCGAAATCAGTTTGTTCTCAATGTAAGAATTCAACAATGCTGATAAGTGTGGAATAGTGATACCCAACACATCCTCTTCGTTAAAACAGGGTAAAACGAGCGCAAGTGTAGGTAATGGTTTTATTAAACTCATGAATAGGCCTTATTAAACGATAAATATAATAAGTTTTTTACCTGCAACGGTCCGCATTTTGTTAACTTAATAATGATTTAACGATTCGTTTTCAATGCACACCTACTTTTAGCAACTAAACAAAACGTATGGATCAGCCTATAAGTAATCGGACTTATAATCTATTGTTTACTTTATCTTTAATCGTTTATTTCACCGGACTTTGCTTTCCACTGCTAGAGCCTGATGCAAATGAATATGCATGTATCGCAATGCGCATGTATCAGCAGCATGATTTTGTTGATATCATTAGTCGTTCGGTTTTCACTTTTAAAGAATATGATTACTTAGACAAGCCTCATTTATTATTCTGGCTTTCCGGACTCTCGTTTAAGTTATTCGGTTTACACGATTGGGTCTATCGTTTACCTTCTCTCCTATTTACGATTTTAGCAACCTACTCAACCTACAGCTTAGGCAAACTATTATACAACAAAGAAATTGGCAAGATTGCAGCATTAATCTTCATTACCTCCCAATCTATTATAATAGCCAATCATGATGTAAGAACCGATTCATTATTAACGAGCTTTCTTATTTTAGGCATATGGCAATTAACCAGATTCCTTCAAACCGATAAATTAGCTGCAATCATAATAGGTAGCGCAGCAATTGCATTGGCAGTGGCAACAAAAGGCATGATTGCAGTTATTGTAGCTGGTAGTGCCTTGGTTTGTTATGTAATTTATCAGCGTGAATGGCGAACCTTTTTAAATTGTAAATGGCTGATAGGACTGTTATCCTTCTTCGTTGCACTTTCGCCATTCCTATATTGTTACTACTTACAGTTTGACCTGCACCCTGAGAAACTGGTAAACGGAAAATACAATCAATCTGGAATTAAATTTCTGTTATGGACGCAGAGTGCCGAGCGTTTTGCAGGTAACCGAGACTTTGTTTCGAGTCCTGAGTTTTCTTTCTTCTATCATACATTATTGTGGGCCATATTACCTTGGAGTTTTCTCGTTTACACTGCTTTAGTTGGTCGGATAAAAGCTTTTTGGGATGCTCGCTTCAGAAAAACAGGCACTCTGGAATTTCTAACATTAGGTGGAATTCTAATCGTCTTTCACCTGATGTCGGCCTCACAGTTCAAACTCCCGCATTATTTAAATGTACTATTTCCACTGTTTGCTATTTTATGTGCTTCTTACTTATATAACCTGGTAAAGAACAATAACCATAGGCTGCTGAACATTTTAGAAAAACTACAATTATTTACCATCGGAGTTCTCCTCATTTTCGCTTACGTGTTAAACTTCTGGTTTTTCCCTATACAATCAATCTGGCTAAAATTGACCAGTTTTGTTTTGCTTACTTTTTTATTCTATTTAATTATCAGGAGTTCTCCAAGTGGTGTTTTATACCGGATTATTGTCCCTTCAGCATTTGCGATTTTAAGTGTCAATCTGCTTCTTAATACGAACTTCTACCCTCAGCTAATGCATTATCAAGCCGGTAGTGAAATGGCACTTATAGCGAAAAAAAATGCTATCCCAGTTGAAAAAACATTTATCTATAAAAAACTCCTTTTTTCTTTTGATTTCTACTCCGGTAAAACAATTCCAGCATTAAATTCAGTGCAGATAATAACTAAATCAAAAACAGGAGAACGATTTTATCTTTTCCTAAGGGCAAAGGATTTCACGGACTTACCATCGGGTTTAACAATAACTCGTAGATTAGAAACTCCACACTTCCATGTTTCACAGTTAAAATATGAGTTTTTAAATCCTGCTACTCGTTCACAAGCTATTGAAGCCTATTATTTACTCCAGTTTAATTAACAATCATTTCTACAAGAAAAACAGATTGCAAGATATTTGAGTAGCTTTGCAAAAAGTTAACCGAATAACAACGAATAACTATTCGGTCTTGCACAACTGAATGACAGGAAAAGTAATTAAATCAACCGGTAGCTGGTATAGCGTTTTAGGAAATGACGGACAAGCCTATGAATGTCGTATAAAAGGCAAATTCCGAATTAAAGGGATTAAAAGTACAAACCCTATTGCTGTTGGTGATATTGTTGATTTTGAGCTTGAACCGGGAGAACCCACCGCAGTAATCATTCATTTGCACGACCGCGAAAACTATATTATCCGTAAATCAGTAAACCTGTCGCGTCAAACGCAGATTATTGCGGCCAACATGGATCAGGCTATTTTAGTTGTTACTTTGGCAGCCCCGCGCACCTCTTTAGGTTTTATCGACCGTTTTCTGGTAACTGCAGAAGCTTATCATATACCCAGCATCTTGGTTTTTAACAAATATGACCTATATGACGATCCTGAAAAATATTTACTTAATGAGGTAAAAGCTATTTATGAAAACATCGGGTATCCATGTTATGAGATCTCGGCCTTAAATGGCTATCATATTGACCAGGTCAATGAATTGCTAAAAGATAAAACCACCCTATTCTCAGGACACTCTGGTGTTGGAAAATCTTCACTGATCAATGCAATTTGCCCAGAAAAACAACTTCGAACAGCAGCCATTTCCGAAGCTCATCAAAAAGGAATGCATACTACTACATTTGCTGAGATGTTTGCATTACCCAACGGAGGGTTTGTAATTGATACTCCCGGTATTCGTGAATTAGGAGTGGTAGAAATTGAACCGGAAGAACTTTCGGGCTATTTTCCGGAAATGCGCCAATTCAGTGAGGAGTGTAAGTTTAATAACTGTACTCATATTCATGAACCAGGCTGTGCCGTTTTAAAAGCTGTTGATGAAGACCTGATTGCCCCTTCCCGATATGATAGTTATGTAAGTATCTTTCACAATTTTGATTCAAGAGCCTAAAAATCACAACATTTAAACCTATTTACTGTTAATTTAATATTGCTTTTTGAACTAATTTTAAAAAGTGTATTTTAGCAAAAAATAAATACTCTATATAGTCGATGGGAAAAGTAGAATTTAATTCAGCAGTAGTAATAATTCCGGGATTAGGTAACTCAGGCGAGCAACATTGGCAAACCCGGTGGGAAAAGAAATATGGTTTCAACCGAATTGAACAGGTGAATTGGGACGAGCCCGATAAACAATCATGGGTAAATGCTCTTGAAAAACAATTATCGAATATAGTTGATAAACCAATTATATTGGTAGCACACAGCCTCGCATGCATTACAACGGCTTTATGGGCATCTGAATTTTCTAAAAAGATAAAGGCTGCCTTATTAGTTGCGCCTGCAGATACAGAAGCGAATGCTATTCCTAAGGAAATTACCGACTTCGCTCCTATTCCATTAAATAAACTGCCTTTTAAATCCATTGTAGTTGCAAGTACCAACGATCAATACATTTCGTTAGAAAGAGCCAATTTTTTAGCTGAATCATGGGGAAGCGAATTCATTAATATTGGTGCGACAGGCCATATCAACTCGGATTCTAACCTAGGAGATTGGGAGCTAGGCTTGGAACTGTTAAAAGAATTGGACCGATACTAAAAATATAAATACCATCACTGAAAAAAGGCTTTAGCTAACACTCGAGTAAAGTGTTGGCTAAAGCCTTTTTTCTTTTTTACTTTATGAACCGTTGACTAAAGTCAACATCAAACGAAACAAAATCCCTATCTTCTTCTTACAAAATCTCTCAAATAACTACATTCATTAACTGCTGTAACATAGAATGGAGTAGTTGAATAGTTCTTTTTCAGTTCAGCGAAATACTTATTATTGATCAACATTAAATAATACTTCCTTGCTGCAATATCATTTTGCTCGCTCCAGTTTTCAACATCGTAAGGAACATTGGGATACTTTACTCTGGAGTTTAAACATTTAGCTGCCATAAATGTACATTTAGCTTTCAGGTTATTATCCGTTGTCAATTTCAGTGCTTTCAGGTAATACTGCTCAGCAGTATAGTTGAAATAGTAATCCTTTAGGTAAGGTAAATCTGTTTTACTGTTAAATTCTCTATCGGTAGTAGACCAGTAATAGTTAACCAATAACCACGAATTTCCGTTATAACTCATGTTATAAAATCCGTTGGCCATCTGATAATAACAGAAAGCTGCATTCTTTGGATCCTCCTTCGCTTTTTTCTCAAATGCAATCATTGTTTGTGCAAACGATAGCTTCGTAAATTTCTTTGTATCGCGATGAGTTGGAGCATGTGTATCAGTAATCAAATCAACAAATGAATTGGCTGCCAGATAGGTTTTGTAAGGTTCATCCTCAAAATACTTTGCAGGTAACTTTTTAAAAGCCACAACTGCTTTTGAGAAATTATATTCACGCAAATAACAGGTTCCCAAAAGCTCAAACAGAAAATCATTACCCACTGCATTTAAGGTATTGGTCATTAGCTGATGATATTCTGTTTTAGTAGCATTGTTTTTTACTTGTATTAACTTTTCTACTTCCGCAGAGTTCATGCTGTTTCGAAGAAAGTCCACCGAGGTCCAGATTGTCCAACGGATTGAATTATCCTTTTTTGCTTTTTCAATCATTTGTGTTGAAACCATTTCACTTTGAAGCACACATAGTGCTGCACTTACCCGATCTTTCTGACTCAAATATTTAGGTTGAAGGATATTCAACATCAAATACTTATAAATCTTGGTAAACGGCAAATCTGAGTCCCAGTTCTCTTTCTTTGAAGATAACTCTTGCTGACGTTTTTCTTCTAACCAATTTAATGAAGGGTAAATTTTAGCTTCAAAACTTGCATCAATTGTTTGCTGCTCATTAATCGTAATCAACATTCGTAGCACTTCAAACTGATCGCGAACTTTAGCACTCATTTTCATCCCCTCAGCTTGCTTTAACGATGCTTTAGCCGCAACTAAATCGCGGCGCATAAATTTGATATAGGCTCCTGAGATTTTCCAAAGTGCAGGCTCCTTTACCTTATTATCATTCGCCACATTATTACAGAATGTATAAAGACTGTCGGCGTACTTTTCCTCGATCTTTAATGACGATGCTTCAACGATTCCATAAGTAGTTAATCGTAGTGAATCCTTAGGGTTAGCAAGAGCCAATGATGGCGACATATAAGAGTTTTCGAGCTTTGATATTTCACGAACAAGTAATACATCCAGTGTTGGAACGCGAGGGTCAAGTTTGTACATTTTTTCCAATTGTTTCAACTCATTGCCAGCGCTCCCCAAACTTTCAACTCCTAAAAAATTAGCTTTTTCTGTATTATTCTTACATAAGGCAAGTACATTATTCTGGTTATACTTATCGTACACCGATAGATATAGCACATTTTGATAGGCCATGATGCGTTTATTTTTACACTCGCTAAAAACGGTTGAAAACAGGTAGGCACTCTCTTCTTTCTTACCCACTTTACGTAAGGCCCCTGCTTTTAAAGCCAATGCCCAATAATACACCGTGCTCTCACTTTTATATGGAGCCACATTCGATTCAAAAAGTCGCAAACATGCTTCGTAATTTCCACTGTAGTGAGCTAACCGGCATAATTGAAAGCCATAACGCAATTGTAGATAATTGTCTTTTTTTACTGTTGCAGCTGCAGCCTCCCCTTCCTTTATTAAAGCATCCATAGCTTCAGTATTCGGTTGTTGAGGATCCCATTCATTATAGGGCATATTTACATAAGGCTCACAACGTTTAGCAAAAAGCAGGTAATCCAATGCTGCACTGTTCTTCTTTTTCGCCAAGGCCACTGCAAATCCATTATTTTTCAGACTATCCGGCCAATCGCTTTCTTGCTTATTTTTAAGAATATTTAAAGATTCTTCATCATTGTAATAAATAATCCCTGCTATAATTGGACCATCGACAGATTCTGTTTTAAGGTATTTTTTCCATTCTTCCGTATTCTGCATCACATCACTATAAGGTTCTTCATAGTCATATAAACTTTGATAAGCGATATAATAGAAAGGCTTATAGTCAGGATCGCCGGCTACATGGTTATTAAAAAAGGTAACCCGGTCGTCGTAAGGGTCTTCCCACCCTCCACAGGCTATACCGTAAATTACCGCGCCGGTAATAAGTAAAAAAATACTACTAAAAACTACTGTATACTTTTTCAATTTCATTTGTTTGATAGTTGTTTAATATGGAAGAATCGAGGTGAAATAAGACTACATGGATATTGTCATTCTGAATACGGGAAGAGCAAAATTCAGCTGCATTTAAAACATCTGAAATCGTATAGCTTTCATCTCGGATCACTTCACCTTTTTTGAATGAATATCCTTTCAAATTTACATCATTTAGCACTTTATAGAGTGTTTTACCCTGCTTTTCGAAGTAATTTTTATTGTCAAGATCTGTTGAAGAAAGTTTTCCCAATAAGCCGGCATAAAGTTCATTCCTGAAAAGAACCGACCAGGAAAATAATGGGAAGGCGATATCAAGCTTTATTGGATATTTACTTAACGGTTGCAAATAAGATTCAATGGAGCGTTGATCAATAATTGAGTTATGATCACCATATCGCCTCAAATCGCCCATGTTATAGCACATTAATAAGCCTTTATCAACCGGAGGAATCCCTGTTTGAGTTTGGTATTTAATCTGATGCATCCGAATTGTTGCTGACAATTCTTTAGATTTCATGAAACTGTGCTTCTTTAATTCGGTTAATAGCAGAAAATACCGATCGCGTGAATTTCCGGACCAATCACAATCAATTTGAACTTCTGCAGGATGAATTTGTTGCAATTCACATTGTTTTTTCACAAAGTGAATAATATTACCTGCAAGCTCTTTTATCGTTAGGCTGTCTGCGTTAAGTATTGTTTTATTGGTAATGTACACAACCGGAATTGCATTAATAGAACGACTGACCGTGTCCTTAAATTTCATTGGCGAAATAGGCCTGGCAGCTTTTTGTACATCGTCCCAATCCACATCCAAAAAACGCAAATAAAGATTGTTTGCATTCAGCTTAGCAATCGTTTCCTTTTCTTTCTGATTTAACTCAAATGAGGTTTTCCAATAGTAAAATCCTCGATGAACTACTCGGTCTGATTGATTATGACAGGATGCAATGGAGAAAAGAATAAAGAGAAATAAAAAAAGAAAATATCTGTTTTTCATGTTTTACAAAACTAACAATTCGGAATGGGATAATTGTGTATCCTTTTTATTAACTCTTGACTGGTTATTATATCTTCGTTGCTATGAGAGCAGTTATTCAACGTGTTTCAGAGGCATCTGTTAAAATCGACGGAATTATTAAAGGAGAGATCAACCAGGGATTTATGGTTTTGTTAGGCATTGAAGATGCTGATACGCAGGAAGATATTGATTGGCTATCACAAAAAATTGCGAATATGCGTGTTTTTGGTGATGAAAACGGCCTAATGAACAAAGCATTAGCAGATATTGACGGCAACATATTATTGATCAGCCAGTTCACACTATTTGCCTCCACTAAAAAAGGTAATCGTCCCGGATTTACCCGCTCCGCTAAGCCAGAGAAGGCAATTCCGCTATATGAATTATTTATTAAGAGCTTGGAAAACCTAACTGGTAAAAAAATCGTGACAGGTGAGTTTGGTGCCGATATGAAAGTGAGCTTAATCAACGATGGCCCGGTTACAATAACCATAGACTCGAAAGATAAACAGTAAATTACGTGTTGCGTGTTACGGATTACGAGTTATTGACAATTCATTACAATTTAATCCGTAACTCGAAACCCGAAACCCGAAATTTAGATTATGAAAGATATAACAATAAAAGAAGCACAGGAATTGGTTGATAAGTGGATCAATACAACCGGTGTACGCTATTTCAGTGAATTAACCAACATGGCGATATTAACTGAGGAAGTAGGCGAAGTTGCCCGCTTAATGAGTCGTATCTACGGCGACCAATCGTTTAAAGAAAGTGATAAAGGAAAAGAGTTAAACGATGAGCTTGCGGATGTGCTTTGGGTATTAATCTGTATCGCCAACCAAACCGGAGTAGACCTATCAGCGGCTTTAGAGAAGAACTTCGAAAAGAAAAGCATCAGGGATGCGGAACGGCATAAGAATAATGAGAAACTTAAGTAGTTAATAGTTGATGGTTCATAGATCATAGCACTTACTATGAACCATCATCCATGAACTATGAACTTCTCACAATTTGCCCATTCTTAATCACGGGTACAGAGTCAAGGATATCCACATTTAAGCAAAACTCAATATCTTTTTCAATACCTAGTTTTTTAAGGCGTTCACTGTGGGAGGTTTTCTTCATGTATTCATTCAGATTACCTTGGGCACACAAATACAGGTCTTCGGCTAATACAGATGAATCACACCATGCATCAAATTTGTCTTTTAACTTATTTACAACTGCACCTGCAAATAGGGTATCTTCCAGGTTAACCTTGTTTTTCCAGCCAGAACATAACAAGAAAACATTCTTGTCTTGCTTAACTAAGTAATCACAAACTGCAGTAAGATTCAAAAAGGAACCTATAACAATTTCGTCTGCATTTTTAGATTCATTGATTGCATGTGTGCCATTTGTGGTTGTAAGCACCAATGTCTTACCGGCTACTTTTTCCTTCGTATAACTAAACGGAGAATTTCCAAAGTCAAAACCTGCAACAACTTCACCATTACGCTCTGCACCTAACAGATGGCCATGGTCCTTATAAGACAGACATTCTTCTACACTTGCAACAGGAATAATCGCTGCAGCTCCATTATCAATTCCATAGCTTATTGAAGAGGTAGCCCTGAAAATATCAATTACCACAACAATGCTTCCTTTTAAATCATATAATGGTAAAAGAGCGGGAGTCAAGCAGACTTCGAGGTGTTTCATTTAACTAGATTTGAGATTGGAGATTGGAGATTTGAGACTGATTTGCATTTTCTCAAATCTCATATCTCATATCTTCTTATTTAAAAGGGTATTTAACCACTTTGGCTTTTACTTTATTATCGCGGATACCGATAAACAACTCAGTTCCTTCTTTGCTATTATCAAGCGTTACATAACCCATCCCGATGGCTTTCTGTAAAGAAGGGGCCTGAGTTCCAGATGTAACACGACCAATCTTAGTTCCGGCAGCATCAAAAATCTCATAATCATGACGTGGAATTCCACGGTCAATCATTTCAAAACCAACTAATTTACTTTTTAATCCCGCTTCTTTTTCTGCTTTAAGCGCTGTCGAGTTGGTAAATTCTTTTGTGAATTTTGTAATCCAACCTAAACCGGCCTCTAAAGGAGAAGTAGTATCATCAATATCATTTCCGTAAAGAGCAAAGCCCATTTCTAAACGCAATGTATCACGAGCACCTAAACCAATTGGTTTGATACCAAACTCAGCACCTGCTTCAAAAATAGCTTTCCAAATCTGTTCGGCATGTTCGTTTTCGAAATAGATCTCAAACCCTCCTGCTCCGGTATAACCTGTTGCTGAAACCACTACATTATCAACACCGGCAAACTTGCCTTTCTTGAAGCTGTAGTATTCCATACTAGCAAGATCAAAATCGGTAAGCTTTTGCAAAGCAGCAGCTGCTTTTGGACCTTGAACAGCTAATAAGCTTGTTTTATCAGAAATGTTATGCATTTCTACGTTGTTAGTATTGCGCTCACTGATCCAGTTCCAGTCTTTTTCAATGTTTGAAGCGTTTACTACCAACATATATGTTTTATCGTCGATGCGATAAACTAAAAGGTCATCTACAATACCGCCATTTTCATTAGGAAGGCAAGAGTATTGAACCTTACCATCAAAAAGTTTAGAGGCGTCATTAGATGTTACGCGTTGAATAAGTTCTAAAGCGTTTTCACCTTTAAGAATAAATTCACCCATGTGTGATACGTCGAAAACGCCCACACCATTTCGTACGGTTGCATGTTCATCATTAATACCAGTGTATTGAACAGGCATATTATAACCAGCAAAAGGAACCATTTTAGCTCCTAACGCAATGTGTACGTTTGTTAAAGCTGTAGTCTTCATTAAAAGTTTCGATTGAATTAAAAGGTGAGCAAAGGTAACATTATATTATAAGGCACAAAAGGATAATAGCAGTAAAGCCTAAATAGATAAATTACACAAAGGTGCAAGGTCACAAATTATTATATCAACTACCAATTGAGTACACGATCAAATGCTTAGCCTTGTTAATTTAGAGGGGTTTTGAGTCTTTATCTTTAAACGGGACTATTTCAATTTATCTTTAAATTTCCCTAATGCATCAGCCAATGAAGTAGAAGGAACGCTGTGATCAATTGCGGCATCAATCTCCTTAGCAGATTCTGTAAGCATTTTGATAACATCAGCAGTTTTCAGATTAAGACGTTTTAAATCCTTAAAATTCATTAAAATACCTTCCGGTTCTCCTTTGGTATTAGTTATATAAGTAATTCCTTGCATTGTTTTATTTACTAAATTCTAATTCAAGTTGATCTGGCAATAAGGTAAAAGACATACGATGAAAGGGTGTGGTGCCTAATTTCTTTATTCCATCACGGTGTTTTTTTGTTGGGTATCCCTTATTATTGACCCAGTCATAACCAGAAAACTGTTCATGCAATTGAGTCATATAGTCATCCCGATACGTTTTGGCCAATATGGATGCTGCTGCAATCGAGTAATATTTCCCATCGCCTTTTATGATACAAGCATGCGGCAATGTTTGATACTTCTTAAAACGATTACCATCAATGATCAAATACTCGACTTTACTATTTAGCTGGTCAAGGGCCCTGTGCATGGCCAGAAATGAAGCATTCAGGATATTTATTTTGTCAATTTCGACATTATCGACCATTGCTACCGAAAATGCAATTGCATGATCTTCAATAAATGACCTTAATTCATAGCGCTTACTTTCTGTGATTATTTTGGAATCGTTCAGTTCCGGATGTTCGAAATCTTTTGGTAAAATAACAGAAGCCGCAAAAACCGGCCCAGCCAGGCATCCTCTTCCAGCTTCGTCACAACCAGCTTCTATTAATTCATCCTGATAAAATGCCTTGAGCATAAATTATATTCTACTTGCACAAAACGTTTTGATCATTTTGCGCCATTTTTTAATAAACTCTAAACGTAAGCAAAGTTATATCATCATCCTGAAGATCATTACCAATGAGCTTTTTTATTTTGTCCATCAGGGCGATATTTATTTTTTCCGGTTTTAAGTTTTGATGCTCGAAAACAAAGTTGATCAAATCTGTCTCCGAAAAAAGATCTGCATGATCATGATCAAGTTCTACTAAGCCATCTGTGTAATTAAATACCAATGAATTAGGCTCAATAATTTCTTCTCCCACATTTATAAAAGGCAAGTCCTCAAAAACACCAATCATAGTTGTACCAGACTTCAGCTCCTTAATATTAAGATTATTGATCAATAAAGAAGGATTATGTCCGGCATTTACATATGTTAATTTACGGGTGCTAAGGTCATAATGTCCTAAAAAGAGAGTGATATGCCTGTCGCCTTCTGTAAGTGCAAAAATGGCTTTATTAACGGTAGAAAGCAACATGTTAAGGGGTAACTTCTGAAATGCCAAAGCACGTAAACTTGCCTGAAAATTGGCCATTAACAATGCCGCACTCACTCCTTTGCCCGAAACATCTGCAATACAGAAAATAAACTCGTTTTTATTAAGCTCAAGGAAATCGTAATAATCACCGCCAATATTATGTTGTGGAACATATCGCGCCGACATACTTATTTTCTCGTTGTCTGGTAGCGACCTCGGAAATAACATCGATTGCACTTCGACTGCCAGCCGAAGATCACGCTGCAAACGTTCTTGCAAAATACGTTCTTCCAACAAACGACGATTTTCTGCAGCTACTATAATTACATTAATAATCGTTTGAATGAGCTTTACATCGATGTCTACCTGGTCAAATTCACGGGTAAGATAATCGCCGATTAATACATAGCCATATATTTGTTCTTTGTATTCAACGGGTATAAGTAATCTGAATTCGGAAAGAACTTGTGAGTCGACGCTATTTATATAGGTAACAATCTTATATTCGGCTAAAACAGCAGTAAGGTCAGCTTCTTGCTCCTCATTTAGCTTTTCTACTCCATAAGAAGCCGGTTGAGTCCATAGGCTATCTTCCCCTCTTGAAAACACTCGCAACTTCCCTATTCTAAGCTGATTTTTTAAGATCAACTCTGTCATTTGGAACAAGGAATCTATCGAATTATTATTATTAATAGCCCTTGTGATCTCAAGTAAAGAATTCAGCTCTACCTGGCGACGAATTAAAAGTTCTAATATTTCCTGATTAGTCTCGTTGTTCACTTATTTATGACATCCTTTTTTAACCACAGAAAGACAAGATAATATAATCGTTATTACTTTGATTATTATCTTTTTAACTCAATTATTACACAAGAAAAAAAATCGTTCAAATTCTTCTTCATTGTGAACTGATCATGTTAACCGAAAATAACAAATTAGAATGAAAGATCATTAACCAGAAGTCTGACTTCGTACATTAAATGCATCAGTTAAGCCTACAGAAACGAGGTTAAAAGCATACACAATAAGCATAATAGCTAATCCAGGTAATACGGCCAGATACGCTGCATCAATAATGATGTAGCCATAATGTTCTTTTATCATTCCACCCCATGACGGAAATGGAGGTTGCACCCCAAATCCTAAAAAACTTAATCCTGCTTCCAGCAATATTGCAGATGCAAAATTCGCAGATGCTACAACTAATATCGGGCCCGAAATATTTGGTAAGATGTGTCTGATAATTATTCTGGCATTACTGAATCCCATAGCTCTACCAGCTTCAACATACTCCACTTCACGGATACCCATTATTTGTCCGCGCACCATACGTGCAACATCAACCCAGGTTGTTAAACCAATAGCAATGAATACCTGAAAAAATCCCTTACCTAACGCAAACGAGATGGCGATCACAATCAATAATGATGGCAACGACCAAACTACATTTATCAACCAAGATATAAACTGATCTAACCAACCTCCATAATAACCCGCTAAAGCCCCTAGAGCGATGCCTATGACTAGGGAAATTAATACCGACATAAATCCTACAGAGAGAGAAATACGCGAACCAAGAATTAACCGACTTAGCATATCCCTTCCATACAAATCAGTTCCCAACCAATATTTACGGTTTACTATATTTTCTGAAGTTATTTTTTTCTGCAAATCAGCAATATTTTCCGATTTCTTTTGTCCGTAAATGGTAGTGAATGTTATTTTTTCACCATCCTTAACCACTTTAGTTTCGGCTTGCAACGGATAAACTACATCCGCTAATGAATATCTTTTCTCTAATTTCTCATCACCTGAAATTCCAGTGTATTCATCGATGATAATACTGTCAGCATTAAATTTGAAAGAATTAATGGGGACAAAATCAAAAAAGTCGGGCTGACCAAAGAATAACTTAGTAAATACATTTACAGTGTCAATCTGTTGATTTTTCCTAATTGACAAAAATTTGAAAGTTGATCCCGGATGTTTGGTACTCAACTGGACATTCATCCGGTTAGACATAGGAGTATCGTCGGGTGTAATTAAATACCCTAAGAAGGAAATCAGCACAAAAAAGGCGATAACCACCAATCCAAAAACAGATAGTTTATTTCGAAGAAAGCGTTTCTTAGTTCGTTGCCAAGGTGTTTCGGGAGCAATCGCCAAAGCCATATAATAATTACTTGTACGAAATGTTTGATTTATTAGCTAATATAATGCGCCAAATGACTTTTATGCGAATAACAATACAAATTATTTGCAAAGCAGTTCAATATTGGCTTTTAATGCTACTGCACCATTCGGCCTTTCCATTCATATTGCTTTGCCTGTCCGGCTAAACCAATATAAACGATGTAAAACAAATGCAGAAAAGCCAGGATCGGGAAATAAATAATAAGATTTAGTTTTCGAAGAAAAACCGCAACTGGCAGTACCCAGATAAGGTCTATCAAGCATTTAAATACAAAAGCTCCTAAAAACAAACAACCTATTGAAGGGACAAACAATCCGATTAATCCAGTTAACAGTAAAGCTACATAGTAGAAAAACACAGAAACCCCTATACCTACCATCCACTTATTTTTATACTTGGTACTCTTTGATGCCCATCTTCTTCGCTGTGAGATAAAATCTTTAAGTGTAGGCTTAGCATGTGTATACACCACTGCCTCTCTAGATTTTAAAAAGCTTACCTTACCATGATATGCCGACAACATCTTATGCAGCAATAACTCGTCATCGCCAGAAGCAATGTGATCAATTCCAGAGAATCCGCCAACTTCAAAAAATGCTTTCTTCTCATAGGCCAGATTAGCGCCATTGCAACTTCCGGCCATTTTATTGGCTATTGAAGCAGCGCCCAAACTAATTAAGCACATAAATTCGAGGCTTTGAAGTTTTTCAAAGAAAGAGCGCTCTTCAAAATAAGCTACCGGAGAGGATATCATTTTATTTCCTGTAACCTCATACTCGTTCACAATTGAACGGATCCAGTTATTTCCCATGCGGCAATCGCCATCGGTGGTTACAATAAGATCACCAGAAGCAATACTTATGGCATCTGCAATCGCTTTTTTCTTATAAGAATTTACAGCCGGGTCGGCTTGTAATTTGATTAATTTAAGATTGGGATATTGAATACTTTTAACAACATCGGCGGTACTATCGGTAGAGTGATCATCAATCACAATTATTTCTAGCAGTTCATTGGGGTAATTTTGAGCAACAATATCATTAACACACTTTCCGATCATTTTTTCTTCATTTCTGGCCGGAATAATTACACTTACTTTGGTAGTGTGAGTGCCTCTGTTGGCAGATGGCTTTCTTATGCGCTGCCATCCAATAATAAAGCTTCCTGCAATAATAAAATAGGAAAAAGCCAGAATCGAGGTTAAAATATCAATCAGTAGTAGCACCAAAAAAATTAGCTTTTAAAACAAAATAAACTCCTAATAATGAAGGGATGATTAGATTAAGCAACCACACTCCGAATGCTGCTGCCAATAAATTTACGGTTTCAACATCACCAACTAAAAATCCGAAGAAATAGGTTGCTGCTGCTCCACGTATCCCGATATCAAAGAATGCGAAGGTAGGTAAAATAGATTGAACCATGTAAATAACACTGATCATTACCATGCTCATAGGATAGGTAACCTGTGGAATAAACAGATTTACAAGGAGATAATATTGCATGGAGAACACAATGTAGCGCAAAAAGCTCATCCCAAAAACGGTAAGCAGCTCTTTTTTGCTATACCTTAAGAGAATACGGAAGTTTTTTTTGAATTTATGAAGAAAGGAAAAGGAATCAAGAATAACGTAAAACCAGCGGATATTGATCAGCAGCAAGATCATCCCTGCTGAAAACAAGATAGCAGCGGCAGCAATTGCTCCTAACACCACTTTACTTACAGGCACAAAAATTCCAATAAAAAACACCAATCCGATTGCTCCCATTACATTGGTCACCATCATTTGGCTGAACGAACCAACACCCATAGCTAATACCCCTCTGATTCGGTTTTCAGGGGCAAGGTAAAGGACACGTCCTCCGAATTCACCTATCCGGCTTGGAGTAAATGCTGCTAATGTTAAACCCGCTAATAATGACTCAATCGTTCGTTTCCACGAGATATTTTCTACTTTTTTAACCAGGTAGTGCCATTTTAAAGTTTCTAACAACAAATTGAGATAGGCCAAGTAACCCACCAAAATAAAATAGGAAATAGCACGCCCATTTAACGGAGTATTTGCAAAAGCTTTCAGTTTTGCCAACGATTCAGGATGTGTTATTTTGCTGTATACAAACCAAAAGGTTAACAATAAAATAAGTACTTTAACAGAGATCACAAAGATCTTTTTAGATACAGGCATGCGGAAAATGTAATTTCTTAAGCTAAAAAGGTGTGGCAAATATCTTAATAATTTAAACTATTCGGACAATAAACAAGTATTGAACCATTTTTATGGTATGATGCTTCGACGTCTTTTGAGAAATAAAAGCGTTTACACTTTGAGTGAAACGAAATTTTCAGGTAATTCGTATTCCAAAATTGGTATTAGTGTCAGACAAAAAAGAAAGAATCATTTTAGGAATTGATCCCGGGACTGCGGTTTTAGGGTATGGACTTGTGCTCGAAACAAGGAACAAACTTCAGTTACTTACGCTGGGTGTTATTCACCTAAAGAAATACGAAAATCACGCTTTAAAATTAAAGAGGATATTTGAACGCACCTCCATGCTTATCGAGGAATACAAACCCGATTGCATGGCACTTGAGGACCCTTTTTATGGCAAAAACGTACAGGTAATGTTAAAGCTTGGACGCGCGCAAGGTGTTGCAATGGCTGCTGCATTAAACCGCGATCTGCCAATTTTTGAATATTCGCCTAAGAAAATAAAACAGTCAATTACCGGCAATGGAAACGCTACCAAAGAGCAGGTTGCGGGTATGTTAAAACAATTACTAAACTTTAGTGAAACTCCGGAGTTTTTAGATGCTACCGACGGACTGGCCGTGGCTGTTTGTCATTCTTTCCAAAGAATTGGATCAGACGGAACTGCTAAAAAGACCTATTCAGGTTGGGAAGCCTTTGTAAAAGATAATCCCAAAAAGTTAAAGTAGATTATCCTGTTATTTTAGCTAACGTAGCTTGTAATTGTTCTTTACTTGGAGGTGTAGGTTTATGACTAAAGTTCATGTCATTGATCTTATTGATAGGGATCAGATGAATATGAGCATGAGGTACTTCCAACCCAATTACAGTAACACCAATTCTTTTGCAAGGAATGGCTTTTTCGATCTTTTTAGCTACTTGCTTCGAAAAAATCATCATTCGTCCTAAAAGATCGTCTTCTACATCAAAAAGATAATCGACTTCCGTTTTCGGAATTACCAATGTATGCCCCTCTGCAAGTGGTTCAATATCCAGAAATGCCAAAAACTCTTCGTTTTCAGCCACCTTGAATGCTGGAATTTCTCCTGCTACAATTTTTGAAAATATAGATGCCATATAGATTGCGGGTTGTAGGTTACGAATTGAGAGTAGTAAAATAAATTAAGGGTTGCGAATTATATGTATCGGTTACAAATTACTAATTATTTAACTAATCAGATAGATCATAAACCTATAACACGGAACTCGCAACCCGTAATTCCACTAACGGCTGATTTCTAAGATTTCGAATTGCATAGTTCCGTTTGGAACGGTTACGTCTGCAATATCACCAACAGATTTTCCAAGTAATCCTTTAGCAATTGGAGACTGAACTGAAATTTTACCCGTTTTAAGATCGGCTTCTTTTTCAGCTACCAATTGATAATTCATTACAGTACCATTCTTTACATTTTTGATTTTCACTTTAGAGAGCACTAAAACTTTTGAAGTATCAAGTTTAGATTCGTCAATAATGCGTGAATTGGCCAATACTTCTTCAAGCTTGGAAATTTTCAGCTCATGTAAACCTTGCGCTTCTTTTGCTGCATCATATTCTGCATTTTCTGATAGATCTCCCTTGTCGCGAGCTTCTGCAATTTGCTTAGAAATTTCTGACCGGCCATGGGTTTTAAGGTACGCTAACTCTTGCTTAAGTTTCTCTAATCCTTCCGGAGTTAAGTAAGTTATCTCTGCCATAACGCAAAAAATTTTTTATTACTGACTATATAAAAAAGAAACAAGACTATACGCCGCAAGCCGACGGATAGTCTTGTTTTACAATGCTACAAAATTAAAATTTATTTTCCGAATTTTCTACCAATAATTTATAAACAATTGATTAACAATAAAAAACAAGAATTACTATTAATTTTCCAGTAGAACAATACGGTCGTTATATTTAATTTCCTGGAAATTTACTAAGGATTTTTTCAGCTAAAATTTCGGAGATTTTTCGGTACGATTCAACACTCCAACCACCTACATGAGGGGTTAATAAAACGTTATCTCGCTTCGACAAATCGTCGAACCAAACATGTTCATTTTCAGTTAACGGAAACTTCTCTTTTTGTAACACATCTAAAGCTGCTCCTTTTAATTTCCCGTTATCCAACGCTTTTAAAAGTCCCGGAATAGACACTATTTCTCCCCTGGCAGTATTTACAAACCAAAGCGTTTTTTTAAACTTATCAAAGTAATGCTCATCTATCATAAACTTGGTTTCAGCGGTCAGCGGAATGTGCAAGCTTAATACATCAGCTTTGTCAAATAATTCCTGCTCTGTAACCTCTTTAACCCATGTATTACCAAAACCGGTTTTATACTTATCGTATACCAATACTTCTACATCAAAACCTTTTAACTTTTTAGCAAAAGCAGGCCCCATGTACCCATAACCGACAATGCCAACCGTTAAACCATCCAATTCCCATCCCCGGTTTCCTTCCCTGTCCCAAATTTCAGACCTTACTTCTTTATCTCCTTTTTCGAGTTTGTTCATTAAAGATAGCAACATACCCAATGCATGTTCTCCAACGGCATTACTATTGCCTTCGGGAGCATTGAACAATTCTACCTTCCGTTGTGCTGCATAATCAACATCAATATTATCCATCCCTGCGCCTGCACGACCAATAAATCTTAGGTTGGTTGCTTTATCAAACAGTTCTTTTTCTACCCTGAACTTAGTTCTAACAATCATTCCTTCGTAATTGGCAATGCAATCCAACACTTGCTGATAGGTTATTTTAGGTTGATAGTCACAAATGAAGCCCTTTTCTTTCAGGCGATCCATTAACGATGGGTGCGTTTCGTCTACAATAAGTACTTTCAATGACATGTATAATAGGCTGGGTGAGGTTATTTAGTTTCTAACAACTGTGTTATTTTAACAAAATCTTCTACGGTTAGCTTTTCGGCTCGTAATTCCAGGATGGTTTCATCTATTTTACCTTTTGGCTGAAACTGGCTTAACGCATTTCGTAGTTGTTTTCTTCGTTGATTAAACGCCGCTTTCACTACCTGAAAAAACAATTTTTCATTACACCCTAAATTGGTATTTTCTTTACGCGTTAAGCGAATAACTCCTGAATTAACTTTTGGTGGAGGATTAAATACGCCAGGCTTTACTGTAAATAGATATTCTATTTTATAGAATGCCTGACTCAGTACACTTAAAATACCATATTCCTTTCCTCCTGGCTTTGCAGCAACCCGCTCTCCTACTTCTTTCTGGAACATGCCTACCATTTCAGGAACAAGATCACGATTATCAATAATTTTGAAAATGATCTGAGATGAAATGTTGTAAGGAAAGTTTCCGATGATCGCAAACTGATCTTTAAATACGGTCGAAAAATCCATTTCAAGGAAATCTCCGTGGATAATCCGCTCTTTTAATTCAGGATATTTTTTATGCAGATATTCAATCGATTCACCATCGATATCAATAAGTGAAGTTTTATATTCGGTTTTCTTTACCAGAAAATCGGTTAACACACCCATGCCCGGACCAACCTCTAACACTTCTGAAAAGGCGTTTTCGGGTCGAAGACTCTCCACAATTTTTTGCGCAATATTTTTATCGGTCAAAAAATGCTGACCTAAATGTTTCTTAGCTCTAACCAGACTCATGTATTTTGGATTAAATGTACCCTGTTACCGCATATAATTTTTTATCTTGCCGAGAGTTTTATTCGGCCTATATGCTGATAACTGATAACTTTGCACTTTAAAAATCAAAAATCGTAATAAATGTCGAACGTATCGCAGAAAAAAATAAAAGTCGGCATCTCTATCGGTGATATCAATGGTATTGGCATCGAAGTGATTCTGAAAACCTTAATGGATAACCGTATACTTGAGCACTGTACGCCAATTGTTTACGGTTCAGTAAAAATCACTTCTTTTCACCGCAAAGCCTTAAATATTCAAGATTTCAGCTTTAATATAATTCAAAATACTGAACAAGCCAATCCTAAACGAGCAAACCTGATCAATTGCTGGGATGAGGAGGTAAAAATTGATCTTGGTCAGCAAACTGAAAATGGTGGAAAATATGCTTTTAAATCTTTAGAAGCTGCTACCAATGATTTATTAGAAGGTAAGATTGATGCTCTTTTAACAGCCCCAATTAATAAGCATAACATTCAGCAGCCAGGTTTTGATTTCCCTGGTCATACTGAATATTTACAACAACGCGCCGGAAGCGCGGAATCATTAATGTTTTTAGTTAGTGACGACCTACGTGTAGGTGTTGTAACCGGCCATATTCCATTAAAAGATGTAGCTACTTCAATTACTCCTGAAAAAATATTAGCTAAACTTCGCTTAATGAATAAAAGTCTGAAGCAAGATTTTTGGATCGAAAAACCGAAAATTGCTGTTTTAGGATTAAACCCTCATGCAGGCGATAATGGATTAATTGGTGAAGAAGATCAAACAATCATTCTACCTACGCTAGAAGAAGCAAGAAAAGAAAAGATCTTAGCGTTTGGACCATATGCAGCTGACGGGTTCTTTGGAAATGGCTCTTATAAACAATTTGACGCCGTTTTAGCCATGTATCACGATCAGGGTTTAGTTCCTTTCAAAACATTGGCATTCGGCGCCGGAGTTAACTTTACTGCTGGATTAGATGTTGTACGCACTTCTCCTGATCATGGAACAGGCTATGACATTGCAGGTAAAAACCAAGCCAATGAGTCTTCTTTCCGCGAAGCACTTTACATGGCGTTGGATGTAGTGAGAAACAGAAGAGAACAAGATGAATTACTAGAAAATCCTTTAAAAGTTGGTCAACTAAAAATGAAAGTTACCAACGAAGACAGCGAGGAATAAGAAAACAAATTTGTAAATCATTAAAGTATTATGGACTTCCGTCGGGCAATGGCGGAAGTTTTTTATTTTTAGGTTATGGATGAATTGCAAAATGAATTTATGAAAGAAGCCATCCGCTTATCGATGGAAGGACCGGTAAAAGGTGAAGGTGGCCCTTTCGGGTGTGTTATTGTAAAGGATGGAAAAATTGTAGGTCGGGGAAATAATCAGGTTACTGCCAATATTGATCCAACAGCACATGCGGAGATTGTTGCAATAAGAGATGCATGTAGAAATTTAGGAACTTTTCAATTAGACGGATGCGAAATTTACACTTCATGTGAGCCATGCCCTATGTGTCTTGGAGCAATTTATTGGGCCCGTCCAGACAGGGTGTATTATGCTAATACTCGGGAAGATGCTGCTAATATTGGATTCGATGATGATTTTATTTATCGGGAAATCCCCTTGAGTTTAAATGAACGCCAGATTCCGATGTTGCCTTTAGGTCGCGAAGCAGCACTTTTGGTATTTAAGTATTGGGAAGAAAAAGGAGATAAAAATCTTTATTAAAAAATATTTCCAAACCTGATAAATATCATATTATCTACCTGATAGCTATACTACATTTGTATCGCAACAGAACAGAAACTAACACACGTTAGCTTCATCAATTATTATTTAAGTATCGACAACAAAGGCGCTGATCTGGGATCAGCGCTTTTTGTATTTAGTGTTTTTGATAACTTCCGAACAACTTAAGGAACAGGAACAAAAGTTGTGGAGTTTAGGCTAAAAGCTGATTTTTGTGGATCAAAAAAAGAATAATGCACGATTCCTTTCAAGCCCTTCTTCACTTGGTTATTCCCGAAGGTGTTTCAGATTATTTCAAAGTGGTTGACCATAAAACGCAGGCCAACTCCATTCATATTTACCTGGAAGAACTCAATAGTATTCCCCTGGAGTACCAGTCCAACCGGCTGCAATCCAAAGGTTTTTTCGATGAAGTGATTTTACAGGATTTTCCCCTCCGTGGCCGGGAGGTGTTCTTGCACGTGAAGCGTCGCCGATGGCTGAATTTAGATAGCAATAAAGTGGTTTTCCGTAACTGGGAGGTAGTGGCCAAGGGAACGCGAATCACCCAGGATTTTGCCGCTTTTTTAAAAGCTATCAGCCGATACCAAGGCACATAGCCTGCAAACGATCGGTTCATTTTACGGCATTAGGGTAAAAAACTGCAACGCTATTATCGGGATAAACTCAGTGACTACTCCCTTTGGGAACACAAAGAGAATGCTCGCAAGGGACTTGTCTTTGAACAGAATATGGGACCTTTTCTATCGATTGATGAAACCTCGCTCTCTCACGGAGAGCTCTATACGGTGGTGACTAACAAACAGGCAAAAGGGAAGGCAGGAACTTTAGTGGCCATTATGGAAGGCACTAAATCGGAAACGATCATCCCTTTGTTGCAAAAGCTATCGCCGAAACAACGCAATAAGGTACAGGAAATAACCCTGGACCTGGCGGGCAACATGAGCCTGATTGTCAAGAAGTGTTTTCCCAATGCCACCCGGGTGATCGATCGGTTTCATGTGCAGCAGTTGGCCACAGAAGCCTTGCAGGAGATGAGAATTAAATACCGCTGGCAAGCAATCGATGCAGAAAATCAAGCAATAGAAGATGCTAAAACAGCCCAAGTAACCTACTGCCCTCCGGTTCTCTCCAATGGAGATACGCTCAAGCAACTGTTGGCCAGAAGCAGGTACCTCTTGTATAAAAAAGAGGATAACTGGACTGCCGAACAGGCCCAGAGGGCCAGCCTGTTATTTGAAAAATACCCCGATCTAAGAAAAGCCTATGAACTCACTCAAAAATTATCCTGGATCTTTAGTACTACCACAGATAAATTATATGCTTTTGTAAGATTGGCCAAATGGAACGAACTGGTGGAACAATCGGGATTCAAGTCGTTCAATACCCTCTCCAGAACAATTATTAATCACCACCAACACATACTCAACTACTTCGACAACAAAAGTACCAATGCTTCGGCCGAATCGTTCAATGCCAAGATCAAAGCGTTCAGAGCTCAATACAGAGGGGTGGGAAATGTGAATTTTTTCCTTTTCAGGCTGGCTAAATTATATGCTTAGTCCACAGATTTTGGACCTGATCCCAACTTAATTGCTCTGTCGGGATAATCTGTGATAATTCCATCCACACCCATTTTTGAAATACGTTCCATATCTTCTACTTGGTTGATTGTCCATGGAATTAATTCCATTTTCTTTGCATGAACTGCTGTTACTAATGACTCATCTATCAGTTCAAAGTCAGGACTATAAATATCGGGGTTAAATCCTAATCGGCTGATATTACTCTCAAAGCTATCCTTGTTTTCGACAAGTAAGGCCGTTTTAAACTCAGGATATTTTTTATGAATAATTTGCAAGGTTCTAACATCAAACGACTGAATAATTACCCTCTTTTCAATCCCTTTAGACTTAATAACCTTTATCAAAAGTTCAACAAATTCATCAGGTTCAGGGTGAAAAACATTATCACCTTCAGGCATAAACTTGGTTTCGATATTATAAAAAAGAGGTTTTAATTTCTTCGTTCTAACATAGTTCTCAACGCTATCTATTAAAGTAGAAAGTAAAGGTTTTTCAATAGTAAATTTACGTTGCTGAGGAAACCTTGGATGAGCTTTAATTCCTACATCATATTTCCGGATGTTATCGTAATCCATTTGATACAGATTAAACGATTGCTCATTTGCTTCGGTAATCTGTTCTCCATTTGGTTGTAGAACAAACTCATGCGACATATAATTATCATGCGACACAACTGCCTTTTTATCCTTAGAGATCACACAATCCATTTCCAGGGTTCTGACGCCTAAGTCAATGGCCATTATCATCGCTGGTATGGTGTTCTCTGGCATTAACCCCCGACAACCTCTATGTCCTTGAACGTCAATCATTGTTTTCTTCTGGGCAGATAATAACAAGGGTAAATTTAATAAAACGAAAAGTGCTGTTTTCTTCATGCAGACAAAGTAAGAAACTAAGATTAAGAGAATATTAAGATATAACCGCAATTCGCCAAGGCACAAAGAAACAAGGCTTGAGGTTTTGCTTATCTGTTATTTAGCTCCTCCGAATTTATAGGTAAAACCAGCACCGAATATTTCCTTAAATTGTAATTGAGGCCGATAAGCTGTTTCTCCTGCATTGTTTGTGTAAGGGAATGTAGTATCGTCGTCATAAATCAACTGAATCCCAAAGTTTGCTGATATATAGCTATTTACTTTCATAAAAAGATTCAATGTATAATTAATATCGACATTCTGCGGATTATCAAGATAGTTGGAATATAACATCAAGATATGCTCTAAATTAATATTCTTCATGATTTCATCTTTACGATAAGCATTTAAGTTGAAACCGAACTCATAACGACTTTTCTTTCCGGGATCAACTCCAAATGCGCCAATAGAAGATAAATAGTCATCATTAACCAACGTAATTCTTGATGCAAGCGGCGAAATATTAATTTTCCAGTTATCCGATTTTTTATAGGTTATGCCAGGACCAAATCCAACATAAGCAGGTGCAAATGGCCCCGAAATCAATGTTTCCGTTCCATCAGAATTATATTCAAATCCATTCGCAAACTGACTTTGCAAACTGGCAAAGAATGATGCATACCAATAACCTTTCAATTTGTACCCCAAATTAGAATAAAGCAGGTAGCGGTCGTCGGTCTTACGAAGTCCTACATCTTTTTGTTTGCTAAATCCATACCCTACCAAAACATGATTATCCCAATTCCACCTTTCCTTAGTATAATTAAAATTATAATCCAGCAATAAAGTTCCTGCAACAGAATTTATTCCCCCAGAAGCCCAATTAGAAAAAGAACTTTGATTTAGCAGAAGAGAATTAACTCCTGATATTGCCCACTTTTTTACTGTATCTGGTCTATTAGGATCTTCCGGGGCTTTTGAAACATTTACTTGAGCAGATGATGCGCCGGCAAGTAACCATAAAGAGAGAATGAGAGTAGTAAACTTATTCATAAGAGGTAAATTATGAATAACAAGATAATTAATTTCTTACAGATTTATAAAAAGAAAGAATCCCTGTACTTAGCAGTACAGGGATTCTTATCAATTGATTATTGTTTTTTGAACTAAAAACTCAATAACCGTTGAATACTTTCATCCATTCTTGATTTTGCAAGAAAGTTATCTTCCAGAGCCCTACTCATCGGAATTGCAGTATCTAAACTTGCACAACGTACAACCGGACCATCTAAATGGTTAAACAAATTCTCAGCAATATAAGCTGCAATTTCAGCCCCAACCCCACAAGTCAATGTGTCTTCGTGTAAAATTAACACCTTTCCATTTTTCTTGACCGTGGTTTCTACCGCTTCAATGTCCCAAGGCAACAATGTTCTTAAATCAAGCACATCAGCTGATACTTCAGGGTGTTTTTCAAGATATTCTAAAGCCCAGTGCACCCCTAAACCATAGGTAAGGATCGATAACTGTTCACCTTCCTTAACCAACTTAGCTTTACCAATAGGTGTGGTATAATAATCATCCGGAATGTGTTCTGAAATGCCTCTGTAAAGATATTTATGTTCAAAGAATATCACCGGATTTGGATCTTCAATGGATGCAGCCAACAATCCTTTTGCATCCGAAGGAAATGCAGGATAAACCACCTTAAGGCCAGGTGTTTTTACAAACCAAGCTTCATTACTTTGAGAGTGAAACGGTCCGGCACCCGTTCCTGCTCCAGTTGGCATTCGCACAACTACATCTGCATTTTGCCCCCAACGATAATAACTTTTCGCTAAGTTATTAACGATTTGATTAAAACCACAGGTTGCAAAATCGGCAAACTGCATTTCCATAATAGCTTTATAACCATTTATTGAAAGTCCGAATGCAGTACCAACAATTGCCGACTCACAAATCGGCGTATTTCTCACTCTTCCTTTTCCAAACTCTTCTACAAATCCTTGTGTAATTTTAAACGCTCCTCCATATTCAGCAACATCCTGCCCCATAATGACAAGGTTCTGATGTCGCTGCATTGCCTGACGCATTGCATCAGTTATTGCATCTAAATAACGCTTCTCCGTTTTATTGGCTTGTTCGTCTACTTCAATGTTTATATCTCCAACAGGAGCATACATCTCCTCCAGTTCCACTGCTAAATCAGCAATAACATCGGGCTCAGAGAAAGCTAAATCTACTGCACTATCTATTTCAATTTTGAGTCTTAATTTCAACTCGTCAATATAATCCTGATTGATCACGCCCTCCTGAATGAGGTAATTCTCAAAGTTTTGAACCGGATCTTTAGGGGCCCATTCATCAAATAGCTCTTTTGGAACATACTTAGTTCCCGAAGCTTCCTCATGGCCACGCATCCTAAAAGTCATACACTCTATTAATACAGGCTGTGGATTATGCCTCATTTCATCTGCAATTTTTCGGATCGTATCGTAGACTGTTAAAATATTATTTCCATCAATCTGATACCCTTTCATTCCATACCCATTTGCTCTATCTACCAAATTCTTACACTTATATTGCTCATTGGTTGGAGTTGAAAGCCCATAACCATTATTTTCAATGATAAAGATTACTGGCAGGTTCCAGACAGCCGCTACGTTTAATGCCTCATGAAAATCGCCTTCACTTGTAGCGCCTTCCCCTGTAAATACTAAAGTTGCTTTATTCTTATTTTCCAATAGATCTGCCAAAGCGATACCATCTGCCAAGGCCATTTGTGGGCCCAGGTGAGAAATCATGCCGACAATCTTGTATTCCTGTGTTCCGAAATGGAAAGATCTGTCGCGGCCTTTGGTAAATCCACTCATTTTACCCTGCCATTGTGCAATAAGTTTGCTTAAAGGAATATTCCGGCTGGTAAATACCCCCAAATTCCTGTGCATAGGTAAAATGTATTCATCGCTGTTCATCGCCATTGTTGCTCCTACGGCAATGGCTTCCTGTCCTATTCCTGAGAACCATTTTCCCACTTTACCCTGACGGAGAAGAATTAACATTTTTTCTTCGATCATGCGTGGGCGGACAAGATTCTTATAAAGGTCGATTAAGGTTTCATTTGAATAATGTTTACGGTCAAAGTTCATATAAACATTATTGGATAAGGTTTCGATTGGTTGTTCCATAGCGGAACTAAGATGAATAATATTTTTTGATTTTTCATAAGATATACACAGGGTGCTAAAGTTTTTTTTCGGCTTTTAATATGATGATTACGAGTTAATTCGTTTATTTATAATATTAAAATGAAAAAGCCCCTTATCGTCCGTACATGAAACTTAAACATCTGTTCTTATCAGTCTGCTTATTGAGTGGTTTATACGCTTTTGCAGACGATCCCATTGTTGAGCTATTAAAAAAGAAACTTCTCACCCCCTACACCAATTACTTTGAGAAAAAAAGAGAAAGAGTATATGTTCATTTAAGCAGATCAGAATACATTGCCGGAGATAACATTTGGTTTAAGGTGTATGTTTATGATCCGGCCGAAAGACTATTAACGCCTGAAGCAAATAAATTATATGCTGAGCTATTTGACCAAAACGGAAAACTGGTTGAACGCAAAGTATTATTTCTTGAAAACGGTGTTGCCAGTAGCTTTTTTAAGTTAAAAAATGAAGCGCGGGCCGGTAATTACACATTAAGGGCCTACACCAACTGGATGCGTAATTTTCAAGATCAGCCGTTTAGTAGCTCCATTATACAGGTAACAGCGTTAGGCGAACAAAAAACAACACCATTTCCATCAGATTCAACAAAAGCAACTATTGACTTACAGGTTTTCCCTGAAGGTGGATTATTTGTTGAAGGCGTGGATAATCATTTTGGCGTAAAAACAACATTGCCAAGTGGGCATGGAACTATTGCATATGGTTATGTTCTTTCACCAACTAATGATACCATTCAACTATTTAAAACCAATAAAGTCGGAATTTCATCATTCACTCTTTTTGATGCAAAGGCTGTAAACTATAAAGTTGGAGTTATCTATAATAACAATCAAAAGAAAGAAATTGAAATGGCAAGTCCTGTTCAGAAAGGTATTGCTGTTTTTGTCAACAATCTTTTACCTAATAAGCTATTAATTTCGCTGAAAACCAACCAACAAACATTTACAGAAATCAGAGACAAACCAATTCATGTGCTTATACATAACAACGGGACAGTTCATCAATCGTTGTACGTAAAATTCACTGAGTTGGAAAAAATGTTTTCGGTAAATCGTTCACTGTTGGGACCCGGAGTAAACTATATCACCATTTTCAATGAGCAGTTTAAGCCCTTGGCAGAACGCGTCATCTTTAATAATTCAAAAATTCCGAAAGGGGCGTTAACAGTAAGTCAACATTTACAAAGCGACTCATTAACGCTAGAAGTTAGTACGCTTGATACTGCTTCTAACACAATCGCTGCAAACCTGAGCTTCTCTGTTCTACCAGGAAACACTACAGGAAATAATTTTAGTAGCTCATTATTTGCAGATGTAATACTTAATGCTTCAGTAAAAGGAAGTGTGGAGGATCCTAATTATTACTTTGAAAAAAGTGATTATCAGCACCAACTTGATCTTGATAATTTGTTATTAACACAGGCATGGCGCAAATATCAATGGCCGGATATTTTAGTGGAGAAAGTTCCGGGAATTAAGTATCCGTATGAAAATGGTTTTACCGTCAATGCCACGGCAGAAAACCGTTTCAAGGGTGGAAAACCGGAGAAAAACTCAATGTTTTCATTATTTTCTCCAGATAATAACCTTATGCTAAGTGCACAGGCGGATGAAAACGGTAGCATCTCATTTAAAAACCTCTATTTAAATGATTCTACTAAAGTAATTGTTTCTGCTGCTGGATTAAAAGGTGGAGGTTGGAACAGGAATATAAAAGCTAACATTGTTTATCACCGGTTAGACACTGCTATTTCCGTAAATAAGTTTAATGACGAATATACGCCAGCACCTATAGCAACCAACTTTGTAAAGCCACTGACCGAAAAATTATACGAGTTAAAAGAAGTGGTTGTTCGTGCTGAAAAAAAGAAAAATCCATTTGAAGGCAATCTTTATAGTAATATGGGAGATAGAGTTTTTGAGATCAATAAAGATAACTATGCTCGTTACACCACTATTGAGGATTTATTAAGAAATGAGTTTTTCTTAAGAGTAAGCAGAACCGCTATGGGCGACTTATATATTGATATGGGTAGAGGACCTACCAGTATGATGGGTAGCAATCAACCTTCATTAATTATTGATGGGATGGTAATGAGTGATCTTAGTTATTTATCTATCATCTCTGTTCAGGACATTCAGGCTGTTGCTGTTAACAAATCGGCAAATGCCATGTTGGGAATGCGAGGAGGAAATGGTTCTATTAACATTGTTACCAGAAGGACAGGGATCGATTGGGGGCCAGACGGCATTAGCAATACCCGAACATTAGCTGTAAAAGGCTATGCAAAACCGGTAGCATTCTTTACTCCAAAATACGTACTGAAACCAGAAACCGAAACATTTCAGAAATATGCCACCATCTTCTGGAAGCCTGATATTCAAACTGATTCGACCGGCAAAACCAAGTTCAAGTTCTTCGTTCCTAAAGATATTGATGATTTAATCATTCGTGCTGAAGGTATCTCTGAAAACGGTTCAATCTATTATTACAATGAAAAGTTAGTATTGAGCAAGGGATTATAAATCTGAAGATATTCATCAAACAAAAGACTAATCAATTACAGGTTAGTCTTTTTTGATTTTTGATTACTATCTTCATGATAATCAATCCGATTCAACACGATGAAAAACTCTATCCGTTTACTTTGGGCAACCTGTGTTACTTTTGCCATTATTAATCCGGCAAAAGCCCAAACAAGTCAGTCAACATTGATGAATACCAATTTACCCCCGGCACCTTCTGCCAAAAAAGAAGAACATAAATTAGAAAAGCATGGCGATATCCGCATCGACAACTATTATTGGATGAAGCTTACAGATGATCAGAAAAATGCTAAAACACCCGACGCCCAAACAAAGGCTGTTCTGGATTATTTAAATGCAGAAAATGCCTATACCAAATCGGCAATGGCTGCTACCGAAGAACTTCAAAAAAAGCTTTTTGAAGAAATGAAAGGTCGAATAAAGCAGGACGATCAGAGTGTGCCATTTAAAGACAAGGGGTTTTGGTATTATACCCGCTTTGAAAAGGGAAAAGATTATGCTTATTACTGCCGGAACATAGAAACCGGAATGAACCCCACCTCCGAAGAAATTCTTGTAAACGGTCCAGAATTAGCAACAGGGCACGATTATTGGGCTCTTGGAGGATATTCTGTAAGTGACGACAATAAATTATTAGCCTTCGGAATTGACACGGTAAGCCGTCGTATCTATACCGTTTATTTTAAAGACATTGCCTCCGGTGCTATTTTGCAAGATAAACTAGAGGGTACTAGTGGTGGAGTAACCTGGGCAAACGATAATAAGACTGTTTTTTATACCAAAAAAGATCCGGTAACACTTCGCGATAATACTGTTTGGAAACATAAGCTTGGTACGCCTCAAAGTGCAGATGTGATGGTCTTTGACGAAAAAGATGACACCTTTTCTACAGGGGTTTTCAAAACAAAATCTGACAAATACCTTATGATCGGTAGCTGGCAAACGCTAAGTACTGAGTATCGTGTGCTTGATGCAAACAATCCGGATGGAGAATGGAGAGTTATACAACCTCGTGAGCGCAATCATGAGTATAATGTGGAGCATTATGGTGATAAATTCTACATCATTACCAATCTTGATGCTAAGAACTTTCGCTTAATGGAGTGTCCGGTTGATAAAACAACCAAGGAAAACTGGAAAGAGGTAATTCCTCACCGCTCAGACGTTTTATTGGAAAACATCGACATCTTTAAGAACTACTATGTGGTAAGTGAACGTAAGAATGGGTTAACTCAACTCCGTATCATCAAATGGGCTGATAAAAGTGAGTACTATTTACCATTTCAAGACCAAGCTTATTTAGCCTACACCAGCGTAAACCGAGAATTTGATACAGATGTTCTGCGCTATGGTTACACTTCCTTAACCACTCCCAATAGCATCTATGATTATAATATGGCTACAAAAGAGCGTATCCTGTTAAAACAGCAGGAAGTTGTTGGAGGATATAATCCGGATGATTATGTAAGTGAACGTTTATACGCTACCGCAAAAGATGGCACAAAGATTCCGATCTCATTAGTTTATAAAAAAGGTTGGAAGAAGGATGGCAAAGCACCATTACTTTTATATGCTTATGGTTCTTACGGTAACAGCATGGATCCAGGGTTTAGTTCGAACCGATTATCATTGCTTGATCGTGGTTTTGCTTATGCGCTCGCACATATTCGTGGTGGACAAGAGCTTGGTCGCGATTGGTATGAGAATGGTAAACTGTTAAAAAAGAAGAATACGTTCACCGATTTTATTGATTGCGGAGATTTTTTAGTCGCTCAGAAGTATACTTCAAAAGAAAAACTATTTGCAATGGGCGGTAGCGCAGGAGGACTATTAATGGGAGCAGTTACCAATATGCGCCCGGATCTTTGGAAAGGTGTTGTTGCTGCAGTTCCTTTTGTTGATGTGGTTACTACTATGTTGGATGAAAGTATTCCGCTAACTACAGGAGAATTTGATGAATGGGGAAACCCTAATGATAAAGTGTATTACGATTACATGAAGAGTTATTCTCCCTATGATAATGTTGAAAAGAAAAATTATCCAAATATGATAGTGACAACCGGCTATTGGGATAGCCAGGTACAGTATTGGGAACCAGCAAAATGGGTGGCCAAACTGCGCGAACTCAAAACAGATAAAAACCTTTTATTGCTACACACAAATATGGAAGCAGGACATGGAGGTAAATCTGGTCGGTTTGAAGCACTGAAAGAAATAGCATTGGAATATGCATTTATGCTAAATTTGGCAGGAATTACAAACTAGATTTGAGATCTGAGATATTAGATTTGAGATTGATTATTTTAGCTCACTTCTCAAATCTAATATTTCAAACTTAACCGGATGCCTGTTTACGAACTCAGTACCGAAATCATTTTCCCACATCCTCTATTGGCTGATGATAGTGGCCTGCTAGCTTATGGCGGCGATCTTTCACCTGAAAGATTGTTAGTTGCTTACAGACACGGCATTTTCCCCTGGTACTCTGAAGAAGACCCTATTTTGTGGCATGCTCCCAATCCACGTTTCGTGTTATTTCCTGAAAAAATAAAAGTTTCAAAAAGCATGAAACAAGTGCTGAGATCTGGGAAATTCTCAATTACAGTTAATAAAGATTTTAAAAGCGTAATATCCAATTGCCAGCAGATCTGCCGGGAGGGAGAACCCGGAACATGGATAACCAATGAAATGTTGGATGCCTATGTACACATGCATAAGCTCGGTTTTGCCCATTCAATTGAAGTTTGGGAAGATGGAGGTCTTGTCGGTGGGCTGTATGGCATCAATCTAGGAACTGTTTTTTATGGCGAATCCATGTTTCATAAAGTAAGCAATGCTTCAAAAGTTGCATTTATTTACCTGGCTCAAACATTTCCTTTCTCGATTATTGACTGCCAAATGGAAACACCTCACCTGGAGAGTTTAGGTGCAGAATGTATTCCTATTGAAGAGTTTCTTGAAATCCTTGACAAGGAAGCTGATAAAGAAAATGTGATTCCAGCTATAAGATGACATACACTATTGTGATGTATGGTCACTAGTGTGTATTCTTATAAGGAGAAAATCTTTTCTACCAAATTTTACCCCACTTGGAGTTAACCTTCCAAATACATTCATCACTGCTCAAATCAGTCGAACATTCCTTTAGTCTTATTACTAATATACCTTGAAGATTATTTGCTTAACTAATTCCAAATACATATCATTGTAATATCAAAATGATATCAAATATTTACCACAATGAACGAAAAAATTATTAAACCTATTCCGGGTTTTGCCATGCTAGGTTTTGCAGTACTATGTTTAATTGGATCTGCTTTTTCATTTTATTCAGCATACGTCTTCATTGGCGTTGTCCTGATAATTGTTGCCCTTATTTCTTTTATGGGTATCATCATCATCAACCCAAATGAATCAAGAGTATTAACCTTTTTCGGGATTTACTCGGGCACTGTTAAAGCTAATGGGCTGTTCTTTGTTAACCCCTTGTATAAAAAACAATCCATTTCACTTCGTGCCAGAAACCTAAATGGACAGTCGCTGAAGGTAAACGACAAAATGGGTAATCCAATTGAGATTGCCGCAGTAATCGTTTGGCAGGTAGAAGACACAGCTAAGGCTGCGTTTGCAGTAGACAATTACACCTTATATGTAAATATTCAAAGTGAGGCTGCCGTAAGACATTTGGCGGGGAGTTGTCCATACGATAATTTAGAGGATGAAAATGCAACAATTACACTTCGCGACGGTGCTGACAAAGTGAACGACATGTTAGAACATGAATTAAATGAACGTTTACGACCGGCCGGCATCACTGTACTGGAGGCTCGCATCAGCCACTTAGCATATGCACCTGAAATTGCAGGAGCCATGCTACAACGTCAACAAGCAACAGCTGTAGTTGCTGCTCGCAAGCAGATTGTTGAAGGTGCTGTTGGCATGGTTGAAATGGCTTTAGCTCGCTTATCAGAAAGAGAAATTGTACATTTAGATGAAGAGCGTAAGGCTGCTATGGTAAGTAACCTATTGGTTGTCCTTTGTGCTGAAAAAGCAGTTAGTCCGATCGTAAACACCGGTACTCTTTACAATTAAGACTATGTTTTTTGAAGAAAAGCAGCGATTCAATCAATGGTGGATTTGGTTACTCACTTTAAGTGCCACGATTGTGCCATTTGTGCTCTTTCTAAATGAATGGATAACGAATGAAAGGATTGAGAAAGTCTTATTATTCATTATTGTAGCTGAAATATTGTTCGTTTTGCTTTTTAAGTTTGCATTAGTTCTTAAAACTCGCGTAGATTCTTCAGGCGTTCATTTTCAGTTTTTTCCTTTCCATTTAAAGTTCAGAACAATACTTTGGACTGCAATCAGCTCTGCTTATATTAGGAAATACGACCCAATCTCAGAATTTGGCGGCTGGGGAATTAAAGGCACCTGGCCATTTAAAAATGGAAGGGCCTATAATGTATCCGGTGACGAAGGATTGCAACTGGAATTAACAACAGGAAAGAAGGTATTAATCGGGACGAATAAAACTGCTGAATTAACAGAAGCACTGAATGCCCTGAAAGTTTATAACAAGATAAATGCGATTAGCATTTGAAAGATACATATAGAGTATGTCGGCAAAAAAAGCATTTGTATTGCGATTAGATCCGGAAATGTTAAAAGAACTGGAACGTTGGGCTGCTTCAGAGTTTCGAAGTATCAATGGCCAAGTTGAATATATCCTATTTGAAGCGCTTAAGAAACGAGATAAAAATTTTAAGCTGAAAAGCGGAGAAGGGGAAAAAGACGAATAAAGGAAGGGTTGCTAGCAAGCAACCCTTTCTTTATTTACTATGTTTAAGCATTATCATTCTTATGTAATTCTCGCCATTGTTCATTAAATGACTTTGGAGCCATAGCAGGAAGTTCTCTGCGTTTCCCCCACGTTTTAGCAGCAAATTTTTTCAAGAAGAAAGCTTTCCATTTACCACCCAACATATTCATGAAATTTCGTTTAAGCATTCCTTTCTTCCAGAAATACCAAGTCCACATTTCAGCCTTTGTCGCCAGATTCTCATTCACCGCATCTCTTCTGTTCAATAATAGCATTTTATGAATATCAATATGAACAGGACACACCTCTGAGCATTTACCACACAAGCTCGATGCATAACTTAAATGTTTAAATTCCTGCATTCCACTTAAGTGCGGAGTAATTATCGAACCTATTGGGCCACTATAAGTAGTTTCATAAGTATGACCACCGATATTTTTATAAACCGGACAGCCATTTAAACATGCCCCGCAACGAATACAGTATAAACCTTGTCTCTGTTCTTTCTGTGCCAATAAATTTGTCCGGCCATTATCAAGCAATACCACATACATTTCTTCCGGACCATCCATTTCTTCGGCTTGCTTAGGACCGCTAATTATTGAATTATAAACTGTTAAATTTTGTCCAGTTCCATGGGTTGCCAAGAGCGGCCAGAAAAGATCAAGATCATAAATACTTGGAATTATCTTTTCAATACCAACAATGGCAATATGAACTTTAGGAAAGGTTGTTGACAAACGAGCATTTCCTTCATTCTCTGTTAAGCAAATACTTCCGGTATCGGCCAAAAGGAAATTCCCTCCTGTTATCCCAATATCAGCAGTTACATATTTATTTCTAAGCAGCTCACGGGCCTTTTGAGTCAATTGCTCAGGAGTTGAATCTATCGGAGTACCAAATTTTTCATGAAACAGCTTTGCAATATCTTCCTTTGATAAGTGCATTGCAGGTGTAACAATATGATAAGGTTTTTGACCTAACAATTGAACAATATATTCACCCAAATCAGTTTCAAGCGCTTCAATTCCATGATGTTCCAGAAATTCATTTAATTCAATTTCCTCTGTAGTCATTGATTTTGACTTCACCATGGTTTTGGCATTATACTTTTCGAAAATGCCCAGCACTTCTTTCCTGGCTTCTTCCGCATCGTTAGCCCAAATTACTTTCCCCCCTCTACGGGTAAAGTTAGCTTCAAATTCAACCAGGTATTTTTCGAGATTTTCTATTGTGCGCCATTTGGCGATATTGGCTTTCTTACGGGAATTCTCAAGATCAAAAAAGCGAGATACACCACGCGAAACGGCGGCATCATATTTTCCAATGTTAAAATTGATCTTACGTCGGTGTTCAAGATCAAAAGCCTTGATTTCGGCTTCAGAGAGGAACTGATCAGAATATTGACTCATGCAATCAAAAATAAATAAAATGCTTAATACTTGTTGGATATAAAACAAGCATTTTATGAACAAAAGTTAGTTTCTCTAAGCTTTCATCCTTAAACAAAGTTGTCTACCATTTGATATTATATAGGTAGTAAATAGAAGACCGGGTATAGCATCGTAATAACAAAGGCTGCATTATTGCAGCCTTCTAATTTTTATCTATTTGCAGGAAAATCATTTTTAACGTCAACCACTGGACGCTTATCTCTATTTGCCAAATCCCAGGCTGTGTTAAATACCAATTGTGCACGTTTTGCCATTAGCTCAAAATGGATTTTCTCCACTTTATCACCCGGTTGGTGGTAGTCTGCATGTACACCATTAAAGTAGAAAACAACCGGAATACCGTGCTTGGCAAAGTTGTAATGATCGGAACGATAATAAAAACGGTTCGGGTCTTTCGGATCATTGTATTTATAATCCAGTTTTAAATTAACACTATTTTTATTGGCTTCTTCACTGATTTTATGCAAATCTGTACTTAATTTATCAGAGCCTATTAAGTAAACATAGTTTGTGTCTGTTAAATGGGCGTCGTCAATACGACCCACCATATCGATATTTAAATCGGCGATCGTGTTATTAAATGCAAAAACAGGATGGTCTGAATACCATTGCGACCCTAATAACCCCTTTTCTTCACCTGTAAAAGTCATAAATAAAATACTGCGCCGAGGCCCTTTTCCGGCTTTCTGAGCGGTGGTGAATGCCTGAGCCATCGCAAGCACTGAAGTTGTACCAGAACCATCATCATCCGCACCATTATTAATTTTACCATTAATAATACCGATATGATCGTAATGAGAAGATATCACTAATACTTCCTCTTTAAGATCTGTTCCGGGCAAAAAGCCCAGTACATTCATCGCTTTAACAGGGGCCTCTTTAGTTTGAAATTTTACGGCAAATGGCTGCTTTACAACTGCAGATTGTGGTTTCGCAGTATTCTGCATTTTCGCCACCAACTGAGCTATGTTTTTTCCTGTAGGTTTTAGTAATTCTGTGGCCAATTCTTCCGAAATATATACCACAGGTGCTGTTGGATTTTCTTCTTGTTTTTCAGGAAACTCAATGCTTTTTGCTCTCAACTGTGTCGCATAGCCGGCCATTGAAGTTCTTAGGTTTGGATAAACGGCAAGAATAAGTTTGGGATGTTTAAGCTGTAACTCCCGAAATTTCTTACGAGTATCTAACGTGTAATCAGAGTAGTTTTCCTGCCCAGTGATCATACTCTTTCCGCTTTTATCAAAAGGCTCACCACTAATGATCATTACTGCTTTGCCTTTCACCTCAATGTTGGCAAAATCATTCCAGTTTCCGGCTCCTATTCCATAACCAGCAAACACCCATTGACTTTCCTTTGCGTCAATAGATGCAGGTAAATTCCTTCCTACTAATAAAAAGTCTTCAGCAAATTTAAAATCAGTACTGTTAACTGTAATTGTTGCATCACCAATTGAACGTTCAATTAGAGGCACAGTTTGAAAATAAGAACCATTTACAGGAGCCTGCAGTCCAAGTTGTTTAAAATGAGCCTGAATATAGTCAGCCGCTAGTAAAGATCCCTTTTGTCCTGTTTCCCTACCTTCAAACGCATCAGAAGCTAAAACAGATAGATGTTTTTTCAGATACGATGCGTTAATTTCTCCAGCAAATGTCTCAGCACTTTGCGCTAAGCTGCTTTCTGTCATTGCCAGTACTAACAGAAAAGGAACAATTACATTCTTCATTGGATTAAATTGAGAGCTAAATGTAGCAAAATGTTGGTTGAAGCAGCAGCGTTATACGTGACAATTTTGTAGCAATAAAAAAAGGATTATGTATATGTACATAATCCTTTTTCTGTTTACTCGAACTATTATCGTTATACGCAATCAATTTTATTTACGCGATTGGCATGACGACCACCTTCAAAAGGAGCGGTAATAAATCGTTGGGTAATTTCTTTTGCATCTTCCAATGAAACAAAACGAGCAGGAATACATACAATATTTGCATTGTTATGACCTCTTGCTAACTCTGCTAACTCCGGCAACCAACAAATCGCCGCACGAATACCAGCATGTTTGTTTGCCGTAATTGCAACACCATTAGCGCTTCCACAAATCAACACACCTAAGTCATATTCATTGGCTAATACTGATTCAGCCACAGGGTGCACATAATCAGGATAATCAACTGAGTCGGTTGAATACGGACCAAAATCCTTTGTTTCAATACCTTGAGCCTCTAAAACTTCAATTAAAGCTTTTTTGTACTCAAAACCGGCGTGATCGCCTCCTAATGCTATTTTCATTTTATTATTATTTACACGTTCAACACAAGTCAGCAAACTATTTTTGCTCCGACTTACGAATTATAAAATTCGGCTTCTTTCTTAGCTTTATTACGTGCTACCGCTGCCGACACAAAAATACTGATTTCAAACAAAAGAAACAGTGGTATTGCAACGATGGTTTGCGTCATCATATCTGGACTAGGCGTGATAAATGCCGAAACCAATAATATTAATACAATCGCAAATCTACGGTTACTACGCAACAGCTTAGGTGTAACAATACCCATCTTTGAAAGGAAATAGATAATGATTGGCAATTCAAAGGTAAGTCCACAGCCTAATGATAATGTTCCAACGGTAGATAAATAGGAATCCAGAGAAACCTGATTCAGGATCTCTGCACTTACTGTATATGAACCCAGAAAGTTAATTGTAAGTGGGACAATTATGAAATACCCGAATAACACACCAATTCCAAACAACACAGATGTAAAGAAGATCAAACCGTTTGCATACTGACGCTCCTTAATTTCCAGGGCTGGTTTAATAAACCTCCAAAGCTCCCAAATAAAATATGGAAAGGCTAGTGCAATACCCACCAGAAAAGAGGATGTTAAGTGAATCATGAACTGACCGGCTAATTCGGTATTCATAATCACAAAATTGATCTTATCCACACAAAAATCTGCAATATTATATTTTGCAGCTATCTGGCACATCATACGATAGGTCCAAAAGTCTGGATTTTTAGGCCCTAAAATAATCTGATCAAAGATGATTTCTTTATAGCTAAAAGCAAGACCAGTAAAAATTGCAATGGCAATAACGGAACGAATCAAATGCCATCTTAGCTCTTCCAGATGATCGAAGAATGACATCTCTGATTCAATGGTATGCTTATCTTTTAATACGTATTTGGTTATTAGATTACTTCTACGGCTATTATTATCAGACATGTGCGTTAAATGAGTTGCAAAAATACTTAAATGAATGAATATTGAATGAAGTTATTTAACTCAAGTTGTCCGTTCAATAAGATCCCCTATCTGGACAATAGATCGGTAACAATATCTTGTTTACATTATGCCTATAATCCTGTTAAGGCCTTAACAATTTGCTAAGGTTTTGCACTTGACTGCACAAAGCTACTTTTATAATCTCTGCACACTTTTACTCCATGGAGTATTCATTCAAAAACAAAAAACGCATGATTTATGACGATCATGCGTTTTTGTGTATTACAGAAACATTACTGTTTCTATTTTTCCATATCAAAAGTCTCCATAAACTTAGTGGTAAAGTTACCAGCTCTGAAGTTAGGGTCTTTCATTAATTTCAAATGGAAAGGAATTGTCGTTTTAATACCTTCAATTACAAATTCACTTAATGCACGCTCCATTGTACAAATAGCTTCCTCGCGGGTTTGTGCTACAGTAATCAGTTTAGCGATCATTGAATCATAATTAGGAGGGATCACATAACCTGCATATACGTGTGTATCTACACGAACACCATGACCACCCGGAGAGTGGAAATTAGTGATCCTACCTGGTGAAGGACGGAAGCCATTCATTGGATCTTCAGCATTGATACGGCATTCGATTGCGCACATATCAGGGAAATATGAACGACCAGAGATCGGAACACCTCCGGCAACTTTGATTTGTTCTTTGATCAAATCGTAGTTAATAACTTCTTCCGTAACTGGATGCTCTACCTGGATACGAGTGTTCATTTCCATGAAGTAGAAGTTGCGGTGTTTATCAACTAAGAATTCAATTGTTCCTGCACCTTCATAATTAACAGCAGAAGCTCCGGCAATTGCTGCCTCTCCCATTTTCTGACGAAGTTCTTCAGTCATAAATGGTGAAGGAGATTCTTCTACTAATTTTTGGTGACGACGCTGGATTGAACAATCGCGCTCAGAAAGGTGACATACTTTTCCATATTGGTCACCAACAATTTGAATCTCAATGTGACGAGGATCTTCAACGAATTTCTCCAAATAGATACCATCATTACCAAATGCAGCACCTGCTTCCTGACGAGCTGAATCCCAAGCTGGTTCAAAATCTTCGTCTTTCCACACAATACGCATTCCACGGCCACCACCACCGGCAGTAGCTTTCAGAATTACCGGATAACCGATTTCATTGGCAACTTTAATACCTTCTTTTACATCACTTAATAAACCATCTGATCCCGGAATAGTGGGTACACCGGCATTTTTCATGGTTTCTTTAGCAGATGCTTTATCTCCCATTGCATTGATCATCTCAGGAGAAGCACCAATAAATTTGATACCATTTTCTCGGCAAATTGATGAAAACTTAGCATTTTCAGACAAAAAGCCGTAACCTGGGTGAATTGCATCTGCATTTGTAATTTCTGCAGCCGCAATGATATTAGGAATATTTAAATAAGAATCTTTACTTGGAGCTGGCCCTATACAAACTGCTTCATCAGCAAAACGTACATGCAAGCTTTCACGATCTGCTGTTGAATAAACAGCAACCGTTTTTATGCCCATCTCTTTACACGTACGAATAATTCGTAACGCGATTTCTCCACGATTGGCAATAAGTATTTTTTTAAACATGAAATTAAAATTGGTGAATTGGTGAATTTGTGAATTTGCGAATCTAAAAACTCAATATTTCCAAATCTTCAAATACTCAAACCCGCAAATAAAAATTACATTGGCTCAACCAAGAATAATGGTTGATCGTATTCTACCGGACTAGCATTTTCTACTAATACTTTAACAATACGTCCAGAGATTTCGGATTCAATTTCGTTGAACAATTTCATTGCTTCAATAATGCAAAGAACTTGTCCCGGACGAATTTCATCACCAACATTTACAAATGAAGGTTTTTCAGGGCTAGCCTGGCGATAGAAAGTACCAATCATTGGAGATTTGATGGTAATAAGATTTGCATCGCTAGGTGCTTCTGCCGAAGCAGCAGGCGTTGTTGCTGGTGCAGGTGCTGTTGCTACCGGAGCTGCTGCTTGAGCAGGAATAGCTGCAACAGGAGCCGCTACAGGAACAGTAGCTTGAACTACAGTTTGAACTGCTTGCTGTGAAGTAGTTTTTATAGTTATTTTAAAATCTTTTCGTTCAATCGAAACTTCATTTACGCCTGACTTAGAGACGAATTTGATCAGTTCCTGAATTTCTTTGATTTCCATTAGTTTGCTAGTTTGTTTTAAGTTGTTTGTAAAGTAACCTTTTCAAGTGTAAGTTAATGATTTGTCATTCAATAACCTACATATTGTATTTAAACCGGATTGCTCCGAATAAATTGCTTTATTAGTAGGCCCACTTGAGGTAAACAGCACCCCATGTAAAACCACCGCCAAACGCGGCAAGAATAAGATTATCGCCTTTTTTAAGCCTATCTTCCCACTCCCATAAACATAACGGAATTGTGCCATTGGTGGTATTTCCGTAACGCTCAATGTTAACCATTACTTTTTCAGCAGGCATGCCGCAACGATCAGCTGTTGCATCAATAATACGTTTGTTTGCCTGATGAGGTACTAACCAAGCTATATCATCAGCTGTTAAGTTATTACGTTCCATAACTTCAGCTGCTGTTTCAGCCATATTGGTCACAGCAAACTTGAATACTGTTTTTCCCTCTTGATACACATAATGCTCACGGTTTTCAACCGTTTCTCTTGATGCAGGTTTTGCAGAACCTCCTGCTTTCATTACCAGGAACTGGCGACCGGCACCATCACTTCTCAGAATGGCGTCCTGGAATCCTAAGCCTTCGTTGTTTGGCTCAAGCAATACCGCACCACCACCATCACCAAAAATAATACAAGTAGCACGGTCCTGATAATCGATAATAGACGACATTTTGTCGATACCAATTACCACCACTTTCTTGTACATTCCGGTTTGAATGAACTGAGCACCTGTAGTTAAACCATAGATAAAACCAGAACAAGCAGCGCTAAGGTCGTAACCCCAGGCATTCTTAGCTCCTATTTTATCACAGATAACATTAGCTGTAGCAGGAAATACGTAATCGGGAGTAGCAGTTGTGCAAATTACAAGGTCGATTTCTTCAGGGCTGATACCGCGTTTAGCAAGTAATCCTTCCATGATTTTAACACCCATATCAGATGTTGCGCCCTCTTTTTGTATTCTTCTTTCTTTGATACCTGTGCGTGAAAGAATCCACTCATCATTAGTATCAACCATTTTTTCCAGGTCTTGGTTAGTCAGTTTGTCTTCCGGAGCATAACCAAAAACCGAAGTTATTGCAGCACTAATTTGTGACATAGTTTCGAAAATAATAATCGCAATTTCTTTAAAGAGCGCGGCAATAATAGGAAATTATTATGAAAATCTTGAGATTTTCACGAAAAGAGAAACCCAACATCCTGATTATTTGGTAGAAATCAAGCTGTTGGGTCTCTGTAAATAATTTCTTATTGAAATGCTTGTTTGATCTTATCGATCAGGCCTGAAGTTATCAGATCGCGCGATAATAGCAACATGTTCTTAATAGCCTCAGGACTAGAAATACCGTGTCCGATGACCACAGGAGCGTTTACACCTAAAATAGGGCTCCCTCCATATTGCTCATAATTAAACCGGTCAAAAAACTCGTCCTTCATGCCTTTCTTACGAGTAAGCACGTAAAACGATTCGGCCAGCTTTAATACAATGTTACCAGTAAATCCATCACACACAATTACATCGGCTTTGTCGTTAAACAAATCACGACCTTCAACATTTCCAATAAAGTTGAATAATTCTGTGTCTTTCATCAAAGGATAGGTAGCCAGACTAAGCAAGTTCCCTTTTTCCTCTTCTTCTCCAATGTTCATCAATCCTACTTTAGGATTTTCAACATTGTAGATGTTCTCGGCAAATAACTTACCTAAAACACCGAACTGAAGTAACACATCAGGTTTACAATCAGCGTTTGCACCTACATCTAATATTACACCTACACCACCGGTTAACTTAGGAACCATTGTTGGCATACACGGACGAATTACTCCAGGAATAGCTTTCACTGTAAACATTGAACCTACTAACATAGCACCGGTATTACCAGCACTTGAGAAAGCATCAATTTTACCTTCCTTAAGTAATCCGAATCCTACTGCAATACTTGAATTCGGTTTTTTAACGATAGCCTTGGTTGGGTGTTCGCCCATACCAATAACATCTTCGGTGTGAACCAACTCAAAGTTGTTCGCATCAAAGCCTACCTCTTCACAAATCGCTTTTACCTGATTACTGTCGCCTATTAAGACCAGATGTTGGTCGGACGGCAGCGCTTTAAAGGTTTCAATTGCTCCTAAAACAGCAGCTTTAGGCGCAAAATCGCCACCCATCACATCTAAACCAATACGCATGGTAAGATAGTGCTAAAGTTATTAAGCTTGTGCAGTGTTTTCAACAATCAGTTTACCACGGTAGTATAAGTTACCGTCAACTGTATAAGCGCGGTGAGGCAAGTGTACAGCACCGGTAGTTTTACATACGAATAACGGAGTAGCCGCTGCTTTGTAGTGAGTTCTACGCTTATCTCTTCTCGATTTCGAAAATTTACGCTTAGGATTTGGCATTTTATTACAATTTTATATATCCAAAAATATTACTTCTTAATTATCTCCAAAATTTTTCAGAGCATCCCAACGAGGGTCTGTTTTAGTCTCTGAATCATCTTCAATCCGGAGTTTGTTTAGTTTATCCAACATTGCTTGGTCACAAAAATTTTGTTTCCCATCGCAAGTGGTAATGATTGGTGCTTGCAAATTGATATACTCATAAATCAGCGGAGCTATATCATACTCGTAAGCGCCGCGACTGATAAGGATAATGTCACCGTTATCATCTTCAAACTCTGCATCTGATAGTTTAATGATCTGTTGTTCGGTTGTATCAATTTCATGTGAAAATGGAGCCAAACAACGATCACAAGTTACTTCAATGGTGCCCTCAATATGAAAATCAAGAACAAACATTGTTTCATGTTTATTGAACGTTAAGTGTACTTTGATATCCCCGTTTTTAACCAATGAATATTCGTATTCGTCAAAGAACTTTCTGTCTATGGAATATTCAAACTCATTGTTACCAAGGTTTAAGCCTACAAAGGGGATAATATACTCTCTATTCGCTTTCAATGTACGTAACTATAAATTAGCCCGCAAAAGTAGGTATTATAAATTAAATATGAAAGAAGAAATAAGAAATATGAAGACATTATCTACAATTAAAGCGCTCTGTCAAAAAATATTAGTGAAATAATTGATTACAACGCATCTCATTCACTCATCTCCTATTATTGAACCTTTACATCAAATGCGGCAGAAAGTACTTTACCGGCCCGTTTTACCTGAACCCATATTCTATAATCTCCAGCAAAAGGAAATACATATGGAAAATCAACCACGGCTCCTTCATGTGCCTTATGTGACGGATTAGCTCCACTCATATTCATTTCCTGCATAAGGTATTCATTTCGCACAGACTCACTCATATTATCTAACCGATTAACAAGCGCATCAATGCTGTCTTTAAAATGTTTAGCATCAGGTTGAGGGGTATACCCAGTTTTTTTTTCGATCCGATTTTCTATAAGCTGTGCAGATGCTGCTGAAAAAGTCCCGGTTGGATGCAAATGAATGTACACTTTAGCGTCATTTTTTACTACTACTGCATGTCCACCCATACCTAAGTAGGGTTCTAACTGAGCTGGATTACCTTCCGGATCTAACACCATAAAACTTAATTTTGAAATTTCACCGTTCTTAAATTTTAATCCGGATGTACTTTCTAAGGTCATGGAAGAACCATCAGCCAAAACTGTTTTTATTCCTGGTGTTCCACAAACAGTAAATGCGCTATCCATTAAAGCTTTTTTGCCTGCAACAGCATTCGAAAACAAATATGAATCATCACGACTTAACCCTATTGTAGTTCCTGAAAAAGGCTGTTCGACATCAATTGTATCAACAATAGTGCTTGCAAAACCACGTCTTACAATGTCGGCAAAGATAAGATAGCGACCTTTTGGCAAGGCAGGCAAGGGACTTTCAAACGTTATGGAATCAATTCTTTTTGGGTGCAAATGAGCAAATATATCTAAGCTTCCCTCTCTCACCAGAAACAGGTGCATTAATTTACCATGATCAGGAATCAGCAAACTCATCCACCTGCCTTCCAACGAAGCAGTATCAACTTTAAACTCTAATAGCTCATTACCTCTTATATTTTTAATAGAGGAAGATGCAGTAAAAGGCTTAAACATGTATCGTTTGTAATCCTGTGCCCAATTATTCCACCAACTGCTTCCACCAAATAAAATAAGTCCTAGCACAACTGTTGTAACAGCCATTGAAACCCAGCGTTTACGTCTTCTTAATCCCGACATTTCATTACCGGGAGCTGTAACGCCATCACTTACACTTGCTCCAATTATAGTAATCATTAAAATAACAAGAAATGACCCTAATCCAGCCAAAATCCAACCTAAGTTAGCGGGCATATCCTTTTGAGCTGTAGGAACTGCCATAATGGGAACAACAACCTCTCCTATCCCCTGATCTCCATATACGCTAACTCTAACACTTGCCACCCCATTTTCCATCAACCATATCAACCCTTGATAATTACCAGGAACATTTGGTGCCGGAATTGCTGTATCTGCATCAGGCGCACCCTCAGCTCCTGCATACAAGTAAATTGGCTGCACAGTAACCTTTGTTGTATTGCCAGATTCAACCAGCACACTTATCTGTGCTGTTCCAGGAATAACATCAGGAGGCATGACATTGACGATCACCTTGTATTTTCCGGCCATGCCCTCAAACAATATACCCGGACTTCCTATATGAGCAATAGCTGCAAAAGGGAAGATTAACAATATCCAAATGAATATTATATTCTTACAAAATTTCATCGCTGAACCCTCCTCATCCATTTACCCCAAAACAGTCCTATTCGTGATGATAAATAACCAAATGTAATTGCCTGTAAAAATCCTACAACCCATTGCTGAAGCGAATTTTTGGTCCATGGAGGAAACTGAAATCGATATTCCCAATTAGGATCATTTCCAAAATACCATGAAGACTGACCAAAGAACCATGTTCTACCTATCGGATCCATGAGTACTTGGCCCATTAACCATTGTACAGGAAATAATAAACACAAGAACATAGCGATAATAATGACCGCTTTTACCCAATCATTTTTGTCGTCATATTTAAACATTACCCAATCAATACCCATTGCTGGAATAATTAACAGCATTGGAAAATGAAATGCCTGGTAATGTGTTATATGATTAATTACCGGACCTAGTTTGGGTTCTGCATTAAACAATGGCAATACCCAAACCATTATGCACATAACCATTGTATAAATCAACGTGGCATTTGTAGCAGCCCATTTCATTTTTGAAGCTCTTGAAATTGCCACGAGAAAAAAGGGAAACAAAACAGCCGCTGTTTGATAATATGTTACAGAGTGCATATCCCATCTTGTAAAAGACTCTGAGAGCAACGTATACATCATTACAAGCATAAGGCCGGCTGCGGTTACAAACAACCATTTTAATAAAGTTGATCTTTTGTCGATTTCAGCAGTGGTTAATGTGGAGGATTGATAATCCCTGTTTTGTATAGCAAGTGTTCCTACCATCGCTCCAAACTGGACCATAATAATGCCTAATGCCAATACACTGTGAGGAGGAGAAAGAATAGTTACGTCAAGACCATAAGTATTGTGCCACCAATCATCAAATGGCGCTGAGGTTAGCATTGCAAAGGCGCCCCAAATACTAAAAAGCGCTCCTAATGAACCATAAAAAATGCCCCAAAATTTTACACTACTATTTCTTTCGTATGAGGTGCCTGCAAAAGAAATCTTTAGAACGGTATAACCAGAAAAAAGCCCCGAAACGACTGCACCAAGATAAATAACCAAATGAGGGGGAGAAAGTAAGCCGTCGCGTCCAATGGATGTATGCCATGAAATATCCCATATTAACCCTACAATCACACAAAGTGATGAAAACACCGTTGCGTAAATAAAGAAAGGAATATCCAAGAGCTTTTTTTTGAAACCACTGGTTTCATTAGTTACCGATAACTCTGGAAAACTGATAGTTGAATCCATAGATGTTTTTGTTTTTCGGGTAAAAGATGCGAAATCCGGTAAAAAAGTTGCATGTATAAATTCACAACCAATTGATTAATACAATTTCAGACAAATTAAGAATTAATGTCGATTCTTTAGTAACTAACAAGCATAAAAAAACCGCCCCAGATTTGAACCGGGACGGCTTACAAAATATACGTAATTAATTATTTATAAATTTCAACCACAACTTTTCCATCTTTAGTAATATACCCACGATACATGCCCTCAGTATTAAAAGTCATGGCAATATTTCCATTTCTATCCAATGCAATCAAGCCCCCGTCGCCTCCTAAGGCAGGAACTTTTTTCATGATTACTTCTTCGGCAGCCTCTTTTAAGCTTAAGCCTTTATATTCAACCAAAGCGGCAACATCATGAGCAACAACATTTCTGATAAAGAATTCGCCCCAGCCGGTACATGATACGGCACAACTATTATTATTTGCATACGTTCCCGCACCAATAATCGGAGAATCTCCCACCCTTCCAAAACGCTTGTTTGTCATTCCACCAGTAGAAGTGGCAGCGGCTAAGTTTCCATACACATCCAAAGCGCATGCACCTACTGTTCCGTACTTATAATCCTTATTTTCCTTTTGCTTTAATAATCCAGTTGTTTTTTTTGCAGAATCAGCATGATCTAGCTGAATTTTATCCTCCTCTTTAGCTTTTTGCAATTGCTTCCATCTATCTTCTGTATAAAAATAAGATGGATCAACGATGGTTAAGCCTTGCTCTTTAGCAAATTTTTCTGCTCCCGCTCCAATCATCATTACATGTGGTGATTTTAACATAACAGTTTTTGCGGCAGTAATCGGATTTTTAATTGTAGTAACAGATGCCACTGAACCAGCCATTAAGTTTTTTCCATCCATTATCGATGCATCCATTTCGTTTTTACCTTCATTAGTAAATACAGCACCCTTTCCTGCATTGAATAATGGAGAGTCTTCCATAATATTTACTGCTGCTTCTACCGCATCGATGCTCTTTCCTCCTTTTTCCAAAACAGCATAACCAGCTTTAAGCGCTTGCGTTAAAGCCGCTCTATAAGCTTCTTCTTTCTCCGGTGTCATATTCTTTTTCAATATGGTTCCGGCCCCTCCATGAATAACCAATGCAATATTTCCACTATCAGAACTCCCCGCTTGCATTTTAGTTTTAGTTGATTTTGTTGTACATGAAAAAATAATAACAAAGACGAACGCAAATAGAATAATTGACAATAAAAAACTTCGCATGGTTTATGATTTTTCTTTTTCTGATGTTTAATTCATTTTTAAAATGGCTTCTACTAGTTGGCAGTGCAAAACCGCTAACAAATGGTCAATCTACTAAATAAATTTAGATTTATTCATTTTTTGACGCCTACAAGGTAGAAGATTTTCAATAAAATCCTTGTATGTTTGATCACTTTTTAATGGAATAATCATGTCGGATTTAAAGTGGGAAAAATTATCTTCTGAATACATTCACAAAGATCAATGGGCAACTCTTCGCGCGGATGTATGCAAAATGCCCAACGGCAAAATCATCGAACCCTACTATGTTTTAGAGTATGCAAACTGGGTAAATGCTGTTGCATTAACGGAGAATAATGAGGCAATTATGGTTCGGCAATACCGTCATGGAGCTGAACGAACGTTACTTGAAATTGTGGGCGGAGTAATAGATGAAACTGACGGCTCTCCGGAAGAAACAATCAGGCGCGAATTATTGGAGGAAACTGGTTATGAATTTGATACCGTTGAACAAACTGCCGTTTTGTATCCTAATCCTTCAACTTCGGGTAATGTTACCTATAGTTTTTTAGCTAAAGGTGGAAGAAAAGTAGCAGAACAAGTGCTTGACCATTCGGAAGAACTGGAAGTAATCCTAATCTCAGTAGACGAACTTAAACAGCTTTTGCTTGACAATAAGCTAATGCAATCATTACATGCAAGCTCCGTCTTCTACGGCTTAAGGAAACTGGAAGTGCTATAAGGGTCACGCAAAATCGTTAGGAATCCGATTTCCTTAGCAATTTTGCGTGAGTTAGTTATTATTGAGTTTTAAGGAAGTTGACAAGTTTTTCAACTGCTCTACCTCTGTGACTTATGGCATTTTTTTCATCCATTCCCATTTCTGCAAAGGTTATCGTATACCCATCCGCTTGGAAGATTGGATCGTAGCCAAACCCGTCAGTACCAGAGCGTGCATGACGAATAGTTCCCTCAACTGTTCCTTCAAACAAGTGCTCTTTTCCACCTAAAACCAAAGAAATAACGGCTTTAAACCTAGCAGCTCGATTTTCTTTTCCTTCTAATTTCTTGAGCAATAAGTCAATGTTTTTATCATGATCACGTGTACCGCTATATCTTGCCGAATAAACTCCCGGCTCTCCGTTTAAAGCATCAACTACTAAACCGCTGTCATCGCCAAAGCAATTCATGTTATAGTTATTATAAACGTACCATGATTTTTGCCCGGCATTTTCTTCAAAAGTTTCTCCGGTTTCAGGAATATCTACATCACAGCCAATTTGCTCAAGAGTTAAAAGCTCAAAGGCACCATTTAACATGGCATTTACTTCTTCTAATTTATGGAGGTTATTAGTAGCAAAAACAAGCTTACTTGACATTAAATAATAATTTTAAGGCGTTCCAAAGTACAATTTTCTTATTCTTATCGCTTTCGATGATTCGCAGTGTATCCGAGGCCGGTAAAAGAGAAATTCCATATACATTGGTAACCGAGTAATCCTGCATGTTTACATTCCGGAAAACAGCTGATGATTGTGGCACTCCAAATGTTATAATTCTACTACAGCTAAAGTACTCTTTCAAAGCATTGATATCTGTAGATGCATAATGAGCATAATTTAAAACGGCCACATCCTCTATTGTCAGCTTCAATGCAGAGATCACTTTGAGGAAAAATTCTTTATCCTTATCTGTAATATGTTTTGAATCAGGATAATTTACCAGCACCAATACATATTTATTATTCTCGCCCAAATAATCAAAATAGGTTGGTGTTGATGCTTGTTCCTGAACAACCTGAGTTGAATTTCCTGCAGGTGTAGATATATTTTCCGGCTCTGAAACTACGACAACCGACTGTTTATCAGTATCGTTATTGCCAGAATCTGTATTCCAGTTATCTACTTTATAAAGTGTTTCTGTAAGCAATGTTACCAAAGCAGTTGCCTCATTTGTTACCTTCAGATTTTCCATGTTGCAAAAATACATTAATTAAGAACTCATTACCGATAAAAACAATTTACACACAAGTAAAATAAAAATGTATTTTTGGCAGTTATCTTATCAAGTAAAAAAGAATACGGCGCTTGTAATAGCCGGAAAATTGCAATGAAGAAACTTTTAACCTTAGGTTTATTACTGGCAAGTGTTTTTGGAGCCTTTGCTCAACAAAAGTCGATTGATAAAGTAGTTGGTGTGGTTGGCAACAAGATTGTTCTGCAATCTGATGTGGAGTCACAATATCTTGAATATCTACGTCAACAAAACCCGCCAAACGAAAAAGTAAAATGCACCATTTTAAATGAGCTTTTACTTCAGAAATTATTACTTAACCAAGCTGAGCTTGACAGTTTACAGGTTGATGAGAACCAGGTAGAGCAAACTATCGATCAACGTATCCAGTATTTCACGCAACAAGTTGGGTCAATAGAAAAGCTTGAGAAAGAACTATTAGGAAAATCTGTTTTACAATTTAAAGAAGATATTCGTCCACAGGTTCACGAACAATTACTTGCTCGTCAGATGCAAGGAAAAGTAACGGAAGGGACTACCATTTCTCCTGCAGAAGTAAAGGCGTTTTACGAAAAAATCCCTCTTGACAGCTTGCCGCTATACAGTACAGAAGTTGAAATTGGCCAGATTGTAAAATTTCCAAGCTTCAGTAAAGACCAAAAAGATTTGGCGAAAGCTAAACTTGAAGCTTTACGTGCCCGTGTTAGAGCAGGTGAAGATTTCGGAACTTTAGCAGCACTTTATTCGCAAGATCCGGGATCTGCAGCACATAACGGTGAGTTAGGTTATTTCAGCCGCGGACAAATGGTTACTCCTTTTGAAGCAGTGGCGTTCAAACTGAAACCCGGAGAGGTTTCACCAATTGTTGAGACAAAATTTGGTTACCATATCTTACAGTCAATTGATCGTCGTGGCGACCAAGTGAACGTTCGCCATATTTTAGTCAAGCCAGAATTTGGACAAAAAGAACTAACAAAGGCCCGCAATGACCTTGATAGTGCGGTTTACTACATCAAAGAAAAGAAATTAAACTTTGCAGAAGCTGCATTATTGTATTCTGATGATGTTGAAACTCGCTCAAGTGGAGGCATGATGCACAGCCCTGAAAATCAACGCTCAACCCTTATTCCATTAAACTTAGTGGGTCAGATGGATCAAGAGTTGCCAGCAATGATTGATACAATGAAAGTTGGTGAATTTAGCCGAATTGTTCCATTTATCAATCAACGGGAAGGTAAACAAGGCTTCAGGGTGATTTATTTTAAATCGCAGGCTGAACCACACAGAGCGAATCTGGATTTAGACTATTCTCGTATACAGGAAGCAGCCTTACAAGATAAACAGCACCGAATCTTTGATCAATGGGTTGCTAAAAAACGCGCTGAGAAATATGTCAGAATATCTTCTGAATATGAAAATTGTGCAGAAGTTCAACCATGGCTGAAAAAAGATCAGCAGAAGGCATCCAACTAATCGAATAAAAGACGATAAAACTCCCGTTCATTACCTGAACGGGAGTTTTTTTTAGTGCAAAAAAATCATTACCTCATCAAATCATTTTGTAGTGCGCTTTGGTATTTGTACATTCAAGGCATTGTAAAAAGTGGAATCTAACTTATGTCGTTATACAGTTCAGAAGTTGAAGCAGTTGAAGCGCTAACAGCGTCATATAAAGAAATACAAACGGAAGTTTCAAAGGTTATTATTGGGCAGGAAGATGTTATCAAATCTGTTCTGATTGCCATATTTAGCAACGGACATTGTTTATTGGTAGGTGTTCCTGGATTGGCTAAAACATTACTGGTGCAAACGGTTTCGAGAGTTTTAGACTTAAGCTACAACAGGATACAGTTTACTCCTGACCTGATGCCTTCTGACATTACCGGTTCAGAAATATTAAGCGAAGACCGCTCTTTTAAATTTATCAGAGGTCCTGTGTTTGCCAATATCATTTTGGCAGACGAGATTAACCGTACGCCACCTAAAACACAGGCGGCGTTGCTTGAAGCCATGCAGGAACGTACCGTTACTACAAGCGGAGTAAATCATAAACTGCCAAAACCATTCTTCGTACTGGCCACACAAAATCCGATTGAACAGGAAGGTACCTATCCGTTGCCAGAAGCACAACTGGATCGTTTTATGTTTAATGTAAAACTTGATTATCCATCGTTTGAAGAGGAATTATTAGTGGTACGTAATACTACTTCTAATTTAAAGCCCGACTTAACAAAGATCATTTCAGCAGAACAGATTGAGTATTTCCAGCACTTGGTAAGGAATATACCGGTTACTGATAATGTACTAAACTATGCTGTTAAAATGGTAAGTAAAACCCGACCGGGAACTTCCCATGCAACAGATAAAATAAACCAATATTTAACCTGGGGAGCTGGACCAAGAGCTTCACAGTTTTTAGTATTAGGAGCTAAATGCCATGCCGCGTTAATGGGCAAATACTCTCCGGATATTGAAGACGTACAGGCCATTGCGACTGAAGTTTTACGCCACCGTATTGTCCGCAATTATAAAGCAGAAGCAGAAGGCATCAGCGTTGAGTCAATTATAAAAAGCTTATTCTAGTAATTCCGGATATAAAAAAAGCCCTTCTGATAACCAGAAGGGGTCTGTAAAATAAACTGTGTCAACCATTATTATTGTTATTGTTGAGGAGTTGGAATGTGGTAAACTCTTTTCGAGTTTTCCATATTTCAACACCTTTGTTTGTTAGTTCAAATCTAACTTCATTCTTCCATCAAACCAAATGGCCAGGTGAGAGGCGGTTTGGGCCCAGTTGGTCAGCGGCATGGTCCATTTCTGGCTGATGTTGCCATGGGCCAGATAAATCAATTTGATCAGGGCCGTGTCCGAGGTGAAGGCGCCTTTGGTTTTGGTCACTTTGCGTACCTGCCGATGAAAGCCTTCAATGGTATTGGTCGTATAGATCAAACGTCGGATAGCCACATCGTATTTGAAATACGTACTAAGCTTTTCCCAGTTATGGCGCCAGGACTGCAAGACCACCGGATACTTCCTGCCCCATTTCTCCTCCAGTTCCTCCAGCCGTAATTCGGCCAGATCTTTGTTTACAGCCTGGTAAACAGGCTTCAGGTCTTTCATGAACTCTTTTTGATCTTTAGAGGCCACGTATTTCAGACTGTTGCGGATTTGATGAACGATGCAGGTTTGTACTTCTGTTTCGGTAAAAACAGCGTTAATGGCTTCTGCAAAGCCTTTTAAGTTATCAATGCAGGCGATCAGGATGTCGCTGACTCCACGGTTCTTTAAATCGGTCAGTACGCCCAGCCAGAAATTGGCGCCTTCACTTTGCGAAACGTACATGCCCAATAGCTCTTTTTTACCATAACGATTGATGCCCAGAATGTTGTAAACAGCCCGCGATACCACCCGGTTATCTTCTTTCACCTTATAATGCATGGCATCCAGCCAAACGATAGTGTACAGTTCTTCCAAAGGACGGCTTTGCCATTCTTTTATCTGCGGGAGGATCTTGTCGGTAATGGCGCTCAGGGTGGCGTGGGAGATGTCCGTGTCATACATATCCTTGATGTGTTTGGAGATGTCCCGGAAGCTCATCCCCAGGCCGTACATCCCCAGTATCTTAGACTCTAGGCTTTCGGCCAGGATGGTTTCCCGTTTTCGGATCAGTTCGGGTTCAAAGGTGCCGGTTCGGTCGCGGGGAGTCTCGATGGTCAGCGTTCCATCGGACGTTTTGAGTTGCTTTTGGCCTTTGCCATTCTTCCGATTGCCCGAGTTGCGTTCCTCCTCATCCAAATGGCCCTCTAACTCTGCTTGCAAGGCGGCTTCTAAAAAATGTTTCAGCAATGGTGCGAATGCCCCTTCTTTGCCGTACAGAGACTTACCTGAGCGAAACTGCTCCAAGGCTTTCTTCTTAATAAACTCTAAATCAAATTCTGGTGTTTCCATAAAAAACTGTGTTAAAGGTCTTAATTCTTTCTAACCTTTGACACAGTTTATTTTCCACCCTCACCAGAAGGGCTTTTTGTGGTATTGATGGTAATACTATTTTGCCTTTTTTCCTGAATTTTTCTTAGTCTTCATCTCTTCTGCCATTTTCACTGCATTGTATGCATTTACAATCCCTCCAGTTATGCAAAGTTTATCAAATGTAACTTTAACCCTTCTATTACCCGGAAGTGATGTTTCCTTGGTTATTACGGTAACTGATTTTAATAGAATATCCTTTAACTGCACCATCGTTAATTCAGGATAATAAGACCAAACCAATGCAGCTACACCCGAAACCACAGGAGCTGCCATACTGGTTCCTTGTGATTCCGCATATTTATTATCCGGCATGGTTGAAAGGATATTAGCGCCTGGGGCAAAAATGTCTACCTGTGTTTTCCCATAATTTGAAAAACCTGTGGCAATTCCGCTTGATGCAGAAGCTCCTACATTTATGAAATTATTTAACGCTCCTCCTTTTATTAAATTTTTAGTTGGATAAGATGGTATGCTGTCCGAGTTCTTACTGTCATTTCCCGCAGCATGGACAAGTAGTACCCCTTTGGATTCTGCATATTTAAATGCATCATCCACCCACTCTTTGTGCGCAGAAACTCCTTTTCCAAAACTCATGTTGATGATCTTCGCCCCATTATCAACTGCATATCGAATCCCGCAAGCAATGTCTTTATCATATTCATCTCCCTGTGGAACTACACGCACGGTCATTATCTCCACATTGTCTGCTATTCCATTGGCATTATTTCCATTGTTACGCTGAGCGCCAATTATTCCGGAAACATGCGTTCCGTGTCCGGAAGGTTTAAACAAAAGCAAGTTATTACCATAGAACCGGTCATTTATATCGTCCGGATCATCACCTACAACTACGCGTTCGTCAACTTTCAAGTTCCTGGCATCATTCAGGTTTTCCTTTACTCTTTCATAAATAGCCTTTCTGAATTCTATTGCCGCCTTCACTGACCGTGGTCCTTTCTGATTGTACATCTCGGTTCGTAATCTCCCAGCGGCTATCATTAATTGAGGATCATCGGTTTTAAACTGAGTTACCTGTTCATATGAAACCGAATCAGTTTTATAATAGTCTCTTAAAACCGAATCAACCTTTAACATACCAAAGTATATCTCCTTCATACTCTCAAGATGATTTCTTAACGAAACCACTTTTAGCTTAGGTAATAAAAAGTGTAAATAGGCCTTTTCTTTAGGGTCAGTAATTTTAGTTGTGTCATTATTGTATTTTTTCAGGATGCGCACATATTCACGATCTGCCTCACTACTTCCGTTTTCCACATTTTGCTTTCCATCCTTACTTCCTAAAAAGCTCCAACCGTGAATATCATCAACATAACCGTTCTTATCATCATCAATTCCGTTACCAGCTATTTCTTTTTTGTTAGTCCAGAGCACATTCTTAAGATCCTCGTGCAGTGTATCAATTCCCGTATCAAGTACAGCTACAATTATCTTATTGCTTTTCTTACCTTGAAGCAACTCTGCATAAGCCTTTTGAACACCAACACCGTATACACTATCTGCATCATACGATAATAAGTGCCAATTAAGAGGATGCTTTGTTTGGGCTTGTTGAGCAACCACGCTTCCGTACGCAAATAATATCGAGGTAAAAAGAATTAATTTCTTCATCTTGCTATTATAACTCATTATATAAGAATTACGATTTATTCAGCCATTCTAAAATGGTTTCTTTCAATTTAGGTTCGCTCGGACGTGGTGCATCCACATTTATGATATTGCCTTTTTTGTCGAACAACATAAAACGGGGAATGCCTTTAATTTGATAATTTGTCATAATATCAGGTGAAGCGCCTGCAAACAACTGAACACCAACCAAATTTTCTGCAGACACAAAGTCCTTCCATTTTTCTTTATCTTTTAATTGATCAACAGAAACACTCATAAACACTACATCCTTACCGCGAAGCTCCTCTTCTAATTTTTTCAATGCCGGTATTTCCTTTTTGCACGGTCCGCACCAGGTGGCCCAAACATCAACTAAAACCAATTTTCCTTTAAAATCAGTTAACGAGACCTGTTTTTCATTAATATCAGGATAAGTAAAATTAATAGCTTTTTCCGTAGGTTTAAATGAAGCTAATTTTGCTCCTATTGCCTGAGAGCGACGTTTTTGATCTTCTGTTAAGAAATATTTCCCGTATTTATCTACTAATTCCAGGTAATTGGTAAATGATCTTGCATAACCAGCATTTTCCAAAGCAAACTCACCTTTTAACTGATCATTAGGTATTGCATTAATTACTTTATCAACTGTTACGTCTTTATCATCTCTCCTATTAAAATATGCGAGCTGTCCCAGAACTCTTGTACCGTAAGGATATTTCAAAAGTTCGAGGTTTGAAAGATAATCAGCAGGATGAAAATTCTTTAGATAATCATTATAGTCTTCTTTAGATGGGTGGATGGTACGAGGCGTTTTCAAAAAGCCCATTGCATAAAAAGCTACATCATAATTTATTGTTTGTGCTAACAACCGATCAAACTCTTTATTGCCTGATGACTTTCCTTTCATCCAGGTTGCAGACTGATCGGCAACTTTCGTTAATATAGGAAAAAACTCTTTATAGCTCTGTCTGAAAACATTGATCGCATTATATTCAACCGGCTGTACCACATTATGCCAATCGGTAAGGAGTTTATTTTCTTTAGAATTTTCACCTGCTAATGTATAAGTTGAATCATTTAATATAAGACTTAACTTGTCATTTCCCTGAAAGTAAAACTTGTATTTATTTTTCATTCCGGATATAGCCTCTCCTACTCCTACCACATAAAAACCTTTGTACTCAGGTTGAAAGATAAACCCAAAGTATCCATTTTTTGATGGGTTAGAAATGGCTACTTCTTCCATACGTCCTTCCATAACCTTAAACAATTTTACAGGCTCCGGTCTGTTCATATCGAGCTTACCTTTAATCTCACTAAGATTTTGTGCCTTTACGCCGCTCATTGTTGTTAATAAGAACAATGAAGCTGCTAAACATTTCTTTACATTCATATATCACTGGATTTATTTCAACTAATACACGATTAAACTACTTTTTACCCCAGTTTCATCTTTAACATTTTTGCTACAAAAAAAGAGCGGTATTTGGGGACCGCTCTTTCATTATTAAATAATGTCTCTTTTATTTCCAATAAAAATTCTGAATCATCTTTTTATTGTTATTCAATTCATCAATAGGAATTGGAGTAGAATAAAACTTCTGCGGGAAAGGACGAGTTTCTACTAATTTCTTTGTGAAGGTTTTCTTTCCTGTTGTAGCATCTAATGTAACGGTGATTCCATAAATACTCAATTGGTCTGCCTGATCAGCAATTCTCCAACGACGCACATCCCAGAACCTGAAATCTTCAAACGCTAATTCTATTTTTCGTTCCTGACGAATACGCTGACGCATTTCATCTTGAGATAAGCCTGTTGGCAAATTGGGTTGTCCGGCTCTTGCTCTAATAGCATTAATTGCATTGTATACACTTTCATCCGGACCAATGGATTCATTTTGAGCCTCAGCATAATTTAACATTACCTCCCCCAAGCGAATTACGATCCAATTTTGATCGCTACCAGTTAGGGTATTCGTCATATCTGTATAACTTTCAGCAGCAAACTTGCGCAAATAATAATTCGTTTGCGACTTAAATAACCCTCCGTTATTAATATCAAATCCTCCTGTATACAACTGCATTACTTTACCCCGATAAGTAGAACCATCGTACACAATTGTTGCATAAAAACGCTTATCACGGTTTAAATAAGGATTCTGAGGATCATACAATGCAGATGCAGAAGGCTGTTTTCCATCTGTAAGTTCATAGGAATCAACAAGGTTTTGTGTTGGGTTCCAACGCGCATAACCACCCTGAGATCCCGGACTTAAATAATAATCGATTCGGTGTCCTCTTTCCAACAATACATTATTATGTTGTACAGACAGAATAATTTCCGGGTTATTTTTTACGGTAAACAGTTTTGAATAATCGGGATATAAAGTATAACCCATGTCCATTACCTCTTTATTTACTGTTGCAGATTCCTGGTAACGACCAACATGTAACAACATACGGCCTTTCAATGCCAAAGCTGCTCCTTTTGTAATACGCCCAACTTGCGAAGTATAGGAAGTAGGTAATTCGCCTAAATCTTTAGCTGTCTGATCAAGCTCTGCGACAACATAGTCTATACATTCTTTTTGGGTACTACGCGGTATGTTAATTGAATCCTGACCAAAAACCAACGCTTTCTCGATTATGGGAACTCCAAGAGGGTCTGCATTTACTCCTGGATCATCACTAAACGTTCTGGTCAATTCAAAATAATACATGGCTCGAAAAAAACGAATCTCAGCCTTCATACGTTTTTTCAGATTCTCATCACCTCTTACACCATCAATACGACTTAAAAAATCATTTGCTCTGCGTACATTTTGGTATAAGGTAGTCCACCGCTCATAGAAAGCTACTTTATCTGCAGAGGTCCAATTTGCCTGCAACGCATTGCTATATTTTTCAGTTTTGTAGATATCATTTGCTAATCCATTATCACCAATATCTGTAGCAACATCCCAATTTGTTGCTGTCGGAAAATCACTTGAAATGGTTGAGTAGAAATAATTAACATATTTATCTACCAATGTAATATCATTCCAAACAGTGCCTTCAGATGTACGGGACAGGTCATCCTTATCTAAAACATCTTTTTCACAAGAAGTTAACACGGTAAGGCAAACTGCAAACCCTATTATATATTTTATAATTTTCATTATCTGCTCTCCTTGATTTTTAAAACTTAAGATTTAAACCCATGGCAAATGTTTTTTGCGGACCGTAATAACTAGTGGCAATTGTTTCAGGATCCATAAATTTCACCTTTGAGAAGGTTAACAGGTTACCTCCCTGCACATAAACAGAAAACGCATCAATACCTAAGCGACTAATAAATTTTGCAGGAACTGAATAAGTTAATTGAGCACTTCTTAATCGCAAGTAGGAGCCATCCATCCCATAAAAATCAGATTTCAAGCTGTTGTTGGAAGAATTACTTAAGCGTGGCCATGAAGCATTAGGATTATCAACAGACCATCTGTCTAATTGACGTTCGTCAAAATTGGCCCAGGTTTGCTTTAGATTGTTATTAGTATAATCGGCTATACCCACAAAAGCCATATCTAATGACAATCTCTTATACGATAAGCCTAAATTAATACCATAGTTAACAATTGGAATATAGGTATTATCAACAACATACACATCCTTTGAATCTAAAACACCATCACCATTTAAGTCGGCGTACTTTACATCTCCAGGCTTAATTGTTTTATTTTTTTGTCCATCCTGATCTAATGTCCATACATCAATTTCTGCCTGTGATTGAAATAAGCCCAAAGATTTATAAAATCTGTCTATGTTTGGACCAAGCCCATTGTATCTGTTTACATCCCATTCAGGCAATCCCAGAGCTTCCCCCGAAAAATCAATTATGGTTTTTGCCTTTGAAATATTACCGCTTACATAATAACTCAGGCTCTTATTAACCTGATTTCTATGCGTTAAGGTAAGCTCTATACCATTGGTATGATTTTTTCCCTCATTTTGTTTAGGAGCAGTAGCCCCAAACGATAATGGAGCAGTAGCGCTAGTGCTAAACATTGGCGTTAATAAATCATATGCTTCTTTATGGTACACATCCACCACCCCACTTAACATACCCTTCCACAAGTCAAAGTCTAAACCCAAGTTGTATGAACGTACTTTGGCCCAGGTAAAATTTGGATTGATAGAAGATATACCGGCATAAACGGACGAGGTATAAGAATTATTCCAGATATAGCCATTGGCTCCTGTGTTGCTATTTGTTGCATTGCTGGAAACCGAATAAGCCGCCAGGTAAGAAGCAAAACCGGCTCCATTCTCATCACCTGCCATCCCGTAAGAGGCGCGTAGTTTTAAGTCATTCAGGAATGAAAGCTTATTCTTAATAAATCCTTCTTCCGAAATTCTCCATGCTCCTGATACAGACGGAAAGAAACCCCACCGATGGTCAATAGGAAAATTAGTAGAAGCCTCATACCGGAAACTTCCTTCCAGGTAATACTTACCAGAATAACTATAATTTAAGCGTCCCACATAACCAACACGGCCCGACTCACTAGCAGTTCCATTATTAGTAATAGACGCATCGCCTGCAAACAATTGATCGGAGTTATTGGAGAAAATATTCGTTCTCCCAGCAGACATAGCATCTGTTTTGGTTTCTGTTGATTCATACAAAAACAAACCACCCAAATTATGCTTACCAAAGGCCCGAGCATAATTCAAACTGAAGTTCATGGTGATGTAGTTAGCTTTTGTAATCGATTCATTCAGGGTTGGTTTTAGGTCATTACCTTTAGAATCGACACCTGTTACAGGGTTATAATTTCCGTTCGCATCTGCCCTGTATAATTTGTAAGGTGTAGAGAAATCTTTTCCGAACAAGTTAGAACGATCAATAGATGCCAAACCTTCTGCTGATAAACCCTTTACAAACGGAATGATCAGCTTTGCCTTAAAACGTCCGGTAAAGTAATTATTCTCAGCAAGTCGGTAACCTCCATTTTGTGCCTGATAAATTGGGTTAGAAGCCGATGTAAGAAATGCAGCAGGCAGGCCATTGCTGAAAGTAACCGGTTGCAATGGACTTTGGTTAAACAACGATGAATACAACGAAGTGTAGCCTGCATAAGGAGCATTAGAATTTTCGGACCGATAGTTAATATCTGCCGAAACATTCAGGTTTTTGGCGATTTTAGCATCCAGATTAGAGATGAAAGTATATCGCTTAAAGTCATTATCGATTTTAAGAATTGATTTTTGTTGGTTTAATCCGCCGGCTAAATAATACTTAACCTTATCTGTACCACCGGAAACATTTAGGTTATAGTTTTGGCCATTTGAAAATTCTTTTAACCCTTGTTCTGCCCAATTGGTTTGTCCATATCTGTCAGGGTTTGAGTTATTTTTAATGATTTCAAGATCAGCATCGGAATAAGGAACGGCTGAACCACTGTTTGTAGCCCGCTCATTTTCCAGCAAAGCCTGCATATACCCATTTACAAACTTCGGATACATTGTCGGCTTTGAGAATGTAGCCGCAGTGCTAAAATTGAATTTTGTCGGACTCTCTTTACCTCGTTTGGTAGTAATTAGTATAACTCCGTTAGCCCCGCGCGCACCATATACAGCAGTAGAAGCAATATCTTTAAGCACAGTAACACTTTCAACATCACTGGGATCAATATTGTCAAGGCCGACCTGGTTGCTGGAAGTAGCAGAGGTTCTTGGAATACCGTCAACTACAATTAACGGATATCCTGAAGCTGATGTGGTTCTTATTAAAACCGTACTGGTTTCGTTTTTACTATCAGGCGTTCCGTTTCGCTGTCTAACAATTAATCCCGGTGTGTTTCCCGTTAAGGCTGTACTAAGATTGATGCTTGGCATTTGCTGTACCTGTTTATTAGAAATAGTGGCTACCGAGCCTGCAACAGCTTCTTTCTTCTGAGTTCCATAACCCACCTCTACCACTTGCACCTCATTTAACACATGAGAATCCATTTCAAGGGCAAGATTGATCGTGCTGCTTTGACCAACGGTCACTTCCTTTGATTTGAATCCCAAAAAAGAAAACACCAGAATGCTTCGTTCACTTGGAATATTAATCGCATAATCACCATTTGTATCAGTCATTGCTCCTTTGGATGAACCTTTTAATTGAATGGTTACACCTGGTAAAGGTTCTGAGGTTGAAGCATCTAAGATGCGCCCTTTTACCTGCAAATGGGTTGAATCACTTACTATTTCTGATTTAATTGATAACTCAGAAAACACTTCAACTTTTTTACCTTTTTGTTTGATAATAAAGTTTTTATCATCAATTTTTTTGTAAACCAAATTTAAAGGTTTAACAATTTGCGCTAATGCTTCATCAATTGTAAGTTGCTTAAGGTCATTCATCTCAACAAAGGTAAATTGCCCCTTTATGGAGTTGTCTTCGAAGATGATATTGACCTTAAAGTAATTCTCTAATTCTTTAAAAACAGTTTGCAATGGCTCTCGTTGTACCTGAGTTGAAGCAGTTTCAGATACACCTTTAGATGTGAATGATTTACTCATTGCATCTTGTGCTAAGCCTGGCTCCCAGACCAGGCTCAGCGAAGCAAGAACTAATGATAGTTTAGGTAATTTTCGTTTCATTCTTTTCTTCAATTGGATAGGTTACTTTTTCTCTTGGATTAGGATTATTTTATTTTGTGGATCTTTTTTAATGTCAACATTTAGCAGATCAGCTAAAACTTTGAATAATACATCTTCATTGCTAGTGGCAACCGAACCGGAGATGGTTCTGTTATTAAGAGACGGTGCATTGATTTTTACAGTGTAGCCTAAATTATCTTCAATCTGTTCGGCTATTTCCTTGATATTGCTTTGTACAAATATCAAGCGGTGCTCTTTCCAGGCTGATGAAACAGACGGATTTAGGACACTCTTATTTTTAACAATTGCTTTTTGTTGTTGAGAATAGGTAATGGCATCTCCAGGTACCATTACAATTGGCGCCTTGCTGTTATCTTTTAAACTAAGCTGAATTTTACCAGCCGACAAAACAACTTTGGTTTTGTTTCGTCGTGTATTTACATTGAATGATGTCCCTAAAACCTGAATATTCAGGTCGGAAGTGTGAACAATAAAACGTTCACTGTTCTTAATGTGAGTCTGGTCTTTATTAATATGCCTGATATTGAAGAACCCTTCTCCTTCGATCCATAATTCTCGGGGTTCGTTCTCATTCCACTTACGCTCATACTTAACTTTTGTATTTGCATTCAGGATAACTTCCGAACTGTCAGGCAAAAGTATCCTGACAATTTCACCGTTTCCGGTAGTAATATGTTTAAAGCTGTAGTAATTAAGTGCCCAATAAGCTGCCAGCAAACTCACAATTGCTCCCGTTAATGTTGCCGCTATGCGTAACCATTGAGGAATCATTCTACGAACATTGATTGCTTGGGTATTATCTATTGAAGCACGAAGTCGTTGATAAAAAGCTATTTCTTCAGAATTTTCCGGTACAGCAGACTCAAACCCCATTTCCAATATCCACAAACGAGCTTCAGCAAAAACATTTTTCAAATCAGGTTGCTGAACTAATGCATTTTCCCATTTACGATTATCTTCCGGTAACCCAAACTTCACCCAACGGATAAATGATTCATCAAGAATTAATTCCTCAGCCTTGTTCTTAAAACTATTTGATTTACTACTACTCATTTTATTCCAAACACCTTTTTTAGCTGTACACACAAACACAGCGATTCACCCCATGCGATGATGAATATTTTTTATTTTTTAGAAATAGCTTAATAGAGACTCACAAGCATTCACAGAATGCGATCTCTAAAAGCCCCCTCAGGTGTTTTTTGGGTAATAGTAAAAAGTGCGGTTACTCCCTCACACAATAATCCTTCTGAACATAGCAAGGAACAATATTACTGGCCGGTTGCCGGCATGTTCACGAAGTGCAGTTATTGCGCGTGCTATTAATTTATAAGCGGCTTTAACGCTTAGTCCCATAATCTCTGCGATTTCAGGGTATGAAAATCCTTCGTAATATTTTAAATAAATGGCTTCTCGCTGACGATCTGTTAACTGGCCAATCGCATTGCTGATAAGTCGGTTGACATGATGAGCTTTTTCACGTGCAATCAAATCTGCTTCAGGACTGGGTTTTACTTCTAATGTAAATACATTAAGTGATTCCAGCTCTTCTGCAGTTCCGGACGCATGATCTTTTGTATCACGGAGGTGATTAAACAAATGGCTTCGAAAAGATTTAAATAGATAGTTCTTTACGGAAGGAGGATTACCAAGTGATAATTTATTGCTCCAGATTTTAATAAAAAGGTCATGGATTAAATCATTGATCAACTCCTTGTCGGAGCTATATTTATGAGCATAATTATATAGTTGACGATAATATATAGTGTAAATTTGTTCATAGGCGTTAACATCACCTTCTTTAAAGGCAGCCCATAAATCGGTTTCATTTATACCTACTTTTTTAATATTATCAGCAACAGCCATCTAATCTACTGGAAAACAAGAACTAACGGCAAATATAAAATTTAATCCAAGGAATCATATGCCTTCACGCTATTGATCTACGGCGTTCAACGATCAATTTAAAATCTATAGAGATTAGGGATTACTTGTCTAATCGGCTTTAAATGAAGCCTTATCTAGGCTTTTTCAGAAATGCATTAAAAAAAATATTTTGAACAAAATATGCGTCGGAAATAGTATATTATTTTATTAAACCATTAGCGAACACCACATTAACAAACTGAATTACAATTATTTATTAAATAAAAATTGTTTTTTTCATTTATTAACTCCACCTTTGCTGAGCCTCATAGATGTTGAGGCAAAAAAAATATTCTATAATTCCATCCGAACTTTTATTTTTTCCGGAAATATTTAGTAATATTAACTTTTCATGTCAACCCCTGGTTTGCATGATTTAAGCAGAATTTTTTAATTTAATACAATAAATAAATGCAAACAGGAGTAGTAAAATTCTTTAATTCAACCATAGGTTTTGGTTTCATTAAACACGACGACTCAAACAATGAGACCTTTGTTCACGTAAGTGGCCTTATCGATGAAATTAAAGAAAACGACCGCGTTCAATTTGAACTGGAAAGAGGTAAAAAAGGCATGAATGCAGTTAACGTAAAAGTTATCTAATTCATACATAATATTTATTTCGCAGGCCTGTGGTTTAACAATCACAGGCTTTTTTTATTGAGTCTGTTGAACACTCATTTATAAAAAAGGTTGATGTTTTAAGCATCAACCTTTTTTGTTATAATTTCTTCTTTTGTGCTGGTTGTTTCTTAGGCAATCCAGGAGACTTTGGTACAACTGTTTTTTCTGGTGGATTAGCGTGCTGAACTTTTCGTCCTCCTTTAGATTGTTCATCCTGAGGAATCGTTTTTATAGCAACCTTCCTATAAATATCTTCCTTAGAAACAGGACGTTCTTCTGCCCTCCAATTAAATCCCTTTAATTTATCCTCCCCTTCAGGAATTTTATCAAGCGGATGTAAAGCGCCTTCAACATCCTTATCCATCCGCACCGTACCGATTTTGTTATCTTTAAATGTTAACAACATATTACTGCAGAGTGCTCGGTTCATTCCTGTGTAAGAAACAGAATCTTCTTTTGGATAATAAATACTCTCTCCATTACCTAAAACCGTTAAACGCGAAAGCTTATTGTCTTTAAATAACCCCACCATATTTCTGCCACTGATCTGATTGAATAAAGTTGAATCTCCTTCAGTACTAGCAATAAATGCCGAAGCATTCAGCTTCATTCTGTCGATCTTCTTATTTTTCAGCTCAATATCGATCTGATTTGCCGTCATTTGCGAGCCTTGTGTCCATACAGCAGGCGACTTATAACAACGCATGGTTGAATCGGCATATGTATATACTAATGAGTCGGCGACAGCTTGCAGGTCAGATTTAAAAATTCGCACATTTCGGTATGCATATAAAATCCGTCGCGGAATTGAATCAACTTTAACAATTTTCAGGCTGTCGGGTTTAAGATTAATAATGCTATCGGGTTCAGCTGTTAGCAGTTCTTGTTTAGTAGTGTCCTGCACTGGCTTAACAGTTCGCATAGGTTCTGTTATACCTGGTCCTGTTGGAGGCAGGTTATTTTTTGCGGTTTTAATTTTTATGCTATCTACTACTCCGTTAACTACTCCTGAATCTTTTTTCAAGGGAGCACTTGCCAGCCTTTTATTCAAGGGCTGGGGCATTATTGTCTTGAGTGTATCGGCAGTCATGTATAATGAATCCTTTTCCTGTACGACAGTTAAAAGAGCTCTTCCAGTAACAAATGTGGTTTCCGTAGGCTTGTTATGTTGACCATAATCGCCGGTAAGGATTATCTTCTCCGCAGTATCAACAAACACCACATGGCGTACTGCCTTGCCATAACCCAACCTCCTGTCGTAATAAAGACTATCTCCTTTTAGTGTTTTTGAACCCGATTCGTAATAAGAATTCTTACTGAATTGAGCCTGGTCAGTAGCGGTATTATACCATCCATTTTCAGTATAAAGGAAATCATCTTTTCCTTTTATCCTTGTCGGACCAAAAAAGTAAGCAAAACGGGTATTAGTGTTATACTTAAGTGTATCACTTGTTATTTCTGCCTGAGGTGTATTCACTTTGACATTATAGCGAAAAAAAGCATCCTTAGAGCCTACATAATAATAGCCGGTTTTACTGGTAAGAATGTTTTCCTTATTGGTAATCTTTCCACCATTGGGATACATACCAACACGGGTAACCATATCATAATTTAAATAGTCGGTAGTAAGTACAGCCTTTCCATCAGTAAGGGTCACGTTTTCAAAAAGTTCAGCTCTACGAGAATTTCCATCATATTTTAAGCTTTTAGAGGTTACCGTAATAGTATCTGCCTGCACAATACGAACATTACCAAAAGCATTTAAACGATTTTCTTTTTCAAAGTAGTCGGCGCTATCACAAAACATGACTGCATTTTCATGTCTGAATTTACAGTTACCAACAAAATGAGAAACACCTGTATTCACGAAAAACTGAGCATCATCTGAGTTCTCAATCTGAACTTTAGTAGTTTTCTTTTGTGCAAAAACGCTTAACCCGCTTAAAATAAATATGATAAATAGAAATAGTCGTCTGGATTTCATCAACGCAAAAATAACTTTTTTTAGCTTATTAGTTTACCTATCACATTTTACTTACACGTATTAAAAAACGGACAAGGCAACTTTTCATAAATTTGTTTAAACATACATTTTATGTTTGCGTTTAATGTAAGAATGACGTAGGTTTAGGCCCGATGTATAAAATTTCGGACTTCCTACTACCGTTCAAAAACTTTGTGAATGTTCAGCAACTTTTTGGCGCTGACAACAGAATTTTACTTGCTGTTAGTGGTGGTATAGATTCTGTGGTGATGGCACATTTATTTTCCGCAGCAGGTTTCAATATCGGAATCGCACACTGCAACTTTCAGTTAAGAGAAAATGATGCTGATCTGGATTCGGCATTTGTCTCTGAACTTGCATCTCATTTGAAAGTTCCTTTTCACCATGTAAAATTTAAAACAACCACTTATGCTGAGGAAAAGAAAATTTCGATTCAGATGGCGGCTAGGGACTTACGTTATAGATGGCTTCGAAAAATTAAAGAGGAATTTGGTTATGATCAGATTGCAGTTGCTCACCATAAAAGTGATACAGTTGAAACAGTTTTGATCAATATGCTTCGTGGAACAGGTATTGCGGGTTTACATGGCATTTTGCCAAAACGAGATGATATTATAAGACCTTTATTATACCTTACACGTGAAGATATTGAACATATCGCCAACATTTGTAAGATTACTTACAGGGAAGACCTTTCTAACCGTTCCTCCAAATACCTTAGAAACAAATTAAGAAATGAAGTTATTCCAATTCTAAAAGAAATTAATCCCGACCTGGAACAAACATTTGCTCAAACAATTGAGTATGTTAAAGAAAGTGAGGAGTTGGTAAATCAATACCTGGAAGAGAAAAAAGCCGAGTTGTTTCATGATAGACAATCAGAACAACTTATCAGTATAGAAAAGCTTAATGAACAAAAACATATGCAGGCTCTTTTGTACGGATTACTAAAATCATACAATTTTTCTGCCTCTACTGTTGCTGAAATTATTGGTGCATTGAATGCCCAACCCGGTAAACAGTTCTTATCTTCCACTCATAAAATTGTTAAAGACCGAAAGCATTTAATTTTATCGTCAATAACAAATCAGGAAGATGCCATTAGTATGGAAAGTTTGTTTATTGAACGAATTGAGCCCAATAAATCATTCGGGATACCTTTCAGTAATAAAATTGGCTGTTTTGATTACGAGAAATTAAAATTACCTCTCGAAGTAAGAACCTGGCAACCGGGAGATAGTTTTATCCCACTGGGAATGAAGAGCAAGAAAAAATTGAGTGATTTTTTAATTGATTTGAAAATTCCACTCAATGAAAAAGAAAAAGTGAAGGTTGTATTGTCGGGCTCCGAAATTATATGGGTTGCCGGATACAGAATAAACGACCGATATAAAATAACGCCCGAAACCAAAAAAATTTATATTTTGGAGTTCAAAAATTAGCGCACTTCTCTAATGAAGGAAAAACCAATATTCATTGAAAAACAATTTTTAGGATTAAACCGTAACTGGCTGCTTACCAGATTAGTTTTGGCTATTTTTTGTTTTATTATTTACACCATTGAGGAAAATCGTGATCGTAATGCCGACTTATTATTGGTTGTTGGTATTTCAATTTTGATCATTTCCGGATTGTTAACCTTTATTATCCACTATAAAACATCGGTTTATTCTCAATCGTTAATACTTGATGGCTTCTGGACCACCAGTAGAGTTAAAATTGATTTCGGCAGCATTAAAAGTGTTGAAAAGGTTCAGTATAGTAACTTTATGATGAATAATCCAGTTTATAATCTGCATAAAAAGGGGACGATCCGTTTCTATACCAGAGGAAAATATGCCATAAAACTTACCGATAAAGATGGATTGGTTTATTTAATAGGCAGCCAACATTGTGATGAATTGGTGAGAATAATAGCTGAGCAAATTAAATAAATAGGCAGGTTAGTTGTTAGTAATTACTTAAACAAATGCTGATGACTACCAACCTGATCGATAAAGACACGCTTAAATTATTGAGAATTCCCTTCTCGATCTTTTTAATGCCTGTATTTCTATTTGCGCTAAGCCAGGCTGAATCGATAAATTGGCAAAATACTCTTCTTTCCTTTATCATTTTGCATTTATTTATTTATCCGGCCAGCAATGGATACAATAGTTTTATGGACCAGGATGAAGGAAGCATTGGCGGTTTAAAACATCCACCTAAACCAACAAAAAAGCTTTTTTACATTTCCATTCTGCTCGATTTTATCGGTCTTTCACTAAGCTTTTTTATTAGCATCCCCTTCTCTATCTGCTTACTTATGTACATATTGGCGTCACGAGCTTATAGTTATAAAGGAATTCGTCTTAAAAAGTATCCTTACCTTGGATTTATTACAGTTATTTTTTCCCAGGGGGCATTTACGTTTTTAATTGCTTATCATGCAATAACCCTTCTTTCCTACCAGGAAATAATTAATCGGCAATTACTTGCTTTAATAGCTTGTAGCTTATTATTGGCAGGGGTTTATCCGCTTACCCAAATTTACCAGCATGAAGAAGATTATAAAAATGGAGACATCACTATTAGCTATAAATTAGGTTACAGGGGTACATTCGCTTTTTGTTGTTTTGCATTTCTAACCAGTATCATTTGCTTTTATTATTATTTCAGAGAAGTTGATTTATTAAACAACTTCATAATTCTTCAGTTGTGTTTTATTCCAGCTGTAGTATATTTCTTTCACTGGTTTTACAAAGTATGGCGCGATTCTTCAGCTGCTGATTTTGAACATACGATGAAAATGAACCTTATTGCGTCTGTTTGCTTAAACAATTGTTTCATTTTATTATTACTCATTAACCAACAAGTGATTAAATTTCAGTAAGTTGTATACTAATAATAGTATTTGGCAAGATTAGTGTATAAACTTTGGGATAACAATTTAATTATAACAGACCATGAGTAAAGTAATTTCTATTGCAACTGCTAATCCACCCTTTAAGCACAAACAAGAAGATGTTTTACAGTACATGACGGATGTATTGCGATCTTCATCCGATGAACGGAAATTACTCAATATGCTTTATCATCGCAGCGGAATCAAGTATCGATATTCTGTACTGCCTGAATTCTCTGAGCGTTATGCAAGTCACCATGTTTCTTTTTTTGACAATGTGGAAGAAGACCAGCCATTAGAAGCTCGTATGAAAATCTATCATGATAATGCTGGAAAACTTGGTTGTGAATCGGCCCTTAAATGTGTGGATCCTTTTTGTAAGCCCGAAAATATAACTCATCTTATAACAGTAAGTTGTACAGGTTTATCCGCACCGGGACTCGACCTAGAGGTGGTTGAAAAATTAGGCTTGAAAAATACGATTTATCGTACTTCCGTAAATTTTATGGGCTGTTATGCTGCTTTACATGCGATGAAACATGCAGATCTGATCTGTAAAGCTGATCCTGCTGCAATTGTATTAATTGTTTCCGTTGAAATATGTACGATCCATTTCCAGAACAAAAATGACATGGATAATCTCACTGCTAATTTGTTGTTTGCAGATGGTGCGGCCTCAGCATTAGTTTGTTCTGACGATATTGCAAGTAAAAATAAGTGGCGAGGCTTAACCATTAAGAATTATTATTCTGAAGTAAACTTTAGCGCTAAAAAGGATATGGCTTGGACTTTGTCAGGCACTGGCTTTCTCATGACATTAAGCAATTACATTCCTGATTTAGTGGAGAAAGGAATTAAGAATCTTGTAACTCAAACGCTATCATCCATTAATAAAAATGTCTCAGATATTGTGCATTGGGCCATCCACCCTGGAGGAAAACGCATTTTGGATGTAATCGCTAAAGAGCTTGAATTGGTAAACGGTGAGTTACAATCGGCTTATGCGGTTCTGGAGAACTTCGGAAATATGTCGTCTCCAACCATATTATATGTATTAAAAGACATCTTGGATAACAAAGTAAACCTTGACAAAGAGGAGTTGATCTTTTCTACAGGCTTTGGACCGGGTTTAACCATGGAAAGTATGGTTTTAAGTACATGACGATGATGAGATCTCGTTCTTTAGAAAAAGAATTATTAGATGCGGATGAAATTCCCAGCGATGACCTCCGTCAGAACCTTCGTGAACTTGATATTATCAATCATTATCTGGGTGGACATTCAATTACGATAAAAGGTATAAAGCAATTAATAAAAAATCAAAAACAATCCATTTCCATTCTGGATATTGGTAGCGGTGGAGGCGACACGCTAAAAGCCGTTGCCATATGGGGCCGGGAACAAAACCAAAAGCTCAAACTGATCGGCGTAGATTTAAAAAACGATTGTATTGAATTTGCCAAAGAGAATTGCATTGATTTCCCTGAGATTTCCTTTATCCAGTCTGACTATCGAACTATTGAGCATTCAGACCTCAAAATCGATATTATCATTTCCTCTTTGTTTTGCCATCATTTAACTAATGATGAGATTGTTGTTTTTTTAAGATGGATGCACAAAAACTCAAGAACTGGTTTTATTATTAATGATTTGCAACGACATCCGATAGCTTATCAAAGTATTAAATTATTGACAACCCTTTTTTCTAAATCTTATTTAGTAAAAAATGACGCTAAACTATCAGTAGCCAGAGGGTTTATTAAGTCGGACTGGGAGAATCTGATACATAAAGCTGGCATTAAGAATGCATATATAAAATGGCATTGGGCATTCAGACATTTAATTGTTGTTAACACCGAATGAAAGAGCACTTTGATATCGCCATAGCCGGAGGAGGCTTGGCAGGTTTATGCCTGTCTATACAGTTGGCACGTGCCGGATATAAAGTGTTATTGTGTGAGAAAGAAAGCTATCCATTTCACAAAGTGTGTGGCGAATACATTGCAATAGAGTCATGGGGTTTTCTAGAGGCTTTAGGCGTTCCATTAGTTGATCTTAGACTTCCAATTATATCGAAATTGCAAATCTCTGATTGTAATGGAAGACTACTAAAACATGACCTTTTCCCTGGTGGTTTTGGAATAAGCCGGTATACACTGGATGCTACTCTCGCTACTATTGCTAAAAACTCAAATGTAACACTGCTCGAAAAAAACAAGGTTATTGATATCACCTATGAATTAAACAAACACGCTTTTAAAACTGCTAACGGAAATTTTACCGCAACGGTTGTTTGCGGATCATGGGGTAAACGGTCTAATCTCGACCAAAAGCTAAACCGCCCTTTTGTACAGCTAAATCCCAATAAGAGTTCTCATTATATTGCGGTTAAATATCATATAGAGACAAGCTTTCCTGATGACTTGATAGAATTACATAATTTTAATAATGGTTATTGCGGTATTTCTAAAGTCGACAAAGACCGTTTTTGTTTATGTTACCTTACTACTGCGTTGAATTTGCAGCAGAACCATAATAATATTCAAAAGCTGGAAGAAAATATTTTAACCAAAAATCCACAGCTTCATAAGTATTTCAATTATTCACGCTTTTTATATGATAGCCCGCTAGCGATTTCACAATTAAATTTTGCTCCTAAAGAAATAATCAATGACCACATTTTTATGATTGGAGATGCCGGTGGATTAATAACACCTTTATGCGGCAATGGAATGAGCATGGCCATGCATGCATCCAAGTTTTTAGCTGAAATTGTGAATGAGTTTTTGAAAAAAAGAATCACCCGTGACCAGGCTGAACGACTGTACCAGGAAACATGGCATCATCATTTTAACAAACGACTCAAAGCAGGAAGAATGTTTCAGGGTTTATTCGGAAAGCCATCTGTCACCAATGCCGCAGTAGGAATTCTGAGAAAATTCCCCTCGCTAACCAATAAACTGGTACGCTTAACACATGGTAATACATTCTGACAGAAACAATAAAAGCGGTCTTGCGACCGCTTCTCCCAAATTATTGATGTTTAAGTGAATTTTTCTAATTGATTTCTAAAACCAAATCATCTGTATTTACTAAGGTTCCAGGAGCTAACACCAGGCTACCAATAGTAAAATCATGATTAGCCGTAATATTGGTTTCCATTTTCATGGCTTCTACTACAAATAATGGCTGATTCTTCTTTACTTTTTCTCCTTCTTTCACAAATATTTTCGAAAGCAAGCCTTGCAAAGGAGCTCCAATATGATTGTCGTTTCCTTTATCAACCTTACGATTCTCTTGTTTAAGAACCTTGATCGATTTATCCTGTACATCAATATTACGTGTTTGACCGTTTAATTTAAAAAATACTGTCCGCATTCCATTCTCATCTGCGGGACTAATACTTAACAATCGAACAAGTAACGTTTTTCCAGGAGCAATCTCAATCGTTGATTCTTCACCCTGTTTCATTCCGTACAAGAAATACTTGGTAGGAACAGTGGAAACATCTCCATATTCACGCCAAAATTTCAAACCATCTTCAAATACTTTCGGATAGAATTTATAAGAAAGAAAATCGGTAAACTGCAGATCATGCCCGAACTGATTCTTGAATGCCTCCAATTCTTTATCAAAGTTAATAGCTGGCAAATGTTTATTCGGCCGATCCGAATAAGGCTGTTTATCCTTTAAAACGATCTTTTGTAGTTGCGCTGGAAAACCACCTGCGGGCTGTCCGATTTCACCAAGAAAAAACTGCATCACCGATTCAGGGAATGAAATTGACTCTCCCTTTGTTAGTATATCATCCTTAGTGAGATTATTCGAAACCATGAATTGCGCCATATCGCCCACAACCTTTGAACTGGGCGTAACCTTTACGATATCACCGAACAATTCATTCACTTCAGCATAACGTTCTTTAATCATCTCAAAACGCTCGCCTAAACCCAACGCAATAGCCTGTCCTTTAAGGTTTGAATACTGTCCGCCCGGAATCTCATGTTGAAATACCTCCGCCGAACTAGCCTTCATTCCCGATTCAAACGGATAATAATATTCACGAACTGCTTCCCAATAAGTAGAATGCTGATTCAATGACTTAATATCGTATTCGTTTTCCCGTTCATGGAAACGCATCATCTCAACAATGGCATTAAAATTTGGTTGCGATGTTAATCCTGAAAGCGAACCCAAAGCACAATCTACAACATCCACTCCAGCCTCAATAGCCTTTAAATAAGTAGCAGGTTGCAATGACGAAGTATCATGCGTATGTAAATGGATCGGAATTTTTACTGTTTCTTTTAATGCAGTAACCAGTTCTTTTGCAGCATACGGTTTTAATAAACCAGACATATCTTTGATGGCAAGAATATGAGCTCCGGCATTTTCCAGATCTTTTGCTAACTGAAGGTAATAATTAAGCGTGTATTTTGTTTTTTTCGGGTCCAGAATATCACCAGTGTAACACAAAGCACCTTCAGCAATACCTCCGGTACGTTTGCGAACCATATCAATACATGGAGCAATGTTTTCCATCCAGTTTAAGGAGTCAAAAATGCGGAAGATATCTACCCCTTTTTCCCATGATTTTTCTACAAAGCTTTCGATCAGGTTGTCTGGATATGCGGAATAGCCCACACCGTTACAACCACGAATCAGCATTTGTAATAAAATGTTCGGGATAGCCGCACGCAATAATTCTAATCGTTTCCAAGGATCTTCGCGCAAGAAACGGATGCAAACATCAAACGTTGCTCCACCCCAAACCTCCATAGAGAATGTTTGTGGATGATTTTTAGCAAATGCCTCTGCCACTTTCAGCATATCATAGGTACGCATACGCGTAGCCAGCAACGACTGGTGACCGTCTCTGAAAGTTGTATCCGTATAATGAATTTTCTTTTCGCTCTTTAACCAATCTGCAAACTTCTCAGGACCAAGCTCTGTCAACAGATCTTTGGTTCCTTTCTGATATGGAGCATTCTGGTCATATGATGGAATAATCGGTTTATCAAAACGAGCATTGGGATTTACCATTGTTACATCCGGGTTTCCGTTTACAGAAACATCAGCCAGGTAATTCAGGATCCGAGTACCACGGTCGAGACGGGTTTTAAACTGAAATAATTCAGGATGTTCGTTGATAAACCCTACAGTCGCTTTCCCTTCAACAAATTCGGGAACCGAAATAAGGTTTTCAAGAAACTGAATATTGTTTTTTACACCACGAATACGGAACTCTCTAAGTGCACGATGCATTTTACGAGCTGCATCACTTAAATCATTACCAGAGGTGCTTACCTTAACCAACATGGAGTCAAAGAATGGACTGATTTTCATTCCTGGATAGGTAGATCCTTCGTCTAGACGAACACCAAAACCGGTAGCGTTACGATAAGTAATCAGTGTGCCATAATCCGGTTTGAATCCATTTGCAGGATCCTCAGTGGTAATACGGCATTGCATTGCATAACCATTGCACTTGATATTACGTTGATCACCAAGACCAATTTCCGGATCAGAAAGCTTATAGCCATCCGCTATGTATAGCTGTGTTTTAATAATATCCACTCCAGTAACCATTTCGGTTACTGTATGTTCAACCTGCACACGCGGATTTACCTCAATGAAAAAAATGTTCTCTTTACCATCAACCAAAAACTCAACTGTACCTACGTTATTATAATTTACAGTTGAACATATTTTGATAGCATATTCATAAAGCTTATTCCTGGTTTCTTCTTTAAGACCAACAGAAGGAGCAACCTCAACCACCTTCTGGAAACGACGTTGAACAGAACAATCCCTTTCAAATAGATGGCGAATAGTCCCATGGCTATCTGCTACTATCTGTATCTCGATGTGTTTTGGATTTTCGATGTATTTTTCAAGGAAAACGGTATCATCACCAAAAGCGTTTTTTGCTTCACTTCTTGCCTCGCGAAACCCCTTCTCCAATTCTTCATCATTCCTGATCACACGCATACCTCTACCTCCGCCCCCAGCAGCGGCTTTCAACATAAGCGGGTAACCAATTCTATTTGCTTCTTCAAGCGCAACGCTAAAGTCGGTCAACTCTTTCTCATTATCATCAATGATAGGAATTTGCGCTTTACGGGCATTTTCTTTAGCAATAACCTTATCTCCTAAGGCCTCCATAACATCCGGACGCGGACCAACGAAAATAATACCATTGTCTGCACACTTTTGTGCGAGGTCCTTATTTTCTGAAAGGAATCCGTAACCGGGATGAATAGCATCAGCTTTGCTTTGCTTCGCAATGCGGATAATCTCATCAATGTTAAGGTAAGGTTTTAGGGGATCATTATCTTCACCGATCTGATAAGCTTCGTCAGCTTTATATCGATGCAGCGAATAGCGGTCTTCGTAGGTATAAACCGCAACAGTTTGAATGTTGAGTTCATTACAAGCCCGCGCAATGCGAATGGCAATCTCGCCTCTGTTAGCAATGAGTACTTTCCTGATCTTCATTATTTAGGTTGAATTTTTGCAATCTCACTCCGGAAAATTCATAGGAATTACCGGCATCATCATTTGTATATCGATAACTTAAAATAATAAATGTTTAACAGATTGTATTCAATTAAACAGATTTACATTTTAACCTAACGGCATTAATTCATTAATCAGGAGCTCATAGTCGACAGGCTCTGCGCCAAAAATAGAAAAATATTGTGATTTAAAAAGATTTGATCTTGCAGTTGAGTTCAAATTCAGACAAAACCGCAAGATCATTTTGTTATCTGCTTAAAATTATTGTTTACCCAGAGTAGGTATTATTCTGAATATCTGATCGGAATGTTGTCCGGTGTAGTACTTTCTGATTTTCATAAAAAAAGAACGAGATTGCGCTTTATCTGGCCATACTTTATTCTCCAGATCATCAATCTCTTTATCTGCGGCTTCAATATCAGCTAAAGATTTATATTCAATCATTTCTACCCAATCTCTGCTATCGTCGCTGTAATAGTGAACCGCAACTCTGGCACTTACGCAATGGGTTACTTTGGAACCTACTTTTTGCCACCATTCGGTTATCAGGGAATCCAGCTCACTCCTGCGGCCATCTATAGGAAAAGCTAATTTATGCGTCGTAATAACCAGTATGTTTCCGGTTGCCTGTGCAAGCAAAAAAGTAGGACAAAGTTCTACAACTATAGCCATTAACAAGGCTATTCCAAAAAATTTAAACGATTTCATTTTTAACCTCCTTTGGTTTTAGAAAAAAACACTTATAATAAAGCTAGATTGTGTATCCTTTATCAATTGGTTAATTAAAATGGGAGGAATATCGCTTAGTAAGGTGGGAAATGTATGTATACAATAAGTAATTTACGCAATTAATAGGCTAAAAATCAATCAATTAATCACTTTGTTGATTTTAACAAAAAAGCGGAATAGCTTGTAGCCCATTCCGCTTAAAATTATTTTTAAAACCTATTAATCGATATATTCAAATCCCGTATAAGGCACTAACGCCGCCGGAATTTTGATACCTTTTTCAGTTTGATTGTTCTCCAATAACGAAGCAACAATACGTGGCAATGCTAATGCACTTCCGTTTAGTGTATGCGCCAATTGAGGCTTGCCTTCTTTACCACGGAAACGTAATTTCAGACGGTTACTTTGGAACGTTTCGAAGTTAGATGCAGAACTTACTTCTAACCATCTGCCCTGCGCAGCGCTGTATACTTCCATGTCATAAGTTAATGCTGAAGTAAAGCTCATATCACCACCGCATAAACGTAATACGCGGTACGGCAATTCAAGCTTTTGAAGTAAGCTCTGAATATAAGTGCTCATTTCTTCCAGCGTTTCGTATGATTTCTCGGGATGTACAATCTGTACAATTTCCACTTTATCAAACTGGTGCAAACGATTTAGGCCGCGTACATGTGCGCCATAAGAACCGGCTTCTCTGCGGAAACATGGCGTGTAAGCAGTATTTTTAATCGGAAGATCCTCTTCTTTTACAATTTCATCTCTGTACAAGTTTGTAACCGGAACTTCTGCTGTCGGAATTAAATAAAGGTTGTCTTCAGTTACATGGTACATCTGTCCTTCTTTATCCGGTAGTTGCCCGGTACCAAAGCCAGACGCCTCGTTAATTAATACCGGAGGCTGAACTTCCTTATATCCTAACTCATTTGCGTTATCTAAAAAGAAGTTGATCAAAGCACGTTGCAGCTTTGCACCTTTTCCTTTATACACAGGAAAACCGGCGCCAGTTATTTTATTACCTAACTCAAAGTCGATAATATCATATTTAGCAGCAAGCTCCCAATGAGGCAAAGCGCCTTCTGGCAGAGAAGGAATAGCTCCATGGGTAAGCACCACATCATTCTCTTCCGGAGTTGATCCAACTGGAACAGAAGCATGTGGTAAATTTGGTAATTGAACCAATTTATTATGCACCAATTGCTCCAATTCTGCTAACTCTTCGCCAAGGGTTTTAATATCTTCTTTTAATAATGAAGTAGTTTCTTTGATTTTTTCAATTTCTTCTTTACGTCCGGACTTCACTAATTCCCCGATGCTTTTGGCCATAGTGTTGGATTGCGAAAGCACATTATCCAACTGCGCCTGCGTAGAGCGGCGTTTATGGTCCAGGTCTAAAATTTCATCTACCAATTCAAGCTGTTTAAAATTCTTTTTGCTTAAACGGGCTAAAACATCCTCTTTGTTCTCTCTGATGTAATTGATTTGTAGCATCGTTTCTCAAATTTTGTGAGCCAAAGATAGAAAATTAATGCGCTGATGCAGAAATGTAGCTTTAACAAAATGCATGCATTTTAATGTCGCAAAAGAAAAATCAGGCTGTAGTGGATTTATTGCTTAAATCTTACTTTTGTAAAACATGAGCGGAAAATTATACCTGATACCTACGCCCGTTGGCAACCTCGAAGATATTACCTTACGTGCACTGCGTATTTTAAAAGAAGTCGATTTGGTTTTAGCCGAAGACACCCGTAACGGAGGCAATCTTTTAAAACATTATGGCATCGATAAAAAGATGTTTTCTCACCATCAGCATAATGAGCACAAGGCCGTTGCTGAAGTGGTAAAGTTTTTAAAAGCCGGACAAAATATTGCTTTAATTAGTGACGCCGGCACTCCCGGAATTTCTGATCCTGGTTTTTTATTAGTTAGAGAATGTATTAAAGAGGAAATTCCCCTTGAAACATTGCCAGGCGCAACTGCTTTTGTTCCGGCTTTGGTAAATTCAGGATTACCATGCGACCGTTTTTGCTTTGAAGGATTTCTTCCTGTAAAGAAAGGACGCCAAACCCGATTAAAGGAATTAGTTTCTGAAAGCCGAACTATAATCTTTTATGAATCCCCTCATCGACTATTGAAAACCCTGGAAGAATTCACCGAGTATTTTGGCAACGACCGACAAGCCTGTGCATCACGCGAAATAAGTAAACTCTTTGAAGAAAATGTTCGAGGATCGCTAAAAGAAATAATATCACATTTTGAGAACAATGTGTTAAAAGGAGAATTTGTGATTTGTGTTGCCGGAAAAGAAGCCAGAGAAAAAAAGAATAAATATAAAGACAATGATGAAGACGACGAGTAATACTGTTCAACACCATTATTCATCGAAAAAACACTTATATTAAGCATGACGAGATTAAAAAATTTACTTCTACCAACTCTTACAGGAATTTTATTATGGCTGGCATGGCCCCCATTAAAATTCACTCCTTTATTATTCTTTGCTTTCGTTCCATTATTGATCTATGCTGACAAAGTAAAGCATGATAAAAAAGCTGGAGGAAAGATTTTCCGCAACAGCTTTTATGCATTCTTTATTTGGAATACTTTATCCCTTTATTGGATTTATAATGCAGGTCAAGAGTTGGGTGTTGCAGGAGCAATCGGTATTGTTAGCGTTCCATTGTTATTGGGTTCATTATTAATGAGTCTCGCATTTTGGGTTTATTATCGAACCCGAAAAAACTTTGGCGAAAACATTGGAATTTTTGCACTGATATGTTCATGGCTTGGTTACGAATATTTGCATCAGGAATGGCAATTAGCCTTCCCTTGGATGACTCTAGGCAATGGATTGGCGGAATGGCATCAACTGGTGCAGTGGTATGAGTACACGGGTGTTTTTGGAGGTTCTTTATGGATATTACTAGCCAATGTTCTTTTATACCATATTTATCGAAAAGCTTCATTACTAAAAGCAGAAGGGGCGTCATTGAAAGGCCTTATTGGACTTGGAATCCGATTTGTACTACATATATCAATACCTATCGTATTTTCCTTATGGATTTACACAAATTATAAGGAGGCCGGAAATCCAAGTAATGTAGTAGTGGTTCAACCAAATGTTAACCCATTCTCTGAAAAATTTGATGGATTGCCGCCCGAAATGCAATTGGAACGCCTAATCAAACTTTCCGATTCATTAGGACAGCCAAATACTGAGTTTTTCATCTGGCCTGAAACAGCTATCATTCCACTTGTTCATGAAGATGAATTACCTTACGACGGCAGTGTGGAAACCATTCAGCGTTTTCTGTCAAAATATAAAAACGGCAATATACTTACCGGAGCTGTAACAGTTAAATGGTATAATGATAAGAAGACGGGAACAGCAAGATACAGCAAGCAAAGCAGTAAATATTATGATGTTTACAACGCCGGATTATTGATCGAAAACTCTCCAAAAGTTCAGGTATATCATAAAAGTAAACTTGTACCCGGTGTTGAATCCTATCCATACTCATCATTACTCGGCTTTTTAGGAAACATTGTGATTGATTTGGGAGGTACATCAGGAGGCTATGGAAAAGATAACCAGAACCCGGTTTTGTATACGCAGAGTGGTATTGGTATAGCTCCCGCTATCTGTTATGAATCTATTTTCGGAGCTTTCATGGCAGACCATGTGCGGAAAGATGCGCAGCTGATTTGTGTAATAACAAACGATGGTTGGTGGAAAAACACGCCGGGTTATAAACAACATTTGATATATGCTAAATTAAGAGCAATTGAAACAAGACGCAGTGTAGCGCGTTCAGCAAATACCGGAATTTCATGTTTTATTAATCAACGCGGAGATATTATAAAGCAAACAGAATGGTGGAAACCTGCTGTAATAAAAGCAGATCTGAATTTAAATACCACTGTCACTTTTTATAGCAGGCATGGTGATTTTATAGCTGTATTAGCGAGTATTTTTGCAGCCGGATTTATCATATTATCGCTGCTTTGGAGATTTATAGGAAAGGCAAAGAAATAATACAAAAGATTACACCGATTAAAGCAGATTACTTAAATTGATGTAATCACTTTTAATCGGTGTAATCCCTAAAATAAATTAATCAAAACATAACGAAGCAGCACCTAACAAGCCTGCATCATTTCCTAATGAAGCAAGACGAATATCGATTGCTTTCAGATAGTAAGGAGTAAGATAATATTGAAGTTGTTTTTTGATACCAGGCTCAATGAATTGGTATGCAGCAGATAAACCACCACCAATAATAATCGTTTTTATATCCATAATACGGACAAACGACACCAGACCTTCGCCTAAGATCTCTCCTACTTCAAAAAACACCTTTCTCGCAAATTCGTCGCCGGAGTTTGCTGCAAGAACTGTTTTTGTTGCAGAAATGGGCTCTTCGCGTGAAATAAGTGTTGGGCCTGAATACTCATCCAGACGTTGTCCGATAAGGTTGATGATTCCCTGTTTGCCGATATTTTGCTCAAGGGTTTTGTCATTTCGTGAAGGGATATGTCCCAATTCCAAACCGTTACCATCGCCGCCAGTGAAAATACGACGATCTATCACTGCCGCACTACCAATACCTGTACCTAAGGTAATAAAGCCATAGGTACCTGGGATTGTTTTTTTTGCAAAATGCAACTCACCTAAAGCAGCTGCATTCGCATCGTTTTCAAGAAAAATGTCCATATCAGGAAAACGTTTTTGAAACGCCTCCTGAAGTTTTACGCCATTAATTTCAGGAATTGCAGTAATCTCTATAGGCGTAGAGCGGTCTTTGGTAATTGTACCTGGCAAACCGATGCCTATCTTATTAATGCCTTTATGATTGATCAATCGGTAAACGATTCGATCTAATAAATTTTCCACGAAACGGCCATTTTTTCTTAACTCAGCCGTTTCAAAACTTTTGAAGTCCTGAATTTCTCCGTCCTTGTCAACGATTCCGGTTTTTACATGGTTTCCCCCCACATCGATACCAAGATATCTTTCCATAAATTTGTGTTTGTGTGAGCGGTAAATTTAATTATTATTATCGTTTTTGAAAGTTCTTGTTGTAAAAAATACACTTTCTAAAATAGATTTTAAAAACCTGAAAATCAGAGTTTTTGAATAATCAAAGACTCAGGAAAGATATTTTCCTACTATCGGCATGCGCCTTCCGACGCCAAAAGCTTTCGGTGAAACACGTAAAATTGGAGGAGTTTGATGACGCTTGTATTCATTGGTATTCACAAGTTTGAGAATTCGCTTTACTAAGGCTTCGTCAAATCCCAAGGCTATAATTTCATTAGAGCTTTTGCGTAACTCAATATACTGATAAAGTACCTTATCTAATACATCATAATCAGGTAAAGAATCGCTATCTTTTTGATCAGGTCGAAGTTCTGCAGAAGGTGCTTTGGTTATGATATTCTTAGGAATAATCACTCCATTTCTATTGATGTATCTTGCCAACGCAAATACTTGCATTTTATACACATCTCCAATTACCGACAAACCTCCGCACATATCACCGTAAAGCGTTCCATATCCAACGGCATTCTCACTCTTGTTAGATGTATTAAGCAGAATGTATCCAAACTTGTTCGACATTGCCATTAACAATACACCTCGTATACGCGCCTGCATATTTTCTTCGGTAAGATTGAAAGGTAAATCTTTAAATTGCGGTGATAACGTAGTTTGAAATACATCAAAAACATCTTTTATCGGAATAATCTCGTGTTTACACCCCAATATATTTATCATTGTCAACGAATCTTCTACAGAATGTCCTGTTGAATATTGAGAGGGCATCAAAACAGGTAAAACATTGTTTTTTCCTAAGGCCTCACAAGCTAAAGCTAAAACCACCGCTGAGTCAATACCTCCCGACATCCCTAATGTGGCCTTTGTAAAACCTGACTTTTGAAAATAATCTTTTATTCCCAGGACCAATGCATTATAGATCCTTTCAATTTTTGAATGGGCTGAAATATCAATAATCTTATCATTATCTTCATTTTGCCATTCTCCTACAATTGCACTTCCCTTCTGATCAGGCGAAGTAATTTCACTATTAAAGTTTATTATTGAGAAGTCCTCTTCAAAATAATCCAGTTCTTCAACAATTTGGCCTTTACTGTTCAGGGCTAAAGAGCCTCCGTCAAAAATTAACTCGGTTTGTGCACCTGTATGATTTACATAAATCAAGGGCAGATTATATTTTTCACAGTTACTTGAAAGTACTTCCAAACGATCTTCACGGTGATGATAATCAAATGGAGAAGCTGCAATATTGATCATCAAATCGGGTTGCTGATGAATAAGTTCGTCCATCGGAGCATTTACATATAATGGATCTTCATCAACATTCCAAAGATCTTCACAGATAGTTAAGGCTATATTATGGCCTTTAAAATTTATGACCTTAAACTCTGTATTAGGTTCGAAATACCTGTATTCATCAAATACGTCATAGGTTGGCAATAAGGTCTTGTTAACTTTAACTTTAACCTTTCCGTTTTCAATAAAATAGGCAGAATTAAAAAGATTTTTCCCTTCGAGCTTCGGGTTTACTGATGGAGCACCAACAATTACAGCAATATCTTTGGCTTCTTTTGCTATCTTATCTACAGCCAAATCGCAAAGCTTAATAAACTCTGAAAATTCAAGGAAATCACGTACCGGATAACCACAAATTGCCAGTTCAGAAAATACTACCAGATCGGCCTGCTGAGCTTTCGCCTTACGAATTGCCTCTATTATTTTACTTGTATTTGATTCGAAATTACCGATATGATAGTTTAACTGCGCAAGTGCGATTTTCATACTATAATTGTTTTACTTTGATATGGTAAAACAAAGATAAATGTTTTGCATTAAGCTTTAGAAACATCGAAAGGGAATCCGGATATTTTAAATAAACGTTACCATTTATACCCTATCGTAGGGTTTTCATTCAATTAAAAGGGCTAAGATTCTTTATCGAACCTTAGCCCTACTTAAAGATTGTAATTACCCTTTAAAAGAATATCCCCAGATTTATAGCCACATAGGAGTTCTTAGCCTCTCCCGCCGAAAACACATCTGTAAAACCATTATTGAGACTTAAACCTGCGGTGATACGTGTTGAATTATCTATATAATATTCATAGCCTCCTCCTATCAATAAAGAAAGTCTGAAAGGATTAATGTTACTACTTATACTTTCATTATCATAATCTCTGGAAACGCCATTCTCAGTAATTGTGCCACTAATTTTTGCTCCAACTTTTATTCCCGGAACAAACCCAAACTGGCCATATAATTGCCCCTCACCGATTTTATTGGTTTTTAATTTTAACGAAATGGGGATCTCTACATACTTGAGTTTATATTCTGTTTCCTCTCCATTTTGTGAATCGCCTTGCTTTATAGAACCACCCATTGTTGTTAAGGCAAACTCCGTACTGAAAGCATATCGTTCTTTTAGATAAAAATCGCCCATCAAACCGTAAGAAAATCCTGTTGTTGCACCATTGCTTTTTCCTTCTTCAGGAACTAACCATCCAAATAATGGATGAACTTTTAAGCCCAAATCAAAATTCTGTGCTTTTGAAGCTAAACTAAAACATATGAAAGCTGCTATTAAGATAATTTTCTTATTCATGGATTAAAATAAAGTTAATGACGTTTACAATGATAACTTTGCTTTGCATTAGAGCCACATTTTATTATGCCTAAAATCAGACTTAAGCAGATACTCTTTTATTTGCCATTATTCGTAATGGTTAGTTGTATTAACGATAAAAAACATCCCGATGTTGCCGACATTGATTTAAACATCAAAATCGATCGTTTTGAGCAAGATCTTTTTAAGGCAGATACGTCCAACCTTTTAAAGGCTTCACAAAAATTAAGGGCCAAATATCCTGATTTCTATGCTATCTATTTCAGAAATATTTTGCGAAACCCCGATCCTGTTGATACTAACAATCTTCAATTAATTAAAATGATTAAGTCAAATCATGATTTCAACCTATTGAAACATGACGTTGACTCTGTGTATCCTGATCTTAAAGACGTTGAAAAACAGTTAACGGATGCATTTAAATATTATAAATATTATTTCCCTCAGGGAAAAGTACCTCAAGTGGTAAGCTATATAGCAGATTTTCAATTAGGTGCCAGTACGGTAAATAATACTTTAGCAATAGAACTTGATCTTTACATGGGGCAGGGATATCGCTTTTACCAATCTAAAAACGTGAACTTTCCAACGTTTATTCAACGTAAACTAAACAAGGATCACATTACTTCAACAGCGTTGAAGGCTTTTGCTCAACAGTTATTTGAACTTGACGAAACTGATAAAACCTTGTTACATCGCATGATCTATCAAGGCAAATTGTTATATTTTATGGACAGGGTTTTACCTGATTCGCCTGATTCTGTAAAAATTGGCTATTCGCAAAAACAATTAGAGTGGTGTAATACTTATAAAGCTGATGTATGGACAGAATTTTTAGGTCAGGGGTTATTATATTCGACAGATGAGCTTAAATATGCTAAATATTTAAATGATGCTCCTTTTACCTCTGGCTTAAACAATGACTCGGCTCCAATGTTGGGAGTTTGGTTAGGATGGCAAATTGTACGCAAGTACATGGACGAGAATCCGGATGTTACTCTGGCACAGTTAATGAGCGAAGCTGATAGTCAAAAGATACTTAAAGAATCGAAGTATAAACCGAAATAAGGTCATAGTTCATAGATCATGGTTCATAGTGACTATGATCTATGAACTATGACCCATGAACAATATATTATGAAGATCGGATTAGTAATGTCGGGAGGGGGAATTCGGGGAATTGCTCATTTAGGTGTGGTTAAGGCCCTCTATGAAGAGGGTTTGACTTTTTCAAAAATCTCAGGAACCAGTGCTGGGGCAATTGTGGGGGCATTTTTAGCCAATGGTTATCAACCTGATTTCATCCTTAATGCGTTTAAAGTAACCAGTTTATTCAGGTATATAAAACCGGTTATCAAAGGTTTCGGACTTCTTTCCTTACAAAATACCAGTATTCTTTATGATCAATTTCTGCCTGCAACATTTGAAGAATTAAAGATACCATTTGTAGTTGCTGCAACTGATTTAGGCAACGCAAGAATAGCTTATTTCTCTTCTGGAAAATTAATAGCTCCCGTGCAAGCTTCAAGTTGTATTCCTGCGGTTTTTAAACCCATCGAAATGGATGGGAAATTATATGTTGATGGTGGAATACTTGATAATTTTCCGGTGGAAGTTATCATGGATGATTGTGATTTTATTATCGGCTCCTGCTGCAATCATTTGGAAAAAATTGACTCTGTAACAGGCATCAAAAATATTATTGAACGATCTGTTGTCATCAGCCTAAACTCACGAACAGAAAGCAAGAAAAGACTGTGTAATGTTATTATTGAGCCGAAAGGACTTGGATCAATAAGTCTTTTTCATGTAAAGCGAACTGACGACATTTTTGAACAAGGATATAAAGCTGCTAAAGAGGAAATTAAAAACAATCCTGAATTAAAAGAGGCGATTAAAAACTTCAAGGAACTTCAACTGGCAAAATAGCACACTGTAATATTTTTATAACTTTTATTATCAAACAAATCCATAGCCAAATTGGTTTCGTAAGTGTAGCTGAAAACAAATTAGACGGCACAATGAATATCTTTAAATTATCCCTTTGCTTTGCTATAGCTTTCTCCGCAATCAGCTTTACAGCCTGTGCACAGAGTAAAAATACGGATCCTAAAACAGAAAAAAAGATGAGTTATAAAGTTCAGAAAACCGAAGAAGAGTGGAAAAAGGAACTCACTCCTGAGCAATATGCTATTTTACGCCAGAAAGGAACAGAACGTCCATTTACCGGCGAATACAATAATTTTTATAAAAAAGGCACTTATGTTTGTGCGGCGTGTGGAACCAAACTCTTTGAGTCGGGGACTAAGTTTGACGGTCACTGCGGATGGCCAAGCTTTGACAAAGCGATTCCCGGTACTGTAGAATACCATAAGGACTTAAGTCATGGAATGATCAGAACTGAAATTTTATGTGCGAATTGCGGTGGACATCTCGGCCATATTTTTGATGATGGCCCAACAGAAACGGGTGATCGCTATTGCGTAAATTCCATATCACTAAAATTTGTTCCTGAACAACAATAAGCAAAAAAGACCTGCAAAAACAGGTCTTTTTTTTGTAAATAATAAAGAGCTGTCAATAAATGACAGCCCTATCCTAATCAATGTAAAAAGAGTTTATCCAGTTGTACCCAGTGCACTCGCAATCGCGTTAATTGAAGTAAGTAAGGTTATTAATGTATCCTCCGTTTCAACTGTGCTTGCGCCGTTTTGTTTCATCGTTCTCCATTGCTTCAACAAACGAATCTGACTTTGATGTAAAGGTTTCAAAGCAACTGCTCGGAGTTGAGTTGAATAATGACGGCTTTTACGACGTTCTTCAAAAGTTCGATCCTGAAGTTTCGCAAACATTAAACGAGTACGATGCAATTCTTCAAGTAATAATGCAAGAATCTCGTCACGAGCTTCAATATTGGTCATTAAATCCGCATACTCTTTGATGATTTCTTCATCCGTAGAATCAAGCGATGACTCTACATTAGTGAATACGTAACGGACCAAAGCATCGCTGCTCAAGGCATCTTTTAACTTCAAAAACTGATCGAATTTCTCCGTAAATAATTTTTCCAAAGTATAGCCCACACCATACCAACTGGTCATATTACAACGAGTTTGATTCCAACTAAATACCCAAGGAATTGCACGCAAATCAGCTAAAGTTCGCTCACCTGTACGACGTGCAGGGCGCGACCCGATGCGACTAGACTCAATGGCATCTATTGGTGTAGCCTGGCTAAAGAAATGAATGAAATTAGGATTGTGGATAAACTGCCCATAGAATTCACAGCTTTCCGTTGCCATCCACTCAAAAATATCTTGTAAAGGATGAGGCTTACGTTCTGATTGTTGTTGTGCAATACTTGAAGCTGCCGTTCCTGCTAACAATAACTCAAGGTTATAGCTGGCATTCATTTTATTAGCATACTTCTGCTCAATAGTTTCACCTTGTTCCGTTTCTCGCAGGTCTCCTTGTAATGATGAATGAGGCAATGCCTGGATAAACCAATTTGCTGGACCCGCACCGCGGCTTACAGACCCTCCTCTTCCATGGAAGAATCGGATACGAACACCATGCTTACGACCAATCTCAGACAAAGCATACTGAGCTTTATATAAGGCCCACTGTGAAGCAAGAATACCTCCATCCTTGTTACTATCACTATAACCCACCATTACCATCTGTACAAGATCAGTTTCGTCTGATTGGCTGCGTTGGTATTCTAAACTACGTTGAGTTACAGGATGAGCCAGGAATGTGTCCATAATAGCAACGCTATTTTCAAGGTCATCAATGGTTTCAAACAAAGGAACAACTGGTAAATGACAAACCAGTCCTTCTGTGGTGAACTCCGACAAACCGGCCTCACGCTCCAGAAGAAATACAGCCAGTAGATCTGAGACACTACGGGTCATACTTACAATCAATGAACCGATAGCAGCAGGGCCATATTTACCCACATGATTTGCTAATTCATCGTATGTTTTTAAAACAGCACTTGCATTATCCTCCAATTTGATCGAAGGATGTACAAAAGGGCGATTGTATTGAAGCTCACAATTTAAAAACATCAGTTTACGATCTTCCGACCAATCAGCATAGTTATCACCATGCAAAGCACTTGCTTGTAATAACTGATCAATTGCTTTATCATGGAATGCTGAGTTCTGACGAACATCAAGTTTTGCAAGATGGAATCCGAATGTATCAACAACTCTGATCGCATTATTTAAATAACCTAATGCCGCACGTTTCGCCCCATATTTAATCATGGAGTCACGTAAAAGCACTAAGTCTTCTAAAAGTTCAGTCGAATACGTATACCCAACCTCTACATCTTTTAGTTCAATAAGGTGATTACGTTTAACCTTTACAGGTAACATTGCCAGGCAAAGATTAACGAACTGGCGGAAAACTTCTCCAGAATTTCTAAAGAACGCTTCATCACCTTCCTTACCTAAAACAGCACGCATTTCAAGCATACGCTGCTGCAATGCAGGTTCTGCTTCATCAAAAGTATAGGTAAAGCTTAACTTACGTAACAGTTCCAGCAATGATCTACGAATAACAACAAACGCATTTAAACGCAAAGTTTTCAGCGTTTCAGCTGTAACCTGGTCTGTTACTAAAGGGTGACCGTCGCGATCACCACCAACCCAATTACCGAAAGATACTTTTGGGCGATTTCTGATATCTTCGATCATCTCTGGAGCAAAACCTGCATCAACCCAAGCCTGTTCAAGGCGACGGTCAAGAATAGGTAATACCTCCGGAAAAACGTTGGTTAAATAGTGTAGAACATTTCTTAGTTCAGACTCCACATTAGGCTTTTCAAGGTAAATCTCCCCTGTTCTCCATAATGTATCCAAAATAAGCTTTATTTCATCACGAATCTGCTCTTGTTCCTGATCAGAAAACATTGAATTATGACGTTGAACCAATAACAGATATAAATGACGATGATGTTCAAGAACTGTAATCCGCTTAGCCTCTGTTGGGTGTGCAGTTAAAACCGGTTCAATTTTAATAGAATGAAGCTTTTGTGCGATGGTTTTCGCATCAAACCCCTCATCTTTCAGAAAATGCAATTTTTGAGCCCATAAGCCATTAGCGCTTGAAAGCTTATCACTTTCCTTCTTTCTTCTGTGTTGAACAGCTCCATTTACCTCAATAAGATTGAGCATATGGAAAACCATGGAATATAATTGAATATGCTTGGTTGTGAAATCCACTCCCACAGGAGTTTCATCCTGGATCCAGGGAATAAAAGCAGCCAATTCCTTGTCGCCACTTTCTTCGATTACCTCTTTTAAACAGGTCAGAATAAATTCCAGATCATGGAATGAATTACCCATTCGCTCTTTAACAAAATGTAGGTCGTTTAGTAGCGTTTCACTCAAGTGTTCCATCTCGATTGTAAGATTGTATTGCAAACGCAAATTAATAATTATTATTAATTTATCAATACAATATCATGTTTATTGTCATTTTTTCATTAAAACTAATTTTTTATTAAAACAGGGAATTGCTCATATATAGATACTTAGTGTAAAATATACAAAAAGCTATATTTTAGCGATCAACGCCCTATTCTGAAGAGCAAAAATTAGATCATACCTCCCATCAAGGGATCACTATAACTATCATTCCCAGTTTCAACCCGACCTGCATAGCGTTTTTCGAAAACATCAAATCCCTCAATCTTTACACTGAAATCATACCAGTTATAACTTTGAACTAAATCAAGTTTTATATGTGCAATGCTTTCCGGAGTTGCAGCTGCATCAATTACTTTCTTAATCGGTTGATTTTTATATGCATTATCTATAATTAACACGGAGTATTTACGTGTTTTGTCAAGATTTGCAATCTTTAAATCAATGCTTCCCGTTAGCTTTTTATTATTAAATCTGTTTCTGCTATACTCACATTGTATTTCGATACCTGGATCACTTTCATTTCCTTTAAATTCTCTGAAAAAGCCATTCGGACCATACACTCTGAGAAAATACTGGTCCTTTTCAAAATTGTGCAGCGCCCATGAATTATTTATCTCATCTCCTGATTTAACAGCATAAGCCCAGGTTTTCACCGACTCAAAATTTAACTGTTTATTAGAACGATAATTTCCCGGAGCATATACATTAAAAGGAGCACCTGCGGATAACTGACCAAAAATTTCATTCTTTGCAGCAAATGTTACCTCCACACTTTTCTTATCCTTACTTAGTTTTGCATCTGCGTATAATTGATAAGGCAACGCACATGATTGTCGTGTACCTTTCTCCTGACGAGGCATAAATTCAGCTGCTAATGGATTTTGATGAGCTTTTGCAATCTCTTCTGTGCTTAGCTCCCTGAATCCCTTAGGTATTTCTTTAAACTTAGCATTGCTAATACTTTCAATAAACGGAACCTTGTCAACAAATGGTGGTAACGTTATTTTTTCTCCATTATAAGGCCTGAAAATTGAAGTTAAATCACCACAAACAGTTCTCCGCCAATTGCTGATATTAGTTTCTTTAATGCTCTTGCCCGTTTTATGACTTAAAAACTTTTCCAGAAACTGCAAAACCGAAGTATGGTCAAATACTTCTGAATTAACCCATCCTCCTCTGCTCCAGGGAGATGCTACCACAAATGGCACACGGTATCCAAGTCCAACCGGACTCTGACGAGCGTCTTTTTTACTTCTTCCATCTCTGAATTCCTGTTCTAACGTTACATAATCAACACCATTATTAATTCCTTCAGAGGTAAAGCCAGTGTCTCTATCCGTTGGATTTGGAGCTACAAAAGGAGGAATATGATCAAAGCTGCCGTCGTTTTCATCATACGTAAGGATAAATATTGTTTTTTTCCATACGTCCGGATTCTGTGTCAGTATATCTATCACTTCCGAAACGTACCATGCACCATACCACGGTGAACTAGGGTGATCAGAAAAGTGCTGAGGAGCAACTAACCAGGATACCGTTGGTAACTTTCCTGTTTTAACATCTTCTCTAAACTGATGCAAAACGTCTCCCTTGGGAACCTTCACCAATCTCTCCACACCATCTTCATGATAGTTTAATGTTTCTACTTGATGGTAATCCGGATCACCATTATTAGTCGTAAATGCTTTATCGTGCAGGTTCTTTTCATATTGAGAAAGCAACTCATAAGCAGCCTGATTCCATTTGGCGTTAGACGTTCCTATTTTAACAAGAGCCTTTTTCTTTTGCTCCAGCTTTTTCTTTGCTTCAGTTAATTCAACTTCTGACAATGAACTCATCTTGGCCTCCAACGTAGCAATCTCTGCAGGAAGTTGCATCTCGCGTTGTTTTAAATAATCAAGGTGAGCTTTAGAAAACCGAACATTGTATTGCTTAAACCATTCAATAGGATTATCGGTAAAATTTGCCAGCCAAACATCCTGATCTTCACTAAATCCAACTCCTACACTTATTTCATTCTGATAAATTTTCCAAGATATTCCATCTTCCTCCAAGCGCTCAGGAAAAGTCGTCCAGTTGGCTTCATTTTCATATTCCACGTCTGAGTTCCAAACATTGGCTTTCCCTTCAACACTTTGTTTATCTCTTAAAGTGCCTGTCCAAAAATAAAGTCGGTTGGGGGTAGTTCCTGTTAAAGAAGAACAGAAATGCTGATCACATACGGTAAAAGCATCGGCCAATGCATAATAAAAAGGTATATCTTCCCGGGTATAATATCCAAGCGTCATCGGAATATCAGGATAACCACCTGAGCGTTTTACATCCAACCATTTATCATATTTACCTTCATTCCTTGCATCAACCTGATTCTCCCAGGAATGAGGCAGAGAACTCATCCATGTAATCTTTGATTCTTTAATATCCATTCGGAAGGGCACATAGGTTTTGCCGTCTTTGTCGGTTTGGAACCATACAAGATTCTTGTCCGGTAGCGTTATTGCTCTGGGGTCATTAAATCCTCGGACTCCTTTAAGGGTACCAAAACAATGATCGAATGATCTGTTTTCCTGCATTAATAACACGATGTGTTCGGCGTCAAGAAAAGTACTCCCTTCTTGCGGATTAATTGCTAAGGCTTTTTGAATAGATAAAGGTAATACGCTGGTAATCCCGGCCGCACCTGATAGCAATGCAGCTTTCTTAAGAAAATCTCTTCTTGTATCCATTATGTATGAGCAGACTGATTAGAGTTAAACAGCCTAAAGAAACTCAATTTTAAGGCAACAGGCAATCAATTATTGAAAAATAGCTATTACCGTATAGGAAATGTAGTACAAAAAAGCCCCGATTCAATTGAATCAGGGCTAAATATTCTGAATAAATCAGTTGCTTTTGATTAACCTTCCGCTAAGGCATTTGCTCCAGAAACGATCTCAAGGATTTCGTTTGTAATAGCAGCCTGACGAGCTTGGTTATATTGCAATGTTAATGATTTCAACAATTCACCAGCATTTTCGGTCGCTTTATCCATGGCAGTCATACGCGCTCCGTGCTCTGCAGCATGTGAGTCTAACAATGCTTTATAGAATTGTAATTTAATCGATTTAGGAATCAATTCTTCTACAATTTCTTCTTTTGAAGGCTCAAACAAATAATCCACTTTGCTTGTGCTTCCGTCCTGAGGTGCTTTAGGCAATGGCAATAATTGCTCAAGGGTAATAATTTGAACAGCCGCATTTTTAAATTGGTTGTAAATCATTTCTACATGATCAACTTTACCTTCAGCAAAACCTTCCATAATCTGCTCAACGATTTGTGAAGCATTAGCAAAATTCAATTTGTTGAATAACTCATTGTTATTGCCAATTACCTGGAAACCATTTTTAGAATAAAAGTCTTGCGATTTTTTACCTACAGCAACAATAAAAAGTTTACCCTTTGTCTTGTGCTCAGCAAATTTTTCAGCGATAAGTGCATTGGTGGCTTTAATTACGCTATTATTGAAAGCTCCTGCCAAACCACGGTTTGAAGTGATAACTACCAGCAACACATTATTTAACTCGCGTTCCTGAGTATAAACATTATCCATATCAGCAACCGAATCACTAAGGTTGGCCAGCATACCTTTCAGCTTGTTTGCATACGGACGCATCTGAACGATAGCGTCAGTAGCTCTGCGGAATTTTGCCGCCGAAACCATTTTCATGGCTTTGGTGATCTGTTGCGTTGATTTAACAGATGCAATTCTTAGACGTACTTCTTTTAAGTTGGCCATTCTATTATTTATTTCGGGTTTTGTGTTACGAGTTACGAGATTTTAAAACCCGTAACCCGCAACTCTTAACTCGGAATTAATTTTGAATTAGTATTTTGATGAAAGTTCTTTTGCTACAGTTTCTAATACATTAGTCACTTCGTCTGTTAATTGACCTTTTTTCAATTGATCAAGAACACCTTTATGACCTGCGTCTAATAACTGTAAGAACTCAGTTTCAAACTCTTTCACTTTATTTACAGGTACCGCACGTAGTAAACCTTTTGTACCTAAGTAAATAATTGCAATTTGTTTCTCTACAGTAACCGGAGAGTACTGACCTTGTTTAAGGATCTCCACGTTACGAGCACCTTTATCTAACACTGCTTTTGTAGAAGCATCAAGGTCTGAACCGAATTTAGAGAAGGCCTCTAACTCACGATATTGAGCCTGGTCAAGTTTTAAAGTACCAGCAACTTTTTTCATCGACTTGATTTGCGCGTTACCACCTACACGTGATACAGAGATACCAACGTTAATTGCAGGACGGATACCAGCGTTAAATAAGTTCGACTCTAAGAAGATCTGACCATCAGTAATTGAAATTACGTTGGTAGGAATATATGCTGATACGTCACCTGCCTGAGTTTCGATAATTGGAAGTGCAGTTAATGAACCACCACCTTTTACTTTACTCTTCAGCGACTCAGGAAGATCGTTCATTTGACGAGCAATCTCATCACTTGAGTTGATCTTAGCAGCACGCTCTAACAAACGTGAGTGTAAGTAGAATACGTCACCTGGATAAGCCTCACGACCTGGTGGACGACGAAGTAATAATGACACCTCACGGTAAGCCACAGCCTGTTTAGATAGATCATCATAAACGATCAATGCCGGACGACCTGTATCACGGAAATATTCACCGATAGCAGCACCTGCAAATGGAGCGTAAAACTGCATAGGAGCAGGATCAGCAGCAGAAGCAGCCACGATTACAGTATAAGCCATTGCACCGTTTTCTGTTAATGTTTTTACGATGTTTGCTACGGTAGAATTTTTCTGACCACAAGCAACATAAATACAAAATACAGGGTTACCAGCTTCGTAGAATTCTTTTTGGTTGATGATAGTATCGATAGCTACCGCAGTTTTACCAATCTGACGGTCACCGATGATCAACTCACGCTGACCACGACCAATTGGAATCATTGCGTCGATAGCTTTAATACCGGTTTGTAAAGGCTCATTTACCGGTTGACGGTAAATTACACCTGGAGCTTTACGCTCTAAAGGCATTTCAAAAGTTTCACCTTCAATAGGACCCTTGCCATCAATTGGCTGACCAAGTGTGTTAACAACACGGCCCAGCATGCCTTCACCTACTTTAATAGATGCAATGCGGCTGGTACGTTTTAATGTGTCACCTTCTTTGATACCTTCTGAAGGACCCAACAATACCACACCCACGTTATCTTCTTCAAGGTTCAATACAACACCTTGTAATCCATTATTGAACTCAACAAGCTCACCAGATTTAACTTTGGTTAAGCCGTATACGCGAGCGATACCATCACCCACTTGCAACACCGTTCCAATCTCCTCTAATTCAGCTTCTGACTTGAAGCCCGCCAATTGCTGACGTAGAATTGCCGAAACTTCGTCGGGTCTTACTTCTGCCATGATTTATTTAGTTATATTTTTTTAAACTATTTAACAATTACAATTGAGCAACAAAATCATTGCTCATAAAATTCTTTTTAAGCTCGTTAAGTTGCTTAGCAATAGTGGTATCAAATTGTTTATCTCCTACAGTTAAAACAAAACCACCAATTAAATCAGCATTAACTTTAGCATTTAAAATCACTCGTTTGTTCAACTCTTTCTCAAGAGCACTAACCAGTTGCTGCTTATTTCCTTCCGATAAAGCTAATGCAGATACCACTTCAGCCTTAACAATACCATTCAACAGGTTATACAACTCATTGAACTGTTTTGAAGTAGCGTATAAAAAGCTTTCACGGCTTTTATTGATCATAAGATCAAAGAAAGCAATAGTGACTTTATCCATCTTGCTCGCAAATAATCCATGAAGAACTGCTTTTTTATCAGATCCTGAAATGATCGGATTAGCCAACACAGCACGAAGCTGCGGATTAGCTTTTACAGTATCACGAAAAAGCTTAACATCATTATTGATCTCTTCTACATTGTTTTGTTCTTTGGCAAGATCAAGCAATGATTTAGCGTACCGTAAAGCAATTTTAATTTCTGACATATATCTTTTAATTACGGGTTTCTTGTTTCGGATTACGGGTTATTTTGTGCAAAACACCTAACTCGCAACACGGAACTCGTAACTTATTAATTTAATTTCACGTCTTTTAACAATTCAGCAACTAATGCTTCCTGATCATTTGCATTTTCAAACTTCTTACGAAGAACTTTTTCTGCAATATCAATAGAAAGAACTGCAACCTGATTTTTCACCTCAGCTAAAGCAGCGTTTTTCTGTGCATTAATTTCTTCATGAGCTTTTGCGATCATTTTAGCGCCTTCTGCCTGAGCATTGTGCTTAGCATCAGCGATAAGATTGTCACCCATTGTTTTTGCTTCTTTCAGGATTTTATCGCGTTCCAAACGTGCTTCTTTAAGCAATTTATCGCTTTCCTGGTTAAGACGAGTTAACTCTTCTTTAGCTTTATCAGCTGCACTAAGAGCATCTTCGATAGAACGCTCGCGTTCATTTAAAGCTGATACAATTGGTTTCCAGGCAAATTTGCCTAAAAGAATGATAAGAAAAATGAAAGTAATGGTGGTCCAAAAAACCAATCCAATGCTAGGGGTAACTAATTCCATTTATATTATGTTTTATATAAAGTTCTTTTAAAAAGCTGTGATTGTTAAAACTAAGCCTGTTGCCAATCGCCGCAGGCTTAGTTTTATTGCAATAAATTAGCGAGTACCTAATAAAGCTACTACCACACCGAATAAAGCAACACCTTCAACAAGTGCAGCCGCGATGATCATTGCAGTTTGAATTTTAGAGGCAGCTTCTGGTTGACGTGCAATACCTTCCATTGCAGAACCACCAATACGTCCGATACCTATACCAGCACCAATTACAGCTAAACCAGCACCAATTGCAGCAATACTTCCGATCATTTTGTTATAAATTTATTTAGTTAAAAAATAATTACTTGTTTTATATAGACCATTGATTATAGACCATGGTCCATGGTCTTATTTTTAGTGATGATGCTCTTCAACAGCAGTACCGATAAATAATGCAGTAAGCATGGTAAAGATGAACGCTTGTAAGAATGCTACCAATAATTCCAATACATCCATGAATAAGACGAATGCTACTGAAACCGGAGCAATATATAATGTTTTGAAAATGAAGATCAATGAAATCAAACTCAAAACAATAATGTGTCCAGCAGTGATGTTCGCAAACAAACGAATGATAAGAGCAAATGGCTTAGACAATAAACCGATAATCTCTACCACTAGCATAATTGGATATAACCACCATGGAACATCAGGTGCTAATATGTGTTTCCAATAATATTTGTTACCGCTAAAATTGGTAATAAGGAAAGTTATGGTTCCTAATACGAAAGTTACTGCGATATTACCTGTTAAGTTTGCTCCTCCTGGGAAAATTGGAATTAAACCCATTAAGTTATTTACCCAAATGAAGAAGAAAACAGTCAATAAGAAAGGCATATAACCAACATACTTATGACCAATATTTGGACGTGCAATTTCATCACGAATAAATACAATGATAGGCTCAATTAGGCTCTGTAAACCCTTAGGTGCTTTGCCTGCACGTTTTTTATAAGCAGCGGCAACACTGAAGAAAATTAAACAAAGGATAATTGCAGATATGAACATTGAAGCAACATTCTTGGTGATTGAAAAATCAAGAGGTTTTGCATTGGTAGGATGCTCTCCTTCAAAAGTCAGGTACTGACCTTTGTCATTTGCAGATTGTCCGGCTAAATAAATTTTGTTTTCAAAACGAACAAAACGTTGACCGTCTTCTTCTACAACATGAGAACCGGTTTGATCGTGGTGAAACTTGCTGGAGTTAAAAGTAACAATACCTGCGTCAGTTTTTAAAATTACCGGTAATCCAATTGAGGTATGCCCCCATAAATGCCAGTCGTGAGCATCGGAAATGTGCTCCATAATAACTTTGGTAGGCTCAAACGGCTCTTCACCATGAGCTGTTCCATGAGAATCACCGGCATCATGCGCTTCAGCAACATGCGCACTGTCTTTATTTACGGTTTCATTATGCTCTGAATTGGCCATAGCACGAAAAGTTGTTCCCGCTACGAAAGCAAAAATTAGAGATAAAACGAAAAGTTTTTTAAGAAAAAGTGGGTTACAGCGCATTTATTTAACGATTTTCTAATTTTTTTTGGTCGCGCAAGTTATATATTAAATTATAAACTTCAAACACTGTGTACAATAAATATAAAAGAAAGAAGTTAGTGATAAATACCCACTTATCCTCTACCATTTGTTTCATGATAAATACAAGGGCTACACTCATACACAACAACATCTTTACTACTATAGTTACTAACACAGCCAACACAGAGGTTTCACCCCCTTTTTTCAATCCATAAGCTGATAGCGCGAATGTAAACAGCGTTATGAGGTTAAAAAAAATAAAGAACACCCAAATTTGCTTTAACAGCAGATTTTTTTCAGAAAAAAAGTATTGAATTCCTGCTATTACTGCTGCAACAATAAAGGAAAAAAGGAGTGTTTTTTTAATAAATGGTTGTAAACTCTGTATCAAAGCGTTTAAAATATCGGCGCAAAGATGCAATTTTTTTTCGAAGGTTATCCTGTTTAAACTTAATGTTTTAGAATTTAAACACAGATGATGTTTTTTTCTAAGGGAAAGGTATTAACAACAAAAGAAAACAGGTTTATGCCATTCTACCATAAACCTGTTTTCTTACTATTATTCTTTTAATTGTTTGATGACTAAGTAAAATGAAATAGCAATGCCAGATAAACATCCCAGAATAGTAAACCAAGGTGTTTGGGCAGCCATCTTTTCATCTAACTTAACTCCGGCAAAGGCAAAAGCGCCAATAACGCCAATCATTTGGAATCCCATGCCTGAGTAACGGGCGTAACTACGCAGTAACGCTTTCCGCTTGTCGTCCGTTTGTTTTTGCATGATCATCAATTTTTGTTGGTTGCTTGATCACAGTACCCATATTACATTTACCTGTAAATATTGCACCTGATTCAACAACCATCTTATTGGTATAAATGTCACCGTGTATACGGGCAGAGGCTTTTAAAAACAATAATTCACTAATCCGGATATCGCCTTGTAACGCTCCAGAGATATCAGCATTAGTGCATACAATACTACCTTCTACTGAGCCGGTGTTACCGATAACAACTTTTGCAGATGAATTAATATTTCCCTTTACAACTCCATCAATACGGATATCGCCTTTACTCTCGACATCTCCTACTATTGTGGTTCCTGCGCCTATAAGGTTAATAGATCCATAAGCGGTTTCTTCTTCATGCTGGTTTTTGTCTTTTTTGAACATGGTTTAGCTAGTTTGATTTAATAATTGTTGGTTTGTTTGTAAATGTAGAAATTAATCTATTTAGAACAGATCAAAATTTCATGTATTCATTAGGATCTACAGAAAATCCGTTATTCCAAAGCTCAAAAGCAAGTTGCGGGCCGCTAAACTCTTTTCCTTTATCTCCGGCAGTAGCAATAACTTCATCCGCTTTAACATAATTTCCAGTTTTTTTATACAGTATTGAGCAATTCTTATAAACAGTAATGATGTTAGCAGTATGCTGCAATACAACCATATAACCTGCATCAACAGTTAAACCTGCATATAATACAATACCGTCAAGTGTGGCCTTAACAGGAGATTGCGCAACTGTTCCAATAATTTGATACAATCGGTTATTTTTGGTGTCATAGCGAGCTACAACGGTTCCTTTTACCGGACTAATAAAGTCCAGGTCCTTTATTGATGATTTCTTTTTAAGGGTAACATCATCCTTTAAACTTATTTTTTCTTCAGACTCAATATACTCTCTGAAATCCTCAACCACTTTGGGGTGTTTTTTATCCACTTCCACATCTTTAACTGCAACCTGTGGAACGGAATCAGCAATCGTAACTCCCGCTTTGCCGTCGATTATACTTTTAATGTTATTTAAATAAGTTTGATTTGCCTTAAACATCATCTCTAACGAATCAGCTTTCATAGCTGCTTCTGCAACATTTATTTTTAAAGAAACATCAGCATAGCCAGGTATATATTCTTTAAGTGGAGTAAAAACAATCAGGAAAGTGGTAAGAATAATTAAAATGATTGCGCCCATTCCTGCGGCCACAAACACATTCATTAAATTCAGGGTAAATGATATTTTTTCTTCAAAAGTATCATCTTTCAGCACTACCAATTTATACTTGGTCTTAAGTTGAGTTAAGAAATCCTTCTTTTTGGATACCATTTTTTTATTTGGTTTGACAAAATCAGCGTTTTAACGCAGTTAATTTGGGTTTAATTGATATTACAATTCTAACAGTTTAGTAAAAGGAAACAAAAAAACTTATCGTTAAATTCCAATTTTGGTTAACATATGTTTGCGCCAATCGTTTATATTTGCTAACAACAAAAAGTACATTTCATTGCAAAAGCCGTTAAAAAACAAGCTGTTTCCACTATTTTGGTGTTTGGCTCTGATTACTGTCGGTGCCTGCAAGATGCGAGATCCCATGGGCAACAGAATCGGAGTAGTAAAAGGTTCGTATCATAATACTACTGCCCGCTTCAATGCCTATTTTAATGCCAAAGAAATTTTCAGAAAAGATGTATCCAATTTTGAAAGCGGTTACACCATATCCTATTCTAACGTTTTGCCATTGCTAAAGTTACCTGATGAAGGTGCTTCTTCCGGTATGGCTGCGAACATGGATCAGATTATTGAAAAGTGTTCGAAAGTCGTTACCCGCCACAAAGTAAGCAAATGGACTGATGACTCCTATATGTTGGTTGGCAAGGCTTATTTTTACAAAGGTGACTATTTTGATGCGGCACAAACGTTCCAATATATCTATAATACATTTCCAAATAAAGATTTAAAAGAAGAAGCATTGGCTTGGATCGGTTTATCAAAAATGCAGGATAAAATGGCCGAAGATGCTACTGCTGCTTTTGAAATGGCAGAGGCTAATATCGCAGATGCCAAAAAATCAAAACGTTTCGTATATACCGCAATGGCTCAGTATTACATTAACCGTAAAAGCTATGACAAAGCTGCTTCGTCTCTGGAAAATGCAATTAAAGCCATAAAAAAAGATAAGCTCGCCAAAATAAATTATTCCTACGTTTTGGGGCAGATTTATGAGAAACAAGGTGATTATGCTAAAGCGGTAGAATCCTTCAAGAAAGTACAAGGCTTAAGGGCCCCTTATGAAATGGAATTAGCAGCAAAAATAAATGCATTCAGGCTGACTAATTTAACTGAAGGTGGCAATACAAGCGATCTGATAAGAAAACTAAATGACTTATTGGATGATGAGAAAAACAGTGAATATAAAGACCAAATCTATTTTGTTTTAGGAGCTATTGCGCAACGCACCAATCAACCTGATTCAGCTATTTCTTTATATAAGCTTTCAGCTGCCAATACAGGCCGGAATCTTAATCAAAAAGCGTTGTCTTATTCACAAATTGCAGAGATTTACTTTAATCGCAAAGATTATGATAAAGCACACTTGTATTACGATAGTACAAGAGTTTTTGTGCAAAGAGATCACCCTGATTATGAAAAAATAATTGAGCGTGATAATAAATTGGATGACCTGATTGCAAACATAAAAATTATTGACAGGGAGGACAGTTTACAACATGTTGCTGCTTTACCAGAGCCGGAGCGGACAAAAATTATTGATGAACAAGTAGCTAAAATCCAAAGCAAAATACGGGAAAGTAAGGTTGATCAAAGTCAATATTCATCTTCCTATAATACATTAGCTATTAACCGTTTTAACAATGCCGAGAGTGGTGGTTCCAGCTGGTACTTTTATAATAATAATGCTGTAGCATCCGGTTATAATGAATTTATAAGACGTTGGGGAAATAGGCAATTAGCTGATAACTGGCGAATAAGCTCACAAGGAGTTGCTAACACTAAAATATTTGACACAGATCCTGGATTTGATTTAAAAAGCATAGATGCAGCGCAACCTGATAAAATAAAAGCCTTTTTAGTTAAGAACCTGCCATTAACTCCAGCTAAGCTTGATTCTTCGAATCAGATAAAACAAAATGCAGCATTAAAACTTGCCGCTATTTATAGTGATGACCTGGAAGAATATGCGAGTGCCATCAAATATTATGAATTAGCACTTAATACTCCTCCTCCATTACATAATGCCGATGAAATCATCTATAACCTGAGCTATATAAATGAACTTGCGGGAAATAAAGAACAATCTGCCGCCTATAAAAACAGGCTATTAAATCAGTATCCAGGTTCATCTTTTGCAAATGCATTAAGAAATCCTGAAGCGTCTCAGGTTGTTGATATTACGCAGACACAAGCAGAGCAGCAATATGAAATGGCTTATAAAGATTACCTTAACAGAGATTATGAAAAGGTAATTGCATCCAACAAAGATTTTCAATTGTCCAAAGCAAATACTTACTTAAAATCAAAATTCGCCTTTCTGTCTGCTTTGGCTGTTGGTAAAACCCAAAAAGTAGGATCTTTTGAGGCTGAACTTAAAAAAGTTCAACAAGAGTATCCCAATGAAGAAGCAAGTAAGCAGGCTGGCCAGTTTATTGCTTCTATCGATAACAATCGAGCTGAATTCGATTCGAGAGAGATTGCATTAGAGGAACGCTCAATAGCTACGGCAACTGATGCCGCTTCTATAAGTAAACGATATGAAGACCAAAGAAGATTAGAAGATCAAAAAAGAGAACAAGAACTTGCAGAAGCAGAATCAAAAAGTTATTTCAAGAAACCGGCTCCTAATGCATCCTATGTTTTAGTTGTTGCTGTTAATAATGCAACAGCAAATCTAAACCGTATTCGTTTAGGAATCGGACAATTTAACCGGACACTTTTTGCTGATAAAAATTACACCCATAATAGTAAAACGATTAATAACGAAACCCAGTTAATATCTGTTAATCAATTTGCCGACATGGAGACTGCAAAAGCGTATTATAAAAAGTTCATGGAATATAGGAATGATGTAATCGGATTACCTGATGAAAAATATACTGTTTTCTTCATCACAACCGATAACTTTGCAAGACTGATCAACCAAACAACTGTAGAAGAATACAGGGATTACTTTAGAATTAACTTTTAATATCAATAATGACCAAATCGCAGTTAAGCAAAGAAGATTTACGCAGGTACATTAAGAACTTTTGGCTCGTTGTAATAGGAGGAATTGCTTTTGTAAGCTTATTAATTCTTTCCATAGCGCTAGGATTATTTGGCAAAATGCCATCCTTCCGTGATCTTGAAAACCCAAAGAGCAATATTGCATCGGAAGTGATTTCAGGAGATGGAAAAACCATCGGCACGTATTATCTGGAAAACCGTTCTTTTGTTAAATACAATGAACTTTCTCCCAATATTGTAAATGCGCTTATAGCAACTGAAGATGAGCGTTTCTATGAACATTCAGGTATTGATTTCAGCCGTACCTTTACCATTGTTTTTTACAATCTTATTGGTAAAAGACAAGGAGCAAGTACCATTACCCAACAGTTAGCTAAAAAACTATTTGGACGCCAAAAAACCAACATTTTTATCACTAAAATGAAGGAATGGGTAACTGCGGTTAAACTTGAACGCAATTACACCAAACAAGAAATTTTAGCGATGTACCTTAATACCGTTGATTTTGGAAGTAATGCTTACGGTATTAAAACAGCCTCAAGAACATTTTTTAATACAACACCGGATAAATTAACAGTTGAACAAGCTGCTTTATTGATTGGAATTCTTAAAGGTCCTTCTTACTACTCTCCTGTTCGTTACCCTGAGCGTGCTTTGTCTCGTCGTAATACCGTGTTACAACAAATGTACAAAGACGAAGTATTGGATAGTAAAAATTTAGAAATAGCTAAGGCTAAACCAATAAAACTGGATTACAACCCTGAAAGTCATAATGAAGGTTTAGGTGCTTATTTCCGTGAATATTTACGTGGAGAACTAACAAAGTTACTTGACAATGGAACCATAAAATCAAAGGCTGACGGAACACCTTACGACCTTTATCGTGATGGCTTAAAGATTTATTCGACTATTGATTCACGTATGCAGGAGTATGCCGAACAAGCCGAACGTGAACATTTACCTTATTTGCAAAGCCAGTTTAATCAACACTGGAAAGGAATGAGACGTGATCCTTTATCTGATCTCTCTCCCGGAACACTTGAGCAGGCAATGCGTCGTACCGATCGTTACCGTGAACTGAAAGATTTAGGAAAATCTGATGATGAGATTAATAAAGAGTTCAAAACTCCGGTTAAAATGACCATTTTTAGCTGGAAGGGCGAGATTGACACCACAATGAGTCCATTGGATTCAATCAAATACTATAAGCGTTTCTTGCGTTCCGCAATGATGGCAATGGACCCTCACACGGGTTATGTTAAAGCTTGGGTTGGGGGTGACGACTTTAAATATTTTAAATATGACCAAGTAGCACAAGGCGCTCGTCAGGTAGGCTCTACGTTTAAACCATTTGTATATACTGCAGCTATTGACAATGGGTTTTCACCATGTATGAAGGTACCTAATGAACCTGTAGTTTTTGAGGATTTCGACAACTACTCTCCTAAAAACGCAGATGGTAAAACCGGAGGTATGTATACTCTTCGTGAGGGACTAGCTCAATCGAAAAACCTTATCACCATGTACCTGATGAAGCAGCTTGGACCAAAAATAGTGGCTAAGTATGCACATGACATGGGTATTACAGCGAATATTGACCCTTATCCTTCTATCGGTTTAGGTGTAGCGGATGTTACATTATATGAAATGGTGGGAGCCTATAGCACCTTTGCCAATAAAGGAATTTGGACGAAGCCTATCTACTTGCTTCGTGTGGAAGATAAAAACGGCAATATCATTTACGAAAACAAACCTGAAATCAAACAAGCTATTAGCGCTCAAACCGCTTATGTTATGTGTTATATGCTTCAGGGAACAACCACTCTGCCAGGTGGAACTGGCTTAAGATTGAGAGGCAGTAAATATAAATTCGATATGCCGATTGCGGCAAAAACAGGTACAACTCAAAATCAAAGTGACGGTTGGTTTATGGGTGTAACCCCTGATTTAGTTGGAGGTGTATGGACAGGCTGTGAAGACAGAAGTGTACGTTTCCACTCCTTAAATTTAGGAGGAGGTGCTAACATGGCTTTACCTGTATGGGCCTTATTTATGAAGAGAGTGTATGCAGATCCAACTTTAAAAATCTCAAAAGGCAACTTTGAGAAGCCTGCAGACTTAACTATTGAATTGGATTGTTCTGTTTATGTAGGAGATAGTACCGACGTTGATCATGATGAGCATGAACCCCCTCCATCGGATAGTAAGGATAAAGACCGTTTAGGTTTTTAAAAAATATAAATCTACTAATGCAAAAAGCGCAAAACTGAAATTCAGTTTTGCGCTTTTATTATAACTACAGTTGTTAATTACCTAGATTATTTCTTTAAACCTATTTCGCGTAAACGTTCATCAAGGTACTCTCCTGCTGTCATATCAGAGAATTGTTTTGGATGCTGAGCATCGATGCATGAATCTAAACTGGTTAAATCCATAGCTGATTTTGGATGCAGGAAGAATGGAACAGAAAAACGCGAAGTTTTCATTAGCTCTCGAGGTGGGTTTACTACACGGTGTGTTGTAGAAACTAATTTACCATTTGTTAATCGTTGCAACATATCACCAACATTTACTACGATATCCTGTTGTCCAGCTTTGATTGGGAACCATGAGCCATCACGCGTTAAAACCTCTAAACCATCAGCACTTGCTCCAATTAATAACGTAATCAGGTTGATGTCTTCATGGGCCCCTGCTCTAACAGCATCAGCTGGAATGCTATCAGGATCTTCAATAGGAAAATAGTGGATACAACGCAAAATACTGTTGCCATTCCATACTTTCTGATCGAAATAGGTTTCATTCAAACCTAAATAAGCAGCAATGGCTTTCAAGAGTTGCGTCCCAGCAACTTCAAGTTTTTTGTAAACCTCCTTGGTAATTGTATTAAACTGCGGTAATTCACTAACTTCTAAATTATCAGGATAATCCTCTTTGCTTAAGGTTTCTCCTTCTACATATTGTCCTATCTGCCAGAATTCTTTCAAATCAGGAGTTTTGGCTCCTTTTGCCTGTTCACGGCCTTTACTGGTATACCCACGTTGTCCGGCCAACTCTACTTTTTCATAGCCTTTTTTAACTTCCTCCGGTAAACCAAAAATTGATTTCACCTGAACATATAAAGCATCGATTAGTTCTGGACTTAAGCCATGATTTTTAATTGTTACAAAACCTGTTTCATTAAATGCTTTACCAATTTCATCTGAAAATTTCTTGCGTTGTTCCGGAGAACCATTCACAAAATCATTTAGGTCTAAACAAGGAATATTTACTGACATAGTTTAAATTTAATTGGATCTATACTTAAAAATACGGTATTTATCGAAATGTTAATAACTGCCCAAAAATACGCCTATATTTTAATATTCATTTATGAATCAGGAAGAACGCCAGAAAGAGTTTTCCACATCTTAAACTCCTAAAGCCTTATACTTTTTTAACCCTATACTATTAAATCTTATTTTTTGGCACTATCTTTAATTCAATCTTATGATCAATACCCAAAAATGCCATGAAAAAAATAACGCTAATACTGTTAATGCTAGTTCCGACATTTTCATTCGCGCAAATGAAAATGAGTTGTTGTTCAACTCCGGGTACACAAGAGTTTGCCATGCTGTCCAAGGACAAGGATTTTGTTAAATCACATGAAGAACCTCTCCCCTTGAACTTCAAGAGTGATCTTGGGAAAGACATTATGTTACCTTCAGCAGACGGAAAAGAAGCCCATATTTATGAGTTAAAAGCAGCAAAGCCTACTAATAACTACCTTTTTGTCATTCATGAATGGTGGGGACTCAATGATTACATTAAAAGGGAATCGGAGAAGCTATATCATGATTTAGGAAATGTAACTGTTATCGCCATCGATCTTTACGATAAACAGATTGCAACTACTCGCGAAGAAGCAGCAAACTATATGAACACTGTTACCGAAGCAAGAGCGAAAGCAATTATCAATGCGACAATAAAGTATGTGGGAGCTAATGCTCAAATAGCTACTGTAGGTTGGTGTTTTGGAGGAGGATGGTCATTGCAAACTTCTTTATTGGCAGGAAAACAAGCTGCCGGATGCATCATGTACTATGGAATGCCTGAAAAGGATGAAGCTAAACTAGCTACACTTCATGCAGACGTTTTAGGAATATTTGCCAAAGAGGACAAATGGATTACACCCCAGGTAGTCGATGAATTTGCCACTAAAATGAAGGCTGCGGGAAAGAAAATAACGGTAAAAATTTACGAGGCCGATCATGCATTTGCCAACCCAAGTAACCCTAAATTTAATAAAGCAGCAACTGAAGATGCTTATGCTACTAGCTTAACTTTTCTGAAAGATAGGCTGAAATAGATATAAAAAAGGGATTTGAGAAATTACTCTCAAATCCCTTCTTTATATGAAAATAGATTAGAATTGTTTTAACCCTTTCAAAGCGTCTTTATCGGTTACTTCGATTATGCTAATAGCATAACCTCCTCCCGGAGCTGCTTTAAGTGTTAATTTGGTTTTATTCGTTACAATTCCTTTGATAATCGTATATGCCTGAGGATTGGTTTCATAATGAGCATCCTTTGCATCCGCATAAATAGTTGCAACGTATTTCTTACCCGGATCAAGGAAATTAAGCGTCAAATTAGATATATGTCCATTTTCATCGCTGGTGCACCCAACAAACCAATTATTTGTTCCTTTTGCCTTACGAGCAGCAGTAATATAATCTCCAGGCTCAGCCTCTAAATACTTGCTTTCATCCCAGTCAACCGCAACATCTTTTATAAACTGGAATGCATCCATGTGCTTCTTATAGTTTTCAACTAAATCAGCAGCCATTTGCAATGGACTGTACATCGTAACGTACAATGCTAACTGGCGACTTAAAGTACTACGTACATAAGATTTATTCTCAGGGTTAACGTTACTGATCTTTGTTTCAAAGATTCCAGGTGTATAATCCATCGGACCGCCCATTAAGCGGGTAAACGGAAGAATTGTAGTATGATCAGGATTACTTCCTCCAAAAGCTTCGTATTCTGTTCCACGAGCAGACTCATTCCCAATCAGGTTAGGATAAGTGCGGCACAATCCGGTGGGACGAACAGCCTCATGGGCATTTACCATGATTTTATATTCCGCGGCTTTGGTAATCGCGTACAAATAATGATTGACCATATATTGGTTATAATGGTTTTCCCCAAGCGGGAGAATATTACCTACATAACCACTTTTCACAGCATTATAGCCATTATCAACCATAAACTGATACGCTTTATCCATATGTCTTTCATAGTTTCTTACTGAACCTGAAGTTTCATGGTGCATGATCAGTCGAACCCCTTTACTTTTTGCATACTCATGCAATCCTTTAACATCGAAATCTGGATATGGAGTTAAGAAATCGAAAACATAGTCCTTGTTTTTTCCGAACCAATCTTCCCATCCTTCATTCCAACCTTCAACCAACACCGCATCTAATCCGTTTTCAGCGGCAAAGTCAATATACTCCTTAACATGAGCAGTGTTCGCCGCGTGTTTTCCGTTAGGTTGAGTTTTAGCGTAATCAATCTCTCCTAATTTTACAGAGGTAAGGTTGTTATAAGCCCAGGTGCTTTTACCGGTGATCATTTCCCACCATACACCAACATATTTAACAGGTTTGATCCACGACACATCTTCATATTTACATGGATCATTAAGATTAAGGATCAGTTTGGATGCTAAAATCTCACGTGCATCATCACTTACCATTACTGTACGCCAAGGGGATTTACAAGGAGTTTGCATGTATCCTTTATCACCTATGGCATCAGGAGTTAACCATGATTCAAAAACCATATTTTTATCATCAAGGTTAAGGTGCATACATGAATAGTCTACAAGTGCTGCTTCATGAATATTAATGTACAAACCATCTTTACTTTTCATCATTAATGAGGTTTGAACACCGGTAGGTGAAAATGGCTGTTGAGAGGCATTAGGAGTAATGGATTCTTTCATCTTTACCCTGATTTCCGACAAATTGGAGGTTACAGTGCTATACTCTTGTGTATCGTAATCGCCTGGAAGCCAAAATGCTTTATGATCGCCATTCATTGCGAATTGGGTTCTCTCTTCTTTAATAACAAAATAATTCAAACTATCCTGCAGAGGGAATTCATATCTAAAGCCTAAACCATCATTATATAAGCGAAAACGTATTTGGATGAATCTTTTTTGTGCTTTTTGATCTAAGGTCACCAACATTTCTTTGTAATGGTTGCGAATAGTCCTCTCTTCTCCCCAAACTGGCGACCAAGTTTCATTCGCTTCATTGTAATCAGCTTTTCTAACATCAAAACCGTTTAATAATGATGCTCCTTCTTTAAGCTCTAACCCTAGTTTACTGGTTTTAACAACCTCTTTTCCCTTATAACTTAACTGATAAGTAGGAGTTCCATTCTGAATCTTAAAAGATAGCTTTAGATTACCGTTCGGGGAAGTAAGGTCTTGTGCTGATGAACTTATTGTAATGGCCAATAACACCACCGCACTTAATAATAGTTTCCTCATAATTAAAAGATTTTATTCTTAATATGTATATACATCGTGTACTAAGTACACTTTTGGCTGTTCGCGAATATGTAGAAAAAAGTACGGATAAAAAATGTTTTTATTATCAAAAATGCGAAAAGAGGACAGAAAGAGTAATAAGCAATGTAGAATTACAGTGAAGGATATTTTTCTAATAAAAATTATTTAGGATCACCGGAAAAGCTTTAGAATATCAGCGGTTGCTCCATAGGAGCAAAAGATCCGTAATAAATAGCCGTTTATAAAAGCCTTTAGACGCAAGACCATAACCACAAAGTTCAGCCGTATGTTATTAAATTAAAGAGATTCAACCAACATTAGTCTTTTTGAAGAAATCCAACATTTGGGAAACCATTGTTAGTCAAAAGCCGCGGCAATTAGCTTACTAAAACCAAAAAAGCGTCTCGATTTATCATCGAAACGCTTTTTAGTGTGGGAGATACTGGGTTCGAACCAGTGACCCCCTGCTTGTAAGGCAGGTGCTCTGAACCAGCTGAGCTAATCTCCCTAAAAGGGGTAATCTTAAAATTGGTGGGAGATACTGGGTTCGAACCAGTGACCCCCTGCTTGTAAGGCAGGTGCTCTGAACCAGCTGAGCTAATCTCCCTAAAGGTTCTATTTTAAGATTGTGAGATAGTTAATCTCTTTGAAAGAACTATTCAAAATTGGTGGGAGATACTGGGTTCGAACCAGTGACCCCCTGCTTGTAAGGCAGGTGCTCTGAACCAGCTGAGCTAATCTCCCCTCGTTTTGGGACTGCAAATATGAGGTCTTTTTTATTAACAACAAAATGTTTTTGAAAAAAACTGTTTCACCCAAAAAACACGTTGATTATCAATAAGAATAATTTTATTGTGTGATTATCAACCTAGCACTTCCTCTAACACTTCATAAGATTTCACCTTTCCAAAACTATCAATATGAAGTTCATAGTAATCGATCAGTGCGTGAAGCAGCACTTTTCTCTCAGCTGATGAAATTTTAAGTTGTTCCATCGACTCAAAATTCAAACTCATCAACTTGGCAATATAACCGCTATAAGGCTGCACTACAGTTTGGGAATGTGTGGGTCTTAGGGGGGTAAAAACACCATCACGCAAATCAAAATACTCCTGAGAATTGTAAATGAAGTTATCTGGATAAAAACCAAGAAATTTAGAGAAATGAATCAGAAATGTAAGGTGAAAATTAGCGACACTCCCCTGATGTAGGTCTAAAAACTGCAAGGCACTATACAGAAAAGAAAATAGCTGAGGTTCTTCCGTTTCTTGTTTACACGACTTATACACTACTTCATTTAAAAACAGCAGAATTGTGCTTTTAACTGTATCATAAGGAATTGATGTATAACAAGGAAGATTTCTAATTTCTGAAATACGTTGCAGGCCGGTAGTCGGCTTATGATAAGCTATCAACTCAACTAAGTTCAATGGCTGAAACAAACTCATAGGGTGTTTTGCTTTGCTCTTGCGCACGCCATTTACTATAAACGATTGCAGGCCAAAATGCTCAGTGAATATCTGAACCACAATGCTACTTTCAGCATAATTGGTAACTTTTAAAACTACACCCTTTGTTTTGTGTAAAGAACCCATTAATACTCCATTTTTTTAATACTAATCTTTAGCATTCAAACTTAAATCAAAAATTACAAATCAAACTAAATCCGTACTTTCGCAGGGTTTTATTTTTACAAAAAATATGTGGACTCCTATTTCGAAATTCATTCTTAAATACCGCTATATACTAATTACAGTCATTTTGTGTGTCACCACTTTTATGGGATATCATAGTAAAGACTTACAACTGGCTTATGCAGGGAGCAAAGTTCTTCCGCTTGATGATCCTTCTTATGTAGAATACAATGAATTTAAGGCAAAGTTTGGAGAAGATGGAGCCGTGCTTGTAATCGGACTAAACGACAAACGCATCTGGCAAAAAGATGTATTCAACGATTGGTCAAAATTAAGTAATGATATTAAAGCCATTAAAGGTATTCAGGAAGTATTATCGGTTGGACGCATTTATGAGTTAAAAAAGGATACTACTGAACGGAAATTTGTCTTAAACAAAGTGATCTCGGCTCCTGCTACATCACAAGCAGAAGTTGATTCGTTAAAACAGAAAATTGAAGGCTTGAAGTTTTATGATGGCTTATTGTTTAACACTAAAAATGGATCAACATTAATGGCGATCACATTTGATAGACAAATCCTTAATTCCAAATATCGAGGCAAGATTGTTAATAAGATAAACGACCTTGCCCAAACTTTTTCTGAAAAAAATAAAGTAGAATTACATTATTCAGGATTACCTTGGGTAAGGAGTAAGTTATCTGATAAAATTGCCAAAGAATTCGTGCTTTTTCTTGTTTTAGCGTTAGCTACAACAGGATTAGTATTAGCCATATTCTTTAAACAATTCCATGCTGTATTTTTCCCGCTCTTAGTGGTAATAAATGGAGTGGTTTGGGCATTGGGTATTATTGCGTTGTTTGGTTACCAAATATCACTTTTACTTGGAATTATACCCGCACTAATCGTTATCATTGGTATCCCTAATAGTGTATTGCTGCTAAATAAATACCATAATGAATTTCGAAAAACAGGTGATAAAATGCACTCGCTTGAGGTTGCCATTCAAAAAATTGGCCCTACTGCTTTGTTAGCAAACGTTTCTGCTGCAATTGGGTTTGGCGTATTTTCATTTACAAACAGTGCAATACTTGAAGAATTCGGACATATTGCATCAATCAATATCATTGCTACTTATATCTGTTCAATTATATTGGTGCCTATAATCTTTAGCTTCCTTCCTGCTCCTTCAGCTAAGCACACTAAACACTTAGACAGCAAAAAGCTTACTGCTTTTCTTCAGAAGATAGATTACTTGGTTTTCCATCATAGAAAAGCTATTTATATTTCATCGGCAGTAATTGTACTTATCGCATTATATGGAGTTACCAAAATGCATGCTAACGGTTATGTAGTGGACGACCTCCCTAAAAAAGACCCTATTTATAAAGACCTTAAATTCTTTGAGAAAAATTTTGATGGCGTACTACCTCTGGAAGTAAGCATTGATACAAAAAAGAAGAATGGAGTTATGAATGCTTCATTTATTAAACGTATTGACAAGTTTCAAGAGATGGTTTCTGCTTACCCGGAAATTTCACGAGCCCTTTCATTAGATGAGGTCTTAAAAATGGCTACACAGGGATTCTATAATGGAAATCCTTCTCAATATCGCTTACCCAATACAATGGAGCAAGCTTTCATTTTGTCTTATGCCGGAAAATCAGCCGGTAAAGGTTCTGGTGATATGTTGAAAGCGTTTTTAAATAAGGACAAAAGCGAAACTCGCGTAAGCTTCCAGATGGCAGATATCGGTTCAGAAAAAATGAATGTATTGCTAAAAGAACTGGAGGTCCGTACTGATTCAATTTTTCCGAAAGAAAAATTCAATGTTGTATTTACCGGGTCCAGCAGGATTTTTGTAAAAGGAACGGACTATTTAGTAGAAAACCTAAAGGAAAGTTTATTATTAGCCATTGGCTTAATTTCGATTATCATTTTTATTCTGTTCAGATCATTACGTATGAACGGAATTGCCCTGATACCTAACATAATTTCGTTAATATTTACTGCCGGAATAATGGGCTATGTGGGAATTAATCTAAAACCTTCCACTATTCTGATCTTTAGTGTGGCATTTGGCTTGGCTAATGACCAAACTATATATTTCCTTACAAAATATCGTCAGGAGTTGGAAAATCCTGCAAATAGTATTTCCAAAGCAATTTCCTTAGCCTTAAGTGAAACAGGTGTAAGCATGATCTACGCGGCAGGAATCTTATTCTTTGGATTTGGAATTTTTGCAGCGTCAAACTTTGAAGGCACTATGTGGCTTGGCATACTGGTATCCATCACCCTATTAGTAGCTTTATTATCCAACTTAATATTGGTTCCTGCACTGCTCTTAAGCTTAGAGCAGCGCATTAACCGCAAAAAGGTTGCTAAGCCATTAATTCAAATGGATATGGATCTTGTGGACGAAGATGACAACAATAAAGTCTAACTTTTTTCAAGCAAGGAGATTACTTTCTTTTGAAGTTCAATTATTTCAGCTTCACGAAGGGCGAGTTTGTCCTTCAGTTGTTGTAATTCACTATTATACTT